>CAVSBO010000005.1:0-232645 GCA_963726195.1 Candidatus Thorarchaeota archaeon
TTCCTGACTTTGAGATGGCACTCCCGATGCTGGACACAGGCAGACTTGCAGACATTTCGTTCCCAAGAGTGATACTTCCCTACAAGTTACCCAGCACGTACACTCAGATGGAAATAGGTAGACATCAAGAGATTCCGTACAAAGACGCGGTCATCGCCAGGGTCCGCAGCGGGGAGCCGACACTGCAGGATGTTGCAGAGGTACGCGCCGAATCCAGCACCCTCCCATTCCATGAGACTGTCCTGAGTACTGTGTGGAAGTCGAACGACCCACTGATGGGGCAGACGGACTTCAAACAGAGCGACAACACGGTCAACAGGGCTCTGACCAGAATCCACTTTGAGCCTACAGACTCTTACATCTATTCACATGGTTCTGTGTCGCCGTTCTACTGGCAGGTCTTGACTTCTAACGGTTCCTATCCAAAGATTGGTGGCAACGACCCCATGTACAAGCACTGGATGCCCGAAGTATCGGTTACCCTTCAGAGGACCGCATTCGGTGGGCAGGCAACAGAGATTGGCTCCATGCTCTACGGTGACCTCTCCCAGTACACTCCCGAGTGGGGTGTGAGGGTAGACTACCTCCAGTCAATCGGCAGGAGATACCTTGAGTATGGGACCTTCAGTACCACCTCCACCGCGCGCATCGGAACGCCAATATCGTTCCAAGCTGACAACTACGGGGGCGGCATACTCAGTGCTACGGTCTCTCGGAGGATGTCACACGAGACCACGTTTGGGCCAACTGTTCTGTGACTGAGGCATACATCGACTACCTTGTCAGGTCGTACCACATGAACATGTGGGGCCATACCATTGTCAAGGACGCTGTCAGCTTCGCTTCTCTCTCTTACACACAAGAGGACCGGCTCGAACTGTTGAACAGCGAAGGTTGGGTCGACGAAGTCGCCGCCTGCTGTCAAGACCCAGTGAGTCAGTTGTTGTTCTCACTCAGTCCTGCTGGGTCTGTTGTGTCTAGGATGATGTATTCACAGGCATCTCAGAACCGTCTGGAGAAGATGAGCGGCACTGACAGTAGTTCGCAGGATCCACGCAACCTCGGGACCAATACATGGATACTTCGTCCCGCGGAGGGCTCAGCAAGGAGTACTACGATACCAGCAGGCTCGGCAACGGGAAGATGGACACGTTCGTCCAAGAATGGGCGGTTGACTACAATGGTGCAAACTGGTACTGGGACCCCAACTACGGCGGCATCAACGAGGCAGGAACAGGTATCCAACGTACAGAGACAGTTCGAACCTTGAGCAGCCCTGCGTTCAGACCATGTTCATGAATAACGAATCAATCAAGGTCAGGCCCAGCTTATACGAATCCTCCACCTCTGACCCCGACTCCCCAACATTCAGCATATGGTGGACCGGCAACTACCTGAAATCGCCGGGCACGATATACCGACATCAAGCAATCCGCGGTAAGAGCGTAACGATTGGGCTGGACTGGAAAACGCACTTGCAGGGTACTCTCAGGTCTACGCCAACATAACCGTGCAGACTTCGAAGGGTCTCGGCCAGAGATTCCAAATCAACAGGATTGTGACAAGGGCACAAGGGAGCATAACGATAGACCTCTCTCAACTGGTCAATGAGAAGACAGGTCTTCCCATATGGGTCTCGACAGACTCTGAGTTCCTATCTCCTGTCATAATCGTCACTCTGTACGAGAGGAATCCATCTCAAGAATGCAGCGACATTGTACAATGCGTTCGCAACATGCTCTATATCAATGTCTACTATCTGCGGGCTGAGCTCGACAGCAAGTACCTTGACACATACTTCGCGAAGCAACAGCAAGCGGCAAGAGATGAGATGAACACAAGGAAGCTCATGTGTGTCATAGGTGCAGGAATGATCATTGTGTCACCATGGGTCGGGCCCGAATCAGCCATATTTGGCATTGATTTTATCACGCAGGCCGTCACTGGGAAGTCCATGTTTGATTGGGCGATTCAGGCCGGTATGAGGGCCTTTGGTGTGAACTCGAAGTTTGTGGATAGTTTCAGTTTCTGGCACTTCACATCCGACACAGGAACAGACCTAATACTCATGGAGGCGGCGTGTCTTGGCATCTCGGGCATTACTGCGGCCGCGCGAAATGCGGCTTTTGGTGCCTTTTGGGGAGTGGCAGGGGGCGTGGGCATCGGAGGGATAGTCAGGTCATCTCTCACAGCTGTGTACAACGGGCTCAAAGGTGCTATTGCAGGAATGTTTGCGAAAGGCATTGTCCGAGGTGCGGTCTCGGCTGCAGGGAATTTCATGTTCAAGACATTCAATCTCGCACTAGTTATACTGGCCTTCTCCGGCCTCGACAGCGATAGCCGTGCCGCGCAGCCCTTCTTCGGTGTGTTCGGACAGTTCGGCAAGTACCTATTTGCAGCCGTGATGTTGGCATCCATGGCGACAGGTCCGTTGCTAAAGATGAAGTATCCTACTGGGGGCGCACTTCGATTGGCTGCTGAAGCCAATGCTGATGGTGTCAGGGCTGCAAGGTACATTCAACTGCTTTCTTTCCTGATGCCATTTTGCGTGCTAAAGGCATACTGCGTGCTACTGGCGGGACTACGTGGAGGATGAGGAATTGAATCGCAAATTCAAGGCATTGGGATTTATGACAATCATCGCACTAGCGGGAACCACTGTCCTGTTGGTGGTAGATCCCTATGGCCTGAGCTTCCACTCAGAGATGCGCTTCTCAACCTCAAGTAGAGACGCATATAACATACAGGTTGGATTGCTGAACTTGAGGGACTGTCGCCTGAGTGTTTCGTTTGTGAATGATACAGACCTGATATACCGAATGAATATAGTGCTGTTTACCGCGACTCTCATGAGCTCGGCATTCAAGCTCACATCACGGCACGGTGGAACACCAATCGGATGGTTCATTGAGCTTGATGGGTATTTGCCCATGAGGTCTCTGGACCTTGTTCTTGGCATGGGTCTTCCCTATGATATTTTAATCACAGGCACAAACCTCACGTCGAAGGTGGTCTACGGAAACGGTTCGCGGCTTACTTGGGTCTTTCCCGGGGGAAACGAGAACCGACCCATCTAGTTTCCGATACGATGCAACTGGTAGCCTTCAGTTCTACTTCCTTCAGGATGTCAACTTCACCAGTCGTGGACTCTCCGCTTCGATTGGACGCTACGGGTCAAGACCATCAACAACCTTCTTCATCACGCTGCCAGAGGGGTTGAAAGGGGCGTTCAGTCCATGGGCGAGTGAGCACGTAGAGATCATGCTTAGCGGCAGGTGGGTCTTGGAAGAAGCAGGACTATATGCCACGCGTGAAGGATACACCGACCCTTATCTAGGAATCAGCGTGTCCAGTCCGGACCTCGTTGCTTACTTGGGCTAGCGTGTCAACTCCATGGGCGGACATAGGACAGACAACGTCTCGACTGGCCATGTTGGTGCTCTTTCGACTTGATAGTGAAAACCCCTCTGCACAGCCCTTCTTCGGAATCTTCGGACAGCTGCGCAAGTACCTCTTCGTCGGAATGATGTTGGGTTCTATGGCGACTGGTCCATTGCTTAGGATGAAGTATCCTACTGCAGGTGCTCTTCGATTAGCTGCCGAGGCCAACGCTTATGGAGTCACGGTTGCGGGTTACATGCAACTGCTTTCCTTCCTGATGCCGCTTTCCGTGCTCAAGGCGTACTGCGTTCTGTTAGTGGCATCATGATAGATTCACACTGAGCCGTGTCGGTGGAGCCCGACCCATTAGGGACGAATGGTGATTTGGAGGCTGACACATAGGTCTTTGTACCTATTGCGAACAGTTACTTCAGTGACGTTGGACGCCTCAGCAATTTCCCTCTGAGTGCGTCTATCGTTCTCGATTATTCCCGCAATGTAGAGCGCAGCAGCTGCTAGGCCACCCGGATCTTTGCCTGCGGTGAGACCGTGCTGTCTGGCTTTGTTAATGATGTCCATTGCGCATTGCAGAGTCTTGCCGTCAAGGGACAGGTCCGCAGAGATTCGCGGCATGAGATCATTTGCTGACGGGATCGGGACCCTGATGTCAACATTGCGTAGAATGAGTCTCACGCACTGGCCAAGTTCCTTCCTATTCACTCTTGCCTCAGTGACTATTTCGTCCAACTGTCTGGGAATCTTGTGAATGCGACACGACAGGTATATTCCAGCCGCTACCATGCCTTCGATGCTTCTTCCTCGGACTAGGCGTCTGCCAAGGGCTTTTCTGTAAATGAGGGCTGCAGTCTCCTTTGTCTCTCCCGGAATACCGAGCTGTGAAGTGAGCCTATCCATCTCGCTCATAGCAATGCTCAGGTTCCGATGCTGAGAGCTGTGGACGAGAGTTCTAATCTGCCACTTCCGCATTCTGTAGATCGCTGCCCTGTTGTTTGCAGCAATAGAACGACCGTTGGCATCCCTGTCGCTCCACCCTATGGTCGTGGCTAGACCCTTGTCTGCCATGGTGAGCGTCGAGGGCGATCCAGTTCTGGCCCTGGCATTCTTTTCTTCAGCAGTGAATGCCCTCCATTCTGGTCCAGTGTCCATGATTCTGTCATTGATGACACAACCGCAGGAGATGCAGATGTTCTCTCCTCTGGTGAGGTCCTCGTAGAACTGGCTTCCACCGCATATGGAACACACTGCTAGGCCTTGTCGCTTGTCGGCCATAGCGCGGGCTGGTTTTGCCATATCGATTCACCTTCATTCGCCCTCCCCGGCGATTTGGGCCCAGATTTGGGAACCAACAATCAGCAAACAAAACTGCTGTCGGGGAGAGCTATTCCGTGACGGAGTTATTTGCATATATAAGCTTAAGCGTATGCATGCCTTTTACGGCCACTCTGACTCCAGAGTGAGGACGTTAGCTAAACCAATGCTCACCGAACTTTAATCATTTTAAAGAAAGCCAGGCGGATGAGCTCATTGGTGCTCGGTAAATCCGCCCGAATCTCTGGATTTGAGTCCCAGAAGTATCACTCGATGTCTTTGTTCCTAGTCGATGCATGACCAATTGTTGACTATCTCCTCTGGGATTACGTGGATGTTATCGTAGTATACTGTTCCGTCGTCGAGCACAATTTTTGACTGAGCCACCTTAAACAGTCCTTCGCTTCTACCTAGGAGGTAGCCTGCCAGATACTGTACGGGCACTCGTTGCTGGTCAGCGTCTTCTTTGGACATGGCACAGCACTCGACTCCGGGGCTCTCAAATACGACCTCTATCTTCTCATGTTCGGAACATGCGTTGCTACGAACGAGACGCTTAGAGCTATCGAGCCGGTCATCTCCAGTCACAGCAAGGACTCTGTCCCTGTCATAATGGAATGGTTCTCCGGCGAGTTTATGGATAGATGGCGCCATATAGACAGTCTTCTCGGCAACCTGATCTGGTTCGTCATTGCCGCTATCTACGAATCTTCTGTCATCGCTCTCGCCAACGACATAATGAACATAGTAGCGCCTGGCATCCACTTGCTTGTCGTCATCGCCATCCTTGACGGTGACCCTAGTATCGTCCCATGCTTCTATGGGAACGAACGGATTTGTTGGTACGTTTTTCATCACAATCACCTTTGCCTTAACTATTGTTAATCATCTCCTTCTCGCCTTATAACCTTATAGCATTGTGAGCTCTCAGTTGCCTCTCCGTTGCAGAATCCTTTGACGCGCAACCCTTGCCACAAGCATTGCTTTATTCAGGCCCGGCCGCCGTTCGAATCGGTCCTGTCCATTGAAAGAGTACTTGATTATCGTGCTGTGCGTCACGCTGTTTGGCCTTCAACACAGCGGGCTGTCGGCATTAAGGATCAAGTCGAGAATAGTTGGCAGGTGGGGTACTTCTGGCTACGCAAACATATACAAGGGAACAAGCATCATTGCACTCGTTCCCCCGTTCTTGTCCATGAATTTCTGGGATTGGTTCTATTTCATTCAATCTCCCGAATCAGTCAATCCTCTTTACCTCGTGATTGGACTTGCGCTAATAGCAGGAGGTCTCGCGATAGCGACCGCGGCTTCTAGAGTGCTTTCCGTGAGCACCGTCGCTGACATGCGAACGGATAGGAAAGCTGAGTTGGTTACCCGTGGCATCTACGGACGCGTGCGCCATCCATTGTACTTGGCCACAATCCTCCTGTTTCTTTCATTGATTGCTGTGTATCCTTTTCTGCCAGTCGCAGTCTTCTCTCTTTCATTCTGTATCTACATCTTGATTGGAGCCCGACTCGAAGAGAGAAAGCTGATTGTCCGCTACGGGCAGGAGTATCTAGAGTACCGCAAGAAAGCCGGGTTCATGCTGCCGTCGAGAGGAACCAAACAAACGATTATGCACTCCGCTTAACATCGAAACTGGAAAAGAAGGGGAGGATTTGAGTTACTCCTCCCTCTTCGGAGCTTATTTCACTTGGTTAATGAAAATACCGCCAAGCGTTATCAGAAGGCCAGCGCCAATAGCTATGAAGTCAGTAAGCAAGGGCCCACCAGCTATCATAACGATGAATCCGATAATCATTACTACCAAGCCAGAGGTCAAGCGCATTGTCTTTTCTTTAGTGAAGTATCCCATGGATGCAAAGACTAGGACCAAGATGGCAAAGATGACTCCGAGAATTCCGACGAGTTCATCGTGCTCTATTATTAGATACACGATAGCATCGACAAGTGTAATGATTGCACCGAATAGGCTAAGAACAAATCCTATTATTGGTTTTGCATTTGCCGTTGACGTATTTCTCTCTCCTATGCTCTTGTCAAAGGACGCCATGATGTGCTCGCCACATCTTAGATTGTTGGAAGAGGGCTTCACCTGTTATTAAGCCTGATTATCGTCGGCTCCCTTAACGAGTACAAGACTAGGGACATGCTCCCCGCTTACATACGACCAAGTAAAGAGGTAAGCATACTTCAGGAACGTTTTGAGAACTTTCTTCAGATTGATCTGATTGGCGTTTGTCGACCATTTCCCCGGAATAACTACGTTGCCAACTCGCTTCTCGAGACGAACACCCTGCCCTTCCAAGAACCAAAGAACTCACGTAGACCGGACCTACCATTTCCTTCTCTTTGGCACTATCTTCTCTTCAGTAGACTCCGCTTCAACTCGCTGCTCGGCTACTGGTGTTGCGATTCTTCCGATGATATCTCCTTCGAATACGTAATTCATCTCGCTAAGTGAGAACAACTCTGCCGTCATATGGTGACATTATGTGGCCCTTGTCCTGAATCTGGCCGATGACATCATTGCGGCGGACAGCTTCGCCTGGACGCGTTGTGGGAACGAAGAACCCTTCTGCATCTGAGTTGACTGATTGCATTCTTCCAGCAAGAACACAAGATGTTCTCGATTTTCTCCCCCGGAATCATGTCCTTTATTCTCAGGAAGTTGAGTATTGCCTCCCTTACTTCCACGGCCGCTTGCGGTTCGACTTGATACCTGTTTCCTCTGGTCTCAATAGTGACGACCGCAATCCCCTCATGTGCCGCTTCCGTGGTAAGCGAACCTCTGCTTCCAGATGCTTGAACGACGAGTGGCAGACCGATCTGTGTGGCCATATTCCTCACGTGGATGTATTCACGATGCATCGCGACCATATGACTCATGCACGACTGCCATCCTGTACGGAGGCTTATCACGTAGTCAGCTTGAGAAACTCTTCTCCATATTTCCCAAGCAGTGTGCTGCGTTACAGTTCCTCTTTCATCACCAGGGAACACAGTGTCAAGATCAAGGGAGTCCAGAGGAGATAATTTCGCCCCAAGTCGAAACGATAATGGGTTTGCTACGGGCAACAAGGTGAGCGAGCCATCAATCCTCGCTAATCCCTCCAAGTGCTTCATTATCAGGTAGGTGGCATATACTCCTGTTGCCGACGAGCCATCCATCGCGGAGAGAATGAAAACGTTTGGACGATCTGCACCGAATCTGTAGAATCCAAGAGTGTTGCCGGTCTTCGCGTCTATATCAACAGCATCCACTTCTGGTTTGACCATGTGGGGGCCTTCTTCACACTGCTGTGGTCTTTTCGGCCTCACTCAATATGAAGGGGTGTATAACATGAGTTCTGATACGCGGCCAAACTGCAAGTTGTTCATCTCTCGACGCGAGTTCGCTATGAGAACCATTTCTCCTTGCAGTTGAAAAGAAATACGTCGCTCACGAATTTTCCCTCAGCAAATGAATCATGCCGGCACAATGCGTAACGGCTGTGTTTCTCGATGTACTTTTTCTTGAAGAGGTCAACATGGCCGCACTGTTCTGGGTTTCCAATCCAAGCGGTTGGTACTCTCTTGTCAATTGCCTTCAACCCGGTCTCCGACAGAAATGGCTCCCAGCTGATTACGAGAAAGGACGGGTGATAATGTTCGATTGAATCAAGTGCGTCCATCTTCTCCACCCATTTGGGGTATGCTATGTCATAGCGTCCATCCTTGCTGTCGGTTGCAGTGATCTCACGATTGACCAGCGGCCTAAGAAACTCAGTGAGTCTTCCATCGCCTGCCATGACTTCCAACACAGGTCCCTTACCTCGTGTGGAGACAAGAGCCTCTCGGATTACTTCTGCCAGCTCCGCGACAAACTCTTTGTTGAATATCTGGAAGACCCACCTCCCTCCCGCATTAGAGCCATTGCAATACTCCTTGACATCAGCTTCGGCCTCCACTGTCTGGAAGAATGACAGGGCCTGATCATAGGTGAGGAGGTCCTTGTGGATATCTATGAACTCCCCGGTTGAGTCTCTCATCCAACTGGTATCCATGCGTGCCTTGCCACCGACGACCTTTTCATCCTATTCGCGTCGATGCGAACTGATTGGCCAAATCCAGTCATCCAAAGCTCTATTAAGATGCCATTGCGTGCGAGTGTTCGAGTGAGCCAAGGATGGATTGTCTTCTCAGGTCATAGACGACACTGTTTCTGCGTTTCCTTTATAGCACGTATGGCTTGTGGCTCCTCCAATTCCGTAGACATTAGCCGAGGCTTCCACAAATGAGTGAGTACGTCAAGGTTGAGAAGAAATGGCAAAAGCGTTGGGAACAAGAAAGGATTTTCGAAGCTGACCCTGACCCGAAGAAGCCGAAGTTCTTCATCACTGTTCCATATCCTTACACCAACGGCGCTCTGCATATCGGCCACGGCAGGACCTACACTATAGGCGACCTGATAGCTAGATACAAGCGCATGCGAGGATACAATGTTCTCTTTCCAATGGCATCGCACATGACGGGCACGCCAATCGTGGGAATGGTAGAAAGGATCAAGGCAGGCGACCATGATGCGATTGAACAGTACAAGCGAGACTTGAGGCTCTATCTTGGCACTGAGGAAGAAGTAGATGCTCAGCTAAAGAAGTTCACAGATCCATGGGTCACGGCCAAGTTCTTCGCCGACGTAATCTCTGCAGATTTCAAGGCACTCGGCTACAGCATAGACTGGCGAAGGAAGTTCACAACAGGAGACCGGATTTACAATCAGTTCGTTACATGGCAGTATCATAAGTTCATGGACAAAGGCTACATTCGCCAGGGGGCCTACCCAATTCTGTACTGCCCTCATGACGGCAATCCTGTGGGCGAGGACGACCTGCTCAAAGGCGAAGACGCCAAGATTAAAGAATTCACTGCGATCAAGTTTGGTTTTCAGGACGGATTTCTAGTTCCCGCGACACTGCGACCCGAAACCATCTTTGGTGTCACTAACATGTGGATAAACCCCAGTTCGACTTATGTCTGGGCGCGTGTCGACGGCGAGAAGTGGTTGATTTCACAAGCGGCGGCCGAGAAGCTGAAGCTGCAGGCAAAGAAGGTGGAGATTCTTGAGACCTTCCCGGGGCGAAAATCATCGGCAAGAAGTTTCGTGCTGTACATGACCAGCATGAGATGCCAATTCTCCCAGCTGACTTCGTCGATGCAGACAACGCTACTGGTGTGGTCTACTCAGTTCCTGGGCACGCACCGTTCGACTACATAGCTCTGCGAAATCTCTGGGATAACCCATCAAGTGTAGCGAGGTTCGGAATATCCGCGGACAGTATTCGGGCCATCAAGATGATTGGCATGATTGCCATCGAAGGCTACGGCGAGTTTCCAGCAAAAGACACAGTGGAGAAACGAGACATCAAGTCACAGGCTGAAGCGGAGAATCTCGAGGAGGCAACTCAGGAGATATACAAGGCAGAATTCTACAGCGGAGTAATGAAGGACAACTGCGGTCAGTTCTCGGGTCGTGCCATCAAGGATGTCAAGGATCAGGTTGTCGCATGGATGAAGTCGAAGAAACTCTGCGACGTTTTCTACGAGCCTGACCGACGCCCTGTTGTATGCAAGTGTGGAACCAATGTTCAGGTCGGCGTTTTTGCAGGTCAATGGTTTTTAGATTACCTCAGTCCAGGTTGGAAGGAAACGGCACGCCAAGCACTCGATACGATGTCAATAATCCCTGAAACGTTTAGGAATCAATTCGAAGCGACTTTCGATTGGCTGACCCAGAGACCTTGTGCCCGTAAGAGAGGCATAGGAACCAGACTCCCATTCGACCCTGACTGGATAATCGAATCACTGTCAGACTCAACGATCTACATGGCATTCTATACAATCGCCCACAAGATAACTGGCAACAACCTGAAACCAGAACAGCTCACCCTGGGCTTCTTCGATTATGTGTTCTTGGGCAAGGGGACTCTGAAGGATGTCTCGAAGGAGACAGGAATAGAATCTACTCTGCTCAAGTCTATGCGTGAAGAGTTCCTCTATTGGTATCCCAACGATCAACGGCACACAGCCCCATCACACATATCGAACCATCTCAGCTTCGCCATTTTTCATCACGTAGCCATATTTCCGAAGGAGCATTGGCTCAAGTGCATCAGTCTCAATGAGCACGTGAACATGGAAGGCATGAAGATGTCCAAAAGCAAGGGGAACGTAATCCCTCTTGTTGAGATTCCCAAGAAATACGGGGCAGATGTCTATCGAACCTACGTAGTATCGGCCGCAGAGCCCGGCACGCTCATGGATTGGCGAGAGAAAGATGTGCCCACCGTGAAGAGCAAGGTGAACCAGTTCACCGAGACAGTCAGCAAGTATGCGACCAAGGTTCCTCGTGTCTATACCAAGAAGGACAAGCCCACGATGATTACCCGCTGGCTGCTATCCAAGGTGAACACCATAGCCAAATCGTCAACAGATAGTCTTGATAGCTTCAAGCTGCGTGACTATGCATTACTGGTAATGTCGGAGATGCCACGCGTCGTCTCTTACTATCTGAATCGGACAGAGGTTCCAGCTGATGAGCAGCAGTCAACTTTGGCATATGTATGTGACATATGGGTTCGTCTGGCCGCACCTCTGGCGCCCCACATCTGCGAAGAGCTGTGGTCGAAGATGAAGCGTGAAGGATACGTTTCACTAGCACCTTGGCCTGAGCCAGATCCCAAACTTATGGATCCGGCTGTCGAAGACGCACAGGCTGTTGTGGAGTCTACGATTCGTGACGTGCGAGAGATTGCGAAGCTCATGAAGGGCAAGAAGCCGAAGAAGGTTTACATCTATGTAGCCCCGGGATGGATGTTTGACGCCATGAAGAGTATCCGCGAAGCGAATCTTCCAATCATAGTGGGCGACATCATGAAACACTTGATGTCGAGCCCTGAGTTCAAGCAATATGGCAAGGAAGTCAAGGGAATTGTAGACCGAATTGCAAAAGAGAACGGCCTCTGGGGTCATTCCGCAACTGCAAAGGACGAGCAGGATGTATTGAGGAGTTCGGCTTCGTACATGCAGTCTGAGCTCGGCATGGAAATAGTCGTACGCTCAGCTGAGAAACCCGAGTACGATCCTCAGAACAAGGCGCGCTTCGCTCTGCCTGGAAGGGTATCGCTCTTCCTAGAATAGGTGTAGGCAAAGAACCCGATGGGGACTGTGACAGGCTGGCTCTTGCGAGAGCTGTCAGACCATGCCAAAGCTTTGAGGCTTAGTCTTCATTCGTCGCCTGTCACGAGTTCTCTTTCTGCGATTATGTGCCCTTCATCGTCCACTATAGTGAGATGAGCGGCACACGATAGTCAGCAGTCATAGCACCGCACAACCATCTCAAGAAGGTTGAGCAGTCCTTCGTCGATATCCTCTTTCATTCGTATCCTCCTTAGCTAATCATTGGTTTTGGAAACTTGAGCTTCTGGTGAACTTTCTGCTCAAACACCTGTTTCGCCACTTCCATGAGGCTCTTCTCGATGCCACCGATGTTGTTGTTTGTAGCCACAATCATGTTTGCCTTTGTGATGATGCCTCGCTCGTCAGTCCAATAGTGATGTATCAGGGTGCCTCTTGGCGCTTCCACGCAACCGACACCGTCTCCCTTCTTTGGTTTAACATCTAGAAGCTTGACATCTTTGCTCACAATCTGGGGGTCCTTAAGCAAGCCTTCGATCTCTTCAATGGCTTGGACGAGCTCGATTATCCGGGCCCAGTGGTACGCGAATGTGGCATGGACTGGGTGACCGAGCTTGTCTCTCATCTCCTGCAACGCTTGCTGAGCGAGAGGAGTAGCCATTTTGTCGACTACATTGATTCGGGCTAACGAGCCAGCCCGCCATATGCCCGCAGGATATCCTGCTGGCTTGTAATAGACATGAGTCGCGTACGAGTGATCTGGTACATACTCTGCGAAGGACTTGCGGTAGTCCTTTGACTTTACATCTTCAACGACGCCGCCCGTGGGGTCCATAATCCGAATACTACCATCGTAGATCTCGAGAGCGCCCTTGCTGTGTGTCCCGATGTAGTACGTGGGTCCGATGGCAATCTTTGTGATGACATCTGTGTAATCATCCATGATTTTCTTTGCTAGAGAAACGGTACTTACTGTCCATTGTTTTACATCGCCAATCCGTTTCAGGAACTGGTCCCGCTTCTCCTCGGAAAAGGGATTGAGCATTCCTCCGGGCACGGCAGTGACAGGATGGATTGCAGTTCCGCCGATTGCCGCAGCAAGTTCTTGGCCGAATTGCATCATCTGCAGCGCCATCTTGCTCACGTCAGGTAGTGCCTTGGTTATGGCAACTAAGTTTCTTTTTGCAGGATCTCCAAAGGGTCCGGCCAAGAAATCAGGAGCGGCCAGAGCGAAGAAGTGAAGCGAATGACTACTGAACTGCTTCGCGTTAATCAGAAGTCTTCTCAGTTTCACAGCTGGCGCTGGAGGAGTCACATCCCAAGCTGCCTCAACTGCCTTCACTGCGGCTAGATGGTGAGGTTCGGGACAGATACCGCAGATTCTTGATGCGAGCTTCGGGGCCTCCTCAGCGAATCTTCCTTCAAGGAATTTCTCGAAGAACCGCGTGGAGGTGACATTGAACTGTGCGTCCTTGACCTTCCCATCCTTTCCAATCTTGATTGTTATGTCGCCATGACCCTCAAGCCTAGTGACAGGCTCAATCTTGACTATCTTCTCCCCCGTCACTTCTTCTTGCTCCTTGCCTTGTCACGCATCCTAGAGAGATAGGACGCCGCGTAGTCTGTGAAGTAGAATGAGCCGATAGGATCCGGGAAGGATTCCGTAAGCTGCTCTGGTTCCATTTCGGCTATTGCACCTAGGGCTGATATGATCTTAGCACCATGGTCCTTGACCCTAGTGACCGGGCCAAAGCATCCCTTGCACGGCGAATTCACGGTCGGACAGATGGCTCCACAGAATCCAATGGTTGCGAATCCAAGACAAAGGTATCCTTGGTCCAACAGGCACTTGCTCGGATCGATTTTGCCTTCGTAGCTCCTGTGGAACTTCGAAACATGCTTGTCTTGCTTCACTTTTGGGCACTGGTCGCATACGCTCTTTTCAGGAAGGTCGAAGGGCTTCCCGGAAAGGATTGCAGACAGTGCCTCGACGATATTCTTGCTTGTCGGCGGGCAACCTGGCAGCATAATGTTGAACTGAACCACATCGACGTTCGGCCGCACATGCGACACAAAAGCGGGCACGTTTTCTGAAGGCACCCGGGGGTCGGTCACTGTATCTGCTTTCATGAATTTCCTGTCAACCAACTCGTCAAGCTCCCATTGGTTGGCAAGACCATGTATGCCACCGTAGCAGGAACAGACTCCCCACGCAACCAAGATTTTACTCTTGGCTCTCATAATGTTGAGCAAGCGCACGTCATCTTCTGTCCTGCAGCTTCCTTCGACAAGACCGATGTGTATTGACTCGTCAGGCATTGATTCGAGGTCCTTAATCTTGAAGTCGACGACCGCAGGCCAAAACACTATCTCTAGTTCGGGCAGCAGCTCGAGAAGGCCCAGATGCAAATCCAAGAGAGACTGATCGCATCCCCAACAGGAGGTCAGCTGGGCCATGGCAATGCGCTTGGTCATGTTCTGTTAGTCCTTCCTTGCGGGGTTTGGTCCCAGTTCCTTGATGCGCTCGACCATCGACGTGACGCCCTCAGTGAAGACATCGCCTTCCGCGGCACTCGCCCACTGCAGATGAATCCTGTCCGGTTCGACGCCTGCTTCTTCTAGCGTCTTCTGAAGAAGGGCGAAGCGCGACTTCATCTTCAGATTGCCGCTCGTGTAGTGACAATCGCCGGGGTGACAGCCAGAAATCAACACTCCATCCGCGCCTTGGCTAAGAGCGTCTAAGATGAACCCGGGATCCACGCGGCCTGTGCAATTGACTCGGATGATGCGCACGTTCGGAGGCATTTGCCTTCTGCTGGTGCCTGCGAGGTCTGCACCTGCGTATGAGCACCAGTTGCAGCAGAAAGCCAGGATCCGTGGTTCGAAGTCACTCTCTCCTCGAGATTTCTGCCTCTGACTGCTGGTCGCCTTGTGACCGGCTGCCGTCAATCTGTTCATGACCCCCGTGGGCAACGAAGCCCGGAGTCTCTGTAATCTAATTAAGATTCCTGATTTCAGAAGCGCTCCTGTGCACCGAGTGTCGTTCTCCACTCGTGTGCCATCCCGGCCGGAGGCTTCAAGACAGCTGCTTTTATTATCGGAATTGCTCTCGTCTTTCTTGGCTCTGTGAGACTCTGGGTGTGTGATGGCAGTGGTGCTTGCGTTCATCATGGCGAAAGTCGAGTCTTCTAAATCACGTGAGGTTCTGAATCGTGTGAAGAAGCTAGAAGGGGTTCAGGAAGCCTACATCATCTATGGAGCTTACAACCTACTCCTGAAAGCATTATTCAAGACACCTGAGGCTCTGAGTTCTTTTGTTGTGGACACCCTGAGAAAGATTGACGGAATTCGCGATACTGTTACGAATGTCTGTGCTACTTGCGACTAGGAAGAACAACATAGGGCATGTTTACGGCTTTTCTCACCGCCGTGCCAGAACACTGCCTTCTCGTTCAAGGGCGAGTCTCTTCAAGGTGCCTTTTGTTGGCAGTCCGCTCTTCAAATCCCATCCCCTGTGAGAATAGTACTCATTCAACATCAAGTCCAACTCGACAACCTGACCCTTCGAAGGACCTGTCGGGGCCTCTTCCTTTACCAACCTGTCAGGAAGAACATCGTCATCCCGCGTGATTCCAAATCTGGCATTGAACAGACGATTCAGGTTGACAATTCGTTCTCCGATTGTCTTGAGTTCCTTTACCGTGAAGTTCAGTCCATTGTGAATCCTCAAGGCTAGGGCCACATCATCATAGTAGAACTCCGGGGGAATCTGTGTACCATATTTGCATAGGCCGACACTCTCCACGACGACCATGTAATCCTCGCACTCTTTGACCATTATGCCCTTGTAAGTTGGATTCAGTCTGTCTGCCATCTGAGGTAGGTATTTGTCACCAAAGCGTTTTCTTATCTCGTCATCGAAGCCGACCTCATCAAGAACTGGAAATGAATAGAGATGGTCAGCCCCTCTTGCCGCCGTGACAGCGGCGAGCCCCATTGATTTCTGGGCTCGCGGTTCCTGTCCTGCGATTTCCTGTTTCTTCACAGCCATGACGAACTTTTCACTCCCACGCCCTGTTTTCTGAGCGGCCCCAAAGCTTCCTTCAGCGAGCCTGTCTCCGAATCCCTTCCTGAAAGCAATCATCTCAGTAAGCTTCACTATTGACTCATGATTACCCCAGCTGAGGTCTATCCCTCCAGTGTCCTTGGCCGTGAGGATTCCCTTCTCCCAAGCCTCCATGGCCCAAGCGATGGTGCCCCCGAGCGATATTGTATCAATTCCATACTTGTTTGCGAGATGATGGCTGTAGAGAATTGATTCTATGTTATCATTGCCGCAGCGTGACCCTAATGCCGCCAGACTCTCAAACTCTGGGGATCCACCTGTGTATGCATACGGGCCATCCGATACCGACGTGAAGCGACCGCATCTTTGAAGGCAACTCCAATCTGCCCTGGGCTTGATGAGGTATCCTCGGTTGATGGCATGACCGCCTATCTTCTCGTAGCCATCGAACACGCCTTGCTGCATGTTGTAGGTGGGCAGACGTCCGATATGCTGCATCAATTCGATCAGACTTGTCGTACCAAACTCGGCGCGGCCGCTCGTGAAGGGATTAGCAAGCATTCTCTTGTACAACTCGTCCATGTGTTTGAGGTAGTTTACAGGATCAGCAACATCGAGCTTTCCGGTGCCCCGTACACAAATGGCCTTGAGTTTCTTGAAACCCATCACTGCACCGAGACCTGAACGAGCAGAGGCCCGGTCTCTGTCGTTCATTATAGCGGCAAAGCGAACAAGATTCTCGCCTGCTTGACCGATGGAAAGGACCCTTGATCTGCCTGCCGTGTTTGGTTCTCAGAATCCCATCGGTCTCAAAGACGTCCTTGTCCCAAATCCCAGTAGCATCTAGTAGCTCTACCTTTGAGTCCTCAATGTGAAGATATACGGGTCTGTCCGAAGCCCCTGTGAAGATCATTGCATCGTAACCTGCGAATTTGAGCTCAGGACCCCAGAAACCGGCAGCATGGCTTTCGCCCCATATCCCCGTAAGTGGAGATAGAGCGGCTATCACATGCCTCGAAGATTGAGGGAACATCGAGCCCGTGAGCAATCCAGTTGCAAAGCCCAAGACATTCTCGGCGGACAGTGGTTCAGTGCCTTCCGGAATCCCATCGAAGAGCATCTTTGATAGGAATCCGGCCCCTAGCAGGTACTTGCGAATCATATTCTCGTCTAGTGGTTTCTTTTCGATTGCCCCACTTGTCAGGTCGATGTGAAGCGTCTGGCCGCCTACGCCCTTTATCACAGGAACTCCCCCTTAGAATACAACTCTTTCTTATGCTTATCATAGAGCAAAGCAATTCTGTTGTCTCTATCCCTCTCCTTGAGATCTTTGTCGGTGGTAATCCATATTGCATTGACAGGACATCGCTTCACACACTCGCCACATGCTATGCACTTGATGGCTTTGTTAGAATCCGGATTGATGGAGATGGCATCGTATGGACAAACCTTGACGCATGCGCCACAGCCGGTGCATTTTGCATTGTTTACGGTCACGATTCCCTTCGACGTGCGCGCTATCGCATCCTCTGGGCACGCATCCTTGCATGGAGCATCCTCACAGTTACGACAGAATAATGGGAAGTCCAACCCGTCTTCGAAGCGCATAACTCTGACTCTGGACCGGGTCGGACCCAGTACCTTGAAGTAGAACATGCTGCAGACGTTGGCACAGATCATGCAGCCGGTGCATGCCATTGGGTCACCGAAGACGAACTTGAGGTCGGGCATACCTTACTCCTCGAAGGGTGCGCCACCTTCGCCCATCCTCAGGAATGTTCCGTGACCGGGTTTCACTGTGGTCCTGTCCTCATTGAAGACCTGTGTTCCCCGGACGAATGTCATCACGGGAGCTCCTTTCATCTTCATTCCTTCGTAAAGACTCCAGCCGCACTTTGAAAACATCATGTCAGCGTTGATGGTCACTTCGCGCGTAGGGTCCACTATGACCATGTCGGCGTCCGAGCCCACCTGCAAGACACCTTTCTTCGGATAGACTCCGAAGATTCTAGCCGGGTTTCGCGCCGTCACTTCAACCAGCCGTGTGAAAGATAGTCTGCCCCTGTTGATTCCTTCTGAGAGCAGGACCCTGAGTATCATCTGAATACCATCCACACCAGCCCATGCATCTCTAATGTCGTTCGCTCCCTTGCTCTTGTCCTCGATTGGGCAGGGTGCATGATCACTCACAACCATGTCAATTGATCCCATCAGGAGACCTGACCAGAGAGCAGCCCTATCTTCCTTGGATCTCAATGGCGGGTTCATTTTGCTCTTAGGTCCAAGCCTATTCATATCATCCCTATTGAAGACGAGATGATGCGGGCACACTTCTGCTGTGACTGATATCCCGGCATGTTTTCCGCGTTCAATCTCGTGAATTGCCTCCCGTGTCGAGACATGAGCGATGTGAAGATGCCCGCCTGTCTGTTCAGCGATGCCAATGGTCTGGCGCACAGCCAATTGCTCTGCCAAGTTCGGTCGGGCCAGCGAGTGGCTGATGGGAGCGTCCCACTCTCCTTCCATATCGTTCTTGAATTCATCGAGCACACCCTGATTCTCGCAATGGACAGTAAGATGACCACCATGTTCCGAGACTTCACTTAGCAGCCTTGCTAAGACTCCATCGTTCGCATAATACGGCTCGCAGGTGAAGGCCTTGAAAGCAGCGACTCCGCTCTCGATTAGGAGCGGTATTGTCGCAACACTCTCCGAGTTCATCATGCCCGCATACATGGAGAAGTCAACGATTGACATGGCCGCTCCCTGCTTGGCCTTGTCCTCCACCTGTTTCTGCGTCAATACTGGGCTCGTCAAAGGCATGTCAATGACCGTGGTCACTCCCCCGGCGGCAGCAGCACGAGTCCCCGTCGTGAAATCCTCATGGTCTGCCTTTGCGGGGTCATGAATGTGGGCGTGACCATCAATGAGTCCAGGCATGAGGATTCTATTATGGGCATCAATCACAGTCTCTGCGGGTGGCAGGTGCTCATCGGTGGCTACACAGCAGATGCGTCCGTCGGACACAGCAACTCCTCCTCTGAGCATGCCAGACTCCATCAGCAACTTGGCGTTCTTTATGACGAGCTGAACTGACCCTGTTTTCACTGATGGTGCACTCGCTATGGGTTCGGGGCGCTTCAAGTCTATCCTCCTCCAACGGGGGGAAACAGGGCCACAGCGTCGCCATCATTGAGCTTTGTCTGATAACCGTTGAGGAGCTCAATTCGCTTCCCATTCACCATGCACGAATAGAATCGTTTGAGCCCCCCGGACTGAGGCTCTATGACGGCATCGGAAAACCGCTTTCCAAACATTCGAGTCAGTTCTTCCAGTAGCTGTTTGATGTCGGCTGCGTCAATCTCCACGCTCTTCGTGCCGGTGATTTCGCGCACAGTTGCAAAGAACTTCACAGTCACTGTTCCCAACGGCATTGACCCAGTTCCACAATTAGACCAAGCTATTTTAATGGTTGTTGACTGGCCAAGTTAGAGAGACGATTTTGGTTTTCAAGAGACTCTAGAGGATCATTCGTTGGTATGTCTCGGACGCGTTTGGCAGCGCTCACCAATAACAGTGGAGTTATAGGCGACAGGAAATCCCTGCCTGCTGGAACCTCATGTCGCCGACGCGGCCCAGTCCAGAGATAGTCGTCGTAGGTCACCTCAGCAGGGACCTGTTGATTTCTCCAGAGATTACCCGCGAGACTCTTGGAGGCGGGACGGCCTACGCTATGTTGGCTCCTGCGGTCGGTGCTAAGGGCGCAGGCATTGTCACATGCGTCGGTGACGATTTTGAGCAGGAGTATCTCGGCATTCTCAAGAGATCTGGCCTAGACCTGACGGGTCTGAAATCTAGAGGTCCGCATACAACGCGGTTCGTGAATATTTACGACCCGGCGGGCAAACGGACACAGCGCGTGGAGGCCGTTGCACCTCGCTTGACGGCGAAGGATTACTCGAAACAACACCTTCGTTCCAAGGCAATACACTTCTGTCCCCTCACGGCCAGCGAGCTGGACTTCTCCTGTCTTGAGCAGGCTCGCGCGAGTGGTGCTCTGGTCTCGCTTGATGTTCAGGGCTTCCTAAGGGCAATAGAGGGTGACCAGGTGGTCCCCCGAGAATGGGACGAGAGAGATGAGGTTCTAGGATATGTTGACCTATTGAAGTTTGACAGCCAGGAACTAAAGACTGCATATGGCGACATACCAAAAGCGTCTGCCATCGAACAGATTACGAAGTTAGGGCCACGTATAGTGATAGTCACTCGTGATCGAAGAGGGTCAATCGTGTTTACTCGCGACTCGCGCGTCGATATTCCTCTCGTCTTGGCTCACAAGTTCGTAGACGCCACTGGATGTGGAGACACTTACGTCATCGGGTTTCTTCTCGAGTACATGCGAACTGGAGAGGTCTGGCAATCTGGATTGTTCGGGGCCAGTTGTGCTTCATATAACCTTGAAAGCGTGGGACCCTACAACATGCCGACGAGAGAGCAGGTCGAACAAAGGATGAAGCCGTACTTGTGTTCATGAACCGACGAGTCCCTTTTTGGCATCACGCTTTAATATAGGCTGGTTCTTGACTGCAAACGGTCTTCAACCATGGTATATTGTCATAGCTGCGGGACGCAGAATCCGGACAACGCTGAGACTTGCGTGAAATGCGGGGCTCAGTTGTACCCTCAGAGGATGAGAGGCGGCTCGAGGAGAGGCGACAGAGATCGAGATGAATGCTTCGGCCTTCCAAATGGTGGCGCCGTATTTGGCCTTGTTTTCGGGGCGATTGTTATCATCGCTGGGCTTGCGTGGTATTTGCACTATGATTGGAATCAGTTATGGAACACAGCGCTGGGCCCATTCTTCGTGATCGTCATAGGCCTCCTGATTGTCGCAGGCGCTATCTACGGCATGAGTCATAGAAGAAGCTTAGCGAAAGCCGCTGAACAACAAACAAGGGGACGATTTGAGGAAACGCAGCCATCTGTCTTGAGATGCCCGAATCGCCTGGACCAGCTATCCGGCTTGATTCACGAGGAACGGGCGGCTTGAAGCAGATGGCCTTCTTTTCATAGAACTACCTTGATTCCCACGAGGGAATCGATTGGTGTACATTACAGTGCAATTCTGTACACTTAGCGCAGATTCTCGAGTGTTCACTTCTGGACATTACTATTCTGGTCGATATCCAGAACAGTATGACAAGAAGGACGTAAGCGTCAATTCCGAAATTGCCTGCGAGTTCAGTGACAGCTAAGAGAACAAGAAACGCTCCGTTCACGAAGGCAACGTTGACGCCAACGCGGACAAGCCCGTTCTTTACCTTTAAGGCTCTATAGATTGGATGCTGAAGTAAGCCCACGGCAACCCCCGCGAATCCAAGCCAGAACAGCAATACGCTGCTGCCCAATGTAATACCCGAAATCAGATACATCGCGCTTCCAGTAGCCGCGATTGTTCCGCCCAGTGCAAGCCCCGTGCATCCCGCACAGTATACCCTGCCACCGAAGGATATGACATGGCCGGCATATGAGCTGCAAGAATAGTGATGTCCCCTCCTGTAAACAGCACCGTCTTCCTTGTTGGCTTGTTGGGATTCCCCTAATCCTCTGCGAGAACGCGTGTCGGCCGAGCGCCTCGAACAACCGGAGGGTCGAACTCCTGCGAGTGTCCCAGATATACAGACTGCAATGAACGCGTACCAGACGATCTGTGATTGCCATCGTGAGATGGCAGGACCTACGCTTCCCGAGAACACAATTGCCGGGATGAACCCAAGGCTGAGGAGCGACACTGCAAGAAACCAATATGCCTGCATTCTGCTAGAACCGCGGTTCAGTGCCACTAGAACATTCCTCGAAATGCTTGAAGGACTCCTTGTCGTGCCATGTATCTGTATGTTCTCCTCTTGATTTTGTTACCTGAGAACACTCCAGTCATTCTTCTGCTCCAGGATCCATAGAAGCCACGATAACAGTTGTAGAGCTCCTCTTGCACTTCCTTACGCGTAAGATGTTCAGTTGGCATGATCGCATGTGCCATGTCGTAATGGGCCCAATTCGTGTCCTCAATCCAGCCATTCATCTTGGCTTTGTCGAAGAATGCAGTCCCAGGAAACGGTGTAAGGCACATGAATATCGCGATATCCGGGTCGAGATCGTTGACATAGGCTCGTAGTCCTTGAATCGTTTCATGGGAATCACTGCGTGATCCTATGATTAGTGTGCCCTGCGCAAAGATATCGTTGAGTTTCAGAAGACGAAATGCCTCCTTTGACATGGATGGCTCAATCCCCTTATTGAACGACTTCAGTATCTCGGGACTATGACTCTCCACGCCCGCTAGTATCCACATCAATCCGGATTTCCGCAGTATTGGAAGGATGTCCTGCTGATTGACGATATCGTCGCATCGTGCCTGCATGAACCACATGATATCGTCTGCAATACCTTTCTTCTGAAGTTCACTACACAGTTCTCTTGTTCGTGGCCCAAGACCGAAGTTGTCGTCAGTCAGCCAGAAGAACCGTGTGCCAAAACTGGTGTAGCAGTATTCGAACTCATCAGCAATCCGCTTGGGAGACTTAAGTCGCCACT
The DNA here is from genome assembly GCA_963726195.1 of Candidatus Thorarchaeota archaeon. Lineage (GTDB taxonomy): Archaea > Asgardarchaeota > Thorarchaeia > Thorarchaeales > Thorarchaeaceae > OWC5. The sequence continues at coordinate 22,550 of CAVSBO010000005.1, forward strand.
GCCATTGCCAAAACGCGCATTGCGAACAGAAGGAACAGTCATGAGGACAACCCCTCGAGGCCTCAATAAGCGCATAGGGGGTCTTTGAGCCTGCCATCAATGAGAAATGATATTTCTTCATATTGTTCTCCACAAGCTCGTATCCCGGAAAAGGCAGGTCATCCAAATCCTCAATGAGCGGACGGTCTGGCGTTGCTATGATTCTCCCGTTCTTCCTAAAAGAAATGCCTTTGACCTGCGAGAGATCGTATTTCCCTCTCAGAGCATCCATCACTTCTGCCAAGGTTTGCTCGCCCTCTCCTCTCACGACCAAGTCAATTTCCGGATAGGATTCAAGTGCTTGTTCAGCCAAGGCAGTGTAGTGTTGTCCTCCCACAATCGTAGTTATGTTCGGATTGACCTTCTTTGCGATTCCAGCGATTCTGAGTCCTTTGTATGCGTTGCATGTGGCAAGGGAGTTAGGTGCGACCACATCAGGTCTGAGCGCCTCGATGCGTTTCTCCACTGTTCTCCAATCTATCAGCTCGACTTGGCAATCGAGGACCTCTATGTCAAGACTGGGATCATGACGCCGCAAATATGCAGCAAGGTTCAGTATGCCTAGTGGAGGGGGAAGGTACTCACCCATTACGAACCAGAAGTCTTTCGGAGGCTCTACAAACAGTATCCTCAAGCTGAGCTCACCGTTAGTCGTGGTCTTTTCTTTGGGAAGCATGATATAACAACTTCCTCCTTCAACGCTATCAGTGTGAGTTTCACTCAAGAAGAGAGCATTCAGAATTAGGGCTTCTCCCACGCATGTTGGCTAATGGAAGGCTTTTTCATTCGCTCCTATCTACACGTCCGTCTCGGATGTGACTTCATGCTCGAGGATTTGGACTCGCTGATGGAGGCCGCCGGCGTCGATGCCATCGTTGCTGAGGGTAATGCCTTCACGACCCCGGACATATTCTGGCTGACTGGTTTCCGGTCTCCGGATCAGATTACATACTTCAAGGCTCGTGGTGACGATGGTGTAGTTGCAGCCGGATTCAACGCACTGGATCGGATTCGAAAAGAAAGCTTCGTGACACGCACTCATGATCTTACAGACCTCCTTACTCAACTCATGAGGCAGAACAAGAGAGCAGAGGACAACCCCGACCTGGTGTACGGGGACATCTTCAGGAAGCTCTTCACTGGCAAAGTCGTGGGCGTGCCCGACCATATACCTGCAAGAGTACTGGTTGCGATACAGCAGATGGGGTATGTGGTCAAGGTTGTTCCCAACCTTCTGAAAGATGCTCGTGCCACCAAGTCGGGCGCAGAGGTCAAGGCAATCAAGAGAGCAGGAGACGCCACAATCGAGAGTTTGTCACAGGTTGTTCAGATGATAAAGGAAGCCAAGATCGGTCCCAACAAGACCTTGCTCCATCGCGGAGAGCCTCTTACTGTGAACGATATCAAGCTGGCTCTTGAGCGAGCTCAGCTTGAGAGAAGTGCCGAATCGGCCGAGGACACCATTGTCGCAGTGGGGCGAAAGGCGTTCGACTGGCACTACCTAGGAGCTCCAAGGGACGTGCTCAAGGCAGGGGAACCAATTATCATCGATGTATATCCTCGGCTGAAGCTTGACCGCTATGTAGCCGATGTCACCCGCACTGTGGTTAAGGGCTCTCTGAGCGAAAAAGTGCAACTCATGTATGATTCTGTAATGGAAGCCTCTGATGCTGCCATTGATGCCCTGAGGGATGGAGCACTAATTGATGATGTCAACATGGCGTGTTACCATTCATTGAAAGCACATGGTTTTGATTCAAGACGTCTCAACCCCTCTGCAACCGAGGGCATGACCCATGGTCTCGGTCATGGTATTGGACTTGAGGTTCACGAGAATCCCAGCATGTACCGATACAAAAACCGGTTCTCTGAAGGGCATGTCATGGCAATTGAACCGGGCGTCTATCTCAAGTCCATAGGTGGCGTTCGTGTCGAGAATGACTATGCCGTGACAAAGGGAAAAGCCAAGCGCCTCACTCCGGGTTTGGACGATGTGATTTCATTGTGAGATTGAACTGCAGCCGCTAGCGGGCGCTCAGAGCAAACTGAGGACAAATGGTCACACACAGTCCACATCCAGCGCAACTTCTCCGATCAATCCGAATAGATTCCCTGTCTCGATCAACAGAAATCGCCGAGTAGACGCACGACTTTGAGCAAAGCCCACAGAAGTTGCATTTCGTCGCATCCACTTTTGGCGGATAGGCGGGTGCAGTAGCCTTGCTGACACCCCTGAGGGCACGACCTCGGACTGATTCAACGCTTTCATGACCGTGGTTATCGAGCCAATCACTAATCTCCGCTGATATCCTACCGTACACAGCCGGTCCTTCGAGTATTGCCGCCGTGCAGACTTGCACTGCCGAAGCACCAGCCATGAAGAACTCGATCGCGTCCTCGCCGCTGATTACTCCGCCGACTGCTATGACGGGTAACTTCACAGCTTGGGCAACATCTGCAACGCACCTGAGTGCGAGTGGCTTAATTGCAGGTCCGCTCAGCCAGCCGTAGCCCTTCTCACCACCGAGCACGGGCTGACCTGTTTCTATGTCAATATGCAAACAGGGCCCCAGAGTGTTAATTGCAACAATCCCATCGACACTTGACTCGACTTCTTTGGCGACCTTAGCCACATCCACCTGTGGGCTTATCTTCGCGAATATCGGGACCGAAACACTGTCTCTCAGAGCCTTGGCAATCTCTCTGTGACCCCCGACATAATGAGTACTGAATTCGATAGCACTAACCCCCGCCTTCTCTACCATGGGCCCGATCTGCGAGACCTCCTGAGGTGTGTACCCAATGCTTGCTATCACAGGCAAACCCGAGCTTAGTGCCATTCGGTACTCTTGCTTAATCCACCTCTCAAGTGGAAGTTCACTCCAGAGTTCGGCATTTAGCATTCCTCGCCTAGATCCAAGTTTGCCGGGCTGCAAGACTGCCATGTTGGGCTTCGTCACGACCGCAGGCTTGAGGCTGACAGTCTTGGTCACGAGACCACCCGCACCTCCTGAAGCGGCTTTCAGGAGAGATTCTCCATCACGCGATGTGGGTCCAGCTGCTGTCAAGACCGGATTCTTGAATTGAATCCCTGCTATCTCTACGGCGAGGTCAGCCATACTCAATTCTCAAGGCGCGTCTGGCATAAGAGTTCTGCCCTCTTGGGCTGTGGGAGCGTTACGCACATGCAAGCATTCTTCTGGCCTCAAGATCCTTGGCCACTGAACCCATGTCTAGCCGAATCAGGGTCTCCTTCTTTGGATAACCCGTCTTGGGATCGCAACCCCGGAACTTGTAGTATTCATCAAGCATGTAATCGAGATTCGGAAGTCCGCCCTTTGCTGGTCCGGTAGGCATCGGGTCGGATAGGAGTCTCTTCGGCAAAGTTTCTTGTTTCCGCGTTATGCCAAGACGGTGATTGTATGCCCTTCTCAGATGACAGATTCTCTCTGCAGCTTCCCGGACATACTTCAGGTCGCCCCACTCGGTCATGCCCGTGAGAGGCGGAATGACATTCACAAACGTGTCAAAGTAGTAAACCGGAGGCCACATCGTTGAGTATTTGCAAATCACCGCAGAGTCCACGAGAGCGTAGAGGTCTTCAACATCCTTGACCACCTCGCCCTTGTAAATCGGCGACATAATCTTCATGATTTCGTCGGACTTCTCTTTCCCGAATCTCTTGATGATGACCTCCGGATAGCCTAGTTCTTCAAGACTTGAGAGACTTCTGAGGTGATCTGCTCCCCTGACATTGATAGCATATGAGAGTCCAATCGATTGGTGCGCACGCGGGTCTTGTCCCGAAGCCTCTAAGCCCTTTGAGTGGATGGCGTAAAGCGACGCATTGCCTCCAATCTTCTCTGCAGCCCGCCTTGTCCCTTGAGCGAGTAGAGCCCCAATCCCTTCCTTCTTCGATATCATCTCAACAAGCTTGACCATCGAGTCCACATTTCCCCAAGAGAGGTCGAGTCCCCCGGTGTCCTTGGATGTGATTATGCCCTTTTCCCACAGCTCCATGGCGAAGCCAATGCTCTTGCCGCATGAGATCGTGTCCATGCCAAGACGATCGCATCTGGTTCCGAGGAACAAGATGGATTCGAGGTTGTTGTTGAGGCAGTTGGAGCCGAACGCCATGATGCTCTCATATTCAGGACCCCCGACGGGCCCCGTCGCGAACTTTCCCTCTTTGATTCGATAGACATACTTGCAGCCTATCGAACAACCATAGCATGCTTCCTCTGCGATTCTGTACGTTCGCGCAATAGCCTCCGGACCGATTTGGTCTGCTTGTTCATAGAATCCTGTCCAGTGATTCTTGGTCGGGAGCCTCCCGATTTCGTTAATCTGGGCCACAAGGCCTGTAGTCCCATAGTTCCTCAATGACCCAATCGACTCTTTCCACAACGGGTCCTTGAGTTGGCCATCTCTTGCTCATTCGCTTTCAGGTAAGCATCCATGTCATATGCTTCGAGACCTAATGAGCCGCTCGCAGCAATACCTTTCAGATTCTTTGAGCCCATGACCGCTCCGAGTCCCGTTCGTCCTGCAGAACGATGGGCATCGACAGAGATACAGCCGAAGAGTACTTGATTCTCGCCTGCCGGTCCTATGACAGCGGTTTGTATGGAGGGGTCTTTATGCTCTTCGCGAATCATCTGAATAGTAACATCTGTCTCTCGCCCCCAGAGACTCGATGCATCACGTATCTCGGCCTTTCCGTCACACAGGTAGAGATAGACTGGCCTCGGAGACCTTCCATGAATAATGATGAGATCGAACCCTGCGTACTTCAATTCTGGACCAAAGAAGCCGCCAACATGGCTCTCGGCCCATATGCCCGTGAGAGGCCCCTTCGATGCAAACATCATCCTGCCCGAGGGAGAAAACGTCACGCCTGTGAGAGGTCCCGTTGCAGCGACCAGCACATTGTCGGGAGAAAGCGGCTGGGTCTGAGGGCCAGTGCGATCCCAGAGAATCTTGGCGGCTACACCGGTTCCGCCGAGGTAGAGTCTGGCCCACTCTTTCTCCATCTCTTGCTTGTGCAGACTCCCCTTGGTCAAGTCAGCTTCGAGGTAGTAACCTGCATAACCCTTGTACGGGAATGACATCCTCAAGCTCCCTCCTCAGTGAGATGGTACGACTGCAGTGCTCTCTTGGCTCCCTCACATCTTATCAGAGCGCCTTGAGGTTCTCTGAGCAGGATCGTGATTGCACCATATGAGCATGCCTTCACGCATGCCGGATTGCCCTGACACAAATCGCACTTGATGGCTTTCCTCGTTGCGGGATCCAGGACCACCCCTCCGTAAATGCATGCGGTTACGCAATCGCCGCAGCCGACACATTTCTTAGCATCGACCATCAGCGTCCCTGAATCATCCTTGACGATAGCACTGGTCGGGCATGCACCCACGCAGAGAGGTATTTCACAATGCAAGCAGACAATGGGCAAGATGACGTTCTTGGACTCGTCCCTGAGAACTTGGATTCTTGACCTGCGGGGATTGAACGTCGATGTGTGTCTTTGACTGCAGGCAAGTTCGCAATTACGACATCCTGTGCAGAGTCTAACATCTATAACGAGGATGTTGTTCATGCCTTTTGGACACTCCAAGCTCGGTAGCGTAGCCTCTGAGCACAGGTCTTTCGCTCATTTAAGATATTGTTATTCTAGCACTCCCTCCATCACATGAAAGTACTAAAGTCATGTATATCTTGGCTGTCCGCCGGATTGCACGTCATATGCTGATGCGCGTCTGATGTAGTTCTATGTTGGCTTCCGCTATGAAAAGCCCCAGTCTACGGAACACTAGTCGCCCAGACCAGACCCAGTTCAGACAGTTCACAGAGGATATGCCCATAGCGGTAGCTGAACTCGATGCTGACCTGAATATTGTCTACGCCAACCGTTCTGCTCTTGACCTGCTTGGCCTGACACCTTCCGATATCAAAGCGGGTGTTCACGCCGACCAGCTCGTAGTTCCAGAGCAAGTTCGGATGATTCATGATGGCCTGAGACAACTTGCCGCTGGCGCGAAAGCCACATCCATGTCGCTCAGGCTATTGCGTCGGAATAGCATCCAAATCCTCACAGAGGTTTTTTCTCAGCCGATTCTGTCCGGAGACAAGCTGACTGGCTTTCTGGTGTACGCCTTTGACCTATCACGCAGAGAAGTCGTTGAGGACAAAATCAAAGACGAGATGGACGTGTTCACAATGATTATTGAGCACGCCTACGCCGGAATGTTTGTCATAGACAACAAATACTCCTTTGAATATGTCAATGACCGGCTGTGCGATATCCTCGGAAGACCCAGAAGTGGGATATTGGGGCACGACTTCAGGGAGGTTCTGCATCCGGACAGTCTTGAGCTCACTGCTGAAAGGTACCGGAAGAGACAGGCCGGGGAGAGCGTCCCATCGGAGTACGACATAAAGGTAATCCGCAGTGATGGCGTAGTACGCGACCTCAGGCTGAGCAGCCGGACAATGACGAACCGACGGGGGCAGGTCAAGACTGTATCACAGGTCGTGGATATCACTGAAGATAAAGAAAGGGAAATGAGGCTAGAGGCTAGCGAGCACCGGTATCGCACTCTGGTTGAGACGATGGACTCCGGACTAGCCGTGGACGACGAGAATAGCCTAATCGTATTTGCAAATGCCGCTCTCTGTAGGATGCTAGGCTATGATTCAAGTGAAGGTCTTGTCGGACGACCGGTGACTGACATGATCCATGGATGGTCAAGAGATGACGTCGAAGAGAAGATGAAGGCCCGACGAGAGGGCAGGGTGGAGCACTATGATGTGGACCTTATTCGCAAGTCGGGGGCACTCATTCCCGCCATGGTCGCAGCATCGCCTTTATTCGATTCCGCCGAAAGATATCTTGGCAGTTTCGCAATCTTCACCGATGTGTCTGAGTTGAAAAGCGCAGAGGAGGAAGCGAAGTTTCTGCTTGATTTACTTCTCCACGATGTTGGCAATCAACTGCAGCTGATACTCGCAGGTGCTGACCTTCTTGAAAATGGTTCTGTCACACCAGAGGTGGAGAATGCCAGACGCTACGTGACTGAGGGTGCCAACAGGTGCATTGAGCTGATTAACAAGGTCAGAAGGGCAGAGGAAGCGAAGGCCGAACCACTCGTGACGATGGACCTTATGGAGGTGCTTGACGCTGAGACACGATTACTGTCTAGGCAATACCATATCGAGCCCGAAACTGGATTTCTTCCCGAACACCTTTACATTCTGGCGGACAGCTCACTTAACCATCTACTGTGGAATCTAATGGAGAACGCCATCAAGCATAATCCTTCACTCGACAAGCGCTTGTGGATAAACGGCGAGTTCTCTGGAAGCATGTTTGAGCTAAGAATTGGAGACAACGGTCCGGGCTTATCTGACTCAAAGAAGAGGCAGTTCTTCGACCCTAGGCGTCGATACGGCGGTGTGGGTCTCCACCTTGTTCATCGACTTGCGGACAAGTATGGTGCATGGGTGGAGGCAAAGGATAGAGTTCCCGGCAGTCCCGAACAAGGGCTTGAGGTTCGCATCCGCTTTCTAGTGATGTCCCAGTAATCAAATGCGGCTGACCACAATCATTATGTTCAGGCCAGCGAGTTTGCATGCATTGACTGAGGATTGACAATTGCCGGCGCACAGTTCGCTTCTTATCAAGAATGGCTACGTTGTTACAATGAATGCTCAGAGACAGATCATCCGTGACGGCGCGGTGCTGATTGAGGACGACAGGATTGTCTCGGTGGACAAGACAGACAAGATTCGAGGACGTGACGCAGAGACAGTAATCAACGCAAAGAACATGCTGGTCATGCCAGGGCTGGTAGATACTCACGTCCACCTTGCTCAAGCCCTTCTCAGAGGTTGTGCTGACGATGTGGCGCTTGTGGACTGGTTGAAGAACCGCGTGTGGGTGCTTCAAGGCAACTTCACTCGGGAGGATGGTAAGACATCTGCCAAGCTGTGCATGGCTGAGATGATCAGGACTGGCACAACCTCCTTTGTGGAATGCATGATTCACACCCGGTATGGATTTGATGGAATTGCGAAGGCCGTCGAAGAGGCAGGCATGCGGGCTGCCCTATCAAAAATCATCATGGACTCCACCGGGTACGCGGACAACCCTGACATCATGTATCCGGGCATGGTCGAGGAGAAGGATGCGTCCCTGAATGAAGCAGATGCAATGTTTGCGAAATGGCATGGCAAATCAGAGGGCCGCATTCAGATCTGGTACGGGCTCCGATCTCTCGGAGCGGTGAGCACGGACCTGTTCAAAGAGGTTGTTCACAGGGCCAAGTCTCATGAAATGAGAATGACAATGCATCTAGGAGAAGTCATTGACGATGTTCGGTATGTCAAGCAGAAGAACTACCCCAATCTAACGAGCTTTGCTAGGGACATTGGCCTCTTGGGACCGAGCATGGTGTTCGCCCATGGTGTGCACTTCGACGACGCAGACCTGAAGGCCTTAGCCGAGACCAAGTCCAATGTGTTCTCACTGCCCGGCGAGCAACATGAAACTTGCATCAGGTTTCGCTAGGATTCCCGACATGCTCAGACTTGGTGTTGCGGTCTCACTTGGTTGTGATGGAGGCCCGAGCAACAACACTTACGACATGATTCGAGAGATGCGTTTGGCCGCTCTGATTCACAAGCCCATTCAGAACGATCCAACGGTGGTCAGCGCAGAGAACGTTATGGAAATGGCGACGATTGGAGGTGCCGCAGCCATCGGTCTCCAAGACAAAGTCGGATCACTGGAGAGGGGTAAGCTCGCTGACCTCATCCTCGTTGACCTGAAAGACATTGGGTTGACTCCGGCGTGGAATCCGGTTTCGAATCTGGTTTACGCAGGCAGCGGTAAATGTGTGGACACTGTTATTGTCAATGGACGTGTGCTCCTGAGAAGAAAGCGGCTCCTAACCCTGAACGAAGCTGAAATCATGGCTGAGGCAAACGAGCGGCTTGCTGCGCTGCTGTCCCGGGCTGGTGTGAAAATAGAGCCGAAATGGCCAGTGACCTGATGGTTGACCGCACTCTTCCGAAGATCTCAGCGTCCTATTGATAGTATTGGTTCCGTGAGGCGAATCAGCTGATCATCCCTTCTCTTTCGAACAGCTTCGCGCCGATTATGAGAAAGACCGCTGTGAAGCCCAACATATACAGGACATTGAGTGCGAGGCTCAACGGAGAAGCAACTCCCGAAAGGACGCCGTTGAGGAACACAATTGCTTGACTGAATGGGATGGCCATTACAATGAAACCAAACAGGCCACCGTACTGGAGGATGCTGCCAGTGAAGGCAAGGATACCGATGACTGTAGTTGGCAAGAGTAGAACGAGATTGTTTATGGACTCTGAAGTAGCCTGATCTCTCGAAAGGCAAGAAATGACCACACCAATGCCGATGGCACAAAGGAGAATCAGGAACTGGCAGAAGAAGATGAGCGGAAGGCTTGCGATGTTCACTGAATAGAGATTCACGAAGTATGCGACCACATCCGCCGGAAATCCCTCAACTCTCGCCAAGATTGACCAGTTGTAAATTAGTATACCCACAATAGTGAAGGCCGAGTATATCATCGTGAGGACTAGCCCCGCAACAAGCTTTGCGCCGAGAATCTTCACGCGTTTCATCGGAACGACAAGCAATGCCTCAAGCGTATGCGTCTCTCTTTCACCCGCGAAGGACGCACTCACATAGGGAGCGGGAGCGAGTACCGAGGTGATCATAACAAGGAAAATGGCCAGCTGATGGCCATACGTGGCTTCCGGCGCAATCGTGTACCAGTTCACCTGAAGTTCCCTGATGACTATGCTCCGATCGATAACCCACCTTGCGAAAGTATCAATCCTCTGCGCCGCAGCTGTTGACCTTATGCTGCCTGTGTTAACCCAGATTACGAGTGTGCTCTGATTGGCCGTCATGAGTTGTTGTGTGAAGTTTTCAGGTATTAGTACCCACACAGACACGCTCCGGTTGGCGACAAGGCTCTCTCCCTGTGCTTGTGTCACATTGATTAGAGGGTCAATCAGTAGGTTGGTCGTATTGGTCTCAATGGCGTCATAGAGTGTCATGCCCCAAGTGCCATTGTCGGCTAGGGTGATATAGACCTGCTCGGGTTCTACGGTTGTCTGTGCCACAATAAGAGAGAGGAAGGCGCCTTGGAAGAGCCAAGCGAACAGCGGGCTGATCACGAAACCGAACAGTAGCCATCTGGATCTCAAGACGGACCTGATTTCCTTTCTGAGCAACCAAACGGTCTTCGTGTCTATTCTCACAGGGCTCACTGTCCAAGCACAGTCATTCTGCTTTCTGACCCTGCAGAATTCGCACACGGTAATCGGATAACGTTTGCGTTCTCGTTTACGGCAGCTAGGGTATGCGGGAGACTATAGGGTCCGTGATCTTCTCCAAGACTTCGGCAGCGGCCCGCCCCAACAGTCCACCCTTTCGCAATCGATGCTGAGCAAGCCCCTTGTATGATGCAAGACGCAGCTTGGCTTCGCTGAAGTTCGTAGCAAACAGGAGGTCATGTCTCCCCGCCGCTCCTCGCTGTTTACGCCATTCCGGTTCTGTAATCCGTTTCTCGACTTTCGTGTAAAGACCTGTGCCGATTATTGGATATGGGAAGGAGTAGGACAGATAGTCGAGAGGCAGTCGAGAGGAGAAACGAAGAGTCTCGAGGAGAGATGAGTTTGTCTCACCCGGATAGCCGATGATGAAGAAACCACCTGTCTGAATCCCTGCGCTTCTCGCAGCAGACACAGCAGACTTGACATCGCTAAGCCGTATCCTCTTGTTCATGATTTTGAGCATTCGTTCGTTTCCCGATTCGATTCCGAAGAAGACGCGCACGCAACCTGCTTTTCTCATCTTTCTGGCAAGGTCATCAACAAACCCGTCAACGCGGCTCAAACACATCCACTCGAGGTCGATTTTCTCCCCGATGATAAGGTCGCAGATTTCCTCAACTCTGTGTGGATTCTGTGTGAAGCAGTCATCCGCAAAGAAAACCCTGTCGTAGCCGAGCTTCTCTATGCCCTCCATCTCTTTCACAACATTTTCGGCAGACCTTTCCCTGTAGGATCTGCCAAACACAGGATTGCTGCAGAAATCGCAGGAATAAGGGCAGCCCCTCGTAGTGATTTGGCTGGTGGCAGTATAGCCATGGTACATTCTCCAGTATCTCATGTATGCCCGATTGGGATACATATCACGGGCTGGAAATGGAATCGCATCGAGTTCCCTGCACACCTCACGGGGTTCTGTTTTTCTCAGCTCACCTCTTTCACCAGCGAAAGCGATGCCTTTGGTTTCCTTCCATTCTTCGCCGGTCAGATACTTGGTCACCAGCTCAAGAAAGGTCTTCTCGCCCTCATGTAGTACTACAGCGTCGAACAGGTCCAGAAAGGTTTCAGGGACCAGTGTGGGAAGAGGACCACCGGCAACGAGGAACTCCACATGATCTCTCAGGTCCTTAGCGAATGCTGTGGCATGATGGTTTATTGTCACCATTGAGTATATGCCCACTATTCGTGGTCTGAGTTTTCGGACAGCGGAAAGAGCATCTTCATACCTCGAAAAAGTGCAATCAATGAGTTGAACCGATATGCCCGCCTCTCGGAGGGTCGACGCGAGGTATCCGAGTCCTAGGGGAGGATATCTGAAGATTGACCGATCGCGTTCTTCGTTAAAATAGGGGTTTACCAATACTACCTCGGTCAAATCTGTTCCGTCCGAAACAGGAATGCTGTTGTCACGACCAGCTTTTTTGACCACAAGCCGCAATATGTTCTTTTTCTCTTGACCTGAGGAATCACAAGACCTACTCAATATGACCTGCCAATTCCCTCAGGCTGCCAAAACGGACTTTGTACTCAACGATATTGACGGTCGGCGGTACGGAAAGTATCACCCCGCTCCAGGAGGTGTGATTAGAGAAGGTCTCTCTGCCACGAAAAGCAGAAACACCCTGCGGAATGTCAATCCGAAAACCAAGCTTGATTGATGGCGCGTATAGCACTGCCGACTTCGCTCGCATCACTGACCAGCCAGATATGCTGTCTCCACTCAATTTGAGTCCGCTGTCATCGAGATAATGTTTGAAAAGATGGCCGCCCATTTCGTTTGACACATAGACCTTCTGCAATCCGTCGTGAGATACGTCATCAAGGTTGACGCTAACATTGATGACCCCTCGAGTAGTATCTAACGCATAAGTGCTGGACGCCCAGCCGCGATCACGCACGTGCACAAATCTAGAGTATGTTACACGTACCAGATGCCGCGATCTCAGTTCGGGTGGGCCAATGGCGTTCATGATTATACCTCCCAGTCCGGACTTATACACTCGGTTCCAGAGTCGTCGGCCTACCCATGAGAATGTATTAATCGACACATCATCCTTGTCCTCTGTGCGTTCGACGAGATCGTATCTGAAGCGTTTCTGCCAAGTACCAGTGAGCAACTTGCCTTCTCTTGTTGCATCCGCTGAACCGGGAAAGTAGAAGTCTCTCGCGTACTGGAGGATTGGGAGCCCGAAACCAACACCCTCTTCGCAGAGCTCACCTTCGCTCTTCTCCAAGCCCGGCACCAAACCCTTCTGTACGGGCGAGGATCTTCCTGTGTGTGGTCGTGAGTCGTTGTAGAGATAGTACGCGAGATTGGCCTTGGCAACGACCGTCAAGTTGAGGTGCCCTCTCTCCTATTTTTCGTAGACACCTTCTCCTGTCACCAAGCCGGTGAAGACTTCCTCGAGGTTGGCTGCCTTGAACTTCGTCTCTAGTTCGCTTGGTTTGCCGATGGCCACAAGTTTGCCTTCGTTTAGGATAGCCACCCTAGAGCACAGTTCCGATACTTCGTTCAAATCATGAGTTGTGAGGATTATGGTCTGTTTCTTTTCGGAGCTGAGCTTCTTGAGTAGGTTCCTTACCACCCTCGCCCCAATCGTGTCAATCCCCGTCGTGGGCTCGTCCATGAAGATGATTTCGGGCTCTATGATTAGAGCGCGCGCAACCAAAACCTTTCTCTTCATGCCTCCACTGAATCCCTTGACTTGGTAGTCCTGTTTGTCAGTAAGACCTACTATGTCGAGCAGGTTGTCTGCTCTGTGCTGCAGTTCTTCGTTTGGGATTCCATACATCCCCCCGTAGTAGACTAGGTTCTCCCGGGCTGTAAGCCTTTCATATACTCCCGCCTCTTGAGGTAGAAGTGCGACCCGCGGACGGATGTCATCAATGTATTGAACAACGTCCTTGCCAAGGACCGTGGCTTTTCCAGATGTGGGAGTAAGAAGACCTACAAGAATCCGAATCAGTGTTGTCTTGCCCGCACCGTTCGGACCCAGCAATCCGAAGACCTCTCCCCTGCCTATCTCCAAATCCACGTTGTCAAGTGCGATGACCTCACGTTTTCTGCCCTTCTCGAAAATCTTGGTGAGCTGCTCCGTCTTGATAACAACATCGTCCAATTGGTCTGGCCTCCCAGCTCTCCATGCCTCGTCATACTTGGTCATGCAACGTTGTCAATATGCGGGAAGGGTGGTTCTCCTTTAATCTTGGATAAGAGAAAGTCGTGAGCTTCCTTTACGTCTTCGTCCTCTCCTTCCACAAACAGAGTAACAGACCCTTCAGCACCATTGACCCCGCCAGCGGCTATTGGTGTTGCCGTCACTCCAAAGAGTGTGTCGAGTGCTTCAATCTCCGTGAACGGGATTCCTTCCAGAACTGCGATTGCTCCCACAGGCATGCCCACTGTGTAGTCCCAGTCAGAGAGTCCAAATGAGTGACAAAATTCGGCATAGGCCACAGGTATGCACTTCTCCAAGCTGGCGGGCATAATCACTGTTATGTTCCTTGCCGCGGCGGCACCAATGAATGAGCCAATTGATCCTCCCGTCGGATTCGCGAGTAGTATTATGGGCACAAAGTCTGAATCCAGTGCGTTAGGGCTTTTTACTATGACATCCCCCGGCCCAAGTTCGCCGAGCACATCTACGATTTTCTTGTTATCGATATACCGCCCCTTGTAAAAGATTGCATCGTATGAACGGGTTTCTCTCATTGTCACAGACAATCCCTTTGGTACAACTACTCCCGCGACGTGCTTAGCCTTGTCGTACTTGCCGAGTATCTCTTCCACAAGATACGACGAGGTTGTTCCCAGAGCTATGCATAGGTGTCCTTCTTTCAAGGCATTGCGAACGGAATCAGTGGCCAGAAGTCCCTTTGCGATGAGTCTCTTGCCTTCAGCAGGGGTCAATGTAACTAGAAGCTTCTTCAAGATGCTGCTCTCCGCAGTGATGTTATCCAGTCGCAGTATTCATGCAACCATCATTGTGCTGACAGCGGACACCTTTTAATAACTCGATTGGATTCAATGTTGTTCTCACTCGGGCAGTATCCCTCTGCCACGAGTGACATCACATGCCGATGCGATAGTAATGAGCATGACTTCATCGCGAAAGCTTGAGCCCTCGGTTATCCGCCAGATCATCACTGCTGCAGAGTCGCTCTTACATGGCGGGTTCGATGCAGTATCAAACGGGATCAAGAAACCGTTCGTTATTGGTTCCATGTTCCATGATGCACCAGCTTGGGATTCAACGATAGCAGGTCTGACCGCAGCGAGACTGGGCTGTTCTCATGTTGGTTTTCCCGAAGAGGAAGGCCGCGCGATATCATCTGAAGAGACAATCAGTCAGCTCGAGTGGTTTGGCCGGTTGGTTGACATCCTGTTAGTGGCTTACATTGATAGAAACTCGTTCGGAGCCGGCCATTTGCTGATGGAACGTCTTTGCTCCAACCTTGAATTGCACTCGGTGTGCGTGCGAGATGAAGTGTTCGCAGATCAGTCTGCCCTTGCCGAGCTTCTTGGCTTCTCTCATGCATTACGTGGTCTCGAGAAACGCAGGATTGTGATAAGCTGGGGTTTTGGCTCTCAGTTTGTTCTCCCTAGCACGGCACACAGCCTGCTCCTCTCTGCCTTAACCATGGGCTCCAACGTGCGTGTAGTCTGTCCATCAAGGTTTCCGCTTCTGAAACGTGTTGCCAGAGAGGCCCGAGACATAGCCAAGTCGAGTGGCGCCGGTTTCGAAGAGTCCCAAGAGTTTGAAGGTTCTTTCAATGATGCAGATGCTGTCTTTGCCTCGAACTGGTGCAGACTTGATGACCTCAATCACCCCGAGAGATATCCAGCCTACGCATCAGAATTCAAGGACTGGTACTTTGATTCCGGGACTCTCCCTGAAGACTGTGTTTTTAGCTCCGAGTATCCGACAGAGACCGAGTTGCTGGTTGCGCCCTCGGTCATTCATGGTGATGACAGCATCGCATCGTCTTGGCTTAGCCGCAGAACCTCAACTTTGGCTGCATCGATTGACTGGTTTCTGCAGACACACGGGGATCGGGCCAAGTGACCGAGGGCAAGAGGCAGCTGCGGAAAGATGGGACAAACTTGGACATCGACTCGTAGGAGCTTACAAGCTCGGGTGAGGAATCCAGTCGTCGAGGCTGGAGCGACACGAACTCGACCTCAAGCAGTCTGAGCCCAGTGCCGTTTCTGGGCGGACGAAGGCTCCTGTGTCCATCTCTGTCCGATTAACAAATGAACGGTTCGACAAGCCGACTCAGTTGACGATATGCTTCGCATACCTTTTGTCGACTACCGGCGACCAAAGTCGCGGGCTTGCCACTGTGATCAGTGGTAGAAACTCTACCTCGTCATTTCGCGCGACATTCGGGCGGTCGACTTTCGCCCTCCCGACCACAGCATTGCCACGGTCGGATATGTTCCTGGCGGCATTCAAGTCTGCGTGAATCGAGAACCCGCATCGCTTGCACACGAACTCGGAACCGTGCCGATTGCTCTTGGCAACATGCCCG
This sequence comes from Candidatus Thorarchaeota archaeon, assembly GCA_963726195.1. Classification (GTDB taxonomy): domain Archaea; phylum Asgardarchaeota; class Thorarchaeia; order Thorarchaeales; family Thorarchaeaceae; genus OWC5. The sequence goes on from CAVSBO010000005.1 coordinate 38,504, forward strand.
CATCGCGAGCACCGCTGGCTCGTGTATTTCGGGTTCACAAAGAGCACCATCTTGCCCGCTTCGAGCGCCTTGTTCTCCATGGTCTGCTCGAGCTGATAATATGCCCAGTTCGCGAACTTCTTGCGGGCCTGCTTGCCAATGCGACGATCTTTCTTGCTGTTGGTCTTAATCCCCTTCAAGTCCTCCAAGACGATGCAATCGAACGGCTTGGCCACAAGCCACTTGGCGATTCTGCAATTCTCTTCAGTCATAAACCGTCTTTCCCGCCCCGCGAGCGCCTTGAGCTTTCGCTTGCAGCGGCGGGTGCCTTTTGACTGGAGGGATTTCCGCAAGTACTGGTACTTGTATTTCACGTTCTTGATGTGGTTCGAACTGTAGAACGTGTTGTCAGACGCGACGACTGCGTTGTTGATGCCGCGGTCCACGCCTAGGAAGGTAACCGGGTAATCATTCACAATGGGGTCGGGTACCTCGATGTTCAGGAACGCGATTATCTTGTCCTTCTTTACCCTGAGCACGACAGCATTCACGGTCGAGAATTGATACTTTCTAAAATACTCCGGAATGACGAGCGGATAGGTCTTGCGCCCGTCAACGGTCGAAATGGAGATTCTCCCGCTTTCCAAGAACGGGGTGAATGTGCGCTGGTTCAATCGTATCGAAGACATCGGTTTCTTCACTGGCTTCCCGCATTGCCAGTTCTTCTTGTTGGCCAGTTTGAGCGATGCCGATGCCATGTCCCGCGCACATTGCACGAGCGATGACTGCAAGCGCGGCAATCGTTTCCGGATGGATGAATAGGTCGCCGCGTGGAGCACGTTCTTATTGTACGTTCTCCGATTCCATCCAGCGCCCATAACACCGTTCGCCGCGTCATTGTACTGACGGATGGTCTCGGCCAGAGAGGAGTCGGGCGGCAACGGGCATTGGATAGTGCGAATCATAGATCTGTGATTTCCGTATACCTCATTAGAGCTTAAATCCTCATATCCCGGGGCAGCGATTTGTCCCCCGACTGAAGTCGGTTCTTCCTAGTTGCGCCTCTTTATGAAGAGAATAGAATGTGGTCCTGAGATATGTGGCACATACTGAGACCGGACTCTGCAAGTGTCTGGAAAGATGCCGAGACTCTGCAAAGACTTCGGAGATACAGAGGCATCATTGACGGTCGTCGTGCCGCGAAGTATCTAATAGCCAAGCAAGTGGAGTCCGACTTGGATTGCAGTGCCTCAATCAAAGAGCTTTGGTCTCACCATACTGCGCTCGCTAGTAGGTTTGCAAAGCGCCTAAAGGAGGTCGACGGCAGGAAGGGAGCATTGCCACCGACAGAACCCCCTGAGACGACATTCCTTGATGTGAAAATCGAGCTGGCGCGCAGAATCTTGCAGAACTGTCATTTTTGTGAACGAAAATGCGGAGTGGACCGCACGCGTGATGAGAAAGGGTGGTGCAAGTTGGGCCCCGAGTCTCGTGTATCCTCAGCTTTCATTCACACTGGTGAAGAGGCCCCACTCGTGCCGAGTGGCACCATCTTCTTCGCATCCTGTTGTTTTTCCTGCGTCTTCTGTCAAAACGCAGACATCTCAACGAATCCAAGCTCAGGGGACATTGTACAGCCCCATCAGTTGGCCTCTATTGCAGAGGCCCTTTACCGAGAGGGTGCGCTAAACATCAACTACGTAGGCGGGGACCCTATCCCGAACACGTACTCGATTCTATCCTCGATGAGGTTCCAGTTATCCAATGTCACTCAGTTATGGAATTCCAATCTCTACTGCTCCGAAGACACAATGCGTCTGCTTGGAGAGGTCATCGACATATGGCTTCCAGATTTCAAGTACGGCAATGATGATTGTGCGCTGAGGCTTTCAAGTGCGAGGGACTACTTCGCCATTGTTTGCAGAAATCACGTCAAGGCCTACAACTCGGGCGAAGTGGTTGTCAGACACCTTGTGTTGCCGAACCATGTTGAGTGCTGTACCTACCCGATTCTGGATTGGATATCAAAGAATATGCCCGACTGCATGGTCAACCTGATGGATCAGTACAGACCTGAGCACAAGGTAAGAACCCGGCCACAGGACTTCCCTGACATAAGCAGAAGAGTCACGACGGAAGAAATGCGGAAGGTTAGAAAAAGAGCAGACGAATTGGGTATATGTTGGGCGCCCGTCAGCTGAACTCTCTTTTCCATTTGATGACACCCAGTTCGCAACGTTCTAAAGGCCAGCATCTGAGATTCGTTCGGTGGTACTATGTGTCTGGCAGTCCCTGGTCTCGTTGAGAGTATTGAAGGGGATTATGCTGAAGTGGACTTCGGGGGTGTTCGCAAAAGAGTATGCATAACTCTCTTGCCAAACCTGCGAGTGGGCGAGTACGTCATCGTTCACACGGGATATGCCATCGAGAGTCTGAAACCGGACGAAGCGAAGAAGACCCTGGCACTCTTCGAAGACATGGCTCGAATAGCAGACAAAAGCGAATAATGATGGACGCATGCCTGCATTGATTCCGTATCTCGTTAGCGAACAGCAGGCAATGTCTGCCAGAATCCACTAGGTTCATATCGCAGGTAATCTGCTGCACCATCAATACCGCGTTTGAGGAGATAGAGCAGCTTGGAAACGCCTTTGCGGTCCTCGAGAGTTGTTCACATGCTCTTCGTTTCCACAATTCTCCTCAACATCCTCATGCCCTTCCTGATGAGACTCTATGGCGCCCAAATGTACCCCTTCTACTTCATAGTTTACACATGGATTGGACTCTATGCTCTCTTTCTTGCGGTTCTGGTGCGAAAGCACCGGCTGGGCGACTACCGCTTGATTGGCAATCGGGCATCATTGATAATTGCAGTCGTCTTGACCCTACTGACACGATTTGCTTTCCTTGGAATGTCCGAGCAGATTTCCCTTGATGCTCTCTGGTATCTTGACTTCGGCACTTTCATGAAAATGGGCATGGTGCCTTATTCCGGGTTCTATTTTCCGTATCCCCCGGCATTTGCTTACGTCATTATGGCCGTTGCCTTTCTTCTGCCTTCCATAGACAGCTTCAGAGTAATCATGACCATCGCTGACATAGGTGTCGGTCTAGTTCTCTACAAGCTAGCGCAGAAGATCATCGGGAAACACTGGGGCGAGTCCACATTTCTAATCTATGCTCTGCTACCAATAGCTGTGATAGAATCCGGATGGAGTGGCCATTTCGAGGCGATTGTGAATCTCCTCATGCTAGCAGCAATCTGGTTCATGCTTATGAAACGTCCGCTGCTCACGGGTCTATTTGTCGGTCTAGCGGCCGCGATGAAGATCTACCCAGCTCTATTCTTTCCGGTAACTCTTTTCTATCTTCATGGTTGGCGTGAAAGAACGAAGCTAACGATTACTACGCTAGTTGCGGCGGGAGTAACCTACGTCCCATTCCTGGTTCTAGATCCTTTCTCGACGGCTGGTGCTGCATCAGCAGGACAGGATATCGTTGGTTCGTTCTGGTCTCGTTTGGTGGGTATCTTGGGAGAAGGCCCGGCACTTCCAATGAACATCATGGCGATAATCGCAGCATGTCTCGTCGTCCTAGCCTCGATTTGGTTTGCCTATCACAGGGATCCTGATACCCGCTCGACGAGCTTCAACTTGGCCGTGCTCTTGTTAGGAATCATGCTTGTCGCCATGGGCGGCCTCGCTGGAATCTATCCCTTGACATCTGAATCCATTCTGGTTTCTTGGCGCTTTCCTGCCGACATTGGGATTATGAGAGGAATCTGCACAATAGTTGTAGGAGTGGCCATCATGTATCAGGCTGCACGGGGATTGAAGCAACCCACTGGCATGAGTCTCTCAACAGAATCCCTTGCCTTCTTGGGGGCTGCGATTGCGCTGTTGCTCGTGAGTATGTCTCGTACTCAGATGTTCGGATGGTATCTGCTATGGTCTCTGCCCATTTTCCTTCTTCTCAAAAACCGGAGACTGGCTCTGACGGTTGGTCTATGCTTGCTGTTAATCTATCCTGGCTACACACATGACAACTTCGCTTCACTTGGTTTCCAAGAGCAGAGCATATGGAGTAACGATATGACCAATACTGGAAACTGGTCTATCAATGTCTACAGATTAGGCATCCGTGCTGACCCGGGTAACATAAGCGCCGGGGTCGAATCCACCGAATCCGGTGCTCGCTTTTGGTTTGACACGACCAAACTCGGAGATTCCAATTCTCTCAACGGCGTGACGCTGTGGTACACAGAAGCTGCATACATCGAGTTTGGACCCTTGACCGAATTCGCGGCTAGAATCAAGAGTGGCTGGGACCCAACCTTCGGGGAGCTCGCTGTGTTTAGGCTCATTTTTCAAGGAATCCTTGAAAACGGGACTGACGTATGGGCCACCATTGCCTCACCTTCCACTGCGCTGACGAATCTAACGTGGACCTCTTGTCGAAGCAATTTCATCTCACACTCCGAAGCAATAGGTGGCCATACTTTCAACTTGACAGTGGTCATAACGCCCCGTGTGCTGGTTAGGTCCGGATACGAGATTGGAGTTATGTACACAACTTACGATGGACCTCTAGACACGGCATACTTACCAATCGTCGGTTCAGTAATGATTTTCGTTCTCGCATCATGTTTTCTGCTAAGGAGAGAGCTGGCCGAGCTGGAACGCTCAGAATTGGGCGTGACAATCTCTGAATAGTGCCCCTCAAAGGCATCTGAGGAAAGGCGAATATTCAGCAAACTTTTTCACTGATACGCGTAAGTTGCGATTGATGAATCATGCCAGAGACCTTGCAATCCATCATGGCTGAGCTCCGTTCACGTATCAACACAGAAGATACCACAACGAAGGTGTACCACAGAGAGATAGAGTCTCTCAAGGCGAAGACACAGGTTGCAATGCCGTCAGGCGGCAAAGGCACGAGAATTCGAAGTGAAACCCAGAATGATGGAATTAACAAGGTGATGATTCCAGTCGACGGGAAGCGAAGCATGATTGAGAAGGCCATAGACGATTATGCAAGTGCTGGATTCAAGCGATTCGTCGTTCTCACGGGGTATCTCGCCGACAAGGTGAAGGCACATCTGGGTGATGGGTCAAGATGGGGCGTTGAGATACGCTATTCAGACGATCCTAGCGGAAAGAAGGTGGGCAACGCAGGAGCTATCCTCAATGCTCTAAACAATGGCGCATTAGACGATTCTCTTGTCACCATAGTTCACAATCCGGACGACGTGATTGTCGGTATGAATCGTTTCTACGGAGACGTATTCTTGGAGGGGCATCTCAGAGGTCGAAAGAATGGTTGCATAGCAACCTATGTTGTAGTTCCAGAGACACCCTACCAGTACTCTGGCATGATAATAAAGAAAGGAAAAGTAGTCGATACCACCAAGTATCCCCAGATTGCAGTCCCAGCTCACACTGGCATCACGGTCTTCGATCCAGATGTCTACGAGTACTTCAGGCAGTTGGTCTCACTCGAAGTCGAGTCTTCGTTTGAGAGCGTTGTATCTCCTACGCTTGTAGAAAAGGGCATTTTATTCGCAGTTAACATCCCATCAGACAAGTGGATTCCAGTCAATAGCTTGAAGGAACTGGAAGCCGCCAAGGAAGCCTTGTCTAAGGGCACACATGAGTGAAGAAAAGACAGAGGAAGATTCCAGTGAGTGCTAGGGCCGTGTCCGCATTGAATCTGCCTCTTCTAGGCACGACGACATTGTTGTATCTGTGCAGTCTTTCGGAGGCCTCAACAGCATGAAGACAGTGATAGTGCCAACTCTGAATGAGGCCGACAACGTTGGTCGTTTGATAGAATCCATCTTCAAGATTGTGGGGCCAAACAATGTATCTGTGATGGTGATCGATGATGACAGCAGAGATGGCACACAACAGATTGTGACCGATCTCAGCAAACGGTTCGAGAGCGTACGGTTGGTCGTGCGAAAGAACGAGCGTGGCCTCGGAAGCGCCGTGCGGCTAGGGGCCAGTCTTTCGGGCTCCGATGCAGTGGTGGTGATGGATGCTGATTTTTCCCATGACCCTAGGTACTTGCCAGCGTTCCTCGCGAAGCTCGACGAGGGGTTTGACGTGGTCGTAGGGTCAAGGTATGTTCGTGGTGGTAGAATCGTGGGATGGCCGGGGAGCCGTATCGCAGTCAGCAAGATCGCAACTCTCATTGCGAGGCTGATGTTTCACTTGCCCGTCAAGGATCCAATGAGTGGCTTTGTGGGATGCCGCTCCGGACAGAGTCTCTCCGATGGTTTCAAGATTGCAGACTTCAAGTTTCTTCTCGAGATGATGGTCAGGAATCCAAGGTTGCGAGTCACAGAGACGCCCATAGTATTCCATGACAGGACAAGAGGCAAGAGCAAGCTTGGTACTTCCTCGATACTTCTGTATCTCAAATTGGTAGTCGACCTCTTTTTCCGTAGACGTAGGCGAGTGACGAGCTCGCATTAGAAGTGCGAATGGATGCGACTTGCGACGATCATGATTCTTCGTAGGCGCAAGATTGTGAGCTTCCATCGTGTCAGAGTCCTTAATAGTCAATGCAAGTCGACTGAGTGTGTCAAGCTAACAGACGGTCTGCGTGTTGAGTCCTTCGAGCCGAATGCCACATCTTGCCATATTGGTTGAGCATTTCCCTCCTTTCCTTGGCTCAGATAGGACTGTCTTTGAGCTTGCTAAGAGAGCGGCAGAACAGAATGTCAAGGTGCATTTTGTTGCTACGCAACCGCTTCGATATCTACTTGGCCAGCGCCCTCCGGACTGGAAATACAAAGACAACTGGAGTCATCCGCCTCTTCGACTCCATGCCAATGTCTCTGCAAAGTACCTTCTTCTAGGCAATCGAATGCTGAGCCTCTGGCGCGTGGCAGTGCCTCTGGCGTACATCATTACCATCATCCTGTTCACTGGGCGCGCAATAAAGGAGGTCAATCGGTGCAAGGCTGACATCGTGGTTGTTGCTAATGCTTCTCCACTCTTAGGCGTGGTTGGGTTTCTATGTGCGCGGCTTGCCGGGCGTCCTTTGCTCATGGGTTGTCCTGACTGGATGTCTGCTTATGCCGCCGGTCTAGCAGGCCGTAAGATGGACAGCATCCGTCTGGTGCTCATGAATGCAGTCGAAATGCACCTGTACAAATGGGCTGATGGAGTGTTTGCAGTGACTGCATTCTTGGGAAAGGCGCTAGCGAGGTATGGAGTGAAACCCGAAAAGGTGTCAGTCATCCCAAATGGTGTAGATACGCAAGAATTCTCTCCACAGGTTGACGGTTCAGATGTGCGCAGGAAGTATGGACTCGGCAATCGTTGTGTCGTACTGTTAAGTGGGCATCTAGAAGAATGGGCGGGGGTCTCTCTCATGCGTGACTTGGCTATGAAGCTTGACAAGGAGTTTCCAGACTCTCGCATTCTGCTGGTTGGTGCAGGCTCGTCCATGACCTCCCTGCTAGAGAGGCTTGCCAAAGACAACTTGGACCACATGGTGATCTACGCGGGTCTGCAGCCTTTCGAACAGATGCCGAAATTCAACAGTGCCTGTGACATAGCGGTCTGTGTGTTCCCTAGGACTTTCACTTCTCACGCGGCTTCTCCTCTCAAGATTTTTGAATACATGGGCGCGGGGAAAGCTATAGTTGCCACGCAAGTGGCTGGCACGGCAGAAATCCTCAACGAGAACACTGGGATCCTCGTGCGACCTGACGACACTGCGGCGATATGCGATGCTGTCGTAAGGCTCTGCCCGCGACCCTCATCTTAGAACACGCCTAGGGGCAAATGCAAGAGCACTTGCAGAAAGATCCTTCTCTTGGGCACACCTTTCACAGAGGTTTCTTGATGAGTGCTCCAAGGTCATGGAATCAAAACAATGATGGAGTAACCTAGGGCAGTGTCATTGTTATCCGATAATTGCTCATCGTCCTTCTGATAGCCAGAGCCCATGTTTCGGTTTTCGCATATTGCCTGAGTCTTTCACCAATCTTCGCGGCTGAATCGGCATCGCTCAGGATGTGCACCAGTTTCTCAGCCATGTCTTCCGTGCGTCCTGCTTGAAAGAGGACGAGAGCACCCCCGAGTGACTCTCTCATATGATGTCCCGTGTTGGAAGCAGCTATTGGGACGCCATATCCTGCTGCGCCGTGAGCAGGTCCGCTGGCACCAACACTTTCCACATACGGCAACAGGATTACTGACGCGGCCGACATATACGTCGGTACCTCCTCCTCAGGAATGAACTTCGTATCAAATCTCACAACGTCGTTGAGGGAAAGCGAAGATGCGCTTTCATGAAGCTCAGTAAGGTACTGCAAATCTTGCTTATCCAGAGGTGCACCGGCGATCAACAAGACCGAATCTGGTACAACCTTGTGCACATCGTTCATTGCCAGCAGAGCTTTCTCTAGCCCTTTTCCTCGCCGGATGAATCCAAAAACCAGAATGACCTTCTTCCCTGGGAGGCCCAGATTCTCAAGTGCCGATTCTCGGTCAATTACCCTCTGAGGAAGTCGGCAAGGCATGGGTATCTCCAGAGTTTTCTTCTCTTGGAACCCCCATTCCGCAAGGAATCTCTCTCTGAGCGTCGAGCCGGTTTTCACAGTGCTGAGCTGAACTGAGCTGGTTCCGAAATCGAGCAACCGCATGTAAATCCGGAACAGTGCCGGAGCCAGAACCGAGAGCCCACCGATTGTCCTGTATCCTCTGACCCGTTTCTGTAACTGGTCGCGCATCCAGGTGCTGTGAAGGGTCATTGTTGTCTTGATACCTAGCGCCCTAAGCAGGATTAGGAGTAGCAACATTGGTTCTCCGAAGAGTCCTCCGTAAACCTTCCCGTATGGTCCAAACTGAACATGGACGATATGCGGTCTCAACTTGCTGAGTATTCTCAGAAGCCTGAATGGATACATTAAGCTACGTCCATTCCATACCCGATAAATCTCGGTGTTCCTCGTCCCTTCGAGAAGCGGTCTTGCATCTCGACCAGTAATGGCGAATACTCTAATGTTGCTGATGCTATCGAGACCGTGGATTAGCTCTGCGGCATAACTGGACTCGCCTGTTCTCTGTGGCGGCAATGGAGAAATCATGGCGACTCGAAACATCGGGCTCGGGCGCACGATGGTGCCCTACCTTGAAAAAGCCTTCCGAAGCCGATTCTTCAAGAGCTTGCGAAGTCTGAGTCTCGGAGCATTAGGAGTAGGTTTATTCAAGGGGTATATTGTAAAGTTCTGCGCCTTTCAGAGATTGTCCCTTGCAACAAGCCAGCACGATGAGACAGACAACCTAGAGCTGAGAAAGTGTCCGATGGAACTCTGCATCCTGCCAAGGGTACTTCGATTTTCCTCGTGCAGTCAGTATTCTCCGGGGTCTTTCGGCTAGGTAACATCATGGTCTTGACCAGGTTGCTGTTTTCCCAAGACCTTGGCAGGGTTGCGATAATGGGCATGGTCTATGCTTTCATGCAGTTCCTAGGAGCTTTCGGGTTGAACAACGCCTCCCCGCTTGTGGTACCTCAAGAGGAAAGAAGTGGCCAGATGGGACGAGTACGATTCTTCCTGAGGCGTTCAATCGTGATTGTTCTCATATCATCCATGTCACTCATCCTGCTTCTCCACCTCATCTTGCCGCTTTTTGTCTCTCCACAGACTCTTGCGCCCAGCCTGCTGTGGCTGATTCTCATCATAGGACCATTTTCTTCCCTTGAGGCCTTTCTTGATTCCTTTCTCCTGGCAAGATACCATGTGGGTCCTCTCATAGTCGGGCGAATCATGTTCGACGCTTCTCGTTTTGCATTCACTGTGCTTCTTGTGGCCAGCGGCTTTGGCGCAACAGGTGTGGCAATTGGTTGGTTCATTGGTGAAATCATTGCAGTCGCGGTTTTTGGCAGCGCAGCGGCAAGAGGCTTGCCTAAGATTTCGTCGCCTATTATCATGAGACCGATTCTTGGCTTTGCTCTATCTACCATGCTCTTTCAGACAGTCGATGTGACAATTCAGAACACAGACAGAGTCATTCTGCTGCAATTCGCTGGTTTGTCATCGTTAGGCGTGTACGACATCATTCTGGGGATGCTCTTCCTAATTCAGCTTCATTTCTCTTTCAGTCTCCAGCGCTGTGTACCCCATTCTAACGCGAACCAGAGTCAGCCTTCAGGGGCTCCCTGGCTGGGGTCGTAGCATGGGGCGCCTTGTTTCATTGCTCCTGAGGTACATACTGCTGTTGCTTCTGCCCATTTCGACGATTGCGTCGATTAACTCCTACTTAGTATTGAGTGTCGTACTTGGAAGTAGTTATGCTGACTACCCGGGTGCATCGCTTTCATTCTCGGTGTTGGTGCTGTCCTACGTCGTTTGGGGTGTGGTGTACGGCATCCATGCCAGTCTGCGGTCACTTGGTGAAGTGAAGTTTTTTGCTGTCGTTGGCATTGGAATCGTGTTTTTTGAAATCGGAAGCTGCTGGTATCTGACATCGTTGCTGGGCCTATTCGGATCAGCGTTAGTCCGTGCGATGTACATAGCACTACTATGCATAACGGGGCTTGTGCGATTGCGTCAAAGGGGTATTGTTGGACTGGCCTCACTTGCGGTGTCAGTCGGCAGAATCACGGCCGCCTCAATTGCCTGCGGGATGTTGGTCTTTTTGGCCGCGCCGTCGGGTTTTCTAAGCTTCCTCTTCTGGGTGGCTGTTGCGATGGCTCTCTACGTCCTGTTGTTGTTCCTATTTCGAGAGATCACAGAACGTGACTTCCGCATTGCACGTTCCGTTTTTCCATCGTCGCTTCTGCCGCTGGTTAACAGAATAGAACGCGTATACCACAAGGGGTCTTCGGGTTCAACCTGAGCATTACCATCTCTTCCACAGCCTGAGGTACTTGCTGACGAGATTATCCCAAGTCATTGATGCAGCGAAAGCGACCCCTTCTTTTGACACTCGCGAATAGAGCTCGGGATTCTGCGCAAGCACTGCAATCTCCTTTGCTATTCCCTTTGGCGTTCGATGCACGGAGATTGGGCCTCCTTCTTTCCAAACGGCCCCCAAGTAGTGCCATCTCAGAGATGTCTTCGCGACGCCTACAACCGGCAGCCCCAGTGCCATGGCCTCAAGAATAGAGAGATATCCTGCGGCAAGGCAGATGCTGCAGCTGTTCACTATATTGATCGGCTCTGCAACCCATCCAAGGATCGTCAATTGGAGCTTTCTTGCAGCTGCAAAATCAGCCAACTCGTCGCACATGCTGCCTGACCCACATACCTTCAGTTGAGTGGTAATCCCGTATTCCGTCTTGAGGATGTCCAAGGCCTTGACATAATCTTCAATGCCTGTGTCAGGTTCGGCTCTTCCTACGAAAACCAGACCATTCCGCGGGACTACGGACAGCTGATTTGGGTTCACGGCCCCCAAGGATGTCTCATCGCATTTTGTGCCATACAGCTCGTGGATATACGGCCCCATGCAAAGGCATCCCCGGGTGAACTTTACTATAGCTCTGCGTAGAAGTATGAACCGCATGGGCACTGGGTCTTTTTCGTACCCATGAAACGTCACATATAGCGGCTTGGACGGGAAGGCTATTTTGAGCGGAAGGCTCCACAATAGTGGGACCGCATCATGAGCATGTAGGATGTCATAGTGGCGGAATCTGCGGCAGTTTGCAATAACCCATATACATGCCAAGATGGGGTTCCGATCCCACTGGAATGGCATCCTGATAATATCGGATGCCTCGCCTGTTTCCATTCTTGGGAGTCCAATCTCATGGCAACTTGTCAACACAGTGACTTTCATTCCCATGCCAGCGAGCTTTGAAGATATCCCCTCGATATGCCTCTCGACACCCCCGATTGACGGTTTGTAGCGAGCTGATATCATCAGAACTCGGGCTCTATCTTTCAAGACATGATGCTCCTTGGTTCCGTGCCACGAAGACGCTATTTAGTTTTGTGAGTTCACAGAGGTTGCTAGGTTTCACATTGAGCGAGTACGATGCTGTCTAGGCATGATCGGTAATCCATAGTGACATCGATTCGATGACTACGGAACCACCAGGGTTGCCGTGAATCACGATGCGGATGTCACCAAGGGTGACATTACTGACAGGACAGAAGTATGCGTCCATGTTTCCGGCGGATACGTGGTAAATCAGGTCGCCGCCTGAATTCCATAATTCGATTCTTGTAACCCCCGCAGACGTGTTGTGAATTTCACAAAGCAGGAATCCGGCAACCACATTGAGGCCCAAATCAAAATCACCTGACCGCCGCGTGCTCGTTTCATTCTGCATGCTTCCTATCACTACACTCTGCGTATCCGCTTGAGTTGGTAATGGCTCCACCGTTGGTGGCCGTCCATGCGGGACTCAGGAGATTGGCATTCCACGCCTTTGTGTAGCTCAGGTTGTTGAACCTGAATACGCGGGTCTGTCGACCTAGGCTATCTGGAGAGTTCTCGCCAACCAAGGTAATTGAATACACGGGCCCAGTGTGGTTACCACTATCAGGGATTGAGGTGGTATTGGTCCATAATGGCAGAGAAGCACCCACTGCAATTGGATACTCCAGAAGCTCACGAATGGTCTGCCAGTGAGCAATAGTGAAAGGATCAACAACCAAATAGCTTGCATTGTATTGTTTTGCCAGTGCGATTATCTCGTTATTCGCGTTGGCAGTTGGGAGACCTACTCGACTGAATGAGAGAATCGCCGAATGTCTGCCAGTTAGCCATGTGAACTCTCTACCCCTGTCTGCCAGATACACTGCACTGATACTGCCCGTTTGACTAACAATCGCTGTAAGATTCTGCCAAGTATATCTCTGTTCGATATTGGTGATATCCAATCCGTACGGGATAGCTACGTACCCCGGCAAATAACCAACTGCAATGATTGCAACAAGCATGAGCGCTCTTCTTCGTCTCTTTGACATCATCTTACTCGGGGGTCCAGAGATGTCATTTGTTCCTTCCACCGATTCTCGGAAGGCAAAATACGGTCCGAGTGACATGATAAACAGAATTGTCGCAAAAAGAAAGAACCTCGAGTCAGAGTAGATGTATTGAAGCTGGAGGCTATCCTGAACAGTGCTCAGTACTTTCAGAGTTCCTGCAGCGGCCGCTACGGCCGAAGCTACTAGCACAAACGCCATCTGCCTGTTGTGACCTCGAGCCATTGCGACAGGGATCATGCAAGTCAGCACTATCGAAAGGTGGAATATGAGAAAGAATGCAAAGCTTGCTACAATGGTTGGTGTCAGTGGCGCCAGGATCGCGGAAACGAGCTGCTCAGCCTGAGCGGCTCCCGTGTGTCCTGCAATTTCGCCTGCTATCTGAAGTGGCCATAGCCATGCAATCTCGGTAATCATGATTCCAATGAACATGGGCGCGAACCTTTGAACGCCAATCTTGGGACGGAGAATCCTCATGATCACAAGAACTATGTATACAAACGCCCACACCCCAAAGAAGACGAAGATGTCGGCGAGATACAGTCTCGCCACCAAGACGAAAGGCAGAAGCAAAGAAAAAGACAACTCTCGTCTCTTCCTGAGGCTTCCCGTAACCAAGAACACCGCCGGAAGTGTGATGCATATCAGGTAGAAGTTTGCGTACCAGATAGCATCGATAAGTCCCATGAGAACCCCGATAGTCAGTAGTATTCCTGCGCCGCCCTCTCGGCATTCTACAAGCAGAAGAATCGCAAACATGACGAAAAGAAGGCTAGATATTTCTGGCCCGTATGCAACAGCTGAATGAAATACAAAGAGTGGGTGAATCGCTACTAGGCTCGTTGACCAAATCGCTGCGGTACTCCCAAACCAACGTTCTGTTAATGAGAAACACGGGAAAAGAAGTACTAGTCCTATCAGGACTAGAATCAATGTTGGTCCGGAGGTACCGGGGGAAGCCAATAGCCAAGACAAGGCGAAAATATAGGTAGTCGCTTGGTGAACGATATAATCTACTCCCGTACCAACTGCTATGACTGCACTGTCGTTCGAGACTGAGGACTGGAAGATGCCGTTCATGATTCCCCTCGCATAGTCTGCGTACAGAGAGGCATCTGGAGCGATGCAGTTCTGTGCAAAGCAGAGTAACATCACACGTGCCAGTAACCCCAGACCAAGAATGAGAACGAGAGGACGGTGCGCACCGAATTGAAACGCGCTTGAAAGATCGCGCCTCTTGTTCCAATGCCACATCAGGACCAAGCCAATCCCCAATGTGCACAGACTCATGAGGAGCATCCATATCACAAGAGGCATTCTGAGTCCTAGAAAGGCCATGTTGTATAGGAGGTGAATCTGAAGAATCGCAAGGAAGATGCCCGAGAATATCGTGGTTCCTATGTTCATAAGGCGCTTTGGCAAGAGCAGGGTCGCCAAGACGGCCCCTTGAACTATGATTAGAGCCACAAGTCCTGAAACAAGCCTGACAGGAAAAGTAATGATGGAAGGAACTAGTGAATAAGAACCCAAGAAAATCATTGCACTGAGAATGTATGCGATGGTCAAGTGAAGGGTTGGGCCAAGCCTGAATAAAGAACCTACCCAGTTGGGCCACTGCCGGCGTCTCGATTCAGGAACGATTTCTTCTCCGAGCAAACGCATGAGGTCTCCATCCAAACGGGTAGTTGCCGGCGCAAGCCACAAAGATGACTGCTTATTATAGTAATCCCTGCCAACATCTGCTATCCTCACGCAAAACCCTCACCATGTCTGGGCATGAACGCGATTGCTCGTCATCCATGCTCCTTTCTGATTGTGAGAAAGTCTGAGTGTTCCTGAATCGGACGTCTCTTCGTTCTTGGGCGGAGATTTCCAAAATTCAACTTTGTCAAGTAATCAGAGAAGACTATTAACAGCACACTGCGTAAGTTGTACTACGCCTTTCATCTGAAGACTAGACGGGCCGAGTGGGCATGGGTGCGATGACCCAGCCCGAGTTGTTGTACTTTGTGTCGTTGTAGTCAGTCACGATTCTGTCTAGGAAGAGCTTTCTCACGTCTCTTATGCTACGAGCGAAAGACAATCGTGTGTCAAAGCCCATTCTGTGTATCTTACTGAAGTCAACTCGGTACGACCTAGAGTCTTCACGACTAGGCCCAAATGTCAGCTTCGCATCTCCTACTTGTTTTACCACAAGCTCAGCAAGATCCTTGATGACAATATTGTGGTCATTCGAACCTACGTTGAAGACTGAGTGAGAGACTTGGTCAGCGTCAGCCTCCAGGAGTGTGGAGAAGGCTCTGGCCGCGTCTCGTACGTCGAGCAGAGGTCTCCATTGGTTCCCACCAAAAACCTTCACCTCGTGGTTGAAATGAGCAGTTGCAGTCATCACATTCAGGACTAGGTCGAATCTCATTCTAAATGAGGGGCCGCAAAGGGTTGATAGCCGCATGACGACAGGCTCGAGACCGCCTTCGGTGCCGAGCAGTGCCTGTTCCGACAGAAGCTTGGTTTCTGCATAGACCGACAGAGGTTTCGTCGGGCTCGATTCTGTGACAATTACGTCCTCCATCTCGCCATAAACGCTGCAAGTGGATGCAAAGAGAAACCTTCGAATCCCGTTCGACACTGCGACTTGAGCCAGAAGTTTGGTCGCCCAGTAGTTCGTCTCAGTTGAAGCGTCTCCGTTCTTCTCACAGGCGGGCACACCTACAATTGCGGCAAGATCTATCACCGCATCAATATCCTTCATCGCTGATGTTACATCTTCTACGTGACGTATGTCTCCCTTATGCAACTCGAAATTCGGGTTACCAGCCAGCTCCTTAAGGGATTGATCTCCAAAGATCAGCTTGTCCAGCACTCTTACGTAGTGGCCACGTTCAAGAAGGTGCCTGGCAAGTGTTGACCCTAGGTAGCCGGCACCGCCGGTAAGAAGCACTTTCAAATTGATTGAAGCTCCCGTATTGCGTTCAGTAGTTAGAACCGTCTCCGGCTGCATTTCCTTTTATACTGTATTATAGGGAATCCTCGCGCCAGAAGGCGCCCATAGAAATGGCCAAGGATGGTCGCTTTCGGCAAGGGAACGGGTTCTGTGTTCACGCCGGTCGCTGGAATCTCAAAGGTCTGAGACTGAGAGAGCGGACGCTTTAAAACGCCGCATTGCAGGCCAGACACTAGCCGAGGTTGATTCACGGATGATACCTTTTGCCAAACCGTACTTCAAACGAGAGTGGCGGCAACGCTTTCTGAAGATTGTCAATGAAATACTCGATTCTGGTCAGCTCACCCAAGGTGACAACGTAAAGTCTGTGGAAGAGTGTTTTGCCAACCTTCTTGGTTCAAGGAATGTTGCAGCCACAAACTCATGTACAGCATCCCTGCATCTCGCCATGCTCTTGATTGGGATATCAAAAGGCGACGAGGTTATTGTTCCGTCCAATACCTTTGCCGCCACTGCCAATGCCGTTGTCTACTGCGGCGGTACGCCAGTGTTCGCCGAGATTGATCCGACGACTCTCAACATCGATCCAAGTCACGTTGCCAAACTTGTCACGGACAAGACGAAAGCAATCATACCCGTCCATTTGGGGGGTAATCCTTGCGAGATGAACAGGATACTCGCTGTGGCCGAGAAAGCGGAGATTCCTGTCGTCGAAGACTGCGCGCACGCACATGGGGCGTACTACCAAGGAAAGCCTTGTGGCGCCTTCGGAGAGTATGCATGCTTCTCATTCTATCCTACTAAGGTGATTGCTGGCCCCGAGGGAGGGCTGCTTGTTACCGCCAACAAGGATGCTGATGCTCGAGGACGGGTTCTGTTGAATCAAGGACGAGGCGGGTTCGGCCCTCTAGAGATATCCGAAATCGGCTACAACTACAGAATGAACGAGTTTCAGGCGGCCTTGATAAGAGTACAAATGGAGAGTCTCAAGGAGATTGTCGAGAAACGAACAGAACTCGTTCAAAGATATCGCAGAAACTTATCACGTACCAAACTTGTGACCATTCCGAAAGCAACGCCCGATTCCAAGCCGTCTTATTATTCGTTCACGGTCCTGATCAACAATGTGGATAGGGACGCGGCGAGGGACAAGATGACAGAGGCAGGAATTGGGACGAGCATAATGTACCATCCAGTTCATCTTCAGCCTATCTATAAGCAGATGTTCGGGTACCAACCCGGAAGCCTACCGATAACAGAGGACGTTTGCTCCAAGATTCTCTGCCTACCTTTGCATGTGGGCCTGACGCAATCCGAGGTGGACTCGGTGTGTGAAAAGCTCTTGTCCTCGATTGAGGAACTGGCGAAGCAAAGAGGGTAGGACTGGAAGTCGGAAGAACCAGGGTGGCGATCTTGAGGGTCCTTCTTGTCTGCGACCATTTTCCCACATACGGAGCCAAATCAGTGGCATTTCTGGCCTCGGCACTGATGAGGAAGGGAAACCAAGTTGTGATTGCATCAACAAGCGTGGGTATTAAGGGGGAATCTCTGTTGAGCGCCGAATCGCCGTGCGAAGTTGCACGGTTTCCTTCAGTCGCGGTGCCAAGTGCACCCTACACCTACACCCCTCTCGCTCAGCAGAATTTGGCAGCGTTGGCCAAGCGATTCCGACCTGACATCATTCACACGCAGTTCATGATGTACTGGCTCAGCCTTGCATCGTTCTCTCTAGCTGGCCCTCGCTTACCCTTGGTTATCACTCTGCATGGATTCACGCTCCCGAACGAGCCTTCAGATCCTATAGGCCGACTAGCTTTGCACGGTTTGTACAGTACGATGGGAGCCAGACTTCTCCATCGATCTTCGGCCATCGTCTGTGTGTCAGAAGAAGTGCGCAGGAAGATGTCCCTTGTTTATCCTGGATTCGAATCCCGCGCCAGAGTACTGCCGATTGGAATCGATCCTGAGTTTCTTGACTCGACCAAGACTAGCTCACGGGAGTCAGTTCGTATGCAGACGCAATCCGATGGCAAGACGGTGTTCATCTTTCTTGGAAGGGTCGTACCAGACAAGGGGATCATCGAGCTCTCCGAAGCCTTCAGGAGCCTTCGTATGAGAAGATCGGACGTTTCTCTTTTTGTGGTCGGCGATGGAAGCGGACTGCCGATCATGAAGCGCCTTCTGAAGGACGTTCCTGATGTTCATTTCTTCGGTTTCCATTCAGATGTGGGGACCTACCTTAGCGCAGCTGATGTCTTGGTCCTGCCATCGTATCGAGAAGGTTTTTCCACGGCTCTGATGGAAGCGATGTACTACCGTCTGCCGTTTGTGGCAACTCCAGTGGGTTCCGCACGTGATTTGGTGCGCTCCGGAGTTAAAGGGGTCTTGGTCAAGGTCAAAGAGTCGTCAGACCTCCTTGATGGAATGGCTCAACTAGCTGGAGATGATTCCAAAGAGCTGCACTCATGGGGAGATCAGAACCGGCGTCTCATCATGGAGCGCTTCACATGGGATACAATAGTGAACTCATTGTTGACGGTCTATCAGGAAGTTCTATATTGAGGTAGTCTTAGTCCAATAACCGGCGTCCGCGATTGAGTCTGAAAGTCATCGAGCTTGACGAAATATCAGAAGAGGATTTTGCGAGCTTGCGCTCCTCAGTGAGGGTCAAGACCGAAGAGCATCTTTCGGACTGGGCAGACGATCGAAAGCTCATGACCTACGAACTGAATTCTCTTCGGATAGGGCTAGCTTCGGGCACGAGCGTTGTCGGAGCTCGTCTATCTGGCAAGCTCATAGGTCTGGCAGCAGTTTCAAAGCTTGCTTTTGACACCGAGTTCTTTCAGTTCCCGATGGGCCGAATTGCACCATTGATGTTGTCGGACAACATTGCCTTGGAACAAAGAGGAATTGTTACAAAAAGAATCGTGGAAAAGACACTGTTGCGAGCAAAAAAGGAGGGCATGAAACAACTGACTCTTCGAGTTCCTCCCCGAGACTATGATATCATCCAGACATGTATGAGGATGAATTTCGACTTCGTCGACGTCTTGGTCACATATGCAATCGACATGAAGAAGGCGGATGAAGCCAAGATGTCCCCTCCGGCGGACTTTGTAGTGCGGACTAAACTCGAAGATGATCTCCAGCCACTCATGAGAATCGCTCAGAGCTCTTTTGTTAAGGATCGATTTCATGCGGACAAGCGTTTCAACCAGGATAAGGCTGACCAGTTTCACTCGAAGTGGATTTACAATTCGTTGACTGGCGTTGCTGCTGACGAGGTTATCGTGGCTGAGGTTGACGGAAAACCTGCAGGCTTTACGACTCTGAAACTCAACCGTGAGTTGTCTGATGCAATTGGCATCAGAAGCGGCTCAATGATTCTATCAGCCGTAGATGACTCATTGCGGGGTCGCGGGATCTACAGACATATGATAGCTGGCGGGCTGCGCTGGTTCAAAGGCAAGTCTGACGTTGTGGATCTAGGCACTCAGATTGACAATCTTCCCGTGCAAAGAGCATGGTGCGGGCTCGGTTTCAAACCGGCCGCACACCTAGTCACGATGCATTGGTGGGATATTGGTTCTTGAATCAGACCACTCATTCCAAACCTCTCATCCTGATTCCGTCGTACGACGAGGAATCAAACTTGCCTGGAACGTTATCATCACTTCTAGATGTTGTGCCGCGTGACAACGTGCTCGTTATTGATGATGGTTCAACTGACAGGACTGCTATACTGGCACAAGAGGCCGGAGTCAATCTGCTGAGGAATCCCAAGAACATCGGTAGGAATAGAGCAGTTGTGAGGGGTCTACGCTGGGGGCTTGAACGAGGATACTCGTTCTTCATCTGCGTCGATGCAGATGGTCAGCACTCAGTTAAGGAGATACCACGGATTGTGCAACGCTTCGCCACCTCTCCGAGTCCCGATTGTGTCATAATGTCACGCTTCACCGTGACTACTCAGCTCAGGGCTGTCCCGAAGGTCGATGCTCTAGGAATACTCGTGAGTTCCTTCTTGGTGTCATTGGGCGCAAAGTGTCACATCTCCGACCCAACCACTGGCTTCATTGCCTTTTCTCCGCGGGCTGCACGGTGTCTGGTCCAATATGCCGGATTTCTACGCTCTGTTGTAAGTGACAACACATGGGCGATGGCACAGTATCCTCTGTTTGCTAGAAAGGGTCTCTCCATTGAGGAGCTGAGCACTCACCATATCCCGCGCAAGTCTGGAAAAAGAAAGATGTTTTCACCAACCAAGCGCCTATCGTACCCGTTTAGATTGGTTGGCGCATTTCTTGCTGTACAACTAACTCTGGCGAGACTCTCAGACGACATCTCATGAGAATACGGGCTACACCGAATTGGGCTGCAGATCACCTCTGTGGGTTTTTGGATGACGCAGCCGCCCTACGAGATAAACCAGCAGGACTACGGCATACCACGTCATGACAGTAATCAGTTGAGTTATAGGAGTTGGCATGTTAACTGGCCAAATCTGACCTGGAAGTGGAAGCAATCTAAGATCCAAGGGAACCACGAAAGGCAGAATACAAAGTAAGAATATCAAAGGGTGCGGTATTCGTAGTCTATCGGATATCTTTTCCATACCGCAAGCACTGAATGCGATCATCGGGACAAACCCAAGAACCAAGAGCCTGTCGATATTGCTGGCAAGGAGAAGTTGAGCATAAACTCCGAGAAGAAAAAGAAGAAATGGAGTACGAAGACTACTCTTCTTTGCCAAGCCGATGACTGCAAGTGTAATAACAAGGATTGACCAAGTTCCTAAGCTCATTCTTGTTGCCTGCTCAAGGGGATCCTCAGTGGCCCGCAGAAGCAGGATTTGCTGAATCCAAGAAACCTGAAACGGTGCGCCACCTTCTGGTGGGTATGTCATCCTGAAAAGGAAATACAGAACGAGAGTTGGCGCTATTGCAGAGAGTCCGTTCCTTATCCATTTGGCGCCGTCTTGACGGGGGAGGTAGGTTAGAAATGGAATGATACAAAGAAGCACAGACTCTTTCACGAGTGAACCGATAAGTAGCAGAGCTCCAAAAGAGACTGTTCTACGCTCAATTGTAGTCAAGTACATGCCTACAACAAACGCAAAAGCGGCCGAATCCGTCAGCCAGAAATCCCATATATTGAATGAGGATAGAGGTTCCAGTGAGTACAACAGAAAGAGGGAAGCCAATCCAATTCCGTGTGAGATTCCGATACAACGCAGGAAGTAGTACAGCAAGACGCCGGTAGCAATCAAACTAAGGAGAGCTACTGCTCTAAAGCAGAATTCAGCACCAAACGGGAGAAGCCAGACAAGGGTAGGGACTGCTATTCTGTAGCAGAGGGGCGCCAAGTGAATTGTGAAGGGTGACAGTGCCATCTGCAGATAGTAATAGTGATCCCACTCCATGTAGAAAACTGGATTGGGTGGAACGAGAGCAGGGTTACGGATAACGAGAATCAAGACACAGCAAGAGGCCACTACTAACGACGATACCAGCTGTACTCGTGTTGTCTGCTGCGGATGAAGCTCTAGATTCTCGTGGCTCAGAATCTGTCACTCCTACACAATGGAAGACACAAAGCCGCCTTGTAGACAGTCTTAGAAGGATTTCGGGACAAGAATATCGTTTGTATGTCGCGCATAATGACCCAAGGAAGAACAGAGCACCGGTAATACTCTCTCAACCAAAGCGATTGGGACGGGGAATATGAATCTGGCATCGATTGGCGTGTATCACAACAGTGAGTAGTCCGCGGCAAGACTTAGAGATCTTCACCGTGTTCGAGGTTATTGGTGAACCAGGAACCGACACGAATACCGCTTTCTTCAATGACGTGCAAAACTCGACGTCATTCGATTTCAGCAGATTGGATTTTGCGATCGCTGATATCGCTATCCTCCTTATCCTGAGAATCGATGCCCTGCATGTTCACCAATTCGATACTCCAACTAACATCGGAACCGGAAACCTCTGTCGGACGTCCATATGAATCGAAGGAAATCGATGTCGCACTTCCACTTCTGGGAGACCGGAGAAGTCTTGATGCCTTACGTTCCGTTGTAAGTGACAATACATGGGCTATGGGGCAATACCCACTGGTCACGAGGCACGGGCTTTCCATTGTGGAGTGGGGTTTCATTATATTCCGCAGACATCCGGAAAGAGGAAGATGTTCTCGCCCTCGGAGCGGCTCTTGTACCCCCTAAAACTGCTGCGGGCTTTTCTTGCCGTCAGGTTAACCCTGACGAGACTCTCTTGTGCCAGCAGCTGAGGCTGTTGGAACAGTGAAGCTCAGTGGAACTGGACACTCTATCGCTTCAAGCTTGAAACCGGTCTCCCGACATTGAAAGTGGTAGAAACAGAGATATGGCGACGCTTGAACCCACACTTAGTGAATTGCTGGGGTTGACAAGCTGTTGCGCACGAATCCAAGATATGCTGCGGCAAACGCCACCAGAGGAGGTCGTTCCGATTGAATCAGTCTAGGCGTCCGATTAGAGTGGGGCTGATATCCACTAGAGTCTTCCCCGACCGTGGAGGACCTGCCAATCACGTGTTCAACCTATCTATGAACCTGAGTTCTCAAGGGGTTTCGAATTTCATTGTTGCTTGCAGGCCAGAGCAAGGTGTACCAAAGGGGCTCGCTCAGCGATTCTGCGGACTCCCGATTAGAGCTCCCAATCAAGGCGGCCTGATTACACTCACTTTGTTCTCATTCGCATACTTGGTCCTAGGGATTGCATCATGTACAGGACACTTTCTGCGTGCGAAGGTCGACATCGTTCACGCTCAGAGCCCTGCTATATCCGGAATTGTCGGGATTGTCGTATCAGGCATCTTGCGAAAGCCTCTGATATACACGGTTCATGGCCTTGCCGGACCTAGGCAACCTTGGTCCAAGAACGGAGGCAGTATCGTACAGCAGACTGCCGAAACATGTGTCCTGCGCCGGGCCAAGGTGGTCCTTCTTGTTTCATCTGATTACGAGCAACCAGTCAGAAACCTTGCTCCAAGAGTGAGCATGGCAAACATCGGAAACGGGGTGGATATTGAGCTATTTCACCCCTGCGCAAACCCGGCTGACCGAGAGAGCATTCGGAAATACCTTGGGATTCCCGCTGACACGGTCGTGATGGTCTGGGTGGGTAACTTCGACCTACAAGAGAAGGTCATGGGTGTGATTGATATGATTCATGCCTTAAACATCGTAGTCAACACTGTTGCGGCCTCGTGTTTGTTGCTGTTAGTTGGCAGCGGTGCGGCCTCTGTGTCTGTCGAGCGGCTCGTGGTGGACGGGGGCCTGTCGGATTCCATCAGGTTCTTGGGCTACAGAAAGGATGTAAGAAACATCCTCCAAGCAGCGGACATATTCACACTGGTTTCTCATCACGAGGGCTCCCCAAACGCACTGCTTGAGGCTATGGCTGTTGGGTTGCCATGCGTCGTGACCAGCGTTGGTGGTATGCCGCAGATTGTTGGAGATGCTGGGTGTCTAGTTGAGGTGGGGCAGATACAGAAGATTGCATCCGAACTAGTCAGACTCACGAGCGACTCTTCGTATCGGGCCCAGCTGTCACGACGGGCTAGGGCCCGCGCTCTGAATCATCTATCGTGGTATCGGGTGGCCGCAGACACGATCCGAATCTACTCACGGGCGGTTGTATAGTACGACATATACACCAGCGTTGTTGTAGACCTCTGCGTGTCCTGATGCTGCGAGATTCCCGTACAGAGGTTCCTGCACCCGACCATCAAGACCACCGGACCACCTCATTAGTCAAGAGCATAAATCCGGCAGTGGCAGCCCGGCTTCTTATGACTGTTGCCGAGCCCGTTTTGTCTTAGTCGTGGTTCTCCTTGCAATCGGCAGGAGGATTTTCACCATTACGAGGACAGGCACGTACAATAGCCCCGTCCCACGATACGAGTCACGAAGTTGCTCTAGGAAGCTTGGACTGACAGTTCTAGTCAGGGCTAGCATCAACACGTAGACTGCTGTCGACAAGGCGATAATCAGGATACCCTCCACAACCCAATGCGTCTGTGGCAGGAATCTGACGATCTGTGGCGCGACAAGATAGGCAGTCAGGCCGCACAAGATGATGCCGGGTATCTTCCTGGGTAACGTGATGCCGAACCTTCTTCTCACCCAAATCTCACCTGCCAACAGACCAACGAGTCCTCCGGCGATATACGAGAACAGAAATGCGAGAATGCCCATCAGCGGAGCCCACAGGACACCTAGAGACAAAACAACGGCAAGGTTCAGTATTGACATCCCTGTTTCTCTGGAGGGGACACCCTGCCCTTTCAATAGGCCGCCAATCGCGAGGCTGCCGAGCGCGGTTCCAATGAATGACATCAGGTAAATCGGCAGGTATTCCACAGCGAGGTAATGGCCGGTACCAAACAGGGATTGAATAGCGAAAAGCGGCACTGCTGCAATGATGAATATCGCCGGGGTCATGAAGATCGCAACCTGTGCTGCCGTGTCTTGGAACACCCGTTTCAATGTCACAGAGTCCTTCTCAGGGTCCAGCTTGGAGAACAGCGGAAAGAGTGTGTCCGCAAAAGGGGCCGATACAACCCAGAGGACGGTCGCATAGGTCGCCACTACATTGAACTCGCCTATCTCCCCAAGTGTGACAAAGACTGGCAGTACCAGATTGACTGCTGGGACCATGGAATTGAGAAGCATTGATGAGAAGGAAACTGGGAACCCATACGACACCATTTGTCTTAGCAGGGAATGACTCTCATCAGGCCCAGAATTCATTCCTGAACTACCAACCACACTTCGCATTGTGCCTGCGATGTTGATGACGTTCAGCAAAGAAGATGTGAACGAGGCTATCACAAAACATGCCATCGCACCGGACACACCAAGTCCTATGTAAACCGCGACCGGGGCTCCTATGCTTCTGACTAAGGTCTGAATGATGATAGAAGCACTGGCTGCCCGCATCTTTTCGAAACCCAAGAGCACTGACAGAGTCACGTTGAAGAGGCTGCTCGCCAAGATCCCAAGTGCTGCGATTCTGAAGACAGGTGCGTACTGCATGTCGCTCAACAACACGAACGTTACTGGGTCCGCCACGAGGTATACAGCAATTGAAGACACGATGCCTGTCGCTGCGACAGCTCTCAGTGCAGTTCTGACAGAGTTCCTGACGAAGGCCTTCTGCTCTTGAGCAGTTCCTCGTGCGACGAAGTATATGCTTGCGCCGCTGAGGCCGAGGTCTGCTACCAATGACAGGATAAATGGCAGAGCCCAAGCCACATTCAAGGCGCCGTAGTCAGACGCCCCTAGGCTTCTCACCAGAAGTATCGTGCCAATGAAGGATATTACTGAAGCCGAAAGTCTGCCCGAAACCAACGTGGAGGCGTTCCTTGCGACAGACTTTCGCAGTTCTCTCTCCAAGAATGTACCTTCGGTTGTTGAGTTACGATTCCTGATTTAGAAGCTGCTTTAATGCTTGTCCCAGAACTGAGTAGACAAGCCGATGACTTCACCGCTGAGGAATCGAGAGTAGCCGGGTAGGCACTCTGCACCTGCATGACAGAGGTCGTGTCGCGCTAGAACGCCTATGTCACTCATCAGTACAGCGAATGGGCACTCCTTCACCATCTGGGGCTTGAATGACCTCTGCGGCACTATCCTCTGTCGAGCAGCCATGTCGCCAGCAAGAGCACAGTCACTGGCGTTAGACTCGCTCAGGTGTGCGGTTGTTATTGATGAATGCTGTTTGACGAAGGAGAAGATTGTGACTGAGCTGATATACAGCGTCCAGTTATGGACCGCATTCTGAAGCTCGAAACTTATGCTCTCTAGTGGTCCCTCACTGAAGCCTGGCGTGTCACTCAGCTTCCAGACACGTCTGGTCCAAGACACAACCGGCACGACGTAGTCAGTATAGAAAGCGTAGTCCCCCTGTCTTTCGTCCTCTCTGTACCCAAAAGCCCTGCCTTCAAGGTCAGTTGTGTTGGCGCTCCATCTGACACCAAGGTATAGGCCCTGTTGGCTAGAAAAGGTTGGTACATCCGTATATAGATGAAACCATACAGCGGGATTCGCTGCGTTCTTCCACTGCCCAACCCCGCCATCACTCGTCAGTGGGTTGCCAGAGCTGACGCTCCACCCCATAGTGTTGTTGAACTCATCATGGTAGTGCACCACAATCTCTTCCACCGGAGTGTAGTTCAGCGGTTTCGTACCATAGATTCTCAGAGAATCCACGAAGAGTGTCCAGTTGTTGCTCAGGTTTTGGAAACTCAACCCAATGCACTCCAGCGGACCTTCACTGTAGCCGGGCGTATGGGCAAGTTTCCAGACCTTGGTAAGCCAATCCACTTCAGGGTACAAGAAATCAGTATAGAATGCATAGCCCCCTGCTCTCTCGTTGTCCTTGTACCCAAAGACTCTGCCCTCAAGGTTTGTTGTGTTCGCCCTCAGTCTGACTTCCAAGTAAAGGTCTTCCTGGCCTGAAAACGATACTCGGTCCGTGAAGAGCTCAAACCATGCGCTTGGATTCTTATGGTTCTCGTAGAATGCTACTTGTCCGTCGGACTCCGGCTCATTCCCATCATTGACGTACCATGAAGTGACATTGTTGAACTCATCATGGTAGTACAGATGCACTTCGTTCTTGACGAGTATCATGACATTGCCAAACTGCTGCACAAGCGTATATCTGGGCTCGAAGAACTTCGACCAAGCTGGGTCGCTCATGGGAAGCCTTGAGATAAAGTCGGCAAACTCAATCGGATTGTTGTTACGCTGTCGCCAAATCCATTCACTGGTCCTCGGTGATATGACTATGTAGGTCACACCACCCATGTAGGAAGAAATATCGTTATCGCTGGATGTGTCATCCCAAGAGCTCGCATTCAGAAACGCGTAGATTCGTTGCCACAGATAGTTTGGCTTTTGGATCATGTAGAAACCATCGTTTGTAATCATGGAACACGAACAGTTCCTGAGAACGAACCCATTCATTATGAAACCAGTCGTGGGGTCAGTCAGAATGTAGCCTCCTTGGGGCATCCTCTCTCGAAGCCACTCGAAAGCCTCAAGCTCCTCAAGCCGCGGGCTGTGAGGCTCCCATCTCATTCCCTCGTTCATCACTTCTGCTGTCGGGTATGCAGACGCGATTAGAATCGCTGCAACTGCAAACACTAAAGCACCTCTTGAGATTCGACTTCTGAGGGGCCTCAATCGCTTAGAACGATTCAGGATGTGTTTTCCGGCTCTTACAACTGAGAATGCTCCCACTACCATGCAGAGGAATAAGAACGGCCGATTGTACATGTCGAGTCGGAACGCAGCACCTACGGGCAAGAAAAAGCCCACCAAGTAAAGGCTAGTGAGGAGCAACAGACCCCTCCGATCAAATGTTGCATCGTCATTGTCTGCTGCGAAGCCCAGCACATAGATTGCTAGCGAACCAAGGCCACAGATGAGGAGGATTATCTGTAGGGGATTGTAGGCAAGCAGAAGAAGCTCAACTTGTTGTGATAAGGTTGGTCCGAGCGTAAAAACAATCGACCCGATTGTGAGAGTCCATTGCGCTGTTCCGAAGAACGGAATGGTCAGATAGTAGATTAGGATGGAAACGGCTCCGACAAGAGTAACTACTGCAATCACAATGGGGACTGCCCGTCTCACTCGATCGGAGTCCGATTTCCGGCTCCAGAAGTAAGCAACAGCGGGCGGTGTCCCCATGATCATGTAAGGGTATGCAACGACCGCACTGCAATATGAAAGAAGCGCTACAAACTGTATCATTCTTGTACGCGGGACAGTGTCAAGTGCAAGTATGACTAGGATAGTGACTGTGTATGCGTAGGTGGACGGTAACATGTACTGAGGTCCCAGCAACGCGCCGGATGCGGCAACGAAAGGAAACAGGACTGCGGCCATTGCGGACTTCAACCTGCTTCCCGAGACCGCGTCGCAGAGAAAGTAGGTCAGCGTCAACGAAATAGGATACGTGACAATGGTGCCATAAGCGAGGATTGGATACGGGTCCAACCCCGCGATGATTGCTATGGACGAGAGGATGGCATGGAAACCTAGAGAGTACCCCGGGAACATGACGCTGTATCCCCCGTATTCGAAAATGGACTCTGCCATCGTAAGATGAATGAAGACATCGGATCCGTAGGATTCCGGCCATGTTATCCAAGAGAGGCGCCACAACACGACTGCTAGGCCCACGACTAGGCAGATCACTGCTGGAATGAATGGCAGAATTCGTGTTTCTCTGCTGACCCCATTGAGTGAGGGATTCGGCGAGTCTGGTGATGATGCCCGAACAAATGCTACCAAGTCGGATATCACAACCACGATAACAACAATGGTTCCAACATGTCCTAGAGCCCAGAGATAACTCAGGGTTATCGCCAAGCTTGAGGTGAAAACTACGCTGATGAGTGAGTCGAGGACAGCTTGTCCTAACCTAGGGTAGATGTCGAGTCTCGAGCTGACAAGCCCAAGGGGTCCTAATCTCAGTGAATTGCCTACGACAAAGAATACGAGGATGAAGGCCAAGACTGCTGTTATGGGTTTCATGCCGGACAGTCCTGAGAGTCCGATCCCGAGTATTATCGCATAGTGGAATGCTATTGACTTCCCCTTTGACACGGCATACGCAAGATGAACCTGCCTCAAGACAATCCTCTCTGGTCAGAGAACGAGAGCACTCAAATCCCATGCATCTTAAGAGGATAGTGCAATGACCTACTGCCCGAGGTCTCCGTACGAGCTTTACTTGATAGCCACTCGGGCTGGTGTTTCGCTCCGAATCCAGAAACTGCGAACAGGAACACTGGCCTACTTCCCTTCATCTGTTCTACCTTATGATGCTGCGAGTCGACTTCAATTCATGCCTGAGTTATCTTCTCAACTGGACGGAGCAAGGTTCCATCGATGTCAATGTGATGAGGATTGACCCGCACTGCGGACCCAGTCGACTGTTCTCTTGAGGCCATTCTCGATGTCTGTCTTGGGGGAGTAGCCCAAATCCTTCCTCGCTTTCTCTATTCCTGCAAGGCTATCTCGAACATCTCCGACGCGAGAGGGGTGAGATTCTATTGCTGAAGAGGATCCACAGAATCGTAGGATTTTGTCTGCAAATCCCTTATGGATATCCGACCACCACCCCCGACATTGTAGACTTGGCCCCTTGACACCGGTTTGGTTGCCGCGAGCACGTTGCAGGTCACGACATCATCAACGAACACGAAGTCTCTTGTCTGCTTGCCATCACCTTCAACTGGTATTGAAGCGTTTTGAAGAGCTTTGGAGATGAAAATCCAGGTCACACCTGCATCAGCTCCCGCTTCTTAGCCTCGGGCCGTAGACATTGAAGTATCTAAGTGCAGTAGTGTTCAGTCCATATGTGGAGCAGAAGCTCATGGTAAGATTCTCTGCAGCCAGTTTGGAAACCGCATAGGGCGAGATGGGACCCGGAGACATAGTCTCGACTGTGGGCAGTGTCAGTGTGTCACCGTAGACTGCGCATGACGAAGCGACCACTACCTTTTCGATGTCCGCCTTGCGGCACTCGTCCAAGATTATGGCCGTGCCCATCACATTCGTGTCCATGACAAGGAGAGGATCTTCCACAGAGAGTGGCACACTCACTTTGGCTGCCTCATGGAAAACGAGAGAAACTTCCTTGAGGGACTGTCTCACAGCATCTCCATCCCTAATATCCGCGACCAAAAGCTCGAACCTATTATTACCTATCCACTGTTCACAATTCCTCAAGTCGCCGGTGCTCTTGTCGTCCAGAACTCTGACTCTCGCCCCGACGTTCATTAGTGGATCAACTATGTGAGAACCGATGAAGCCCAAGCCACCGGTCACCAAGACTTGCGTATCTTTGAGCAAGTTGATAACGCCGTGTTCCCAGTTCGCTAACTTACGAAAATGTCACAATTGATATATGTTTGGCTGCCTGCGTACTCCTCTTGCCTGTAGCGCCGCAAGAGTCCCCTCTAGGGCTTTTCACAGTCGCCCTTGAGTCACCAATGTTCATGGACTGAGTTCTGTTCCCGCTGTTTTGCATCCAACATCCCGCGGATCACCTCCCGAATCAGACTAATCTTCTTTTCTCTGACCCGCAGTTCTCTTAGCAATCGGCACGGGAATACCCACTATGGCCATGACTGGCATGTGAAGAAGCCCGGCTCCTCGATAAGACTCGCGGAGCTGTTCCAGAAACCGGGGCTCACACTCCTGTTGAGCAGCAACATCAGAATGTAGGCTGCATTTGCCGGCGCGATGACCAGAGTTCCTGCTATGGCCTAATGCATTTGGGGCATCAGTCCGACAATCTGTGGCGTGACAATATATGCGACTACTACAGCCAATGTGATACCTAGTAGCTCCTTGGGCAGTCAGATTCCCAATGATCTCTTTACCCAGACTTGGCCGGCTAGTAGGCCGACGAAGCCTCCCAAGAGAAGTGAGAAAACAAACGCGAGGATCCCAATGCGCGGCGCCAAAGGCATTCCGACAGATAATACAACAGCCATGTCAGTCCCCAGATCGCTGTTTCCCTTCAAGGGTGCCCTTGCCCTTTCAGCAGGCCCCAGTCACAATGCTGCCGATTGCTGTGCCAACGAATGAAATGAGGTTGAGGGTCAGGTACTCCACTGGAAGTTCGTGGCCCTTACCGAATAGGAGCTGCACTGCAAAGAGCGGGACCGGCATCACATTGGCTCAAAGGCCTGCAGTATTGAGGATATTCAGGATGGTCATAGCGAGTGTCTTGCGAACGTCTCTGGCTTAGGCTACACCTCGTTACAAACGGTTGTACAACACGACAGACATTCCCGCATTATTGTAGACCTCTAAATTTCCGGCCGCTATGAGATACTGATATAGAGGCTCATTGGCCGTGACCACAACGAAGATTCTCGCGCCGTGGCTATCAATATACTTCATCGCAGCAGACCATGAGCCACTCCTCAGAGTATCGTTGGCAAAGGACGGCAGCGGGTAGAGAACTGCTTGTGCAATGTTTGTTGACCCAAGGTTGACCCAAGAATCATATACATAGACTGAGTCTGCCCTTATGTTCGAACCCGCAATCCATTCTAGTGTGTCTAGGCCTGTAGTGCTAATGTAGCGATGGCCGGAGTAGTCGTAGCTACAGCCGTAGAAGAGCTGAGCGGAGATTATCAGCAGGAATACCATTGCCTTCTTGGCGCTGCCACTTCTAAGAAGGGGTGTCTCTACCGAAGAGCTGGTCACGGTGTCTTCTAGGCCAACGTAGACGTGGCCAATGATGATCATGGCTGGAAAGACGATGAATGTTGCAGCCCGCGGAGCGCCGACACGAAAGAAGAGGATAGGGATGAACGCAGACAGAGCCCAGAGGACACATACCCCCCAGCCTATGTATGCCCACTTGCTTTTCCGAGGACCCAGCAAATATCTTGAAACACCTACCAATGAGACACCAAAGAGGACAGGCCCGAGTGAGTAGGTGACAAGACTATTGAGCGAGTCACGGACTATCGCAAGTGCCGTTCCTCCTTGATCCGATAACATGCTTTCTCCGTAGAAACCATACCTTGCAATGAGATCGGTGTTCATGAGCAGAGCTACCAGCAGAGGAGAGAGAAGAAGGACTACAGTGACGCAGTAGCGTGCGACACCCCTTGCATCGGCCACGATTGTACTCCTATGAGGTCTCCTAATCTCTGACAGCATCCAGATTCCAAATGCGACTAGTGCTGTTGTCGGGTGGACTGCGACAAGACCGGCGAGCAAGAGGGCAGTCAAGGGAACCGACCGTTGCTCGTAGATGTAGACGTAGGACAGAAAGACTACAAAGAGGAGGAGTGCCTCTGTTTCTGGAGTCGCAAGTCTGCCTCTGAACTGCAACAGGTTCCCAACTGCGAAGCCTAAGCTTGCGATGGATGCAACCCGCCATTGACCACCAAAACACTTCAGTGTGGCTCTGTAGACAGCGAATGTTGTCACCGCAGACAATGCTGGGCCTATGAACCTGATTACCCCGTACACCACTTGATACGTTGGAGTGTCTGCGCTGATTAGGGAGGTCAGCAAGACAAAGCCAAGGGGATATGCGCCAGCTAGAGAGTAATCGATGCCGCCTGTAGCAAGCAACACTCTTGTGTGGTACAGCCAGAACCAAGGATCCACTTCCGGGAGAGGTTCCTCAATGAGCACGGCATTCAATCTTAAGAGAAGTGAGAAGAGTGATATGACTAGGGGTAACAGCAGGCCATAGACTGATTCTCTGCCGATAGCGGGTCGGATTCTCTCTATCCCTCCTTTGGGACTCCAAATCTGGAGTGCAACCACGAAAGCCAGAGTGAGAGCCAAGGCAATGCATATCGCGGCAGCACTGAAGCCGACGGAGAGGATTACCAAATAGCCAATGATGGGCAGGATGGAGAAGCCGCAGGCTAGGCCTACTATTATGACAGCAGTCAGCGAGGGTGGTTCACCAGTCCAAAGTCTTACTGCCAGTAATGTGCCAATTGCCACTGTCGCGCACACTGCAAGAAAGGAGGCAATCAATGGACTTCGAACACCAGCACGCTCGTAGAGCTAGCAAACTTCGGCTTTTATCTCTTAGCCACGAATGTGCAATCTGCTTTGTAGGCCGTCTGTCAAACAGCATATGCTGGCTGGGCTCTCATCCCGACACTCTGTAAGTGAAGGACGCGTAACGAAAGCGTGCGATACGATTCGTGAAGGTTTGTTCCGGATGAGCCAAACGTTATACTCATACATGGAGGAGGTAACTCATCTATGACGACCTGCTTGGGGATTTGGGGCTTAGTTGGGACTTGGTGCATTGCCACAGTACTCCAACTCAGAGACACACCTTCTCCATCGGGTTCGCGGACGAATTGAATGCACCTGAGAATTTCTGTCTGGAAGTGGGCCCGCTTCTCCAATTGCAGAACCATTGGCGTGAAGCATGTGCATAAGAAACTCTTGTTGGTGTTCACAGAAACTGAGAACCCCTTTTGCCTTCCACGCTTGCGGTAGGTCGTTAGGGACCCGCCCTTCATAGCTATGTAGGAAGCGAGGTTCACTTCAGCTCTCCTATTCTCCAGCGGCACAGGTCGTCTGCAGTCCTTACAGCGATGTTATCCCATAATACTGTAGACTTGGCATGTGAGAATAGGCAACGCTTCAATCACTCTGGTTCAGAACGGCTTCCGGCTGTCTGCCTCGAGGTTCACGGTAGGCCTTATCTTTACGGGGTTCTGACCCGTTGGCGGCAATGGGTGCGCATGCCGAGTATCAGGGTTGCGACTTGATGCTGTCCTCAATCAAGTCTCTAACGTGAAACACACCTACGAGGTTCGTCCGTCCCGGAATGTGTCGTATGCCAGATGTGAACACGACGTCCTTGTCACTGCCAATCAATCCCATGCCGTGAACGGTGCGGACTGCTTCACGAATGATGTCGTCTACATTGTCAATATCCTGATAGTACTGGACCGGGTGCACTCCCCACAACAATCTGAGTTTCCTCACTACGGCTGGATCGTAGGTCACTGCGAATATGTCAGCCGGAGGTCGGAACTTCGATATCCATCTGGCGGTAAAACCGGTTCGAGTGGCTGTGATAATGCCATCAATGTTTTGAGGAATAAGCGTGACTGCATTGTACACTAGGTTCCCAATGATTTCAACAATCGCCTTTCGTGGCGAGGTCATGTCGGCAGGATTCACCTGTGTGATTCTCTTCTCTGCCTTGGTCACAATCCTGTTCATCATATCGACGACACCAACGGGATCTACTCCCATTGCGGTCTCCCCGCTGGTCATCACTGCGTCAGCCCGGTCGAAGATGGCATGTGCCACGTCGCTGACTTCTGCCCTGGTAGGCAACGTTTCGTGAGTCATTGATTCGAGCATGTGCGTGGCCACAATGACTGGCTTGGCCCACATGTTTGCTTTCCTAATGAGATCACGTTGAAGGACTGGGACATCCTCCATGGGCACCTCTATGCCTAAGTCGCCGCGTGCGACCATTACTCCATCAGACTCGTTCAGAATCTCTTCATATTTCTCAATTGCCAGTCTGTGTTCGATTTTGCTGATCACCCAGGCGCTAGAAGGCCCATTAGAGATGATTATCTCCTTGACATGTTTCACCTCACCGGAGTCAGTCACGAACGATAGTGCAATGAAGTCTGGCTCCAATTCAGCTGCAAGGTCAAGATCCTCGAGATCCTTTTCCGTCGGGATTGAACACGAGAGCTTGATACCGGGAATATTCACGCCCTTCTTGCTTGAGATGGTTCCCCCGTGTACAACCTCGGTGGTGACTTCGGGAGCGCGGACCTTCTTCACGACAAGCCTGATTATACCGTCGTTTATCGCGATAGTGTCTCCCGGCTTCACATCTTGAGGAAGCTCCTTGTGTGAAATCGAAACACGTGTCTGGTCACCGACGAAGTCCTCCGTTGAAATGATGAACTTCTGGCCGGCTTGGAGCTCAGCAGGAGCTTTCATGTCTCCAATCCGAATCTTCGGTCCCTGCAGGTCGAACATGATAGCCAGAGTGTCGTCTATGGACCGGATTGTCTCAAACGCTTCCTTTGCAGAGCTGTGATCATCATGAGAGAGGTTCAACCTTGCAACATCCATGCCGGCCTCAATCATTCCGGTCAGCACTTCTTTTGACCTCGAGGCTGGTCCAATCGTGCATACTATCTTTGAACGCGTCTTGTCAGGTTGCATAGGTCGAATCACTCCATCCGGTCATCCGGGTTGCTGCGATTGCGAAATTTCCATAATAGGGCTTGCTTTTGGCTTCATGTTCAGGTCTAAGGCCATAGGTACTCACTTGTTCGCATGGATGAGGATAAATCCCGGCAGTTGTTGCTCTGCTACAACGCAACCAGTAGTCAGACCGTCCAAGTCTTGGTGACCGTTATGGTGCAATTCAAGTCAGTGAAATCAATAGAGATTCTCGATTCTCGCGGCAATCCAACTCTGATGACGAAGGTACTGCTGTCTGATGGGACAGCGGGGATTGCCAAGATTCCCAGCGGTGCCTCTACGGGCACCCGCGAAGCCTTAGAGCTTAGGGACGGAGACAAGAGATACGGTGGAAAGGGAGTACAGAAGGCTGCGAACAATGTGAACGCGGTCATAGCGAAGGCTATCACTTCGGTGGACCCTCTTTCTCAGCGCAATCTTGATGCTGCTTTGCTAAAGCTGGATCCGAGCAAGGGAAAGAGCAAGCTCGGCGCCAACGCAATACTTTCGGTGTCGATGGCAACTGCAGTTGCTGCAGCAAATCATCTCAAGATGGGGCTCTTTGAATATCTCAGAACGAAAGTGATTGGAAAGGCCCCCACTTATCAGATGCCCGTGCCACTGTCCAACGTCATCAATGGCGGTGCGCATGCGGGCAACGACCTAGCCATACAGGAGTTCATGATTCTGGCGCTTGGGGCTGCAGATATCCGTGAAGCCATTCGATACACGAGCGAGGTGTATCAAGCATTAGGAAAGCAGATGATAACGAAGTACGGACGCATGGCAAGGCACGTAGGCGACGAAGGCGGTTACTGCGGGTACGGACTAAAGACCACAAGAGATGCATTTGACGAGATTGTCCAAGCCATTTCGGCCGCGGGCTATCAGCCTGGGAAGGATGTTGTGCTGGCCATCGATTCTGCTGCAAGCGGATTCTACAAGGACGGGAAGTACACTGTCGACGGTAAAGCCATGGACCCCTCCAGTCTGGTAGACTATTACTTGGACTTAGAGAAGACATATCCACTGAGAAGCTTCGAAGATCCCTTCCATGAGGAAGCCTTCGACACGTTCGCGGAACTCACTCGAAAGACTCATTCTCAAGTGGTAACTGACGATCTCACCGTATCCAACCCTGCTACAGTTCAGAAGGCCATAGAAGCGAAAGCGGGCAATGCTTTGCTCCTGAAGCTGAACCAGATTGGCACTGTGACTGAGGCAATCGATGCAGCAAACATTGCGAACAAGGCCGGATGGCCAGTCGTTGTCAGTCACAGGAGTGGTGAGACTGGCGATACTTTCATTGCTGACTTGGTGGTTGCTTTGTCGACTGGTCAGATAAAGAGTGGAGCGCCTGCCCGTAGCGACAGAGTTGAGAAGTACAACAGGCTCCTTGAGATTTATGACCTGCTTGATGGCAAGTGCGGCTATCCGGGACCTGACTTTATGAAAGCTTGGAGGAAGTACTAAGCCATGACGACCAAGTTCACTGCAGTCATGGTTGTTATGGATGGCGCCGGTGACAGAGCCGTCCCTGAGCTGGGAGGACTGACTCCGTTCCAAGCGGCAAGGACTCCAAACTTCGATCGTCTTGCATCACACGGACAAAGCGGACTCATGAACGTAATCTCCCCCGGCGTGACTCCGGGTAGCGATACTGCACACCTAGCACTCTTCGGATACGACCCAGTTGCGACCTACCCCGGAAGAGGACCGCTGGAGGCCCTTGGTGCAGGCCTTCAATCCAGACCGGGAGACGTGGCATTTCGTGCCAACTTCGCCACCATGAATCCAGATTCCACCGTAACCGACCGGAGGGCCGGGCGAGAGTTCACAAGCGAGGAAGGCCTCGCTCTTCAGAAGGCAATCGACGGACTGGACATCGATGGTGTGAAGGTACACTTCGTGCACACTGTTGAGCATCGTGGCGCTCTCGTTCTGGAGGGCAAAGGTCTCTCTGAGAAGGTAACGGATGTTGATCCTCATGAGGACGGAAAGAAGGTCCTCCAAGCCACGCCACTTGTGCCCGAGGCAAAGAAGACTGCCGACGTTGTGAACAAACTAATCCGGCTCTCCTATGAGCGGCTAAAAGGTCTTGACGTAAACAAGGCTCGACAGAAGAGGGGTATTGCACCCGCGAATGTGCTGCTTCTCAGAGGGCCGGGCCAACACAGAGAGGTTCCCACTCTCAAGGAAAGGTTTGGGATTAGGTGCGCAGTTCTTGCGGGCGGCGCACTATACATCGGCACTGCCAAATACGTTGGTATGGAGCACGTCAAGGTTCAGGGCCAGACAGGGACGATAGACACGAACTTCGATGGCATAGGTGACAAGGCTGCAGAATGCGTTGAGTCCGACTATGACTATGTCTTTGTCCATGTCAAAGCAACTGACAACGCCAGTCACGACCACAACGCAAAGCAGAAGGTAATGGCGATAGAAAGGACAGACGGGATGGTCGGCAGAATACTTGATCGCGTGCAAGACAGGATTGTCATTGCTGTTACTGCTGACCACACTACACCGGTTACTGTAGGGGAACACACATGCGACCCGGTACCAATCGTCATATGGTCTCCCTTTATCCGTCCTGACTCAGTTGAAAGGTTCACGGAGATTGACGCGGCTCACGGGGCACTGCATACCATTCGCGGAATCGATGTGCTCCCGATGTTGCTCGGCTATGCCGGAAAGACCGAGAAATTTGGCTCCTAGATGCGTTTTACTGCACATTCACTACCTTGTCGATTCTTTCCACGGAATCATCGAAGTAGTGCTCGTCATCGATTGTAAGATCGATTGCGCCGTTAGGGCAGGCCTCCACACAACGGCCACAACCACGGCATTCCTCACTTATGACTGCGTGGTCGCCGACGAGGTGGATTGCATCGACGAAGCACACTCCTTGGGTGCAGGTCCCACATGCTTGGCATCTATCTGTGACTTGAACATGGACACCGGGCATTTTGGTGATTTTCTTCCCGATACCCGGGGTTAGGTCGGGAAGAATCTTCCAAAGACAGCAGCAAGGGCAACAGTTACAGATTGTCAGTAGTTTATCTCCCGGCTTGGCATCGAGCCAGAAAGAATCGAGTTTGTTGCGACCAATCAGATGGACCAATCCGGCTTCTCTGCACTTCCTAACGTAATCGAGCGCCTCCTCCTTCGTCACCCGCCTTCCCAACAGTGGATTGATTCTCATTGCAGCTTCTCCCAAGAACAAGCAGCCGTAGCCGATTGGATAGTCCTTGCACTTCGACGCGTCTCTGCATATGCAGAAGTTCATGATCCAGTGATAATTCGCCTTTTTGATGAAGTGCTCAACGATTTTTGATGGCAGCACAGTTTCAACAGGGTGCTCCAAGGACCTGCCCACAGATATTGTCTTCGTGATGACACTATCCTTGGGTAGGTACATTATGTCGTCGTTCTCGAAGAGCATCTTATCGACGACGCGCCCGACGCCAGGCACACGTGTCGCCAGTGCTATCATGCGTCTGTTCGGGAACGTCTTCTTCAGCAATTGCACAAACCAAAGAGGCCGGGCCATGCGTATTTGGTGCTCACAAGGCGCTGATATTGCTATCGAACGGGATTCCGGTCAGAATAAGCAGAGGGTATATACTGAACACAAACTGAGGCAAGATTTGGCACTGTTAGTAACTCTCTTAAACCCCTTGTGAGTAGTGCGAGAACCGCCAGCTGAGGAAGAACTAATGAGAAGGCTGCAAGCACTAATCCTGTTCGCAATCATTGCTGTGATTCTATTCGTGTCCATCAGCTGGACGTATGGCTGGTTCCTTGGTCAGACCATATACCGAAGCATGTACTCCAGCAAATCGGGTGTGGACTATTGGTCGACATGGACACTTCAGAACAACCTATTCACAGCATCCCTTCTCCTGACGATTGTCAGTATGATCACCCTTCCTCAACGCAGCACACTCCTGTCGTTCTTGAGCACACTCTCTCAGTTTGGGCGGTCCACCACCAGGCTCCCGTTGCCGAGAGCTCTGATATGGAGATTCATCGAGGTCATCGGGCTATTCGCTTTCTATGTTTCCTCGGGTGGCTATTCGGTTACAGGGCAGAATGTTGCGTTCCTAATGATGCTCATTGGACACGGTTCTATTTCTGTGAGTCCCCAGGACATCGGAACTTTGTTTGCTCTGCCGTTCGCGCCCGGCACATCAGCAGATTCGGTAGTCAGTCTTGTGCCTGCGATGGAAGCATACCAGCTATATGTAGGACTCATAGCCACGTTCTTGGCCGCGACTGCGGTGAGAGTGGCCCTTAGCATCGCCACAGATCTAATGGCTCAGAGGCGTGATGTGTTAATCATATTCGCGAAAGCACTCGTGATAGGTGCACTTGGGCTCTGTATCGCAATACTAGGCGTGCCGACATGGACTGTCAACGCGGGAAGTTGGATGACCTATCTGGCATATATCGTTGCACTAGGCTCCTGCATCATGGGCGCATTTCTGTTCATGGCATTTCGTGTTCGCTCTGGGGACGTACAGACCAGAGTCAGGAGCAAGATAACCCAACTGGAGGAAGACTTGGCCCGAATGCAGGGGGAGCTGCTGTCACTTCGTCAGGAATACGAGGGCAGCTCAATCACGGTTGAAGACTATCGCAAAAAGGTCAACATGCTAATGGAGGATAGGTCGAACATTGCTGGAGAGCTCAGGCGCCTGAAAATTGAGCGGCTTATTCCCATTGGAGGTTCCCCTCGGAAATTCGGACTTCTCGCGATAGTCTTGGTCGCGATTGTTTTGATGTTGCCAGCCACCCAGGCATTGTACTATGGCATCCAGATGTCAGGAGACAAGTACATTGACTGGAAATTCAACTATGAGACAACGAAGGAGATTGCCATCACCAACTGGGCCGCCGGTGTCCAGGGAATGAATACAAAGACGCTGCAAGACCTGACCCTTAATGCAACTCCTCAGGGAGAGGCTGAGTACCTGACTACCGTGAGACAGTGGGATCAAGAAGCTAGTTACCTGCGGATGAAGAACCAAATCGGCACAAATTGGATGCAGCTCGCAGATTCAGATATTGTCTTTCTGAAGAACCATGAGTATTGGATTGCTCCATTGACCCTTGACTATAGTACCATCTCTACCAGCTTCATCAATCAGCATCTCATTTACACTCACACAGAAGGCATGGTAGTTCAGGACGCTTACACGGGGAACATTGTGGATCATAGCGATCTCATAGCCCTCCTCAACCGGAGCAAGACCATAGACACATACTATGGCGAGGGGCAGGGTTTTAGCGGTCCTGTGTTTGTCGGCGTCGCCGGCATCGATGAGGTCGGAAACTCGTCATTTCAAGGACAGCCCGACTACAAACTGAGCGGTTTCGAGTCCAGTTTCTTCGTTTTTTCGATGGGACCTGAGGCCTGGTCATTTGCTGGTCAGAATCTCAACATGCTCTTGGAGCGAGATGTGCACTCGAGAGTCAACAAGATACTGCTTCAGGGTTTGACCGCCGATCAGGACGCATACATAGTTGTAGAGCCTTCCGGAAACCTCTACTACGCGGTCTCGGTCTTCATAAACTACCCGTTATCGACGGGCTACGCTCATGAGAGCTACATGAGATTCATGGGCGTTGTTCTCGTTAGCATAGAGAACGGTGCCTTGTCATTCTACCGTTCTCCGACTGCGAATTCCACTTTCTTCATCGACAAGACTTACGATGAGTACTATCCTTGGCAAAACATGCCGGCTTGGTTGCAGTCTCAGATCAGATGGCCTGAAGACCTTTACGAGCGCCAGCTGACCATAGCCAACACATACCATGTGAAGGACGGCTTCATTTGGAGGAGCGGCGTCGACTTCTATGAGCCTTCCACGGACTCGGACACACGGTACATGGTCATGCGGATAGCAGGAGTGGACCGATTTGTTGCCACTTACAATGTTGAGTTTCTTCAGTCACCCGGCAAGAACCTTGCAGGGCTTTATGTAATGGGCTGCGGTAACACTGATTTTGGCCAATTCACGTTCTACGGTTCTGGGAGTGTAGGTGTCTCGACGTATCTGGGACCTGAGGCCGCACGGCAAGCTTTCGAAACAAGTGACAAAGTCCGCACGCAGCTTAGTCTGTGGGGACAGCACAGGTACGGCAACATATTGCTCTACCACCTCGGAGGACAGCTGTTTTTCGTAATCCCTGTGTTTCTAGAGGTCGAGACCGGGACATCCACAGTTATCGAGAAACTAGGTGGAGTTGGACTTGTTGATGCTGAGACCGGTGCGCGTGTGGCGCTGGGTTCGAATGTCGTGGAAGCCTACTACGTGATGTTCGGATTGTCAAACAGGACTGTGGTTCAAAATGGCCAAGTCGGATTTGAGAGCGCAGTCTTCAGTCCGAGCTCTATCGTCTCCGGTTCATCGACCAATCTAGTCGCCCTGATGAAGAACAATGACAATGTGACGCACACTCTTGACCTCGACATAGTCGTCTTGGCAGGTAACTTCACAGTGGGATGGCATGGCGCGAATGTGCTGCCAACAGTGTATCCCGAAAATTCCACATTCAGTCTACACATTGGCAACGTTGGTCCTGGAGACTCCTATGGTACCTCACCTACAATCACTGTCCATCTGCCGTCTGGAATTGTGTTTGCCACCTACCTAGTCATCATCGTGCTCAGGACTGAAGCAGGGGCGGTGGATCAGATGACTCTCTTTCTCACAGTGACATAGGGAAATCTTGACGCTAACTGTCTTCCGTCCGGTACCAATCGACAGTCCGTTTCAGGCCTTCCTTGAGAGCCACTCGTGGAACGAAGCCAAGTACGCGTTGCGCCTTCGTCATCGAACTCGTGCTATCGCGAACATCGCCTTTTCTCGGCGGCAGGTGGACAATCCGTGATGAGGTAGATCCTACAATTGACATTACCAATCTCGCAACTTCGAGCACACTAGTCGATTCTAGTCCCGATACATTAATCGTCTCTCTAGCCGCCTTGGCAACGTCCGCTGCTAGGCAAGTCGCTCTCACTACATCGTCAACGTGGATGAAGTTTCTAGTCTGCTTGCCATCTCCTTCTACCGTGATTGATTCGTTGTTAAGAGCCTGATGGATGAAAATCGAAAGAACCCCGCCGTACTCAGAGTAGACTTGCCGTTCGCCGTAGACGTTGAAGTATCTCAGTATGACTGGTTCAATTCCATAAGAGTTGCCAAAAGCTTTCAGATACTCTTCAGCGGCTATCTTGGAGGCAGCATAGGGACTCAGAGGGTCGAGAGGGGTCTTTTCATCAACGGGTAATTTGCTGGGATTTCCGTAGACAGCCGCGCTCGAGCTAAAAACGATACGTCTAGCATCTCTGGCTCTTGCGAGTTCGAGCATACCCAGTGTTCCGTCTACGTTATTTCTATGTACAAGTAGCGGGTCCTCCAAAGACATCTTGACTGACGACACTGCTGCCAAATGGAAAATGGTATGCACATTCTCCTTGACTTGTTGGATAAACACTGGATCACAAATGTCTAGTTCTAGAAGCGTGAAATTCGGATTCGCGAGCGCATGAGTGAGGTTGCTCCTCCTGCCTGTACGGAAACTGTCAATGCCAATTACAGGCATACCTTTGTCTAGTAACGTGTCCACCAGGTGGCTACCGATGAAGCCTGCGCAACCTGTAACAAGTACGGTCTCACTCATCGCTTAAGTCGCTCTTTTCGAAGGCCCCAGCCGCTATTTGGTTCTTGCGGGGGCTTTGATGCAGGGCACATGCCTCATTACCTGAAGGGAGGAGTGATTCGTTCTTCAGGCTAGTTTATGAGATGCTTCGGCATTGTGCCCGAGGTCCAATCGAGGGTTTCACCACAATGTCTGGTTTCGATGCTGATGTTATCGTCGTTGGTGCTGGCCCGGCAGGGTCCACTGCCGCCAAAATCACTGCATCGGCCGGACTGAGCACGTTGATTATTGAAAGACGCGCTCACGTCGGGCTCCCAGTTCAATGCGGAGAGTTTGTGCCCAGCCCCCGAGAAATCAAAGACTTGTTTCCGAGGTGCTCCAGAGGTGCGCGGCTAGTAGTCATTCCAAGTCGGTTTGTGTCGAACAGCTGTTCTCGAATCAATCTATTCTCACCTAATCTCGGTCAGTTCGGGTTTCGGTTCGCTGCAAACGTCATAGACCGTGCTCTGTATGACCCATGGCTAGCGTCCGAAGCCCAGACGCGCGGCGCAGAGCTGCGATTAAACTCAACGGTCCTCGGATTGAAGAGTGCCAACGAGGTAGTATTCAGAGACAAAGATGGCACCCATTCTGCTAAGGGACATGTGATTGTCGGTGCTGACGGCCCACACTCTTGCATAGCACACTCGTTAGGCCGCGAGTACATGACTGGCTCGAAAGACCTTACACTCGCTATACAGTACATTCTTGCGGGCGTGGATTGCAGGTCTAACGAAATTGAGATGTACTTTGGCAATCAAGTGGCTCCTGGGGGGTACGCTTGGATAATTCCAAAGGGAGGTTCAATTGCCAATGTTGGCCTCGGTATCAGAAGCCAGTTCTCGTTGAGAGGCAGCAGTTCTCAAGACCTACTTGCATCACTTCGTGAAAAGGCACGTGTCTGCACGGCAGCAGACGGGGGAAGTTAGGACCCTGAGCAGGATTGCCGCGCTGATACCTGTTGGTGGGCCGGTCAGTAGAAGCTGGTCTGAACATGCAATCCTTGCCGGGGACGCTGCAGGACATGTTATGGCCTGCAATGGTGGCGGAATTCCTAGTGCGCTGATTGACGGTGAGATAGCCGGACAGGCTGCAGTCAGACATATCTCTGAAGGCATTCCGCTCTCGTCGTACGAAACCACTTGGCGCAAAGAGATTGGTAGCGAGCTCAGAACGGCTCTCATGATTCTGCGCGTTGCTGATCAGGTAATGCCATCTGACAAAGTGACCGAGATATGCATGCATCTAGCAAGGTCACATTTCCTGGAATCTCTGATTCGGTGCCGTCTGCCTCTTTCTGTTGATGTTGCCGCCAAGACGCTAGTCAAGGTACTGAAGGTCATGACTTGATCAGACGGCTTCCAGATTGACTGAGATGACAGTCAGCTCAATAACCCCTTTTTAGGACGGAATCCGCCAGTTCCATGAGAAGACGTTCATTGGGAAATCCCTGGCCTCTGACAGACATCTTGGCAGCTTGAACATAGCACTCTGCCTTTCTCGTCGCAAGCTCAACTGCGCCGGTCCTGCTTATGAGGCCCAGTGAGTTTTCGATTAATCCCTTTGAAAGAGCCTCAAGGCACTCAATCCGATCTTCATTTGAGCATGACTCGAGTGCGACAGTCAATGGGTAGTTGCTCCTCATCCATCTCAGGTCTGAGCGGACTGACTTGCCTGTGACCTCCTTGCATGAGGTCACATCAAGAATATCATCACGTATCTGAAATGCAATACCTAGTGATTCAGCATACTGGGCAAGGGCATCTTGCTGTTGCTTTGTGCCCTTTCCAACCAAGGTTCCCATTCTTGTAGATGCCTCTATGAATGCGACTGTCTTCCTCCTCACTGTGCTGATGTACATCTCTGTGCTCAAGTCTTCATCTGCTTTCTTCTCTGTGAGGAGGTCAAACGCTTCTCCTTCGCACATTTCCACACCGGCGGAGCCCACATGCTGGAGGAGTTCGGCGGTTCCATGCTTGCCTACTAGCAGCACTGCTTGCGCGACCAGTAGGTCAGCTGCTAGCATGGCTAGGTCGTTACCATATTTCTTGTGAACAGTCTCGACGCCACGCCTGAAGTCATCTCGGTCTATGATGTCGTCGCGAATAAGGCTGGCCGTCTGAATCAGCTCTGCAGCGACTGCTATTGGCAGTGCTTCGTCCAGCTTGCCGCCCACAGCCTCACAACTTAGAAGTATGAGCAGTGATCTCAGCCGCTTGCCTCCAGCCCTGACAAGGTGATAGGCGGCCTCATACAATAGAGTCGGCTCTCCAGTATTTGCAAGGAGGTGCCTTTCTATGTCTCTGTTGATGAGGTTGATACGGGACACAAACTCAGGAGAAGATGAATGCAACCAGGTTGGAGAAGACTCTGACTGTTGCGTGTTCCCTGCCATGTCGGTTCTTGAGCCACAGCAGACATCAGCCTGAGAGGAAACGCTGTCCTTTGTCGTTGGGTTTCGCTTGGGCAACCACTATCTCCTCTGGTCAAATGGTGTCACGGCCGCGTCCTTATTAGCGCTTCCGAAAAGGTGCCGACCCAG
Organism: Candidatus Thorarchaeota archaeon; assembly: GCA_963726195.1. Classification (GTDB taxonomy): domain Archaea; phylum Asgardarchaeota; class Thorarchaeia; order Thorarchaeales; family Thorarchaeaceae; genus OWC5. Next base: position 83,417 of record CAVSBO010000005.1, read on the forward strand.
AATGACAGAGAGTGACGTTGAGGAAGCCTTTTGTCTTTGGAGGGAATTCACTAGGAGCGAGGACCGATGGGCTCGCAGCACGACCAAGAGGACACCTCTCACTCCGGCAAGAGACCAGAGAGCGCACGCGGCCAATCCGTCGAGCCGGGAAGCAAACGAGCCAAGAGGCCTAGCAAGGTCCGATTACTGATTGCAGAAATGCGCTTGAGCTTCCTCACCGCTTCAATCACTCCAATCTTGCTAGGGACTGCAATAGCTTGGGCCACCGCCGGAGTGTTCATCTGGGACGTGTTCTTGCTTACATTGGTTGCCGGTTGTTGTCTGCATCTGGGCGCGAATATCGCGAACGACTTCTTCGATCATCTGAGCGGCAATGACGATATCAATGTTGACTATGTGAGGCCGTTCTCCGGTGGAAGCAGATTGATTCAGCAGGGCCTGCTTTCGTCATTTGCGGTGTTTGCTGAGTCGATGTTCTTCTTCATGCTGGGAGGCATCATTGGACTCGATCTCGCGTTCACCAGAGGAATGCTCATACTGATCCTAGGAGTCATTGGTGCTGCCTCGGGCTTCTTCTACACCGCACCCCCTGTGCGGCTGAGTGAGTCGTGGAATCGGCGAAGTCTTCATTGGATTGAACTTCGGTGTTCTAATGACTCTTGGTGGCTACTATGTTCAGACACAAACCATCAGTTTTGTCACAATCATCCCTTCAATTCCAGTAGCACTCCTGATTACTGCAGTCCTCTACATCAATGAATTCCAAGACTATCGAGCTGATGGGGCCACAGGTAAGAGAACTCTGGTTGTCCGCTTGGGCCGAAAGAATGCGGCCCGTGGATACGCGGTGATCATGACTGCAGTATATCTTACGACCTTGTTCGGAGTCATCATGAACAAGATGCCTGACGATACTCTAATTGCGTTGACTACATTACCTCTGAGCATTCTTGCGGTGCGGCGTGCCATGGTCTCATATGAGAAATCGTTCGAACTTGTTCCTGCAAACGCATCTACAGTACTGACGCATCTATTGACTGGACTATTCCTGACACTAGGATATGTGTTGGCCGGACTTGGGATATCCTTCCAAGACACTCTACTCTTCGGCTTCTTTCTCTTGGCAGTGACACTATTCCTGAGCGTCAAAATCCACAGGAGACCTCCGCCTGCATAGCTATTGCGGATAGGCTTCCTTCAGGCCATCCCAAGAGAATCCTAGAGCCTCGGCAACTAGCACAGCCAAATCCTTCGACTTCTTGTTCGACCCGGCTTGAGGAAGTTGGTCCTGCATGAAGTCGACGCACGAGGGACAAGCAGAGATCACCTGCTGGGCATTGGTCTGCTCTATGTCCTTTAGTTTGAGCTGGTTTATCTTCAGGGCGAACTCGTTGTCGACAGCTCGGAGAACACCCCCTGAGCCGCAGCAGAAGCAGTTGTTCTTGTTGTGAGGGAGCTCCTCGAACGTAACTCCCGGCAGATTCTCTATGACCTTCCTTGGTTCCTCAAAGAACCCCGAGTTCCGCCCAGCATCACACCCGTCATGGAATGTGATCGAGGCTTCCGTGTGACGATTGAGGTTGTTCAGTTTGCCACTATCGAACAGGTCGGCCAGATATTTCGCTCCGTACTCGATTTGAAATGGATGCTCGATGTCAAGAAGCTCATGATACTCGCGTGCCCATATCTTGTAACAGCCGGGGCAATTGGTGACTATTCGTTCTACTCCGAGAGCTTTGTACTTCTCGATGTTGTGAGCCGCGAGCTTTCGGGCTGTATCGAAATCTCCGGTCATGAGCATCGGAGCCCCGCAGCACCACTCATCTTCCCCGAGAATTGTATAGTCTTGCTGGACCTTATCCATGATCAGAGTCGTGGCTATTGTAGCTTGGATTGGCACCGCCTTGTACGATGATGCGCATCCAAAGAAGAATGCAGTCTTTGCCTTCCGACCAATCTTGCTACGCAGCAGCTCTTCATCAGGATGCCAGTACGACCACCCGTCGATTCGATCCGACTGAGATTGACCCTGAATGTTGTTGGTCTTCAACAGAGTGTCTCTTGCAGCCTCTAGGTTCTTTGGCCACATGCCCCTCTTCCTGAACTCTGCGCGCATCAGCTGATAGAGCTTGACGAATGGGATGTCGACCTGGCAGACTTCCTCACATCCGCCGCACAATGTGCATCCGAATATGGCATCCCGAAGACCTTCGAGTCCCTCGGAGGGCTCAATGCGACCTTGAATCAGCGCCCGTGCAAGCAGCATCTTGCCTTTGCCGGAGTAGCTATCAAGTCGTTTGACCTTGTATGTGGGGCAAGATCCGTGACCGACTTGACAGAAGCTGCACTGAGCACACGTGAATGGCATGTTCTGGAGGCTGTATTTTTCGAGCAGAGGGAAACGCATTCTTCTGAAACCCTGCGAGGTTCCAGAAGATGAATCTAAAAGGTCTTCGGCCTGGCTCAGACCGTGCGATGAGAACTTTAAAATGCTAAGAGTTGGGATTGAGGTACATTGGATAAGGAGAGTGATCTCATCAGCAAGCAAGCCGATGCAAGAATGAAGAGGTATCTGCAGAAGATAAAGCACGGGCAAAGCAGATGCACGTCCTTGCACGAATGGCTTGGAAAGAAGGGACTAGAGAAGGACCTGATGGCAACGCTGGCCATCGACAAGGCTTTCCAAGAGGTTGTCGAGGTCATGATGGACCTCCTTGCAATGATGCTGAAGGACAAGTCAATCCCGCCCCTTGACGATTACACGAACATAACCGAAGTCATAGAAGTGGGACTCCTGCCCAAAGAGGCTCAACCGATTCTGCGAGAGGCGAATGGTCTAAGAAACAAGCTGATTCATGTGTACAATGACACTGATGGTGCTATTGCTCTAAGGAACATGCGCGCCCTGCTCCCACAACTGCAATCCTATCTTGGGGTGATTGAGGCATGGGTGAAACAGACGAAGCCAAAATGAGGTCTGACTTGCAATCCATAATGGGGATACCAGAAGTCGAAGCCGTACTCCTGTTCGGTTCGCATGTTCGGGGAGACGCGACGCAGAGAAGTGATGTGGACATCTGCGTGGTTGCCCCGACGGCCAACACGACCGATGCGAAGGCTTCGCTTGTGCTCACTGTGTGGAGCAAAGTGAATGCGGCCGCATATGATATTTGGCTCTTCGAGGAACTGCCACTATATATGCAGATTGAGGTAATCGAGAACCATCATATCCTTCACTGTCGCGATGTTCCATCGCTATACGAGTACTTCTACTGGTTCAGGAAGCGCTGGAGTCAGCAGGAGCAGCGCCAGGCGTTGACTGCATGAATCAGGTTGTCGCAACCAAGGGTGCGGTATTCTCGGTGTTTCATATAATACTGAGGGCTGATGCCACCGTTCGTTGTTAGTTGGACAGAGTTGGACACAGGAGTCTTTGCCCGCCCAGAAACGGCACTCGGCTCCAACTCCTTGAGGTCAAGTTCGTGTCTTTTCAACCTCGGTGATCACATTCCTCATTGAGGCTCAGATGCTATGACCAAACGGGCGCCGAGGCAAGAAGAAAGCTTCAAGAACTTAGGGACGAGTAGAGAACAGCTAGGAAACACCGAGTGCTGGTTCATCACGTACCACCCTGAGAAGTGCACCATCTCGTTCCGTCAGGAAAAGGCTGGTGTACACCATACTAGAGAAGACCGCAGAGTTCCGGTGGGGAGCTTACTAGGGAGGGAACGGGGCGATTTACTCGAACATCAACGGCTCTGGAGGGAGCAGCCCGATAGCAAGAGTGGACAACTGCTCACGCGTCATCAAGTACGTGGTGATCTACGGGGCGAGGTACGCTTCGTACAACTTGGTCGAGATGAGGATACTAGACATGAACGTGGTCGCGGACTTGACGAGGCATAATCCGACTGCAGCCGATCCAACGGTGTACGAAGGGACCAAACTTGGCGTCGGCCACACCGCAAGTCCGCCTGTTGATCAGTGGGCTTCGCAGGTCTCCAGCTGGTGGACCGGCTGGTGGCCTGAACTGCACACTAGGGTGCAACTGTCGGACTCTAGAGGTCCGGCATTCGTGTTTCAGGCGAAAACAGACCTGCTGGGTTCAAAGACACTCGAAGCGCTGGCTGTGACTGATGACAGAGGCAACACCATTCAGGCATTGCAAAACTCGAACATGGCCAACACAGGTGCGCAGCTAATCATCGACAACCTCGTAGTGCTGTTGGGTTTGTACGTAGTTGAGGGATTGTGGGCAGCAGTCTGCTTTGCGTCCAACATAAACCCAGCTTGGATTCCTGTTGCGGTTGCTGAGGGGGTAGTCTGGTTGGTATTGTATACGTACTCAATTACGATACTGGCAGCATCTCTGAAGAATGGCGGCTATGACCCTTGGTTCAGATTCTGGGTCCTATTGTTTACCGGTTTGATATTCTGCTTCGGAGCATTCTGTCTCATCTTCGGTCCCCCCATACTTGGTGGCATCTTGGCACATAAGGACGTCACAGACAACCTATTGGCAGTTTTGCCTGGCGCTTGGATTCTGTTTGTGTTCAAATGCATGGCATGTATTGCTCTCTTCGCTGCTGCGATCGCAACGTTGTTCGGCGCATAAAGCAAAAGAGGAGCTTGATGCACGGAAGGTGGAAGGAAATGCAGAATATGATGAGTCCTCTGGTGCTTTCGTTTCTGATACTGATTGCTTCTTGGTCTGTCTCAGCTATCGTGAGCTACTTTTCTGTCTATGAGGTAATTGCCAGGAGAAAGAAGCCGTGGAATGAAATGACGCCTCTTGACCAATCACGGATTCTTTGGTTTTCCGGCCTAGGCGGCAGTGCAGGGGTTGTGTCGTTCATTCTCCTATTCGCTCTCGCCGCATCGGAACGTGCTTTTCCGCAGATAGACCTCGTAATCCTGTTCGTCTGGGTCTTGGTGGAGATACCACTGACTGCTTGGGGCGGAGTCTTGGCGACGCACCGAAAGGTTTCTCAGAACCCGCTGAAAGAGCACGAACTAACCTTGAAGCCTCAAGACCGTCCGACCGTGAACGAACAGCTGTAGCTGCATAGCTTCACCGTCTGGGTCAGCTAGTAGGTACAGTCGTGTCCAGACTTTGGGGTTGCGGCATGCCTTATCTTCACAGATTTCATGAGGGAGACGGACAACAAGTGGTATACTACAAAGCCTTGTACCGAGGTGCACAGGTTCGCTGTCATGCTCAGAACCTTGCCTGGGCATCACGGAGGTGTGAGGTCTTATGGGCGAAATACTGAGTATCTTCTTTGCTCTGATTGCCTCATTTCTGGGATTAGCACGAGTACTGCTTTCCTTGTAGAGGACAGGATTTGGTTTGCAAGGCTCGCGAAGGCCACCTGAAGACATGTGACTCACAAACACTTGAACTCTCAGGCACAATGGGTCTATGCGAACCCGCATGGAGCGAGATTCCTACAGTCTGTGATGCTAACTGGCGCTATGCTACTCCCAATCATCGGTATGACCGCCGGAACGTGGACAGTCTTCGCCGCAACCATTCTCTGGTTGCCAGCCTGCGAAGTAATGGAGGGCAGTCTATTCTACACCATATGGATTGTATACAAGGCAACTACGAAACGTTCTCCTATGCCACTTGCGGTTGCAGGTTCGACAAGTGAGAGTGCTTGTGAGTCATGAACTGGATACGACACTAGGAGAAAGCCAGGAGTACGTGCAAACGGGTATAAGGAATCGTTCGAGTAAGTATGATTCGGAGGAGCGTTCGTGACGGTCATTGGCTTTCTGGTACTCAGCCGGTCTCTATGGGTCGTCGTAGCACTAGTCGACTTCGCTCAGTCTCTTGAACGGGGTCCTGCGGTTGTAGCGAGAACTCAAGTCTTCGGAGGGATGAGAATCGATGAAAAAGGAAGTCGATGAGCCTCTGAATGATGATCCAGAGAGTGCAGAAGAGGAATCCCAAGTTGACTGGAGCAGCAATATCAAGAAATCGCTCCTAGTTGGGCTATTGGCGGAGATACCAATCGCGGCTCTCGTGCTTCCTTTTGTAGTCAGGTCTCCTCACCTTTCGAATTTTGAAGCTGTTACTGTCGTTGTCATGCTGCTTACGTTCGGGTGCAGTTTCTTCATGCTGACCTTTTGCATGTTAACTTGCAGGACCGTGTTCCAAATACGTGAGAAGATTAGTGCAGAGTCTGATTCACAACGCGTGAGTTAGACTATCCTAACTCGTGAAGTGGAGGACGAGATGAACAAGACCACCGACTTCAGAGGATACATCGCACGAATATATCTGGGCCGTGAAGAATCGAAGGGGGATTTTGTCGTCTTTAGGTCACTTCGACTCACGTCAAACAACGTCGCCTTGAAGGTGCCTGAGGATATCGTCAGTGTACTAGCCAAGCCGCAACTGCTAGTGCCACACATATTGACAAGCATCCGACTTGACGAACATGTGAGAGGTAGCCAACACACCAGCATAATGCTGTTCATTGTGGCGGTTCCTCTCACGATTTCCTCGGTAGTCCTTTTGCCCATTCTTGTTGGTCGCGATTTCCTTGATGCCTTCTTCGAGTTCGGGGGCTGGGTTTTCATGGTTTGGCTCATTGTCATGATTGTCTGGGCTGCTGCGCAAGCCCTGAAGTATATGCGAGAAGAGAGGGGTATCGACCAACGAGCAATGGCTGAGTACCCAGAGTTTCCGACCGCCTTGCATATGCTTGCCGATTCAGGGTTGAGCCCTGCACGTGGGCACCCGGCGTTTAGGACAAGACTTCAGCGCCTTGGATGCAATGAACCTGAACCGGCAGAGACGGGATTCAACTCAAGAATCGACTGATGGAGATTGGCTTATGATTGGCTCGTTCACGTTCACTTTCTCTCTGGCGCTTTTCGTGCTCGTATGTCTGTGTGACAGTGCAGCGAAGCGGACCAGACGAGGGTGGGTTCATAGACTGGGCAATCTACCACGCAAGTCCAGAGGGACTCATTTCGTCGTGTATGGAGGTCTGCTCACAGTCACTTGGTTCAGCTTCTATGGATTTGCAGTAGAACAAAGCGGTAATGTTGCGTTTCTCCAGTACTACGTTGAACAAACCCCCCTTGTCTGGTGGTTGTTCGTCTGGACTGTGTCCATGACCGGTCTCCTCGAGTGGAATATATTCAGATTCCCACTCTTCGTGCATGAAGATGACCGATTGATAAGGAGAAATCGGTATCTGGAAGGAATCGTTGTCGAGGCGCCATCGTCAACCGAAGGAATTGAGTCTGCGATTGATATTGTGAGGAAGCACAGGAAAGAGTGGAAACCAGTGACAGTTGAGTCATTCTTGACGTATCTCGGTCGACGTAACGACGAAGTAGGCTCTGAGGCCCGAGGGAAGCTTGACAGTATCAGCAAACAAACCAAAAAAAAGAAACAGAAATCATCATGAGTACTAGGCGGCCTTTGGGCTTCATTGGTTAAGCAATTATCGGCCTGTTCTCTGTGTCGCTCCAACATGCCGCGGGCCACACTAGGCTCTAGGGCATAGGGCGTAGACCAAGTTGGACCATCTTGTTCCGTGCCGCTGTACCAAACCCATCATTGCGCTCTGACATCTCTATGAGAAAGTCCACTAAATCCCCGGGAGGACAGCCCCATTTGGGATTCTGAATATAGTTTACGATGTATTCGATGCCTTCTTCGGGGTCAAGATTCTTGATTGAATCAAAATAGGCTTGATTAGAGCCTGTCATGATCACTGAACGGTAGGCTGACCTAAGAACATACAAGAGATACAAGGCAAGCGGAATCCCGATGCAAGAAAGAACAATCACAACAAGGCCGTAGTCAGCCACTTCTCCCATCCTCTGTCCGGTTCTTGCGCAGCCTCATCGAGTTATCCGGCCGTCCCGATATAAATGTGTACACGATACGAACGCACATCTAGTCGAGACTGCTCTGAAGAGCTGGTAGGGGCCGGATGGCGTTCTAGATGAGTTGGCTCAGGCGATAGGTATTCTTAGGTGCCTCGACGGCGGTATTCACTGGCTTGAAGAAGCTCCGATTAGAGAATGGAGACAGTTCTGATGGCGTTGAAAAGCGAGCAAGTGTCAAAACTCGCCAAGGTTTTCGGAGACCGACTCATCACTGCCAAGCATGAGATGATTATACATTCTCAAGATGTGAGGGTGCTTGCTATCAGGAACCTGCTGACATAACTACGTCGTTTGTCAAGACAGTCTCAGTATGGTATGACCGATGCTCCAACTCAATCAAGTCAGCTTTCGACGGCTCCATCACAACGCTCACGACGGCCTACAACGCATCCAGAATCATAAGCTATATCGTCATTAGCACGTCGAGGTACGCTGACAAACCGCTGCTCGATATGAAAGTGCATGAAATCGACGTTGCAGTCAATCTCAGGGCTACACTGCCGTCAATACCAGAACCTCCTAAGAGTGAAGAGCCTCTTCCAGCTACATGTGATGGCACCAAGGAATGCCACGCTAGCTACACTCAACAATCGGTGGGTATCCCTAATCCATTTTCCATGGTAGGTGATGTGCAATGCTGGTGGGCAGGACCATGGCCTGTGTTTCATTCAAGGATTGACAAGACCACTCCCGAAGGATTCACATTCAAATACCAAGCGGCACGTGACCTGCTTTGCAATACTTGGATTGAAGAAGCCAGCTTGGTGTCGAATGATCCGAACAATCCAATTCAAGGTAGTGCCTACCTACAGGCCCTCGTCGACACTCTTGTTGCTGAATGAATCTTCGAACAGACAATCAGAGCAATAGAGCAGGGAATCGGCATCGCGATCAATATCATTTGCGCTGCCACTGAGCTCGTGCCGGCTCTGTGGGAGGTCGCTGCGGCAGCGATAGTGGCGTATACGGCCGCGTTCGTATCGAGTACGATGGTTAGTGTCAACGATATCTGCAAACTCGCGCGTGATGCATGGTCAAGGTTTTTCCTGATTGTCTTTGACGGATTTGCATTCCTCGCGTCAATCGCGATTCTGGATATCATCGCGCCTGGAGTGGTATCATCGATTCGTGTTGCTCTTGCTGGAGAAGGAACACTATTGGGTCTCCTGCTGTATGAGGCCGCCGATATGTCACTCTTCTTCCTGTTGTACAAAGTCGTCCTTCTACTTTGGATCTTCTATGTTGCATATGTGGTGTTTCTTATGACACTATCAGGCAAGTTATAGGCGCGAGAACAGGAGCGAGAAATGTCAATGTTGCGATTGGATTCGTCACCAATACTCAGAGACGTCATGATTAGTACCAGTACCTTTTCATGGTGCGCGATGGGCACTATGGGTTGGAGGAATCGAGCGTGCAAATAACGAACTCGGAATTACTGATGGTCGATCTCATTTGCTGGCTCTGCGTGGGAGTTACGGCGGTGCTGTCCGGAAAACTGACACTCAGAAAGTGGGCTCCGTCCGTCAACAGCGAGCCTTATGCTCTGGGGTTTGCAGTCTTGGTCACCGTAGGAGCTTCATTGGAAGTCGCCAATCTCGGCTGGTTGATGGCGACACTGTCGCTCCCGTACTCTGTTCTAACGGGGTTTCTGCCATTCGTCGTGTACTGGACAGTTGTAGTTGTGGTCATCCTCGCCGTCTTCTACAAGGTGTTCCTTCCGAGAATGAACGAAATGCGGTCTGCAATGAAGAATCTGCAATCAAGCACTGAAAAGGCTTACAAATGGTGATCAATCATTGACTGGGAGATTTGCTCAGACTTGAAGCCGAGATGGTTCAGTCGATAGGTATTTGTAGGTGCCTCGATCGCGGTACTCATTGACTTGGAGCAGCTCCTGTTAGAGAATGGAGGCGGTTCTGATGACATTGAAGAGCGAGCAAGTGTCCAAACTCGCCAATGTTTTCGGAGACCGGCTCGTTACTGCCAAGCATGAGATGATTATCCATTCTCAGGATGTAGGTAGTCTGCCAAAGCAAGTCGGCTGGCTCATGAACACCACGCCGGACGCGATCGCTCAGCCTCAATCCCCCGAGGACATTCAGTTTCTCTATGAGTTCGCTCGGTCTCAGAAGGTCCCGCTTGTTCCTAGAGGTGCAGGGACCTCGGGATACGGAGGTGCGATACCCCGCAAGGGCGGCATCGTTGTCGACATGCGCCGAATGGATAGAGTTGTGAACGTGGACAAGGAGAACCTGACGGTCACCGTAGAGCCGGGCATATCGTGGGTCAACTTGCAGTTTGAGCTGAATCGTCAGGGCTTGGATTTGCGATGCTATCCGTCCTCGGGTATATCGGCCACCGTGGGCGGCTGGGTCGCTCAAGGCGGCGACGGTATTGGCTCTCTGAAATATGGTAAGATTAACAACAACGTCACTGAGCTTGAGGTTGTTCTGCCTGACGGGCGGATTGTTCGAACTAAGGATACAGATCTCTTCTGCGACACAGAGGGGATACTCGGAATCATCAGCAAGGTCACTTTGAAAGTCAAAGAGCTTACTCCAATTCATTCAGTAGTCGCTAGCTTTCCTGAGAACTACCTGATGACTTTCGCAATTGAGAGAATCATATCCGACGGCCCATTGCCTTTCACGATGCGATTCGAGGAGAGCAAGTATACTGATTTGAAGAAGAAGGTGTGGGAATCCGAGAATCCTTTCCCGTTCCCTGTACATCACTGTGTCTTACTTGTTGCCTACGAAGGAGCCGAAGACGAGATTCAGGAAGGTCTCGAAGTCGTGAGGCGAGTAGCCGAAGAAATGAAGGGCACAGTCTACGATGACTGGGTCGCAGAGCACGAATGGGAAGACCGCTTCTACCCGATGAAGATCAAGAAGATGGGCCCAACCCTTGTTGTCGGGCAGGCTTTTGCCCCAATCGAGAGCCTCGAAGGCATACTAGATGATTTTCAGTTCGAGCAGGCATCTGCAAAGGCCGGTATTGATGGTTACGTGACCTCAAAATCAGGGGTCACGATCATGGGATATTTCCTTGAGGATGAACGTCGTCACTTCTTCATGCTATCTTGGTCCCAGAGCTTCGTGATATTCAAGATCGCTCAACGTCATGGCGGGCATCCCCACTCGACAGGGATCTGGTTCGCCAACTATGCGCCAGTGTACTTTGGTACCCGCCGCTTGGCAAGAATTCGAGCGGCCAAGCTGGAGTCGACCCTCACGAGATATCTAACCCGGGCAAGGTGTTTGCGTACTGGCTTCCTCTCATACTAAGGGTTGGCAAGTACTTCATGTGGCTCGGTTTCGACCTTTTCAGAAACGGGTTCGGCAGGATTGCACCCATTGTTCTGAGATGGCTGCAGAATCTGCCGCCTATCAAGTGGCTCCTTAGATGGGGTCGGGCATACAGTCCTTGGCCGGTACAGTACGGACTTGGCTGCTGCATGGTTGAAGGTGCAGCTGCGGTCGCGTCTCGCTGGGATCTCGAGCGATTCGGGATGCTGCCTCTGTTTGGTCCTAGGCAGTGCGATGTGCTCTGGGTTTCCGGTTCGCTGACTAAGAAGATGGTACCACGTCTTCGCCGCATATACGAACAAATGCCTGATCCGAAGTTCGTCATATCATTTGGTCAATGTGCTGCAAGTGGCGGAATGTTCTGGGATGGATACTCATTGGTGTCGCCGCCTGACAAGGTGGTTCCGGTAGATGTCTACATACCAGGTTGTCCCCCCAAGCCAGCGGACTTCGTTCGGGCTCACCTGATTCTCGAAAACAAGATTCGTGCAGGAACGACCTATTGGCAGCGGAGATACGAGAGTCAGGACGCTATGGGTTTCGTAAAGTGAGGTTGACACAATGGCGACCGTTAGGGAAGACAGCGACTTCTATTGTTTGCTTTGGCTCGGAATTGCCTTGTTGAGTGGGTACTACTTCAACATTGGATACTTGGGGCTCACAGTACCCCTGTATCTCAGCACGATGCAGCCATACCTGCTCCAGCTGGTAGGTTGCCCGCTGATCCTAGTCATGGTCTCTGTTTCTTACCTGAGGCCATCCCGGGGTAGGTACAAACCCCTAGTATTCGCTCTGGCGATTGTCGTGTGCGTGTACTTCTACATCGTTGTCAATTCATTGCCCCCGGTCGCAGGAATCACTTCCGACGCACTGTTTCTGTTATCATGGGGAATTGGCAGCGCTCTTCTGGTGGCATCAGGTTTTTCGATAATGCCCGGTCGCGCAGAAACAACTAGCCCCGGTATTCTGGATGTTGGGTCTCTCAAGTACGGCATTCAGACAGAAGAGGAACACAACGAAACAGCCTAGTCGCGACCGACAGTTTCAGTGCTTCGTTTCGGAATAGCCAGGTCTCATTTGGCTTTTGAAAGCTCACCGAGCCAGCTCAATGACGCGAGCGTGAGAAGAATGCCGAATGCAGCCCATAGAAATAGGATCAGGCCGCTGTATGGTTGCGGGAATAATACGAGGTCCAAGTACCCTTCGATTCCACCAAACATAGCGGACAAGAGAGTCAACCCTATCCGTACTGCCCTCTTCCTTGAAAATGATATTGCTAGTGTTGATGCCGCGAAGAGAGCGTAGTCTGCGAGCAGAAGACTATGGAGAAGGTCCAAGATTTCTGATTCTGCAACCCACCAGACATACAACGCTATCAGAGCAAGGCCCACTGCGAAACCAACATAGTACGCCAAGATACTCCTCGATTTGGGCACCAATTCTATCACCGAAGGAACGGTTAGGGGTCTGCTTTGCCCTCAATTGCGGTCGCACATATAACTGCTTTGAAGCGAAGGATAACCCTTAACTCAGAAGTACTTCATGGCGGCCTCGTGGTTGAACATGGGCACGTATGTTGAGGACATATACTTCCCGCTCGGAAACTCGGAAGCAATACGCCGTGTCAATAAGTGGCACGAAGGTGAGGGAAAAGACTTCAAAGTACTCAACAAGGGCGAGAACCATATTGAGATCAGACACAAAACACTGCATATCACAATCACTCTCATACCTGATCACGTACGAATCGAAGCGTGGGTGGGTGGGATAACGAAATACTCCATCGCACCGGATGTGATAGTCGGCGCCCTTGCTCGGCGCCAAGGCTGGAAAGAATATCAGACTCTGAAACAGGTGCTGGCCTCAGGTATAGAACCAGGATCTCTTGGTTGATAGGCCGAGTCGCAGATTCACTAACAAGCATTTGCAGAAGCTCAACCAGAAATCATTTGAGACGACAGCATCTGTCGAAGCACTTTTATAACCCATCAGGCAGGCTGGCCCTTTGACATGGCAGAGTGTCCAAGTGCCACGCAACTATGTCTGCCCTCTTAGAACTGTGACTAGGAACGGTCCCGCTGAATGAGGCTCTTCATTGACTTCAACTACGTCTTCGTTTGGGCCCTTCTTGCGATAGCCCTAGTCGCCATCATGCTCGCGGCATCGTGGATACTTCGCCCCCACGTTCTACAGAACTCAGACAAGACTTCCACATACGAATGCGGCGAAGAGCCGATAGGTCCCGCAAGAATCTCCTATCCCTATAGTTACTTTCTGTACACGATTCTCTTTGTTATTGTAGATGTCATGGGCGCGTTCCTGTGGCTGCTCTCTGTGTCTCAGTTCAGAACTTCAGTAGCTGCTGCTTGGCAGATGCTCTTCTTTGTGCTGCTGATTTCAGCTGGAATTGGTTTTGCACTGCGGATGTTCCCGCAAACGATTCTCAGCGGGAAAGAAACCCTCAAGCTCTACAGAGAGGGAAAGGCAAGACGTGAGTCTCAGAAGACGGAGGCGGCCCAGGAATGATGATGCAGGGTGTTGAGGTCTTGCTTGAGCAGGCAGAGTTCGTCGCGATAGCTTTCATCGTTCTTCTTCTTGCCTATCTCGCGCTTGAACACAAGGAAATCACCTATGCTGTATTCTTCTTTGGATTCATGGCAGCAGCGGTCTCAGGTTTCTTTCTCCTGCTGGATGCTCCTTTCTTGGTAGGATTACAGATAGCGGTTTACACGGGAGGCATAAGTGCACTGATCATATTCGGTGTTCTTCTCCTTCCTCGGGCTCAGGACTCCTCACTTGAAATCTTTCAAACTCCGAGAAGGAGACGGTTGGGACTCCTTCTTTCAGGCACGGTCATGTTGCTCTCGGCGGTTCTTGCATTCCTCTATCCATGGTACGAGCTACCACCGGTCAGCCCTCCGGAACTTCCTCAGAGCCTCCAGGGTTTGGCCGCTTGGCTCTGGAGCAGTCATGGGATTTACGTTGAGATGATTGCCTTGATCATGCTGACGGCCCTTGTCGGGTCAGTTGCTATTCTGAAGATGATGAAGGCAGAAGAACTGCATCCCTTGATTGCCGAATCTCATGCAGAGCCCGCGGGGAAGAAAGATGCCGCCGGTTCTTCTTCTGTGTCTCAAACTGAGACCGGAGAAGAAGAGAAGGAGGTTGGCCCCAAGTGATTCCCCTGAGCTGGTTCCTAGTCGTGGCATTCATGCTCATCGGCCTTGGGGCCTATGGGATGGTTACCAAGAGAAACTTGATTCGAATAATCATAGGCGCTGAGATAATGGCCAATGGAGTGAACATCGCTCTGGTCGCGTTCTCAGTTTATACCAACGTATTCACATTCACTGGCCAAGCTCTTGTCATCATCGTAATATCAGTGACAGCGGCTCATACTGCGCTAGCCATGGCGCTCATGCTGATGTACAACGCTCGATACTCAACGGTGGACCTCGGAGAGCCTGTTGTTTCGGAGGCACGTAAGCATGAGTGAGTCAGCTGTCTCTCCAGCAGCAGTTGCTCAGGCGGTGAGAAGCAGATGTCCCGATGTCACACAGGAGAGCATGCAGGGCAACCGTCTAGAGCTGGCAGTTCCACCTTCGAGAATCCGAGATGTCGTGAGCCTGCTTAACGAATTGATTTCTGACGCACTTCCCGAGTCCGTCTTTGGTATCGATCTTCAGAATGACCGATACGAACTGATCTACGTCTTCTGGTCCCACATCAATCGAATCCTGTGCCAGCTTCGTGTGAGTCTGGAAGGCGCCGCACCCGAAGTCGACTCTGTTTGTGACATATTCCCGGGGTTGGAGTGGCACGAACGCGAGACACATGAGATGTTCGGCATAGGTTTCAAGGGCCATCCTGACCTGAGATTGCTTTTGCTGCCGGAGGAACTGAGCGGCAAGTACCCGCTTCGAAAGAGCTTCAAGACTGACAGAAGCCGATTGAGCGAAACTGGATTGCCCGAAGCCAGACCCGGTTCGAAGGAGGCTGAAGCATAGTGAGCCCTGAAATCGTTGATGAAGCAGCGCAGATCTGGTTTGGACCCCAGCACGTTTCTGCTCACGGATGGGCCACGAAGCTCACTATCGTGGGCGACTACATAGTCGAATGCGATCCGAATGCGGGTTACTTCCATCGTTCTGCGGAGAAATGCCTCGAGTTCAGGAACTTCCAGCAGGGCGCAATGATCATGGAACGGCTCTGTATGCTTGAGGCTTTTCTTGCAGAGTATCCTTACGTCAAGGCAGTTGAACAAATCGCCCAGCTCGAAGTGCCAGAGCGAGCTAAGGTGATGAGAACAATAATGATGGAGGCGAGCAGGATTCACAGCCTCCAATTCTGGTGGGGTCAATTCGGCGCCGAGCTCGGTCTCTTTGCAATGACGCTCTGGCCTTGGGTCGATCGTGAGTATTTTCTCAATGCATTTGAAGAACTGACTGGTTCTCGACATGCAGTCTCTTACAACACACCTGGCGGCGTCAAGTACGATTTCACCGAGAAGTCCGTCAAGACGCTGGAACAGGCTCTCGACAGACTTGAGGATCGGCTGCCGAAGTTCCATGACATGATTCTGAGGAGCCCCACTTTCAAGTTACGAACCAAGAAGGTTGGACTATTTGACGCAGCACAGGGTCTCAAGTGGGGGCTGAGCGGGCCGAATATCAAGGCCTGTGGCATCCCGATGGATTTGCGAAAAGACGACCCCGACCCCAATCTCGCATACGGGATGTGCGACTGGGAAGTACCAGTGACGACCAATGAGGATCATCCTGGTCAATGCGACGCGTACGATAGGATGCATCAGCGGTTCAAGGAAATCGAGAACCTCCATTGGCATTATCAGACAACTCCTGCCGCAGGTGCCTGAAGGTCCTATCGTGGACCCCAAAGCCCGCGCGAAGGCAAACAGGCTGCCCGAGGGAGAGGCATACGGTCGTGTCGAGGGCACAAGGGGAGTGACAACACTCTTTCTCAAGACTACTGACAAGGCTCAGACTCCTTACAGGGCAAAGATACGCGGCCCATGTTTCGCCTCTTACTACTCGTTGAAGCATTTGGTTCCTGGATCGACGTTCGCTGACTTCGTCGTGATATTCGGCAGCCTCGACCCATACCCAGGGTGGTGGGATCGCTGATGGGGGTCGGCACGATTCTTCAGATAGACATCGTGGGCTGGCTAGGCGGACTGCCCTCTTGGATCTACGGTGTAATCAGCTGGCTGTTCAACCTTGTCTGGGCCCTCTTCAACTGGATATGGAACATTGTTGTATGGTTCTGGGCACTGGCTATTGACCAGATATGGTGGCTGTTCAAGGCCATAGTGTTTCCGGGGTTAGTCTTCATACTGTTCTCCATCATCTTCTCCGTGTGGTTCACGAGAAAGGTATGGGGCCGCGTGCAAGCAAGACGGGGTCCGTTTCACCTCGGTAAGTATGGGGGCCTCCAGGTATTCGCAGATGCGATAAAGCTGATTGGAAAAGAAATCGTGATACCGGACAAGGCTAAGCGATGGATGTACCGCATACTTCCATCTCTGCTACTTGTCGCAGTTCTCATTCCATTTGCGTTCATACCGTGGAGCAACGAGTGGTATATCGCGGACCTTTCAGTGAGTCTAATACTGACCTTTGCATTTCTTACAGTTGTTCCAGTTGTATCACTGCTCTCGGGCTGGATTAGCGGATCGAAGTATACACTCATTGGTGGCTTCAGGGCGGCTAACAATCAATTCGCAGCCGAGATACCCTTGATCATATCGTCTGTCGGACCTGCAATGCTTGCCGGTTCGCTGAGCATCATGGGGATTTCGCAAGCACAGTCAGGTCTTTGGTTCTTCATTCTGCTTCCCGTGAATTGCGTGACGTTCTTGGTGAGTGCTACTGTGATAACTGCGCTCGTGCCATTCGATGCGCCAGTTGCAGACTCAGAGATTCTTTTCGGTTGGCGCACTGAGTTCAGCGGCATTTACTTCACTATGACCTATTTCGCAGAGTTCGCAAAGCAGTTGCTGTTCTCCGGTCTGATAGTAGCTCTGTTTTTCGGAGGCTCCTACGGCTTCGCATTCATACCTCCTGTCCTGAACTTCATCTTCAAGTTCTTGGTCGTGCTGTTCCTCATGATCTTGGTAACATCATCATTCTACAGGATGCGACAGGACCAAGTGACGCATTTCTGCTGGAAGTATCTTCTCCCGCTGTCTTTGCTCAATGTTGTCATTGCGATGTTTGCTATTGTCTATGTCCCGGGCTTAGCACAGCTGCTGGGAATAGGAGGTTGATGGAAGAATGGGATTCTTTGGCACACTGGGCGAGATATTCAGGGTTCTTCGCCATACATTTCGTCAGACAATGTCCCGACCTTTCACCTATTTCTATCCCTTTGAAGACCGATACTATCCAGACAGAACGAGGGGCAGACACATTCACATAAGAAAGAACTGCACTGCATGTGCACAGTGTGTGAAAGCTTGTCCTACTATTGCGATAAGGATTGACAAACAGGATCACATGTATGAGAAGGATGCCGCTCTGTACTTCGACTATACGCGCTGCATTTTCTGCGGCCTTTGTGTTCAGGCCTGTAAGTTCAACGCACTATTCCATACCAAAATCGTCGATCTCAGTGAAGAAACCAGAGAGGACCTGCAATACGGCCCTGACAGGATGGGCACACTCGAAAGGAAACCCCTCGAGTGGCGTGGGAGGAAATTCAGGTAATGCAGACGCTACAACTCCCGTTCATGGCGATTTCGCTGGCCGTGTTGTTCTTTGGTGCACTGGGCATATACTTACTGAAGGGCAGGCTGAATGCCGGGGCCGGCAAAGCAGCAGCGGGTATTTCGTTTGCTTCGCTCTTGCTCATGATTCCACCATTCTACAGGGTTGTCGCAGAAGGTGGGCCCGCCATGGAGTCCACCGTATGGTCTCAAGTCTTCGGCAGGGTAGGTCTCTACCTTGATGGCATCGCATTCCCAATAACATTCGCAGTCGTGGTTCTTGGATTTCTTTCAGTAGTCTATGCAATCGGGTACACCCAAGAGATATCCAACAGGGCATCGTTCTTTGCAAACCAGCTGTTCTTCATCATGGGAATGCAATGGGTAACCCTGGCTACGAATCTGATTGAGTTCTTCATAGCATGGGAAATCATGCTTGTTCCCACCTACTTCCTGATTCTATTCTGGGGATTACCCGAGACCAGAAAGCGCACTGCGTTGAAGTTCTGGTTGTACACACAGTCGGGCGCACTATGCATCTTCGTCGGATTCGGTCTGCTGTACTACTTTGTTGGCTCGTTTGAGCTCTCGGTCATCCAATCGCTTCTTCCCACATTCGTGGGTTCAGTCGACGCGCTGAAACTCATCTTTGTCTTGCTGGCGGCAGGTTTCCTCGTGAAGATGGCGGTGTTTCCTATTCATTGGTGGTTGCCTCCTGTTCACGCCGAAGCCCCAACTCCAATCTCTGTGCTCTTGTCGGGCGCAATGATTGAGACCGGTGCTTATGCACTAGTCAGGTTCGGAACGATCACACTGGGGATTGCCGCTTCATCTCTTTCTGTGTGGATTGCTGCGATTGGAGTAGTAACTATGTTCTATGGGGGACTCATGGCGCTCGCCCAATCAGACATCAAGAGGTTGCTTGCATACTCCTCTGTGTCCCAGATGGGCTATGTCCTCTTTGCGCTCGGCACTTTCACGACTTACGGAGTGTCAGGAGGTTTGTTTCATCTCATTAATCACGCATTCTCCAAGGGTCTCCTATTCATGACAGCAGGAGCCGTCATTCACGAGACCAAAATCAGAGACATTGCTCAGCTGGGCGGATTGTCAAACAAGATGCCTGTGACTGCCTTTGCTGCTGCTGTTGGGGCGCTTAGTATCGCAGGGAGCCCTCCACTGTCCGGCTTTGCCAGCGAATGGATGATGTTTCTAGGTGGCTTTCAGGCTGCGCTGCCCGGTGCAGGCGGGCTGGCCCGGCCTGAGTTCTTTGTTCTGGCATTGCTCGGAGTATCAAGCACGATAATCAGTGCAGGATACATGCTGAGGTTCCTCTGGAAGGTTTTCTTGGGCCCGACACCAGAAAGTCTCGAGCACGTGAAGGAAGGACCTAGATCAATGACCACTCCGATGGTCGTGTTGTCCATTCTGATAGTCCTGTTTGGAATATTCCCGGGGCTCGCTCTGTCAGTGATATCCCCGGCAGTAAGTGCCATAGCCAACATAATCCCCTGAGGTGAGCCAGATGCTGTTCGGACTACCCTACTATTTGATTCTCGTTATTCCGCTGGCAGGCTCGCTGGTCGTGCCTCTCGCTGGACGCTTCAATGAGAGGCTGAGAGACTGGACGCCGGCTATTCTCATGGGCGTTACAATGGTCTTGTGCTGGTCTCTTTTCCCGGACATAGGTAACCCGCAGGGCCCAACTAGTTGGCCTTGGATTGAAGCTCTGGGTCTTCGTTTCGAAGTTCTGCTTGATCCACTATCGGTCATCATGGCAGTTCTTTCAAGCACTTTGTGTTTCCTAATCTACGTCTACAGCACAGAGTATATGGCTCACGAAGGAGACCGTGACAGGTTCTTCTTCCTAATGCTTGCTTTCGGTGGGGGCATGCTGACCCTTGTTCTCAGCAACAATCTACTGATTGCATTCATCGGGTGGGAGATAATGGGCTTCTGTTCCTACGGACTGATTGGGTTCTGGAACGACAGGAAGAACCCACCGGAGATTGACCCGACCGGCATTGAACCCAAGAATCGATTGCTCCACTTCAAGACAGAGGGAGAGTACAACACTCACTGTGGAACAAAGGCATTCATCGTAACGAGAGTCGGAGACGCATTCATGCTTGGGGGAATTCTGGTTCTATTCATGTTCACTGGCACCTTCTCATTTACAGACATGGCCGCAGATGCTCAGAGTTGGTGGCAGGTTTTGTCTTCGGTTGGGATGCTAGTCCCGGTATTCCTCCTCATATTCGCAGGCGCTATAGGAAAGTCCGGACAAGCTCCGCTCGATGTTTGGCTGCCGGAAGCGATGGCAGGACCAACTTCGGTCTCAGCACTGATTCACGCAGCAACCATGGTCAACGCGGGAGTGTACATAACAGCAAGGTTCCTTATCACCATGCTAAGTGCTGCGAACCATTACACGTATTTTCCAATGGGGCCTCCTCCGTTCGCGTCGGCCACATCTTTCTTCACAATCGTGGCCATAATCGGAGCTGTTACTGCATTCATGACGGCGACCATGGGGATGGTCTCCAACGAGCTGAAGCAGATACTGGCATTCTCCACGCTGAGCCAGCTCGGATACATGATGTTGGCGATAGGCACAAGCGGACTGATACTCAACTATCAAGAGGCATACATGAGCGGAGTCTTGCATATCGTAAGCCATGGTGCGTTCAAAGCTCTCCTCTTTTTGGCGGCTGGCGGTGTCATTCATGTTGTTCACACGAAGTACCTCAGCAAAATGGGCGGTCTCAAGCAGTACATGCCCAAGACGTTCCTTCTGATGTGGATTGGTGTGCTAGCTCTTTCTGGTATCCCGCCCTTCTCAGGATTCTGGTCGAAAGACTCGATAATCGAATACACGTACGAACTGGCGCTTCATAGCCAAGTAGGTATGTTCCTCTTTGTTCTGTCTGTTCTTGCAGCGGCCTGCACAATCTTCTACAGCATAAGGCTCATGGGAATGGCTTTCTATGGGCCTTCACGTGGCGCAGCATCAGATGGGCAATCGGTCACCCAATCTGAGCACGAAGCTCCCGAGCACTCAGAGCCCGAGGAACACAGTGGCCATGAAGAGCCGCATGACCCAGGTCCGGCAATGATGGTTCCGCTCTATATTCTGGCTGCTTTCACGATTGTGGCCTTTGCGATCTTCCCATTCATCCAAGGCGTACTGTTCAGTGAAAGTCCGTTAACACTGGACACATGGGCCATGAGCCTTGTAGGGATGGCTCTCGCGAAGTTTACAATGCCGGGGCTCGTCCCTCTTGTCTTCACGTTCGGAGCTTTGGCTTTGGGCGGCATCCCGGCCTACGTTCTTTATATCAGGAGATCGGACAGGCCAAACACTGCTATACCCGAACACGGTGTGAGAAAGCGGCTCTACGGTTTTCTCAAGCACCGATGGTACATCAACGAATTCTACTACTGGATTGTCGGCGGCGTTCTTAGATTCACGAGTTCGTGGAAAGCAAAGGTGGATGACCGTATCATTGACGGCATCGACTTTGGTTCAGCTCGTGTAGCGACCTCAGCTTCTACCCGGGTACGATGGTTCGATGACCATGTGGTTGACGGGTTTGCTGAAGAGATATCAACAGCCAGCGTAGCCGTTTCCGAGTCGAGTGAAGCCATTGAAACCGGAAGAGTGAACGACTATGTGGCCGTCCTTATCTTCGGCGTTGGTCTCTTGGTTATTCTCGCTCTCATTTCCATGGGGGTAATCTAGAGTGCAGATTCTGCTAGACTCAGCAGCTTATCGACCTAATCCCCCTAGGAATACTTCCGTTCATGCTTGTCCTTCCCCTAGTTGCCTCACTTGTTGCTTACGCAGCTCGTGGGAAGGCTGCAAGAATCATTACGCTCGCCGTGACGATCATTGAGCTTCTACTGTCGCTTCTTCTCGCGATGGCATTCGATCCTGCCATAGGCTCTGGTGATCCAAACGCCGGAATGAAGTATCTGTGGAATTTCGTGATGGGCCAGATTGTCACGGGCGGAGGATCGACTCAACTTCGAATAGCCGTGGGAGTTGACGGCATCTCTGTGGCCATGATTGCTCTATCGAACTTCGTTGTCATGATTGCCACAATTAGCTCGAATCATATTCACAAGTCAGAAGGATTGTACTACGCCCTGATGCTGCTTCTGCAGGTAGGGCTTCTCGGTGTCTTCATGTCGCTCGACCTCATTGGGTTCTTCATCTTCTGGGAGCTTGTCCTGATCCCAATGTTCTTCATCATTGGTCGATGGGGCGAGGAGGGATGCCAGCACGCTGCTGTCAAGTTCTTCATCTACACTCATCTTGGTTCTGCAGTGATGCTCGTCGGTTTCTTCGTCCTGTACTTCGCGGCGGTGCCTCACACATTTGACATGATAGCACTCCGGAGCATGGGCTTGCCTCCAACCATCCAGCTTGGATTTGCACTTGCTGTATTCATGGGTGCAGGAGTGAAGCTTCCTGTCTGGCCACTACACAACTGGCTTCCGTGGGCTCACGTGAAGGCTCCAACGCCCGGATCTGTGATTCTTGCTGGAATACTCCTGAAGATGGGAGGCTACGGGTTCATTCGCCTTGGAGTCTGGATGGTTCCATCCGCCTTTGCAAGACTGAGTATTCCACTCGCTGTGCTCGCGGTGTTCACCTGTATCTACGCGGCATTCACGGCCATGGCCCAGACCGATTTGAAGAGCATGGTGGCCTACACTTCGATAAACCACATGTCTTGGGTTCTGCTGGGCGTCGCTATCGGGACAACCGCCGCACTGCAAGGTGCGGTCTACATGATGGTCTCCCACGGAGTAATCATATCTGTCATGTTCATTGTTGCAGGACAACTCAAGTACTCTGCAGGATCTAGGGAAATCCCTCAAGTCAAGGGATTGATGGCGCAAGCTCCTCGACTGTCATCCGTTTTCATCTTCGCGTCGTTTGCCGCATTTGGTCTGCCCGGTCTAAGCGGATTCATCGCTGAGGCGTTGATTCTATTTGGATCGATAAGGGTCTACGTGTGGACCGCGCTAATCACTCTGGGTGTTTTCCTGACTGTGGGTTATCTGCTTTGGACACTCAACAGAGTCGTATTCAGTGATCCCAGCTCAGAGAAACCAGTTACAGAGGCACCTTGGTCTGACCTCATCGCGCCCTTGATTATTCTAGTTCCAGTTGTAATCCTAGGAATTTGGCCCGACCTCTTACTTGGATTAGTGTCGCCAGTCGTGTCATTCATTGTTGGGGGTGTGCCATAGTGTTTCAGCTTTTTACGCCCATCATCGATTTCATACGCGCCGTATTGGCTCCTCTCACACAGCAATTGCTTCTGTTCATTCCTGCCGATTGGATTGGATCGCTGCCCGCACTTACTCTCGTAGTGTTCGCGTTGCTCGCTCTAGCAGTGGGCATGCGATGGAACCCACTAGCGGTCAGCTTCGTAGGAGTCTTGGTGACCACAACTGAGATGGTTGTTTTCGCCCCGGTGCCCTCTTTCGGAGGTCTTTTCACCAGGGATGCATTCGCTGACTTCTTCATCTACATCATTCTGATTGTCGCTTTCCTTGTCCTGATGTCCTCTACGCTGCATGGTGGAGACCGTGGGCCGTACAACTTCCTGCTGCTCATGTCTTTCGCAGGAGCCATCTGGGTGGTCATGGCGACTGACCTCATTGCATTATTCATAGCATGGGAATTGATGTCCACTCCTACCTACGTTCTTGCAGCGCTTAGCCCGAATCACGGAGCCGTCGATGGAGCAACTAAATACTTCGTCATGGGCCTAATGGCAACTACACTCATGATATTCGGAATTGCTCTGGTGTACGGCGTCACGGGTGAGACCAGCTTGTCAGTGTTGTCGTCTACCGTAGCGGCAATTTGGAGTTCTGGTCCTGAACTTTCTCCCGCAGCGTACACCCTGATGCTTGCCATGATTCTGTTTGTGATTTCATTCGGATTCAAGGTCGGCATCTTCCCTGGCTGGATGTGGGTGCCGGATACCTACTCCACTGCTGACGGAAGCGTTACCTCGTACTTGGCGGGTGGAGCGAAGAAGGCCGGAGTCAGCGCACTGGTTAGGATACTGATGATTGCGTTCATTGTTGCGAGACTCAGCTGGACTCCTCTCATAGTCGGAGTATCGATTCTGACGATGGTGATCGGAAACGTACTCGCTCTGGCACAGCGCAACATAATGCGAATGCTGGCGTATTCGAGTATTGCGATGATGGGATACCTGCTGATAGGGCTCGCAGCAGGTACGGAACTCGGGCTGGCTGCGGCTTTCTTCCAAGCTTTCGTTCACGCCCTGATGAAGACAGGGGCTTTCATCTTGATATGGACAATCTCAGTCCGTTTGGCCCGAGATGTAACATACGACGATCTGGCAGGATTGAGTCAGAGGGCTCCGCTAGCATCGGCGATGTTCGCAGTATTGATGCTTGCTCTTGCGGGGATGCCACTGACTGCCGGATTCTGGTCAAAACTAATCCTATTCCAGAGTGCGGTCGAAGTTGGGATGTGGTGGCTTGCGTTGATCGGGCTCCTGAACTCGGTGTTCTCTCTAGGCTACTACCTAAGGGTGCTCAAGTACTGTTATATGGTAGAGCCGAAGGACGGTGCACCATTGAAGCTGGCTAGGACCCCTGTCATAGCTGCTGTTCTATGCGTCGTAGGTGTTGTCGTGCTCTTCATCTACCCGGGAGCGGTGCTCGACTATGCAATCAGGGCTGCCGCCGGAATAGTTGTACCATAGATGGCTTCACTCATGGTCAGAGCGCCGTACCGTATCCTATGCTGTCCTTCGGCATATTCTCTTCCCAGCCGCCAGAGAATTCATATGAAAGAGCAATGAATATGAAAACGTGCGCTTGAAGACGCTGCGGCAGAAAGTAATCGCGGTCTCGTTGATTCTTGTCGTGGGAGTGGCAGCCTCTTTCTTCTCTTGGCACGCTCTTGGAAGCCCTCAATGGGTTGCCGAATGTGGTCGATACTGCTACGTCAGCGATGTGTACGGTGAGAACGGCAACGAGCCATACACGGTGGAGTTCGCCGGTGCCAAGTTCATGTTCCTCTATTCAGAGTACACGGGATATCAAGTCTGGAATGGCACCACCGTATATCTCTGGGACTTCCCGGACAGAGCTCACTTCAACATCGAGTTGTCAGGTTGGACCGCATACAATATCACAATTGATGTGGGTGGCTACGTGCCTATCTCCCCTTCTGCTCCTCTAAGGCTATCCATCGTTGAACACGATGGAAGATTCGTGGGTGTGGCTACAGCGGACACCTACTCGCTCTGGGGCAAGTGGGTTTTCTTGGTCTCAGTCTGATATGCCCGAAGTCTCTACTAGCAAACGATAAATGAAATATCCTCGCCTTGTCGCGTGGCCCGACAAAGTTCGGGTTCAAAGTAAGAGACGGTGTGAAACTTATGGGATTTCTCAGCAGGCTTCAGGCGCCGAAGGCGAGCCTAGCAGTGATGCTAGACAAATCAACATATAGTAATAGAGAGCCGCTCTCGGGCAAGCTTGACATCTCGTCCTCGGAAGAGTTCGATGCGGACGAAATACGTATTGAGTTCTGGGTAAATGAATGGACCAAAGCTACTCAGCAGAAAACTGTCGGCCAGCAGACCACTTCTGTGACCGCCGAACAGACCACTGCGCTCCATAGGGGCAAGCTGACGGTATCTGGGGGAAGGCACTTCACAGTTGGCTACCGGGATACGATTCCGTTCAGTCTACCATTGCCATCAAACGTGCCGCCGACGTACCGTGGTCAGAATGCCCGCAACAGCTGGATGATAAAGGCAGTGCTCGGTGTGAAGGGCCGGCCTGACGTAGAGACCCGCGAAATGGAAGTCGTCATCACCTACTAAGCATGTTGTCCCGCAGTCCTAGCCTGTTGAGGATGGCTATCGGCTAGGCCTGCGATCCATCATGGGGCAGTTTCGGACTCTGTGTTCGAAATCGGGAAGTTCGGGATGTGTTCGCTGCATCCTTTGCCTGCCATGCCTCGTCATCCAGAAGTTGGCCGTGGCGAAGTACTTCACACTGCTCTATCTTTATCCGATCCTTCGTTCGCGTCTCTTCAGAAAGAGTTCTGTAGCTGCTACCACGGCAACAACCATTATTCCTGCTGCCAGGATTAACGACGGCCAAGGTACGCCTTGCGTCACCTGTGAAATCTCAAAGATGCTCACATAAGCCTGCCACTTCTTTTCTTCCTCCCACGTTGTCACATTCACCGTGTCTACATCGTAGGACACGTACAGCAGGCCCCCATGAAGTATCACCCACGGTCTTCCACCCTTCTTGTCACCCCCGTAGGTGAAATTCGTGATCGTTGCATCGTGCAAGAGGTTCCAATTGCGATCGAATGTCGCAAGGTGCACGTTCGGGTAGACCGGAAAGAAGGCTGAACCGTTTCTTTTGCTGGTATCCAAGTAAGCGACATAGAAATGTGCTCCGTCAAAAGCCATCCCTTGTGACCAATGGGCTTTTGGTATCAGGCTCTTGTTGCCAAGGAAGTTCCACTGACCATCATACTTCATCAAAGTCAAACCACCGGAATAGAAGTCGGCCGACACGAAATAGTAAATGCCATCAACATAGATGATGGAAGACCCGTCAATATGCGGACTGTCATCAAGCGTGATATTTCCTAGCGGCTGGAGGTCGGCTGTAAAGAAGTGATGGCGACTCGAAAACCCCTCTTGCCAGATTCCTGAAGGGTTATACTGGTTGCTGACATCGAGCTGCCCGTTAACGTATGCAACCATGGGATCGGTGTTTCCCTCAATCGAATCATTGTTTCCCGGAAGTGGCTTCGGAAGGATGACGTAAATCTCTTTTAGTCTCGACCAATTCGCGGCATCGTACTTGACTATTCGCCAGCCATAAGGGTCCCCCGCGTTCTGGGATACAAAGACGTAGTAGTAAGTGGAGTTCACCATGAATGAACCTGAATCGCCTGCCTCACTCGCGTTCGGGTACCATTCTAGAAGACCACTCTTGCCCGTCTCCTGCATATTGAGGTTGTATTCCTTGTAGGCGTATCCAGCACCGAGAGTTACGTTTGTTACCGTACTCGCCTTCGTTCCAAATGAAACAACAAAACGGTCGGTTGCAGGAACATAATTGATGCGGGGGAAGCTGCCTGTTAGGAATTGGCCATCTGGCGTTACTTGAACAGTCTGTATGAACCTGATGGGCGGCTCTTGAGCCAGCACAGGTGTGGGTGCAGAGAAGAGACACTGTGTCAAAAGCAACGACGCCAACACGATAAGTGATAGCAGCAGTGTACTCACTTTTCTCTGATTTGGCACTATGTGATTGTGCGATAGCTGCTTACTAGCTCGTTCCCGCTCAGCCCTCTCCGAATCCTTGACCATCGTTTTCTACCCCAATGTCATCTTCCATCTGGACCAAGAATGCTTTCCAAGCTTATAAGATGCCCCTGGGCTCGCGCTGCCAGCCGATGAGGAACCGGTGTCTGTACCGAATCAGGTCATTGCTTCTAAGGCTGCTCTTATAATGTAGAATCTGCTCTTGCCCGGCCTGACGGATTAGCAGCGGCGCATAGAAATGGGATGGCTGGATAAGTTCGCCAAAGGGCTCGACAAGTTTGCAGGCAAGTCGATGAAAGCAAAGGTCATGAAAGCTGTTTCAGATGCTTCCGCTGAGAAAAGCGCGGAGCAGATTACAGAGTGGCTCATCGCCGCTATCGATAGGATGGATACCTTCGTACCAGACAATGAGACGCGCCGAAGCATCATGCTATGTTGTTCCGAGACATTCCCCCAGAAGAGAATCCAGAAGGTTCGCGCCGAGTACGAACGAACAGGTGACCTAGACGCGCTCATCAAGTGGATGGAGCAAGATAGTTCGTGGAAGGGACTCCCGTTCTACGAGTATCCAAAACGCGAAGGCAACGTCATCTATGTCACCAAGATCCCACACGACCCGAAAGGCTTTCAAGAAGCCAAAGACGCCGCACACAAGCGTGCATCATACTGCCATTGTGCCTTGATTCGCCCCGCAATACTGAATGGAACTCCGGTCTCTTCGACATTCTGCCTGTGTGGATCCGGCTGGTACAAGTCTCTCTGGGAGGGAGTATTGGGCAAACCAGTGCGAGTCGAAATCGTGGAGGCCGTTGGTCAGGGAGCGGAACGCTGCACTTTCGCCATTCACCTTCCCCTCGACACTGACCGGTAGCGTTTGTTCAATAATACGTCAAGAACCTAGGCCAGCACAAGATGTTTCAATCTCGTCACTCACGCAACACAACGAAAGCATTCTCTTCGTTGCTTTCATCATAGTTTGTGATACCCTAAGATAATACAATAGGTCCATGGTTAACCGAAACAATGATAAGAAAGCTGAAGGAGACGTTATTGGAAAGCTTGGAAGCGTGGTTAACATGCCAGGGGAAATATCAAAATCAGCGAAGTACATCTTCTTGCTATATTTCATTGTGACAATTGTCTTCGGGGCCTTTTGGTTCCTACTACCAGCGTACTGGAACACTCTCACCGGGTGGCCATCAGAGATAGCCTCAGGCCGGATAGTGGGGGCGGCGATAATTGTAATGGCAATCGGCGCGCTTCTTGCCTATCGTGCAACTTCTTGGCAGCAGGTCGAGATATTCGTTATGATGGGAATCATGTTCGGCATTCTCGGTGTTCTCGGACTGCTCTGGGACATTCTGGCACCTCCGCCAGTACTCCCCATGATTGCTTGGTTGCTTGTGGGACTACAATTACTGCTTTGGCTACTGTTACTCTATGTCTACTTCAAGGGAAGGAAGTCCTAGAAAGTCCGGAATCACCCGCGAAAGTCGGGAGCCTGCCGAGCAACACATGGCTGTGCTGACATGTAATCCCGACATCGAGTTCAGAATAGTACACGGCCCCGCATGAGATGGTTTGTCGACGGGACCGTTGTATTTCTTCTACTCTGGAATCACAGAGGTTTTTATCAACGTCGAGCTAGAGTTCCCCGTTACTATGACCAAGTATTTCGTCTATGTGATTGAGACCGAGGACCACAACTACTATACGGGCCAGACAAACGACCCCTTGAGACGTTTCAAGGAGCACGTGGCACGAAAGTCGCACTCGGCATCGTACTTCCGGATGCATCCTCCAAAGTACTTGGTCTATCTTGAGGAAGTTGACAGCCGGACCAAAGCGTTGCGTCGTGAGCGTCAAATCAAACTGCACCGACGGCTCAAGATGAGCCTGATAGGTAGTCGTCGTGATTTGCTTGAAGTGATAGACTCCGAAGCCAGCTACAAGTGATTCTCTAAGATTTCCGATGGATGCCGAGATATCCAACCGGTTCATGTCTGTCTTCGGTCCAGAGCTCAAGCAATTCTCTTAATCAAATCGTCAGGGCAGTCGTTCAAAGAGCAATGCTTAAGTACAGAGGTATATACGTATATACGTATGGCTGAAACGGTCAGGAATAGATCTCTTCAAGAGAAAGCCAAGATAACCCTGAGTCTTGACAAGAGTCTTGTCGAAAGGATTAGATCCGAGCTGTCAAGTGGAGAAACTCTAAGCGGCGCGGTAGAGGTTTCACTGGCGAATATGTCCTCTGAGATGTTCCTTGAGAGAGTCGGTTTTGCACTTCAACTGAAGAAGGAGGTTCAATCTACCAGAGAGATTCTGGCAATGAGAAAACCGGGTCTCAAGGCTGAGGAAGTCGTCCGTGAGATCAGAGATGAGGCATAAATGACAGAGAAGGTCTATCTTGACACGAGCGCCCTTGTAAAGCGTTATCTGGAGGAGGAGGGGTCAGAGAAGGTAGATTCTCTCTTCAATGAGAGCTACGATAAGAGCGTTGTCTTAGTGATCTCACAATGGAACATAGGGGAGGCCGCCGTCGTCTTCGACAAGTACCAGAACAGAAAGGTGATTCGCGATGCCCGTCAACCTTTCCAGTCGCTGTATAATGAGGCAAGTCTCCTCAGCTGGGCTCGGACAGTTGGAGGCAGTGCCTGTACTTGGAGAAATCATTGCCGGAAGTATCCCATTGATTCTTGCGTACCATGTCTATTTGGCAGATGCGATTCAGGTTGAGACATGCAGACAGCAAAGGTGTGGTGTTTTTGTTTCATTTGATGACAGACTGAATAAGGTGGCACAACAAGAGGGCATGAAGCTAGCCTAGGAACGCAAATCCAACCACTGCCAGGGATATGTAAGATTCTGAGTGCGGACCGGTCACAAAGTGCAAAACCTCGCGCAGCATGCCCAAGTATTCTAGCGCACTTGAAGTGATAGACTCCGAAGCCAGCAACAAGTGACTCTCGAAGCTTTCATATCCCCCGCAATTCTGCTAGCCTGCTAGGTAGAGGCAGATGACACAGCTGAGTCGCGGCAATAGATGCAGGGACTTCGGGCGTTCGCTCAATGCTGTTCAACACGGACGGCACGGTCGTGTCCAAGGCATACGAGGAATTCAGTAGCTACTATCCTAGTCCTTCTTGGGTTCAGCAAGATGCTGCTGATTGGTGGGCAGCGGCTGGAAAAACCATGGAACAGAGTCTCAAGGAAGCGCATGCCACTGGGAGTGACATCATCAGCGTGAGCGTGACAAACCAGCGTGAGACCATCGTCCCTATTGACAAAACAGGTGCTCCTCTTCGCCGTGCCATTGTCTGGCAAGACCGGAGAACGGTTCCACAGTGTGAATGGATCAAGAGACAGATCCCACCGGACGAGGTATATTCAATCACGGGTCTCACAATCGACCCATACTTCTCTGCACCGAAGATTCTCTGGGTGAAGGAAAAGGAGCCGAAAACGTTCAAGGCAGCCTTCAAGTTCCTTCTTGTCCATGACTTCATCATCTACAAACTCACCGGTAGGACTGTCACAGACTTCTCCAACGCAAGCCGAACTATGCTATTCGACTTGAGGCAAGCCAACTGGTCCGACAGGCTTCTTCGCGAATTCGGGATTCCCAAAGAGAAGCTGCCAGACCCCGTTGCACCCGGAACGCTTGTGGGCGAGGTGACTTCTGAGGCTGCAAAGTTGATCCATCTGAAGCAAGGTACCCCTGTTGTTGCGGGTGGCGGTGATCAGCAGTGTGCTGCTCTTGGTGTTGGAGTCGTAAGGCCGGGTTCAATCAAAACAACAACAGGAACCGGGACATTCATGCTCGCATATTCCGAGACACCAAGACTCGATTCAAAAAGACGGGTCTTGTGCAGTCGTCATGTGGTTCCTGATGCCTTCGTCGTAGAGGCAAGCATGTTCACGACCGGTTCAGCTCTTCGATGGTTCCGTGATAATCTTGGCAGTGAGGAATGCGCAGTAGCGACCAGGCGTGGAGTAGACCCCTATGATGTCATCACAGAGAGGGCAAGTAAGATACCACCGGGCTCGGAAGGGGTCGTCCACATTCCACATCTTGCAGGTGCGGGTGCTCCTTACTGGAATCCCAATGCACGAGGGGTCTTCGCAGGTCTCGCCTTGGGTCATACGAGAGAGCATCTGATGCGTGCAATACTTGAGGGCGTGTGCTACGACATACGTACGAATCTTGAGGTAATGCGAGAGCTGGGACTAGCTGCTTCGGAGGTACGTGTCGCTGGAGGAGCAGCACGTAGTGAGGTCTGGATGCAGATTCAAGCCGACGTCTTGGGTGTGCCGGTCATTCGGACATCAATGGAGGAAGCCACTGCCCTCGGCGCCGCAATACTGGCGTGCAAGGGCATAGGCGTATTCTCTTCAGTCGCCGACGCAGCAGAGCAGATGGTTCGTCCTCTACCCCCGCTTCAGCCTTCGCCCAACAATCGTGCCGTCTATGACCACGGTTTTGAGAGATACAAGAAACTATATGCCCGCTCTCTCGGGATTTACGTGGGACTCCGTGTAGGCACTTGCCTAGACGAGCTGAAGACGTCCCCCAAGTCAGACCCGTTCTGAAGGCCCCAGTCTATTTAGTATAGACGGCAATCTTGTTGCCCTTATCAAAGACGAGTATCTTCGTCCTTGAATCTTTGGCAATCCACTCATCGACAACAGCCTGTGGGTCGTCTACCTTCTCAAGATGTGCCGCTTCAACCGTCTGAGCGTCCAGATTGGTGTACATTTTCACGCAACTGATTCGTTTGAGCAGCTCTGCAAACTTGTACGCCTTGTGCTCGTATAGATGGTATTGACCGTGAATGGTACTGAGCACCTCGTCGAGCGGAGCGGTTAACTTGCGGTAGAAGTTCTCAATGGCCTCTTCTGGCGCAACGCCATCCTTGCATTCGGCTATCAACAGAATCTCACCGCCATCGGCAACTGCATTCTTGGTCAGCTCAACTGCCCTTTGGGCATGATAGAGACTCTTGTCTTCAGGATAGCCGCCGGGAGAAACTATGATTCTCGGCACCGGCCTGACACAGAAACTGTCCGTTTTGTCGACCGACTCGATGCCGCCCTCTATCACGGGCTTGAGGAGTCCGGCATCAGCCCAGACTAACTTATTGTCATCGGAAACGACTGCCAGTGCGAACGCCTTTGCCCCCTTGGTGATGATTTCCATCGCTTCTCTCATGTCATCAGCAAGCGGGTTGTCTCGTCTATTGGGGTCCGGATGATATGGGTGTCGTCCGAATGTAGACCTAGGATCCAAAGCCATGGCATGATTCGCTTCGATTGTCGCAAAGGCGCAGACTCCCGGGAGGAAATCCTTCAGAGCATTTGAATACCCACCGAAGTAGTGAGCTTTCATATCGGAAAGTGCGACATAGACATCATGACCAGCTGCTGCCGAAGAGATGATGACGGGCGTGCCTCTGCTTGTTGTGCCCAAGTTGACTACATCGGTATCATGACAGTCATTAATCTTAACTCTGAAATTAATCAGGCCCGCATCCTTTGAGGCCCGGTTGATCATATCAACAATCTCTCGGTTCCCTGGATGCTCGACCTCGTGAGAGCCGGTTGTTATAATGAATTGAACATGGCTGGCGTCTCTTAGTGATGGCATGACGGCATTGATGAGTTCCCAGCGAGGCTCTTCCCTCGTATGATCCTCGACGAGGACACAAACACTCTTGCTCTTTGTCAAACTTGCCAATGAAGGGCCATGGGGGTTTTCCATTACATGTCTTAGTTCGTCTAGAGTATTTCCCCTGACCTGCGGATTCTTCGGCGCAAGCACGCCTGCTAGATTTCGCTTTGGTATCTCAATCTGCACTTCTCCGCTGCCGTTTCTCAAGCTTACTTTCAAGTCTGATGCCCAATCTAGGTTGCACTGAGTTGCTGAAAAGGCTTCACTAGTATGCACTCTGTTCAATATTGCATACCGAAACTGATATTCACAAATGTCGCCGAGAATGGGTCTATGGAGAACTCGGCGAACCGGGAACAGAGCGGGTTCGGCGGTGCTGGCAAGTACTTGGCTGTGGCCTCTGAGCTGCCCTGCACAATCGTGGCAATGCTTTTCGCCGGGCAAATAGTGGGAGCCTCCATATGGGGCGTACAAGGTGGCGTCTGGGGCGCTATCATAGGAACGGTTGCGGGATTCATCCTAGGTGCCTATGGGGTGTACGTCACGGTGGGCTACTTTGATAGATTGGAACGAGGCACTCACCTGAAGGGCAAGTATATGCCGACTCCTGATGAGATAGCTGAGGATGTCGTCTTCCGTCTAGATGAACAAGAGCCCGATGGTTCTACTTCGTGAACTCCGAATCGTCTGAGTCGAGGACTCCGGTTATGATCTTCGACGCGTTTCTTCCAACGCCTGCGATTATGATCTGGATCAGGAGAGCTATGAAGAATGCACCTAGGGCCCATGTGAAGAGGCGCAGCGAAATGGAGTTGTAGGGAGCTACGAAGGGGTAAAGGATATCCTTGTCCAAGAGGTACCAGATATAGAACCCGGTCACTCCCATCAAGACAGTCAGAATCGCATACATATACACGACAGTCTTCACTCGCGGAGTGTCCAAGCGAACCGTCTGAAGAGTGGGTCCTGTTACTGCATCACCTATGCGTCGCGATCCTCGAATGAAGATGCTTATTGCCGCGAGGAATATGCTTAGAGTCAAAATGCTGCCTATCAACAAAAGTAGTATCTGTACGTCAGTGCTTAGTCCCGGGATGATTCGCGCGACGTAGAACGCCGCGAGTGACCCTAACATCACAATGACCGACAGGATCTCAACAACGAAGCTGATAATCGCCGAGCTTCTGAACAAGCTGCCGATATCGAAAACCTCTGAATGCTCGCGTGCAGCTGACTTGCCTTCACCTGTCGTCTTGTTCACTCTCGCGATTGGAGTAACTGCCACTTATGTCAACTACCCGCGACTAAAGTCGTAGGCTTGCCACTGCGATCCGCGGTAGGAACTCCACCTCGTCATTTCGCGCGACATTCGGGCGGTTGACTTGCGCCCTCCCGACCACAGCATTGCCACGGTCGGACGTGATTCTTCAGTCTCAAGCTCACATTTAAACTCGTATGTCACGGGCGGCGATTCCTCCCCCAACTGAAGTTGGGGGTCTCCTCGCCGCGTTTCTCTATGAACTCTTCTTTTGGCTGCTCACGGGTTCTTTGTCAGAGGATGAGTTTATATGTTGCGTCCAGGCTGCAGGCCTCGTTTCCCCCATGACCAGAGAAGGCGGTCTATGGAACATGGCCACCAAGGCTGCAAGTGAATATGCATTCGTCAACGCCCGGATTCGCGGCATCAAGTCGTACTTTCTGCCTGTCGGTGAATACGAGCGTCTGTTGCAGTCAGGTAGCTACGAGGATTTCATCAAGCTTCTTGCAAACACGCACTATGGACCAGTTATGCAGAGAGAGTCTCCTCAAGGCATGCCCATGCCAGACGAACTGGCGATTATTCTCTCGAAGGATTTCGTTGAGGTCAGCTATAGCATCTCGCGGTCTCTCACGGGAAGAGTCAGCTGATTTTACGCGGGCATACACAGGCATGTTCTTGGCTGAGAGCCTAAAGTCTCTCATTCGCGGAGTACATGTCGGTCTGGAACGAGACGAGATACTCAGGTTCTGTGTACCTACCTCCCCGGCACAGGCGGAGGTGTTTTCTCAGCTGGCAGATGCCGGGTCGATTCAGAAGCTGATTGACGTTGTACCTTACCGAGACGTGAAAGTGGCATTGCTCACAAGGCTTCCTGCGTACGAAGAACTTGACTCAACTGCACCACTCGAAGTAGCTCTTGAGGAATGGTTCCTTAGATCTGTTCTCGAAGCTCTGAGAGCTTCCCAATTGAAGACCGACGACGTGTGATGAATCTTCTTGAGACTCGGGTTGATCTTCGAAATGTCATGACCATGCTGCGCGCACTTGTGCTAGGGCTGGACGCGCGCGCAGTTGAGATGTCATTGGTCCGGTTTACGTTTAAGTCGAAAGCGTTGGTGGAATCAATGAGGGGTCAGACTTCTTGGCGAGATGTGTTTACGCGGCTAGAGAAGACGAAGTATGCGCAACTCGCAGGCAGGCTTGCCCGGCTGTACGAGGACAGTCAAGATCTGGCGAATGTGGAATTGGCGATTGAAGATTACATCGCGCAGCAGGTGAAGCTTCTTATGAGCGCTTTCCCGTTCCACCCTGGTACGATTCTAGGCTTCTTCAATTTGAAGTTCTATGAGATTCGAAACATCCGGTCAATTGCTGTGGGAATCGAACGAGGCGAACCAACTGATACAATAAGACGCATGATTACAATTTGGTGACGGAGGACAAGACCCATTGAATCCTAATACATCTATAATCAAATCTGTTGCAATGGTTGCATTCTCTACGCTCTTTGCCACGCTGATGTTAGTCTCTTCGATGTGGTTTGTCAAATCAGCAGCCGTGGGTTCATTGAGCTTTCAGCCAAGACCGATTCTGGAACAACTGATTGCCGAACCGAGCGGATGGGCAATACTCGGTGCCGCAATAGGCGCGGGCTTGGCCGTTGGTCTCGCGGGTGTAGGCGCGGGCCTAGGCATGGGAACTGCTTCGGCAGCGGCACTAGGCGCCATTACGGAGAAGCCGGAGACCTTTGGTAAGAGCATTCTGTATGTTGTGTTCATTGAGGCTATCGCAATCTACGGATTCGTCATTTCATTCCTTTTGCTCGGGTATATTCCGACCCTGATTGGAGCATAAGAGGCTGAGTGACTTCATTCAGAGGCGATGGACTCTTCGGACTGGCTTGGGGTCCAGTGACGAAGGATAGAATGAACCAGCAACGCCTTCTTGCAGGATTGCGATTGAAGACGGAGTGCCGAGCTCCTACAGGATTCTAGTCAGGCTTTGCTTTCTCAGTAAACAGTATCTTTGCAGCGGCGTCCCTGATGGAGCCCGCAAGTCGCTGTGCACGAGCTTCAAGGGTATTGTCCACGGACTTCAAGTGGTCGGTTGTCCTGATTATTAGGCCGCCCGATGACCTGATAGTATCCTTGGCGATAGTGACAGAGACCTTGTCTCCAGTGGCCTTTGTGATCGCTCTAGCAACCTCAGCTACGTCGATGCTTGTTTTCATCTTCTGTGGCAGCACAAGTTCCAATGATTGAGTGCCTAGCGCCACTCCTCCGTCCACAGCGAGCCGATTGAGGATGTCTTTGCTTTTCTTCCCTTCAATTTCCTTTGTTGCTACGGTAGTCGCCGAGTCGAGGACATCTTTGATGACAATCTCTTTTGCATCCAGCATCCTGTACTTTGCCTTGAGCTTTGCACTTGCCTCTTGCCTAGCCAACTCGGCTTTGAGTTCCTTCTCCGCCTTGGCTGTTGCTGAATCAGTGATTGCGGCTGCCTTGTCCTTTGCCTCTTTGAGCCGCAGTTCTCTGAGTTCTTCAGCCTCTTTCATCATCTTGTCTGCCTTTTCCGAAGTCTTCGTCTCAATGAGGTCAAGTATGCCCTTTACACTGCTCATCTCAGGATTCCTCCCCCAGTAGCATCTTAACGACAGTCTGGATCGCAGCGGTTCTCCGGTTGCGTCCGGATTCCTGTATCCTTGACACATAGGCCTCCGTTCCAGAATTCACTTTCTGTTCTATCTCTGCTTTCTTCTCGTCAATGTCTGACTTCAAGATGATGGCTGCTTGTTGTGCCTGCCCTTCGGCCTCTTTGAGAATCCGCTTCACTTCTTCTTCGGTCTGTTCCTTCAATTCTTTGACTCGCCGCTGGGTCTCCTCGATTCTCTTGGCCGCGTCTTCTTCAGCTTGATGAATCGTTTCTATTTCGTCATTGCCTGCGCTCATCGTGGAACTCTCCGAAATGGCGAGTTGAGGTTCTCGCGGCTAATCACCTGATAAACATTGACCTGTATTGGCAAATCGTCCGGTGCGAGACTTGTGGGGCACTACGTTTAAATCAGCCCTGCCCGCGCTGACGTCACTCAGCCTCGTTAGTGTGTGCTTTCGAGGTCCGAGCGTGAAACGAACTCAGATGCCACGGTGACGGCAGAAATGCGTCTATCAATGAGTCCTGCGAGCATGGTTATCGCCAAGGTGGTCTCACACAGAGACCTCGAGAGGCAGGTAGTGATGGCGCTCGAGGAGTTCGGCCTTTTCGAGTTCATAGATGTCCGTCATCAAGCGGGTCTCTCCGAGGTCAAAAGATCCCGCGAAGAGGAGACCGTCTACTCGGTGTTCGACAGGTGCTCCAACCTTGTGACTTTTCTCAAATTGGACGTTCAGCGTCGTAGTCCTGTCCCGATCGAAATCGATGACACGAGTCTGTCTGGTTCTCTCGATTACGTCGGTGGCGTGATCAAGTCTGTAGAATCCGAAGCTCTGGAACTTCAGAAGAACATTGCATCGGCCCGGCTGGAGTTTGACCGACAGCAGAGTACCCGGGACGTGGCGGCATCATTGAAGCCGCTCGGACTCGACCTCAGTAGAATAGGCACGACTGAGTACACGTTCACGACCGCTGGAGTTATTCCAACTACTCATGTCACACAGCTTCAGTGGAGTCTTAGCGAAGTTACGGAGGGAGCGTTTGCTTCAAAGTCAATCGCCGTGCGAAAGGGCATGTCAGTAGCAACCGTTATCGTGCCTGTCGATCGGAAGCCCGCGGTTCAGCGCATTCTGTCTGCACTGGGATTCGAAGCATTCGAAGTGCCTGAGAAAACAAGTGGGCGCCCCGATGATATTGTGCAATCGGCGACAAAGAGAATGGCAGAGCTCGAGCATGAACTCGACGAGCTTGAGTCAAAGAGGAAGTCCATCGCTAGGGAGTGGGGCAATCGCATTGTCGCTGCTTGGGAGATACTTCAAATTGAGCGCAAACGGATTGAGGTCAAGTCCTTCCTCGCTTATACTGAGCATTCAGTGAAGGCTTGGGGCTGGATTCCGGAAGGCTCAGAAGAGCGGCTTGAGTCCCTTCTGCGTGAAAGGGTCGGGACCGCTCTTGACGTGAAGTTCGACCGGCCTGATTTTGCAGAGGAAGAGTCCCCAACATATCTCACTAATCCGTCTTTCATGAAGGCGACAGAGGGCGTTGTAACTGCATATGGTGTTCCGTCGAAACATGACTTGGATCCAACAAAGATCATGTTTCTCTCGTTCCCATTGATATTCGGATTCGTGTTCTCAGACGTGGGCCAAGGATTCATCATTCTCCTGATTGGCCTGGCAGCTTGGAGGTCGGTGCGCAAGGGGCAGAACTGGGGATCCACCATGGGATACTTGCAGGCAGGTGCGCAGGGCTTGATGATGCTAGGCGTCTTTGCGATGCTGGGCGGGCTCTTGTTTGGCAGCTTCTTCGGTTCCGACACCGTGATACAGCCCCTCTGGCCCCTTTTTGCACACACTCTGTCAAACGGGACGCCCAATCCCTATCGATCTGCACACATGCTGAAACTGTCAATCGAAATTGGTGCGATTCATATCACGCTAGGCATCGTGCTGAACCTGTATAACAAGCTGAAGCATCATTCGTATCGCGAAGCACTTGCGGCACTATCATACCTTTGGCTTTATCTTGGCTTCATCAATCTCATATTCGGCGTGAGCTACAACAGTGTGAGTAGCTGGTTCAGTTCCACAGGTGGAGTCCATCTATGGGTTCCGATCCTGGGTCTCGGTCATGGAACAGGCGACAATGGTATCTATCCCTTGCTACCGATAAGTCCTTTCATCTTTACGATAGGCATGTTCATTGTTCCTTTCATTGTGATGGCAGTCTCATCGGCGATGGGCGGCATGGAGGGTGCTGTCACATTCCTCGAGAACAGTATTGGCATGATTAGTCACACAGTGAGCTATGCCCGAATATTCGCCTTGAACACAGTACACGTGATACTGAGCAGCGTCTTCATGTCCCTGCCTGCGTTATACGTGATATACTTCCCGCAGATTTCCATTCTCGGAGTCAACATAATCCCTGCAAGCTTCGCCGTTCAGGAGGCAGGCAAGACGGTGCTGCTTCAACCCCAAATACCTCTGCTTGGGGCGTTCATAGGGTCCATCATTGTCGGATTCCTCGAAGGGCTTATCTCCTTCCTGCAGACACTGAGGTTGCACTTTGTTGAATGGTTTAGCAAGTTCTATCACGCAGGCGGAGTAGCCTTTGCCCCGTACCATGTGATTCGTCTTCACACTCTTGGCTCAAAGGTCGCGTCAGCAACACAGACGCAAATGAACACCTGACCAACGCGTGTGTTGGGATATGGTCTCCGTAAACAAGAAACAGTCATTGCTGTCCTCCAGTGCCCAAGTACAGAGCCGCTCAGCTCGTTATCACCCATGTAGGTTGGGGTCTGATCGGTATCCATTCTCTGTCTGTTATCCCAGACGCTTCGTGCAATCAAGTCCGTCGTGCGAGCTTTGTTATCGACGCTCTGAGCGGCCTCGGCGTCTCCGATGTTCTGGAACATCTGGGCCGCGACGGTGTAGCTGCCAACAGCTTCTCTTAGTGCGTCGCTAGCCTGTGAGAAGTACTGCTTGGCTTTGGACGTGTCCCCTTTCTTAGAGAAGACCTCTGCAAGAAAATCGTTTTTGGCCCCAAGAAGCCTGGACAGGTCGCCCCTGAACTTCACGACGACGCCCTGCAGCTGTTTCACCTGTGAATCCACGTTGTTCTTGCGCCGGATCTCTTCGCCCTTAACACTGTTCAGTTCATTCGTCGCCGCTTCAAACGCCGCGACAGTCTGTCTGATTCTCTTGATTGTATCGTCGTGAAGCGTCACCGTACTGTCAGAAGCATCGTCTTCTTGAAATTGCGCCATTTCATCCTCGAATTCCTTGAGGGCATTCGCCCGTGAGAGTTGTGCCTTGAATGCCCATTGCTCTGACTGCTTGGCAAATATCTGGGCCTCCGACGCGTACGCGGTCGAAAGAGCTAGTTTGCCCAGGTCTGTCAATTCATCAGCTTCCGGCGTTTCACCTATGACCTTGTAATAGGAGGCCGCGTCAGACGCATGGAGGTTCTCTAGAATCCTCGAGAGAATGAACTGAACTCCATGCTGTTTCTGCGAACTCACTTGAAACTGGATGACGTACTTGAGATGACTCAGCATCGCCAAGGTTCTGTTCCTAAGGTTACCCACCTCTTCGTCATCAGATTCCAGACTAAGGAGTATTCCTAGACTGCTCAAACCCTCTCTGACAGAGTCGAGAGCCCCCGATGGGTCCGAAGCTGGCTTTGACCCCGCTTCATCAAGTGACTTGCCCACAATCTCAATGAGTGCTGTCTTCCTGAGGTCTTTGGCAAAGTCAATCTGGCCCTTTATGGAACCGATGTCACCTGTTTGCTTGGTCAACATGTCTTCAATGAATGAGAATATCTTGAGGTTCTCCTTAATAGCTGCAACCAACTCTCGCGCCTTAGCAAGCTTCTCTGCTTTCTTGAGGTCCTTGAAGATTTCCGCAAGCACGGTCATGGCTTCTTCCCTTGTTGTTAACCTCAAGGAGCTCGGAAAGGGTTGGGACCGAAGCTTCTGCTCTACAGAACAAGGATAGAGCTTTCTTCTGCTCCTTATCATTTGCAGACTGTTCCGCGTTGCTCTGAAGAGCAAGCACCTCTTGGAAGCACTTCTCTGCGCGGCCAAATGCATCCGATGACTCTTGGTAAAGCTTGGAAGCATCCTCGAGATTGCCCGACCTCATCTGCGCGTCAGCAATGTCGTTGTAGGTCATGGCCATATAGACCTCACTTAGGCCCGCCGTATTCTGTTTCCATGCCTTTATCATCGACAAGCGTTGCTTGTCCGCTGTCTTGCTCTTTTCGAACAACGGTAGAGCTTCATTGTACAGGTCCGTCGCCTGTTCGAATATGAAGGAGCTAAGCATGTCGCGTGGAATCAGTTCATCAAATGGATTGAACGCCTGTCTGAATGTGCTCTCGGTGCCTATGAGTTCGTTGAGGAACTCGTCATAGAACTCCGCTTCTGCGGTCTTACTCCTGCTTTGAATGTCTGCTGAATCTGCCTCTTGAGCTTTGGATGACCCCGTGATCAGGCTCAAGGCCATGTGACCCAGCGCCACTCTTCTTAGCTTCTGTGCGCCGTCAGTCTTTGATGGAATGGCTGAGAATGGTTTCTCCAATAGGCTGTACACTGCGGCTAGGTGTCGTGAAGCTTCTTTTTTCTTGTCCTCATGTTCGCGTTCAACGAATGGGCCGCTTGCAGCGGCGGCTTGATGTAACCAAGCCAAGACCCTTGCCATCCACATCTCAGACATGTTCTGCTGAATTTCTTCTTCAAGATCTTTCAGGCCCTTGGAAAGCTGCTCCTGACTCCTGGCTCCGAGCTTTCAATCTTGCTTCTTAGATATGCAACGTCAAACTCCTGACTCATGGCAGCCTCAATGAATTGGGCGGCTTCATCATAGAGCTGTGTGAAGGCATCATGCATTGCCACGCGTTTCTTTTCGAGCCCTTCAGTGTCATCGATGTCGTGGAGGGCGAACTCGCGTACTGCATCTTGAGCCATTATGTTGAGCTCGAAGAGTCTGCTGGTATAGACTGTCACTTCCTCTTCTTCCGACTCGACAGGTGTAGTGTTTACTACCTCTACAGGTTTGGACTGCTTGCGTTTCGAGGCACGTGGTTCATTGCCCAATCAGACTAACCCCAGCAGTAGATTCTCTTCTGAATGAGTCTTCCGCCCCTATACTTAAGAATACCTTGGGGGAACAATCTGTTTTTCAGCACTCACGCCGACAGGAATAATCGAGCAGAGAAGTTCTCAGTCCGGTGTCGATCTGAATCTGATTCTGCGGCCATCTCTAAGCTTGACAACATGCCCGTCTTCTGCGAGCCTATTCAGGACTTCACTAGTTCTTGAGCGCGACTTACCCCACTTCGTTGCGAGTTCTGCAGCTGTTAGACCAGTTCTCTCGTGCCGCAGGTATCCAACGAGCCTTTGCCAGCCGATATCGTAGTCAATGCAACTCTGCTGGCCTGCAAAGACACTGTATTGTGCAACTTGCGGTGGCGAGGCCGCTTGAGAGTCGGGTTGGCCGATTCTGGCGTTCAATTGACTGACAGTCTCTCTGAGTTTTGACACAGTCTTCTTGAGTTCTTTGATTTCATCTTTGAGCTGGCCTACTTCGGATTCTTCTGACATAGGTCTCCCCCTCCTACTCTTTGCCATAATCGAAGCGGAACTCGGCGTAATTCCTATGCTTTCCTTTTTTCTCGAATCGGACCTTGGGCTCCTGACAATCGAACTTGAGTTCTGTAGGTGGTTTGTAGTTCTCGAAGTCATCAGTCGCACGATCGTCAACCTGGACGTGTTCGGCTTCTTCTTCAGAGACGGGTTCCTCATCTTGACATGGGAGAGCATTCGAGATTGTTCTCCCGTCGGCTATCTCATGAAGTAGGCTTGTCGCCTTGATAGTTTCCGAAGGGTCGGTCACGTCGTACTCTGAATCCTTGCACATGATAATGTTCTCTAAGATGTCTTTTGATGTCTTGGAACAAGGAGCCTTTTTGTGCTGGTATGTCATTATGGAGCCCCGTCGACAACAATCGACAGTCAACACATTGACCCGACTGGATATAAGGTTATTCAACTGCCTCTGCGAGTGACCTTGCGAACGTAAGATAACAAGTGTGAGCAATCATCCAAGTGGTTGGCCGAGTCTTGTTCTCACGGACCATTATTTCTCGCTGGAGTACCTCTAGGGTCTTTATCATGCCCCATTTCCCACTGTCCGAAAGGGCTTTGCAAGTCTTCATCACTTGTTCGATGGTCGGAC
This sequence comes from Candidatus Thorarchaeota archaeon, assembly GCA_963726195.1. Classification (GTDB taxonomy): domain Archaea; phylum Asgardarchaeota; class Thorarchaeia; order Thorarchaeales; family Thorarchaeaceae; genus OWC5. Next base: position 126,551 of record CAVSBO010000005.1, read on the forward strand.
TGCAGCTGACCATGAAATGGCTTGGCTTCAGTGCTTTGTGGGCTACGTCAACGACCTCCCATGGAGTAGCGAGGTCCAACACGACAGCGTCCAACTCTGTTTCATCGATGCCCTCGAGAACGTCCTTTCGATACATTGTGATTCTATCCATCGAGGCGCAGCGTTCCAAGTTCTTCTTCGCAGCCGCATACATATCTTCGCGAATCTCATACGTGTAGACATGACCGCCTGAGCCCACTGCGTTTGCCAGAACATAGGTCAGCGCTCCCGAACCCGTTCCTGACTCAGCTACGCGACTCCCTGCTCCGATTCCGGTTTCAGCTAGGATTGTACCCGCATCTTTCGGATAAATGATTTGAGAGTTCCTGCCAAGCGAGATTTGTGTATCTGCAAGACTGGGCATATGTATCTGGAAGATCACGCCGGAGTGACTTGCAACCTTGATGCCGTAAGGACGACCGATGATGTCATCAAACTTGATGATGCCCTTGTTGGAATGGAAACTATCTCCAGCCTTAACCTTCCTTATCCAGTTCCTCTTTGCATCGAGAAATATATAAACACTGCTGCCGTCCTGGATTAGCTCTTGCATGCGCCGTCGGTGATTATCTGAGGTTTTGAGTGTTACCCATTGACCCCTAATCGCGAATCTCATGCGCGAATCATGACCGATGGGCGCTATCGTGCAAACGTTTATTCGAAGTCAATCTCGATTAGTTTCACGGGGACAGCCTTGGACGAGCATGACTCGCGTGACCCTGACCCGCGCCCAGAGGTCGAGTCATCCGCTAACAAAGATGTTGTCGACAAGCCCTTAGCCATGATTCCAGAGTCAGTTCTGGAGTATCATCCGAGCGTAGGGATTACAGGAAATCTGCATGTCGACGTGGACAAGGGCGTCATTCTCGGAAGGTCGGAGTCCTTTCACAAGAAATACCGGTCCACGGGCATTGGATTCATAGGTGCGGTCACAGAGGCGTCCAATGATCCCTCCACATCTCTCCTGGGAATGCCAGTGAATCTCGATCTAGTGAGCCCTCATGTCATGCTCGTTGCAGGTAAGAGGGGCTCCGGCAAGAGCTACACTCTCGGGCTTATCGCGGAGGAACTGACTCGTGCCATGTCACGAAGAGAGATAGAGGTCGCAGTCGTTATAATCGACATAGTCGACGTCTTTCGACTGATGGTTGAGCCCAATAGCGAGCAAGCAGGCTCTCTTGGGAAGTGGGGACTCACCGCTGAAGGCTTTCCCGCTGCAGTCTACATTCCAAGACGCGCATATACGCACATTCCGGATGAGGTGAAAAAGAAGTCTCACCTTTACCCGTTAGCGATAAGCCCGTCTGAGCTATCGGTGTCTGACTGGGGATATGTCGTCGAAAGGCATGGCGTTCTCAGCACCGCAATGGAGAACCTCATTGGTGACATGATTGATGGCTTGAGACGTGGTTATGCTCTGGGAAAAGGAGGAGAACAGCCTCCGAATGCAGACTTCAGCATTCAGGACATGATACGGTGTATCGAATCAAGTTCATCCATCGCCGACCTGTACAAGCCCTCGACTAGGACCGCCCTAATCCAGAGGTTGCGGCGAGCACAGAACCTCGGCATATTCCATCCGGGCGGAACCAGTGCTCAGGATCTTGCTGTCGCAGGACAGATTACCATTATTGACATGGCACCTTTGGGATCAGACGCAGAAACAGTGTTAGCAATACTAACAAACATGCTGAGCAGGCAGATACTAACTTACCGAATGGCTTGGACTGACGACGGAACGAGCGCAAGAGAAGAACTCCCTCCGACGTGGTTGATTGTTGATGAAGCTCAGACTCTGGTTCCCAGATCTGGAACGACTCCGGCAAAGGACGCAATAGTGAGCTATGCAAAGCTTGGAAGAAGATTCGGTTGCAGTCTGGTTCTATGTACTCAGCAGCCATCGGCCGTGTCCGATGAAGCGATATCGCAAGCCGACATTGTGATTTCACACTCTCTGTCGCATGACGCTGACATAAGGGCACTTCAGCAGAGAGCTCCAGCGGCAATGCCTGAGGTCTTCAAGGACAAGGCATTCATCAGCGGCCTTCCGAGAGGCGTTGCTCTAGTATTCGATCAATCCACCGAGAACAGGCGGGGATTCATAATGCAGGCGCGCCCGCGGATGTCACAACATGGCGGTACGGATAAGCTCTCTGCTTTGCTTGAGGCAACTAGGCTTCTTCCTCCTGAGGTACCCGAGGCAGAAGCAGGGGCGACCGTCACTTCACAAGGGCCGACTGGCGCCGAAGATACTCTCCTCTGGAGTCTTCCGGATGTACCCAGGCCTCCATTGAAGCTGAGCCAGAAGGACTGGGATGTTTTGGATGATTGGATTAAGACCTACGTCGAGGGTTTCTTCGAGCGACAGAACAGGGAGTATGCCATTACAGAGGAGTCTGCTCCGAGAACAGAAGAGGCTCGTCCTGAGGTTCCAGTGTCACACCCGGCAGCCTATGGAGAAGGGACGCCGGCTCGGACTTCCGCGAAGTTCGTCGGGGTCATAGATGGGAAGAGAATTTCAGCGAGGGTTTTCGGTGACCTGCCGCGCTCGCTTCTTGAGAAAGCTATGCTACGCAAGGTGCTTTATTCCAAGTCGTCACAGTCCTACCTATTCACTAGCTCATCCCTCCCCAGAGAATCCGTTGTGGTGCAACGCAACGATCCCACAGGCAACACCACGTTGCAGTCCGTCATGTCCTCGTTGTCGTCAGTGGGCATGACCTCGGAGTCAATTGTCACCGAAGACGGATTCACATTTGTGTTGATGAAGAAAGACTCCGTAAGGGCTTCCTTGTCAGTCGCGTTGAGTGGAAACACAACATGCGTGCCAATTGTCCTGGTCGGTTCCGATAAGAAGCAATTAGACTCTCTTGCTGGAAAACTGCGAGAGACAGCTCGTTAGGCGCGTGGGGGAGTACTCCAATCCGGGCATGTCGCGTGCCGAGATGACTTCTCTTAATGTAAGCTCTTATATGTAGGAATCAACATCTAAGTGCGCGACCCGTATGGTAACCCAAAAGGACATCCGACCGCCGGTTAACCTGAAGATTGCATCCATGAAGGACCTAGCCAGAATGTTGGTTTCTTGGTCGGGGCGGGACAGGCCCGCGAGCATGCTCTATTTTGAGTATCGCGGCAAACACATCTATGGTACCTTGATTTCCAATCATGGATACTTTGAAATGTATGGGCTTCCTCTGTGGGTGTACACTGAGGGCGATGGGCCGCCGCGCGGAAACTTCATGACTTACAAGACTCGTGATAAAGAGACTATCGATTTTACTGAGTCTGTGGATTCTGATCCGATGACTGTCCATCTTCCAATAATAAGGCTGACAGAAAAGCCAATTATGATTGAGCTCTAGATGCCAGAGAAGCTATTGGCCTGTGTGAAGTGAGCTGTCACAATTGGGCCGCAGTTCCGTAACGGAACAAAATGAATGTCCGCTTGCGAAACCATCCATTGCAAGAGTCTCCACTTGAGGCTATGTGGCGAAGCAGGAACCTGATGTAGTTACGTTGTCGACCTCCAAGTCTCGGACTCTGTTCATTTTGGCTTGATGGCACCTATTACGCTTCAATAGATCTCCCTAGGTGATGCTCGAAGCAGGCTCACCAGAATTACACCCGCGAAAATCAAGAAAGCCAGCCATATGACAAGGGTCACTATTAGCAAATCCGTCTTGAAGAATATCTCAACCAAGAGAAACATCCCGACGATGACCACATTCGAGGTGCCTCCGAATGTGCTGCTGTCAGCGGTCTTGAGTCGCCATCGCACGAGGACCATTAGGACAACTATGAGCAGTGATATCCAATTGATGTACTCAGTGAACAGCCAAGACATGTTCTGGAATGGAACAGTGCCGAAAGGAGTGGGAATGGGAGGAAGATAGAATACTACGAATGTCAGAAACAGGAATGTCTCGAGAGTCCTAATCCATCCTGCAGGAGTTGTTGTGTATACCTCTCCGTAAAGTCCCTTGTCGTACTGGCCCGCAGCAAAGTAAACAAAATAGACGGGGGCACCAAAACTCAAAGCATTCACGAGGCACTGCGCGATTCCGTAAACGATACTGAACCAGTAAGTGCTCCAAGCTGCTAGTATCGCCTGCCAAACCTGAAGGTAGGCTGCGGTGAACTGAATCATCACAATGAATGGCAATATGCAGAGTGCAATTCCCACAAGGGCCCCCAGTGCGGCCGCGGGCTTTCCTCCGCCCATCTTGCCGACCCCGACTGTGTAGAAGACATGACCTGCCACAAATAACCCTCCCACAAATGCCATGGGCGCCGTGATCAAGGGCAGAATGAAGAAAACCAGGACAAATGCAGCGTTGGTGCCATAGAAGATCCTCCACCTTAGTGGCACAGTCGTTGTGGTTTCTCGCATGAGACGGACTGCGTTTGCTAGGCGATAGCGTTCGTAGTACATCATTCCAACCCACGCTGCCGAAAAGACCGTTGGCGCTGCGACATGATGGAATAACCAGTTTAGCAGAGGGTCCTCGAACGGCGCCATCTCAAAGGGCAATACGAACATCAGTAGAAAGAAATAGACTGGTCCTAGTATGGCGAGCACAACAACAACGATTCGCGTCATTAGCCAGTCAGGACTCATCAAATCTGTCTCCAAGCGATATTTCCGAATTGGATATATGCGAGCGTCAACATGGACGAAATAAGAGTTATCGGATATTGAAGGTGCTGATTGTGCAGGTCCTGAAACGCAAGCTGGCGGCTGCCGCATATCTGAGGAAGAGTCGACTGATAGTCGGGCTCGATTTTACAGCGAACATGGCACAAGCACCGGGCAAAGACCCGCGGCTGGAAAGGGATCGGCTCGAAAAGGACGCCTTGAGAGTGATTACCAGTACAGCTGACTATGCAGTCGCATTCAAGTTCAATTATCAATTGGTTTTGCCCTTGGGTTTGTTTGACAGGGTCCCAAGTCTCATTGACAAGATTCACGGTTACGGTCTCACTGCAATTATGGACTGCAAGATGAACGATATTGGGAACACAAATGAGCATGCGGCTCGGTACTACTATGACGCAGGCTTCGATGCTATCATTGTGAACCCAATGGTCGGCTGGGAGGGTGGTTTGGACTCGGTGTTCAAGATAGCTCAAGCTCAGGACCGTGGCATAATCACGCTGTGCTACATGTCTCATCCTGCCGCTGACGAGGGGTATGGTCTCAACGTTGCAGTCGACAAGAAGATGAAGGTCCACGAGCCCTTGTACGTCATATTTGCTCGTCGCGCACAATCGTGGAAATCGGACGGGGTAATTGTGGGAGCCACATATCCCGAGAAGATAACTGAGGTTAAGGGAATTCTCGGCGATGAGATACCAATTATCGCTCCGGGTGTCGGAGCTCAAGGTGGAAGTGCAGCAGAGGCCATAAGCGCTGGCGCATCCTACGTGATTGCTGTGAGGTCAATAATAGAATCAGCAGATCCAGGGGCCGCAGCGAAAGCTCTAGCCGCAGAGACGCAGAGAGCTTCTTCTTGAGGACCATTAAGGGCCCACAGTCAGAGTCTTGGCCCAACAGACATAGTACGGTTGTGTACACCATGGTCAGATATGCAGCACTTCCACGATTCGATAGCAGGAAACAGTTAAAGGACAAGGCCCGTATGTCTAGCGTGGCATGTACAGTATTGTACATGCGTAACAGAAAGGGGTGATGCCCAGCCATCATTCTTTTTGGAGAGTAAGTTCATGCCGAACAATGAGGGCTACGCCTTTGCGACTTGGACAAGCTTCATTGAAGAGTCGCAGATTCGAGCACTTCTCAAGTACAAAGTGAAGTACTACTTTGCTGGCGGAAAACCGGGAATCGTGCCTACCGGCGTCTTTGCAAAGATAATGGCCGACTTGAGCGAGCGGTACAAGAAAGATCCTGTAATGGCATTGGATGATTTGAACTACGGACCAACCGGGGGTCAGCCGTATTTTCTCAAGACACTGGCAGAGCGGCTTCACAGAGTTAGGGGTCTCTCGATTGATAGCGAAACTCAGTGGGAACGAGTCTGCATTACGAATGGATCCCAGCAGGCTATCTATGCTTTGCTTGACACACTCATTGACCCTGGCGATGTGATAATCACTCCATCCCCCGCATATCTCGGATTTCTTGTGCCCGCAGTGAAGCTCGGAGCGCGGGTCGTAACGGTGCCAACTGATTTGGACGGAATAATCCCGGAGTACGTCGAGAAGGCTATTGGCGTTTCGCAAGAGAAGTTCGGCAAGAAACCCGATATCGTCTACGTAGTACCCGAATCGGACAACCCGAAGGGGACCACGTTGCCCTGGAAGAGACGGCAAGACTTGTTTGATATTTCTGAAAACCACAAGATGCTGATAATCGAAGATGCGGCGTATGCTGAGATACAATTCAAGAAAATTCCAAAGCCGATCAAGTCGCTCGACAAGGAGAATCAACGCGTGGCATATCTCGGAACTACGAGTAAGGAAGCTGCAGTCTTGCGAGTAGGCTATTCTATGCTTCCAGATAGTGTAAGAGAGCAGGTCCTCAAAGATAAGGGATACCTCGACCTCTGCACCTCAAGCTTCGTTCAGCGGATTCTCGATGAGTACTACCGCAAGTATATCGATGAAGCTATGCGAGTGGCTGTTCCAAAGTACAAGGAAAGATGTACAGCGATGGCGAAAGCAATCGACTCTGACTTCCCAGCCGGAGAAAGAACGGACCCCACTGGCGGGTTCTTCATCTGGTGGCAAAGTGACAAGAAAAGCTTTGACAGCAGCGAGTTCATGGAGAGGGTCGCGATTCCCAACGACGTCATGTATGTTCCAGGAGCTCCGTTCTACCCCATCTCAGGGTTCACACTGACGAATGACGGAACTGACCTAGTGGCAAGTGTCCCTGAGGCGAATACCATGCGTTTGGGTTTTTCATTCGAGGAACCAAAGCTAATAGCAGAGGGCATAGAGCGGCTCGGAAAGCTTCTGTCCAAGGAGCTATGATCAACGCCCTTCTCGCGATTCGTTCTCCCGAATCGAGAAGTTGACGAAGACTGTCGCACCATTCTTCATCTCATCGAAATACGCTCGGTCATAAGGCCCGAAAAGATCAGGGAACCCTGAGTTGATTGCCCACTCAATCCAGGACCAAGCACTTTCCTGTCCGGCCTTTTCTTCCGCGAATTCACCGAATGACCAGCTCAAGTAGCGCTCAAGTTCAAATCTGGTATCTAGAAGAGTGCTGGCTTCCTCTTCTGATGAATGAGACGCAGAGTCCTTGACCCTCGCTAGATCCTCGTTCAATGTCTCTCTCGTCGTTGCTACTAGCTCAGCCAGATCCCACAATGCTGAATTCATTTCGTCGAACCTGCGCTTGCTGCGAAGCTTGGCCATCTTGCCTAGCATGCTGAAAAGCCTTGGCGAATGCATAACTGAGAGTCCGCGTGCTTTCAAAGCGCCTGCGAGTCTGTTCGTTCCAGGGAGTGTTGAAATAGGCTCGTGGGTATTTTACGAATAACGGGAATGGCACATCTAGAGCATTGGCGACGGGTATGACTTGCGCGTAGTAAGCTGCCTCCCCTATCCCTCCAATGTGAACTATGATAGGCAAAACGAAATCCATGATTAGTTGTCTGGAATCAACACGGGGTGATAGGCATTCGGCGACGTCGCTTAGATCCGGTTCGTCGGCATCTAGTTCGATGTTAATCTTGTCCCCACACGAGGGACATTGACCCGTGAGCGCAACCCTTGAACCCTGCTCGGAGTGTTGTAGTTCTGTCCTGCTTGAATGGCAGGGGGCTTTCTGGCACTCATAATAGAACGGAACGTATTCTTCGCCTCTAGAACCCATCCCTGGCCTGAAACCATTCTCGGTGATGAGATTAGTGGCTGCTTCATGTGCCTGCAAGAATATGGTCCTGTTGGGACGGGCGAGAAGGAATTCCATACCTGCGGTCATCAAGTGTCTGATTCGAGAATCGGAAGCGGGCACGATGGGAATTCCGAGGTCCTGTTCAATATTGAACAGCCGAGCGAGGATTCTTTCCGACCATTCCCCTAGCATACGAGAGTTGACGAATGCAGACCGTGCGACAGCAAGACAGTGCTCGAGTCGTTCTTGGAAGAGAGTATGGGCGTTCCCGGACAGAGCTTTGAAGAGCGGTCTATATCCTGCCCGGATTCCTTCCTCAACCTGCGAGTACCAATCGTGATCGGGTAGGGGTATCGCATGAACTGGAGCGTATTCATACCCCTCTGGGACCGGCAGACTGGCAAGATTGCCAGCCTGTCCTTCAGCTGGCGTTCTTGTGTTCGTCAGCTCCGGCTGAACGATATCGTAGTCTGCTACGAAGAAGACCGGTGATAGGTCGATGCTTTTCTCGTGTCCGAGTGCAGATATCTTTCTAGCTGAAGCAGCCTTGTTGAGTATGTAGCAGGGCCCGCCCATCGCAACACTCTGGTGCGATGCTTCGACCACGCCCTCCGGAATGCGCTCAATAGCTGCCTTCACCTTCGGCGTGAGACCGTTCAGGTGCTGGTTCAGGTCTTCGAGTGCCCTTCGAAGCATCTCCATACGTTCGTTGGTATGCCATCCCATTTTGGCATATGTACTTACAATGGCTGGTGCCCTTTCTCCGAAGCCGCCCATTGTCACTACTGGATTATCATAGAGCTTCTCTGCAAGCTCTGCAAATCCCCCTTTCCAGATGAAGTCTTGATAGACCTCCACAATGCCGAGGTCCATTTCTACTGTCCTCCTTCAGCTGGCGATGGCCTCTTCGAATACCTTCTCGTACATGGGCACGATTTTGTCCGGTGAGAAGTTCTCAACTACTCTCTTCCTCCCGGCCTTGGCAAGCCTGCTGCGAAGGGAATCATTCTCGAGGATTCTGATAACCTCTTGAGCATACTCATCAGGCTCGAAGGTCTTTGTAACAATCCCATCCACTCCAGAGCGTACTAGTTCCGGCACGCCGCCAGCTGGAGTAGTAACAACTGGTACCTGACATGCCATCGATTCCAGCAAGACGAGAGGCATACCTTCCAACGTTGAGTTGAGGAGGAATGCGTCCGCGCCGCATAGAATCTCCTGTATATTCGACCTCACACCTAGGAGGTGAACGTTGTCGCAGAGACCCAGTTTCTCCATTTTTCTTTCGACATCAACCCTGCTGGGTCCTTCTCCAACTACTATTAGATGGGTCTTGGGTAGCTCATTAACCACTGTTCGAATGATATCGATGAGATCGGTCACGCGTTTCACTTCTCTGAAGTTAGAAATATGAAGGAGCACCTTCTCATCAGGATCGATGGTCTTCGTGCTCTCTCCCTTGTTTATCCCGACACAGCCGCTCTCAACTTTGATGCGGCAGCCTTCCATGGGATGAAATTGCTGAATATCCACGAAATTCGGGATTACGTGGATTTCTCTTTCTATGCCAAGTGCGTCATACGCCTTTTGCTGGAGGAATCTTGAAACCGCGGTGACCGCGTTCGCTTTCTCTACTGTGAATTGGACTACCGGTTTGTAGGCCGGGTCGGGCCCAAGTGTGTGAACGTCTGAACCATGCAGAGTGATCACGTAAGGTAGCCCTGCGATTTCTCTTGCCATGTATGCCGCCATTGCATGAGGGATTGCATAATGCGCGTGCACCATGTCGAGTTTGGCGTCGTTTGCTACCTTCAGGATCTTCGAAGTCAACGGCATTGTGTAAGGAGATCCTATGCCGCTGAAGAGTGGATAGTCGAGCCTGTCAACCAAGTCAACGTAAATGCCCGGGGGCTGTTCCCACATTAGTGCGAACGGACGTTGATACGTGATGAAGTGTATGATGTGTCCTCGCTGAGTGAGATGCTCTCCGAGTCGAGTTGCTAGATGGCCCGATCCACCGACTCCAGGAAACAGGTTCACACCTATGCGCAAATTGCTCACTCAGTATTGGAAACTCGTTCTTTCCCTTTAAGCGAACTGGTCCAGCAAAGCGGATTTCCAAGAGCACTGTGTCGCTTTCGTGAATGCGGACGATCCGTAGATCCAGATAGGTCCAAACCTTGATTAGCCACCCTCTGTGAGTTCCAATCATGACTCCCTCCGACCATGCCTCAATCCTTGTGGTAGTGGCACATCCTGATGATGAATGCATTGGCGCAGGTGGCACAATCAGGAAGCATGTTGACCAAGGTTTCGAGACCGATGTCTTGTGTTTGACGGGCAATGAAGTGCGAAACGCGGAGCTCAAGGCCGCATGCGAGGTACTTGGAGTTAGGGAGGTGTACACGAACGAGCGTGACGACTTTGCCATTGACTGGCCCCTTGAGCAGGAGATAGTGTCAGCCATACTGAAGTCTCGGCCGTCAGTCATCATCACACATTCTGTGAAGGACTACAACCGAAATCACGTTCGATGCTCGAAGCTTGTCGCCGATGCCGTCGAATGGGCGTCACACGTGACAATGTACGAGGATGCTGTTCGCGTTGACAGGGTCTATTGCATGGAGATCAACAGCCTGCATTCACGACCTAACGTTCTCGTTGATGTGTCCAATTCCTTCGATGCGGCCATGGATGCCCTTCGAAAGCACAGCTCGCAGCTTGAGAAGGCTGATGGCTTCTACTCACGATTCTATGATGCAAGAACCCGTCTGCGTGGAGTTCAGGCTGCGTGCGATAGAGCTGAAGCCTTTACGGTCTCGTTTCCTTTTCACGCAGGACCGTTCTATCGAAGAAATGCGGTCGAGAGTCTGATCTAGAAGCTTGAACTACTACCCGGGACCTTCAGCCCCACCTGTGTCTCCCTTCTTCCTTCTTGCAGAAAGAAGTGACTTCAGTTCTCCCATGAGGTTGCCTCCTGCACCAGCAGGTGCGGCAGCGGGCAGGCGGTGGCGTTGCGGCTTTGGCAGCTGCGCCCTTTGACGCAGGAGCTGGTCCACCTTGAGCGGGAGCCGATGGACCCGCAGTCTTGGCGCTTGAAATCTTACTGTCGAGTTGGCTGATACGTGCTTCGAGTCCTCCGACCTTGGTCTGAAGCTCTGAGACCGTGGTCTGCAGTTCACCGATCACACCAACCAATTTCATCGTGACGGTAGAGACGACTTCTCCGAGCTCACGGATCTTCTCATCATTGGGGTCCTTTAGTGCCCACTCGAAGTCTTCCATGATTCCCAATTCGTCTTTGTCGTCAGCCATGGCACAGACCACTTCTTCAAGTTTCAATGACTTGGTTTTGCTATAAACATTACCTGCATATTGAATCATCTACTTGGTACGTGAAGCAAATCGATACCAAAAGGTCCTAGGTTCCGTCTAGCGAGTTCGTTGAATGGCTTCCGCGACGACAGCCTTTGCCCGCTTCATGGTTTCTTCCGCTTGGCGGGGCGTGCGTGCTTCACAAGTGATCCTTACCACGGGCTCCGTGCCTGAGGGCCTAACTAGTACCCAACCTTCCTTGAGTGATATGCCTAGGCCATCCACCGTCACGACGTCAACAGTATCTCTGAATGCTTCGGGCAGTCTTTTCGTTACGGCTTGCATCACAGCCGGCTTCAATTCGTCTTGGCACTGCAGCTTCGTTTTCAGAAGAGGATACAGAGGTATTTCCCGAATGAGGTTTCCGAACCCCTGTCCTGTGTGTGCCATGAGCTCGAGAATCTTGCATGCAGCAAGGAATGGCTCTGGTGCCAAATGAAACTCGGGAAGAATGAAGACACCACATGCCTCACCACCCATGGCCGCCTTGGTCTCATTCACCTTCATGGATACTTGTATGTCTCCTACCGGAGTTCTGATTGTGCGTCCCCCCGCCTTTTCCACCGTTTCATCCAAGACCCGTGAACTGTCGACTGTTGTGACTATCGTCTTGCTGCTCGATGTCTTCAAGGTCTCTCTCGCCAAGAGTGCTATTGTTCTGTCTCCTCTCACAACTTCACCGGTCTCCGTCACGAAAACAACTCTGTCAGAATCGCCGTCATGAGCTATGCCGAGATTCGCCCCTGTCTCTGGAACCATCCGTGCGAGGTCTTTCAGCGTCTCTTCATCTGGTTCGGAGATTCGCCCTGGAAAGAACCCATCCGGCTGTCCATTGATTGTGATAACCTTGCATCCCAGTTCCCTCATGAGGTATGGTGTCATTGCGCATGCGGCGCCGTTGCCCGGATCGACAACCACTTTGTAGGCCCTTTTTCTGATTAGGTCCCCGTCGCATCTCGACATCACTGCTTCCATGTGTTCCGTTACTGCACTCTCGAGGGTTTCTTCGGCACCCAGCTGATTCCATGCCGCGACCTTGAACTCGCGAGAATCATAGAGATTCTCAACTCTTTCTTCTTCTTCCGGAGTGTAGCCCATGCTGTTTCGAGACCAAAACTTGACGCCCGTATACTCTGGGGGATTGTGAGACGCAGTGACCGTAACTCCAGCATCGTAGCCGTGACTCATTGCGACGAAAGCAAGCGTGGGAGTTGGCAACATGCCCGCCCTGACCACGTTTGTTCCAGTGGAAAGCAAACCAGCCGAGAAAGCATCAGCCACCATGCGTCCAGTCGTTCGCACGTCGTGCGCCAAGGCAACCGTCCCTCCATTGAGATACGTGCCAAGCGACTTGCCGAGATTCAGTGCCATCGCGAGGTCAAACTCCGATCCGTAGACCTTCCTGACTCCGGTTGTGCCGAACAGCTTTCCCAAACTGCTTTCCCGAATCGTTCCCAAGCGACACTGCAAAAAAACCTGCCTGCGGCTTCTTGGTGATGAATTTCGCCTGTGTTGCGCGAAAGCTTATTAGAAGCTAAGAATCCTAAGCGGTTTGAAAAAATCTCCGCGGCGTTCTGCATATCGTGAATCGGGGTTATCCGTGATGAGTAGCACTTATGACCGACTGTACAAGATTGTGGTGCTCGGGGAGGGGGCAGTGGGCAAAACTGCGATTGTGACCCGATTCTCGCACGGCTTCTTCAGAACTGACTACAAGACGACGATTGGTTCTCAGTTTGCGGTGAAGAACTTAGACATCAAGACCAACGAGAACAGAAGACTGACTGTCAAGCTGCAGATCTGGGATGTGGCCGGCCAGTCGCGTTTTGCGATTCTTCGACCAATGTACTACCGAGGTGCAAGTGGCGGAGTTCTCGTATATGATGTGACTAGGCGTCGCACGTTCATCGTATTGCACGAGTGGCTCGATGAACTCCATAAAGCGATTAACAAGACTATACCTCTCGTACTTGTCGCAAACAAGACCGATCTCACAGATCGCGTTGTTACGCCGGCTGAGGGCAGGGAATTTGCAGACAAGCATAGCCTGCCTTACGTAGAGTCCTCTGCAAAGACTGGCGAAGGTGTTATCGACATATTCGAACAGCTTGCGAAGACTCTTGCTGAGGAACACGAGCACGAAGACGAGTCCAATACATCATAACGCACATCCAGTTCTCAGTTCGTTTTGACTGCACAGTCAGGAATATCAGGCAATCTCCTCTGAGTGATTCCGAACATGACAAAACCTGACGAGTACTACGCTGCCAACGTAATCCCTCCGATTGCTTGGGCACTTGACCTGTACTTCAAGCAGGGCCATCGCCCTAAGGATGCACCTGTCGTCGAGATTTCGTTCCCTGCTGGACAGCACAAAGAAGCACTTCGGACGCTGGGCAAGCACGAAATTGCGGTCTGGATTTCCAAACAGGAGGTTTTCGTTAGACCCCGATGCTCTTACGATAAGGACTGCAAGTTCATGGGGCCGCGGATTGACGCTCGAGACAGGGAGGCTGTCAAGGCACTGGCGTGGGACAAGACGGACAAAACCAAGTTCTTCAAGACGATTCGCGACTGGCTACTTGAACTCAACCTGGACTTTACCACCCTGGTCAGGGCTCTGGTTACCGTGTGTGACAGAATGGTGACGATTCCTCTCACTACGCGGTATGGCAAGACCTTTGACAAGTTCGACGATTACAGGCGCCACAAATGGCCCGAGGATGCGACACCGGATGACAAGCCGCGTCTTCTTGAAGAAGTGCTTTTCAGGGTTGCATTCTGGTTTCAGACAGCAGCTGATGTCGGGGCGCTGAAGAACGCTCAGGTCAATCGACACTCATAAGACCGCTTTCTGCGGGACGACAATGGACAAGTTGTGGGATTGCCATGATACTTGGTTTGCTTGTCAACCCAATAGCTGGAATGGGCGGCCGTGTCGGGCTTAAGGGAACAGACGGAGTCGTCGACGAGGCGGTCAGAAGAGGTGCGACACAGGTGGCTCCCGGCCGTGCTGTCGAGTTCTTGGAGACCCTATCTTCGTTGAAGCTCTCAGGTGTTGAGCTGACAACCTGTCCGGGAATAATGGGTGCGGAAATCTGCAGGCGGGCAGGTATCGAGCACAAGACCGTCAAAATCAAACTGGGACCCAAGACCGATGCCAAAGACACCGTTCGTTGTGTCAGAGCTTTGTATGAATCGGGCGTGCGGCTGTTGGTATTCGTGGGGGGAGACGGGACTGCAAGAGATATCCTTGACGCAGTGAAAGTCGGGAATTTGTCAGACCTTCTCGTTCTGGGCGTCCCGTCTGGGGTTAAGATGTACAGCGGTATGTTTGTTGTCAACCCACGCGATGCAGCTGAAGTCGTGAGGCTGGTGAATGAAGGCGCAACGGGCACCACTGAGTTTGAGGTGATGGACGCCGATGAAGCCGCCATTAGGCAGGACCGATTCATCGTGCAGCTCTACGGTTATCTCACAGGACCATCAGTTCCAGCTCGGTTTCAAGGCTCCAAGCAAGTTAGCCCGGAGACCGTGGATGAACATGAGGCCCAGGAGGCCATAGCAAAGTACGTGATTGATTCGATGCCACAAGGCCAGACGCTCATTCTAGGTCCGGGAACCACAATCAAAGCGCTCACGGACCTTCTCAAGATAAGGAAGACGACACTTGGTGTCGACCTGTTTCAGGACGGTGTTGTGTACAACGATGTCAACGAGTCGAGGATACTGGAAGTCGTCAAAGACTTTGCGAAAGTGTGGATCGTTGTGTCACCTATAGGCCACCAAGGTGTCTTGTTCGGACGAGGCAATCAGCAGATTAGCCCAAACATAATTCAACGTGTAGGCCGTGACAACATACGCGTTCTGTGTACCGCGTCCAAACTGAGAGGTATCGAAGACGGCACACTAAAGGTGGACACCGGTGACCCCTCCGTGGACAAGCTTCTTCGTGGCTACATAAGGGTCATTACTGATTATAGTGAGATGCGTCTCGTGAAGATAGAATAGAGCCTCTTGCGTTCTGTGTCTTGGATTATTGGTACTATTGTTCTACATTGGTTTCCCTATTTTGTGACTTCCTGCAAGCATTCCTCGAACACTTCGAGGACCCTGTCCACTTGTTCTTCCGTGATTGTGAGAGGCGGCTTGAATTTGATCACATTGCGCAAGTCATAGCCCCAAGGGGACAAACTAGGCATATTATAATCAAATATCACACCACGTTTCCAACCCTCTTCGATGAAGTTGTTCGCCGCCTCAACTGCAGGGGTCTTGGTCTTCGGGTCCTCAACAAGCTCAACTCCCTTGTAGAGTCC
This sequence comes from Candidatus Thorarchaeota archaeon, assembly GCA_963726195.1. GTDB lineage: Archaea > Asgardarchaeota > Thorarchaeia > Thorarchaeales > Thorarchaeaceae > OWC5. The sequence goes on from CAVSBO010000005.1 coordinate 142,151, forward strand.
CGGGCAGCGCACGTCTCCAATAATCGGATATTTCTCTTGAAGCTCAAGGATGCCCTTCTTGAATTTGTCTCCGAGTATCTTGCTTCTCTGCAGCAGCTTTTTTCTCTTGATGATTTCGATATTCACCAATGACGCCGCGAACATAACAGGGTTAGAGCCGAACGTAGAATGCTCCTCGGACTCAGTGAATCCGACGATATCGCCGCGTGTAAGTATTGCACCCATGGGGACTCCGCCAGCAATCGCCTTGGTCAGGCACATGACATCGGGCCGCATGTTGTGCAAGTCCGAGGCACACCATTCTCCAACTCTACCAAAACCGGTCTGTGCTTCGTCGAATATCAGCAGGGCATCAATCTCTTCACAAATCTCCTTGAGCGCTTTCAGGTATTCAGTATGCGCTTCGATATGTCCGCCAGGTCCACTTATTGGCTCTAGAAGGATACCTGCTACAGGACCTGTTACACCATGCTTGATGGTCTGTTTCACAAACTCCGCACAGACTCCTGTACAGTCCTCCTTCTCTCTGTCGTGCCCAAGGTAGCATCTATAGCAGTACGGGTAAGGAACTTTGACGAAATGCTCTCTTCCAAAGCCGGGGAATCGTGTGGCTGTGGGCATGTAAGCACTTGCAGCCAGTGTTCCTAGGGACGCACCATGGTACGCTCGCCAAGTCGTGATGAATGTGTCTGCGCCGTTCTTGCGGAGCATGGCTACCTTCATGGCCGCCTCGACCGCTGCTCCTCCACCCATGTTGTTGAAGCTCGCCCGCGGCATCTTGAATAGCTTCGTGAGTTCGTTAAGCAGCTTCAGCCGAGGCACTGTCGGGAACCCATACCTAACGTGAGAGAGACGCTGCATCTGAAGAGCCGCAACGTATGCAATATCGGGGTCGCAGAATCCGATGTTCAATGTCCAAGCTTGTGATGTGCAGTCGATGTACTCGTTTCCCTTGAGGTCTCTGATGACAGCTCCGCCCGGTTCTCCCTCAAACATGATCTTGTCTTTGAGCGGAGTCAGTGAGTGTTCCTCAGCCTCCTTGATCTCTTCGTCTGTGATTTCGGTTATCATTTCCTCTATTTCGTCTTCAGTCAGGGTCACGGGCTTAAGCTTCATCGAGTATTCCTCCTGAATGCCAACCTCTCACAGAGCTCGTCACCAATTATTAACTCTGATGGGCGGCCTCGGTGCAAGAAAGCAATAGTCCTGCTAGGAGCGGGCGTTGGTACCATACCATCTCTTGAGAACCCTAGCTGCTCTCAAGGTCACCCATTTTGATGGCTGGCCCTTTTCTTCAATGTTACATAACATCTTGCCGTTGTACGTGTTCTTCAACAGCCACCGACCATCTGGTCTTCGCGTCTGTTCAACCAGCTCAATCGCGTCTTTCATTCTTGCATCATGAATCCCCAGACTTGTGAGCACGTCAAGAACCTCAAGCGCGTCTGACTGATAGAAGAGGGGAAAGCCAAATCGCTTCCAGCCCTCCTTGTCCTTGCGCTCGCCCTTCGGCCCGCGGAGATACTTGTAGACCCGGTTGGTGAGAATGGATTCCGTCTCCTCCTGAATGATCTTGCGGACTTCCTGTGACCTCTTGCTAGTGGGGATTATGGACAGAGCTTTGAGAACTTTGACAGCCCCCATGTAGCAGTTGACGGGGAACACTTCTGCCCTGTGAATGGGATAGCTCCGACAGGGCCAGCCGTAATCCTTGCTGGAGTGATCTGCAACAAGGAAGTCAATTAGCTTCTTGGTCCGAGCGTCGTCCAAGTAACCAAAGTGTATCAAATAGTACAGAATGTTTCCGTCGAAACAGCATGCATCTGTGACAGTGCTCGCCTTTCCTTTCTCCGACTTCGGTGCGTTGTGCCAGAAGTGACCTGAGTCGCGCTGAAACGAATACATGAACTCGATGGCTTTACGGATGGCAGGCGTCGAGTCCGCACCAAGTTCGGCAAGAATGAGGAGATCATGCGTTGTGGCCGTGTACTTAGGTAGGTACATACTATCCTTCTTGCCCCAATATCCCTCGGGCTTCTGAGCTTCCATAATTGCTTTGACACAAGGTGACTGCATGAGGGCTCGTCGCGCCGCACCGACTTCCGGGTCCGATTGGTTCTTGTCCTTCAGATGTTGAAGTGCCCAGAACCTGACACTGGGGTCATCTTCAGCCAATAGCCAGTCAATGACTTCCCTGTTAGGTTCTTTCTCTGGATTCATGTGAATTCATCTCCATCCTGTGACACAGGCGAAGGGTCTTGGTTTTCCTTGTTGCCCTGCATCGCGTCTTTACACCACCGACGTTTGGCCTAGGCCCGGATTGAACCATCCTGAGCCTGGGCCTGTAATCGGAAGTTGGCCATATCGCTATGAATGTCATTGAGACTACAGTTCGAACCCTGTCTTGGCGCCGCCCCAAGTCTCCATTGCGACTCTCAGTTCTTCGTGGTCGGTTGCGTACTGGCTGACTGGTATGCCTTGCATCTTTGCGTCAATCGCTTGTCTGAATGCAGTCGCACCAGCACGGGGTCCCATGGGATGAGCATGGATTCCTCCGCCAGAGCCAATCACGATGTCTGGTCCGAGATCGTTCATGACCTCCTCTACCATGCCGGGCGATATGCCGCCGCTCGGCATTGGAGCTGTCTGGTCGATGTGAAGCAAGGGCATGACCATTTCGTGTGCCATTCCGAGGTATCTTTCCTTAAGCACAGGAGCTTTGCCATAAGGGCAAGGGAAGACAGTTATGTCCGCGCCGCAGATTCTCGGCAGCTTTCCAGTCACCAAGTTCGAAGATATCCCTGTTATCGGCGATTCGTAGAATGCACCTGTAATGTCCATGTGTGCTAGAACGGGGACCTTGACAGATGGATCTTCACAGATGTGCTGGAAGACAGAATATCCTACAGCAAGAAAATTCACCATGAGCGCATTCGCGCCCCATTCTTGTGCCTTCTCTGCGTTCTCAAAGACCTTGGGCACACTGTCTGTTATGTTCGCAGTATAGAGCGTCTTCTCTCCCTTCTCTGAATCGGCCCTGTCGGCGGCTTCCATGAAGAGAGGAACGCGTTCAGCCAGAGTGTTGAAATCAGGATTGGCAAGCAACTCATCATCCTTGATTATGTCTGCTCCGCCCACCGCTGCGCCGTAGAAGAGGCCTGCCCCCATTTTTGCTGAAGTGTAGACACAAGGTTTGATCATGTTGTTCAGCCACGGTCTGTCTTTCACTCCAGTGAGTTTCCTCAGACCCTTGATGCCGAACTTTGGGCCTTTGAATCCTTTCAACCAGCTCTTGGGGAAACGAAGATCCAGGCACTTGATTCTGCCTCCAAGGGAAATGTTGCCTATTACAGTGCTGAGCAACATGGGAATCTGCTGACCGAAGTTCTCCCAAGGGAAAGCTACTTGTATGACGTACTCCCGTCGCTCGATATCCTTTGGGATGCTGTATTCGTGATAAGGAACTTCATAGACCCCAATGACCTTGGCGATATGTCTCTTGCGGACTTCCACCGTTTCGCCCGGCACGGGTGTCCAAGTTCCGGTACTCTGTTCAATTGCCGCCGCCTGAGCAAGCTCTCTCGCGTCGAGCATGGGCGGAAGGCCGATGTAATAGGTTCCTATCACATATTTCTCAATGTCAATGCCGTCAGGCAATGCATCAGGCAATGCGTCAAGCGGTATCCTTTCCATTCTTATCAAACCTGTATAGCCATAGAAAGGACGGTCTTATTTTCTTTTGGAACGGCATGGTCTCATTGGCATTCTTTATCTAGGATGGAAATCGTTATGGCATAACAACATCCGGACAGTGCAGTATGATGATTCCAATAGCAGATGTCGCAGAGAAGGCTGGTATACCCCTTGAGTTCCTTGAACCATATGGCAAGTACATGGCGAAGATAGACCTTGGAATCAGGAAGGAACTCGGTGAACGGAAGGGGAAGCTCATTCTCGTGACAGCCACGAACCCTACTCCCGCCGGAGAGGGGAAGACCACGAATTCCATTGGACTTTCCATGTCTCTCAATTCCCAGGGCTACAAGGCGGTCGTGACCCTGAGAGAACCCTCACTAGGCCCTGTGTTCGGTGTCAAGGGAGGCGCTGCAGGTGGTGGCAAGTCTCAAGTGCTGCCATTCGAGAAGATCAATCTGCTGTTCACTGCAGACTTCCCTGCTGTCTCTGCTGCTCACAATCTGCTCTCTGCAATGATTGACAATCACATCCACCAAGGCAACCAACTGGACATTGATTCGCGAAGAGTCCACTGGCCAAGGACAATTGACATGAATGACAGAGCATTGAGGAAAGTTACCGTGGGGCTTGGTGGAAAAGCAAATGGTTTCCCACGTGAGGATACATTCGTCATTACTGCAGCATCCGAAATCATGGCGATTCTTGGACTGTCTACGGACTATGACGACCTGAAAGCGCGCCTTGGACGAGTGCTCGTCGGACGAACGATGAAGCTCGATGAGGTTCACGCGAGTGACCTCAAGGCAGAGGGTGCAATGAGTGTTCTCCTACGGGATGCGCTGATGCCCAATCTCGTTCAGACATCTGAGGGTACTCCTGCGTTGATACATTCAGGTCCATTTGCTAACATTGCTCATGGCACGAATTCCATCACTGCTATCGACCTTGCTCTGAGGTTGTTTGACCACGTAGTCGTTGAGGCTGGCTTCGGTGCTGACTTGGGCGCGGAGAAGTTCATCAACATAGTCACTAGAATCGGCGGTTTCAAGGTTGATGCAGTTGTTGTGGTCACATCAATCCGTGCACTGATGGGTCACGGAGGTGGCGTCCTTGAGAAGGGATTTGGAAACTTGGAGAAGCACATGGAGAACGTGAAAGCCTTTGGCCTGCCAGCTGTTATTGCGCTCAATAGATTCCCTGATGACACCGCAGACCAGATATCCGCACTGAAAGCGTTCTGCACGAAGCGTGGTTGGAGAATGGAGGTCTCAGAGGTCTATGCCAAGGGAAGCGAGGGCGGCAAGGATTTGGCCAAGGCGGTAGTCGATACTCTCACCCAGAAGAGCAAGATTGCCTATACCTACGAACTCGAAGATGACCTGAAGACTAAGATCAGCAAGGTCGCAACGAAGATCTACGGTGCAAGAGGAGTCGTGTATTCCGAAGACGCTGACTCTGACATCAAGTCGCTGGAGAAGCGCGGATATGGAAAGCTGCCCGTGTGCATTGCGAAGACTCAGTTCAGTCTCTCTGATAACCCCAAGCTTCTAGGCCGACCGACAGGATTTGACGTGTCCGTCAGAGGAGTCGATGTGAGTGCTGGAGCGGGTTTTGTTGTTGTCTATATGGGCGACATAATGCTCATGCCCGGTTTGCCCAAGGAACCCGCAGCGGTCAACATGGGGTTGGACGAGAACGCCAATATCTACGGCGTATTCTAGGTGATGTATTCATGACTACTATCGAGGCTACTGCGGAGACTTTCTGTGAAGACAAAGTTGTCAGCGGCAAAAAGCTGGCAGCACAGATAGAAGACGAAATCGCACGCGAGGTCACTCGTTATACCGAGATGTATCAACTCCCCCCCAAACTTGTCACCATCCAAGTTGGCGAAGACCCCGGCTCAACAATGTACGTTCGCATGAAGCACAAGGCATGCCAACGTGTCGGTATCGCTTCGGGGCAGTTCAACCTCCCCGAGAATAGTACGGAGGAGGATTTGATTGAGGTCATACGCTCTCTGAACCGTGACACGACGGTCCATGGTATACTGGTTCAACTTCCTCTGCCCAAGCACATGAGCGAGGAACGAATTATCAGCGCAATCGAGCCCACGAAGGATGTGGATGGGTTCTCACCAACAAACATCTACCGTCTCTTCTATGGCAGTGAGCTGCTCAGTGCTGCCACTCCCCAAGGCATCGTGACGATTCTTGATCATCTCTGCAGTTCACTACAGGGGAAGCACGCCGTGGTTGTTAACAGGTCGACGATTGTTGGAAAGCCCCTGATACTGATGTTACTGAACCGTGATCTTACTGTGACAGTCTGTCACTCGAAGACGATAGATCTCCCCTCGTTCACAAGGCAAGCTGACATTCTCATAACCGCTATCGGTCGTCGCAAGTCGAAAGAGGACGCGTACTTGATTACTGCCGACATGGTGAAGGAGGGCGCGATTGTGATTGATGTGGCTACTCCAAATGGCGATTGCGATTTCGAGGCCATGAAAGACAAGGTGTCGTTCATAACGCCCGTTCCCGGGGGCGTGGGTCCCATGACCATTACGATGCTGCTGAAGAACGTCCTTTCAGCCTACGCATACGAAAGGGCGGCAACGAATGTCTTGACTAGTGACGCAATCGACTTGGGAACGTACGCCAGCTAAGTCATCAGTACTTCGCAGGAGCCTGCCCAAACCTTTTTTGCCGGTTTCCCCAGCCTCCGCATCGGTGACAATCGCGAAGATTGTAGAGTGCGTGCCAAACTTTAGTGAAGGCAGACGAAAGGAGATTATCGACGCTCTGGCTGAAGCGATGCGCAGTGTCGAGGGCGTAAGGCTTCTGGATGTTGAGTACGACCAGGACCACAATCGGTCCGTCTACACTCTGATCGGCGAGCCGCAGAAAGTCAAGCAAGCTGTCTTGAAAGCATCGCAGCTTGCAGTTCAGAAGATAGATCTCAACAAGCACAAGGGTGCCCATCCGAGAATGGGAGCGGTCGACGTTGTTCCCTTCATACCGCTTCACGGTGTCACAATTGGGGAATGCATAGAGCTTTCCAAGGAATTCGCTGAGGAGTTCTCGAAGGCCTGCAATGTTCCGGTGTATTTGTACGCGAAGTCTGCTACGAGACCGGACCGTGTTGACTTGCCCAATGTCAGAGAAGGCGAGTTCGAGGGACTGAGGAAACTGATTGGCACTGATCCTACGAAAGACCCTGACTATGGACCAAAGAAGATCCATCCGACGGCTGGTTGTACTGCATCAGGTGCGCGCAACTTCCTAATCGCGTTCAATGCCAACTTGAACACAACAGATCTGAGAGTCGCCAAGGCATGTGCAGATGCAGTCAAGGCTAGCGCAGGCGGGTTCGTTTATGTCCAAGCAATGGGCCTCGATTTGCCCAAGAAGGGCATGACCCAGATTTCGATGAACCTTACGAATCCACGACTTACGAAGATGCATCAAGCAATAGAGGTAGTGCGCATGGAGGCACGCCGCCACGGTGCTACCGTCGTCGAAACAGAGATTGTCGGAATGGTGCCGCTATTCGCGCTCATTGATGCACTAAGGTACTACTTCCAAGTTGAGAAGCTTGACGAGTCGATGATTCTCGATCTCTATTATCTGGCCGGGGCTGAGGAACCGACCAAGAAGACCTTCACAGAGATGTCGCTCATAGAATTCGGTGACGAAGTCAGACGTGCAAGCGCGACCCCGGGCGGGGGCAGTGTTGCAGCCGTGATGGGGTCCTATGGAGCGGGTCTCGTTTGCATGGTAAGTGGCCTATCATTATCAGGTCGCAAGTTTGCAGCCGTTCACGACGAGATGATTGACCTAAGACACGCTGCAGAAACGGAGCGCGGGGTACTGATGGATCTCGTAGAAAAGGATTCGGCCGCGTTCGAGGATGTCTTGTCTGCCTTCAGGCTCCCTGAAACAACTGAAGCAGACAAGAAGACAAAGGCTGACAAGGTCGAGGCAGCTACAAAGCACGCCTCGGAGATACCACTGCAGACCATGCAGCATTCATTCAAGGCTCTTGAACGTGCGAAGGTAGTTGCAGAGAAAGGGAATGCAAATGCGATCACCGATGCTGGTGTCGCGGCCATCGCTCTCTCTGGAGCCATAGAGGGTGCGGCACTAAACGTGCGCATAAATCTTGGAAACATCCACGACAAGGCGTTCGTAAAGAAGATGAGCGATGAGGTCGAGAGACTGACGACAGATGGTCGAGAGCTCAAGGAAGAGATACTTGAGATAGTGACTACTCGAATGAAGGAACTGTCATCTCAACAAGCCCCTACTTCCTAGTGGTCATCACTGTGGCTGACCGGCCAGTCCTTATTTACTAGGATGTTCCACGTGCCCTACTTAGGACCTAGTGCAAGCTTGATTGCTGTCTCGAAGTCTTCAGGAGTGACTCCCGGCGAATCGATTCCCACGTCTTCGTAAGCTTTCCTCAATCGGTCAATGATGTCGTTGCCAGTCGTTCTGGCTCCCAGCAGCGCATGCTCAATAGCTGCAATCGAACCAGAAGGCACTAGGAAGAAATCGCCGCTGACAACTATGTCTCGAATCGTTTCTTCGGTTTCTTCGACTGTCACCCTAATCAGACCTCCGGGCGCCTTGTGGTTCGCGGTCCCGACAGCGGATGTTGCTGATATCTTCACAGTCGTTGCGTCCGCTAAGGCTCTGTCGCCATGCCAGTGTAGCCACTCATCGGACAAGTACTTGGACCGCAGCTTGGCCATCCGTTTCTTCTCCCATGCTGACAGACTACCCTTTTTCAGCTCGATGCCAAGTGTTGCCTCATAGAGCCGCAAGAGGTCTTTCTTAACTTCGTTCCTGTCAGGCAAGCTGCCCTTTTCAAGAAGGATCGTCGTGAGCCTTTCTCTGAGGCTCTTGGCTACCTTGTCCCGGAACTTCTCGTCGGGAACTTTGAGAACCCTTACCATCATATCGAAATTGAAATCGAAGATTAGGTTGCCCGTTAGAATTCTCGCGTCACCGACATCGCCTGCTCCATTGCCCGAGATCTTCTTCCCGCCCACCTGAATGTCATTGACGGGTTTGTACTCGGCGTCAATGCCCAAGTTTCTATAGGCCTGCACAGGAGCTATAAGGAACTTGCGATAGTACGCATCAATACTTCTTGGGGTTGTGGGACTGTCTATCCTGCCAATGAGCTGATAGAACATCTGTCCATCATCGAGATAGACCCCGCCTCCACCAATCACTCTACGTGTCACAGTGATTTTGTTCGAGTGGCAGAATGCCAAGTCCACATCCTTGTCCGCCTCTTGGAAATACCCCAGACAAACGATAGGCTTCGCCGGCCAGCATATGATAAGAGTGTTGTCGGCTTTCTTCTCAGTAATCGCTTGAGCGACAACGTCGTATATGATCTGGGTATCTAATGGATCCAGAGGGCCGAGATCCAGCATTCTCCACTCTTCTAGGGCCATAGGTCACGCTGAAAAACAGGGGCTAATAATCCCAACGTCTGAGGAAACTCTCTCTCTTATGCTAACCATTAAAAGCTGTGTCATTTGAGTCAGGCACGATTGAGATGATTGAGGCAGTCGGTCTGACCAAGACATTCAGTGAGTTCACAGCTGTGAAAGACCTGTCATTCAAGGTTGAAACTGGGGAAATCTACGGCCTCTTGGGTCCGAACGGCTCAGGAAAATCGACCACGATGAAGATGCTTCTCGGCTTGTTGAGACCCACATCCGGCACTGCACTCATAGCTGACCACGACATCACAAAGGAGATTGTCGCTGCGAAGCGTATCATGGGCTACGTTCCTGAAGAGCCGGTCTTACCAGAGCGACTGACTGGCTGGGAATATGTGAACTATGTCGCCGACATTTGGCGTATGCCGCGCGGCTCTCAACGCCAGCAGGATATAGAGGAATTGCTGGCGCTGCTTGACATTCGTGATGCCAGCAACGATCTCATTGAGACATACTCAAAGGGCATGGCACGCAAGATTAGCCTTGTTGCGGCTTTGGTCCATAGACCCAGGATTCTCATCCTTGATGAATTGCAGGCGGGAATAGACCCGAGAGGTGCCGCAACGATAAAGGAGATTCTGAATGGACTTCGGTCTCAGGGTGCGACCATTCTGATGAGCACACACATACTTGAGATTGCCGAGCAGATGTGTAATCGTATCGGCATAATAAGGGATGGGAGCATGATAGCCGAAGGAACAATGGACGAGCTCCGGATGATGGCCAGGGGTCAGAGCAGCTTGGAGGAGATATTCCTAAGCCTGACCGGTGGACCCGATATGCAACTGATTACACAGTATCTGAAAGGATCCGGTGACTCAACTTGACATCGGATCTACTGGTATTGCTGAGACAGGACTTGAAACAGAACTTCCGTCTCTCGTCAGTCAAGGGTAGTCGCAGTGAGAAGAGGAGTTCCTTTAGGCGCATGCTCCCTGTCATTGCTCTTGTGACGGTCGCGGCGGCAATCATCTACGTTATCGCCCTTGCAGGTCCGCTCATATGGACGTATGTCGAAGGAGCTGTCATAAGCGATCCCGGTCTTGGAGCCACAATTTTCAATGCGATTGCTTTGTTTGCCTTCTTGAGCTCAATGATGGTATCCGCGACCACGGTTGGAAATAGCTCTAAGATGGAATACCTACTTGTGATGCCTGTTTCAATGCGTACAATATTCCTTGAGAAGACAGTCTTGGTCATCTTCTCCAATTGCATCTTATGGCTAACAATAGGGGTGCCCATCTTTGTGGGCTTCTCGTTCGTGTCGACAGCAAGGTTCGCCTTGCTCTCAGCGCCGGTGTTCGTCGGGCTGGCGCTGATGCTAGTCTGTTTGGGGGTGTCCTTGGGAGGTCTGGTTGGTCTCGTCTTCACGCGGTTGTTGGCTGGCAGGCGGGCACTCAAGCAGGTTGGATATTTCGTGCTATCTGGTGGGGCGATAATCTTCAGTGCCTTTTGGTACTACTCCATCTATTTCGGGGATTCAGGCGTACCCCTCTTCGGATGGCTAGTGACCTTTGCTAGGAATATTGGCTTCTCGTCAGGTATCAGTCCAGGCTATGCTGCCAGCGTGATTTCGTTGGGGCTTCTTGTTGGCCTTCCGTTCCGGGTTCAGGATTTGTTGCTCGCGCTCGTTTTCGTGTTGATTTCTTTGGTCCTGCTCGATGCCAACTCGATTCTGAGCGAAAGAGCGCATTACAGCGGTTGGTTGGCCATCGGGTCTAAAAGAAGCTCAAAGAAGTTCATCCCGATTGTTCACGCTCCGTGGACTCCGAAGTCAATCCCGCTAGTGAGGTCCAACACTACTATCAGCGTATCCATTTGGTACAACATCACATCGATACGTCGGGAAGCGCGTGTATTCTCTCAATACCTGCTCGGCCCTATCAGATTGGTCATATGGATTCTTCTCCCAGCGTTTGCAGTTGGCCAAGAGACGACGGTCTTTACCCCATACTTGCTTGTTCTTGCCCTGATTCCTTTCGCTACCCAGTATGGCCTGTATTTTGCGGGATATGAGATCGTTTACGAAGGCAAGAATCTGATGAACCTGCAACTGGCTGCTGCAAACATGGAGGATTATGTCAAGGGCAAGGTATACAGTGCTGTACCCTTCACCCTTGCAGCCAGCATCGTATTCTCGGTTGTGATTGCTTTTCTTTCGCCACCGATGCTCATCTATCTGCCTGCAATCGTAATCAGTGCTCTCTTCCTCACTCTCGCATCTGGTGCGGTCGCGGCGAATGCCGCCGCCATAGGAGGCGATTTCAAAGCAGCACGGATGATACTCAGACAGAGGGGTTCGGCCGTTCAGATGCCGATCAGGGGATGGTCAATGGTGCGAGCTGGACTCTTGCCCTATATTCTTGGGTATGGCGGCGTGTTCTTGATGTTGGCGTTAGGGACGTTCTTCAATCCTTTGTACTCTTACTTGGCGCTTCCTGTGTTCTCGGTCGTCTGTCTGCAGGTCCTGAGGTCATATGCACATGGGGCTGGAGTGAAGCTGGCACAGATTGAGGCGACGAAGTACCTGTGAATCATGAGTACATGCAAGCTTCTTCAATCTAGGGCGAGAGCTTCTTGATGACCTTGCCGAGAGGCACTGTGATGTCAACGTCGAAGTAAAGTCCCATCATTACATTCTCTACCTCAATCATACTCAGGTCATCCTGTGGCCCACTATTGACTTCGATTTCGGGGGTACCTGAACGCCCCTTCTTGACATCGTAGGTGAGGTGCGCTGACGTGATTGTCGCGACATCGGAGCCTTTCCCGTCGACGCTCGGTATCATCTTGATATTCACATTCGGGCCACTCTCGATCCACTCGCCTTCATCTGTTAGGGTACAGGTGGCCTTCAGCAGGGTTTTTCCTCCCCGGGCCGTCGTGGCAACAACCTTGTCGCCGCGAACATCGAGTGAAATCTTGGCGAGTTTGCGCGGGTATCCCCAAATCTCTCGGCCGGCTGCAATAGCAACGTCTGTATCTGCATATTCGAATGGGAAGTACACGCCGACCTCCTCCTGCTTAGTTTCAGGATTGTCAAACACACACTGAACAAGGACGCCCGACTCCATGAAGGTTCCCGCTTCTTTGCACGGCTGTTGCGCAAACATCAGGCCCGCAAGCTTCAGGTCTGAGGGCCGCAGCTCGGGGGGTAACAGTTTCTTGAGGCAACTATCTGTCGGGTTGAAGAGTGCCAGAAACAGCTTGGACCCAACGTAGTGATATGGTGGCTTCGGGTATACCGGACTCAGAAGCGGAGTACTGTACTTACGACTCATGTTCTCACTGCCAAAAGCTCACGTACCGCAGTTATTGAATCTGCCGAGAACTCTCTCCGGCAGACTACTCACTTGGCACGATGTTCTAGTGAATGACCTGCCTTTGAACAAGAAGGCTCTTGGTGAGCGGGCCCATGGTCGGGCTCGGATTCTCATGCCACCGGAGGACGACATTGAAGCCCGCGCACTCAAGAGACTAGCCGCTCAAAGCTTTGCAGCCTTGAAGATCAGTGGCCACACGAAGGCGCCTACGATTGCCACGAGTGCATACCGCAACGCTCTCAGCCAAATCTGAGCCGTCGGTAGAAATGGCGCTAAGCCTACCATCGTCGCAATCACAAGGACGAGTCCTATGACAACTCGCAGGACCAGCCTCCATTTCTGGCCACCTACGGGCTCGACAGTGAAGTTCACGAACTTGTTCTCGAGGAGCAACCCGATGGCGATGCCCATGGTTAACCCGCCAAGAGCACCGAAGTTGTCCAGTGGGGGCTGCGGCAGAAGATAGGCGCTGATGAGTGTTGCACCAAAACCGAACAGAAACAGGGCCAGATACAGATACCCGACCTTGTATCGCGATAGAGCCTTAGACAGTGGTCTCTCTGCCAATAGCAGCACGACAAGGAGACACAGACCCAGTGCCCATCCCAACAAGACATCAGCTGAGGTAATGCACACCAAGATAGACTCGCGATATCCCGATCAATACAGTCATCACAATGGCCACGACATACATCCACCATCTCTTTGCCTTGACCGCCAGCCAGCCAAACAGCATTGCCGAGTTCTGAGCGTGTCCACTTGGGGTGCTGTAGTTTGAGGCATCCGCTCCTGGCCACCAATACATGGCCGGGGGTCTCGGGTTTGCTATAGCCAGTTTAATCCAGTAATTAGAGAGAACCGAGACCAGAAGGACCCACACAACAAGGATTGAATCTTTCTTCTTGTAGGCCCAAAAGCCTGTCAGCACAAGCGCGACATAGAAGATGTCAGAACCTAACTCCGTGATTAGGGCGAAGAGCAGTCCTGCCCACGGCATTAGAGTTCGGAGCCACGTCGTTATTGAAGGATCAAATAGGGACGACATATCTCTCTCCTCAAGTCTCAGACATGCACTAGGTCTCTAGAAAAACCTGCTTGTTTCCTGACCGGAAATAGGTGTCACTTCTTGGGGACAGGTTTAAGGACTCGTCTCCAAGCGGAGTTCTCTGCCTATGTTCTCCTGTTGAGGATGGCAAAGATGGTACTAGAGAAGCTTGAACCTAGCATTGTATGGCAGATATTCGAAACACTCCTTACCCGCACACCTAGAGAGTCAAAGAGAGAGGCAAAGATACGGGCGACCATCAAGAAGTGGGCTGCAGACCAGTCGAAGGCGGCATCGGTGCCTTATGGCACGCTCGAAGACTCAGCAGGCAACCTGCTGATTAGAGTGCCTGCGACTCGCGGCATGGAATCATGCCCACCAGTTCTGCTTCAAGGACACCTCGACATGGTATGCGAGACCAACCGCCCCGGAGGGTTCGACTTCCAGAACAACCCGATTCCGGTGCGCATAGACAAGAACGCCGAGTGGGTGAGCGCTGACGGAACTACTCTGGGCGCAGACAACGGGATAGGAGTAGCCCTAGCCCTCGCGCTTCTTGCCGACCGCAGCAAGGACAATGTGCACGGTCCTCTGGAGATTCTGTTTACGGTAGACGAAGAGACCGGGCTCACAGGTGCATTTGCGTTGGATATGAAGAGCTTCGGCATCAAGAGCAGAATGATGCTCAATCTCGACTCTGAGAAGATGGGCTACATAACGATTGGCTCTGCTGGAGGGGGAGACTTGGAGTTAACCAAGGAGCTTTCACAAACGGAGCGGCTTGGGAAGGACAAGCAATTCATGAAGCTGAGTGTATCCGGTCTTCAGGGCGGTCACTCAGGTGTTGACATTCATCTCCCTAGGGCTAGTGCGAACAAGATCATGGCTCGCCTCCTCTCACTTCTGAGCAGGGAAGTCGGGCTGAGTCTCTGCTATTGGAACGGAGGCACAAAGCACAATGCCATAACAAGAGAAGCAGAGGCGAAGTTCGCAGTATCTATTGACAAGGGAGCGCAGGCTGAACAACTCCTTACTGCGGAGAAAGCGGCTCTGCTTGCATACTACAGGAACACCGCAGGAAACGCGTCTCCTCTTGAGCCAAACATGAAGATTGATTGGACGAAGTCTGATTCTGCCCCAATCTTCTCTGCAGAGGAATCCTCACGAATCTTGTCTACAGCGAGCATTATTCCTCATGGGCCAATCCGGTTTTCGCCTGACGTACCGGGTCTCGTTGAGACTTCCTGTAACTTCGCGATTGTCAAGACTGAAGGACCGAACATTCTGTTCCATCTGTCGACGCGCAGCAGTGTGGATGCGGAGTTGGAGGCACTGCGCAATTCTCTAGTCGATTTGGCAAAGCTGGGCGGCTGGAGTGTTGCGAAATTGCCTGCCTATCCCGGGTGGAAGCCAGAGCCCAAGAGCAAATTCCTACAGTTCGTGAAGAGCCACTACGAGTCGGTCTTGCAGCGCGAGGTGACGATTGAGGCCGTTCACGCTGGCCTAGAATGCGGAATAGTCGGAGCCCGGATTCCGGGGATGCAGATGGTGTCCATTGGGCCTACGGTCGAGAATGCTCATTCACCAGATGAGAGGCTTCACATACCGGATGTGGCAATCTTCTACAAACTGTTGAAAGACTTGCTGACTTCGGTGTCCAGTCTGAAGGCATGATAGGCCATGCAAGTGATGACGAGTTGAGGCTTAGTTGCTCGATGTCGAGATCTCAGTGATTGACCCTTGTTGAGGTAAAGACGAATGAAATATGCAGTGTTCTCTACTGCGATGGGCTACAGCGGGATTGTGTTCGGCGACCATAGGCCCGAGTTGAGGGCCATCAAGATCTATCTTCCTCGTTCTAAATCCTTGATTGAACAGACAATTGGGTATGAGCATGCCTCCGCAACTGAAATCAAGAAAGACCTACCACAGCTGTGTTCTCTTGTTCGCGATTTCCTTGGAGGCGATAACCTTGCAATTCCGTTTGAGCTTGTAGACATGTCTGTGTGCTACACATTTCAGCTCAAGGTGCTCAAGGCGGAAAGAGAGATTCCCCGTGGTACCGTTGCGTCCTATTCTTGGGTGGCCAAGAGGATCGGTTCAAGGGCTGTGCGGGCTGTGGGCAGTGCTCTTGCAAGAAATCCCTTTCCCATCGTTGTACCATGCCATCGTGCAGTCAGGTCTGACGGTTCTCTCGGCGGCTTTCAGGGAGGGCTGGAGATGAAGAGACGGCTCCTGGAGTTAGAGGGCGTTCAGTTCGACTCAAGAGGCCGCGTGACAAGTTCTATCCTGGGACCATGACTCTCTAGGGCCTATGAAGGTGTCTCGACCCTCGTGCCCTCAAGTGGGTCTTGCGTCGGCGAAACTACTGAGATTGCAGCCCTGCTAGGCCAAGTTCTTTGACCTTCGACTTGGGTGGTTTTCCTGTTCGCCTGTCCCATCCCCTGTACTGGTACCACTTGTTGAGTTGAGCCTCCACATCAGGAACGTGACCTTCTGACGGCCCCTTGAGAGGATGAAGGACAATCTCCGGTAGCTTTTCGTTCTTGGGGTCGTAGCCCATCTTCAGATTGAAGAGACGCATCAGGGTGAATATTCTCTCGCCCGCACGCTTCAGGTCGTCAACCGAATATGTCCAGCCTGTCACGAGCGTAAGGAGTTCAGCGAGTTCGGTTGATGCTATGGGATAGAAATGGCACATGACTGCTGAATTGGTGATGCATCTGAAGTCCTGAAACTTGGCGACTAGGTCTGCTTCGTTTCCGAACCTATCCTGACTCTCAATGCCGAACCCTTCGTCTCCTTGACCCATCTGAACATTGTACATATCTGCGGTCATATGGCAAGCTCCTCGGGGAGAGGTTGCATAGGTCATCGCCATGCCCGAAAACCCGCGCACATCGTGTTGGGCCAGCTCGAGCCCGTTGACCTGTGGTGCTAGATTTCCCACGCCGAACTTGTTACCGAAGGCGAGGCTTCCTTCAGCCATCAGGTTACCTACGCCCTCTCTCTTCGCTATCTTCTGGAGCAGAGCCAGAGCAGAATCAATCTCTCCCCACTCAGGCTTGATGCCGTCTAAGTCCTTCGCCGCAATTTTCCCCTGCTTGAACAGGTAGTATGCGAATGCAACTGTGTTTCCTCCAGTGATAGTGTCAATCCCTAGGAGGTCGAGCTGCTTGTTGGCATAGGCCAGCGCCTCAAGGTTATTGTTGAGTAGCTGTGCTCCCATTGTCCCAGTGACTTCGAGCTCAGGACCCGCGAACCGGCCGGTTGCGTATTTTCCCTCTTTGATTTCAATCACGCGACCGCAGCCAATTGGGCATCGGAAGCATGCGCTCTTGCCAACGAGGATCTTCTCCTTGACTGTGGATCCGCTGATGTTGTAAGTAGAGAAGTCAGGCACAGAATAATACCCGGCCGTAAACGATCCATACATGTCAGTCGCCATGTCGATAAACCCTGCAGTGCCCAACTCGGAATAGAGTCTGAATGTGGCTGTGTCCTTCTTTTCCTCGTTCAGTTGCCTGCAGCGTTCAGCAAGTTTCTGTTCATCCACGACTGGCACTTTCCTGTCTGTGCCGTTGACGACTATCGCCTTGAGCTTCTTTGAGCCCATCACGGCGCCAAGACCGGCCCTGCCCGCTGCTCTGAAGTGATCTATGATGATGCTCGCATACTTGACCAGATTCTCTCCGGCTATCCCAATGCGCGCGATGCCTGCGTTCTTGAAACCGGTCTCGGTCTTGAGGGTCTCCCATACTTTCTCTGTGTCCTTGCCCCAGAGGTGTTTCGCATCCCTGATCTCGACCTTCGAATCGTCAACGAGTAGGTAAACGGGCTTCTTGGACTGACCCGTAATCATTATGCCATCATATCCGGCAAACTTGATGTCCGCCCCGAGGTGGCCTCCGAATGTGCTGTGTGCCCATAGTCCCGTTAATGGCGACTTTGAGCAGGCAGAGGTCTTGCTGCCGCATGGTACCATGGTTCCACAAAATGGCCCGTTCATGATGAGAAGAGGATTGCTAGGTCCCAGCGGATCCGTCTTCGCATCGACCATGTCGTAAAGCATTCTGCATGCAAGCCCGGCCCCGCCAATGAAATCCCGTGCCATGTCTTGATCCAACGGTGCAATGGAAGTAGCGCCTGAAGCAAGGTCAACTCGCAGAATCTTGTCCCGGTAACCTTTCATGTTTTTCACCTCTCAGAAGTCAATCGGCTTGCCGGCGTACATGTATTCATACATCTTGCGGATTCCCTCGCTGTCTATATCTCGAGGATTCATCGTTATGCTTGAATCCATCATCGCGTATTGCACTAACTTGTCCAGTCCGTTTTTGAACTCCTTTTCAGAGATGCCTGCCTTCTTCAGACTCGCTGGAAAACCAACACTGACCTGTAGTTGTCTGATTCTCTTGGCGAAGGTCCTCGCGGCAAGCTCCGGATCTGTTTTCCTGATTCCGACGAGTGCTCCGAGCTCCGCGTACTGGCGTGCGGCGTTGGCATTGCCCTTGCAGTTGTATTCGATAGTAAGTGGGAGCGCCAGACCGACCGCAAGTCCGTGCTGAACTCTGAGTACGGAGCCAAGACTATGTCCAAGAGAATGCCCGAGCGCAACTTGAGAGTTGCTGAACGACATCCCCGCGAGGTCTGCGGCAATCAGCATCTTTTCTCTCGCTTGTAGATCAGCGAGGTTTTCAACCGATTTCGGTAGCCATTCGAACACCATTTGTACCGTCTTGAGCGTGCATGCGTCCGAGAAATCATTCTTCCATACTGAAACGTATGCTTCGACAGCATGTGTCAGAGCATCCAGTCCCGTGTAGGCTGTGAGTTCTTTTGGAAGTCCCTTCACGAATCCGGGTTCAAGGATTGCTATGTCAGGGCAGAGCTCCGGATTGTTCGTCGCGAATTTCCGTCCGGTTTCGTCTTCTCTGATCACCACCGCCTTCGTGGCTTCGGAACCGGTCCCTGCAGTTGTCGGTATGCATACAAGCTTCGCCTTATGCCGCAAGTCAAGAGGCTGCAGTGGAGTGACGGCGTCAAGATGGATCTCTGGATGCTCATACAGGACCCAGGCAGCCTTTGCAGTATCCATGACGCTGCCTCCGCCGACTGCAATGATTGTATCGGCCGCGAATCTTCTCATCGCTTCGGCTGCATTCTTCACGCTGGAGACCCTTGGATCAGGTTCTGCGTTGTCCCAGATGGCAACAGACCATTGTTTGTCATGAAGTATATCAGAGATTCTCTCAGGGAAACCAAAGCCCGCGACAACTTTGTCTGTCACAATGAGTGCATTCTTTCCTGGCATTTGCTCTAATTCAGTTGTAAGTGCATCTTCGCCAAAGACAACTCTCGGCACGCTGAACCACCAAACCATTGGAACTGACCACCTCTCTTCGCTGATAGATTCAGACTGTTCTGGTATTGTGAGCTTGACAGTCTGCGAACAGGTCCTTATATGTAGTGTACCAGAGAGCTATGGCACTCAACGGCTCGCCTTTGTCTGAATTCTCTTGGGGGCGAGTTCGAGTGTTCTCACTGCCTCTTCCACGATACTAGCAATCAGTTCCTTTACAGTCGGAATATCCTTCACTCTGCCTGTGACCTCTCCACCCAGCATCAGTGCAGTATCGGGTTTTGCACTCATCAGGTCACCAAATCCCGCTTTCTCAATTCCGAGTATGTCTTCGTTGGATTCAACCGGCTGTCCGAGATAGAATCCGGGGAGATCTTGCAGAGTCTGCTGGACTATTTGTTCCGACCGACTATTCCGAAGGAACCTCATAGGACCGAAAACTCCTCTGCCGACGAGTGTCTGACGTTCTTCTCTATCAATGATTGCTTGTTTCCAGACCGGCTCGAAGTCGCTCTCTTGAGTGGCGATGAACCTCGTACCCATCTGAACTCCTTCCGCACCCAGACACAGAGCTGCCGCGAGTGTCCTGCCATCACAGAAACCTCCCGCTGCTACAACTGGTGTCTTGACCGCCTTCGCCACGGCTGGTACAAGTACGGTGGAATGAACAGGCTCCCACGAAACGTGGGCTCCTCCCTCGTGACCCGATGCTATTATGACGTCAGCACCTGCGGCTTCTGCCTTGCGTGCATGGTACACCGACGGCACCACGTGAAACCAAAGCAGACCGTGCTCCTTGATTCTCGCCCATGGTTTCGGATTGCCTGCAGATGTGATGATGACACGAAGCCGCCTTTCGATGTCAGAGTCATTCTCGCGTGCTTCAATCGTCTGCTTAACGAACATCTCAGAGGCAATTGTGAATTCGGATGCGACCGGCACATTGACGCCGAAGACACCACCCGATCCCCTTGTCCCCTTGGCAACAGCCTCTATGGATTTCTGGAGGATGACCGTAGGCGGGTCCGTTCCAAAGAGCCGAACTGCATCAATCGGAGCGGCTTCAGGCAGCATGCTCGCGGCCATACCGATGCTGCTTATGACACCCAGAGCTCCTGCATTCGACACTGCGGTTGCCAAGGTTTGCGTCTTGTATGGGCCCATTCCACCTTGGAGTATTGGGTGTTGAATGCCCAGAAGATCGCAGAGAACCGTGTGAATACGTTTCATGATTACTGTCGGTTGTCAGCCGCGATTTAAGTCTGACATTCGCAATAACGAGTGCCAAGAAAGCAGCAGCAGAACAGATGGAGAGTCGGACCATGGCTTGCTGAAAAGAAGATTAGACAAGGAAAAGAAACAAGGAGCCGGGAGAGATAGTCTCCGGCTCATTTTTCATCTGGGAACTTGGTAGGTACCTTAGTTGCGGTCGTGACGAGCTCGGCTGCAGCCTTGGTGTAGCGCATGACCTTACCCATGTCTCCCTTCAACGCGAACTTGCGAGCCATCAGGCCCTTGATGGGATCTATCTGGCCTGCAAGCAGGAGCTTCCAGTTCTTCAGCGGTCCTGCGTACTCGAACGCGGCCGTTTGACCAGGTGCTGCAAGAGCAACCTTCCTACAATTGCCATGCCAAAGATCGATGTATGCGCGGGCGGGCTGCTTTACTGTTGTTCCGTCTGCGTCAATCTGAAAAATAAAATCACCTTCCCAATCTTTGGCAGCATCTTTGTATGCCGCGTTCTTGTTCAGTATCTCTTGGTATTTCTTCAGCCATTGTTCAGAGAAGAAGTCAAACTTCTTTTCGCTCATGAGGCGTCATCCTCGTTTTTCGTTACTTCGAACAGGAGTAGCCGTGAGAGAAAAGCGTTCTGGCCAACCAGTGTGGTCTAGTTGGCCTGACAAAGCAACCTTCTCGCATAGCTTTTTATCATGAACGGGTGCAGACGCGCCAAACTCGCTTCTGAGGAGCCTGACAGCATTGTTGCACGAGACCAAGAGCGACAAGGTCCGGGATTTTGAGTTGACCTTGGAGGATGCAGCTCGACTGGCAGAGTGCTTCAACTCGTTCGATGATTCGGACAGTTGGCCGGGAGGTTTTACGAGAGGCATTCCGTTCAAGGCTGAGAGAGTCCTGGAAGACAAGTCGAAAAGAACCGATATCAGAACTCTTGTGGCATATGTTGGAAACTGGATAGTGGGCCACTGCAATATTGCTCACGGAGAAATGGATCCCGAAGCAGCGTACGTTGGCACTCTTGGTGTCAACCCGAAGTATCAGGGTCAAGGATTCGGCAAGGCAATGTTGATTGAAGCAGCTGAGACGGCGGCCCGCCTAGGAAAGCGAAGGATTGACCTCAACACATGGCCCGGCAACATCAAGGCCATGCCACTCTACAAACGTGTGGGATACAATTGGGTGCCCAGAACCAGAGTCCTAATGGAGTCATACATACCGGGAATCCTGAACTTCCCAGTGTTCGCAGAATTCTTCAGACGTTACGACTGGTACGATGTTTTCACGCGCGAGATAAGTCAGGTTATGGATGATTCAGAAGAAGACGGGCTTGGCGTGTACAAGTACTCCTTCAAGGGGCAGAACGGTGATGAACTCGATGTCACCGTGGATAGGGAAGCCAAAGGCATCTGCGGCTTCAAACTTGTTCTGGATGGTCGTGAGCTAGGCGTCAGTCTAAGACCAGCGACACATGTAGGATACATCGCTTTCGGGCAGGTACCAATGCGGCTCGTAGTATCGAGCGAGGCTGAGCATGATATGCCCATTGCAGTAAGCGCCGCTCCCACTCAGGACTTGCTGGTAGAGCTACTGGGCGATACGAACGGACTCGTCTCAGCCGATCATCAGTTCATCTTGGAAGGATTCTACAGAATCCCAGAGACAGTCGAGCATGTTGATCGCGTGAGAGACCCGGTTGCCAAGGTGAAGACGCAAGCATGTTGGGAAATCACCTTGGGAGACGATACTTTCAATCTGTACAGCGGCATCATACCGCATCTGGCCATCACGATTTCCTCCAACCCTATCTATCCCTGTGTGTCCCCCGGAGGGCAGGCCGAGATGGAGGTTGTTCTTCAGAGCAATCTCGACACAGGAGCCAAGGGAGAGGTTGTAATAGGTCCAGCCTCGGGGACGATTATGTGGTCCCGAGTCAATGGCTTCGAACTGGAGCCGGATGAGACTAAGGGAATCAGCATAGAGGCCACGACAGCGGCCGAAGATGACAACAGCGTTCTCTCGTTATTTGTCTCCGTCTTTGTGTACGAAGGCTCTGAGAAGAGCCTGGTCAACAGGAAAACGCTGAACATTCCGGTGTTAGGAGTCTCAGGAGCGGTCGCATACGAATCACTCGACGATTACCTTGTCATCGAGTCTGAGAGTTTCAGGTACACGATATCGAAGACGCCCCCGATGAGCTTCAGGTCGGTTGAGGACAAAACACAGCACAAGGCCATCAGAGGCTTTTTCCTCCTTCCCTCTGTCGGGTATCCGTTCCCATCGGGCGGCAGTGAATGGTCGCGGAAAGCATTCGATATCACTTTGACTAACAAGAAGGAATATGCCGAAATCCGATTGGAAGCAGACTCAATCGAGAGGACTGGTGTCAGACTGACTGCACTATACAGAGCTTATCCCGGTCGACAGTATCTTGAGATTGTTAATAGGATAACCAACGTGGGCACTTCGAATCTCACCAACTTGGGAGTACAGGCTGAAGGTTGGTGGTTCGACATGACTGGGACAAGGATGTACGTTCCCATCAGAGGCAGCATATATGAGCTCGGCTCGATAGACTGGACAGGTGATAGGCAGCTGCCGGATGAGCCAAGTGCTTACCACGAGCCCTGGGCTGCGGTGTGTAGTTCGGACGGCGAATTGCTTGTTGGCTATGTCTGGGATGCCGATGGTCTGGTCAAGGTCGAACCTCGTCGGAGAGGAAGACTCAACAGAGTCGAATACAGATTGCCTGATCTCGAAGCGGGAGAGTCAACAGACAAGACCATGCTTAGGATAGTGACAGGCCGGGGCGGATGGAAGAACGTGCGCTCACTCTGGGCGCGGCTCGAATGGCCGGCTTGGTTACGAAATCGATATACAGGAGCCGAGGTCTGACTTGGAGTTTGGTATTGTTCCCAAGTCTTCGAGCTACTCTCGTGGGTCCGACAATTTGCTGATGATTGACAGGTCGCATCCGAACGACATGGAGGTTCGAGTCAGCGTGCTCCATGCGGATTTCATCTCAGGTCAACTGAGCATCACGATGCCTTCTGGCCTTACGGCCAACAACAAAAGAAATCTCAGCTTTGACATCAACCGGCTCAACATAGATACTCCCTTCATCGCACCATTGACAATCACTGCGATGAAAGGAGGGAATTGGATTAGGAAGGAGGGTGAGGCCGTATTCCGCTTCGAGAACAGGATTGCGAGGTTTCCATTGGCCGCTGTCCTGTATGACTCGTCTGCTCCCGAACAAGCATCACTTCAGGTTCTGGAAGGAAACACACTCCACGAGCTCGAAACGGCTGACTCAAGCATATCGGTATCACCTGAGTACGCTGCCAGTTTAGTGAGGCTCTGCTTGTCGAAGAACGCAAATGTCTTCCAAGACACATTCCCCCATGCCGACCCCTTCTTGTGGGCTGATCGACACTACGCGGGTTTCAATCCGACCATAGGAGCGTGGGGAACTTGGGATTGGCAGTCTGGATTGCTCTTGGAGAAGTGGTCCATATCTGAAACAAGAGAAGGCCCTTGGGTTGGCTATGAGATGAAGACAATTCTGGAACACTGTCCCGGACTGAAAGGCATGGAGTTCAGCATAAGGCACATGCTGTTGAAAGGAACTCCCATTGTGCGCTCAGAAATCAGCGCCTACAATGCAACAAGTCAGTCGAAGCGGGTTATGATGGGACTTCAGGGGATAGTGAGACTCAACAACCATCCACAGAGTGCCGTTTACGCAGAGGTAAATAACAGGCGAGTTGTCTACGAGCCAACAGTGTTTGGGGCTGATGTTATTCCCGCACCGGAAGAAGGCTGGGTGGCTCTTCGAGAGCCAGAAAGTGGCCTTGTTCTGGGTTTGATATCCGATCGCAAGACCGACGAAGTACTCAGCTTCGAGAATGTCAATGAGAATGCTCAATGGGTCAGGGTCGGTGGCCTCAGGTACTTCGGGCCTAGTGATCGTGTCTCGATAGCGTGTTACTTTGTGATGACTACTAATGTGGACGACGTTGTGTTGATAAGAAACCTAACAGCAAAAGCATAGGCAGGGATGAAAACGAAGGGCTCAGTATCAAAACCAACCATCACGTTGCGTAGAGGCTTCTCCTTTCAACCTATGAAACGCTTGATGAGAACGGAGGACCTTATCCCAATCAAGTCGAAGCTCTTGGGTAACGGCATGTCCGTGAACTTCAGAGGTACCGATTATGGTATCGTCTACCCCGAGGAAGTCTGGAAGGCTACGCCTACTGAAACGCGGCGCGCCCTCAAAGACAACCTTGCTATGGCAACGACAATGCATCTGCCAATGATATTTCCCGGCTCTGGTGTGGATTATGATTCGGGCCGCCCTCTGCTTGAGCCGTATTTCATGTTGAACTTCTGGAAGGATATACCATCGGTCACAGAGGCGGACATGACTGACACAGCAGAAGCAATTCGTAAGTGGTATGATGTGGAATACCGGTTTGAAGATCAGACGGTTGTATATCCGTCCCCTGATTCCATCAAGTCACCGAGCAGAGCAGTTGTCGGACTGAGCTTTGGCAAGGATAGTCTTCTCACATTCGCAGTGGCAAATGAGATAGGACTTGATCCTGAGGGA
Organism: Candidatus Thorarchaeota archaeon; assembly: GCA_963726195.1. Taxonomy (GTDB): domain Archaea; phylum Asgardarchaeota; class Thorarchaeia; order Thorarchaeales; family Thorarchaeaceae; genus OWC5. Next base: position 166,949 of record CAVSBO010000005.1, read on the forward strand.
GTGTACGCTGTTGAGCAGGGTCTCACGTACGAGGAGAAGCACAAGACCAACCTTGCAATCGGTTTCAAGAAGGAGTTCGGCAAGCAGCTGCACATTCTCAAACATGATACAGGCAAGCTGAGAGACTATAAGTACTTGGGTCTTCGTGAATCTGATTTTGGCTGGGGCCTTCAGTCGACAGAGTATGCTTTGGACTTGATACCCTTTGCATACTTCTACAATGCCAAGTACATACTCTTTGGGAACGAGCAAAGCTGTGCGGCAACATACATGGATCCTCCAGGCAATTGGCTCGTGAACCCGTGCTACGACCAATCACACCTGTGGACGGTTCATATTGATCAGATAACGCAGACGTTCTCTGGCCGGGTTGTGCGGACGGCAAGCCTGATTGAACCTCTGATGGACATGATGATACAGCGTACGCTTGCTCATCGCTACCCTGAGATGGCGAAGTATCAAATGAGTTGCTTCACGAGGAACGAAGAAGGTCGCGATTATCATTGGTGCCACAACTGCGCCGTGTGCGCTAAAATGTACCTTCTCTGTGTTGGGTCGGGCATTAATCCAGAAGCCATAGGGCTCAAGCAGAATATGCTGCGCGCAGAGAGCAAACCGTACTTCACCATGTTTGGCGGCAGATCCAACTTGCCCTATGCAAACACTGACATCTCAATCGACGAGCAGATATTCGCTTTCTACTGCGCAGCGAAGAAGGGTGCTCAGGGTGCATTGATTGACGAATTCAAACAAAGCAAGTTCTACCAAGAGGCGAATGACCGGGAAGACGAGCTCTTCGAGAAGTTCTGTTCTCTATACGACCCTATCTCCTTACCAAGAGAACTGCGAGACAAGGTTCTGTCAATCTATAAGGAGGAGCTGTCGACATTCGAAATCTGAGCCTGAGGTCTAGTATCAAGACAGGCTGGCATAGTTATAAGTTCGGGAAAAGAACCGCGAGTTGGTGGAATTCGTGCGAATAGGATTGATTCTGAACACACGACATGAGAATTCCGAGTTTGAGGTGGAGTATGATCCCCCTCACACCATAGAGCTGCTCAAGCATGGCATTGAGGCCACTGGACATGAGTATGTTTTCATCGAAGCCGATGAGAATGTTGTGGAGAACGTCAAGCTTGAGAAGCCTGACTTAGTGTTCAACAGAGCCGAAGGAATACATGGCGATAGCCGCGAGTCTCATGTTCCCGCTATTCTCGAAATGCTTGGCATCCCCTACGTCGGAGCGAAGGTGCTGTCCACAGCTGTGTGCCTCAACAAGGCTTGGACCAAGAAGTGTCTGGAGCACCACGACATCCGAACTGCCGAATTTCATGTCTGTCCGAGTGTTGAAGAGGCCAACAAGATTTCTTTCCATTACCCTGTAATTCTGAAGCCCAACGAAGAGGGCTCTTCCATGGGAATAAACGAGGATAACGTTGTACACGACATCACTCATCTTCGTACCAAACTGAAGCAGATGCTCAAAGACTATCAACAAGGCATCTTGATTGAGCAATTCATCCAAGGTCGAGAATTCAGTGTCGGCGTGCTTGGTCGTGCAGGAAAGGAGTTCGAGGTGCTGCCCATTATTGAAATAGACTTCTCCAAGCTCCCGCCACAAGTCGGCAACGTATTTGGCCAACGAGCCAAGACCATATATGACGGTCTCGACCATTATGTCTGTCCAGCTAAGGTAACAGCAGAGCTGAAAAAGACACTCGAACGTACTTCGATTGATGCTTGCCACTACTTGGATGTGCCCGATTTCGCAAGGATGGACTACCGCATGAATGATAAGGCCGAGGTGTACTTCTTGGAGATTAACCCCTTGCCGGGAATGGATTTCGACATGGACCACAACGACTTTTCGTTCTTTCCATATATGGGTATGAAGGCGGGATACTCCTACGACGAGCTCGTCCGTCGGCTCCTCGAATCTGCTTGCTACAGATACGGGCTGAAACTCTGAATGTCATGACATTCGACTTGGAAACGAAGACGTGCTCCGAGGCCTCCCAATGGCTGACAGGGCAGGTGATTAGATGAAAAAGGCCGACGAATCACAGCTGATATGGAGAGGGCTCGAAGCAAATCTCTCGAAGCTCCTTCAGAAGCAGGTGAAGCTCGTTTTTCCTTCGAAGTGGGACAAGACTTGCCATTCGTGGTACGAAGCGCTGGAGCAAGAGGCATTCAGGGAAGAGCTGAGATATACTCCAGAGGAGGTCTTCGAAAGAATAGACAAGCCCGACCTTCTTCTCTTCTTTGCGATGAGCGGACAGCAGCCGTATGCAGTCTTGCTCAGCTATACGATGGAGGGAGAATGGGAGAAGACTCTCTATGTTGATACGATTGCGGTGAGGGAGCAGGGAAAGGGCATTGGTCGAGCAATCATGAACGCTATCATCGAATACGGTCATCTCAAGAACTACAGGGCGATAGTACTCGATACAGAGGAACAGAACGAAAAAGGTCTGCCTCTAAGAAGATTCTACGAGAAACTCGGATTCGTCTTAGATGATCTTGATGAACGCGGCAATCTGACCATGAGAACTTCGACTACATCCAGAACCACAATCCTAAGACGAACCAAAGCAGGGCTGGTATAATCAGCTACGTGAAGTCTCTTCCGGTCAGTATTGCAACGAACGTGCCCTTAATGGTCACTCTGGTGTCGGCCAAGTCGTGGAGCACAGCGAGAGTGCTTGCTGATGCAGGCAGTACGTTCAGACCTTCTTCTTCACGAAGCAGTCTGGAGAACTCTTGCATTCTTGTATCTGATGCATAATCGGCGAAGCCATTCGTCTCATATATCGCATCAAGAGCTTCCTGCCCATCGAACGAGTGCCAGTTAGTTAACGGTTCGTTGAAGCGCGTCTCCTTGACCTCATTCCGCTCTAGGTCGAGTACTGTCCTGCTCTTCATAAGGAATGATTTGACTATCGGATTCCCACGTCTGGTACTTGTCGCGACCATTCTTGGAAGTTCATCGATTTTGTGGCCCTCATAGAGCTTTTGAACCCATGATAGACGCCTGCAAGTGTTGTGCCGTTCCCAACTGGACAGAAGACGTAATCCGGTTCTCGCCTCATGTCTCTGTATATCTCGTATGCGATCTCCGCGTACGCTTCCAGAGAAACCTCTCTAACCCCATCAAGACCCGGGTTCGCATCGAACCATGAGCCTTTCTCCTTGCATACTTTTGACGATAGAGCAACAACGTCTTCGTACTGGCCTTCCTCGAAATGAATCTCAGCGCCAGCGTCTGTCATTCGCTTTAGTCTGTCCTCAGGAAGATGGTAACCCGCAGGAATGTAGATGTGTGCAGGAATCTCGCAGAGTTTCGCGGCCCATCCAAGTGCGGTGCCAAAATTACCGCAGCTCCGGCGGCTATCTGCAGCTGCGCCTTGAGACTTGGCGAGAGATGCAAGTGCTAATGCAATCCGATCCTTCTGTGTACCAGTGGGATTGTTACCCTCAAACTTCAGAAAGAGGCGCTCGACTCCCGAGAAACGAGCGAGGTTGCGTGACTCGACAAAGGTTGTGGAGCCGACAAAATCCTTCCATTTTATCTTGACGCCATTCCTCTTGGGAACGGCCGCCTCAGGTGCCCCTTCATCACGGGGCGCATGTTTCCCTTCCTCGCCTGACTCCTTCGCCATCTTCTTTCCTGAGCCCAGCTTTTCCATTCGGTACTTGCTTAGCGAGCTCGCGTCACCGCGAGCATCATCATAATTTACTATGTCTCAGTATGACAATCTGGCGGCATCACTATATATCTTATTCTATAACAACTCACATCATTCGAACTCAGCTTTCTCTCTGTGAAGGCATCACAGAATGCAGCAGCAACGCAAAGCCGCCTCGTCATCTCGAAACGATATCGAACCGCTTCCACTCGAAAGGTATGCACAAAGCAATCAATCTCTAACCAAGTCTCTTCATCCTTGCAGAACATTCAACTGCCCTCGCATTATCGCCGTTCTGTTTGAAGAGAGACGCCGCGATTTGCCATGTTCTCTTCGCTTCAGCGTTTCTTTTTAGCTTCTCAAGTATCAATCCACGTTGGTAGAGATGGTTAGGGTTGTTCGGTTCAACAGAGAAGGCGGCATCAAAATCAGTCAATGCCTCTTCGAGTTTGCCCATAGAGACCTTCAGAAGACCCCGTTGATGCGCGAACACAGGGTTCGAGGCGTCCAGACCCAATGCTGTATCGAAGCAGTTCATGGCAGCAGCCGGCTCGCCCAACATCTGTAGCGCTTGGCCCCACTTGCTCCAAGCATCACCGCTATTGCCGTCCGCATTGGTCGCTTTTTCATAGGCGTCCGCCGCCACCACGTAGGACTTCATCATTCTATGAGCGTCGCCCTTACGAACCCACAGGCTAGCGTCATCGAGCTTGAGTTGGACGGCTCTGTCATAGTAGTAGAGCGCTCTGTCATACTCTTTGCGGGCATAATAAGCATCGCCCAGATAGGCTAGGGCGTAGGGTTGCTCGCGGTCGACATCAGTTGCCTTCTGAAGTGTGTCTATTGCGTTTTCATTCTGTCCTGCTAAGAAGTATGTCTTCCCAAGTTCTGTCAGGGCAGAAATCGAAATGGGGTTCGCTTTCAGAGCACTATTGAACCATGCTATGGCTCCTGCTCGATCACCCTTGCTCGCGAGATATACTCCCTTCGCGACCATTGCTTTGTCAAAAGCCGGGTTCTGTTTCAATGCATGTTCGATGCTTTGGGCGGCCTTATCGTTGTCTCCGAGCTCCAGCTGAGCCATTGCCAGGTCCACCAGTGCGTTGACATTGTCAGGCTGGATTGCTAGCGCGCTTGATACGCGGCCGATAGCGTCCTTTGGTTTGCGATCCATGAGATACGCCGAACCCATGTTTATCAGTGCATCAACCTGCTTGCCGTCTATCGTCAGAGCGAGTTCGTACAGCCTGAGTGCGTTCGGGAGGTCACCTTCTTTGAAATGAAGGTTTGCTAGTCCGGTCAGCAAGCCAGGAAGCCTCGTATCGCTCTTGGCTGATTCCATAACTCCCTTCAGCTCTTCTTCAAGCTCCTCTAGGGCCCTTCGCTCCCTTGAATCGACGGTCGGCTTTTTCACCTTATCAGGGTCCACTAAGCCTTTCGGCCCTATTGCCTCCAGCTTCGTCTCAATTGCAGAGAGGATTTCATCTGCCTGCACAGCCCTTTGCCCCTCGAGTATTCCCATCTATGTCTTATCAACTCTATGACATGTGCTATAGCACTACGAGGACGTCGTACGATAACCTTTGGTTGTCGAGAGGAGGAACCCGGTGAGTTTGATGTTCTCGCCCGAGTTCTCTCTACGCGACTATTTTTACTGGCTTAAGGTTCACAACACGGTGTTCGCCGTCTGCGGTATCGTACTCCATGAGCCCCACCAATTCACCCTGAGCACCAGGCTCAAGCTCGAACTCGATCTCTGCGACACTTCCGAGGCCTGACTCAATGGTGCCGACGTTTTGGCTCTTTATGGCCTCGGTGAGATCGGGTATCCCTAGTACGATTTGGACATTCTGCATAGGTGTATGCGAATCATTCCTAACGACTACACCGAATACAACCTTCCCCTCACGTATCTTGTATTCAACGAGTACGTCCATGCCGGGCTCGAGTCCTGGGCTTGTTGGCTCTGCTGCTGTAAGAGGAGCTGCTTCGCCGTGCATCTTACGATATCGCCTAACGGCAATCCCCGCAACAGATGCGACGAGTCCAATGCCGACTACTGGATACGCCCAGTGCGTGTGAGGGTCGAAATCGATGTTGTCCGGCAGTCCGTCGTAGTCGGTGTCCGGATTCAGGGGGTTGGTGTGGGAGACGAATATCTCATAGTAATCAGACAAGGTGTCTCCGTCAAAATCCCAGTTGAGCGGGTCGGTGTGGTAAATGAGTACCTCCTGACCATCACTGAGGCCGTCAGCGTCTGTATCATTGAGCAGCGGGTTGGTGTGCCAGGTCATGACTTCTGCAGAGTCGGTCAGCATATCATGGTCGGTGTCCTTTTCCTTTGGATTCGTACCGTATACCATGATTTCCTGATAGTCAGAGAGTCCGTCACTGTCCGTATCGGCCTTCAGTGGATCAGTATAGTACACCATTACTTCGTCGTAGTCACTGAGATGATCTGCGTCAGTATCGTTTGAAAGTGGGTTAGTGTGGTAAACCATGACTTCCGCATAGTCTGATAGTTGGTCAAGGTCCGTGTCATTGCTCAAGGGGTTGGTATGGTAGGTAAACACTTCTGCACCGTCAAGCAACCCGTCATTGTCTGAGTCGGGCCTGAGAGGATCCGTGCCGTACACATGAACCTCCAGACCGTCATTGAGACCATCATTGTCAGTGTCGGGGTTCATCGGGCTAGTGTGGTAGACACGCAGTTCCTCCAGATTGGTCAGTCCATCATTGTCAGAGTCCCACTGCGAGTCCAATACGCCAGGATGGGTCATGTTCTTCAATGGGTCGGTGTTAGTAAGGAAAACCTCTTCCCAGTCGCTCAGGAGGTCTCGGTCGGTATCGTTCGACAAGGGGCTGGTGTGATACTTCTTCACTTCGTCTGCGTCGTTGAGACCATCCGAATCAGTGTCCTTGACCAACGGGTTTGTTCCATATGTCTTCACTTCATCGAAGTCGGACAAGCCGTCATTGTCTGTATCCTTCACTAGAGGGTCCGTATGGTAGATGTGACATTCCTCTCCGTTAGTTAGGCCGTCGCCGTCTTGGTCGTCATTCAAATCGGTGATTCCGTTACCATTGGTATCTCTGTTTCTCGGGTCTGTCTTTGTCAACCAGCACTCTTCGTAGTTCGTTAGCAGGTCGTGGTCCTCGTCGTCGGCACCGTCCAGAACACCGTTATGGTTGCTGTCGGAGTTGCGCGGGTCCGTCTTTGTCAGGTGAATCTCCTGCCAGTTAGTGAGGCCATCCGAATCCATATCCCAGTTGGCATCCGATGTTCCATCGCCCTTCGTGCTGTAACGCAATGGGTCGGTGAGAGTGATGTTGGCTTCCTCGTAATCGCTAAGCGCATCGTGATCTGTGTCATTGTTCAAGGGGTTCGTATGCAAGATTATCTCTTGCCCATCGAGTAGATTATCGTTGTCGCTGTCCTGTTTGAGAGGATCGGTATTGTAGACATACAATTCCTGCCCATCCGATAGTCCGTCGGAGTCAGTATCAGGATTCAATGGGTCAGTTCCAAAAACCTTGAGCTCGTCATAGTCTGTGACACCGTCAGAATCGCTGTCAGGGTTGGTCGCATTTGTATGGTAAGTTAGAATTTCTTCGCCGTCAGTGAGGCCCTCACCATCAGTATCTATCTTGTTCGGATTCGTGCCATAGCTGAACACTTCGTCGAAATCGCTCAATCCGTCTGAGTCGGAGTCAGTCTTCAGCGGGTTGGTATGGCTTGTGAAGACCTCATAGCCATCTGAGAGTCGATCCCCGTCGGTATCGATGTTCGTGCAGTTCGTCTGGTATTGGTATATCTCAAGGTAGTTGCTCAGGCCATCAGCGTCTTCGTCATCCTGCCCATCCGAAACCCCGTTTCCGTTCGTGTCAGGGTTGTTCGGATCAGTGAAGCTCTTGGAAATCTCGTCATAATCGGTCAATCCGTCATTATCAGTGTCTGGAGCAAGAGGGTTGGTGTGATACTTGTGGACTTCGTCACCATCCGTCAGAGCGTCAAAGTCAGTGTCGTTATTCTTGGGGTCTGTCCCATAGTATATCTCATCGCCATCGAGCAAACCATCGCTGTCCGTGTCATTCTTGGTGGGGTCGGTATGGTAAACTTTCCATTCTTGCCAGTCAGTCAAGTGGTCTGAATCTGTGTCGTTCAAGTTAGGGTCGGTTCCGAGCTGAATCTCGATCTTGTCACTGATGCCGTCGCCGTCAGAATCTGCCTTGTTCGGGTTGGTCTTGTATTTGTTCACTTCATCCGCGTCGCTGAGGCCGTCTGCATCGCTATCCCATCTATTGGGGTCTGTGTGCGATGTGAACACTTCATAGCTGTCCGTGAGGCCGTCGAAGTCAGTGTCATTCTGCCTAGGATTCGTATGGTAGATCATGTACTCTTCGTAGTCAGTCAGGTTGTCCTTGTCTGTGTCCATGCTGTTGGGATTGGAGCCAACCGTGTAGACCTCTAAGCCATCAGGCAGGCCGTCCATGTCAGTGTCTGGGTTAGTGGCATTAGTGTGATATCCGTATATCTCAAGACCGTTCGATAGCCCATCGGCGTCGTTGTCTAGAGCGAAGTCTGAGGTTCCGTTCATGTACGTTGAGTAGCGTGTTGCGTTGGTGTGAAGAACAAAGACCTCCGTGTAGTCGTCGATGCCGTCTCTGTCTGTGTCCTGTCGGCGGGGGTCGGTACCGTACTGGTATTCTTGGCCGTCGTTTAGCAAATCGTTATCGGTGTCATTCTTTAGAGGATTAGATGTGATGCCTATTGTCTCTAGTTGGCCAGTGCGATTGTAGAATGACACGGTCCACCCATTCACTTCTAATCCATCGAAGATGTTGTCATTGTCCGTATCCTTGTCACCGGGTGACGTCTTGTAGACATATATCTCGAGTCCATTCGATAGGCCATCAGCGTCTGAATCCCAATCATAATCGTTTACGCCCGGATGAGTCATTGGATTGAGCGGATTGGTGTTCGTAACATGAACCTCGATACCGTCGCTTAACCTATCGCTGTCAGTATCGTTTGAAAGAGGATTTGTCCCGTAAGTATTCACTTCCTCTCCATCCGCCAACTCGTCGCTATCTGTATCATTCAGCTTTGGATTGGTGTGCCATGTGATGACCTCGCTGTAATCTGACAAGCCATCAGAGTCGCTGTCGGCCTTGTTGGGGTCTGTCTTCCACGTGAATACTTCAGCCCCGTCCAAGAGGCCATCATGATCCGTATCAGAAATAGTGGCGTTTGTACTGTAGACCCGAATCTCATCATAATCGTTTAGACCGTCATGATCGGTGTCAGGATCTGTTGCGTTGGTATGGTAGGTCCTGATTTCTTGAACATTGGTTAGCCCGTCATGGTCTTGGTCGTCGTTGTTGTCCGGAATGCCGTTATCGTTTGAGTCAGCCTTCAATGGATTGGTGTGTGTCTGAAAGACTTCCTCGTAGTCGGTCAACCCATCGTTATCAGTATCAGCGACAAGTGGGTCTGTTCCTGCAAGCTGCTCGTGAACGTTATCTAACTTATCGTTGTCTGGGTCCTCTTGTCCGTCAAGTATGCCATTGTCATTTGTATCATTGTACAGAGGGTCGGTCTGGCTCATCTTTGCTTCGAACCAGTTTGTCAATCCGTCGCTATCGCTATCATAATAGTCATCCCGAGGCTGCCCTAGGCCATGGGTGTGTGAGTTGTTCGGGTCCGTGTGCGTGACATAGAGCTCAATACCATTGGAAAGCCGGTCACCGTCAAAGTCCTCGTCATAATCTGACACCCCGTTATCATTGGTGTCCGCCTTCAGGGGATCAGTGTGCAGGGTTTTTACTTCGTCCCCGTCTTTGACCTTGTCCCCGTCGGTATCTGGATATCTTGGGTTCGTCCCAGCAATCAGTTCCTCGGCGTTTGTTAATCCATCGAGGTCAGAATCTTCTTGCCCATCCTTTATGCCGTTGCCATCAGTGTCTGCCAAGACAGGGTTGGTTTTGCTCATGTATATCTCGAATCCATTCGATAACCCGTCCCCATCGTAGTCATAATTGTAGTCATTGACTGTCGAGTTGAAAGTGTGTGCATTAGTAGCATTGAATATCGGATAACGGTCAACCTCATCTTTGTCCTTTATCCCATCAGAGTCGGTGTCCGCAGAATTCGGATTCGTGTGATAGGTTATGACTTCTAGCCCGTCACCGATTCCGTCGGCGTCGGTGTCAGCATTGGTGGCATTTGTGTGCCAGACCATCACTTCTGCATAGTCCGTTAAGTCTGTCGAGGTCCGTATCGTTGCTGTTAGGGTCTGTCTTCCATGTGTGTACTTCAACGCCGTCAGAGAGACCATCCGCGTCTGTATCTGGGTTCGTCGCATTCGTCTTGTAGACACTGACTTCCTGATAATCGCTCAAACCATCGTGGTCTGTATCAGGATCCGAGCAGTTTGTGTGATAAGTGACGTACTCCTGATAATCCGTGAGATTATCATTGTCTGTGTCAGCTGCCCTCGGGTTGGAGTGAACTATCATTACTTCTTCATAATCGGTCAATTGATCTTGGTCAGTATCTGTGCTCAAAGGATTGGTCTTCCATGTTTTCACTTCTGCCCCGTCGGTGAGACCATCCCCGTCAGAATCTGGATTGAGAGGATCGGTTCCGACAGCAATCTCCTTCCCGTTTGAGAGATTGTCGTGGTCCTGGTCATCGTAATAGTCTGAGATTCCGTTGTGATTAGTATCGGCGTCGTTCGGGTCTGTGTGAGTCTGTCTCACTTCTTGGATATTCGTTAACCCGTCCCCGTCGTTGTCATCCTGGGCGTCATTTATGCCGTTGCCATTGCTATCCGCAACCTTCGGATCGGTGTAAGTGATGTTGTTCTCTTCGTAGTCGGTAAGCTGATCTCCGTCTGTATCGGCTCGGTTCGGGTTCGTTCCAAGATAGATTTCCTGCCAGTCAGTGAGTTTGTCTGAATCAGTATCAGGACTGTTGGGATTCGTTCCGTACGTGATGACTTCCGCATAATCTGAAAGGCCGTCACTATCAGAATCGACCTTGAGAGGGTTCGTGCCGTAAGTGAGCACTTCTTGCCCGTCAGTCAACCTGTCTCCGTCGGTGTCTGGGTTGTTCCAAAGAGTACCAACGATGAGAGTTTCCCTTGCATCGCTGAGTTCGTCTTTGTCGTAGTCAAGCCCGTATATGTCTATGAGTCCGGTGTTAGTGCCTGCGCCACACTCGGCCTTCCCGTTTCCGTCTAGGTCGCCTTTGCCCATTACGCCACTGAACGCCGTGATTGCAGTCTGGTTGATCAGGTACCCTGATGCATTGTACAGAGTAAGCGCACCGTTGTTGGAACCCGCCAGCACTTGACTGTCAGTTAGCCCTGCCACATTAGGGAGTAGCACAGCGGAGACCTGTCCTCCCAAGGTCTTATTCCACATAAGGTACCCGGAGGAATTGTAGAACCTGAGCTGGTTGCCTGAGGTCCCAATTGCATATTCATCAAATCCGCCGCTTACCACTTGTCCAACCGCTAATGAAGCAATACTGCTGCCGACGGTCACTGAATATGCTAATGTGCCATTCCTATAATAGACCTCAACTGTTCCGCCGCTGTTTGCTGCTAACGCTTCCTTTTGGGTGTTGCCAACTAGATTTCCTGAACCAATAGCGGTGATCGAGTTCGAAATGAGTTTCTCGAAAGCAACACCCCCATTTGTCTCCAGCAGTGTCAGTCTCCTGCTGTCTGAAGCAGCCAATACCTCCAGCTTTCCATCGAGGTCGAAATCACTAGCGATGATCCTTCGGACGCGGCCATTGCTCGTGTAATTCCAAAGCCGAGTCGAGCTTGCGGAATACGCATAGACTTGGTTGTCATCAGAGCCTACAACAAGCTCGTCCCTTGAGTCTCCCGACAAGTCCGCTGCGGCGACCGTCCTCACAGCGTTAGGAAGTGTAACATTCGCGACTATTGTCTGGTCGCCTGCGATTACGAGAAAGCCCTTGGATGTGCCTATCAGCAGTTGCTTTTTTCCATCGAGGGTTGTTGCCACCGGCTGCATGGCATAAGGCGTGGCTCCGAGGCTCTTCTGCCACAGTTTTGTGCCGTTCTCAGCAAAGAGGAAGAGTGAACCGTTCTGAGTGACTACGGACACCTCGTCTCTCGAATCTGCGTCAACATCTGCGAAGGATAGAGCAATCACTTGTGAGCCCGTAGCGTTCGACCACACCAAGGCAGTCTGGAAGGGTGGCAGCGCCGCAACTATAGCAGATGACCGAGGCATATCCGTGCCCTCGGGCTGGGTTCGTAGGTCTGATGTGGGAGCTTGGACAGCCAGCACGATACATACAAATGTTACTAACAATACTAGGTGAGTTATCTTCAAGATGGCGTGCCTCCGTTCAAGTTCGCTCTCCACGGCTTGACTTGGAAGTAGTCGAAGAAATCTGCCTCGACGATTGAAATCTCGTCAAAGGGCAGTTTCATCTCGTTGAGCCTCTGGACAATGTATATCATCTTTTCTCTTGGGTCATCGACAAAGAGCTTCACTGCATTTCTGCCAGCTCTCGCCCAGTACTTTACGTGTTCGAGGGAAGCTATTTTTTCGATTATGACGGGTGATAGTCTCGGCATCACAAGCCTGATGCTTTCACCCTTCCCCGGCAGGCTTGAGATCAATTCAGCCGGAGTTCCGAATTGGCTGACCATTCCGCCTTCGAGGAGACACACCCGTGTGCAGTAGTCGACGATTTCAAGATCGTGGCTGATGATTACCATTGTTGTGCCAAGTTGGTAATTCAGCATCTTCAGGTAGTTCAGCGTCTCATGTCGAAGGTGTGCATCGAGGCCCGTTGTCGGCTCATCCAGTAGCAGTACAGGAGGATTGTGTATCATCCCGAGACAGATAGACACCCTCTTCCTTTCTCCCCCGGAAAGCTTCTCGACCTTTTTGGTCATCAAGTCTTCGTCAAAACCCAAGATTGTCAGGATGTTGCGAGCGCGCTCCTCGATTTCCTTCGGTCTCATTCCAAAGCAGCGACCAAAGAACTGAGCATTCCCCAGAGCGGAGAAATCGTAATAGAGGCTCAGATGCTCGAGCTGAGGAACATACCCAACTAGGAGGCTGATGAGCCTCCTTTTCTTCGTGACATCGTAGCCGCTCACGAAGGCTTTCCCCGCTGTCGGCTGTATCTGTCCTGTTAGGATTCTAAGCACAGTCGTCTTGCCCGCGCCGCTTGCGCCGATGACTCCGAGAAAGTCCCTCTTGTTTGCGAAGAACGAGACGCCCTTCAGAGCAAAGAGCTTCTTGAATGCGACCTTCAAATCAACGATGTCTATTTCGCGCTCGGCCGCCGTGCTCATCCTACACTCCCCCGATTGTTCGGCTCACCTTATCGAATCTCTTTCTAGCTTCCTCGAGTCCTCTCATTAGTCCCCTCAGGGTTTCAATCTTCTGAACCCTGTCCAAATCCTCCCTATGAATCAGTTCCTCCATCTGTAGGAATGCCGCTAGAAGGTTGTTGAGCGAATTGTCTATTTCACGTTGCAGCTGGGGATCCACCTCGGGAATTCTCATTTTTCTCTTCCTACGAACTCTGTTCATTGTCAACCCAAGGATTGTGGATCCGAACACTCCAACTGATGTTATGAGAGCGACCTGAAGCATTGTTAGCAGTGCTCCCGGTCCTTCGGTTGTTGAAGTTGTTACTGGTACGAACAGGTCGAAGGCTACTCCTGCAAATGTGCCTGCGTATTTCTCAGTCTTCATTATGATGAAAATGCCATAGACCCTACCAGACGAGCTGTAATAGCTTGGCGTGAATTGTGAAGAGTACAATCCGTCTTGGACGAAGCCAGCAATGAAGAAGGCGAGGCTTCCATTTGGCAGCTTGAACGCTACGTAGATCGTAAGGTTGTCGACAGGATTCCCATTGTAGTCTGACACACGAAGGTTGATGTAGACGCTCCTGCCAACAGGATACCTGGTCGTGTTTTCTGCTAGGCTAGTTACGCAGGTCAACGTGTTCGAGAGAAGATACTCATTCAGGTTATCCAAAAGATGAGTATTGTTGCACTTTGGAAGGTTCTTGTTCATGAATATGCGCGAGGAACCAAACAGGACCAGCTCAGGAGGGCTTTGATCCAGCAATATCACAGGCATGGTATGCAGAGTCACCGCGGTATTGGACTGATTGTTTAGGATGTACGTACCTCCACCAAGCCACACATACTGCAGGCCATGCCCGAGAAGCGAGCTCTGAATGATCTCGCTGGTGTTGTCATCAGTGTGTTTGCCCGACATGACATAGCCGTATGGTGATAGAAGGAGATTCAGTGCAGTCAGGTTGGCCCTTCCGTCGTAGTCCCCGAAGATAACGAGTTTGCCACCGTCTGCAGTGAAGTTTCTCATCAGACCTACCTCTGTCGTGTTGAAGGCCTTAGTGGGACTCATGATGAAGACGGCAGAGAACTGGGAAAGGAGGTCTGCCGTAAGAGTGACACCGGGTGTTTCGATGAGATCGAGCCCTCTCAGGGCCATCAATCTCTTCATCTCAGACAAACCCGAGAAAGTTGTCATTCTCATCTGCTCGAGCAAATCTGAAAGCGAGCTCAGTTGGCTTAGGCTTGCTAGGCTAAGTGAAAGCCCCCCGGTGCCCCCGCTACTTAGCGAGCTGGACGACCCGGATCCTCCACCCAGACCAAAGCTCAGTCCTCCGCCATGTGAGGTGTCCAAGAGCATCATAGCTCTGGCATATTGCAGCCGCACTTCGAACGTGATGTTGGTCGTCCATCCAACTTCTGTCAGTATCTGATAGACACATCTGTGGTAACCGTCAGGAGTTATGCTTGGGGCAAACAGGAATAGTGAGAAGTTGTAGTATCCTACCACAGAATCTTGTGCTGGGAGGGTCGTGTTTCCCCAATCACTTGCATTGCCGTATTTCGCGATGGTTACGTTTCCCAACGGCACATTTGTCGACAGTGAGAACGAGTAGATTCCGAAGTCAGATGGAAATCGTATGTCAAACGGCGCAAACGGTCCGAGCCTCGGAAATACCGATGTAGAGGCAATCGGCGTTACAACGAACAAATCCCTCAACAGGAAATCATCAAGAAGACCTACTCCACCAGTCACAAGCGTCCCCGCAGGATTTGCGAAGAGTGCTATGGCGAATTGGATTCCAGCAGCGACAACCCATGCAGCGGTGTATATTCCGTTCGCCGATGGGCTCCACTCTGTGGTTAGTATCTCGGCGTGGAAGGGCTCCACTTGAGAAAACGAGTAGAACCTACTGAAAATGGTTCCACCCCCAGTTACTCCCTGCCCGACAATCAACGCTCCGACCATCTGCGACCTGTTCACGCCAACATTCATGATGACTGCTCTGGACTGGTACGTCTGCCCTGCTATTGCCACTCTAGGGATTTCTGCTTCAACAACAATGAGGTCGCCATTGCTGGTGAACTGAGTTGAGGGGTGCATCCTCCACATCGTGCTGATACACGTGTCGAGCATGGTTCTGTTTTCAGCAAAGCCCATGGCAATCGTGACATTGACGGGAGTGTTCGGATAGACGACTCCGAAATCCCATTTCGCAGCCAGCCCTACACTGCCGTCATAGCTCGTGGAACTCGATAGATTGTCATTAGAGACTTTGGAGGAAATCGTGGACGAGTTGCCAACCTCAAATGCGCTCAAGGGGCGACTTGAGTTTAGCCCAAAGTAAAATGACTTGTAGTCGCTGGAGATGCTATAAGCGAACAGCTCCTGATTCTGGAGAGCATACTTGCCGTGATCATTCTTGCTATCGAGAAACAGGTCGAGCGAGTATGACAGAAAGAGGCTGACATTCGAAATCGGACCATCGCCGAGATTCAGAATGAAGGGCGTCACCTTGAAGCCCGTGATGGGGTTCGGATTGGTCAATGTAAGGTTGTAAGACTCAACCAGCAGAATCACGTACACCGACCCATAGGATATGATTCCAATCCATCGATTGTAACTATAGATGCCTGAGCTCATGACTACTTGGTGGAGTTCTCTCTTCACGTTGAATTCCATTAGGTTGGTCGGGCTGGAGTTGCCCCAGCGAAGTGAGTACATCCCCATTAAGAGGTGTACGGTCGAGTTCTGCCCTCTTCTTTGGTCGAGCGCTACAACGGAGGTTCCGAAGCTGCTCATCAAGACATCCGTGGAAGCGCCTCTCCCCGCTGATGTAAGGAGCCCATACGCTATGAGAGGAATTCCCGTGGTTCTATTATGTGGCTTGATAGGAGTCTGGATGCTGGCCAAGTAGTCGAATGCTTTCTGAAGATTGAGCAGGCCGGCGCCTGCATCGTTGGCGCCCGCGTTGAGTGGAGTAGCTGTGTCTCTCAGAACATTGGTAAGCACGATGGGAGTCGCTCGGTCGAAGGCTTCCATTAGGAGCGCGAGAGCACCGGCTGTCACCGCTGCCGCCGCAGCAGTCGAATCCGCCTTGATGTAATAATCGTTTACTGATTGACCAAATGAGCCGCCCAGAAGACCGGAAAGGCCGCCTATGTCCCCCAGACTGAAGGAGCCGAACCCTGCGGTTGAGAGCGCTTGCCCTGCCTTCGCTCCAACGATGCCGACTCCCGGGGCGACGATATCGGGCTTGGTCAACATGCTAAGAGAAGGTCCTCTACCGGAGAAGGACGGCACTTGGCTCTTAGCAGTGTCATAGGCACCAACTGTCAACACGCCGTCGTTTCCACCTGGCGACATTATCGTTAGGTAATCGGGACCATCATCGCCAGCTGCTGCGACAACCATCACACCCTTCTCTGCAGCCGCCTTAACCGCGGCTGATACGGCATCACCGGGTGATCCGAAGGTGTTGAAAGGCATGAGTATAATATCTGCTCCCCTGCTGCAGGCCCATTCTATGCCCGAGGCAATCCAACTCGGGGCTGCATAGAGTCCTTCAAGCGTTACCTTAGCAGAGAGCAAGGTTGCGCCCGGTGCGATTCCCTTGTAGAGGCCCTGCGACATGTTCCCTGTGCCGGCTGCTATTGAAGCGGCGTACGTGCCATGCCCTATGATGTCAACTGGTAGTGTGTCGCCTTCCACAAACGACGCATACGCTGTTACCTTAGAGTCTGTGGTGTTGGGGTTATCATCGAAATCGTCTAGGTCATGGTGATTGTAATCGACACCAGTGTCCAGTACTGCAATGACCACTCCTGAACCGTTGTATCCTTTTGCCCACAATTGCCTAGCACCGGTCGTGTCAACAGGCGATTGATACCCGCCTCCCGAAGCTGTCTGCGTGGAGGTTGTCGCACTTGCTGCTATTCTTTTGACATCGTTCGACCAGATTCCAGTGATGATGCTACTCGTCGCCAATTCCTTAATCGCACTGCCAAGCAGTCTTACTCTCATCATGCTCATTTCGTTGAGAACCTCAACAATCTGAGCTTGTCGATCAGTCATGCTGATTGCGCTGCGAGCTTGGGACTCCCCAGCCTGTTTGTCGTAGCCCACAAGCACATCTACTTGTTGCTTTGAGTCCGTCTTGTCTATCAGGGCGCGGTCTATCTTCGCCTCGCTTGAGGAGACCTGTGCTCGCTGAGCCGGCACATTTGAGGAACCGGCCATCGAACTGAGGATAACGGATACTATCAACAGTGTAGCTGCGGTCTCCATACTGCGCTTGCTTGTTAGCCTGCAACCCACTTCCAATCACTTCTACTTCTCTATCGTACCTGTGACGAGTCCTCGTGTGACGGCGATGTAGTAGTCCACCATGTCTGCCAATGCCCTCACCTTCACAATCTTTACACCTACCCCTTGCTCCTTGAGTGCTGTCATACATCTCTCAGCTATGACCTCAAGAGATTCATCCGTAAACACCTTGAGCAGCTCTCCTCTCTGAAGGACAAACTTGGCTCCCTCAACACTCTCTAGCACCTTTTTGGCGCGCGGATTTATTCCTTCAAGGACAACGCCCACTGCAAAACCCCGCGAGGGCAGAGCCTCCTTGAGCTTCGCAGGACTGCCAAATGAAACGAGGCTCTTGCCACGGACAAAGACTGCGCATTTGTCGCAGTACTCAGCTTCTGCTGGGTAGTGTGTGACGACGACAATTGAAGTGCCATATTCTTTGTTCACCATGTCCAAGAAATGCCATAGTTCGTTTCTGTTGTCGGGGTCGAGGCCACTTGTTGGTTCATCCATCAGGAGAACCTTTGGTCTGTGGACAAGTGCTATTGCTACAGAAACCCGTCGCTGTTCTCCGCCGCTAAGTCGGCCAGTAGATTCGTTACCTTTCTCGAGAATACCGAAGTCTCTGAGAAGCGTCTTTCCCTCTTGTATGAGTTGCCACTCAGGAATATCATACTGCTTGCCAAAGGCGACGATGTTTTCGAGAGGAGTGAAAGTCTCATACATGTAGCTGAGGTCTTGTGGGCAATAGCCAAAGAAGTAGCGAACTCTCTGTGCGTTTCTTGAGTCAGTGCCGGCGATTCGTGCAACGCCAGTACTCGGAATGTCTCCAATCAGGGCCTTAATCGCTGTCGATTTTCCGGCTCCGGATTCACCAATGATTGCAAGCATCTCGCCCTCTTTGATAGAAAATGACACATTGTCAATGAGCTTCTTACCCGACTTGATGGCAACCGTCAGATTCCGTGCCACGAGAACATCCCGGTATGCTGGCGCCTCTTTCCAAGCGAATGGTTGTACAAGCACCTTGTCAGCTATCACAGTCATCATTGGGTTGGAGAAAGGCCCAATGAGCAGCTGCGGCTGGGCAATGAGGTAGATTCTCGACGCTCCCACATTTTCCTCAGGTTCTATGCGAACTTCAAGAAACCCTTCAGGCAATATTGGAGCAGGCTTGCTTGATGATGAAACTAAGACACCCTTGATGTTCATGCGGAGCTTGTCCGAAGCTCTGTGTCCCCAAACTGTGCAGATTATCTCTCTGCCCTTCATCTTCGACAAATCCTTCGCGGCCTGTTGCAGGTCTTTCCCATCGTAGTAGACGTCGGCTGACATGTTGCGTTTGAGGTAGTTTTGAAGCGTGATTTGAGTGGCCGCAATGTCTTCTTGGCTAGCCGAATCGCTTCCGATTGTGAGAACTGAGTCAAGCTCTCCGGCTTTCTTCCGACGCAGGTCTTCCTCAAGTCTGACCACGATTTTGCGTGTGACGACTCCCTTCTTGAATGCCAGGACCCGTCCCTTCATTCTGATTTCGCTTTTTGAAGCTGTCAGGACTCCTTGAACTTCACAATGTAACTCTCTATCCTGTCTTACGATGCACCAGTCAATTGCATCGCCAATTCGTCCGCCTGAGAAGTACGCTTCCTCAATGAACGAGGGGACTTCCTTCACGGGAGCAAATTCAGGCCGAGTTTCCTGTTCCAATTTCTCTTCACCTTCTCTTGTTTCAGTCCAAGGTTCCTTTCTTGGAGAAAACAAACGTGGCAAGAAGAATCGCGCCTATGGAGAATGCTAATAGCTTTGATATGGGCAATAACAGCTGTTGGAGTGCAAGGCCTTTGAAAGCAGTATCGATCAACAGTTTCATGCTCTGATTCATTGGCATGTACTGGTCCAGCACACCAACATCAACAAAGAATCCTGCAAGAATAAGAGTTGCAAACATAACAAACAGAAACATCTGATTAGCCTGCAACCTTGACGAAGCTACTGCAGAGATTAGAATGCCCGTTGCCGAACCGCTAAGGGAGATGAGGGTCATGACTATCACTAGGACTTCAAAGCCCGTGTTGAGGCTCAAGTTGAATGCAATCACCCAGAGGGATACAAGCAGCAGGGACTGAAAGAACCCGACTATGACATATGCCGCGACCTTGGCGACCACAACCTCAAGCCTGTTTGTCGGCGTGAGCAGCATACGGCGGAGCGGCACGTCCCCCACTATTGACTGTGCCCCAGTCATTGCAATTCCCAAATAGGCAGAGAATACGACAATGAACCCACCGAATATAGTCGCGACATATCCACCCTTCGGAGTAAACTCGATGGTTATTGAAGGAAAGACTTCCGATCGAATCCACATCTTGGAGGCCCTGAACAGGATGGTTGCCGCTTGCACAGTGGTCATCACTGTGCTCTGCTTAATCATTTGAGTAGCATCCACGTGTAGCTCAACGTACGTAGGTTGGTTTATTGTCAAGTTGGCTTCGAACCCATCGGGTATGACTACGTAGCCGTCTATCGTTTTGTTGTACAGACATTGGTAGGCTTCGTGAGTATTGTTATAGATTATGAGCTTGGTGACGAACAACCTAAGGTATGCGGTGAAATTGTCAGAAAGGTCCACGCCATTGTATGTTCTTGTGGTGTCAAAATCAATGACACCCAGATTGATATCGGATTTAAGCGTGGAGTTGCCACTACTACCGCTGCTTTGACCTTGCGTACCTCCTATCGTCAGAGTTCCTAGGTCACTAACGCCGATGACGTACCAGAGGACTCCGATAAGCACCGTGGGAAGAAGAAAGATCAGGAACAGGGCCATCCTATCCTTCACTATCAGGCGCAGTTCCTTCGCAATCATGTTTGTTATGCGGCGTCGCGGTTTGGTCAGAGTCTCTGCCATCATATGTCTTCACTCGCAGGGACATCTCTGGGTGATTATGCAAACACTGTGGCTACGGGGCATGAGCTGGCGTCCCCCACCAGAAGTACACACTTAAGCGTTGTGTGGTGACCACAGCGGGCCTGAACGATTTTGTATATTCACCGTACGCTTCGATTCGTGAAGGGAGCTGCTCGGGACAGAAGTATTAATCCGAACTAGCCGGGCGGGGCCATCTCGGCTAGGGGCAAATGGCTTGTGTCAAATTCAGAACGAATAACGTTCGACTTAAACATAAATAGAACAGACTCGCATTACCACTTGTTCAGGAGAGCAGAACACTCTTCCCGTCAAAGGTAATTGTGAGGCAGACGATATTGCTCGCGGCGCAACAATTGACACTGGAACGTTTCAGGAGAGTCGCGAGAAGTCATCAGTTACCTGAGGCTCCAAATGAGCTAGACGCAGCAGGAGAAATCGAGTGGCTGAGGTCTCGCCTGAACCGGAGAGTCTATCGCGACGCCGAAAGCTGGATGATACCGAGTTGGGCGCTCAGGGATTCCCGTAGGTCCGCGAAAGCGCCATCTGAAAACGATCGGTTCGACAACGACCAGCGTAGGAACTGGACGACGATAGGCGGTGTGGGTTCACGCGAATACGCTGTCTGTGATTCAAAGGGTCTCCTAACAGTGATTCCAGATTGTGGGTCTATCGATTTCTGGTTGCTTGGCCCCGCAGGGATTATTTTCCCGTCGATGGTTCCAGATGAGGGACCGAGACTTGTGCTCCTCTCTGCTGAGGATCAGGTCTACGAATGGAAGACAGACCTCGGGCCGTTAGAGTTCTCTAGACTTGTTTATCATAGTCTGGCAGAGGGGAAGGACACGATATACAATGAGATTCAAGTCAGGAACCGCTCTCTGGAGCGAGCGAAGATCACATTCTACGCAGTCGTAAGACCAATGTCAGTAAATGGCGTAGAACCAATCGAGGTGGCGGAGTACAACCCCTCAAAGAAAGCGGTCTACACAAACGGTCTTCTCGCAATGATGATGAGTCGCGAGCCGAAGTCTGTGTATATCACCGAGGCCGGAGACACCGGTCTTCCGACTTCAATAACAGACCTAGCTCCGAAATCGGATTCACTGTCTAATGCACCAAGCGGTCTTGCAACTGTGGTCCTGCGTTTTGATGTTCCGCTGAAGCCCGCAGGAACTGAACGTTTCTTCTTCGTGTCGCCGCTTGTTCCAATCACAAAGAGAGATTCACTGCCGGTTTTCCCTTTGGACCAACGCGCGAGAGACTCCGCAGTCCAAGTATGGTTTGAGTTCATGGACTCAACACTCAGTGGGGAATTCCCGGACAGGAATCTGAATGATATGCTTTCGCAGTCAAAAGCGATACTGGCCATGCAAATCCGTAAATCCATATTTGGACAAAGACCTGATGTAGGTGGGGCTTTCATGGATGGAGAAGGCTAGTCTTCTCTCAGCACTGTGCAAATGCAATTGCATGTCGCTTGCTGAGGACGTTTCGCTTGAAATCCTCGGAGGGATCAAGGCTGAGGAACTGACAGACCCGTCAATAGCTGCCCCTGCACTGTGGACCACACTTCATGTGCTTGAGTATTCGCAAAACGCGTCGTTTCTAGCAGAGGCGCGACAATTCCTTGGTCAGGCAATTCCAGCTATTTCAAAGAGAGCGGAGTCGTATCTCAGTCCTGCCCTACCGGAAACACCAAAGCAGGAGGTACAGGAAAAAGCAGAAGCCCAAGGAGCAGATGTCTTGACTGATAAGCCGGGCGGCGAAGAGGCACCCGCGACGGCAGCTCCTATTGCACAAAAAGACGAGATGCCAGTGGACCATCCCCAATCCCCAGCCCTCGAGCCAACACCGATTCCTCGACTTACGCGGCTATCAGATTTCATAGAGGCTGTCTGGGAAGTCGAAGCTCTTCGTTCAGCAGGCCGAATGTATGATCGTCTAGGAGATGCAGAGCAGGCCAAACCGCTTGCTGCCCTCCTTGCTCAATACGTTACGTTGGTACAGGAGTCATCAAAGCATTTCGCAGAGGAAACCGCTAGGCGCGCCCCCAAGGAGGGTCTGCCTGAGTCTGATGTTCTTGATGGTGTCACGTTCTTGGGCATGTTGGCATTATTGAAAACGAAGTCGGTAGATGCACAACTGGTTGACCGGATCGAACAAGCGATTGCACAGAAATGGACCACGATCTTCAAGATGGTGAGACTGCCCGATTTCGCAGGAGAGAACTCTGTTCACCTTACGCTGATCTTGGCGCACTATTATGCGTTCGTCAAGAATAGAGCTGAGGCGGAGGCGTTGCTTCGAGCGTCCTTGAAATTCCTCTCTGAGTACCGCGTCCTCCCTGACTGGGTAGACCCAAAGACCGGTGGCGGGAGCCGGGGGAGTGGCTGCAGTCTTGTCGCGGCAGCGGACGTCCTGCTTCTACTGAGGGACATGATAATGAACGAGGACGGAGAGGATTTGATGCTTCTGCCGGGCATACCTCAAGACTGGTACACATCGAATAACATTCTGGTTCTTCGTAATGCTCGCACTCCCAGAGGAATGGTTCAGATTGAGATGGGCGCCTCGGCCAATCAAAGGCAAGTTGAGGTACGCGTACAGTCCTTGCCGCGTGAGATTGATGCTTACCTTCCCACTGCACGTACGGTATCGATGGCCAAAGTGTACGGCGGCGGTCTCGCAGGCAGATTCCCCAGTTCCTCTTCACCACATATCCGGATTGTGCCTTTGTCGGAAGACGTGGTGCTCGCCTTTCACCGATGAGCAATGAATACTGCATCGGCTCTAAGCGGCTCTGAAGTCATGTCGTGAGTTCGCTTCTGTTTGATTGATGATTGACCCGGAGCATTACATGCAGCTTATATCGCCATGATTCTCCGACGCTACCTATGCCAACCGATCCAGAACAGCTACTTCAGAAAGCAGTTCAGCTCTTCAGTGCTACAAAGTTCAAAGAAGCCTTCAAGTCTTCAGAACAAGCGAGGGCTCTGTTCCAGAAAGCAGGCAAGAGAGACAGAGCCATGGAGGCTCTTCGCGTAATGGCCGACAGTGCTCTCAATTCTAGAGACACATCTCAGGCCGCAAAGCTCTATCAGGACCTCAATAAGGAAGGCACGTCCGCCTCGAGTGGCTTCTACCAATCTGCAGCACAATGGGGTACGGGACAGATCGCCCTGCGCAAGATGGATTATGCATCTGCAGCAGGGTCCTTCAAGGTGGGTCTCGACCTATCCAAGAAGACAGGAGACAAGTGGTACGCGGCATGGAATTCCATGGGTCTTGCCACTGCATATAGAGGGATGGGACGGACAATCGATGCCCGTGGCTTGCTCCAAGGAGCCGCTTCTGACTTTCGTTCGATTGGTCAGTCGAACTATGCTGCATGGGCCGAAAAGGCCTTGTCAGAGATTGGTGGAACCGCCGTGCAGCAATCGCCAAGAGACTCGAAACCTTGGTTGTGCCCCATGTGCGGTTCAAGCTTTCCGCCAGCGCAGGCAGAATCCCTGAAAAAAGGAAGTCTCGTAACCTGCGAATACTGTGGGACATCAGTAGGTTAACTGTCGATACATGGTTTGGAAATACGGCGACACGAGATTCGCTTACGAAACATAACTGACATTCTCCCTGGTATCAAATCATCTGTAAGGAGAAACGCTTTCAGGTTCTGTCTACATTTCGTAATCGCGGAGAGGTTGGGTGCAGTGGCAATCGATGAATCGCATCGCAATACTGAGTTCCAACAGGAATCGTCCCTGAACACAGTGGCAAATTACTTCCTGCACGGATTGCTGTATTCGCTGTTGATGACTATGCTTTTGCAGTCTGTCTGGGCGTTTCTCTTGTTCTCTTGGTGTTGATAGGGTCGATGCATCGGCATTATGTTAGGGTTTGCATTGTTCCTCATGGGTATGGGGTTGGTGAACAAGGCTATTGCCGTTGATGGATATGGGGTATTCACGCGAGAAGTGCATGGACGAGCCTTCTAGGACACGGATTCTACCTCTTCCTCGCATTGTTTGTGGTGCAACTGCCGTGGATGTTCGCCGACCTGATTCTTGTGTACACTGGGACAGAAATCGCATTATCTATGAAGCAGTCCAGTTCCTAGTCATGGCAATTGTAGATGGCCTAATCGGCAAAAAAGTGGCCTCCGTCATTCGAGGAAAACCGTCATACCATTACTACATTGCCTCGGACACAGCAGAGATTCGCCTCTGCAACCAAAGGCCCTTCATTCTGCCCTGCATGCGGCGCACCCTTCCCGTATAGGGATACAGACATCGGCCCTGATGGCATGGCCGTCTGTCGTCATTGTGGCGCAGCATTGCATGATCCAAGATACAAACGTGGAGACAGTTCAGACACAGGGGCAATTCCACCGCGCCCCTAAGAAGAGTCGACAGAGTCCCGTGCCATCGATAGCCTTGAAACTGGTTAGCGAAAGCACTTTGTGAATTGGAGTTGCCCAGGGGCCGTGTGAGAATCAAGGGAGACAATCTCCGCTCCGAGTACCGACATCCTTACATTCTTCACGTCTTTTGATTCGAAAGCTGTAGTAGCATGCTGCTGTAGTAAGTCTGGGAAGCAGCTGACGACCTTTGGTTCCAATAGGCCCTTTTGCGGCGCTCGGGCTGCCAAGGACTTCGTTTCAAGAGGCGATGGTATTGGATAATGACCTGCATTCCTCGGATTTCCTTGTCATTGGCAGTGGAATCTCGGGCTTGCTCTTCTCATTGAAGGTGTCAAAGCGCGGCAGTGTGAACCTCATTACGAAGCGTTCATTGACGGACTCTGCAACATACCTAGCTCAAGGCGGGATTGCATCTGTTGTATCGCCCACAGATTCCTTCGAGAAGCATATCGAGGACACGATACGCGCTGGAGCGGGCCTATGCCACCCAGATGTCGTAGATAGCTTCGTCAGAGCGGCTCCACAAGAATCGCTGAGCTGGTGAAGCTAGGGGTCAAGTTCAACAAAGTAACCGACAGAGACGACTATGACCTAGGTCTAGAAGGTGGACACAGCGCCCGCAGAGTGCTGCACGTGAAGGACCACACGGGACAAGACATTGAAACCATCTTGGCTCAGAGAGTTCGTGAGGAGCCGAGAATCAAGAAGTGGGAGCACCACATGGCCGTCAACCTCTTTGTCCGGGACGCCCGAGTCCTCGGCGCTTATGTCTTGAACGTTGAGACGAGCGAGGTGAAGAGGTTTGCCGCGAAAGTGACGATTCTGGCGACTGGCGGAGCGGGGAAGGTATTCCTGTACACGAGCAACCCCGAGCATTCGACAGGCGATGGACTAGCCATGGCGTACCGCGCCGGCGCGACGATAACCAACATGGAATTCATTCAGTTTCATCCCACTCTCTTGTACCACCCGAAGATTCGTTCATTTCTGATATCAGAAGCATTGAGAGGAGAGGGGGCCGTGTTGCTTGGCCCTGACGGCAAGAGATTCATGCAGAACTATCATCCGGACGCAGAGCTGGCTCCACGAGACGTGGTCGCACGTGCTATTGACGCTGAGCTGAAACGGACCGGTGCGGAGTTTGTGTACCTTGATATCTCATTCAAGGAAGCCGACTTCATCAAGGAGCGATTCCCGGTGATTTACGAAACCTGTCTGAAAGCTGACATAGACATGACGAAGGAACCCATCCCGGTGGTTCCCGCCGCCCACTTTGTCTGTGGAGGTATTCGTGCTGACAAGAACGGCCGGTCCGATGTCGATGGTCTCTATGCGATTGGGGAAAATGCTGGTACAGGGTTCCACGGTGCAAATCGTCTGGCTTCTAACTCGTTGCTTGAGGGTGCCGTTCTGAGCTCATAATGCGTCCAGCGCGGCTTCAGAGGAGGCTGCAAGGCTTCAGTTGAACACGGACATTCCACCTTGGGATCCTGGACGCGCGACTGATAGTGACGAGCTTGTTGTGATATCGCATATGTGGGATGAGGTCAGGCGTCTAATGCAGAATTACGTCGGTGTCGTTCGCTCCAACAAAAGGTTGCTTCGAGCCAGGAACAGAATCGAGTTTCTATCAAAGGAAATCAACGAGTTCTACTGGGACTTTCGTATCACGCCTGACTTGGTTGAGCTCAGAAACATCGCGACAGTGGCAGAGCTCATAATAAGAAGTGCCCGGATGCGAAGAGAAAGTCGCGGGGCACACTTCAACAAGGACTTTCCCAATCAATCGAATGAGGCAGTAGATACCATAATCAAGAAGGGCTACGCCAGAATAGGATAGTTGGCTCCATCAGGCAGAGATGAAGCATTCAATGAGGACGTTCATAACTCTGAGAAGAACAAACCGGCGAGAACTTCCTCCCAAGTTCCAGTCGGATGACAACCGGTACGCCGATGAGCTGAGTTGAATACTTTCTCGACAAATACACTCAACCGGGAGAAAAGGTACTCGACATCTTTGCCGGCTATGGCACGACACTTGTCGTTGCTGAGGACATGGGGCGAGTCCCATTCGGAATAGAGTATGACGAAAGCCGATTCGAGTACATGAAATCCCAAGTTCGCCACAAGGCGAATGTGATTCATGGAGATTCATCGAGGCTGTCCTCGTACAAGCTGCCAGTCGTCGACTTCGTCATGACTTCGCCGTACTACATGGCTCAGGACTACGAACTCAACCCTCTTGATTGTTGCAGAACGGCGGGAGACTATAAGAGTTATCTGAAGGACTTACGTGAAATTTTCGCGCAGCTGATGCAGATTCTAAAGGTGGATGGTCATCTCGTAATAGAGGCCTCAAATCTGAAGACAAGCGGAGTTACAACATTCGCGTGGGATCTCGCCAAAGAGGTCTCCAGCGTTTTCTACTTCGAGGGAGAGGTTGTCATCGGATGGGAAGGCGAAGATACGGGCTGCGGAACCTACGGATACGGCTACGATCACAGTTACTGCTTGGTCTTCAGGAACCTAGCTGAATAACGCATGCGGAGGCGGGGCTCCATTTGAGCACCTACCGACAATCCAAAAGAACAGTCACAATCCTCTTCGGCTGGATGTCAACCTCTAGTGTCTGCGGGTCAATCATCGACACCTTCAGCTCTCTGCTTGGAGTCTCGTCTGCTCGTGCCGCAGTTGCCGACTTGACCGGGAATCCCAACCGCATGCGGCATCTTTCTGTCTTGTCGGATATGTTCCATAGACGCAGTGCCAGGAATCTGCCGTCCTGTGATTCCTTGAATGCTGAAAGCTTAATCGTGCTCGGTTGAACTGTCAGGTAGCCCTGACTGTAGATACCAGCCTTGTCTTCGGATGCAGGCAGGAACTTGGTGATCATTGGCATGAGGTACGACTCAGATTCGCCATAAGCCCCGCCTACAAGCCAGTTCCCCTTGTGGGGTGTGATTGCATAATCGAACCGATGTTCCCCGGGACACTGTCCTCCCGGAGTTTCAAGGACTGGCCCTGCGGCCTCCGGCCTCGTCAACATCCCAACTGTCGAGAGCCAACCAACACATCTGAGCAGTGTGACTGCGATATTTCCTCCTCGCTCCTCGAGTATCTCGAACTCCAAGTTCCCTGTTGTGGTGACCGTCATTCCCCTCTTGTCTGACGCCATCGTGACAAAGTTTCGCATAGGATATGTGGGCGCAACCGGTTGCACCCAGCCCTCAGAGGCTTTCGGCCTGATTGGTCGTTCGATGACATCGAATGAGCCGTCCGCTTGACATGTTCTCGATCCCGTGTCTGTTGGGAATAGCACACGAAGGCGATGGTCCTCAGCCAGGTTGTTGAATTCCGTCACCACACGTACAGTGGGGCTACCAGCGTGGAGAGTGACTTCGGTTGTGAAGTCACAGCTGACGCTCTCTTCTGAGCGCTGCACTGTGTCCGGGGCCATTGATGAGGGCAGCTCCAACTCGCCAGTTATACGGATGGAACCAACGAGAGGACCAGAGGTGACAGGCTCTATTGTACAATCAACGTCTGCAGACCCGATGCTACGGTGTACATGTGCTGGACAGTAGTCGTATTCGTCCCCTACGTCCTCGCTGTCCTCGAACTCAAGTAGTCCTTTGTACTCCTCTCCTGTTCTCTTGTCTAAGAGATTCATTGTTCCATTCTTCAGTATCGTAACTTTGATTTGGTCGTTTTCGATTACGTTACCCGTGCAGCGAACCGCGCCGGGCACTTTGACTGGAACGTCTTTCTCGGATGCAAAGAGGTCGTACCGCTTCACTCCCAGCCCTTCAACGTTGTCTGCCCAAACTGCAATCTTGACGAACTCCTCATCGTCCGCCAATAGCTGCGCCTTGTCGTCTCTGTGCACTTGTGAGCCTACTTCTTGTACCGAGACCGCCTTACCGTGTTCGTCCTTCACCGCCAAGGTGCCCTTCATCAGATCCTGGGCGTCAAACTTCTTTGCCCAAACCTCTACGACCTCATTCTTCGAATTGACACGAACCCTGTACGCCGTTGACAGATGGCGGAGCATGCCTTTGACCTGAGGAAACAACGATAGCAGTCCGCCGAAGTCATACTCGAACTCTGTCAGAGTTCCTGTGCTCGTTTTTATTTCACGGGAGTTGACAGGCGTTGGATCGAAGCCGTGGTTTTTTACGAATGAAATATGGAGTTCATTCTTGGAAGCGTCAAGTGCGCTCTGAGGTTTGAAAGATGGGTCAAAGAGGCGGACCTCTGCAAGTCTAGAGTAGCGGAAGTCAGAGATTGGCATTTCCAACACTGCGACGCCTGACCTGCTATAGGGCAGGGAATTGTAGACGACAAGCCCCGGCGTGGATGTCTGGCATTTTGATGCAATTGTGTCAAGGGCTCTGTCGAGCACCGTTTCACCGATTTCTGTTATCCAACGGAATCTCTGCATCATGTCCTCGTGGACCTGATCAATGCTGCAGCCGCATATGTCGTCATGAGGATGATTCTTGAGCAGGTACTTCCACGCTAGTGTAATCTCCTCGAGTGGGTAATCCGCACGTAGCACAGAGGCCGCGCTGCTCCATGGCTCCACCCATCTCTCAAGCAATCGCTGGCACCGATCATTTGCTTGTTTGAGGTAGACTCTTGATGAATACACACCCGATAGAAGATTCTGATGCTTGGAGCGTCGGAACTCCCCGCGGAAACTCTTGAGTTCATTCTTGTGCTTACGCATCTGTTCTACAAACTGCGGGAAGAGTTCCTAACACTATCTTGCGCTCGTGTGCAGCATTGTACGCTGCAATAACCTTTGGAAGATGCGGCTGGGCTTCGAGGTGGTCAGAACCGTTCATCAACAGACATAGCCCGATTCTGGACCATGGACGCAGTTTTTCCATCACCTGTTCGATGGTTGATACTGCATCTTCTATTTCGTCGGGCAGTCCGGCTATGTTGCCATAAGAGAGCGGTAGCCAGTGAGCCAGCACGCGGCTTCCATCGGAGCTTTCCCAAACGAATTCGGAACCGAGATTATCTGTTTCATCCCCGGTGCCCCGAGCGAAAATCACAGAATCATAACCAAACTGGGATAGAATCTGCGGCAGTTGGCTAATCTGCCCGAAGGGGTCTGGAATGTAACCTACATCAGTGACTTTTCCAAACTGTCGTGCTATCTGACCGCCAACCATGAGGTTTCTTATCAATGCCTCCCCCGAGACAAGGAACACGTCTGGGAGAACGTACCATGGTCCGACCCCAATTCTGTCCTCTCGAACTAGCTTCTCAAGCTCGGTTCTTTTGTCCGGCTTGACTTCGAGATAGTCCTCCAGTACTACTGTTTGGCCGTCAAATGTGAAATGGGTGAAGTCAGGGTCTGTTTCCAGTAGTTGTAACAGATTGTCGACGAGCTTCACCAGTTTCAGTCGGAACTGCTGGAATGTTAGATACCATGCGCGGTCCCAGTGTGTTTCGCTAATGACGATTGCTTCGAGTTCGTCGGGTGCCAATACTCTGCAGCTCCACTCAGCTAGGTAAGCACTTCTGCTAAGAAGGGAGATATGAATAGCTACCTTCATCGAGTTCCGTACTCAGACTCTGTTATGACTCCTCCGGGTATACGACAGGGAAGGACTCTGGGAATCACGCCAGTCTCCTTCTCATAGGCAGATGCTATCGAACGAGTGAACGAGTCAACGTGCTTCGTCGCGACGACGCTGATGACTGCGCCTCCGAATCCAGCACCGGTCATCCTGCTGCCTAGGACTCCTTTCAGTTTGCGTGCGGTCTCTACAAGGAAATCCAGCCGGGGATGCGATACTTCGTACAGATCACGTGAGCTCTTGTGTGACTGGTACATTATCTGGCCAAAATCCTTGATTCTCCCGTCTCTGAGGGCCTGTATTCCTAAAAACACGCGTTGGTTTTCCAACACTACATGATGCACCCGTTTTGCCAACCTATCTTCCAGCAGACTATCCGAGTCCGCGAGTTGCTCCGGGCGTATCTCGCTCAGATTTGAGATGCTCCACCCTGCATCTCTGAGCATCTTGAGGGCGGTCTGGCATTCAGACATTCTCTGGTTCAAGGCCTCACCTGCGGCTCTCGAGACCATAGAGTCCGTAATCACGAGACTAGCATCAGCGTTGAATGGCATATCCTCCGTCACATACGTGGAGCAGTATATGGCGAGGAGCGAATCAGGTTTTCCAAGCTGAGCTGTGAACTGGTCCATTATTCCGCAAGATACTCCGCAATAGAGTCGTTCTGCATCGAAGGCAACGAGGGCTATTTCCTTTGGGAGTAGACTGAGATGGCTGAGATTCACAAGGGCATTTGCTACTGATACCTCAAGTGCCGCAGAAGAGCTCAGCCCCGCACCCTGTGGAACGTCTCCGTGGATTGCAGCATCGATTCCAATCACCTCAAGTCCCCGCCTTTCAAGTGCCCAATACACTCCCTTCACGTAGTCATACCATCTTCTCGACCCCGATGGAAGCAGACCCTTTGAAGAGAAAGATGTCGACTGGTCATAGTCGATAGAATGAATTCTCACGTCATTTGATGTACCTGCGACAGTCCAAACGTGCCTGTCTATCGTTGCAGAGAGTACCATTCCGCCGTTGTAGTCAGTATGGTTTCCGAGTACTTCCACTCTCCCCGGGGCACAGGAAATCACTACTCGGGCCTTTCCACCGTTGCTGATTCTTTCGAGGTGTGCTTTCATGCAGTCGGGTGTGGATATCATTTGAGGGCATCCCTCAGTTCAGATGCTTTCTCCTCCGGCGTAGAATCGTTGGTGTAGGTCCAGGAACCGGTCTCTATGCCGGCAAGGTACTTGATCTGTGCCCTGCTGCGCCAAGGTGGATACATCTCGATGTGGAAATGCCAATAGGGGTGTTCTCCCCGAGAGGGACGTGTATGAAATGCCATCACGTAAGCAACCTCATCGAACACCACTGAGTACCGTTTGACAACATCCTTCACGACCTGCCCCAGTTCGGTCAAGTTTGCCTCGAGTTCAGCTAAACTCGCAACATGCGCCCTTGGACAGATATGGACTTCGTATGGTAGTCTGGCCGCATATGGCACGAAAGATACGAAGTTCTCGGTCTCGTTGAGTATTCTCTTCCCGTACTTGATTTCCCCATGGAGGGTCTCGCACACAAGGCACGAATCGTCGTTCTCCCACACGCTTCTGAATTGTTCAATCTCCTTCTCAATGCGTGGCGGCACAAACGGCAGTGCATAAACCTGAGCGTGAGGATGGTCCAAGCTCACGCCAATTGCTCTGCCTCTGTTCTCGAATTCCATTACGTATTCGATGCCCTTTTGTCGATCCAACTCGTTGAACACCCTGAGGTACTCTCTGAACACGATGCCTAGCTGCTTGTCGTCCATGCTTTCGATCTGTTTGTCATGATCACGGGATAGCAGAATTACCTTGCAGAAGCCGTACGCAGGCGCTCCAATAACCACGCCCGGATGAAGGCTCACTGGGCCGCCGTCAGGGCTCAATGCAGGGAATTTGTTGTCAATAGTGAGTACATCCCATTGACGGGTTGTGTCATGCTTGCCAGGACAAAAAGGACACTCTCCACCCTTCTCCTGAAAAGGTCTCGCCGCCCTCTTGGGCGTGACAATGATCCATTCGCCAAGCATGGAGTTCCAGCGGAGTTCGCTCATTAGTGATTCATCATTGGCAGAATGGAAGTGACTAGTTGATTAACGTGACGCACAGGCGCTCAGATATCGGCTGCTATATATGGAGAACCACATGCGGCGCAAGTGAGTGTTGCCCCATGAACGCGCACAGGAGAATCTCCGAATTGGAAGAGGTGTCTTCCAACGGATGGCCTGCTCGCGAAATTGACCACATTGGGGGCTGGAAACTCAGAGCAAACGATGGGATTACGCGCAGAGCAAATAGTGTTCTCCCGTTGGGTAATCCAAAGATGCGCCTCGACGATGCGATAGATGCTGTTGAACGATTCTATAGCGAACGAGGAATTGAACCAAGATTCCAAATGACCGAGGCCAGTGTTCCTAAGAACCTAGACGCAAGACTGGTCGAGCGATTTTACTTCACAGATATCACCGTAAGAGTTCAGACAACCCCGATTCAGAACCTAGCTACAATCAAGGCTTCCCACAGCATCGAGATAAGCGGAGAATTGACCTCCGACTGGCTGATGACCTATGCCGCGGCAGGACAGTATGACGAAAAGGCAATCGAGAGCCGAAGAGGCATACTTGAGCGGATCAGCGCACAGCGGGCTTTCGCACTGTGTAGAGAGTCCGACAGAGTTGTGGGAGTGGGCTTGGGGGTAGTGGAGCATGGATGGGTGGGTCTCTTTGCAATTGAAACTCTGTCCACTCATCGACGCCTCGGTGTTGCCACATCAGTCATTCATTCTCTAGCAGTATGGGGAAAAGAGCAAGACGCGCGCGACGCGTACTTGCAGGTAGAAGCGAAGAACGAGCCGGCCCTTGCGCTCTATGAGAGAATCGGATTCAAAGATGTGTACCAATACTGGAGCCGAACGGGAACCACGAAAGGCCCTTAGGGATGTCTCATGTCTTCGGTCCTTTCTCTGTGAGTTCGAGAATGACAAAAGACTTCTGGGCCGGGATTATTCATCTCGGCCCTAGATTTGATTACAAGTACTGTGAGAAGAACTGAATCTACCTGCTGGTCAAAGACTCGTATTCAGCCCTTATTCGTGCAGCGGCTTCCGATCCTCCGAAGTCTGGTGGCGTGACTCTGACCGTACTACCATCGACCACTGCCTCGAACACAACAACACCTGGTGCTTCAATCTTGATACCGAGTTTGCCGTCTCGAATGAATCTCTCAGTGTAAACAACGTCTGCATGCTTCACTGCAGAAAGAAGCAGGAAGGCCAGCTTCTGTTCGACGTTTCTGTCGAGTTTCTGCGATGCTGACTGAGACTTGGAAACTGCAGGAGCTGCCGCGGGTCTCATTGGAGGCGGAGCCGGCTTCGTTGGCTGGGGTCTTGGTGATGGAGCTACGGTCTCGGCGGTCAACGTCGGCGGCCCTTCGGTCCTGCGAGTCAAAGGCGCTCCTCCAGTCGGCATCCGACTTTCATCGAATGCTAGGATTTCATCCTCGAAACTCCACCTTGATCTCATGGCATTTCTGAAATTGGACATGGAGGCTGCAACTTCGGGGTCTGAGTCGTTCTTTTCATTCATCTCCACAACGCGCGACATCGCCATCCCAACAGTGGTGTTTCCCACCTTGTGTCCCGATTTCTGGACGCTCTTCCCCATTCGTATCGCGTGCATCCTGGTCGGCATGGCCACATTACGGCCGATCCAAACCCAGCATGTGTCATTATACTCATCGAGCACTATGACTGCGTCGTCGCTAGTTACAAGATTGGGATCAAACTTGACTGCCTTGATTTCCCCCGAATTGTCTAGTAGCATAAGCATGAAGGGTTTTCGCGATAGAGTTTTCCCGGGAATCCCTGTTACCTCCTTGGGGTTGGTCCCTTTATGTCGTCTGCCTCTCGGTTTCTTTTAACCGATTCTCGGACATACTCTTGCGAAACTCATGCGCATGCAGACATCGAACAATACTCAAGATGCAAGGCTAGAAGATGTGAGGTCGAGTTCAGGGTCGATGACCAGAAGTGATTGCGTTTCAGAAAGACCTTTGATTCTCCTGATGCGCCCGGTTATTATTTCCACAAGTGCCTCTATGTCTCTGCCGCGGACTTCAGCCACGATATCATACGGGCCGAACACTTTGTGCGCCTCTTCAACAATCGAGAGGCTGAGGATATTCCTTAGGACTTCGTCCTCTGCTCCGCTTGCAGTCTTGATCAGAATGTAGGCCTTGACCATCTTGGCGCACCACCAACAGGTTGATGCGGTCCGAGGCCGTAGATAACTCTTGCTGCTTTTTGAACGAAGAGATGCTTCTCATCGATTCTCTTGCTGCTTCTCTCGGCCGTGAAGGAATCTTGCCTCAGAAGGTTTGGCATGTCTTTCGATTCGCTCTGCGAACACCAAAACCTGAGGCTTTTGCTCTTAGCACATGCTCTGATGTCTTCGTGTTGCCCACTCAGAGCTGGGGACTACGTTCAGTCCCAGCAGCTCTAGGCCCAGGCTCCAAAAGGAAACCTACACAAGCGCTTTACTTCATCACAAGTCTGGGACACTTCTCGCGCTTGGGCACATAGTCACAGGGCTTGTTCATCCCCTGATAGAACTTGAAGCCATCCACCTTGCACTTGTTGTCTGCTTTGACATACTCAGGACATGTCATCGGTCCATTCTCCGGCTCTTGTATCGACCAAGCCCCACTGCCTATTTCAGGAGCAGGGCTCGGACTTAGAGGATTTTCCCAGACAGTACATATTAACATATTCTGTTGGTTGCCGCTACTCCCTCGAGCTAGAGAAACTGTGCACCTGTGACACCAACTCCCTGATGGAGTCGCCGTTTGGAGTCAGGGCGGTAAAATCACAATGCCGTTGTCATCGAGTCCGAACTCACGCGATGCCGCACTTCTTCTTCAGCCGTTCCCAGTCAGCAGTAACCTGCTCCTGGACTTGCTTTCTGAAACCCTCCCATTGAGGACTGAAGAGATGCTTGAATTGTCCTTGCAGCTTCATATACTCGTCCACAGGCTTGAGCTCGGTGAGATTCTTGCTGGGCGCTGACATAATGTATTCTTCGCCGTTTATTATCTCATACAATGGGTGTATGCCCGTCTCTACAGCGAGCTTTGCGAGTTCCATGGTCTTGGATGACTCTGATCTCCATCCTCTTGGGCATGGCGAGAATGCATGAATGAATGCTGGTCCCTCGACTTCCAACGCCTTTCGGAACTTGGTAATGAAGTCACGGTAGTGGAACGGATCGACGGTGGCAACATACGGTATCTTGTGGGCTGCTACGATTTCGGCTATCGGTTTCTTGCGCTCCCTCTTTCCGGGTTCGGCCTTTCCCGCCCATGACGTTGTCGTCTCCTGTCCAGTAATTGTGGCACCCGACCTCTGAATGCCGGTGTTCTGGTATGCACCGTTGTCATAGCACATATAGACGAAGTCGTGTCCGCGTTCGAGTGCGCCGCTGAGTGAGCCAAAGCCTATGTCGAAGGTGCTACCATCTCCCCCGATGGCGATAACATCAACATGCTCATGCTTGTAGCGTCCCTTTTCCTTCATTGCGTTGATGCCCTCAACAATGCCTGCTGCAACCGCTGCAACGTTCTCGAATGCCACATGTATCCATGGGACTTTCCAAGCCGTATACGGATAGATAGTGGTCGCTACCTCAAGACAGCCAGTTGCGTTGCAAATGATGGTTGGGCCTCTCAGGGCGAACCCCATCAGCTTGATTACGGGCGGAGCTCCACACCCCGCACACATTCGGTGGCCAGAGCTAAGAATCTCTGGTGCCTGAAGCATGTCCTTGAGTTTCACTGACATTACTTGCGCACCCCCAGGGTTTCATAGAGAGGCGCCTTGCCTTTCTCTAGATACTGCTTTGTCTTGTTGTAACCATCAACAAGAGTGGAAGGCGGAACATCGCGTCCTCCAAGGCCAATGACGAAGTCTGTGACCAATGGTCTCTTTGGCTGGTCGTACAATGCCGCCCTTACTTCCAGAGCCAGAGGATTTGTGGCCGCTCCGAATGAAAGGCACTTCTCGAAAACAGCTACGGCTTTTGCAGATGCAAGTTCCTTACCGACCTCTGCCGCCGGGAAGGGCCTGAATAGCTTCAGTCTGAGCAGGCCAACTTTCTCACCTTGACCACGAAGCGCATCAACGACCGCCTTAGCAGTTCCTGCTGGACTGCTGTGCGTTAGTATGATTGTATCAGCGTCCTTTGTCTTGTAGGTTTCGTACATACCGTAGGAGCGACCGGAAATCTTCTGAAACTCCGACTCGACTTCCTTGTAGACCTTGAAGACCTCTTTCATCGCTCTATCTTCCTGTTCCTTCATTTCAAAGTAATAATCTGTAAGGCACAGGGGTCCTATTGTGGTAGGCTTGTCCGGATCTAGAGGCATGACTGGGTCCCTGACTCCGACGAAATCACGGACTACATCATCTGAAAGGAGCTCCACTCGCTCAACATTATGACTAAGAATGAAACCATCGATACAGACCATTGCAGGGAGCAGCACATTGTGGTTTTCAGCAATCCTGAATGACATTATGGTTGTATCATACGCTTCCTGAGAACTTTGGCAGTACATCTGAATGAAACCACTGTCGCGGGCACCATAGGAATCGCTCCAGTCGTTGTGGATGTTAATTGGGGCTGAGAGCGCACGATTGGCCACGGCCAAGATTATCGGCAGTCGCAAGCCGCTTGCACAATAGAGTACTTCCCACATCAAAGCGAGCCCTGCTGATGCAGAGGCCGTGGCGACCCTAGCTCCGGCCGCGGATGCTCCGATACATGCAGACATTGCACTGTGTTCTGACTCCACGGGTATGACCTTTGTTTTCACTTCGCCGTCCGCGAAGAAGTGCTGGTAATCTTCAACAATAATCGTCTGAGGTGTTATCGGATAGGCCGAAAGAACGTCGATATCACACTGCTTCAACGCACGTGCTATCGCGGCGTCACCAGTAAGTCCCTCAACATTGCTGCTAATATGTGCAGTCTTTGAGCTTTTCGCTACTGCTGTCATTCCATCATTCACTCTCCATTTCGATGCAGGAATTGGGACATACATTTGAGCAGATTCCACA
The DNA here is from genome assembly GCA_963726195.1 of Candidatus Thorarchaeota archaeon. GTDB lineage: Archaea > Asgardarchaeota > Thorarchaeia > Thorarchaeales > Thorarchaeaceae > OWC5. The sequence goes on from CAVSBO010000005.1 coordinate 204,383, forward strand.
ACCCTTGCAGTAGTCATAGTCAAAGTCATAGAGGTACTTGCCGTCCTTCTCGGTGAGCTTGACGGCGTTGTCTGGGCAGTATATCCAGCACAGCCCACAAGTCCCATTCTTCAACCATAGACAGTTGTCAGGAGTGTGCTTCGGGCGCTCGGCTCTCCACCCACCGGTTTTGTACTCCATTGCATTGCCGGGCTCAATTATGTTGCCGCCCATTGGTATCTCGCTGAACTTCTTACTCAACCGACTTTCGCCTCCGAAGCTGCTCTTTCCATTGCTGTCTTATTCAGGTCTCCAACTTTGCCGGGATATCGATTCAGCACTTCGCCAATTACCGTCTCAAGCTTGACTGCACCTGTCATCTTTACCGCTGCGGCAAGCATTGGCATATTATAGAAAGGCCGACCGAGAATCTGCATAGCGATTGTACTCGCATCGACTGTTACGACCTTTCCTGTCTTCAGACCAAGCTTCTTCCTCGTCTGGTCTGGCGTCATCGAGGTGTTCAGCACTAGTATACCATCCTTCTTTAGTCCCTCACCTGGATTAACCACATCGACAAGTGTTGGATCAATACATACGACGATGTCAGGTTGGTACACCTGTGCATAAATCGTGATGGGCTTCTTGCTAATCCTGAGAAAAGCCCTGACCGGAGCTCCAGTGCGCTCGGGTCCGAACTCGGGAAAGGCCTGAATGTAGTTTCCTTCTGACAGAGCTGCCTTACCGAGCATCTGATTGCTCGTGACGACACCTTGGCCGCCACGACCATGCCACCGTACCTCAGTGATTCCTTTAGTAAAATCAAGGGCCATAGCCTACATCACTACCTACGGGAGAGAAGCGACTGGCCCGGCTCCCTTGGTATGCTTATGTATCTTATTATTAGCCCACATCTCTAGGCTATCATTCTTGGCCAATCTGGGAATCAGGCCTTGAGGACTGCTTCAGTCAGTTTTCTCAGGCACTAGGATGACGGGGGCATGACAACAATCTGGACGCTCGTTATCGTCTTGCCCTCCTTGTCGCTCGCGTCAAAAGTATCGAACGCCATCTCATACCTGAAGCGTTGTTCGCGCACCTTGAGCTCGTGTGCGACTCGAACGGCGAGACCGATACCCTTGAATCCGTATCCCCTAATCGCGACGATTCTCTTGTCATTCCTCACAAGACCATGTACTGTCAAAGCTACCTTCGGTACGTTGACCTTCTCAGCTGTAGGTGAAATCTCCAAAAGGACGTACTCGCTTGTGGGAAAGACGCTAATATCCTCGTTCAGAGTGATGCCGATTATCCTGTCTCCAAGTCTCAGCTGTTCAGGTATTCTCTCTTGGAGGGACATGATTGGGAGCGTTCCAGCAGGGGTCTAAAGTACTTGCCGTTTGTTGCCACTCGAATGCCATGCTTAATAGCCTGTCTCGCAATCATTAAATCTCGGGAGCCACGAATTGCGGCAGAAGCTCTGAAAGGAAGAAGTTCCACAATGGAGTCCAAGAAACCCCTTGCAGTCATTCTTGCGATTTTTGCGGTGACATCTCTGGCAGCCGTTGCGATTTGGTACCCTAGACCTGCGGCAGGAGTTAACATTAGGATAGGTTACCTCAGTCAGGATTTGCATCAGCTGGCTCTAAGAGTCGCCATCGAGAAGGGATGGTTTGCAGAAGAGGGTATCAACGTTACACTCTTTCAGTACCAGAATGGTGCCTATGAGATGGATGGTTTTCTTGGCGGGCAAATCGACGTTGGGTACTTGGGCATAGCACCTGCACTTACCAAGAGCATTAACCAAGGAATCAATATCACCGTTTTAGCGACCGCCAATCTTGAGGGTTCGTCAATCATGGCGCTTAAGTCCGAGTATGATGCCGGACGAATAACTAACATGACCGGTCTTGTCAATAAGACAATCCTCGAGCCGGGGCCATCAAGTGTTCAGACCTTCCTCCTCAGACTAGCATTGAACCAGTCTGGGCTCTCGGTTTCGCAGGTAACTCTTGAGCAAGCTACTCCTCAAAACATGGGCATGTCACTTACAGCGGACAAGCCTGCGTTCATCGCTTGGGAACCATACTGTGCGCTGGCGCAGTACAACGGTCAGGCTGTTCCAATCTTGTCCTCACATGACATATGGGCGAGGCATCCGTGCTGCGTACTCGCAGTGTCGAACGCATTTCTCAAGGCAAGTCCCGACATCGTACAGAAGATCGTTGATATTCACAAACGGGCTGAACAGTGGATTGTGGCAAATCCAGTTGACGCAGTAAACGTTGCCGTGCAGTGGCTGCAGATTGCGACCACACCGGTACAGAACGCTTTCAATGGTATCATATACGAGTACGCCCTGAACCGCACCGCTTTCGAGAAGTACCTGAGCTTCCTCATTAGTCAGCACTATGCTACCATGGATCCCTCTGGAATCAGCGCTTTCTTGAATCGTTTCATTAATAGCACCTTCATTGAACATACTACTACTTAGTGTCACGTCCAAAAAGGAGAACACAATCAGTGGAGCGGCTTTGTGAAGCTATCAAGTGCTCCAATTCCGAAACATGATTGAGCGGGTGAAGAGACGTGGATGGCTCGCACAGAAAGGGACACAAAGTGAGATTTTCTGACATTCTGCTCAAGGCGGTGCTTCCCCTCCTAATCCTTCTGGCCATCTGGCAGTTCATCGCATATGTTTCTCAAGGCATAAATCTCTTCGACATTACATCTTCCTTCATTAAGCTGGTTGTCCAAGGCGATGCGGATGGAACCACGCTTGCCCAGCATACCGCAATCAGTATGCTCCGGGTCACGTTGGGGTTTGGCGCTGCCGCCGTCACGGCAATTCCACTCGGCGTCATCGTCGGCCGCTACCGTGCTCTGAACATGGTTCTGGGTCCCGTCGTTGATGCCATGCGCCCTATTCCTCCTATTGCGTGGATTCCTCTCTCGATTCTGATGTTCAGGACGAATATCCTTGGTGCTCAGGTTTTCATAATCTGGGTGGGTGCATTCTTTCCCATATTGCTCAACACTATTGCTGGAGTGAAGAGAACTAGCATCGTTCATCTTGAAGTAGCTCAGACATTCGGAGCGAAGGAAGGGCAGGTGCTTTCGAAAGTCATCCTGCCATCCGCTGCGCCAGAGATAATGGCTGGTCTTCGAATCGGCTTCGGTATTGGCTGGATGTGTCTCGTTGCAGCTGAAATGATAGGAGGAGGTCTTGGTCTCGGTTATCTCGTAATCCTCGCAGAGCAACTTGGTAGGACCGGCGAAACGATTTCCGCCATGCTCATGATTGGTTTCATTGGTTTCGCAATCAGCTACGTACTACTTCGACTTGAGAAATCGCTGCTCAGATGGAGAGTGGAGGTTGCCATCTAGGGTCTTCTTATGTGCATTGCTTTTTCTTGCTCTACTCTAAGTAGCTCTAGTATTCTCGCCCGGTAGGAGAGACACTCTGTTGAGGTTCTGTCCCGTGGCCTAGGCAGATCGATAACGAACTCTTCGATTATGTGAGCAGGTATGTTGCTCAAAAGTATAACCCGGTCCGACATGAATACGGCTTCGTCAACGTTGTGGGACACGAATATGATTGTGGAACCTGTCTCTTGCCATATTCTGAGGAACTCCTCCTGCAAGTAGTTCCTCGTCTGAGCGTCAAGATTTGAAAAGCACTCGTCAGAGACTAGAATGTCGGGAGACGTAACGAGGCTGCGTGCCATTTCGGTTTTTCGAGCTTGCCCTCCTGAGATTTCGTGAGGCAGATTCTTTTCGAATTCTTTCATTCCGACTAGGCTCAGCATTTGGTCAACTAGGCGCTTCCTCTCCTCAGGATTATGATGTTCGACTTCAAGGCCAAATTCAATGTTCTTTCGGACGGTTCTCCAAGGAAAGAGGCTTTCTTGCTGAAAGATGAAGCCAACGCGATGATGTCCAGTCGCGGCTGGGACGCCATCAAACAAGACTTCGCCACTATCAGCTTGGAGGAGTCCCGCTATGATCTTCAAAAGAGTAGTCTTACCGCACCCCGACGGGCCCAGTATACTCAGGAATTCCCCCTTCTGAACGTCAAACGAAATCTCGTCTAGAACCTTGGTCTCTTCCAGGTTGTCGCTGAAGTATGACTTCTTGAGATTTCGGACCGAGAGTTTCGGCAATTCCACACCAGCCACAATCATGTTGGTCCCGTTAAATAGTGTATTGCAGCATGCGCAAATCCTGCTTCAACCGCGCAAAGTAGAAAAGGACACCAGACGCCCATGATACAATAATCATTCAGTTCGCTTTGATGTTCAGCCGCTCTAAGCGAAGTGCCAGCCGCGAATGGAAGGCGAAATCAGTTGGATTCACCAAGAGTTCTGTTTGAGATCAAGGATGACGTGAGCACAAGTGCTATCGCTGTGGGGGACCTTGCAGGCTCGCCACTGCCTGAGTTATGCACTGGTGGTCGTGATGGAGTGCTCCGCGTCTATAGCGCAGACAAGACTGGGGTTGAGTTCCTAGCCCAGCACAACGTCGAGGGAAGCATCCTATCAATTGAAATCGCCGACGCAAACAACGACAACCAAAACGAACTAGTAGTTGGCAGAAGTCTGGGTCCTCACGACGTTGCTGGCGAAGCCGGGACACTCCAGATTTATCGAATTACGTCCGCGAATGCATTCGAGCTTCTGGCTGAATACCCTGTCGACCGCTTTGTGACAACTGTTCACGTTACGGATGTCACGGGTGACGAGAAGAACAAGATACTCGCGGGCGGGAGCGACTCCACTTTGAGAGTCTTTGAAATGGACGGCGAGAATAACCTGCGTGAGTTTGCTCGTTACCAACTTGAAGACATGCCAATCACGATTGGCACCTGTGACGTCGATGGTGACGAAATCGACGAGATAGTCACAGGTAACCGCGACAAGACGCTACGCGTGTTCAGGGTTAAGGACAACTCCATCGAGCAGATGGACGTCATGAATTTGCCCAGCCCTGTCGTGTCCATTGCTTCCGGTGACTTGCTTGGAGATCGCAAGATGGAGCTTGCAGTTGTGACCTACGATGGATCAATCAGGGTCTATCGCAACGAAGAGAACAAGCTTGAGCTCTTTTCTATGCTTGAAAAGGTCAAGGCTCTCTCTGTGAGGATTGAGGAGCTGAATGCTGACCACTTGGATGAATTGGTTGTTGCTACTTCAGACGCAAGAATCGTCTTCTATAATGTCCAAGCGGCGGAGCTGCAAGAATTGGCAGTAGTCAACATTGGAACTAAGATTCTTGCAATCAGCGTGGGTGATGCTAACGGGAATGGCCGCAAGGAGGTCTTGGTCGGCGTATCCAACGCCCCATTGAAGGTGGTCGATGGTCTGTACACCATCATACCGAAGTTTGAGGTCAGTACTGAGGCAATGGCTGGCAGCCAACTCACCGGCATGTTCACGATAACAAACGTTTCAGACAAGCAGGTGAGTGGAATCTCAGGGAAGGTTTACTGGTTCCCGAAGAGCGACATGGAAATCACTCCTCAGCAACTTCGGTTTGACTTGGAACCGCATGAGACAAAAGCGACTGAGTTGCAGCTCACGCCCAATGTTGAAGGAACTATCATCGTGAGACCCATAGTTATGATGTGGACTGATATCACTGGCCAAGTTAGACAGGCCACCACGCCTGAGACACCGATACTGGTACAGGGCGGTAGTGCAATTGCAGTACCTGTTGCTAGCACTCGGATTGTCGCCGCTTCTGAGCCTGAGCCTGTGGCACCTGAAATTGAGGATGAGTTATCGTATGAACCGATGGTTGGCACCGGTTTTGGTGCGGTACACGCAGCCGAAGCTGAGATGCCATCAGATGAGGCGGCTGTTTCAGCTAGCACCGAAGAGACGCTCAAAGCTGCAGAAGAGCTTCTGGAGAGGATCTTCGACGAGTCTCCAAGACAGGTGGAACTGAGCAGAATAACGACCGAGTCTATTAGTGAAGAAGAGACAGAAGAACTGACGGTGGCGCCCTCCGTTGCAGGCCTGAATGAGAGTGCGATTGTTGCAGAGATACGTGGGCGCAAAGCGAAGCCGCCGAAACCAGGTATGACATCGGATGGCTATAGCTATCTCTTCAAGACAATGGTGATTGGCGAGGGTGCTGTCGGCAAGACCGCCCTTGTAAGCCGATTTACCACTGGGCAATTTGAGAAGGATTACAAGACTACCATAGGTTCGCAGTTTGCAGTGAAGCTGACATACATCTCGCCGACTGATTCTGAGTATGCCGTAGGAATCAAGATTCAGGCGTGGGATGTTGCTGGGCAGGCGCGCTTCAAGGCCGTTCGCAAGATGTACTACAGCGGGGCAGCTGGGGTTATTCTCGTCTTCGATGTCACCCGACGGAGATCATTCACTGAGCTCGTCAAATGGGTCGAGGAATCTGATGATTCAGTTGGCGGACGTGTTCCGATGGTCTGTGTTGGCAACAAGATTGACTTGCCAGACAGGGCGGTTCCCGGTGATGAGGCCAAGCAATGGGCCGAGTCGCAAGGGTTCATCTACATGGAGAGCAGCGCCAAGACCGGAGAAGGAGTGGCCGATATGTTCTCAGTGCTGGCAGAGCTTATGTGGACAGAGACCCGCAAAATGACTGATTCAAAGAAGTCTGGCGATAGCAAGAAGAGTGGAGAAGGCAAGAAGCGCTAGTCGCTTGCTCTGCACGAAAGTCCTCAGTGTTTCACGGCTTCGAACCCGGCGTCGAACGCGGTCAGGTTGGCTTCCTTAGGCGTCATGAGCTTGCCCACGGACTCCCTGATTTGAGCATCTTTGATTGGCAGCTTCTCGACTGCAGCTCCTGCACCCAGCACGAAGGAGTTCAGGGCGCGTGAACCGCTTGATTCCTGAAAAGCCCTCGACAACTCAACAGGATGAATTGCGGAACATATGGAGGATAGAGCTTCGATAATGTCATCTACGGACGGATACTTGCTCTGACCCGATAGAGACTGCAAGGTCTGTACGGGACTGAGACTCACAATAATAGCTGTGGTTCTTCCAGCGTATGATACCGCAGCTCGCAGAGATTCCATGGGTTCGAGCCCTAGTATTAAGTCTGCCATGCCTGCCGGTATCAGGGGTCCGACATCATCAGTTGCTATTCGAACGTGAGTGAAGACCGTGCCGCCCCTACGAGATGCGCCAAAGGTTTCTCCTATGACCGGCCTGTACCCTGCTGAGAATGCAGCGTCTGCTAGTACTCGGCCGGAGAGAAGGTTACCCTGTCCCCCTACTCCAGCTATGATCACATTACAGGGTCTTTGCAGATTCATTCACCCCCGGATATGGCACCATGAGGACAGACGTCGATGCAGGCACCGCAGCGCACACACAGCTCATCAGAGATAATGGGTAGACCCCGTTCGAGATCCCAGCCGATTGCAGGGCAGCCGTACTGCGAGGCGCAGATTTTGCAGCTCTCACCATGACATAGTTGGTCGTTGATTACAACAGGCCCCTCGCTTTTCTTGGTCGCACCGTGACGCTCCTCCTCGAGCCTGCAAACGCTGTTCAGGATGAGGACATTAAGTCCGCGTTTCTCTACAGTTGACCCGATGAGATTCATCACAGACTCGATATCTATGGCGTCACCTGTCGCCATGAAGTCGGGCTCGACTGCCTCGACCAGCTTGGCGATACTGACCCTTCGGTGGCCCTTCTCCTGCAACGCTGATCCCGGATGTGTCTGAAAACCGGTCATTGCAGTGGTTCCGTTGTCGAGTACTAGGAATGTGATGTCAGCATTCTTGTGCCTAGCGTTGACGAGAGCGGGCATACAAGCGTGAAAGAAAGTAGAGTCTCCAGCAACAGCGACAACTCGCGAGTCAAAGCCGAAACGACCCAGTTGTCCCAGCCCGCACGCTGTTCCGATACCTGAGCCCATAGCCTGCATCGTCTGCATTGCCTCATCGTAGAACACGCCCATCGAATAGCAGCCTATGTCTCCAGCCACCACAAGCCGGTCGCCGAGTCTTTTCCTTATTTTGCGGAGTACCCAGTATACGTTCCTGTGTGTACATCCTGCGCAGAACGTAAGAGGTCGAGGGATGAGCAACCTTCTCTGCCTTCTCGATTGCACTTAGTTCTGGCCGATGGCCTTTGCTGCTTCTTACCAGTCGCGTGTCCTTGAGCGCATGAAGGACGGTGTCAACGTTCATCTCGCCCCAACTTGGAATGGCGCCTGTCCGCTTGCCTAGGAACTGTGGGAGTGTCCCTCGTGCGAGGCTAGTAGCCAGTGCACGCGTTTCGTCTTCGATGAATGGGTCGGTCTCCTCAACAAATAGGACCTTCTTGGCTTTGAAGAGGGCCTTAGTAACCATGTGCATTGGGAGGGGATTAGTAGTAGTCAGTCCTAGGAATCCTATGTCAGAGGCTTCAGCAAGAGCAAGTGCTTCCTTAGCATAAAGACCGCAGATTCCTGAAGCGATCACGAGACCCTCCATATTCTTTGGTAGACTGTGCACATTCAGAGGCGATTTCTCAAACTCCGCCGCGATGAATGTGAGCTTGTCGAGAAGTTCTTTGTGCTTTACGGATGGTTGGGGCACGTTGTAGAGACCTTTTGGCAGAGGCCTCACAACGACTGGCGGTCGTTGAGATATGTCTCCAATCGTTACCACTCCTCGAGAGTGGCTTAGGCGTGTCGTGCTTCTAACAAGAACGGGTATCTCGTACTTCCTAGAGATATCGAGAGCGCTAAGCATGACGTCCCTTGCCTGCTGACAGCTACTTGGTTCCAGCATCGGGAGCATTGCGGCCTTGGAGTAGAACCTTGAATCCTGTTCATTGCTCGAACTGTGCCCTTGGGGGTCATCACAGACAACAATGACTAAACCACCTTTTCCCGTGCCCGACAGGTTTACATTCAGCAGAAAGTCAGCCGCCACATTCAGGCCCAGCGACTTCATGGGGCAGATTGCCGGCACCCCTGCCCAGCTTGCCCCGGCCGCCGCCTCGAGAGCAACCTTCTCATTGGCGCTCCACTCCACATAGAGGTTCAGCTTCTCGGCGCTGTCCATTATGCTCTCGGTTATCTCCGTAGAAGGAGTCCCCGGATAGGAAGCGCAGAAAGTTACTCCTGCCTCCATAGCCCCTCGAGCCATGGCCTCATTGCCGCTCATGACGATGGAAGAACCGGAATTCGCCATCTGCTCAAGCTCTGTCCAGTGAGGTTGAGTACCAAAGAAAACGATTTCGGAATGTCTCGGATTGGCAGACACACGACGGAAACAATGAAAAGCCGAAGTCCGCGTCCACACTTGAGTCAAGATGACAGAACCGGGCGAGCTCGGGGCCTCGAGGATCAGCTCAGTATTCTCAATTTCCCACGAGAAGGATGTCGATGGTTTGCTCTCTGCAGTAATCGTCTCGCGATACGCCAATTCCAAGAACCTCAAGTATGGCTTTACTCTCACTGACTACGGTCAGTTCGAGGCAGTGTTCCCGAGAGCCGCGAGCATGAGGAATAGTCTAATCGTTGTCACTGATCTAGGCCTCGATGACCATTCGATTGACATCGTCACAGCTTCTCTGAGCAAGGCCGTAGCCCAAGGTTGTCGCGTAGTCTGGCTCGATCATCATGACTGGACAGACAGGGCGGTGAAATCCATTCTAACGCTCGGAGGCGGCCCTCGACTAACAGTTAATCATGAGTTCTGTGCCTCCGAGATAGCGTTCAAGGTTCTCATGCCTAGAGACGATATGTCGAGAGAACTAGCAAGGATAGCTCATGACACTGACTTCAACATCAGAGAAATCGAGTCAGCGAATTCGTTGACTGATGCGATGTCTCTCATCAGGTTTGGAGTAGTCGACAAGGGTCAGGATTTCACAGAAGCAATAACCCCGATTCTGAAGAGCTTGGCTGAAGATGGAATAGCAGGCGTATGGGATGAGAGTGCAAAGAGGTTCCGGGACAATCTGCTAAACCAGCGAGTCGACAGCTGATAGGAAAGAAAAGATCAAGAAAATGAGGAAAGCGCTTGCTGGACGTTCCGACCTAGAGGTGCGTGGCTGTCTTGTCAGGATTGTCGAGATACCAAACGGTGTGACTACCACAGACATGGGCACATGGGCCGCAGACGAGCGAAACCTCAAGGTGGGCGACGAGCAGTTACGGGTCGCCGACATGCTTGTCACGTTAAGCCCAAACGGATTACTTGGCTTTAGGCGTGGCCAAGACAGGATTCTGTGCAATGTTGCAGCAAGGTTGTTCAAGGGAGGCGGTCATCCCTATGCGGCCGGAGGTGAATACGGTATGTATCACGACTTCCAGGCCGCGTGCGATGACATCTTTACGACGCTTTCGACAACTAAGGACTGGATTTCGGCAGAAGAAAACGGTCTGTCGTAGGGACTTGCCTATCTAGTCCTGCGCTTTCCGTCATCCCAGTTTCTCCAGTGCAGTCACGAGCAGTCTGTCCTGCGTCAATTGATTCATTGTACAATCGGTCGAAGGTCTGAATGGCATTGTCAACGAGTACCGGATACTCGTCTCTGTTGAACATTACGACCGTATCGGGCCTATATGCGTGCGTGAGTATCATCATCATTTTGTCGTTGTTCAGCGCAAGCAATCTATATGTCTGTATGTCAAAAGGATACAATTTGAACATGACATGCTTGCCCTTCACGGCTTCTAGCATCATATCCTGATGGCCGAACATGTTTTCAGACATGGGTGACATGTCGGACGCCATCGCAGAAGGTATGAGAAGTACGCGCATGTCAACGCCCTTCAATATGACAGAAACGAGTTTCCAGGTCGATTAGGCTCATCTTTTCGTTGACTCCGACGAGATTGTCAAGTCGCTGTGTTAGTCTCAACGTGTCCCCGGCCGATGACTTCTCCAAGAATTCCCTTCTAATGAGTTGGCGAACGTTGTCAACTCCTCTTACAACGCTCGTTGTGCGTTGCTTCTCCCCCGCCAGTTGCGATTTCATATACATAGGCCGACATGGCTTGGGCACTGGTATCTTCAAGCACCCGTATCGCCTCTGTAAACACGCGAACGTCCTCTTGAAGAGCTGCGACGCGACTCCTGCAAGCACGCCCGAGACCGGCCAGAATCGTCATGCGCGTGGCGGAGTACGCACTCGGTCTCCGCAACTTGTCAACGGCTATGAAACCCTCTTCTTCTAGTTCGTCAAGACATCTGTAAACCCATGCTCTTTTCGGCCTGAATCCTTTGGGTTCTCTGATTTCCCGACATATCTTGTCGAACGTAGGGCGCTCCGAACCCAGTCCTATTCTCAAGACACTCTGAAGAACGCGCATCTTCGTGGCACTCATGCGAACGCCGATTGATTCCAGAGTATCCAGTGTTTCCTTCATTTTCGAGCACGCTCCGAAGGCAGTGGAAGCAGACTCTCGGCTTTGTCGAATTCCGCGTCGAAGCTCGCTATGGCATCATCCACTAGTGGCTCATTGACAGACCTTGGAATGTAGATGGCCTCCGGAGGCTCCTCGGAGACTATGAGCATAATGCCTTCATTGTTTCTTGCTGCAAATTGGTAAGTCGAGTCCTTTGTCCTACGAATCCTGACTGAGATATCCCGTTTCTCCTGAAGAAGCGACTTGTAGGTATTGGTCAGCAGTCGAACGGTCGAGCCATTTTCTACCCACTGTTCACTAAGTAGCACCTTGGTCTTGGCGCCTCGCTTGATGACTTCGGCCAAGGCATCTATTCGCGTTCGTGTAACGCTCGGGGTTAAGCGCGACCATCCCATTGAAACTCTGAGAGTATCTCCCTCACACACAGCGGAATAGACTTCGCTGGTAGTGAGTTCCTGCATCTGATCGTATCCATCGGCGAAACTGGTCGAGGCACTGGACGGAACTCCGGTCACCGTCTCGATGGTGTCTGTTGTAAGTCGGGTAAGATTCAGGCCAGTCAATCTTACAATCTCTGAGTTAAGTTCAGAACGTTTCTGTTCAAGTCCCCTGAGGGCTTCGCTTTGTGCGTCGCCAAATGCAGCTTGCAGCGTTTCTGGAGTCGCAGTATAGTAAAACGGGTGCGAAGTCCTGTCACATTGGATGTAACCATCGGTTTCCAGAGACGATCAGACAACGATAGACTTCAGGTCGACGGATGCCTTTCCTGCTGCTTTCCGTTCTCAGTTGCTCATAGATGTCGGCGAAGTTGATGGGTATCCCTTGGTTGTGGTGTTTCTGGAGAGCGATTCGGAGAACAGAAAATCGCTGTTCGTTTTGGCTGAAACCGATTAATCCGAGAGCCTTTGTCAACTGCCGGTCTTCGGTTTGTCCTTCGTTGTCCTCTCTGGTTGCCGCAGTAGTTCGGCCCGTGGCCTCATCCCGCTCTCGTGGTTCAGCAAATGTCAAGTCTACTCTCAATTCACCTTTGACCCCGGGCTTCGCCAAGCTTCTGGCATCTTGCCACAAATCGTCAAAGACCGAAATTGACTGATCAATAATATCGGGGTTGAAATCTCGCGTAATCCAAGTGACGGTCACTGGATCTTCTGATACGACGAGCGCCATGCATTGGTTCCCATAAGTAACAGCGTGGTATGGGTTCGGTCCGTCGTACGCCCTAACCTCGATGCCCAGTTCTTGTTCTTCTGTGGATTTCAGACCTCCCGTGCGTTTGCCCTTGTGTCTCAGAGCGGCAGCATTGAATAGGGCTCTTTCAAGACGGGCCACTATAAGGCAACGCACTTCTGCCCCGTTGTGCGCCGCGCGAGCGATTTCATCAATGACCTCATCCTGTTCATCAAGAAATGGGCTTGAGGATACTATGGTCACACGAACAAGATCGCCTTTGTGTGCAACGTCCCCCATATTATAGCCGATTGCTCTGGTGATGTCATCGGCACCAGTGATAAGCCTAGAGCTGAATTCTGTGTCTATGTCCCGTCAGCTCCTCGACGAGGTCCTGTGCAAGAACTCCGCAGTCGATGTTTGAGACAGCCTTCCTCTCGGATTCAACTAGGCTAATCTCCCGTGTGATTTGGCTGTTTGCCTGTTCTGCAAGTTTCTTCAGGCCGTTTTCCACTGTTAATGCGGTTGTGAAATAGCCCGGTCCTTCGAGTGCCACCTGCTTTCGCCTCGACTAACCCGGCCTCGACAAGCATCCTGAGAGTCTTCTTCGCTGCAGCCTCCGAGACCCTATCGCTAGGTCCGAATCGGGCCAGCAATCTCCGGACTTCGGAAGAGTCTAAGGGGGTCTCATAGTCTCTCTTGGTTTTCAGAATAGCGTTCAGCAGTGATATCATCACCGGAGCTTGGACCGAGTCCAAGCGCAATCCAAGAGATTTCAGAGTGGAGGCTAGCAAGTTCTCTCCCAAAGATTAGGTTCCTCCACTCGCCACTTTTGTCGCGGCTGCCCTCAATGCTGTAAGGAATAGCGAAGGCTCGGTTGTTGGGACACCAAGCTCTGGATGTTTCGGATCCTCAAGGAGAGGTGTTAATCCTCGCCAAGTCTGGTCGAATGATGAAATCGCTGTTTCGGTCAGGTCGGGGTTGAAGTTTCTGCTGACCCACATGGCCGCCATTGGATCCGCAGAAACCAGAATCACCATGCTGTCCGTATTGAGACTGGAGAAGTTATACGTGGGGACATGCCCTCTGCATATTCTAAGGTCCAGCTTCAGTCCTCTCTGCCGAGCATCATAGGCCCTAAGGAAGAACTCAGCCAGCGTGGCTTTGGGGAAGCTATCGGCAAGAAAGCCGTCTGCACTTAGAAGATCCGAAGTGATAAGGCCCCGCACATCTGCTCCATTCTCAGCCGCCCTGAGGACTTGATTGGTCCTCTCGCCAACTACTCCTCTGAACGGCCTGAGCTGCATATGGGCAATTCTCATGACGTCTCCCTGCCCTGCCCTTGAGTATATCTCGGCGTTTGCGAACTCGCGATATGATTCGAGCCCCTTCAGGAGCCTTGACGTTGGCTGCGGGGTTTCACTGGCAGTCTCTCCCATAACAGCCTTAGCTACGTCACCGAGGTCGATAACTGGTAATCGATTCAACTGCGCTTGAAGTATTCCTGTGCGTTCTTCCAAAACCGAGAGAGTCCGACCCTTCAGCTGCTCCAATCCCGCGACAATCGTGTTGATATCTGAAACATACTTCCTGCGTGGTTCGCTCTCGTTTTCGATCCTAATCATCTGCATATCTGAAAGCTGATTCAGCACCTTGCGGACCCATGCCTTGCTGAGTGACGTGCCAGGCTCAACCCGCATGAGCGAGTCGTGTATATCGGAGACTCCAAGAGATAGTGATGGTGTTGACTGTATCCTCATCATGGCACGAAGCACACTAAGGGCGCGCGTATCATGACCGAACCCAAGTTGCGTCAATGACCTCTCAAGCTTCTGGTGCGAAGAAAGCGCCGGAGATTCCTGCATTTTGGATTCCATAAAACCGCCGTCTAATAGATTAGATGTTTAAGCATGCCTTTGTCAGCTAGTAGCTTTGGTGTTATAGACAAAACTCCAACCTTTAAGCAGCATTGTTCTTGTGAAACGTGCGTGGTGAGCAAAGAACAAAGTTGCTTTTGCGACTAGGCCGGTATTGCGCCACCATTGGGTAGGAGCAGGGGAGACCTGTCCCTCAGTGATCAGCGCCTCTTGTTCGGGCAGACTTTTCACCTAAGGCCCGACTACAGTTATGCTTCTGATGTATCCAACGCCCAACCGAGCTACGAGGGGAAGGAAATCTGTCAACAGAGACATTGCGGTCGCAGGACTGACATGCCCCTGAATGACATCATTTAGAGTCTCCGCGTTAAGCTGACCAAGAACCTTCTCAGCAGCGGCTATCGGATCGTTCAACATAGCATACTTCGAGACCCCCCACATAGCTCTGGCCGTTGTCTGTATGCTATGGGCGAGCTTCGTCTTTCGGTATTCTTTCTCGTATAGTGAAGTGCTGCGCGCAGAAAAGTCGTTTTCATCAACCATGCGCTTCCCGTGACGGGCAACAAGCGAGCCTGCGTGGAGGCATGTGCTCACGCCGCCGCCCACAATGGACGAGACCTGTCCGGCTGAATTCCCGCAGAGTACCACGCCGGGACCAGTGAACCTTGGAATCAATCCGGCACATGGTACCACTCCGCCATTGACATTCGCAATTCTAGCGCTGGGCCCCAAGTGTTCTTTCATGTATTTCTGGAGCACATCCTTCATGGGCGGCAAGGCGTTCCACTTCTCCCTAGAAGATGGCACTCTCCCGATTCCCAAGTTCGTCTCTGTCCTGCTCCTGGGATAGAGCCACAGATAGCCGAGGCCAACATCGCGCCCGACACAATAATGTGCGGTGCCGGGATCGTCTATTTTGCAGTTTTCGACTTTGTACCGATACCCGTACGAAAGCAACCACTTCGGATGAGTGAATCCGGCGGTCGCAGAGATGCGACTGAAGGACCCATCGGCTCCGACAATGAGGTTTGCCCGGACATCTTGATCTTGGTTGTAGCGCAAACCGACAATCTGATCGTGGTCCTTGACCACTGAGTCTACTCTTGCTTTGAACTTGAATTGTGCTCCATTTGCCATGGCACGATTAGATAGAAGAAGTTGCACTCTGTCTTCGTCGAGAAGATATGAGTTGCCGAGAAGAGTGCGGTCAACCGTGATGCGTGCGCCAGTGTCTAGGCTCTCGCCGACAATGGCAGTGAATTTGTTGCTTACGCATTCAGAATCTGGTTTGATATGCAGCATTCTCAGAGCCTTGTCAGTGACCAGTTCGCCCATCAGCGAATCCGTAACAGATTCGTGTTTCTCAAGCAGCACTACTTTCAGACCGTGCTGCGATGCCTGTTCTGCAGTAATCAATCCTGCTGGCCCTGCACCTGCAATCGCAATATCAAAACTCATGTTTAGACACCAGAGACTCGAAGGGATGCTTCAGGCGACGCGAGTGGCAAGTCTATATGATTTTCTCAGTGACCGATATATGGCGCAAGCCCGTGGATACGTTAAAAGGCGTGTCTATCGTGGAACGTCCAGAGAGCCAACAAGGGCGCGTTCGTCGATGAAGGCAAAATCGGTTGCATGGTCAATCTACATGGCGCTGTCAGTTCTGATTAGCGTCACGGTGGCGTCCGTTCCTGCTATTGGCCTCTTTCTATTCTTCTTTCAGAAAACGGAGAGAGTGTTTGCCCTGATTGGTTTTCCTTTCAACCTGTTCAAGGAATTCGTCCAAGGACTTCTTGGTTCTATTCTACCATCGTTTTTCTTCCAGCATTTCTGGTTCATACTGCTAATAGTCCCGATTGGGCTCTTCTGTTACATCATTTTCCTAGGATTCCTGTTCGTGATGTTTAGGGTGTCACGACGCGGAATTCCCCGATTGAAGGACGGTTATTATCCAATAGAAACTGGGCGATGGCTTCTGCACGAGTACTATGAGATCTACTACGTGCTAACCCCTTATTTTGCGTGGTTCTTCTCAGTCTTCCTAAACACAAAGCCTCGACACACATGGTTCGGAGCAAAGATTGGAAAGAACTCAATCGTCGGTAATGGTCTTCTGTTTAACCCTGAGCGAATCATAATCGGTGACAACTGTTGGTTCGGATACAATGCCATTGTGAGTGGGCATGTCTACGAGGGCAGCAAACTGTACATGAAGACCGTACGAATCGGCAACAATGTGACTGTGGGCGCCAACTCCTGTTTGATGCCTGGCGTAGATGTAGGAGACAATGTCATCATTGGAGCGAATTCAACGGTTCCCAAAGACAGGGCCATACCTCCAGATTCCGTTTGGGTCAATGGAAAGGTGACTACCAGAAAGCCACGGACTGCCGAAGCCAATGAATCAGGCGTACGTGTGGGTCGGCTCAAAGTCCAAAGCGCGGCAGATACAAATCCGCAAGACGACCCGGATACTGAGAGAGCCGATGAAAACAGCTGAGATCCTATTGTCTCCATGCAACCAAGGAATCTATATGTCCGCACCAAAGCCCAAGTACTCGCCTAGGGGCTACCAAACCTACATCCTAGACAGAATATCCGAACTCCGAGGCACCAATGTGCTCCTCGAACTCGATTGCGGTCTGGGCAAGAGATACATAACGCACCAGATTGTGGCGAACCGATTCCCTGAATCAAAAGCATTGATTGTTGTGCATTCCTCTTCGTCCTTGGCAGAGACAGTGGACTACCTCAGAGGCGAGTACGGCGGTCTTGAGGAGGAGCTGGGAGAGCTTTCTTCGAGGATTCCCTCGGGTCAGAGACGGCGCGAGCTGAAAGAGAAGCGTGTGATAGTTGCAACTCCGCAGGTTCTTGCCTCGCTGGCAAGTTCTGATATTGATTTGTTTCAGTCCTTCGAGATTCTCCTCATCAACGAAGTGGATACGCTTGTGAGAAGAACGGGCGAGGCCTCAACATTGGTATATCCTTGGTCGACATTGCTGACCCTCTTCAAAGACAAGTGGCTGATAGGCATGAGTGGCACCCTCCGGGATGATCACGCTGTCTTCACTGAGGACCAGCTGGAAATCAGGAACGAGCTTATGACACTCAAGGAGCACATGCCTGGCGCTGTCGTAATCACTATGGAGGAGCTTTACGGGACTGACGTGGAGGACTTTCTGGAGGAGACCTTTCTAGGCGTCAGTCTGGTGAACGACACGAGAATCAAGTCGCTATCTGCAGTACTTGACGAACTGATTCGAAGCACTCGAGCCGAAATCATGAAGGATCTCTCAGAGTCCGACAACGTTCGGCTCGTAGAGGGCGACTCCAGAAGAGTGCATCTCCTTCTTGACCGGTTGCCCATCACGGATGAGCTCAAGGGACGTTATTCGTCTCTCCTGCTGCTGCGTAAGTATGTCTATGCTATGCCACCCAAGCAGTTCCTGAAGTCTTTCCGCGGGGATTACGTCAAACACTACTTCAACGCCAGCGAAATCAGCCGGATTCTTCCAACTGTGTCTGCTAAGGCGCTTCGTGCCCTCGAACTCGCCGCAAGACGCAGCAAGACAGTTGTGCTGACCTCCTATCTTGAAATGGTGGAACAGGTCAGGGATGTCCTTGAGAATTCTGGCATCTCTGTCTTGACTGTGACTGGCGCGACCAGAGACAAGGGCGAGATACTCAAGCAGTTCAGAGAAGACGGAGAGAAGCAGGTTCTCGTGATGTCACCGGTTGGCGAACGAGATCTTGACATTCCTCAAGCCGAATTAATGGTCGTCTGCGACACGATCAACACAACCAAGACGATGTATCAGAAGTTCAAGCGAACAAGAGGCGGGCTGGTTTTGCTTCTTGCTTACGCCGATACCTCGGAAGAGCGCAAGGTGCGAAGACTGATGAAATCAGTCCTCGAGAGATACCCTTGGTCCACTGCGGTCGTTGAGCCCAACAGTGCTGGATGAATCGCCGAATCTGTAGCAGCCGCGAGTCCCATGCATGTTGAGTCGAGATATGCCGAATCCTTGTCAAGAAAAGAAGAAAGCCGCAGGCCATCATTGTATTGCGACCTGCGCTATCTACTCTCTATTCCGGCCCGCCTGTGAACACATAGGTCTGAGTGATCAGGTTGAACAGAGGCTCGTAGAACTTGGGCTCGACAGTCGAGTACACGTATTTGCACATCTCGATGAATTCCTTAGTGCGCGCGTCAGCATCCGAGCCAGATCCAAGAATCTTCTCAGCCGACCTCGTTAGTGATCTGATAATGCCTTTGGCCCTCTTTTCCTGTTCGAGGATCTTCGTCGCGTCCTGCTCCAATCTCTGCACCACGCTCTTTACTCTGATGTCTGCAATCTTGTCAGAGCCCATCGACTTGACCAAGTCCATGAGAACATCGAGCGTGGAATTGTGAAGTCCGTTGACCAGAGCCTCTATCTCATACGCGGTGTACTTCAGCTTATCATCATCGACAGACAATTCCCATTTTAGATCGCTTGTTCTCTGCAATGCGATTCTGCGGTCTCCAATCACAATGTCTTCTTGATAGAACCTGCTGTCAAGACTTGTGACTACCGCGGTCTTGAGCAGAGCAGCCTCGTAAAGCTTGAGCCTTAATGGCTTGCCACCGCTCTTCACAGTTAGGCAATACCCGTCATCTGGCTCAATCTTCTGAGCATAATCACTAGATGGAACCGCCTGTACTGGTGGAAGATGCCTCAGTACTTCCGCAACCTCATTCACCTCCTCCTCAGTACAGCTGTAGGAGTGACCGTCACCTGAAACCATTATGGCACCGTCAGGTGTTCTTTCAAAATCGATCTTATTGCCGCTTCCAACATCCGTGGTTTTGATGTAGCTCTGCTTATAGCTGCGTGCGGTCTGCGCCAGCTTCTCGAGCGCCGCAGCCACCATGTGAGCTTCTCCGTACCCCAGAGTAATCTCAGCAGTACCTTCAGAGCCGCGTCCTAGACCTACTGCACCATCCTTTCTCATCTTGACGTACAAACAAAAGCACCCATGTTTTAGCATGAGTGGATGCAGAAAACTATTGCGGGGAGGGATAGTTCGAGGTGATTACATCCAATCTGCTGCCCCGAAAATGGCGTTTTCACGGAACAGGCTTCGCAGCCTCCAAGGGTTGGCTCCAGTAACCTTCCCTGATTTCATGTATCTTCTGAACATCACCTAGCGGATGTATCATCGATGCCAATGAGCCAGCACGAAAGAATCTCGCATGCCGACAGGCTTGAAGCGTCGCACTGTCACGGGGGTCAACTAGGATGCTCGCCACAGCACAGTCTAATCGATTTGCCGCGAACTCTCTCAACTTCATCAGGACTTCTGCAAGATTCACTGAATCCCGTCTGCCCTCAGCGATAAGAGGGTTAGCGATGCTGGCCATGTGCATCGTCTTGCCCCACACCATTGTCCTAATCGACGACATGGTCACAACGCCGGCCATCTGTCGTGAGCTCGCAACCTCGAACACACCAACCGCTTCCTCTGGTCTTGAACTGCAATACCACTTCGCATACTTCTCTCCCATCACCAGAGAACCGTTCCTCTGTTTCTTAGTCTCGCTATTCACGAGTAATGAGACTTGGGCGTCTGCATTACCAACTACCCTCAACTTAGTATTGCCGCTGAAGCGTCTGGTGCTCCTCATGCTGAGAATAGAGTCCAAGACAAGGACGGGAATCGAAAGCGCAAGACCAGCTGCAGAGGTACCGTTTTCTTTGCGGAGTGGTGAAACCATGGCTATGGGCTTGACGAAGGTCCTGAAGCCAAGTGAGTGATAGATTCGGATTGCCTTTCCATACGGATTTGCGGTAAGGTGGATTGCCCAGCAGCCACGCTTCTTCGCTAACTCAACTGCTCGCTTCATCAAATCTGTGGCATAACCTTGGCGACGGTAGTGAGGGTGAGTTGACACATCGCCAACCAGCGCGATTAAGCTTGGGCGATCCGTTGACGGTCATCGTGACATATGTCATCACGATTGAAGAGATAATTCTGCCCGAATCTTCGACGACGAATACTGACTCTGGGACAAAACCTGGGCGAAGCAAATACCTCCATGTCCAGAGCTCTGGTGTATACGGGGTGTATCCGCCGCTCTGGCCAAAGCAGATATTGAAGAGGCGTGCTATCGCAAACTCGTCGCCCTTTTTGTACGTACGTACAAGCGATTTACTTTCACCGTATTGCTCCAAAGCATTCACCCGGTTCTTTCACCAGACTTTAAGTACTGGGTGCTGATGCATTCGTCTCGTGCACTGGCATCCAACGAATAGGACTATCTCTTTGATTGCATTTTTGCTGATGGTTCTGGCACCTTATTCTTTTGCCTTAGGTTCGTCTCAATGTCCGATACCATGCATGAGTGTCAATTTCTCTGCGTTGTCGTCCTTGACAGGCACGTCTCGTGGCCCCTTGATGTATGATGTGACGAATCACTCAGCAGGAGTGTTCTGGCGGACATCAGGTCCTGCCAACGCGAGCGTTCAATACGGATTGAACAGCAGTCTTCTAGAAACAGTCAGCAATTCCACGCTAGATAGTAGCCACAGAATCATACTCTCCGGGCTTGCGTCCGGCACTACGTACTACTACAAAGTTGTTTCAGACGGAAATGCAAGTCTCACCTACCACTTCAAGACGGCACCCCTTGACGGGCAGGCATTCAAGGTGTTAATCTTCGGTGACAACAGGCCTGCATTTGATGTGTCTACCGAGCCCGCAGAATTCGTGAAGATTGTCAATTTGACAATTGCCGAAGAGCCGAGTATTGTGATTCTAGTCGGAGATTATGTCTACAGCGTAACCACGGATGATGCAAGCAACAACGCCAAGTGGTCTGCGTTCGAGGCCATCATCGACAAGCTTGGTCACTATGCTCCGGTTTACGGCGCGATCGGCAATCATGACGCGGCGCTTTCGACCGGAACAGTCAGGATAGAGTACTTCCTTCACGCATTCGAGCAGGATAACATGCCATCGCCCTACTATTGTTTCGACTATGCTGGGGTACGCTTCGTGATTCTCGACACAGAGGCCTCCGGTCCTGTGGGTCGTATCACTGGTGCACAGCTCACATGGCTGAAAAGCACACTGGAGACCGCAGGATCCCACATGGAGTTCGTGGTCGCTCACGAACCCATGTACCCAATCAGCCATATCGGCAGCTCGTTGGATACGAACATTACAGAGCGCGATGCGCTTCAGCAGCTGTTCGAGTCAACAAACGTAACTGTGTTTGCTGCTGGTCATGACCATTTGTTCAATCGCATGACTGTGAATGGAATGGTCCATGTGATAACCGGCGGTGGAGGTGCTCCGCTCTACCCTTCTGCTTGGGGTGGTGCATTTTTCCATTACACGAGATTCGACGTTAGCAAAGACTCGGTCAACATATCTGCAATCGGGCTGGATTCACAGGTCAAAGAGAACTACAAGTTGCCATATACTGGGCCTATTGAGATATTCCTGAGAGTTGTTGCGAACACTTCACAGAGCGTTGCAGGGACATTGCCGTCTATCTACTTCAGCCATGTGCCAGCACAGAAATTCTACTCATGGGACGGCGGTTCTAACGCGACTGTTCTGACAGGATTCCCCGGCGCTCCCGGACAGCACATACTCGATGTCTATGCAAGAAACAGCACCGGAGCTTGGAGTCATGCGCGCTTCGTGTTCACAACTGCGGGTACCACCAGCTCGACAACAACCACGACCACCCCAAGTCAACCCTCAGGTATGCTGGCTGAGTCGATATTGCTGGTCAGTGTCGCAGGGGTTGTCACAGTCGCAATCCTATGGCTCTGGCTGCGCTCGCGCAAACCGAGGTAATCCAACCAAACCCTGTTCAAGCTACCTAAACGGCTCTGAATGAAAAAAGCACAGGCCCTTCAGACATTGTTCTCGATAGTGCCCATCGACTAAAGGAGCTATCAAAGATGTGTGCAGAAGGTCACAGGGACCTCCTGTCACTCTGTTCAACTACACTGGTGTGTCCTTGACGTCAAACGCGAGGTTTCCTGCTTCTTTGGTCTTGATGGAGATGTCAATCTTGTGCTCAGCTTTGGCTAGAGGCTTACCCTTGCAGTGAATTGCTATCTCCACGCCGACCTTGATTGGAAAGCCCTTGGCCTCACTGATATCGGATGCCTTGATCTTCGTGGCTTCCGAGGATATCAATGTGTCAGCCAGCGGGTACTCTACGTTGTCCACTTTGATAGGTGACATCCCAATGGCTGTGCCCGGTGAAAGTGTGTTCTTGATTTTGAAATCGAAACCATCGCCGACGTTCTTGAGGCTCCCTTTAATGTATAGCTTCCTGAGAAGGAATGCTGGTATCTGCATCTAACTTGTTTCCTCCAAGGAGGTTAGTACCTTCTGTTGTCAAGAGAACGATTACTTATACGTTCCGAACTCTGTCTAGAGGAAGGAATCGCTCAGTGGACCTCTTTGGCATAGTATCTGGGGCCAACCTAGGGCAGAATTGCCAAGAACCCCGCGCAGAAATCGCACGGGTTTGGCAAAGGTAATAAAGCTCCGCCCTTACGCGCTAACCTAGACAAGCCCAAGGGGATTGGTCATGCAGTTCACTATATTCGACCCATTTCAGATGTTTGGGATGTTCAATGTCCTGTTCATTGTCATTACGGCTTTCGTCATGGTCATCATAATCATCGTCTTCGTGACCGTATGCCGGGTAGGCGCCCAGGCAGCAAGAGGCATTCTTGTGAACGTACCCCAGTCAGCTGATTCCAGAACAATACCGGGGTGTGACTGGACCTGGCGGGACCGAGATCCGGACAGTCCGATTGCCTGAGCGATGCCCAACCTGTGGTGCCGCAATTGCGTCCGAGGGCATTGACTGGGTCGGTCCTCTTGAAGCAAAATGCAACTACTGCGGCGGTACGGTTAAGGCTCAGCTGGAAAGAGTGTAGTCGCTCGTGCACGTAACGCCAGCTTAAGAAGGAATGGAGGCACGGCTGTCTTATGGCCAGAGGAGTCGAGCTACTTGAAGACGGAACACATCTTGCCACAGAGGTGAAGAAAGAGAGCCTCCAACCTACAAAGGTCTTCTGTATCGTGGACGACTCGACTCGCAGTGTATTCTTATGGAAGGGCAGTCAATCCGGAATGAGGAAGCAACTCGCTGGCGCACTTGCAGCGACGGAGATTAGGCTTGAGTATGGCGAGAGGTTTAGGGTTCAGGCAATAGATCAAGGCGAAGAGCCGGCCAGCTTTCTTAGTCTCTTCGAGGTCGAGGCCGCACGAACCGGTGCCCCGAAGCAACCTACAAGAAAGGACAGAAGAGAATGAGTTGCCGGTGGAAGAGGGAGGTTTCCACCGGCGGAGCAGATGTCGGATTTCGAGGCTTGACACAAGTAATCCAAGCCGCTCATTGTGTCTTGGACAAAGTTGTACACAGGAGTCTTTGTCCGCCCAGAAGCGGCACTGGGTTTCAACTCCTTGAGGTCAAGTTCGTGTCGGTCCAACCTCGAGAGTTAGATTCCTCGCTCCAGCTTATATGCTCCTACAAAAGACTACCGACATTGTCCCAGTTTCCTTCCGCCGCTGAAGAAACATATCGACACTTAATCCACTTCTGATGGTACAGGGCAACCAAGAATATCAAAGGGTAATGCTGTGATTGCTTTCGGCAGGTATTTCCCGCTCGACTCATTATGAGTGCTTGGGTGTCGCCACTTGAGCAAGCAGCCGCCAGACGAACAGGAAATCGGGCCGGGTTACGAGGGAATAGGAGAGTTCTTTGACCTCTTTGCTGGGACCGCGGACTTACCCTTCTATGTTCAGTATGCAAGGCAACAGGGATCTCCCATACTCGACATTGCTGCAGGTGCTGGCCGAGTCACCTTGGCATTGGCTCGAGAGGGATTTGAGGTAACTGCTCTTGAGAAGTCACCATCCATGCTTGCAGAGATGAGAAAAAGGCTTCAGACATCACCCAAAGAGATTTCGCAGCGCGTGAAGGTTGTGGAGGGCGACATGACACATTTCGCGATTGGTCGCAAATATCGCCTCGCAATCATACCGGCGTCATTCGCTCATGCAATGACGACTGATAAGCAGCTGGCAACGCTCACATGTATCCGGAAGCATCTAGTGCCGGGCGGCCTGTTCATTCTCGATTTGCACGTCGGAGCACTACTGCCCGAAGAACTAAAGTTCGAAGAACCGCAGGCAACTCTTCCCGATGGCAGGATTGTGACTCGGTCCGGAGTGATTCATACTGATATGGTCCGACAAATCATGAAAGTGGATCTCAAATACACAGTGAGTCGAACGTCAGAAGGCCGGGTCCGGGACGAACACTCAGTAGACGTTACTTCGGGAGCTGCGGTGATCTATAACAGAGAGGCAGATCTCCTCATCAAAATGGCCGGTTTCACCGTTGAGGACGAGCTGAGGAGGTTTTGACGGCCGCCCGTATGCCCCTGAATGTGACAGACGCGTTCTATTACTCAGAGCCCGATAAGGATTCTCAAAACGCACGAGTTGGCGAGAACTGTCTGCTCAGGTGTTTACGTGCTTAACTGGTGCCCAATAGCTGGTCAGGCGAAGGAAGAGCGTCCACTTTTCTGGGTTGAGTTCTCAGAGTAACGCGGTCTTCGACTTGACAGCTTTCGGTGTAGAGAATCTCTCCTTCGACCGTGGCTTCCCTCTCTATGTATATGACCCGGCCGTATAGGTTCTTCACTCTGCCCCTTTCCTCAACGCGAATGTCATCGCCGTAGAGAGTGTCAGCTCTCGCCCGCTCCCTAATCAGAATGCTCTTGCCCTCCACGAAACCTTGGACCTCACCCCTCTTGCCAATCCGGAGCGTATTCGTCACCTTCGCATGCTCAGTAACGATTCTGCCGCCCACATCAATTGTGTCACCGTCGATCCTGCCTTTGACCGTCAGACTGCCGCCCACATCGATTCTTGAACATTGAAGGTTCTCCTCGATATCGACCGCGCCACCTACATCAAGCATTTCCTTCAAGAATAGCGATTTCTCAACATGCAGACTCCCGCCGACATCGACTGAAGTTCCCCTAGCAGGGCCTTGAATTCTCACTGTTCCCCCAACGTCGATGTCACCGAAATCGAAGTTCCCAGTTGACCTGAACGAGCCGCCAACATCGATTGAGGCCACTCTGGAGCCTGGGCCCACCACCACAGATCCCCCGACATCAATCTTCTCTATTTCGACAGCGCCTTCGGCCTTGAATGAGCCTCCTATGGTAATCTTACCTATTCTGCCGTAGTTACACTTCCCACTACCGCCTACGTCGAACTCCTGTGCATCAATCCTTCCGTGTACACTAATCGACCCGCCAGCCTCTAGTCTTTCGACTTCTGCATCTTTTTCTATGGCAATAGACCCACCGGCTGACAGCCTCATGGATTTCGCACTGCCTCTCACTCTTATGGAGTCGCCAGCCTTGGCATTGGAACAATCGAGGTTGCCATCTACTGTCAGGTGGCCATCTACGCTGATTTGCCTAGCCGTAAGAGTTCCTCTAATCTCAATACTTCCTCTTTCTACAACAAGCGATGTCTCAATGGTGAGGTCGCCCCCAATCTCTAGAAGCTCGCAGCCCTTTGCTTCTAATCCATGAGCCCTGAGCGACCCTTGCACTGCACAGTCTCCTTTTATTCGGAGTATTCCTCCGACCACAATCTCAGTACCCTGTTCAGGGGTCATGGACCGACAGTCGCGGACCTCAACATCACCCTGTACTGTACCGAGCTCGATGCTGTCTCGGTTCTTGAATACCAGAGCATCTGTCATTCGTCTTCTACCTCACATTTTCGAGTATTGTCAGCTTTCGTTCCATTATAAACCGGAGCCACGCCAAAGGGTCACAATATGTTACTAGGCTACATTCCCATTATAGGTTCTGGAACTGGAATTCCAACTAGCCCCGCCATTCTCTTGTATATCTCAAGGTATTGATTTCCTCGGACAGTTACTTTGTAGACGCGTTTGCCCTCGTCGTCTTCCGTTTCAAGAAGGCCCCTAGCACAGAGGTAATCTATGGCCTCCTTCGCCCGGTCGACAGGCATATTGGTTGATCTTGCGGCACGCGTTAACGGACAATAGCCGTATACATATACCACTCTGATTATCTCAGCGAAGATGTCATACCGGGTCCGCTTTAGGAGGTCGCTTTTTCTGCTAGGCATACCTTTGCACTCGACGCTACACACTTACCCGTGTGATAAAAAGGCAGTGTCGCGAATGGAGCACACCAACAAAGAATGCTTATGTTCAGAGTCCGCGAACACTCGGCCTCTCAGGAGCTGATACACGAGAATGATACGGCGGGCATTCCTGGTGAGGATTGACGGGGAGGTACTGTACGCTAAATCATATGGCGAGAGCGACTCTCCGTCGGAACACTCAATTCCTCCACATGCGCGCGCCTGTGTCATGCTCTTCGGTTCCAGCAGTAGTACCGTCCCTGAGGAGTTATACACTCAGGACCAAGAAGAAACCCGTTGGGCATACATGTTCTTCAACTCCTTCGCAGTCGTCTTGTGGGCAACATCTGATGAGAAGAGTCCTCATCTCAAGAAGCGCATGATATCACTCGGACGAGCAGTATCCGTAGCTTACGGAGCAGTAATGGCTTCTTGGTCGGGCGATATGAGCCAGATTGAAGACATGGATCGTCTGGTTAGCAGCTACATGACGATGGAAATCGGCCGCCCGTCTCAGGAGCTGATTGCAGGAATCGAGTCACTTGTTGATGCTACTCTTGAGTCGCACACTGTTGCGTACGCAGGAGTGTTCGATGCTGCGGGCGATTTGATTCATGGGACTGTGCCGGAGAGACACGCAGCCATCATCCAGTCTGAGATTGCTCGAGGGGCTGCTAAGCCGGACGTGGATTTTGTTCCTACCGGAATCACAATCGAGGGACACCAAGTCTTTTTGCTTAGAGTCCAGTCCTTCACAGTTGTCGCTGCTTCCTACAGAGATGAGGGCAGACTGACTGCTACAGAAGCAGTGAGCGAGATTGCGCACGCTCTGGATGCGCGTCTGCGTGAGGGGCCAAAAGCATCCAAGAAAGGGCGCGGGCGACGGAAGACTTAGCGACAATCTCTGATCACTTTGCCCTCGGCGAAATACAGAAGTACCCCAAACCATCGTGGGACTATGCGTACGAAATGGAGGATTCGCTATGTTTGTTCTAGGCATTTCTGGTTCCCCCCGAGGGGAGAAATCCAGCACGCGTTTCTTGCTGACCAAAGCTCTCGAGGCCGCTGCCAGCGTCCTATCGACAACCGGGAAAGAGAGAACCACAGAGCTGCTCGATTTGACTGCATATCAAATCCGTAGATGCACTGGGTGCGACGCGTGCGTTAGGAAGAAACCGTGTCCTGAGAGCGAGAAGGATGACATGTCGATGATCGAGGAGAAGCTACGCCGGGCAGACGGCATCATCATTGGAGCTCCCTCGTATTTCACATCCGTCCCAGGAATTCTAAAGGACTTCATGGACCGTTCCAGACCACTAAAGATGCTGGACAACCAGCTGAAGGACAAAGTGTTTGGTGCCATAACCTACGGTGGTCTGCGATATGGAGGACAAGAGCCAGTTGTGGACTTGCTCAACAGGTTTGCTCTAGTACATGGCATGATAGTTGTTGGGGCCATCGGTAACCCCGCGAAAGATGGCACATTCGGTTCAGGTTGCATGCAGACAGACGATGGGAAGTGGAGATCTTCGAAGGATGACCAGATGGCAATAGACAGCAGTGTATTAGTGGGATTGCGAGTTGCTAAAGTCGTGAAACAGCTAAGAGGCGCGGCGGGCCAACGTTGAAACGACCAGTGACTGCGGGC
>CAVSBO010000006.1:0-11562 GCA_963726195.1 Candidatus Thorarchaeota archaeon
ATGGCGATGGCCTTGGCACCGCGGGATTTCGCAGCTTCTACGTCGCGTGGCGTGTCGCCGATGATCATCACAGAGTCGTTGCCGCGTAATTGGTACTTCATGACACATGTGTCGACGGCTTCCCTGACCAAGTCACGTCTATCGAAGTACCCATCGCTATAGAATGTCTCAGCGAAGTATGCTCTAATACCCGTGAGACCTAGTTTCTCCTCGGCGACGACGGAAAGATTCCCGGTGACAACGCCAAGCTTATGCTTCGACGAGGCGCTCAGTATCTTCAGTAGCTCTCTGACCCCGTCATTTAGAATCGGGTGCTTTTCCATTGCCTTGTAGATTTCTCCAACTCGTTCAATCACTCTTCGAAGATGTCTGCCTACGGCACTCTCGCTGAGACCTACGTCGATGAGTAGGAGTCTGCAGATTTGTGGGTCCACCATGCCGTCATACCTCCAAGGCTGAGTCGGCGGGGATTTACCCACCTCATCAACAATCGCACGCCTGAAACGTTCTAGTTCGTCCGCATCAGTGCTTCGCTTCAGCACGAGCGTGCCGTCTATGTCAAAGAGAATTACGCGCATTGCACTCACCATTCATTGAAGCACCTCTGCAACGAGATGAGATAAGGGGGAGTCTCCCGGTGATCACTTTCGCATGTCTCCGCATATTAAATACCAATCGGGCTACCGAGACTAACTGGAGGCGAAGTGGAGAATGATCGAGCAAATTCAGACCGTCGCGGTTATGGTGTCAGATGAGAAAAAGGCCAAGGAATGGTACAGAGACAAACTCGAATTTGAGGTACAGAGCGATGAGGAACACTGGATTGTAGTTGCTCCGCGAGCATCATCATCCGGCTTACACCTATGTCCAGACGAAGCGCTCGAACCCGGGAACACTGGAATCCTGATGCTTGCCGGAGACATCGAAAACACATGCAAGGAACTCAAGAGGAAAGGTGTACAGTTCACCCGCGAGCTCGGAAAAGCCGAGTGGGACGAGAAGATAACCTATGCCATGTTCAAGGACCTGGACGGTAACGTGTTCTGGTTAATGCCGAAGAAGTAGCAAGGGCAATGACAGAAGTGATGGATGTCCAAATCAACCTAACTAATCATTCTGTAGCATCTTTGCGCTATCATATCTAAGATATCATTGTGCCTTTTCTCGTCTTCCCCTAGGTGCAGGAGCAGCGTTCGCACTGCCTCGTCATCTGTCTTGCTCATCTCTTTCTGTATGTGAGCTGCCATGGATTTGCTCAATGTCTTGTGATTCTCTATCTCTCTTTTTACTATGATTGGATCAGCGAATCCACTGAACGCCTGCTGCCAGAGGGGCTTAGAAGATTGATCGCCTTTCAGTGCCTCAACAACTGCCTCTAGGACTGCTGCGTGCTTCTGCGAGTCGACATCTCATCTCCACCAGTAGAAGCTTTGCCGCTCCCGTGCCTACCTTTTGTTCGGTCTCGCTAAGCCTTGTTGCGCTTTCCCTCTCGATCTGAACCTGTTCTCGTACTAGGTCGATCAATTCTTTACGTGATTCCACTCGTGTTCACTGTGAGTGCAGGCTCCACCCACCTATCTAAAGAATAGTCCTAGTCTGATGCCAAACCCGTTCCATTCGCATCATACGTAAGGACATATCTTGATCTCCGAACCCTTACGCACGTAAAGTGCTCTGTTCTCTGGAAGCCCGATGACGCATCGGGCATTATGTCCGTTTGCTGGTTCACTCACTATAGAGTAGCCCTAATGATCTGAAGCAGAACACCGTCACAGCTGGTCCGATGATCGCTGCTAGGAGCCATCCCACAACGGGTATGGCACCAGCTATTGCGCCGACGATGGCGGCGAGTACTACGATCAGGATCAGCCAAGCGATGTATTTGCCCCATCCAATCTTTCCAATCAAGTTTAGGATTTCGCTAAACGCGAAAGCCTTTCCGAACTTCCCGGTTTTGATCATGTGAGCGATTCCGGCGGCGAGGAGAATCAGCATTACGAACGCGACGAGCAGCCCAATCAGGGCAAGCGCAATGCCCGTGCCGCTCAGCAGACCCATATATGCTGGCTTGAATTCGCCCGGCACGAAATTGGGACCACCTTCTGTAACCATGGCGGCGAAGAACGACCCTACGCCCGCTGCAATCAGAATCAATGGGATGAGCATGTAGATGATTGAGACGACCGCGATCTTCAGACCGTCGATGAACATGTCCCCGTAGTTCTCCAATTTCGGAGGCGAGTCAGCTCCAGGAGACTCCTTCAGCACTCTGGAGGCATAACCCGTTACGATCAAATTCACAATGGGTATGAGGTCTAGCACGATGAGTATTACAAGCCTGCCGAAATCACTGAACAGCTTCTTGGCGAACGCGAAGCTGTTGGTCAGGTTATCAGACAAATCCAACAAGAGACACCTCGAGTTTGCCAAGCTAGCCTTGAATATATAAGTAGTGGATTACTCCCAGACCTAACTGGTGTAGGCAGCGCTATTCTGATCGATACTTCCATGTTTAGCTGCCGGCTCTTTGAGAGTAGATGTCGGAGAGAAAGCACGCCGTGAAAAGCAGGGGAACATATTCAAGGAAGGTGTCTTCGGAAGAGGCGCGGGAAGGTTATCTTCTGGTTCTGAAGAGCAAGCTCCAGCTCTTTCCTCATCTTGGAAAGGAATTCGACCTTGTTCAGGATGACTTTGCCAGAAAGGCAAAGGTGGAATCCTATCGGTGTACATGTAGAGGCCCCGAGCTACCTCACGAGCACTACTTCATCCGTTGGAAAGGATTGAGATCCAAGGATAGGGTGGAGATACGAGAAGACCCAGAAAGACAGGGCAGATATCTTGTCCAAGTTAGGCACTGACTGACGAAATTTGGGCATTGGATAACTTGTCGACAACAATCCCAAACGGAGTGCTCAGCGGATCACTCAGGTGCCTTAGCATGCTCTAAGTTCCGAAATAGCGTATAGAATAGCGTGATCGAGGCGACGTAGAGTACAGTGCAGAGGTAAAATGGGAGACTCAAGTTACCGCCACTCAAGGCCGCGGCTCCCACAACTGTGGTTGCAGCATTTGGTATTCGCCAGACCACAGCGTTGAGCGCAGACGCAGTGGCTCGTTCGTCCTGAGCGACCAAATTCATCAGCAGTGAATCAGCAAGCGGACTGGACATGTTCATGAGCATCGAGCGGATGACATAGAGCACAGCTGCGATCGGCGCTGTTGGGCTGAACGGTGTAGCTAGCAAGAACAATGTTGAGATGAGTTGCGTCGCTGCAATGCCGACGACTAGGCCGGTCTTCTTTGCTATAGTCGGCGACGCGATCGCCGCGATTCCCATGAGTATGCTTGAGACTGCCACCACGGGACCTGAGAATGCATCGGTCACATTGAATCGAAGATAAAACCAAGTAGGTATGAGAGGGATTATGAGCCCCGCACCGAGGGCTATCATCAGATTTGCGGTCGAGAACTTCGCCAAGATTCTCAGTGACTTGCGAGGCAGTATCCCACGACGAGACCGCACAGGTTTGATGTCAACCGCCCAGCGCGATACAGCATAGGGAGTCAACAACCCTAAGAAGCCTAACGCGACAAAAGTGATCCGATGAGCTTCCAAGAAACCCAAAGGGCAGTAGTGGAAAAATAGCTGGAAGAAAACTGCCCAAGCCTGCTCCCATCGTGAAGACCACGAATGACAGACTGAACGTTGCGGGTCTGGTGGAGACCGACGTAGCGTCCGCAAGGTAAGCATTCCATGTCGAAATATACATGGCCTCCGCTGCGCCGCCTACCAGAGCGGACATCTCAAGAATGAAGAAGTCTGATGTCAATCCAGGAATCATCGTTACAGGCATGGAGAGAAGTGCTCCAACGAACATCAGTAACTTGCGTCCGTAACGGTCCGACAGAATCGAAAACGGAATACTGCAGACCACTGCTGCAAGCCCAAACGTGGTCAGTATGGCTCCGACGTTGGTGATGGAGACTCCTTCCAGAGGAAGGAATACAGCGATCGCTACCTCGTAGAATCCGAGCCCTGCTGCAAGAGGACCAGCCCCTAACACGACCTTGCTGACCTGGGGGGGAACCTCTCCAAAGGATCGCATCGTTGGCTCGCACGGCAGGATGAATGAGGAACGATTAAGTCTGTCGCTGTTTAGCATGAGGGACGATCCGAAAGAGGATTCGCATGACAGGCCAAAGCGAGAAACTCGCCATTGAAACACTGGATCTCAAGAAGTCCTACAAGATGGGACTCGTGACGGTATATGCGCTGCGTGGAGTGAACCTGAGAATGCGGCATGGCGAGATTGTTTCTGTGGTTGGCCCGTCTGGCAGCGGGAAGTCAACTCTGCTGAATATGTTGGGTGCTCTCGATACACCGACAAGTGGCAAGATACTCATTGATGGCGTTGACATAAGCCGAATGGGAGAGAGAGCACTCGCCAGATTTCGCAACAGAAAGATCGGTTTCATCTTCCAGTCCTACAACCTCATCGATAGATCAAAGGTGGCCAAGAACGTAGAGTTGCCCGCTATAGTTGCAGATATGCCGAAGAAGCTGAGGAATCAGCGAGTGCATGAACTCTTAGACCTCGTGGGTTTGGGTGACAAATCGAATCGTAGACCGAATGCGCTCAGCGGCGGAGAACAACAGCGAGTCGCAATAGCCCGGGCACTCATCAATGATCCCGCATTCATTCTCGCAGACGAGCCGACCGGCAATCTCGACTCTAAGACTGGAGAGGAGATACAGAATCTCCTGCTTCGCGTGAACGAAGAGAGAAAAGCAACCATACTAATCGTTACACACAACTTGGAACTAGCCGAGAAAACGGGAAGGATCCTCCATTTGAGGGACGGCGTCGTGGAGAAAGAGAGAGCAGGACTCATTCCGCATAGTAAGCCCAGTGATTCTGACTTGAACGTCGGCGCAAACGGGAGGACGTGAGGACAGTGGTCGTACTTGATCTGATTGGGCTCTCGTTTGGGGCCTTGAAAGAGCGAAGACTGAGATCAGGCCTCACAGTATTGATGGTAGTCATAGGTGTGGCACTCATGACCTCGATCAATGGACTGGGCGGAGGCATGAACAACTACATTACTGACGAGCTGAGTACGCTGGCCGCCAACGTCCTAATAATCACGCCTTCTGCGCAGATGTTCGGGCCAGAAGCACAGTCAGGCATGCAGACAAAACTGACGGCTCAGACCGTTCACACGATTGAAAGAGTCCCAGGGATGAAGGATGTTGTCCCATTCTTCCAGGGCAGTGCAACCCTGAAGTCTGGCGGCGAGATGAAAACTGTCATGATCATAGGAATCGACCACAACAAGGTGCTGTACATTGCTCCCAAAGTCAAACTCGAGTCCGGATCATATGTGTCAATTGGTGACTCCAGCGGAATGGTATTGGGATACAGCATTGCTCACCCATCAGGCCAAGACCACCCATTCGCGAAGACAGGTCAGACGGTGTTTGTTGAGTTTTCAAAGGTCGAGACCAAAGGAGGAGTTGAGAAAATCGTGACGAAAACCAAAGCGTTCCAAGTTAGGGGGGTACTCACTGAGCAGGGAACTTCACAGGTCGATAGTGTGGTCTTCATTACGCTCGCATCGGCGAATAGTCTATTCGAAAAAAGCGGGGCATATGACGGCATCTACGGAGTCACGCACAGTGCAGACGAAAATGACAAGGCTGAAAATGGCATCAGGAAGATCTACGGGAAGAATATCGGCGTAACATCACCCAAAGCGATCGCAAGCACCGTACAGGAACTGATGGGCACTTTCATCGGATTCCTGTCCGCCATTGCCGCGGTCTCTATGTTTGTCGGTGCTGTCGGCATCATCACCACGCTGTACACTTCAGTCATGGAGAGGACCCGCGAGATAGGGCTATTGAAGGCGATAGGCTATGCAAGAGAAACAGTCCTCCTCATGTTTCTCACGGAATCCTTCGCAATCGGACTTCTAGGCGGACTGCTGGGATTGGTTTTCGGCGTTGCCGGAGCATACGTGTTGATCGGGATCTTGCCTTTTGGAGCGGGAACAGTGCGCGTGACTCCCTCGTTTCTGGCGACCGACCTTCTTCAGGTATTCCTTCTCGCCTGCGCCCTAAGCGTCGCAGCAGGTATCTATCCTGCCTGGAGAGCATCTACTCTGAGTCCGATAACAGCCCTAAAGAAGGAGTAGAGAGCGGAATCGATTTCGCGATTCAGAGAGCATCACATAGCCCATTGGACACGGGAGGCTCTTCTTCCAATGAACTTCTCAGTCCATCGAGCCTCGCGGCTACTACGCTCACATGACCGACTCATGCGTTTGAGATCCATTTCTTCTTAGCAGGTCAAGGTATTGGCTAGCTGTAAGTGGTCGTCTCTTTCTCTTTTTCAAATACCTATGCTCCTGAATCTGCCACTATTCTTGTAGCTTGGACCAGATGGTTCCTGTTTCCTTCACGTTGAACTCTCTACAGGCCTTGCGAAAATCCAGGAAGAAAACCGTGCCTGCATACGATTGTGCTTCATTCTACCTTAGGCTTGTCTCTCGTACTCGCATTCTCGCCCTCGTGCGACTCAAGAGGGAGCTTCCTGAGAGACCACCCCAGCCACAGGACACCACAAACCGCTATTATGACCGCCAACATTGCGAGGCCGTTTACTAAACCGAGGTGGGGATTCATGTTTCCAAACTGGGCGGCTCCCGCGAAGTTTCCAAACTGATCAGCCCCGGTGAAGTTACCTGGAGTCATGGGAGGTTGAGACCGAGGCCTTTGCGCGAACAGAAATGAACCAATAGTTGTGTAAGTGGTCGCGATGGCGGAGAGAACCACGCCCCCCAAAGTTGCCAAGTACGCATATCTTATCTGCTGTTCAATCTTAGTCAACAATCTGCACCTTGCAGCCACACTGGTCTTCAAGAGATTAAGGCGTGTTTCAAAATTCAACCGCAATTATGTCCAAATCAAATCAAGACTTCAAGTGAGAGTGCTCCGGGAACAGATGAATACCGACGTTTCGCTGTGCGCTAGTTGCGAAACCTCGCCTTTCAGTGTCACTTGCAGCTCAGTTGTCCGGTAGAACATACTTCGATACGTTCCATTAAGAGGTAGTCTCTCGCACAAGAAAGGAGGCAATGACATAATTTTCCAGCTATCACTTCTTGTTTGTCAGACGAATTTGTCGAATTGGAGTATTCTCTTTAATGGGTTTCTCTGTCGCAGCATAGAAAGCTCGAATAGTGGTAGCAGCATGGCCGAAACACAGATGACCTGGATCCATTACCCCTGCTGTTGCGCAAGCTGTGCTGTAAAGTACATTGCCATCCCAAGATAAAGCAAGAGCTCCAATGTGTCCGGAAGCAGATGACTGAACGACCTCGCGTTGGTTGCCAACCAGTTCATTAATCCGCTAATAATGGATCTCACGCTTGGCATTGATCCTCACTCTCTAGTCTGGAGAAGAATCGTCAGCGCCTTTCCTCGTGTGTCCTGCAATAATGCCGCTTCAGCCGCGCCTTTGTGCTGTAACTTCGGTCGCATACGATGCATGTGTAGATGCCTATGATGGGTCGTTGATCCTTACTCCATTCATGGTCCCGAAACACGTGCGTCATCTCATGCACCAGATGTACGTCAGTAACGTGATTGCTGCCATCTGAGTCGGCGTCGCTGACTTGCCAAAGTTGCGTATGAAATCAGGAGCACGAGCCAGGCCGAAATGATCACCATAACGAGGACAAACCATACTCCATCAGACACGAAGCCACCTACGGAACAGCCATTACAGATCCATGTCACCAAATTCGACACCTCAGCAACTTGCAGTCAGACCTAGTTCTCAGAAAGATTAAGACGTGTTTCAGAATTTCACCGCAATTGTGCCCGAATCATTTCCAAGAATGACGGCGCAATTCCAGTCTGCTCGCGAGAGAAGCTGCCTCAAAGCGAGGAAGCTCAATATGGCTGGGTCTATGAACGAGAAAATGTTCTGCCTGACCAAACTTGAAGGGAGGCTACTCAAGAGAAATTGAATGTCGACCTGTGACCGTGCACTAGCCCTCTGAAGGACATGTCTTCAGCGTCACGTGCGGCTTTAGGCCACTGAGATTCCTGCTAACTCAAGAACGGAATTCGGTTTCCTGTGTGCATCAACACAAATCTCGTCTAGTATCTGAAAGTGAGGTATAGCAGTACGCTTAGCGCCACGCATGTGAACAAGTCAGGTAGCATGGCAAATGGCCCAAGTCCGAATGCGCGGAAACCGAAGACTCGCTGGAGAAGAGGATTAGAGGACAACGCGTAGAAGAGTAAGATGACCGAGAACACCATTAGGCCCAAAGTGAAATCCGATTTCACCTTTCGGTAGATGCCCAGATATGCGGAAAACAGGAAGATGAGTAGTGCGGCATTGACAGTCGAGAGTACCACAGTGATCCCATAATACAACTGTATATCTCCCGGGGGCGGTGGAAAGGTCGGTCTGGGCTCAAACGCCGGTCTGAGTGGCTCCAGATAAGTGACACCTAGAAACGCTACAAGCAATGCAACCAAGATGACTGTCGCATAGACAATCCCCGCCTTCTGATTCTTCTTCATGTTTGACTTCACTCTCGGTCGTCGTCTTTAGCCTTTTTCCAGATTTTCCCCACAATCTCCTCAAAGAGAGCATAGTTCTCTTCCATCTGTGAGGACAGGAAATAGGTGGTCCCATACCTGTCTCCAGCAGTGACGATTATGCCGTGCTTGCCAAGAATCTCAAGATGATGCCTTATGGTTCTGTAGTCCTTCTCGAGTCTGTTCGCCAGCTGATTCGCGTTCTGAGGAGTCTCCTTCAACACCGCGATCATCTCGGCGCGAGTCGTCCCTCCTTTCGTGCCTGCGATTAGCCAACCCAGCAGATGCTTCAGCGACGACTCGGTGTGAAAGACCATGTCGATTCCAGCCTTCAGGGATCACTCTGGTGCTAGGTTTGAACGAAATGCGAATTTGGCGCATTATATGTCTTCCGAGACCATCGCGGTCGATTGGGCAGGCAGCCTAACAGCACTCGCGCTCAGAATGACGAGATTGGGAACAGTCTCGACCTTTCATGGGATGAGAGGTTACATAAGGGATGAATTAGTCAAAGATTCGGGTCAAATTCTGAAGAACCGCTAATAGCTCACCGCCTCAAGGCCGAGGACATCGCAATGGAGAGGCGAACACGCATATGGTTAGTGAAGCCAAGTGGCGGGAGAGGACTATTTTCCAATGTGAGCTCTGCGGCCACAGCTATGCAGATCTAGAGACAGCCGAACGTTGCGAACAATATTGCTACTCGCACGGAAGACCATCGCCCACGCTAATGGAGAAGTACCCTTTGAAGCTTCAGCGAAATGACATTGGGACACCTAACAGAAAGAATCCCAGATACAAAATGAACTGAGAGATTTTCGACTCTCCCCAAGAAGTGGTATGTGAAGAGGAAAGTGAATGATCTTCCCGGACGCTCAATTCCTCGTGGTGTTGATCTGGGGTTTGATAACTCCGTCGACGCCCTTCCTGCCTACAGTAGAATTCATGGTGGCTAGCATCATAGTCGCGATGTTGTCTCGACGTTCCTTTCACCGGCAGACTATTGCTTTGCTCTGTGTCTTGGGCATAATGTCCATCCAGAGCCTCGAGCTTGTTATGTTGGCATTGCATGTCCAGGTTTTCATGACGCCATCCGGTGCGTTCTTGCCAACCCCCGATAATATGTCGAATTATCTTTCGATCTTGTTTGAGGCAAATCTCTGGTTTGCTGGATTCGGTGCTGCCGCTGCGGCATTTGTGGCGGTTTATGTTTGTTTTGGGAAATCTCGGTTGGAAATGTTACGCGCTTCTCCTGGTGCTATCCTGATTGAAAACCCGATGTGGCTCAGAAAGATCGCATTAGGCTTGGCAAATCGGGCGAACGTGAGCTGTCCGGAGGTTTGTCTGGTCGATTCTGGAACTCCGCAAGCCTTCACGGTGAGAGAGAAGAGCAAGTATGTCATCGCACTGTCTGTCGGGATATTGGAGTGTTTCGACACCAAGGAGGTTGAGGCTTGCATTGCTCACGAGATAGCTCATATCAAGAACAATGACTTCATGATCAGGTTTCTTGCCACATTGGGTAAGGTTGCTGTCTTTTCCAAACCGGTGAGTTATCTCATTGAAGCAGCAATTTACCGTGCACGCGAGTTTCACGCGGACAAAACAGCGGCGTCATTGATTGGAGGACCCGATGCACTCATATCAGTGCTCACAAAGCTCGGTGAACTTAACTCATATTCCTCAATCCCGACTACTCCGGGCCCTGCTTGTGCGTGTTTATTGGATCGAAGCGAAGGCATGCGCAGGATCTTGGACAAACATCCGGCTCTTGAGTCTAGGATTAGGTTGTTGAACGAATTGAAATCTCCCTGAACACATGGCCTAGGACAAGATTTGCGTGGCTAGAAATTGGCACATACTCTCTGCCTTAGCAGATAGGGCGTCAAGTTTCTTCTTAGTGAGATCAGTAGTCGAACCAAGAGTCCTGCTGCAAGTGGTAGGTTTCACAAATAACGATCCAGACAGGTATTCACCAAGAACACCACAGTGCCGGTGACATTAGGATTGGAGGTGAATTAGGAGAGAAGTTGGGAGCAATTCTGAAAACCCCTCTTATGGTGCGAGGTCATTTCGGTGATGCGAACGCAAAATGAAACCAACTACCCCATCGAACCCTCGTTCTGATCCTGCTCCTTCAGTTGAAACCTTAGGGGTGACCAAAGTCTACAGAGTCGGTTCTTGCCAGACCGTGCGTTTGGCTTCAGATTTCTTCCTGAGCTGCCTCAGTTCGAGTCCGGTTGTATGGAGTGTCTTGGATTCGTAGCATTACCATATTGAGCTTCCTCGCTTTGAGGCAGCCTCTCTTGGAGCAGGCTGGAATCACACAGCCGCTTTGACGTGATTTGGGCATAATTAAGGTGAAATCCTGAAATAGCCTTAATCTCTCCGAAGACTACACTCTGACTGAAAGTTATCTGAGATGTTGGAATTGGTGACGTGCAGCGGCAACGGCTGTTTCAGGGCTCAAATGGCAACCACGATTTCACTGAGGTAGATAGGAAGGGAGGGCCGTCGGGAATTGGGCGTGGAAGCGACGCAAACCACGTGTCCAAACTGTAAGAACAATTGCAGATTTAGGAGCATTGCTCTTTGAGAAAGAGAAAGAAAAAGCCTCCGACCGCTGGCCAATATCTCGACCTATTGGAATATGAATGGAGGAAACCAAAAAAAGGTAAATCGGCCATGTGGGCGTAGAGCACGGTCATTGTTCGTCCTTAGAGGTCAAATCCGCTCAGCGTGGTAGCTATCAGGCATGGTACACCATGACCCCAGGCATTTGTTCGCCGGGGGTCACTGCAGCGCCGGCACACTCAGATTGGGGAAGAATTAGGACACAAGTTGGGAGTAATTCTGAAAACCCCTCTTATGTTGCGAAGTCATTTCGGTGATGCGAGCGATCGGTTTATCGAGAGAGACGAGCGTCTTCAGCGAATTGATTCTTA
>CAVSBO010000007.1:0-126532 GCA_963726195.1 Candidatus Thorarchaeota archaeon
CTAGGCAACGCTTAACAGCAAAGGCGAAAGAAAGCGGTCCAGAACAGATGCTGGGATGTGTCAGGCATGATTGAGGAGAAGCCTCAGATTCTATCTGAACGCAGAACGGTGGGTCTCGTATGCAGAGCAGGTAGGGCAGAGGCTGACCGGCTTGGTCAAGATGTCGTAGACTTCCTGCTAGACCGTGATATCGAGGTGCAGGTCAGCCCGGGATCGTGCAGAGTAAACAGTCGCAGAGCAACCCCTACATCCGTTGACGAGATGGATGTCGATTTTGTGACCGTGATTGGCGGAGACGGAACAATTCTCGATACACTATCGAGACTGAAGGACAAGGCGACTCCTCTGTTTTGTATCAACATGGGGACGGTAGGTTTCATGGCAGAGAGCGACGTAGCAAGCTCTCTGGCCGCACTAGAGAAGATTCTCGCTGGCGACTGCATAATCGAGAGATGCACCAACCTGAACTCGGGTATTGGCGACAGGTCTTTCGAGGATGCCCTGAATGAGGTATATGTCGCCTCTTCCACTCACGGCCGTCTGCTGACCTTCAATATCTATCTCGATGGAACGAACATCAGCTTCGGCAGAGCAGACGGAGTGATGGTTGCAACTCCCAGTGGGTCGACAGCGTATGCTCTTTCGGCGGGCGGTTCAATACTCTCCCCTTCGCTTGGAGCGTTCATCGTTGTACCAGTCTGTCCTCCAAGATCGGAACTGCGGCCGCTTGTCATCCCAGACTACGGCCTTGTCGAGATAGAACTGGTGAAGCCGGGAGCCCCGGGGATAGTGGTTATTGATGGTCAGATTCGGTGGGATGTTCAACCATCAGAAAGGGTCTGGGTGAGAAAGTCAGAGGGGGTTACCCGTTTCATTCGCCTATATGACAACTACTACGACCGACTCCGGACCAGATTGGTACCTAGTAGCGTCTAGGTGAGTTCGGTGCAGAGAGTATACTTGCTCGATACAGGGGCACTTCTCTCCACATGGACAGAACAGAATCCGAACGTGGACTTCATGACAGTCCCCTCAGTGTTGGAGGAACTCCACAACAGGCCATCGCAGACCCGCGCTGAAACACTAATCTCGACAGGGCGATTGCGTGAAGAAGCCCCCACTGCAGCGCTAATAGCTCAGGTCCGGAAAGTTGCGCAAAGGAGCGGCGATGCCACATCGTTGTCAGAAAATGATGTTGAGCTTCTTGCGCTGGCACTGCTGAAGAAACAGGCCGGCTATGCAGTGACTGTGGTCTCCACGGATCTTTCTCTGTTGAATACTGCGAGCTTTATGCAAATTGACGTGCTCGACACAGCATCCAGATTCAGTCACAAGATTACATGGGTTCTGAAATGCCCTGCATGTGGCCATACGTCTGAGGCGGGTGCCGAATCTGAGTGTCCAGTTTGCGGCACAAAAATGCGCAGAAGCGCCATTCAAAAGAAACGTATCCGTTAGGAATCTCGTAATATATGAGGAATACACCTCGTTATTTGTCATCACTTGCCAGTAGTAGTAGACAGAGGCTTCGCTCGATGACTGACCGCAACTCTCTCACAATCGACCGCGAAATCGAGGACATCAAGGACCAAGTCCGGCGTGAAATCAGCACGATACGCGAACTCATGGCATCGGTTGGCTATCGTGACAGTTCGCCAGGCTGGAACGCGCCAATTCAGGTGCAGCGGTTGAGACGAGCTCTTCGTATCCACTATCTTGCCATGAAGATTAGAGAGTCAACGCCTATTCCCAGCGGCACTCGAGAACTCACTTGGTCACTGGAGAACGATGACGAGTAGGTCTCGCTACTCGCCTATTAGTACTACCTCAAGCAATCGGTTTCTGCTGACGTTGTCGAAGTCCACGAATACAACCTGCTGCCAAGTTCCAAGGCACGGTTTCGAATC
This sequence comes from Candidatus Thorarchaeota archaeon, assembly GCA_963726195.1. Taxonomy (GTDB): domain Archaea; phylum Asgardarchaeota; class Thorarchaeia; order Thorarchaeales; family Thorarchaeaceae; genus OWC5. Next base: position 1,908 of record CAVSBO010000007.1, read on the forward strand.
TACGAACGGTATCGTCAAGCTAGGACCCAGAATCGAAGCGCGAATATGAGAATGCCCATTTCCATCATGCCACCTCAGTTGATGCTCGTAGACTGCATTAGATGGTGCGATTCTTTCCATTGCCACAGGAAAATCCTTGAGCAAGCCGCCCTCGAACTCGATTGTCGTTACCGACCCAGTTGAACCTGCACAGAACACATTGCAGAGGCCAGTCATGAGTCCGCTGTTTGAGACGCATTTCTTCACATCTTCGGTTATGTCAATGATGTCACAATTGCCTTTGGTCTTCAGAGGAACAGTTGTGTGGTATGTGGCCAATCTGATGGACCTCCGTCGTGTCTTATCCGGATAGCTGTCCATCTGGCACTACATTTGTCTTCTGTTTGTCAACAGGATCTAGTAGCAGCAAGTGAGACTAGGCGGCTTTTCTTCTCGTCTTGCAGAGTTCGACCAGCTTCCTAATACGGATCACTTTGGGCAATAGGTCCTCTTCCGTGGCCTGCAGCGTAAGAAGTGCTGCATGATAATCCCCTCTCTCAAGGATGCGCAGGACTGTGACCAACGATAGCATGTACTTCTTTCTGGTCGACTTGGCTATGTCTTCCATTTCCTTGATCAAGGATGAAATCTGGTCGCGTGCTTCTGGATGCCTTCCGAAGGTAATCTCAAAAACCTGAAAGAAGTCCTCAAAGGCATCGTCGTTCTCGTTGAATTTCTTAAAGCCCTCGGCGGATTGTCTGAAGAATCCGATGGCTTTCTCTGCCATCTCCGGGTCATTCGTGCTGAGCGCCTCAGTACCTGCATTCCTCATCCAGACCGTAGCCAGCTCAGGCACAGACATACTCTCGTAGAGGTTTGCCGCGTCTAGCGCCCTTTCGCAGGCCATCTTGTGAAACGTGGAATGCTTCTCGTTATCACCGAGCTTGTCTGCACAGTCGCCAGCCTTGCTGTAGAACTTAGAAGCATCCTCCATCTCGGCAGATGCAACTTTCTCCTCAGCCAAGCTCAGATAGATATCCTGAGCCGTCGAGAGGTATTTGCGCGAGGCTGCTGCATCTCCCATTTCACTGAGCACATCGGCGAGTTCCTCAAGTGACACTGCTTGCTGCTCTCTGTTGCCATTCTTTTCCTCTGTCTGAGCCTGCGCAAGGTAATAGTCGATTACCTGCTGGTATGTCACCGCAGATTCGCTCTTGGAACCCCACAGCTTCAGGCACATTGCCTGATGTCTGAGGTAGTCCTTCTGGGCGTCTGATTCATTCTCTTCTGCGGCCTTTGCGGCGAGAACACCAAAGAGCTCGCCAGCTCTCTTGTAAGCCCACTTGGCCTTCACGTTGCCGAGTTCCGCAAATTTGCCGCCTGCCTTGACCAACAGCGGCGCGACGACTTCTGGTGCTCCATCCATCTTGAGGTAGGCTTCTGCTGACTTGAGAAGAGCCTGCTTGCGGGCACCTGTGAGTCTCTGTTGCTGGAATGCCTCCTCAGCCGCGTCGTAAATATTCCCGGCCTTTTCAAAGAGACTAGATGCTTCGTAGAGCTCCCCTGCCTCTATCATGGTTCGGGGAGCTTCGGACAAATCTCCACGGAGTTGCATTATTTGTGCAACCTCTGCAAGAGCGTTCCCCGCAGAGAGTAGATCCCCTGCGTTCTTTGCGGCTTCTGCCCATCTGAGCGCAATTCTCTGGGCACGATCGTCAATACGCGCACCGAGCTCGTTGTCACCCGATGCGTAGTAGAGCCTGCCAACTTTCTTCAGAAGCGCCACTGCTTCGCTGAAGTTCTTCTCGTCTTCCCGTGCGTCCGCTAGGCCCTCAAGAGCATCAGCTGCCCTTGTGTTGAAATCCGTTCTGCTGTCTTCAGTCGCTGCGAACTCCGCAGCCCTGAAGTAGAAATCAGCGGCACGTTTGTATTGGGTCGCTCTCTCAGCAGTCTTAGCAGCTGCTACACTGAGCCTGACTATCTCGCTATATGCCTCTGCCTTCGCTTCCTGCCTGACTAGCATCAGAATTGCTTTCTCAATTGCGTCGTAATACTGCTGGGCTTTGTTCAAATCTCGATAGACTTGTGCTCCCTGTTCGTAGAGCTTGGCCGCTGCACCATGAGCACCCTTTGATGAGAGCGCATCCGCAGCCTGAACAAGAAGCGCACTGGCGGCCTCCTTATCTCCGCTTGAGAGTGCTTTCTTAGCCTTCTCTATCAGGTCATCTGTGGGGGTCACCAGTTCAACCCTCGAGCTTATCCAGTAGGTGCTGTATTGAGTTGATAGCTTTCGCTCTCCTCATAACAGTTGTTCTGATAATGTCTGCTTGTTCTGAGCACAATTGCAGAATGGCCTGCAGTAAGATTGTCCTGATTCTGCAAGCCCTCATAGTACAAGTTGAGTCCAACAGGATTTTGAATCGCGCTTCAAGGAGAAAACAACCTTAAGACGGCAATCTTCCTGAAGAAATGGCACTCATGAAAGAGATATCCCTTGACAGAGTCGATGAATCGGACTATGACGTAGTCATCGCCGGTTCTGGCGCTGGGGGGCTCCTGACTGCGTTGGGACTCTCTGAAGATGGAAAGAGAGTATTGATGCTTGAAAAGGAGAATCATCTAGGGGGCGTTTGGTATGGATACAAAGTGGGCGGATATCGAGTCGATCAAGGCCTCCACGTGATAACACGGGCGAAGAGAGGACCTTTTTCCCGTTTTCTGAGGAAGTACCTCAGGCCTGCTCCTGAAATCGTAATGCATGATGGTTGGTATTTTCGTGTTAATGATAGAGTGGGCACCATTCCATCGAGCATCGCTGACGGGCTTCGTTGGCCGCTTACAGGTATGGGGGGCCGCTTGTCCCTTATTCGGATAGGCGCTAGAATCAAAATGATGAAGCTCCGCCAAATGCGCTCGTATCGACACTTGACTTTCCTTGAGTACTTGCGAATGAAGGGCGTTACGAATCAAACAATTATAGACGTCTTGCAGAGTGCATTGTATCTAGCCGCCGGTGTGCCTATCGAGCAAGCTTCAGCTTACGAGGCGCTCAGGACTCTCAAGGACACAGACAAGGAGACGCCAAAAATCCAAACTCTGAAGAACCTGCTACTCGGGTCGCAGGAATTCGACGAAGGCGTCGCAATTGGTGGCATGCAAGGGCTCCTAGAAAGAGTTGTTTCGGCTATTGATGGAGACTACGTGTTGAATGCTCCAGTCGAGCGGATAGCCGAAGATGAAGGCAGCGTTGGAAGTGTCACTGTTCATGGGAAGGAGATTCGCCATTCCAAGATAGTCAGCAACATACCTCTGTGGTCACTACCCAATACGGTTGAATCGCGGCGCCCCGAGGTTACTTCATTCTTCGAAAGCTGGAGCCACATGAGACCCACAAAAGGCGTGACACTCTGGCTTGGACTCGACAAGGTTGTAGTAGGCGATAGGAAATCTCGTGTGATTGTGCATCCAACTCCAAGCAGGTGGGTTCTCTCACTGTCCAGCTTTGACCCCTCGTGCGCTCCCGAGTGGAAGGAGCTCGTGGGCATTGCCATGATCTTCATCGAGGGCAAACCGTTAGATGAACAGGTTCGGATGATGAAGGGCAACGGGCTTTCAAGATATCATCCTGGCATAGTCGAGCACATAGAAATGGAGCATGTCCAAGTATCCTATGCGACACGTGCAGCACTCATGCCCGGCCAGACTGCCCTCGAACGACCCGGCCCTCGTACGCCTATGAGGGGTTTATACATCGTAGGTACAGATACCGCCGGGGAAGGCGTTGGGTTGCAGCAGGCTGCGAATTCTGCAGAGGGTGCATTGGCAGCAATAAGGTCTGATTGGTAATCGTTCTTGCCGAAAGAGTTTTGTTCAGCACCCGCAGTCAGAAGCCGACAACAGAGCATCTGTCAGGAGCCATTTGAAATGACCATGATTGAAGTCAGATGGCATGGGCGAGGAGGGCAAGGCGGAGTTACGTCTGCCGAACTCTTAGCTGAAGGCAGCGTATCTTGATGGATACAAGGGAGTTCAGGCTTTCCCGTTCTTTGGTTCTGAGCGCAGGGGTGCACCTGTGAAAGCATTCACCCGAATCTCCACCAAGGAAATCAATGTTAGAAGTCAGATATACGAGCCTGACATAGTTGCGGTTCTTGACTCAAGCATACTCGATTTGATTGACGTCACAGAAGGCCTCAAAGAGGGAGGGAAGGTGATAGTGAATACCTCCTCAAGAGCAAGTGAGCTTACCCTGAACAGGGGGCACGTATACGCTTACGACGGCACAGGGATTGCTCTCAAGCTAGGTCTCCTTGTTGCTGGCTTGCCGGTTGTCAATACCACGATGCTTGGTGCGTTTGCCAAGGCGACCGGACTGGTCAAGCCAGAAACTGTCCAACAGGTCATCTTGTCTAAGTGGCCGGGCAAAGCAGGCGAAAAGAATGCTGAGGGTGCTCGTCAGGCCTACGAGACCTGTAGCGACCTCTGAAGGTTCCTTGACTCTGTCGACAGTCGCCACACTCCATTGAACAGAGAACGCGCACCGTTCTCTGAACCGGAACTCGCTGGAGGATACTGGTACCTATGCATACATCCTTTCGTAGCCGGGTACACCACGCTGCTGGGGCGACTTTCGCATTCCTTCAACCTGTTGAGCGACTTGCTCCATATGCTTGCGCACTTCCTCGGCCGACGCCTGCAAATCCTTGACATCGATTCCCATTCGATACAGCTTGTTCAGGGCCTGTATCAACTGAATGGCAGCGTCTGGGTCAGGAACTTCTGCAATCGCAGGTGTCAGCAGAGCGAATCCAACCACTGACCTGCACAGGGTCTCTGCCAGTACTGATCCGGCAATTCCGGTAATGATGCCCTTGTTGAGCATCTCCATATCCTTGAATTTCTGGAGTTCTGGTATTTTCTCTTCTTCGGCCACAAACAGGACCTTGCGTTCTTCCGGCAGGCCTTGGACCGGAATTCCATCCAACACCACAGTCTCCTTGACGCCCATTGTTGCGGCCCAGTCCAGAAGTGAAGAGCTGATTGCATACATGCCTTCTTCCGCAATTGGCAACTCCGTCGTCACAACGAGGAGATTCTTAGATTTGGCTGCATAGATACGGAAGGGATGACGCAGTCTGCCGTCCAGAAACACGGCAGCAGATGGCACATACTTTGATCGCACAAAGGCGATTTCTTCCATCTCGAGCTGTTCGACTATAGTGTTTGCAACGATTATGCCAACGACGCCGGCTGACGGGAAACAGCAGACGAGGAGAGGCTGGTTAAGCTTCACTTCCTTCGTCTGTACGATCTCTGCATCCGGAGAACCCAAAGCCTTACCAACACATGCGCTTGCCACTTTTGAGGACCTAACAAAACCTGCCTGATACACCAATATTAATCTTCGGTCAGAGGCTCTAGATGCACGAAGACCTTGTTTACCTTTGGAAAGGCCTCCTTAATCAGCCTCTCGACTCTTTCGGCAATCGTGTGACTCTCTATCAGAGATATGCTCCCACTAGCTCTGCAGTCAAGAGACAGAACTAAGCCGTTTTCGTCCTCTCTCACGATGATATCGTGGCAGTCGCGTGCCGGTGTCTTGCTCTCCACAGCTGTTTTGATGAACTTGACGATGGCTTCGGTCTCTTCAGTGGCGTTCCGTACGACAGTCTCATTGCGCACTGACTCAAGATGAAGAGTCAAGTTTCTGACGTTGGGTATCTGTTCACGTAATGTCATCTCGAATCTATCGGCCGCTTCGTGTGCCTCATCTAATGTGAGACTAGGTGGCATCTCCAAGTCAGCTGCTAGGTGCAAACCGTCAGACATATCGTAGACACGCACATTGTGAAGGCCTCGAACTGTTGGATCCGTTTCCGCCAAATATTGGAGTTTCGAGTATATGTCCATCTGTGGACCGACCATGCCGGCTCTCTTCTTGGGCTCCATGTGAACCACGACATCTACCCTCTCCACTCGTCCAGCCAAGCCTTTCTCGATTGCATCGGCTATCACGTGAGTCTCCACTTCTCGCCAATAGTTCGTCCACAATCACTACCACATCCACGAAGAGCTGCGGTCCGGCAGTCCTCGTGCGCACTCTCCTGCATTCAATGACACCCGGTACTTGGGTACAAATCTCTCCTATTCTCTCGCGCACGCCAGCAGGAGCACGGTCAGTCAGCATATCATACGATCTCTTCCCAAGACTGGCAGATACGAAGAAGATCACAATCGCAACCCCCATTGCAGCTGATGGGATCTGCTTGCGGGACACCGAGCCATACGAACGTCAGCCCACCCAGCACAACTGTAGAGCTTATCATGTCCGTGCTGAAGTGCAAAGCATCAGCCTCAAGGGCTTGGCTGCCATGTTTGTGAGCTGTCCTGTACAGCATCCTACTTCTCTCATAGTCTACTACAATGCTTGTCGCCATGACAAAAACTCCGACAAGCGTCGCTTCAGGCCATTCATGGACTTGGATCCTCCGAATTGCTTCGTAGATAATCCAAGCAGAAGTGAACCAGAGAATAAGTGTCTCCGCAAGTGCTGAGAAGTTCTCGACTTTTCCGTACCCATAATTGTGGTCAAGATCGGGAGTCTGGCCGCACTTTTCACCGCTGTGTAAGTGATTCCCGCAGCGGACATGTCCAGCCCGCTATGCAGAGCCTCAGACATTATCCCGAGCGAACCGCTAACGATACCAATTACGAGCTTGATGGATGTTAGAAAGGCGGCCGCTCCTACCGAAATCGACGCTGCTCTGTTGACATCTCGTCTATCCGTTATATTGGAAACCATTCACTATAACCGATTCCTGAGGCGGCACATTTCACCATGGGCTGCTTTTCAAGTAATCTGTCCAGCAACATGATTTGCAGAAGAGATTGTTCACGAGAGGCTTTTCAAGACAGCTCAGATGTATGAGTACTTATCCCATTCCCAGTCCGTGACAGACTTGCTGGTGTATTCTCTCCATTCTTCTTGCTTGAGTTTGAGGTATGCCTCGAAGAGATGCTGGCCTAGGGTGTCCTTGATCACTGTGTCCTGCTCGAGACATCTGAGGGCGTCGTCAAGTGTCGCTGGCAGCATACCAATTCCAAACCTTTCTCTCTCGTCATCTGTGAGGCTGAAGATATCCTCTGTGCGAGGTTCAGGAGGTGAGATACCTCGTTCGACCCCATCCATGCCTGCGGCGATTATTGCAGAGAACAGAAGGTAGGGATTACATGTTGAATCAGGTGATCTGATTTCGACGGCGGCTTTCTGACTGTCCTTGAAGAGAGGAATCCTTACCAAGGCTGTGCGATTCCTGTATCCCCACGAAATGTACACGGGGGCTTCCATGCGAGGGACTAGCCTCTTGTAGGAATTCACGGAGGGATTTGCTATTGCAGTAATTGCCTGTGCATGCTCAAGGAGCCCTGCAACGAAGCTCTTTGCGGTCTCAGAAAGGCTAGACCCTCCTCCTGAACCGAACACGTTCTGGTTTCCATCCCACAGCTGAAGGTGAGCATGAAGACCACTTCCTGGTGCTTCCAGAAAAGGCTTGGGCATGAACGTGACATCCAATCCATGATCACGAGCAACAGCGTGGGCGATATTCCTGAAAGATACGGCAGAATCGGAAATCCTTCTCACATCGTCGAAGTCGATTTCGATTTCTTGTTGCGCTTCTCCAGCCTCATGGTGTGCAACGAGAGGATGTATCCCCACCTGTCTGAGTGATGTGGCAATCTCCATTAGAACATCAGCTGCTGGGTTAGCAGGATAGGTATCTGCGTAGTGCCCAGAATCCAGCTGGTCACCCTCTTCCGTTATGAAGTAGAACTCGGGCTCAACCTTGACGTTAAGATGCATCTGACCCGGCAAGAGGTTGTTGCATACTGAGTACAGCAACCCGCGAGAATCCTTTGGATGGTAGAGTCCGCTCTCGGACGAGGTTGCCTTCTCTTTGATGAAACACATAACCGCGGGCAGTTCTCTGTGAGGTATAGGGCAGTTCGATTAGCGTAGAGATATCAGGGTCGAGTCTCAAGTCCGACGACTCAACAGTGGCCATACCTGCAATTGAGTCTACCATCAATGCTTGCGCCCTTTCTCACCGACGGGTCTTTGCTCACTGCTTCCAGAGAGTCTGCTGGTTCACAAGGCACAATCATGGCCTTGAGTCGTCCCAGCAGGTCTACGAATCGCATCTCTACGTAGTCAATGGTTTCGGACAATCTCGCTCTGCCCCCGAGTACTGCGTTCGGTCGGCCAGAGAAAGGGCTATTTTAAGCCTCCTCTCAGGTTGATTTCAGCCCCAGAGTTCTTTGTACCATGCGTCAGCTTGGTCACCGATTTCGATTCTTATGGACCCGCTGGCAACGTTCGTGGCTCCTCCCTCAACAATCTCAAAGTTCAGCGCCGCAATTCTGATTGCTTTCTTCTCAAGATGCACGTTGTCTATGTTCCTTGCATGAACTCTTGCGACCCTGTTCCCACCGTCCATTGTGAGAAGGAGATTCTCATACGTCAGGTCGCACTTCATAATGAATTTTGTTTCCTTGAAGTCACCGACACTAGTCTGAAGATTGGCGAATTCGGCTTTAACCTTCTGCGCTTTCATAGCACTGCACGACCAACGACCACGACTCTCATGTCTTATGAACTTCTGTGTCCAAGCCGGAATGCTTCTGCGAAGGCCGTAAGACAGAAACGCTTCCGGTGCATGTTCTAAGACGCGTATGATACCAAAAGGCTTGCACATTGGTACTTCTGGGTGGAGCTGCAAGAAAGACTGGGCTGAAGTCTTCTATCATGGTAATCTGCCTATGCTCCAGCAGTATCTCGACTACTTTGACACTGCCGAAATCAACTCAACATTCTATGCATTGCCAAAGCCGGCCTTTGTACAGCACTTGGCCAGTTCTCTCAGGTCCCGTGTCTTCTTCACAGCAAAGATTCCACGCGCAGTAACGCACGACAACAGATTGAATCTCAGCGGTGACGGAGCCAGAGTTCTGAACGATTTCTTCTCACTCATTGCGCCCCTGGAGAAACACTTGGCGGTGCTGCTGGTTCAGTTGCCGCCATGGGAGCCTTCGAGACTAGGCGACTTGGAGTCATTCCTCGCAGGTCTCGACCCAAAGTTCAGGTATGCTGTCGAGTTCCGACATGAATCTTGGTTGAACGAACATGTCTGGAAGATTCTTGAAGACTACAATGCTGGATACGTGATCGTGGATGAGCCCAAGCTTCCAATCGACATTCGTGTAACGACTGATTTTGCATATGTCCGATGGCACGGGCATGGTATTAGACCATGGTACAACTATCGTTACTCGATTGAGGAGCTCCAGGAATGGCAGCCTCGGCTAACACAATTGAATGATATGACAAAGGCAGTTGTAGGCTACTTTAACAACCACTTCAGTGGGAACGCTCCATTGAATGCCCTTCAAATGCTGAAACTGATGAATATGGCCACTCCACCTCAAGAGGGAAAGCTTGAACGCATTCTGGGCCGCGGCACTGCCGTTCAGGCGTCCCTTAACGAATTCTGAATCGGGCCGCGTTGCACTGCGCTTCTTGGAAAGGCTAATAAGGGCACTCTAGGGTCGGGTGCCGAGTCAGGTGAACCGGCACATGAATTCTGATGCAAGAATCGAACCTACAGTCAAATCATCGAGGACCTCACAGTCCCGGACAGGGCGCGGTTTCAGTATAGATGAGATTAATCAGGTTGGACTGCCCCTCAAGGCCGCAAGAAGCATGGGTCTCATTGTGGACATGCGCAGAGATACTTCGCACGAGGACAACATCGAAGTCCTCAAGCAATACATGAAGAATGCGGGCAAACGTGCATCGGCTAAGCCTGCCGTGTCAGTACCGAAAGTTGATACTGACGCCGCAATCGCGGAACTGACTACGATTCGAGCTGTGAAAAAGGCAGATGCAGTCAAGCTTGTCAAGGCGGGAGTAAAGTCGCTCGCGGAACTTGCATACTGCGATGTCGGCAAGATATCAAGAAAGACTGGAATTGACGAAGACAGCCTTACTGCAATGGTGAAGGCTGCCCTCAAGAAAGCCTAGAACTATGTCTCGTTCTCCTTTTGGAGTATGAGCACTTTGGACCCCAGCAAATTGGTAGAGGCGTTGCGCAAGCCGCCGCAGCTTGGGCGTCCGACGATTCTTCCCGACTTCTTTCTGGATCATTTCGTTGTGACCGGGTCTCTTGACGAGTTCATACAGGGTCTCAGGCGCTTAGCAGAGCAAGGGGGAGGGAATCTAACTGGTACCAGCCACTTGATTCGGCGGGGTGGCAACTCAGTGAATACAGCCTCAGCTTTGCTGACGCTCGGACTGAACCCATGTCTAATTGTGAAGACTGACGAGCAAGGGGCTTCTTTGCTCAGGAGTCTAGTAAGTCCTCAGCTTGATCTCAGTCATCTGCACGTTGACGGGCGCCTTTCTGCTACCGTTTCCATTGAAGCTGAGAATCGAGGCAGGAGAGTAGACCTAATGGTTAGCGACAGCGGGTCTGCTCTTGACTTCTCCTATTCTGATTTGACGGAGTCTGACATTAGGGCGATTCTAGGAAGCCCGCTTATAGCTCTGCTTTGTCTGAACCACAACAAGAATGCGCCTCGCCTTGCAGAAGACCTGTTCTCGATGGTGCACTCCAACTCGAAAGCGCTCACCTTCATGGACATGGGCGACCCATCATCAAATCCTAGTATTGTCGAGCCGCTTGCGAAGAGAGTGGTGTCACAAGGTCTGGTTGACGTCCTTGGAATGAATGAGAATGAGGCCGGATGGTTTGCTCAAGCATTGACAGGTGACATCGACAGCTGGCGCGACACGCCGTCCAAGCCGGAGAAGTGGCTGTCAGCTGCCGAGCTTGTCTCACACGAAACTGGAGTCCGCATAGATTTCCACACCCCTTACTTCACAGCGACCATAGAAGAAGACGTGGTCACCGCGCTGCCTACATTTGATGTGCCTGTAAGGGTCACGTGTGGTGCTGGAGATGCATGGAATGCGGGAGATATCTTCGGAACTCTCGCTGGGCTAGAAGCCAAGAATCGTTTGCTCCTCTCGAACTCTGTTGCTGCCATGTATGTCTCGTCTTCTTCAGCGGCCCATCCTACCCGAGAGGCCCTGATTCAGTTCCTGAAGGGGAAGCAGGCACTGTCGAATGTCGGCATTAACCTAATTAGACCTCTCTAACCAACGTGCTGCAGTGTTTGCAGGTCAGAGGAAGGAAGTGCTCTCTTGGCGCTTGAACGCATCCTTGGCAAGTTGAAGTACGACGGCACGGTCACGGGGTTCGCGCTCTTGACCAATGACGGCCAGCCGTTTCTGTCCTTCTCCCTGCCAGAAGACCTGCTTCCTCAGATTCATGGTGCCCTGAAGATTCATGCATCATCACTGAAGCTGGTCAATGTGATGACGAAACAAGGGACTCTGATTCTGGCCCGAGTGGATCCCAACTGGATACTGGCTGTGCACTTCTCCGAGGAGTCGCTGGGCTCTGCTCTTCAAAAGACTAAGGCGGTTGTAGAGATGCTCGGGCAAATCGAGCTACCTCCGCCACCGTCCAACATTGAGACTGAGCTGGCTCCCGCGGCTTTCGAAGATTCGCCTGAAGACCTCGGGGTCGAAATCGAGCGAATGAAGACTGATTTGGCAGCGAAGGTCACAACGGCTGGTGTAGCTGAGACCCGCCCCATTGTTGTTAAGCATGGTTGTATTGTTCATCGTGGACCCAGATACATTGATGCTGTAACCCTCGGCTCAGCGCTTAACCAGCTGATCAAACAGAAGTCAGCCAAGTTCGCGGTCGACGTGCTCTTGCTGGCAGACGAGAAGTCGACGGTCTTCAAGATATCTCAAGCACTCGGGAAGTCTGTCGAACAAGTGATTGACGTCGTTACTTGGTGTGTCTCAGAGCGTGTCTTGACAGTCGAATGCCCAGAAGAACAGGAACCTGGCGTCACAACGATAGTAGAGTATCCGCTATTCGAGGGTGACCTGAAGAAAGCAAAGAAGGAGCATCAGCCCGTTCTGATGTTATGTGATGGCACACGCACTGTTCAGGGCATAGCGACGGAGCTCAACATGCCGTATTTCAAGGCGCTGCAAAGCATCGTGCCTTACCGGGGCAAGACCCTGAGATTTGTCGGCAAAGACAAGGCCGCCGAATAACAAACGGAATGGAGGACTAAGAAATGGGTGTCAAAGGCTCATTGGCTTGGAGTCTGAAGATAGAAAAGGTTTCGAAACCACTGTTTCAGGCAACCTACAGAGAACTCATGAACTACCTGATTGAGACGAGCTCGAACGTTGATGAGATAAATCAGAAGCTGAAGGAAATAGGCTTCAAGGTCGGGGAGTATCTGCTCGTGGACTACGCAGAAAGGATAAGAAAGCATGCGCAGGCTTTTCACGAATTCGCCTCGACTCTTCAGCTGGCCTACAAAGTGAATTCTGGTCAGGAGTTTACCTCAATCTGGATCAGCGACGACAAACGCACAATCAAGTTCACAGACACGAAGTGCCCAATATGTGAGGGCGTTGAGATAAAGGACCTACCAGGTCTGCAATACTGCAATCTGGTAAGTGGCGTGTTCCAAGCTGTTCTGACGCTCAGGGGCTTCAACGGTGATTCCTACCAAGAGTCCTGTAGAGCGATCGGAGATGAAGCATGCACGTGGACAATCAGGCTACTTGAGTGACCACGCTGCTTGTCAATTCACACTCTGCTGTCATGATTCGGTACCTTGCCCATAACAGATGGCATATCTTAAAATGGTTTGAGTGCAAGACAGGGTATAGCACGCGCCTAGGGGTGAATTCAGAATGGGTCAGTTCATTGGCACGCTTGTGGGTTTGGTCGTCGGCTTTGCCCTCTGTTTTGCCATTCTGACACTGGGAACTATAATGCCAGACGCGCTCATTCCCTCCAGCATAGTAGCTGACTTCCTATCTCGCCCTGACCTGGAACTGAGACTGGCGATTGCGGGCACTGTAATGTATCCTTCAGCATTTGGGTCGGCAAGCCTTGGCGCAATGCTCAGCATGGGAGCTAAGAATGCAACAGTACTGATGTTCCTAGCTTGGGGAACAAGTGGGCTCGTTGCAGGTCTTCTCGCGCGCGGGCCGCTGCAGGGCATATTCGCCGGGGTTTTCTCTGTCGTTATTGGCGCTTTTCTAATCTGGTTGCTGGTATTCTTCATCCAAACTCCAGACTTCGGTGCCATTTTTGGTGCGGCATCCATGTTCATTCTTGAGGCAGTATTCGAGGGCTCAGTCTATCCCCTCATTGGCGTTGGAGTGGGAGGACTTCTGGGCGGCGCAATCAGCCGAGAACGCTAACCTGTTCGACTAGTGCGAGTTGTCTCGTCTGCGCCAAGCACTGCGAGTTGTCTGCCGCATTCAGAACACAACATGGGCCGCGACTTGAAGACCGCACCGCACTCACAGACCGTTTCAATCTTCTCAGGCGGTTTGGCTTCGCTGCTGAACAACCATGCTGCAAGAATGCCGATTGGAATACAACTAACTAGAGAGAGAAGTGCCGTGATCAGGCTGGTCATGAACAGACTGACCAAGTTAATATTCCTGGTCGGCGAGGACCAAAAGTATGGGTCCGTAATCAGAGCAGAGGCTGTTGCGAACAGTGCTAGAAAAACCCCTACCCAGAGAGCAGTTCTCAGCGCGTTCCAGTTCGGTCTCGAGAAAGGAGCAATAGCGATGCCGACGATGAGCCATGTAGTGAAATATCGCATGAAGGTGTTCCAAGCTAGCGGATCCGCCAGTGTTGTTTGAAGCAGGGAGCTGCCGGTGAAAAGAAACCATACAATATCAAAGGGTTTCGGATAGACAGGTTGAGGGGTTTTCTGCAGCCAGACAATAACGAAACAACCGATTGCTGCTCCAACCAAGCCTCCAAGCAGATTTCTCATTTCAATCGTGCACCGAAACGACTCGTCGCGTGGTCCGTACTACAAGAACACTTAACGCTTTTCGTCCGTAATCGTAACAATCACCACAATCCTTTTCAGACCAGCATCAAGAAGATGCTTGAAAAGACGTGGGGACAGGCTTGCGCTGAAGAGACTTGAGGTGTTGAATCATGGCGGGAGACCTTGAACGTGCTCTCTCGAAGCTTAGAACTGACGATCAGGTACTTGGGTATTCGATGGTGACGAAAGCCGGGCGACCGTTTGTCAGCTTCTCTTTCCCCGGAGATCTATTCCCGCGTGTAAAAGACAGCATCAGACTCTACAAGTCGGACCTTCGGCTCATGACAATCGATACCGACAAGGGCCTTGTCGTGCTTTCGCCGGTGGATACCAACTGGATCTTGACCGTGCTCTATGTGCCTGAGCTTCAGCTTGGGCTCGCCATAGCCAAGACGAAGAATGTCCTGAGGCTGTTGGAGGGAATTGAGTTACCTCCTCCTCCTGAAGAGTTCGAGGATTCCGCTGAGAGTAACCTTGAGGTCCTTCAAAGTATCGCGATGAAGGCTGCGTCAACAGCTCCTGTCACTACTGAATCTGCAGCGATACCTTCTCGAGCGAAGTCTGCGCTACCTTCTACACTGGTTTCAAAAGCAGCGACAGAGGCAAAGCCACTCGGCCCAGACGACTACCACGTGCTGCCTACCACGGTCCCGAGAAAGGGTGAGACTAATTCCAATGCTCTCTCTCTTGATTCAGCACTCAACTCCGAGATGAAGAAGGCATACCGTAACTTTGGATTCGATGTGCTCATGTTGGTCGATGGCAACAGAACAGTCACACAGATTGCTGAGTCAATGTTTCAACCAAACGAAAGAGTCGCTTCTTTCCTGAAGTGGGCTGCTTCGAAGGGCATCATAACTGTGCCCGAGACCAAGGAGAAGCCCTCTGAAGAGAAACCGACTCCGCCGATGGGTCACTTTGTGAAATGCCCTGTTTTCGAGGGAGACCTAAGCAAGGTCAAGAGTGAAGATGTGCAGATACTGTTACTCTGTGATGGCTCAAGAACAGCTGAGGAAATTGCAGCGTCCACCAACAACCCGCCTGCGAAAGTCATTCAGGTGCTGGCACAGTATCACCGACTCGGCCTGAAAATGATTGGAAAAACACTCTAGACATTCTCAGATTGCTTGGAGAGGTTTGACACATGCCAAAGATAGAGAACCCGCTTCTTCTCAGCCTCTACTCAAAGATGGTCGATCAGATTCTATCCGAGACCAACAACATTGACGAAGCAAACCGGCGGCTGAGAGACATCGGACGCGAGATGGGATCGCAGATATACTTGACAACGGACATTGTCGACAGAACCAAGGAGACAATCACGACTCGCGAAGATGTGGCAAAGCTCCTGGAGATTATCTTCAAACTGTTCTACGACAAAAAGCCGACATCAGTGGACATGGAGACAGCTCGTGGTTCTGTGAGGGTGACAGACGAGTCTTGCGTCTGGTGCCAGGAAGTCCATCTTGAGGGAATGGTAGGCTTTGGTTATTGCGAGGTGTTCAGCGGCATACTGGAATCAATATTGGCTTTCAAGGGTGTCGAAGCAAAGGTATTCCAACAAATGTGTCGTGCAACAGGCGCTGATAGCTGCGAGTGGAATATCCGATTGCTGTGAGAAAGCCATCACAAAGAACTTAACGCCGGATGCGAAACGGCGTCTGACGAGAGTTACTGTTATGTCCAAGACTCCAGAGATTGTCCCTTGGTGGCTGGGTAAGCTGAAGGAGCGCGACCTCATGCGGGCCTTGTTTGCGAAGACCTGGTCAAAGATTGGCAGCAGGATTGAGGTCATGTTCCCAGACAAGGTACGCGACCTCTATTACAGCGCTGGTCGGCTCGCAGGTCTTGAAGCACAACGTGAATACTTCAAACTTGGAAAGCAAAAGCCGCCCGGCGATTTTAAGGGCATTGTTGAATTCGTCAAGATGGTACTGTCCACACTTATCGTACCCTTTGGTGATGTCAAGATATCCCGCCTCTACAAGCTGTTCTTGGATGAGGAAGCAGTGATAGAAATCAAGGACAATCCTTATGCGTCCGGAGTGGCCACACCCGAGCCTTCATGCTACTTCCTGAGAGGATTCATTGAAGCAGTCCTTGAGTATCTTACTGATTCGAACAGAATAATATACGAGAAACTCGTCGTCGTGGAAGAAACATGTATGGCTTCGGGCGGAGAATCCTGTACTTTCAAAATGACTCTCACCTATCCAGCACGTGGTCCAGCATAGTACATCCTTACCACAAACACATGTCTTAATTGCACTTGATGTGAGCCCGAGATGAGGCAAAGCATGGACGTAAGTCAGATTAGAAAGGCAATCGTTCTGCTGCCTCTCTTGCTCTTTTTCTCCGGGATGCTCAGCGTCTATGTGTTTCAACTAGGAGACAAATCTCAGGTTCCGTCTGTTCAATCCCCCAGCACACTCGCGTCCACTGTCCAAGTAGTCGATGCTATTGCAATAGCTGCGCCGGTAGGTGCTGGAACATCTGTGGTACTTGGGACAGGACTCGTCCAATCGCAGAATGCCCAATTTGCGATTGTCCTGGCCGTCGGGACAGTGATTGCAGAGGCCAAAGAACAGGAGCGGACCTCCCCGCTCCGTGAGCGCATCTTGGACGAGGTCTCTTCAAGTCCCGGCATACACCTAAGAGAGCTTCACAGGAATCTTGGCTGTGCAATGGGCGCCCTGCAATACCATGTAAGACAGCTTGAGCAACAGAGATTGGTCACCTCAGTGAAGAGTGGCAACACAAGGCACTTCTTCGCCTCTGAATACTCTCGTGATGAACAAGTCCTAAGGTTAACGGCATTAATCCGGAATCCGGTGATTCAGCTCCATAGTCATGAAATGCTTGGCCAGCGACCGGACGACACAAGCCGACTTGAGCAGGCTTTTGTCAATGGACAAGAGTTTGGTGTCATACTACGTTAGTCATCTGATTAGGGCGGATGTGTTGAACACGGTTCGCGTATTCGGTCGCGAAAAGCCGTTAGTTGTTTCAGATTGGGCGCGATGTGTTCTGTCAACTTCGGGCTCAGTGGTGCAGTAGCTTACCGACCTCTATGCTTAAGGCCCAATCATCAATAGGGTATGAACATCACACGAGCGATTCTCTGGGTTCTACAGGGCATTTCGTGTTCGAGAGGTGACTCAACGCCAAAGAAATCAGGGCCTCCCAAGGACTTTTTCAGCGACATTGAAGAAGCAACTTCCGACGAGGTTCACTACGCTGTTCGTCTTGTGAACGTGTCCCGTGTCTATGCCATGGATAACACAGAGGTAGTTGCTCTGAATGATGTGAGTTTGAATGTGGCCTCTGGCGAGTTCGTGGTTGTTTCTGGGCCATCGGGTTCGGGAAAGACAACTCTTCTTAACATAATTGGTGGCCTTGATTATCCATCTAGTGGAAGGGTTCTTCTCATGGACGTACCAATAGGCGATTATGACGAATCCTTCAGGGCGACTTTTAGGCTCACGAGCACTGGCTTTGTCTTCCAGAGTTACAACCTGATTTCCACTTTCACTGCTATTGAGAACGTGATGTTTCCAATGCAGTTGTCAAGCAAAGATGTGAGAGAGATTCGCAAAGATGCCACTGCCCTTCTTGATCGCGTCGGGTTGTCAAATCGACTTGGTCACCTGCCTTGGCAGCTCAGCTCGGGAGAGCAGCAGAGGGTAGCCATGGCTCGCGCGATGGCAAACGATCCGCCCATAATCATTGCAGATGAGCCCACAGCTAACCTGGATTCTGAAAGTGCAGAGATGATTCGAGGCCTGCTTGTCAGTCTGAACAGCGCAGGTAAGACGGTTTTTGTGGTAACCCATGATGAGAACATAATCAATCTGGAGGGCGTGCGCCATCTGACCATGGGTAAAGGAGTGCTGTCAGCCAATGCGTGATTTGGACTATGCGTCGACTGATCTGAAACGCCGGCCTTTCAGGTCCACTACTGTTCTTCTGTCGATGACGACGGTCGTTGCGTTCACGAGCTTTCTGTTCCTTTTCGCGAATACTCTCTTAGATGTCACATCTGCGGTGACATCTGTTGGACTGACCTCGCCACTCGGAGTGCTTTATGATGCGTTCATCTGGACAACACTGGTTCTAGTACTGATTCTCGGAGCGGTGGTTGTTTCGAGCACAGTATCGCTAGAGATGGTAAGTCGGAGGAAGGACATAGGCCTCATGAAATCCATCGGGACTCTGACGGACACGATTTTTGACCATTTCATGGCGCAGGCCGTGATATTGCTGCTGGCAAGCGTCGTGCTCGGTATAGCATGCGGGACGCTCATGTACCTAGGAGGCATGATGTGGCTCGCGTACTCCGTCTCGAATCTTCAGTTTACATTCAACTATCCCATTCTGCAGGTAGGGATACTTGCTCTGATTTACGTATTCGTCGGATATTTCGCCGCGCAGAAACCCATCTACGATGCAGTGCGAGAGTCGCCAATTTCAGCTTTGAGTCCCGATACAGTTGTGAGAGCCGCGACACCCGGTTTCCTCGACGGTTTCGGTCTTTCTTTTAGGATTGCAGCGCAAGGCCACGGGACGACAAATCAAGGGATCGAGGAGGGTGTTGGTCTCTCTCTTCCTCAGCATCTGTCTCGCTTCGTTGCTATGGATTGGTGGAGGAGTTGTCCAAAACACAACGGACGCCTATGTGGCTCGAGCGATGGGTAACAACGTTATCGCTATTGGTCACCCTGTCATGTTGTCCGAATACTACAGCACCTATTCGCTTCAGGGGGCTCCACTTAACGACAGTGTCACTCTTCTGAACGGCTCGTATATGGTGCCCTCTTCGCTTGTTCACCAAGTTGCCAATGCTCCCGGTGTAGTTCAGGCGGAGTCGAGGTTGGTCGTTTCATCAAATGTTAAGGAGGGCCCGGCAATAGTGTGGAATCCCACTTTGTCCAGATACGAACGAATCGGCAACGATCGGGTCGCGCGTGCAATTCTGGTCGGCGTGAACTGGTCCCATACGATATCAAACTGGTACTACGAAGGAGACCCTGTGAGCACAGGCGATGAAGTCTGGATTGGAGGCAAGATGGCAACGTCGATGTACGTGGATCCGCTGGTACAGACGCTGCAAGTTCAAGGAGCCTCTCTCAGTGTCAGGGGGATTGCGTTTGACGTCCTCAATGGTGGTATGGTCGCCATGATGGACTTGTCCTCGATGCAGTCTCTTTGGAATGTCTCTGGAGTCAATCTTGTTCTGGTTCAGTTGTATTCCTATGATGAGTCGTATATATCGCAGATACGCGCAATGGCCAGCGCGTACGGATTGGATATCTATAGACAGCAAGATGTTCTGTTGGGCAACGAACGCACGATAGGCGGAATCTGGCTACTGATGCAGCCTCTGCCTGTGATGGCCCTTTTCAGCGCGTTCCTGAATCTCATGTATTTTCTACTTGTTTCCGTTTTTGGAAGATTCCGCGATTACATCATAATGCAGTCTGTTGGTGCTAAACCTTCATTCGTGGCCAAGACCATGATTGCGGAAGGACTGGGCCTGGGATTGAAAGCAGGACTGCCGGCCGCTCTCTTGGCAACACTATTCAGCATCTACGGTCTCATACCCGATGCGACCATACCATCACTGCTTTATCTTCCGGAAATGATTGTCCTCATTCTGTTATCATTGATTGGGACAGTCTTGCTTGCGTCCGTACCTGTGTACTTCATATTCAAGGGCCAGTCGGGTGTCAGAGTTTCCGAATTCTCATCTTGAAGGCAACCTTCATTAGACGAAGCCACCGGCTGACGCGGGGATGCGTAGATGTCAGATATGCCTCATGAAGAGGAATACTCGATTCACTGGATTCGAGAAGTTGTCGACAGGGTTCTGGAGAGAGATGTATCAGACTATCTCATATCGACAGGTAAGAGTCCCAGCGGAAGCATCCACATCGGGTCGCTCCGCGAACAAATCATAGCCGACGTGATAAAACGGCAGCTGACAGGACTTGGGAAAGAAATCACGGACCCTGTTCATTGTAGACGACTATGACCCTGTCCGATCATTTCCTCCGGGCATATCTTTGCCGCTCAAGGAATGGGCCGGAGTGCCTTACTCGGATGTCCCTGACGAGTTCGGTTGCCACGAAAGCTTCGGTTCCCACTGGGCAAACGAGTTCATTGACACTTTTGCTGAGTTTGGGCTAAGCCCTGAGATCGTCTGGGCTCACGAACTCTATGAGAAGAAGGAGATGCAAGATGCCGTTCGCATTTGTCTCGAGAATACTGAGGTCATCCGCGAGATTATGATTGAGTACGTTGCTCGTGACTTCGACGAAGAGCAGAAAAGACAATACATCGAGTCGATGAGAACGTGGTATCCAGCATCAATCGTGTGCCCAAAATGCGGGCATCTTCAAGCTGGAGTGAAAGGTGAGATAGTCCCGAATAGGATTACTCAATACAATCGAGAGACTGAAGAGGTCTCGTTTGAGTGCCAAGCCTGCGGCCACTCAGACACTCTTCCGTTGAGCGACCTCCGACTGAAGCTCACTTGGAGGATTGACTGGCCGGCGAAATGGTTCATCTTCAAGGTTACGTGTGAGCCTGCAGGAAAGGACCACGCAGTGAAGGGTGGTTCATATGATACTGGGCTTGAGGTCTCAAAGCGCGTATTCGGCTGGTCCGGACCTGTGAAGGTACCATACGAGTGGGTGCAGATAGGAGGCCGAGACATGGGAACTTCAAGGGGCGTTGTGTTCAGGCCCAACACTTGGTTGCCGGTAGCACCTCCTCAGCTCTACAGGTTCCTGATGCTCAAGACCGACCTGCAAAGAACAATCAATGTTCAACCAGAGAGAATCCCTGACATGTGCGATGAATACGAAAAGTTTGAGCGAGTCTACTATGGCATCGAAAATGCAGACGATGCACGAAAGGAGCTGACCAAGCTGCTTTACCCCGTGTGCGAACCAAATGGAGCTAGGCCCACTTATGTTCCCAAGCTTCCTTTCAAATACGCCGTGCTCATGTCACAGCTGCAGGGCATGTTGGGGCGCGATACTGTCGTTGCACGCTGCGAAGAGGCCCTAAAGAAGCAGTATAATATAAAGAAAATCTCAAAGGCAGTCCAGTCACTCATGCTTGCTCGTTTGGAGATGGCAAAGAATTGGGCAGAGCAGTTTGGTTCCCCAAACGACAGAATCCAAGTTCAGTCGATAGTTCCCGAGGAAGTGCGTGTATCTCTTACTGAATTAGACAGGAACTTCTTGTCTAGGATGGCCAAGGCTCTAATGTCTGGATCGCTGAGTGATGATGAGATTCAGGCAGCAATGTTTCAGACAGCAAGAGACTCAGGTCTGTCTGAGAGACAGGCATTTGTTGTCCTGTACCGCGTGCTGGTTTCTCAGAAGTATGGGCCTCGACTAGGTCCCTTCATCAATATGCTGGGCAAAGACTGGGTGGTCGATCGTATCCAGAGCGTCCTGTGATTGCAGGCTCTCGCTAGCTTTGCTTCGTCAGCACGTTTATTAGCACCCCAACGTGGGCATCGGAGAATCTTGGTTCTGGGTGTGTGTTATTAATGCTGGGCAGACTTCGAGAACGCTATCAGAGGGCCATGATGCCTTTTGGCAGAGCACTTGCGAGAACTGGCATCACTCCTAACCGGATAACTGCCCTGTCACTTCTTGTCGCTTTCTTCAGTGCATATTTCTTCTATCTGGGCGAATTGCTTGTGGGTTTGGCCATAATGCTGTTGGCAGTCTTCATGGACATGCTTGATGGTGCTGTGGCCAGAGCCGCGAACATGGCATCCAAGTTTGGAGCGACATTCGACCACACGCTTGACCGATATGCCGAATTCCTGTTCATCATGGGGTTCATGATGGGACCTATCGGTCATGTCTCTATTCCATGGTGGCCAGTTGCCATCGGTGATAGATTCGTTCCTTGGTTCTGGGGCGTTCTTGCCCTGTTTGGTATGGTAATGGCTAAGCTTCACGCGAGCTAAGGCCGAGTCGGTGGGTGGAATGAAGAGTTGTGCCGTAGGCATAGCGGAACGCCAAGAGAAGCTGATTCTCATGATAGCTGGCATTCTTTTGCTCGCAATTCCTCAGTCGAACGTGTGGATGGGTTTTCTCAACATGTTACCAGACCCACTGGCTGACGTTATGATCGCACTAGGCATTACAAACATACTAACCGCCTGTTTGGTTATAGTTGCAGTCTTATCGCATGTGACAGTCGTACAGAGGCTTGCGTATGCGCGCAAGGTCATAGGCGAGTCTGAAAGGCAAGCACAGGCCAGTGCATGAGATATACGGCAATGATGATCAAAACCGAACCGTGCCGATTGACTGCGATTCAGGAGCTGGTCTTGTCAAACACACTCTCAACAGTCTCATTCAGAAATCCTTTGGCGGTTATCATCGCTCTTCGGCCCTTCTCAGTTATGCTGTAGTACTTCCTCGGTGAACTGGCTGTCTCCATTTCTTGAATGAGGCCGTCCTTCACCAAGCGATATATGATCGCGTAGCCGCTAACAGTGGCAGGCGAAAAGCTGAACTTCTTTGTGACCAGCTCCTTGATTTCATATCCGTAGTGCGGTCGTTCTTGCAGCAGGCGGAGAATATAGATCCAAAGCATCTCCTTTGTCAGTTTGTTCACGAGTCTAGTAACTGCCTTTGGCTCGACCGAGGACTCGGGGTCCGGCGTTCGCGGCATTATCGATCCATCCTCTCGTATTCTGATATGACAGCTGCCACGCAATGGCTGCTCAAGTAGCTGGCTTTCCCCAACGAAACACGAGCTATTGCGTATTCGTCAGCGGTCTGAAGTGTGTTTGAGTCAAAGCCTTGGTGGTCTCCAAGAATAAAACTGTTCTCAGCTCTTTCGTTGAGGTCGGAGGCCCCAGAGAACGGTCTACCCCCGGCTTCAAGAAGCCAGACTGAAGAATCAGCAGAAATTGTGCAATCCTTGATGGTCTGCTTCATTCCTGCACGCTTGACCTGTACGAAGCCCGGCGGCCTGCCTGCGAGTGAGTCCCTGATGACTTGAGCCCATCTCGCCTCACCTGTGGGCAACAAGGAACCGGGGTTTCGAAAGGTGAGGACGACCGAGTCCCCGAGGACGGCTCTGAGCTCCAGATTGAATCTCGACCACACATCTGGCCCCCAGTCGAAGCATGCACTGAGGTCGCGACAAAGTATGTCTATCCTTTTTCCTGAGCTTGGCAAGTCTTTGACAGAAAAGTCCCCTTGAGTGGGCGCCGTGGGCAGTATCTGAATGAATCTCAACAGCCGAAGCGGTTTTGTCATTCGGCGTACCATCTATGATAGTGAGCTTGAAGTTTTCGAACCGGGCGGTGTCAGAGGCGCTAACATGTCGATAGCAAACCTAGTGCTTGGGCTGGTCCTTTCTGTCTACCTGTTGCCTAATCTGGAGTTTGCCCGAGTGAATTGCACAACTGATGCAGTAGTAGCTTGTCAGACGTCTCGTTTCTATGTAGCTGCCCTGCGCTCTAAGCTCTCGTGCTAGCCTGTGGGTCCACGGAGGAGACCCGCTTGGTAAACTTCTTGGCCTTGTCGGCTGGCACGAGGCGTCCACACCTAGAACACTGCACGTTGTGTGACGCACCGCTGCCACCCTGATGTCGACCACCAGACTTTCTTTTCTTTACCAAAGTCTTGCCCCACAAAAAGTGGATTCTGGCCCCGCCTCCTCGAGGGCCCTTAAAACCTTGTGCCTACTAACAGTTCCAGTCTATATGGGTTTACTAGGTATAGGTCATACAAATTCAGGTATACCTGAAAGACCTTGCACACTGAGAGAGTTCTGTATTCTCTGAAGCGTGGACGCCACGGTCTCGGGAGCCACAAGTACGAGGAGGTTGTTGAAAGCGCTAAAGACCTGTTCACTCAGCCATGACCAGGGCGAAGCACTCAACGGTCTGATGGCTGCCTACAATGCCATCCTCAATACCATGTTGCAGTCCATCTGGCGGACGACAGAATGGAAGAAGCACCAGATCAAAGGCAAGAAGCAGTACAGGCTCTACCCAAGGTACAGGAAAGACAATGCCTTCAAGCGCGAGTTGAGAAACAAGTGCCTGGAAGAGTGGTGCTATGCTGCTCACTGGGTTGACTCCGCCATGAAGACCGCCTTCAGCATCATGGCTTCGTGGAAGAGGAACTATGACAGGGGTGACAGAAGAAGGGCTTGTCCACATTCGGGCAGACTCTTTTTACGGGTCAAGCAGACCCTCCTCAAACTCGAGGGAGACACGCTCAGAATCACCCTCAAGCCACGTGAATTCGTCTATGTCGACCTCTCCCGGCGTTACTTCAAGCTGCCTGACAACGTGTCCTCCGCGGGCCTGGGTGAACCCGTCATCACACCCGATAGAATATACCTGCCCATCCATGTCGCAGAGGACGAGAAGGAGAGACCTGCCGAGGCGGTGGCGTGGGACTCGAACATGCTATCGATGGATGGCTACAGCCCTGAGACAGGATGGGTGAAGATAGACACGAGAAAACTCGTGTCGGCGCATGTATCGAGCTTCGAGAAAAGGCGCAGCGTGCAGAGAAAGGCTTCGAAGTCTAAGAGGATGAAAAGAGTCCTCACAAAATACGCGAGAAGGGAGAGAAACCGTGCGAGGAAGCATCAGATTGAAATTGCGAGAGCAATTCGTGTGCTCTCGAAGAGGAGCGGCTTCGAGGCACTGAGAAAGGAAAAGCTGTACAGGCGCTCAAGGACGTGGAACCGTAGGCTGGCGAGAACGGACTGGCGGGGAATCATGAGAAGGGTTGCAGAAGGTGGCGCTGTTGAAGAGTTGCCTCCACAGTTCACCTCGAAGAAGTGCTCCAGATGCGGGTGTGTAAACAAAGACCTAAGAACAGGAGCCGTCTTCGAGTGCGGGAACTGTGGGTTAAGGATAGACAGACAGCTCAACGCAGCGATTAACCTGTACCTGAGGATGGAGGGCGTTCCCCATGAGAAGGAGCGGTGGGATACAAACATTCTACCGACGCTCCTCGTGGGTGGGTACGTCCTGACGGGGGCGGAGCGGAAGGGAGCCGATGAACTCGTGAGGCTCCTGGATGATGCGGTGAAGCCCCAGATCTACGTGGGATACGATAAGTATGCTGACGCATACCTACCTGTACCTACGTAGATTGAAACCCTATTGCACTGACATCACTGATGTGGAGTGGCTCATCGTGCTCCACTAGGAATAGGTGTCCAGAGTCTCTAACACCTGTTCGATGATGCTCTCATTTGTTTCAATGACAGACTCATTCTTCTCTCGTTCGATTTGATCATCTAGTTTGGGTAGAGAGTGTCCTGCCAAGCCTTCTAGGCTCGCCTCGATGCAAGGCCCAATCATCATAGGATTGTATCCTCCCTCTAGAACCCAGAAAGACCCCGAGCATTGAAGTCTCTCGACAAGTCCCATCACAGCACTGCCCAGATACCAGTATGCCTTTGTTGTCAAGTCCATATTACCTACTGGATCGGCATAATGTGAATCATATCCAGCTGACACAGCAAGAATCTCGGGGCTGAATCTCTCTATCGCGGGAATCACAACACGATCCATCGCTGAGATGTAGGATGAATCAGGTGTCATCTCCACCAATGGGATGTTGATTTTGGTGCCCATTGCCTTACCATGGCCCACTTCCATGTAGTGACCTAGACCGAACTCCTCGTAGTCATACTCATGAATGCTGATGTACTGGACATTCGGGTCGGAGTAGAATATCTCTGCTGTTCCGTTTCCGAAGTGGTCATCAAAGTCGAGTATGGTGACTCTTCCTACTCCCAGATGTTTCATCGCATGGCGGACCGCAATGGCTACATTATTGAAAAAGCAGAGACCTGATGGTGTTGATGTGGAGGCATGATGCCCGGGCGGCCTCATTAGTGAAAATGCATGAAGTGCCTCTCCTTTCGCCACAAGCTCGGCTGAACGCATTGCTCCACCCACGGCTAGAAGTGCTGTCCGGAAGAGCTCCGGACTGACGTAAGCGCTCTCGCCAACTTGGCCCATTCCTATTTCTGACATGAGCTTGACAGAGTCCACTAGGTAGGGGCTGTGGACAAGAAGCGCGGCTGCCTCCTTGGCGCGGGGAGACTTGAAGCAAAGCAGGTTATCGAGTATCCCTCTGCTTCTTAGATACGATTCGGCCATCTGCGTCCTCAAGGGGCTCTCGAATGACTCTAGATTTGGTCTCGGAAAAGGGGCCGTGTGAGCGCTTGACGCCGGGTGAGAGATGAATGCTATCTTGTCTTCACGCATGGTTATCGTCGGTCTAGTCTGGCGTCGGCCTGCTTAAACTCTTCTTCGCTCTCCAGAGAGAACTCAGTCTCTAGAGGCATGACGTACCTGTAGAGAACAAAGAGGACTCTTCTGGAAACCTCGGAAAGACTGCTTGACGGGGTTAGTCCCCGTACCTTATTCTCTTCCATAATTGCTCGAGAAAGGTCCAATGCCGATATCCACTGCCGTCGTTCGTCAACCCATAGGTGGCCGTCTTTCTCGTAGGCGGTGGGATGTTCTTTCCTGAATTCAAGACATGGCCCATCCAGGCTCATAGACGGTCCTCTTCTAGGATAGATGCTAGGTATCGTGTGTCTTTCCACGAGGACGCCAAGCGAGAATCTGTTTCCTTCGAAATGCACCTCCGTCAGCGTTCTTCCGAATCGTCTCTCTCCATTCTTCTCTCTCTCAAGGTCCGATTCGATCCTGGCAGCGACTCTGTAGAGCTTGTCCCTGAGAACAGTGTAGTGCTCGCTTTCATCGGAAACGAACTCAAAGGCTAGTCCGTGTGATGCTGCCTGCTCGGGTAACGGTTCTACGGGGATTGGTTTCTCCACGAAGAACTCCATCACATCAGCTTGGCCGCTATTCAGCTTTCTCGGTCAGTTCGTCAATACAATGTGACAGCCATCGGCAAGTGCGTTGGGTGAAACTAGAGGCGACATTCCTTCGTGTATCGGTCGGATCAATGATGAAGACGTAATCGTCTCTGAACTGAGGCACGGCACGAAGCGTTTCTAAAGGTCTTCCAATGGGGTCGAGCGGTGATTCTTCAAGACTTCTTATTGCCGCAAGTGCAGAATCCAGCCCGTCCCTCATTATCACTGCCAACTCAAGAGAATAGCCCGTGAAGCCCATCTTCCCAAGCGCTGCGATGTCTCCATAAGCATGAGCTGCCCTCACGAAAGACTTCAGGATCCTGACATCTTCGCGGAGTCTATCGTTCATGTGAGCAACAACATATCGTGTGTGATGGACGGTCCTGTCGACCGCAGTTACTGGTCCGTTGCGAGCAAGCTCGTCTGCAGAAATGTCGAAGCATCCAATGATATCGACGTCAAGCCCTTTCAACACAAGTGACAGGTATGGGTGCTGCGAGTACGTCTTTCGAATACTGGTTGCGCCAGAGCCTTTCAGGGCTGGGATGAACCATGTCTCAACGAATCGGTTGAGAAGTTCATCTAATGACTGATGTCTCTCTTTGAGTCCCAAAGCCAATATGTCCGAGAAGTCGTCGGGCTTAAGACCTACAAACAAGTCAATGTCCGCCGCTCCGCGAAGCTGGGTCTGTTTCTTTCCCGTAGACCCCTGCGGTTCAATGAATGAGTACCGCTGACTCAAAGCCTTTGAACGCCGGGCGAGCCCATCGACCAGTATGTTGGTGACCTGATGTTGTGTCCTAATCTCCTCGCTCGTGGGCACTATTCTTGCAAGGAGTTTCTCTCGAAGGACCTGACTCAGAATCTCACCCAAGGGTCTAACCTATTCTGCAGGGGGACCGGTCTCGCTAAGAACCTTCGCCTCAGAACTGCGTGAAATGCACTTGCTTGCACTGGGCCGCGGGCCTTCGTGGAAGTCCGCATGTTTAAAGAGAGCCCCTAGACCTTTTCTTGACTTGGTGATGTTTGAAGGAACTCCTTCAGGAGTGGCCTGATGTGACCCAGATATTACCGATAGTAATCACGATTCTCGAGTGTGACAATCGCTATCTCTTTCTCAAGCGTCGGAAAGAGCCCTACGCGAATCTTTGGAGTCTTGTTGGCGGCAAGGTGAACGCAGGGGAGCATATACGTGCCGCCGCAATACGAGAGATCATGGAGGAAACTGGTGCCCCTGAAGTTATCGACTACACCTTCAAAGGAATGGTTTCAGAGAGGCTGGTCGGACCCACTGGCAGCCTCCTATCACACTTCTTGATTTTCGTGGGTCGCGCTAGTATCGATGAATACCAGCCCCACAATCGGGAAGGCGATCTTTCTCTATTTACAAAGGACGACATCGATTCAGGACGCTATCCGTTTCTGCCTTCAGACCGTCACATGTTCGATTGTTTTGTAGGCCGAGAGTCATCGTCTGAGATCCACGAGGCAGAGATGGTTCAAGATAACGGATACAGTCTGACCTACTACAGGAAGTCTGAAGGGTGATCGTCGGAGACATCGAGATTAAGCCGCTCGCAGCGGAGAGCATGGGAACTCGGTCAATGTGCACGAAGGTAATCACTCCTGATTTGACCATCGTTTTCGACCCGTCAGTCTGCGTTGTCGGGAAGATATGGTCTCGAGCCCCACCCCGCCGAGTACAGGCAACTGGAACAATCTCTTCAGTCGATCTTCGCTTCGACAAGAAGCGCAGATGTCGTCTCCGTCAGTCACTATCACTACGACCATGTCAGACCAGGTTTCACCAACTTCCGGTACAATTTCAGTTCATTGGAAGAGCTGCAACGATTGTTCGAGGACAAGATAGTGCTTGCAAAGGACAACCGTGAGAACATTAATGCGTCTCAAAGACGTCGCGGCTTCTATTTCGAGCGCGACATAAAGGTCGTTGCCGACGATATCAGATGGGCCGATGGCCAGAGCTACACATTTGGGGCAACTAAGGTCACCTACTCTCCTCCTTTGCCGCACGGGCCAAACTCCTCGGAGCTGGGATACGTTCTTGCAACAACCGTGTCGTATGAGGGCAAGCGCTTTCTCTTTGTTCCGGATGTCCAAGGCCCGGTGGACCGTGACTCACTTTCCTATTGCATGTCTGTTGAACCTGACGTAGCGATAGTAGGCGGGCCGCCCATCTATTTGAGCCAATTTCAGGAATCGCATCGTCAGACCGCCCTTTATTCTCTAGTTAGATTGGCATCCACGATTCCTGTCCTGACGGTGGACCACCATCTGACACGATCGTCTGACTGGGAAAAATGGATTTCTCCGGTAATAGAGGCTGGATCTAGGGCCGGCAACAGAGTACTGACGATGGCCCAACTGGCTGATACCAACGACAATTGCATGGAGGCCAATAGAAAGGAACTCTACTTAGACCAACCTCCCGACGAGGAATTCATGCAATGGGTTGCGTCAGATGATGAGTACAAGGAGCAGAACCGCCCGCCTATCGGCTAGAATGCGGTTGTTTCTCATTGGACCGCTCGTTCCCAGTCGTAGTCGAGGCAAGCAATATTCAAGAGTCCATCATACTTCAAGAAACCATCTGGATTGCAGGCCTGAGTGCAATTGGTCGATAATGTAACGAATGGTGAAATCGTGACTGGCGACGTAGAACCTTCGGCATCCGATAGTGAGGGCAGTTCTACAAAGTCGATTCTTGAGAGGTACCAGAGATCGACCAAAGAGGCTGACCTTTCGCTCATTAACGGAGAGTACCAGCAAGCAATGGCCCACTATTATGATGCCAGTCAGTCGGCAGATGATATGTGTGAGCGATTCTTGGCACTGCTAATCAAGACGTCCCCGAGCGCCGCTCACAAGACTCTATTGGTAGAGGTTCTGAGCTGGCGCCTTCGCTACTACACTTCGCAATATGACTACCACTTAGCTGTAGCTCAAACTCTCGCCGGCCTTCCTCGCGAGGAGTGGCTCGCGCGTCTTGAGACTATCCTTGTTCTTTCGCAAAGCCTTGTGACGAAGCTAACTCCTATCCTTAAGTCAACCGATGACATAGGTATCAGAAGCAGGATTCAGAGTGTACTCGGCGATTGGGTCTCAGGCATTCGAAACCTCGTCTCAAACCTAAGGACGTGGGGGATGTCAAGCGCTCAGGCATCTCGCGTTTTAGAATGGGCTCTAGACAACGATCTCGATTTTCGAAGCCACAGTTAGCGCTCGAATATGCATGCGATTGCAGGTATGAAACACAGAGGACGACAGCTACTCTTTTGCTTGGGCTTCAAGGAATGCGGAGACAATCTCAGTATCTGCGACTTGAAAATGGCTGTCAACATAGCAGACAATATAGTGCTCGTCGTGCTTTATGATGACCGGGGTGGGGAATCGCTTAACGCTCTTCAGGACCTTCTCCGGGACTTTCCAGTAGATAGTCTGCTTGCATATGGGGCATTGCAGCCACTTTAGCCCGTTACTCATCAATACCACCAGTGGTCCGGAGGGCCGAGCCAATGGCGCAGACAACAATCGGACTAAAAACGTTTTCCTGTCAATTAGCCCGTGCTTGACGAATAGGTCATCAGGAATGAGCAACGATGAATCACAGGATGCTATCATTCATCAAGGTCAGCATCCCACGCTCCGGGGTCCTTCAAGTCTCTGCTCAATATGGGACCTTTCCTGAGATTCAAGCTTTCGGAGTCGTACCTGCTTGCATCGATTACGAGTTCTTCTGTCTCTTGGTCGAATGAAGCAGGTATTAGTCCTTCGTCTATGCCTCTTTTGACGAGTTCCTTTAGTCTAGGCTGACTGAGCCCCGTGCTTTCGGCGAGACTCGCGATTGTGATTGCCGCCTCCGACTCCAGTGAGGTGCGGATGAACTCTGACAGAATGAGAAAGAAGTCCCTCTCGACTTTGCTCAGTTCGGGTTGGTCTAGTAACCCTGTGAGCACAGATTCAATGTAAGTATCTGCTTTGCCAAACTCATACTCACTCAACATGAGAGCGAGATCAATCAGTTCCTTTGATTTGCCTCTTGTCGTCTCCGATGCTCCGTGGATGAGTCGCCTTGCCATGTCAAGGTCCCCTCCCAGAATGGAGCAGAATGCGGCATCAACAAAACACTGTGGATCCTTCTCTTCGTCGGCTGCGGCTATGTAGGCATCAGAAGCAATCTGGCAGTCCAGTTCGAATTTCTCGTGCTCCCCCTGCTTTACCCATGCCCAAGCCGCTTTCAGTATGGTTTCGGCTGCTGATCTGTATTGGTGGCACAGCATGCCGTGTTCGTAAGCTCTTTCGTAGCACATCGCAGCTTTTGAGGAAGAGTCCCAACTGTTCCAGCACTCTGCGGCTTGCAGGAACCCATACATGGCCTCCTCATTCAACCCATTCTCGGCCATTGTTTCAGCCGTTGTTTCGAGCTTCTGGCACTCTTTGCTGGGCATTTTCGCTCAATCCCCGAGAACACCCCAGTCGACTGGTTCGTTTCCACCAAAGGAGCTGGTGAAGGTCACCTGCATTACCTAAAGGGCATTTCCAACTGATTTCACTTGTCTGCAACGATTGCCCCATCTCTCATCCGCAATATGCGCCTGGCATACTTGATGAGCTCCTCGTTGTGGGTGACAAGCACGACAGTCATTTTCCTGTCCTTGTTCAGGCCTGCGATAATCTTCATGACCGTGTCGCCTGTCTTGGAATCGAGATTGCCAGTAGGCTCGTCGCAGAAGAGGATTGGTGGGCTATTCACGAGAGCCCTTGCGATTGCGACTCTCTGTTGCTCTCCTCCGCTCATCTGCCTTGGGAAGTGGTCCTTTCTTTCGAGCATGTCAACTTCGCGCAGAACCTCAAGTGCCATGGCTTCCTCTTTTTCCTTCTTTAGGTCAGTACTGGGCCATAGCACGGCCTCGATGTTCTCGAATGCTGTCAGGTCCTCTATGAGCAAGAACGACTGAAAGACAAAGCCAATCTTCTGGGCTCGGACCTTCGGCATATCTCGTTCGCTTATGAGCGTCACATCAACTCCATCTATCAGGATCCTTCCATTGGTTGGCGCTTCTAGGCCTGCCATCACATGAAGAAGAGTGGACTTGCCGCAACCGGATGGTCCTACTACGGCGACGAAGTCACCGGGCATTATCTCTAGGTTTATGTCCTTTAGTGCGGCGACTGTCTTCTTTCCTTTGCCGTACTCTTTGTTGACACCCTGAACTTGGATTATTGGGTTCGCCATCTCTATTCCTCCCTTATCGCCATCATTGGCGGAATGTGGTTTGCTCTGAATTGTGCTAGTATTAGACCCGGTATCTGAAGGATTACAATGAGGAATAGGGCGATGAGCATGGGTCCGGCACTGATTGTTATATAATTCGTAAGCCACGTGACAAGCGGCGTGTTCGTGGTACCAATGGCATATTGTGTTACGCCTAGGACCTCAACAGTCAGCTGGAACACGACAAGGAATGCAGAGACCGAGACAACCACGACCTCGCCAACAAGGAGCAACATGACATCCGGATTGCTCCAAGAGACGCATTTCAGGATTGCAATGTCTCTTCTTCTGAACTGACTAATCAGAATTGCATACACCGATGACACCGCAAAGGCTACTATAGGCCAGAGCCACCAATCTGCAGCCCCATGCTCTAAGCCCTTGCCAACCATTATGTACAGTACGGCGTAGATTATGATGAACGCGAATATGCGTCGGCGTGACCGAAACGCGAATCTCATACTCTTGAAAAAGATCCTAAGGTTCAAGCTTCTCTTGCTCCTACGGACTGTCAGATAGTTGGCTGTTGCACATCTGAATCCTTAAAGTGTCTTCCGCGTATCTAGACACGGCATATGAGAACTGCAGAGGTACATCACTGGCACAAATCAATGGAGTTCGGTAAATCTAACACATCTACACACTAGCCCTCGATCTTTGCATCAGAATGCTTTGGCATCGGTACACCATCAACCCAGAGTTCTTTCATGAGGAGATCTCTGATTGCGACTCTGATGGCTTCACTGCGCGACGGGTACATCCCGCGTTCGACCAGCTTGTCGAGTGCACTCACGTAGATGTCGCTCATTTTGACGGTGACGAGCTGCAACTTTGTTTCCTCCCGACTTGCGCTAGCGGCCACCCAAGTCGAATATAACACCTTCTAGTGTCGAATGTCCCATAGCGAAGTGTGTGCCACTGATGGAACACTGCGTCACATTCTGGTGGACATGGCTCGCCACTGCTGACGAAGGCTTGAGGTGCAATGCTAGAAAGGCTAAATAGCAATAACTAGCAAGTCCTCGTTGTTCCCATATTCTCTGGACAGCAATGAATGGATTCGGCAAAACGAAGATGGTAGGGACCGCTATGTCACAGGCGAAGGCGATGGTGTCAGTGTCTGCGAATTTTGACTTCATGAGAAAGGTCGTCATGATTGGCGCAGGCGGCAGCGGGAAGACAGCACTCGTCAATCGCTTTCTGACTCAGAAGTTTTCGGAGCAGTACATTGTGACCATAGGTTCCCAGTTCGCAGTTAAGACGGTCACCGTGGAGAACTTCAATGGACACAGTGTGGTAGTGAAGCTCCTCGTGTGGGATTTGGCGGGCCAGGAACGTTTCGATTTCATTCGCAGCAGTTACTACAAGGGATCCAAAGGAGGGCTGCTCGTGTTCGACACGACACGAAAAAACACTTGGGCCGAACTGCCGAAGTGGATTGAAGAGACAGACAACGCGCTCGGGCTGCGAATACCAATCATATTGCTTGCGAACAAGGTCGACTTGGCAGACGAGCGTATCATTACAGCCGAGATGGGTAAGGCGTTTGTCCAAGAGCATGGCCTTGTTGGTTATTTGGAAACCAGCGCACTCACCGGACAGAATGTGGAAGAGGCGTTCAGTCTTCTGGCGAGGTCGAGCATATCGTAGTCGCGAGAACGCCGCTATCAGTCTGCTGCAATTTAGTTAGCGCAACACAAACGGTGTCCCCGACGAATCGATGATACCACGATATTGGCCAATTGGTGCCTAACGATCCCTCTTGCCTTCGATGTATTCATCGACACGCTTCCGTCCCTCGAAATCATCTATCTGGTATCGAGGATGCTTGAAGCTGTAAGAGCTGATACTTGAGAGTTCTCCCCCGATTCCTCTATCCAAGCCAATCTTCACTGCCCTTGCCACATCGATGATTACGCCTGCGCTGTTGGTGGAGTCCTGGACTGAAAGCTTGAGGAAGAGATCTATCTGCTGGTCGCCGAAGGATTTCGCCCGCATGGTGATATAACATACCTTATTGTTGTCGAGGAACGGCACGTAGTCGCTCGGTCCTATCTTAGTGGGAAGCTCGTAGTCGACACAGCTCGTGACCGCCGCGGTCTTGCTGATCCTCTTTGACTTCAATCTCGCTTCGACTTGCATATTTTCAAAATCTGTATCGCCCCCGATGTTCAGCTGATATGTGTTCAGCACGACCAGACCTCTCTGGTCAAAAAGCTGCGTCAGCACACGATGGAGAATGGTGGCTCCGAGCTGACTCTTCACATCATCGCCAGCGCAGGGCAATCCCTTTCTCAGAAACTCCTTCTCATGAGGACTATTCGGGTCTGATACTATGAATTCCGGCATTGCATTAATGAATCCTATACCAGCATCCAACGCGGCCTGCGCGTACGTTCGCGCACCTACCTCACTTCCGACTGGAAGGTAGTTGATGAGAAGATCTGCCTTTGTTTTTCTTAGTTCTTCTGTCACATCTACGGGCTGAATTTCGCTCTCGTCGTATGTGAAGAAGGACTCTCTCATGTGGGGGGCCACGCCATCCATAATGGGAGCAGGCATAACCTCAACCCCCATCTTCGGAACATCAGGAGCGAAAATCGGAGCACAGTTTGGCTTCACCCACATTGCCTCTGCAATGTCATGCCCTATCTTGTTTCTGTTGACTTCAAACGCCGCAACAAACTTCAGGTCTCTTGGGAAATATCCTCCAAAATCAACGTGCATGAGACCTGGGACATCCTCATCGGGTCTTGCATTGCGATAGTAGTGCACTCCTTGGATAAGTGCTGACGCGCAGTTGCCGAGTCCAGCTAGTGCGACACGAATCTCACCCATTATGGTCATCTCTCGGAAGTATTCTTCAGTCATAGAATAGTCTTATCTTTTAAAACTATCGAGTTAGGACAACTCTGTAGCGTCGTCTGCCTTTGGTTCGCCTTCCGCTGTCTCCTCCTTTGGGGACACACTTGAGTAATCCGAGAACAGGATTCTCCGGGCTGACGCCACCGTCTTCGGTCCAATGCCGGACACAGCAGTCCACTCGTCCGTCCGACTGACTACTTCGATTGGTGAGTGAAAATGCTTGAGTAGGCTCCTTGCGCGCACAACATTGATTCCTGGCAAACCCGCGACGAAGAACTCCTGTTCGTTATCGAGCGTGTCTAGGCCCTTTCGCGTACGAATCACTGGGAGCCTACTTGTCTGCTCGTCATGCGTGTCGTCTCTTGTTGTTAGTAGCCCAAATAGAAGACCAGCTGAGTGCAACGAGTTGAATCCCTTAAGCAAGTGTATTCCTCTCTCACTTATGCTCTCAAGAAGCGCATCCAAAGCATGCGGATGAATGTAACTAACCCTCTCCATTGTTACTGCATAGGGCTTGCCCTTTGTCTGTCGTGTCTTGAAAGGAATGTAGATGCATCCTTTCACGGGGTCTCTTCTGATGGCGAGTATGTCCTCGACAAGTAGGTGAGGTCTTTCGTACTTCATGAGCCCGTCAAGCTGTTTATTGAGACGAGGAACTCCAAGATTGCTGCCACCGAGAGTATTCACGAGATCGCTCACAGTCTTTCTTTCTATCGCTATTCCATCCGGTCCTAAGACGTCTCCAATTGGTATCTCCTGAACTGCATAAATGATACCTTCCTTGTCCAGCATCGACATCAAGTGCTTGCTA
Source organism: Candidatus Thorarchaeota archaeon (assembly GCA_963726195.1). GTDB lineage: Archaea > Asgardarchaeota > Thorarchaeia > Thorarchaeales > Thorarchaeaceae > OWC5. The sequence continues at coordinate 37,775 of CAVSBO010000007.1, forward strand.
GCATTCATACTCTTCCCAGTTGTCTCGTGCACATCGACGATTACTTGAGGAACGTTTCCAAACACATCTGTCTGCATGGCTATTCCACATCAAAGAGCGTCATGACGGCTGCCATTGAGACTTCTCTCGCAAGGTTGGCTTCAATGGCTGATCCAATAACGACCGCGTCGCCATCTTCGGGTTTCACGCTGTCGACTACCAATGCGACTTCGTCCCCGTACTCCGAGAGTATGTCGAAATCGCCCGGCGGCATCGTCAGCGCGCCTCGTTTGTAAGTAAGGGTTGTGACACCCGCCTTGCCGTAGCCTCCTTGGATGATTGCCTCATCTCTCTGTCTGATTCCATCGGTCACCTTCTGTGCCTTGCTCTTTACGAGATTTGCATACGCATGGTGATACATGACGAGTCTTGGCACGTCCAAGAACAAGCCCAGAGGAATGTCACCGGTCATTTGATCGAAGAGCGCAAGTCCTTTGCGTGTTAACTTCTGACCTTGCTTTCCGTTGGCAGTTGTGTAGTCAGCCTCTGTCAGTCTCTTGAGCAGAGTCCTCGCGCTTCCTTCACCGATTGACATGTTCTCGCACAATTCATAGCGTCCTAGAGGTTGTTGTCTGCCGATCATAATCAGCGCCACGGCGGGATGGTGTGCCTTGAAGGCATGAGGAACACGCCCGTCGGCAGGTTCAGCAAGGCGAATGAGTTCTTTCTTCCAGCTCAAACCACATACGCTCCAGTATTCAGATTCTCATCCTCTTTTATCCTTCACTCAATGAAGCAGGATATTGAATCGGTACGTCCCAGATTGCATCCTTGAATGACTGATCGACTAGGTGCCCTATCACCGGCACGACGAGTAGAAAAATGAAGAAGTTCGAAACGATGTGCACCACCATGAAAGGCAACCCAAAGACAACTGCACCGTAATATGGAACTTCGAAAGCCCATGAATAGCCCAAGTCAGTGACAAGATCGAAGAACAGGGTTGTAATGGCGCCTAGCGTGCCGAATCCGATTGGATTCATCTTTTCGCTCCTCTTTTCCTCACGATTCCTGCCTGCAATCGATCCGACCGCAACCACGAACAGCCACCCCACTATCTGACTGAGGTAGATTTGAGGCACGAGGCCTCCCCAAGGATTGAGGGTGCCGAAGATTGTTGACATGATTAGAGTGCACCAAAATGCCATGTGGAATCCGAAGACGTAGGCCGTGACGAAGAGAATGCATGAGCCCAGCTCCACGTTTGGCAAGCCTGCTAGCGCATAGTTTCCAAGCAGGGCAAGACCGCTCATCATTCCTGTAATCGCTAGCCATTTGCTCCGCCTGATCTTGCGCCCGCCGGTTGAGCGGTACATTTGGTCTTGCGTCATCAGGTCCTGTCATCTCCGCCTCAAAAGAATCAGCACCATGATGACAGCCACGCCTAGCGAGAGTCCGACTATGACAAGCGGAACAACCGACGCGGGAGCATAGACCGACGCGAGTTCAATTGACAACTCATAGGGCGTCCCGAACGAATAGGATGTATTGCCTATCACGAGCAAGCCACTCGCGGTGTCATAAGCTAGCAGAGTTCTCTGAGGCTCGCCAAATGATGTGTTGTCCTGCCGATACTCAAACACCATGCAGCTGTAGGCCACACCGCTCGCGGTAACCGGACCGTAGTATGATGACATAGTGCCATTGAGGAAGTTTCCCGGGACTCTTTGAGCTGAATCGTAAGCCGTTTTGTTTAGCTGCTCAAGGTCTTGGTGTCCGATTTTGACTACCAGTCCCGGAAGCCATGGCGTGAGTCCCCATACCCCTAAGGCTAGATCCTTAGCGATGTCAGTGTCATTAGCGTTCCACGTCCTGTTACCGAGGGTGATAGTACCCTCGATGTCTTCCTTCACGGCAAGAATAGTCAAAGTCATTCTGCTGTTGGGCTGAGCGAGCCAGTAGCCCCTGCCCGACCAGTATAGACCGAAGGGAGTGACAGGGCAGTCTACGACTCTCCAAGCAATCTCTGTGTCACCCAAAATGCTTGGACTCAGAACTCCATAGCCATTGCTTACGTAGATGTTGCCGCCGTTGATGATAACCACAAGGATTAGCGCTGCCATCAGAGATCCTTCTTTCATTTCTGATTGACCCTCGATCTTCTCTGAAGTATGCCCAAGAACGCTAGTGCGAAAACCCCCAGAGCCGCTGCTCCGAACAAGGCCGTGTAGTTGAATTGGCCTCCTGGATTCGTGCTGTACTCAGAAGGTTCTCTTCGCCATTGGATAGAGTCATTACTCTGAAGCTGATACTTGTTTGCGGCTACGGGACCTAGTTGCCCATCTACCCAATACTGCCACCACAATCCCTGTGCAGCATCATTCGAAACTCCATCAATCGATACGACAAAAGCCAGGTCGCCATACCAGTTTAGTTCTATCCGCGCGATTGCCTGCGTGGCGTTCAATACATTGGATGCCTGAAGACCCGCGTAAGTCACATTCGTGCCGTTGCCAAAGTCGATATTGACGACGATTCCGGAGGAGGCCTGAGCGTGCTTGTGAGCGTCTGTCACAGCACCAGCCACGGGCAATGCACATACGGGGACACAGACGAGCAGGAACGATGCGACTAGAGCGACGGTCCTCATTGTCCTTCTAGGATAGGATATCCTATCCTATTTCGATATAAGCGTTGCCTCTGAAATGATGCGCCCTGACGAGTCCAGCCAAATGGCTAGCAATGGTCTCAGCCCCAAATGCAGTTTGTATTATGCATTGAACCCAGTGGTAGTGATTTTGTCGCAAGAGCCGTCAGATTATGCCTATACTTCAACGAGGAACGCAACACATTAAAAACGGGCACGAGGTCAACCTTCATTCGAAGGCATCTAGCCAAATGAAGAGTCGCAGGAGTCGCAAGGGACTGCTGTTTGTGCTGGAGGGGATTGATGGTTCTGGGAAGACCGCTGTAGCAGAGCTAGTTGTTGCACGTCTTACCAAGGAGGGAATTGATGCTGTCAAGCTTCACGAGCCCACAAGCGAGAGTAAATGGGGACGCGAGATTAGAGCCCGATCTCCACGCGGCGAATTGAGCCCGGCTGAAGAACTTGAGTTCTTCATACGCGATAGGGACTGGCATATCCGTAACCGCATACAACCTGCTCTGGATGCAGGGAAGATTGTGGTGTTAGACCGCTACTACTTTGCCAATGGAGCCTATCAGAGTGCCAGCACCGGAATTCCTTGGAAGGAAATCGTCCGAAGAAACATAGAAGAAATACACGCGCCATTGCCCAACCTAGTATTCGTACTGGACGTTCCAGCAGAGACAGGTCTTGCAAGAGTGCTCGGTCGTGATTATGTAAGCAACGAGCAATTCGAGAAGATTGAGCGGCTTGTGAAGGTCCGGCAGGCCTACTTGGAAATGGCACGTGAGTATTCGAGTGTTTTCGTGGTCGTAGACGCTACTCGAACGTTAGAACAAGTCGTAGACGAAGTGTGCAGGAGAATACTAGGTTTCTTAGGACGGAAGGGGACGAAAGCGGGTTGAGAGCTGGCCGCTTGGCGGCTTCACAACCAAAACCGATGCTTGCGGTGGAAATAATGTGACGATTTTGTCACAAGCTTTTTTAATACGGACCCACGCAGCGGAAAAAAGACAAGCTCCTAAGAGACCAGCGAGCAAGGGACCGGAGTAGAAGATCATGCCCACAGCAATGCTTCTGATTGATTGGGACAGTAAGATAGGTGCTGTTTTGAAAGCAAAGGTTCCCAAGGATTTTGCTGACTATTACAAGGAAGACCTGAACACAGAAATCATGCGTATCTTCACGTCGCATGCTATGGGTGACGCCACTGCAGGATTCTCGTCTCTAAGTATTCGAATCGGCGGCGAGGAGTATGGCGTCGCATCATACTATACAGGAATCCTTCGCGAGGAGGAACAGTACTGTGTGTCGCTGCTTCTGACTCCTTCTGAAGATCCGAAGATGTATGAAGCGGCAATAACCTCCATTGTTTCTCCGCTCACGAATGCAGTTGTCTCAATGACTGATGCTGAGTTTCAAGCAGAGTTTGAGAACACCTACCGTAGAATAATCAGATTGGCTGGCATGACCGATGAGTCGCGTCTTGCTCGACTATTCGCTGACGAAGTCTCAAGGGCTGTCTTTCCCAAGCTTTGGAAGGGAGGCATATCCAAAGAGGATCTTGAGGAATGGCTGAAGATGGTCACAGGCCTACCTAGCGTCAGCGTGGACTCCATACTATCACCATTTGAGGAGCTGAGGTATCATCAAGACCGACTGGGTCGACGAGATTGGTAGGACCTGTATCTTCATGATAAAAGACCTCGAAGTTTTCCGTGCCCCGCCACTACAAGCCATGGAGGCTGCTGGTTCAATCCTGGATCCTGAGCTTGCAGCTGAGTACAAGGGCGAGGTGCTTGAGTTCCTGACAGAGTGGCAGAAGACACCTGACGATACAGTGGCCGTTGCTCAGGTTTTGGCAGACCCCGATTGTTATGATATGATGAATGAACTGAGGCGTCGGCCTGCAAACATATCTGAGCTTGAGGCCACACTTGGGATTCCGCCCAAGGAACTGAAAGAGGCAATTCAGACTCTTAAGAAGTACAGAATTGTCTCTGAGAAGAGACGGAAGGGATCCTCCGGGGAGTTCGACAAGTGGCTGTTCCTCCTGAATGATATCCGTGTACGGCTCTTTTTCCCTGAGTATTTCTTGCAGTCTCTCATAGTCGACCTCGAGAAGACGCCAGACGATCCGAAGGCAAGGGAGATGGTACATCACCACCTGCGCCTGCTACGAGAACAACTTCCCACGATGAGAGTATTGTCAGCGTTGGTGAGCGTTACCTGTTTGGTGTTCGCCTAGGTCAGAAGCCTTCTGCGTATTCTCTGGCCCATTAGAACGTAGTTGGCGTCAGGATTCTAGAACAGGAATAGAAGAAGGGCTCAGGCGAGGAATTCGGCGAATTATGACTAGACACCGGCTCCGCTCGCCCGATATGTTGTCTTCCTGCTATATGAGCTCCTCCATTCTTGGGCTCGTGATTGGCAGTTATTGGTTCTCTAGTTAGGAGATATCGTTGAAGACTGTCTGTCGGTTGATTGAGGGTTGGGGGCTGAAAGCATTTTCGGTGAAAACCGAATGAACGCAAAAACAGGCGGACTACCAATCGTTCCTCCGGGCGGTCCTTGGTAAGACCCTCTGAGAGGAGCCAATGCCCTCCTGTGGACAACTACGGTTCACAGGACCGCAACTAGTTTAGAGCCCGGTGCCAGTTCCAGAATTGGGACTGGCACCCGCAACATCTTCTTATGATTGGGCTTTCGCCCTGCCGATTCCTGAGCAACCATCCTCAAAGTCTCACCCAAACACCGGATGAACCGGGTTCGTTGTAGGCACCGGCAAGATAGGAAAATCTGACCATTGACAGACCGTTTAATGCAGCCTTTGTGAGAGTCGGCTATCTGTCGACAACTTCGTGATAAACGCGACAAAGAAGATCCCACAATCGGTTGACGGCGAGGGGAAGTTCCTTTTGCTTTCGAAGACTAGGTAAATTCATAAGCTTCGTTTGCCAAGGATGCTTGGTTGATTCGGGTTTCCGGCCTGAATCAATTCCGTAAGAGTGGTTATGTCGAGGAGCGCGGTTCCCGTCTGGAACTCGCTTAAAAAACGGTCCCTAATCTCCGAGTTTCCAATTGGTCCCCCTTGCCATTGCAAGTACTTGCGCATTACCGGTTTTTGCCGCGCGCCCCGACAATCGAGCTCACGGAAGCGGGAGCTGCACGATGTGGGCTTAGGCCTAGCGGCTTCCGCCCACCTTTGTCTCGGCTCATCTCATCGCATTTTGGTACCAGATTCGTCTGTATCTTTCCTTGTAGCCAGCCGCACAGTACATCTTCATGGCAGGAACGTTTCGGCTGTCCGTGATCAACTCTGATTGCATCACGCCCATAGAAGCCGCGCGAATCAACACCTCGCTGAGAATTGAAGCCCAAAAACCGTGATGTCGGGAACGAGCTGTCACAACAATCCCATCCATGACCAAACGTCTCATTTGGACAGGACTGCCCGTCGGTCCGAGCAGCGTTCCAACGCAATATGCTGCAGTACGTCCCTTGTGCAAACCAAAGACGGCCAAGTCTTGGCAGAACGTGTCAAGTTGAATCATTCTAAGGTAGTCGTCAGGGGTGACCTCTTTGTAGTTGAATAGACCCTTGAACAGACTGTTCTGGAGAGATGCCCATGTGCCCGCGTCTTCCTCTCCTATGGATCGGTAGGTCAGTTCACTCGGACGAGCTTGAACTTGACCGATGTCAAAATGAACAAGCTTGACCCACTCCAGCATGGGCTCGAAGCCCCGTTTCTCCAAGAAAGACATTGTATCAGGTCTGAAGCTTGGCACATTGCAGATGACCTTCTTTGCTCCCAACTCTTCGGCTCTTGCAACAAGATTGGCGGGCAGCTGCGCCCCGATGCCCGCCTTCCTGAATTTTGGATGAACGTACATGGTCAGAAGAACGATGGATTCAGTTCTCTCTGTACCCTTGACAGTCACTCCGAATGCCGCGACCTGTCCTTTGTTGCGTACTAGGACTATATCACGTGCGATATCGATACCGGGGACCGAATAGATTTGCCTGAAGTAATCTCAATCTAGGTCCATGTGGTCGGGATTGTCAAGGCCATTGGCTGCATTATAGATTGCCGCAATCCTTTCAAAAATGGATGAATCAACCATGTGTGGCACTGACGATTCTTCCTACATATTCTCATGGTATCCTCGCAAGACGTTGGGCCTTCCATGGATTAAAGTACCACAGTATGCACAGCATAAGAGATTCAATGGCATAAATCGCGAGAAGCTTTAATTTGCATCAAGCCCCTGAATGACTTGCTAGGATTGACCCGCGGGGTTTAGTTCAGACTCTTGTTGGTGCCCTGTATGATTCACAACACTTTCTTGGTATACGCTGGAACGGTTCTCGCCTCGTCACAGTACTGGCCGACCACCGTCACCCCTGACGAGATTGACGAGTTCATTACAACGAGAGCAGACCTTCTAGCGGAACACGGCGGCTCCATGGACCTCCCGCTCATAATCGGGGACAAGAAGTTTCTCGCGCGAACTGTGGAGTCTGACATGCTTCTCATCTTTGTCACCGACAAGGGTGAGGATGAGCGTGTTGTTGCCGAGAGACTCGACACAGCGGCAAAGGAGCTGGCAAAGAAGATCAGAGCGAGCGGGATTCGTGGTATTGCAAAACAATATGCCACACTCATTGAGCCCATGATCACTACTAGGCTCAAGATTGCCCTTGTGGGAGAGGGTGGTGTTGGAAAAACAACAACTCTGCAACTACTCTTGGGCAACAGTCCTCCATTGTCCTATGTGCCCACGATTGCATTGAACCTTGAAACGGTCGAGAACATCCGCTTCGGCAGCTACTCTCTTGTCCTATGGGACTTTGCAGGTCAGGAGCGTTTCAGAACTCTGTGGAAGTTCTATTTCCATGGGGCGGATGTCATATTCTTGGTATGCGATTCGACCCTACGTAATGTGATTGTTAGCAAAGACATACTGAAGCTGATAAGACGCGACGCGCCCAAGGTCCCGGTGTTTGCGTTGGCAAACAAACAGGACAAGCCCAATGCGATGAAGCCCGAGGTTATCCAGAAGATTCTCGGCATTCCCACCTATCCTATGGTGGCCATCGACAGGGACCGCAGAGATGAGATGCTCAAGATACTGCTGACAGCCGCTGCTCAGTTCGTCGGTGTGACTTTGCCCGATGTACCCACTTCCGAGCTGTTTCGATTCAGTGACCAAGCCGCAAAGAGCACGATGAAGGGTAAGGCAGCCGCTCGCGAACCGCCACAGCCAGAAGAAGCAGAAGAGGAAGTTATCGAAGAAGTGCTGGTTGACGAGCAGGGCAATGTGGTTGAGGGCTCAGAGGAATACGAAGTCGTGGAGGAAGTCGTCGAGGTCGTCGACGAAGAGACGGAAAATGAGGCCGAAGCGGCCCGACAGCCGCAGAGGAAGCACCTCTGGAACAGGAGCAGGGAGAAGCACCCCTGCAAGAAGAGCCGGAGGAGACGGCCGAACAGGAGCAGGAGGAAGCACCCCTCCAAGAAGAGCAAGAGGAGCCGGCTGAGACCGAACCGGAGATTGAGACAGAGAGCGAGTCTGGTTTCGGAGTCACAGAAGGCGAGGTGGAATCATCGGCAGAAGAGGAGCAACCGGTGGATAGCGCCTATCCCGAAGAAGAACCCGAAGAACAATTCTCGAGCTCAGAGGTTGCTAGTGATTCTTCCGATGTTGCCAAACAGCTGATTGCAGATGCCTTGGACGCAGACGACATAGTCGCCGCAGAGATAGACCGGGTCCCTAGTGAGCATCTAGGCGCAGCTCTGGACGCTATACGATGCGATGAGACACTGTCAACAGAACCTGAGAACGATAACGTCCATGCGGTGGGCAACAAAGCCCGACGAGACTTGGACAAGGTCCTAGGTCCTTCATCCGGCAAGGAAAGCGGCGCCTCTGATCGTCGTAAGATATCTGAGAGCCCGATGGCAGTGGATCAAGATACAATCCGTGAGCTAGACAAGATTATCGATAACTCAAACACAGAAGAAAAGCCAAAGTCTACTCGCACAAGGCTGTTGTATGACGACGAGGACGAGTAGCCATTCTGTCAATTGGCTCAGTATAATATCATGTGTTCTTGCTTACCTGAGTCGCGTTGTCATTGATGAACCCGTGAACTGCTGGCAGATGGCGTGGTTGAATCCTGCTTTCTCCATGCTCCAGCATCCCACGCTGCACGACACGGAAGACTAAATTGCATGTCAGAGTATAGTCAAGTACGGGGTTCTATATTGAAGCTGAAGGACTTGGAAGCCGGCAAGAACATCTCTGAGCTTCTAGTTAGGGTTGTGTCCGTTGCACCAGGCCGGATAATCTCAACACGAACTGGTCGCAAGACCCAGCTCACAGAGATCTTGGTGGCAGACGAAACCGCCACGGCGATTTTCTCCTTGTGGGGCTTCGGCGAGGGTGCATCTGTTTCCGCAGGGAAGGTGATAAGAATCACGAACGGATGGGCAAAAGAATGGCAGGGAAAGATACAGTTGTCGCTGGGACGTTCCGGTAGTTTCGAAGAGGTACCGGATGACGGAACGCTTCCATCTATAAGCGAGCTCAAGGCCGATAAGAAATAGAACGTGGTCTGAAAGAGTACAGTGTGATGCATATGGTTGAGGCATACCTCTCGGGACCTATCGTGGACGCTAGCCTTAGGAAAGATGAATTCTACCGTGTCGTTGTCGAGATACTGGAGGAGCTCGGCATCACAGTCTTTGCGCCGCAATTCAGTCCGAGACTCAATCCCATCGAGACTTTCAAACGTGACACAAATGCGCTAAGAATGTGCGATTTTGTTGTCGCAGAGATCTCAAGCCCCTCTCTTGGCGTTGGTATGGAGATCATGCTCGCGATTGATTTGGTAAAACCAGTTCTCATGTTCTGCAGTAAGGGTTCTAAGGACGTTTCCTATATGGCGTTAGGAGCTGAGGGGAAAGCGCTCTTTGAGTATGAGTCGGCAGGCGATGTGCGAACCATCCTGCTGGAACGCAATCTTGATAGCTTGATGGTCCAGCAATGTCCGTCGTGTTCCTCGCAAGTTGTCGAGATCACTGATGAAGGACTTCGGTGCGTGGTGTGCTTGCGTAAGTTCGCGGTGTAGAGAATGACGGAGCCTGGGGCAGTTCATGCCCGGTATCGTCTTCGGGTCGTTTTGCTGCTTATCCTATCCATCTCGATGGTATCCACCGCGAGTATTCTGATACGCCTCAGCACATCGCCGCCACTTGTTAAGGTATTCTGGAGAACCTTGTTTGCTTCGATGATTATGACATCGGTGGGTGGTCTCCGCGGGAATCTTCATGCGGTTAAGGAGCCGACTCTTAGGAGCAGATGGAGCTGGCTAGTGTTCATAGGCATGATGCTCTCGCTGCATTTCTCATCTTGGTTTGTATCACTTTCCATGACGAGCGTCGCAGCGAGCGTCGTATTGACAGACTCATCGCCAATTTTCACAGCTGTTCTTTCAGTTCTCATATTACGCGAGCCACCTCGGCGAAGAGCATGGGCAGGAGTCCTTATCGCCTTCACAGGGGCGTGTGTTCTTGCAATAGGTGACGTTGAATCCGGCGGGACTGAGGCGCTCTCGGGGGACCTCCTTGCTCTTCTCAGTGCTTTCTTCGTGTCAGTGTACTTCATAGGCGGCAGAAGGTACGCTAGGGGAATTCCGAATTCAGTTTACACCGCTGTCGTCTACTTGTCCGCTGCTGGAACGACGCTGGTACTGTGCGTGATATCTGGATCTGACATAGTAGTCCTAGTCCCGTCCGAAGTGGCGTTGTTCATTGCACTTGCAGTGTTCCCGACTGCTTTGGGCCACTCAGTGAACAACTATCTTCTAACCTTGGTTCCGGCTTACGTCGTGTCGTCTGCAATGCTCGGGGAGCCCATAGGTGCGACACTCTTGGCAGCACTAATCCTGCGAGAGACCCCGTCTGCAGTCACTCTTGGGGGATTCGTGGTCATCCTTCTGGGAGTTGCACTTGTGTTGATGGGGCTTCCTAGGGATGAAACGACGATTCACTCAGCCCTTGATGACTCCGATGGGCCGTAGTCTGACGGCCTTTGTGGCAATTCCAATCTCATGTGAGACTCTGACGACCTCGTCAACGTCTTTGTAGGCTCCGGGGGCTTCTTCAGCTATACCTATCGCCTGCGGCGACTTCACGATGATGCCGCGACCCGCAAGCTCTCGCTGTACCTCGCCGCCCCTGAACTCCTTTGTTGCTCTCTCCCGACTCATGAATCGTCCAGCTCCGTGGGCGGTTGACCCGAAGGATAGCTCCATGCTTTTCGGATTTCCAAGAAGAATGTAGGAAGCAGTACCCATGGTACCTGGGATTAGAACGGGCTGACCAATGTTCTTGTACTTTGCAGGAGTCTCCGGATGACCGGGCGGAAAGGCACGAGTTGCTCCCTTTCGATGAACCAATACCTTCTTCCTCTTGCCATCTATGGTGTGTTCTTCCACCTTGGCCACGTTGTGACAGACATCGTATATCATGTGCATGTCTAGATCTTCACTGGATCTTTGCAGTAGCTTGGCGAAAACCTCCCTTGTCCAGTGCATCATGCACTGCCTGTTCGCCCAGGCGAAGTTAGCTGCGGCACTCATTGCACCTAGATATGCTTGCCCCTCGGGTGACGTTGTAGGTGCACTGCAGAGTTCTCTATCAGGCACTTGAATGTTGTATTTCCTCATGGCTTGGGTCATCGTCTTGATATAGTCGTCACAGACTTGGTGACCGAGCCCGCGAGAGCCACTGTGTATCATCACAGTGACCTGTCCCTTTCTTGTAATTCCCATTGCCTTTGCAGCACTTGGGTCATAGATTTCGTCAACGAGCTGGATTTCAAGAAAGTGATTGCCAGATCCCAGCGTTCCGACTTGATTCCTTCCTCTGGCCTTGGCTTCTCCCGAGACTTTCGTTGCATCGGCAAACGGTAGTTGTCCCCCAGCCTCGGTGTATTCCGAATCTTCTTCCCAGCCAAAACCATGTTCGACTGCCCACTTAGTCCCCCCGTTGAGCACCTTGTCGACCCCTCCTAGGGCCTGCAAGTCAATCTTGCCAGTTCGGCCGACGCCCGTGGGAACATCTATGAACAGGCGGTCGATTAGGTCCTTCAGTTTAGGTCGAACATCGGCCTCATCAAGATTCGTCCTAATGACACGGACTCCACAGTTGATATCATAGCCGACTCCGCCAGGTGATATGACACCCTGCTCGTAGTCAGTTGCTGCAACTCCGCCGATTGGGAATCCATACCCTTGGTGCCCATCTGGCAATACGATGCTGTGAGTGTAAATGCCCGGAAGACACGCAACGTTGACGCCCTGTTCGAAAGTTGCGTCCTGCTGCATTTTCTTTACGAGCGATGCTGAGGCATACACCCTAACGGGCACTTTCATGCAATCCTTCGTGCCCTTCGGAATCTCGTACACATTCTCAGCAATCTTCTTTATTTCCAAGGTCACTCATTCCGTCCTTCTGGCACTCTCTTTCTCGGATGTGCTATAAGTATTGTGAACGCGTCTCGTCCCGCGCCTTTATTACTTAGGTGCTCTCATCGTTGCTTGGGGCTGTTGGCCCACGCACGAACAGGAGGTCGATGTAACTAAGTGGCGAAGGTACGTCTGACTGCAATGGTTACTCAGCACGGATGATCATGCAAGGTCCGTCAAGAGGATTTGACACGACTTCTGCAGGCCGCGGGTCTGCTTCCACCTGGTGCCTCTCATGCGGGGGACATCGGTCGCGATGCAGTAGTTCGCATCCTGAACGATGACATAGCTGTCGTCGAGAACGTGGACGTTTTCACACCAATCCACGACGATCCTCATGCTCAAGGAGAGATCGTTGCCTGCAATGCGACTAATGATGTCTACGCAATGGGCGCGGTCGATGTGATTTCTCTTCAGGCCTTTCTCGGGTATCCGGCAGAGCTTCCCGAAGAGATGGCTGCCGAAGTACTGAGGGGAATGAACGACTTCATGACTGCAATAGGCTCACAGGTCACAGGTGGCCAGACGATAAGGAATCCTTGGCCTGTCTTCGGAGGGATATGCCTCGGTGTCGCTCACCCGCGCGATATCGTGTACCCAAATGGTGCGAAGGTCGGCGATGCTGTTGTCTTGACAAAGCCTCTTGGAATACAGCCTGCAATGAGATCCTACAGGGAGCTGAATGACGAAAGGCGTGACCGCCTACTTGAGCGATTCAAAGAATCCGCCTTGCTGGCGGCTCAAGAAATTGCTGTCCGGGTGATGACAAAGAGCAACCTCGAAGTTGCCAAGGCGATGAGGGTTGTGAGAGTGAACGCAGCGACCGACGTCACAGGCTTCGGCTTGATAGGTCATGCAAGCAACATCGCATCGATGAGCGGTGTTGATGTTGTGTTCGACAAGATTCCTGTAATTCGAGGAACCCTTGAACTGGCTGAGTTCTTCGGTCACAAACTCTCAACAGGCCTTAGCGCGGAGACGGCTGGCGGAATGCTGTGTTTCATGCATCCGAGCAAAGTCGAACGGTTCAAGGCTATTCTGAGTCAGTCCGGTCTTCCGTGTTGGGCAGTTGGCAAGACAGAGAAGCCAAAGGTATCTCCAACCGCGAGGCTTGCGGAAGGGGTACAGTTTATTGAGACCGAGTTCCCGTGAAGCCGCCAAAAACCGTGAGGGAAAAGCGGCTGAGGACTGCCGTCGTGAGCGGCCGGTTTCATTTGATTGAATGCACTTGTGAGATTGCAGTGAAACGCACACGCTATGCGGGGACAGGAGATGCTGTTCAGCTGAATCTAGGAGATGTTCTCAGTTTGTACAGCAAGTCGTCGATTCCCTCAAGCGGCTTCGTATCTATCTCAGGATCTATGAACTTCCTAAGTTCCTTCAGTTCACTCTCGTCTTGTTCATGAAAGAGCCAAAAGACCTCAGGGGATGTTACTTCAGACTCGGTCATTTCGATTCACTCTCCTTTCCAGTTCTGAAGAAGGGCACACAATCTGTCAATATAACCATTTTCGCGGAAAACACGGTGTTTGTCGACATGAATAGGAGCATCCAGCTTGGTATTTGTCGACAATTCTGGCAACAACCCGCTGCTCCAATTTCCCTACCCGGCTCATAGATTGCAGAGGTTATCGTTCGTAGTCTTTGCTTGCCCTTATGCTGTGCCCCGGTATTCGCTCTGTGACATGAAGGCCAGCGGCCATTCGAGTTCTGCTCACGGTTTGCCCTTGGCTTGAAATCGCGCAACTCTGTGCCTCTGACTACTAAGGCGACACGGATGTAGTGGAGACATGACAAACCCTTTATGACTGAGCAGAACACTGAAGCAATACATTGGAAAGGCAAACGTTAGCCTCGCGGCTCAGGTGCACAGAATGAAGATAGTTGTTACGGGCCCCCTCGCGTCTGGCAAGAGTCAGATCATCAATAAGATTACTGATGGAGCATGTATAAACATAGAGCGAAGAGGGACCACTATTGCTATGGACCATGGTGTGGCGCACGTTGATGGCATGACGGTCTTCATGTTCGGAACGCCAGGGCTTCTTAGGTTCAGAACAATGAGGAAGATACTGAGTTCCGGAGCTGATGGCATCATATTTGTTGTGGATTCAGTTGATCCGGAATCCGATGCTAGAGCGAAGCTGTTCTTCAGGGAAGTTGCATTCTTTCTCCCAGGAGTCCCATGCGTTGTGGCTGCCAACAAGCAGGACATGGAAAACGCAAGGCCCGTTGACAGGTTGAGGAGCAGCATGAGCTTTCTGGCGGGATTGCCGGTCTTTCCGTGCTCTGCTATAACTGGCGAAAATGTGGACATGATCTTGCGCACACTACTCTACCTGATAATGATGCAGTGGAGTTCTCTGTTCAGGAAGTTCGCAGAGTACAGCGGTGAACGAAACGGTCTAAGTCGGCTCATGGCTGATCTAAAGCTGGAACGTCAGCAGGCCGTGGGCTACTTGAGACGATTCGAGCTTCGGAAACTCGTTGAGGTCCGGATAGGTGACGAGCAGTTCACTGTCAACGATTCAATCAGGCATCTACTCGAGAATCCTGTTCTAATCATGCGCCGTTAAACCTGCAGAAAGAATCAAAAGCGACAAACAACGGCTCATTTGTGAGCCATAGAGGTGAGCCTCTTGAGTGACGAAGAAGAGCCGCTTGAAGATATGGACCCGGCTGAGCTAATGGAACAGGCGGCCGCGGCGAAGGAGTCAGGTGACAAAGCCTCAGCCGGTAAGCTGTACAACGCGGCAGGCAACATATACATGTCAGTGGCTGAGTATACAGAGGCTCTGGACTGTTTCGAGAAATCATTGTCATTGTTTGCTGAGATCAAGGACGAGACCGGCACAAGTGACACCACGTACAATCTGGGAGTAGCTCAAATCAATCTTGAGCGATGGGATGAAGCCATCAAGACCTGCGAGACCGCCATGAATACGTTCGAGAAGCTGTCGAACAACGAGGGTGCGGCTGATGCAATGTACGGATTGGCTCTAGCACATCTCGGCAAAGGAAACTTCGAGCAGGCTATGGAGTACTTCAACAAGGCCCAGAAAGCGTACAAGGCCGTCGGCAACGAACAAGGTGTTGCAAGCACCTTGATGGACATAGGCAATGCCTATGCCGATAAGGAAGACTGGGAATCCGCTGAAGCGTCCTTCAAGAAGGCTCTCAAAATCTACAGAGATCTCGATGACAAAGCCGGAATAGCTGATGCTTTGTCCTTGCTTGGCGACGTTTTTGAGACACGCAACAACCAGAGGAAATCGGCTGAATACTTTGTTGAGGCAGCCCAGTGTTACTTTGAGGCCGACATACTGGACATAGCAAGAGAGGTCGTAGACCGGGCCGAGCAGAAGCTTTGGGATCTACCAAAGGCGACACGCCGGCGACTGAGAAAGATGATTGATGACATCAAAGACGCATTACCAGAAGAAACTGAGGAAGCCGAGGAAGAAGGTGGCGATGAAGACCTCGATGAGGAGGCGCTTGATGCCGAAATCGAAGGCGGCGAATTAGACGACTCTGACATGGACGAAGAGAAGTAGGTTGGTAGTGTCTTGCGCATTGGCCGTTAGTGAACGGCATCGGTACAATTGCATCAATCCAGAATAACCCTATTTACGTGACAGCACTTAGAAACTCGGAAAAGTCAGGAGCTGCCGTTGCTTGAAGGGTCATACGAGAGCGGTCTGCACATGCGTTTTCATCGCTATCTTTGCCATATTCGCGATTCCCGCCATACCTGCTGGATTGGCGTCTAGCATCCTTGACGCATCATGTTCTTCAAACGAAAACCAAGCAGCGTCTCTCTCAGGGCTGGAGGTTGATCCCATTGGGAAAGTCACTTTCGTAGCGACGGACTCCAGTTCACTTATTGACGAGTTCTCCTTCATGGCGTCTGTTCCTACTGCCGTGTTCAGGTACGGCGGTCACCAATACCTTTCTCCCGTTGTGTTTGATACTCAATCCGATTCTGAAAGATGGCTCATTGAGGATTGGGCTCATTACCTATCTTCTGATGGTGGCGTAGGCCAAGCTGTGAGCATCGGCAATATTTCCGACTCAACCCTCTTCAATCTCGAGAAGCTCATCGGAGCTCAAATCTATCCAAGGGTGAAAGGAGCAACTTCCGCAGATATTGCATCACTGCTGGCTCTCATGGACTGGAAGACATCTGACGTAGCCGTATTCGCTCTTGCAGACGATTCTCTTGCCCCCATGACCATCTCCCAAGGCAATGTCAATCACACGATTATCAACGAACCCGTCACTGTCTATACACCCTCTGTCAGCGTTAGTTCGAGTGCCCCTGTCTACGTGACATTCACACCTCCCGCCGGGACTGGTTGGATCGAGGGCAGCTTCAATTGGACAGGTGACGAGTTCTTTACGCACACCCTGATTGACCCAGGAAATATGACAGTCGATTACTCTAGTCACGCTCAAGCATACGGGGAGCGGTTTTTTACGCAGAGTCCCATGCCGCTGTATTTCTGGGTGCCCAAGACTGCTGATGGGCAATGGCAGTTCGTTCTTCATCCTGAAACTGCAATTAGCCGTACAATCCCTATTGACTGCCAAATCAAGTATCATACTGGATTCAGTCAGGCCATTAGTGTTCCATCGGACGCTCGTTGGCTTAATGTGAGCGTGAATTGGAACAAGGCGGGTGCCAACCTCAATCTCGCCCTCATCGATCCAACAGGCCGACTTGGAGAGTGGGCGCCTTCTGGCAGCATTCTTTCCAGTCCCGGCCTCAAGTCAATCGCATTGCCTTATCCAATGCCCGGTGTTTGGACTGCCGTCGTCGCTTGGATGGACTCCACATCGCAACAAAACGATGTCAATCTCTCATGGAAAATCCCGGCTCTGCCCACTCATCTCCAAGCCTATCTTGAGTCGGCGGCAAATGGGGCGGTCTTGGCCTCTCTTCTAAATGCGCCTCTTCTGTTTGTCTCAGCAAACTCAGTGCCTTCTGCGACAATGTCGGCAGCTGCGGCACTTGGTGTGAGCACCGCTTTCCTAGTGGATCCGGACAACATTCATTCCCTTGCTGTGTTGAATGAGCTACAGCTGTTTGCTAACGTCACCAATCTTGACACTGCCCCATTGGTTTCTACTACTATCCGGCAATATTCTGCAGTGAATGATGTTGTTGTCACAGTGCCCACTGGTTCAGGAGACGAGACATTCGCGTCAGCAGCCCTTTCCGCGGCTGTACACGGTTGCCCCGTATTCTCCCTGTGCGGCAATGACAACGCGCTCACCACAAGGGCAGAGGAAACATGGGCGCCGTACCTCATAGGCCCTGACATCGAGGTGTACGTCACAAGCAGATACACAACGAGAACCGAGAATGGTTGGTACGACGAGAGGATTCCAAACAAGTACTCAATGACTGCCTCTGCGTTTAGTTTCAAGGGTTTCTTGGAGAACAGGGGTGCCTACAATGCCACGCAGACGCAGCAAATCGTCGTCATCTCCTCCCTTGATAACCTAAAGCCCAGTTTCGATAGATCATTACAGTGCAATTTCTCTGTGGGGCGCATTCCCACCGATGACCCTGCGATGGCTTCCGTGATGATATCGAGGGCCGCACTTCATCGATTCCTGTTCAGCACAGCCGAATCAGTGAATCAGGCTCTTCTTACAATGTACGCTTATACCAACGGTGCTGGATACGTTGACAATTTCCATAATGTGCATGAGATTTGGCAGATTGAGAACTCAACCAATGCGCTTCAATCTGCGGGGTTCGGCATTGAAAGCCATGTAGGCTACTCCGAGGTCTTCACTGCACTTGCAGCACAGCCCTCATTCTGGTCGTTGAGCACTCACGGTACTCTCACAAGCTACCCGACGGATCCTCCTGAGAGACCTGATGGGCTTGGGCTCTTTTCATTGAGGAATCAAGATGCTCCCTACGGTTTCGAAGTGAGTCTCACCCAACGTGAGAGCACAAGCCACAGTGATCATATCGTGAACCCTGTAGCATACTCGCAAGAGAGCTTACATCACGTGATCAAGTCAACGAATGACCTTGAAGCCGCGATATCTGACATAGGTTCTCCGATTGTGATTCTTACTGCATGCCTGCTTGGAGGTAGCAGTCTTCCTGAGATGCTGATGAAGCACGGTGCAGTGGCGGTGATGGCCTCTCCACGAACTGTCTACTTCCAGCCTGCAGGTCTGTTGTCAGTCTTGATTACTAGTTCGTTGGCAGCGGGCAATACGACCGGCATTTCTCTTGCGCAGGCCTTACGAGCTGTATCCTATGACTATTCGAATCCTCCTCTCGTCGATCCCACTGACTATGCCAACCAACAGATTCTGTTTGGCGACCCCGCTATCAGACTGTACAACACGGTGAGCGATCCTCATGTTACTGCAATCAACCCAACAAGTACTTCGTTCGGAAGTCATTTGTCTGGCAGGGGCGTGCCTGCTGTCGCAGGCCTTGGGTCTTCCAGCTACTTGCCCGAATCACTCAATATGCTCGGAATAGGCAATGACTTCTACGGAACCAACAACTACAGCACGTTTCTCTGGTTGCTACCTCTAAGGCACGCTGTTCTGTTAGAACCTGGTTCGCTGAGCGCACTTGCGAAAAACATCTCTGGAAGCGCCAGTCAGCTCGACGATTACGTTCGCAGTGGCGGTACTCTTGTGCTGTTTGGAATCTCGGGAGACACGAGCTGGATGCCTTGGTCCGTAGTGGTGGAAGACAGCCCACCGGGGAATCCTATAACTGTCACAGATGCGGCTCACCCTCTGATGTCTTTGCCCAACGTAGTCGGCAGCTCTACGGGATACCGTGGCTACTTCAGTTCCGTTTCAGCCAATCTCTCTGCTATTGCCACTGATGGTTCACATCCCGTGATTGTTGCAGGAGTGCTGGGCTATGGCAAGCTGGCACTCACCACAACTTACCCCACGGGAGCAGAAGGTAATGCAACAATCCAGAATGCTGCGCTGTGGTATGAACAGCCCTCCCTCTGTCTCAACAGCGTGACGATGAACGAGTACGTGATCTGGGCGGGCGACCGCGTGATTATCACGATCCATATCACTAATCTCATAGGCAACGAAATACCAAACGCGAGCATTCGGGTCTGGCTGAATTCCTCCCAGGTGGATGTTCTAGACACCGGCAACGGTGCCTATGTGGCGACACTCAGCGAACAATGGACCGGGAACAGGTCCGGCTACTATGATCTCAGAATCGAATCTACCAAGCCCGGCTACGATACTATGACGAAGCTGTTGCCCCGCTTCTTGTACGTTCGTCCCTCCCCTTGGCTCGCCCTCGGGATCATCGGTGCCGTAGTGGGGACTGTGTTTGTGGGCCTGCTATACATCAGGCATCGACGCGGAGCCAAATTGCTGCCTAGTCGTCACGGAGACCGTTCGAGTCGAGACCAGGAACGGGAGAGAAGGGAGAAGGAGCGTCAAAAAAAGGAGGACCAAAAGGTCAATCCCTCTGAGTTCTTTGGAGTGTGATTGACTGATAACGCTAGCCAAATGGCATTTATGTATCACTAAGGTTTTAAGATGTGCTACGTGACTGACGTATATTCCGAGGAGCTGAAGAACGAGCCATGTCCAGTCGGGTTGACAAGATTAACAAGACCATCAGGGATTTCGAGACTGTGCCAGGAGTCGAGGGGGCCGCATTGGTCTCGCTGGATGGTCTCATGATCTCTTCTGCACTCCCTGAAAGCGAACAGGAAAGAGTGGCTGCTATTAGTGCCGCGCTGCTGTCGCTGGGCGAGAAAGCGACCAACGAGCTTGATCGAGGGCTCCTGCTCGAGATTTACGTCAAGGGCGACAAGGGTTACACCCTCATGACCTCGGTTGGAGATACTGCTCTGTTGCTAGTGCTAGCGAAGGCCGATGCGCAGCTAGGTTTGATCTTTGTCGACATGAAACGGATGGCTGAGAACTTGCTCGATATTCTGTAACAAGGCAATGAATGTCTTGGCTGCTACCAATGCGCAGAACCAGTTTCTCAGATCCTTCGCACCATTTCGTCGACTATCGCGCGGGCTACTTCTCTCTTTGTTGCGAGAGGAATCTTCTTTGCGAACCCTTTCGACCCAACTATCACCACTTCGTTTGTATCTGCTCCAAAAGCCGCGCCTTTCCGACGTTCGTCATTACCAATGACCAAGTTGCACACTCCGCCATCCACCTTGGTTCTAGCCCGAGCTTCAAGTTCTTCGTCGGTGACTCCTGATTCAACCTTGAAGCCAACTATGAAGAGGTCCTTGTGACGTTTCCGAACCTCCTCTATTATCTTGGGGGTAGATACGAGCTGGATCGCGTAAGGCTCACCGGATGGTCTCTTTCTGTCCTCGCGTTTGGCGGGAGCGAAGTCAAGTACTGCTGCCGCTGAAAGAAACGCAGTTGCCTTGTATGCAGCGAGAGCGTCAAGAACGGCCTGCAGCATTTCCTCTGACGTTTCTACGTGCTTTACCTCCGCGTCGTGAGGAACAGCTTGTGTGGTGGGTCCGATCACAAGTGTGACGCTCCCTCCCCTTCCTATGATTTCACGGGCTATTTCGATGCCCATCTTGCCCGTAGAGGGGTTCGTCATGTATCTTACTCGGTCAATCCAACCTCGAGTTGGTCCTGCAGTAACGACGAAACGCTTGCCGCGCAAGTCGCCTGGACCGAGCACTGCGAGAACGTGGTCCACGATTTCTTCAACTTCGGGTATCTTTGCCTTGTCCTCTTCCAACCTAGGCGCAACCACACCAACTCCCATTTGCTGCAGTTTGTCGATGTTGGCTCTGACAGCGGGATGGTCATACATGGACTCGTGCATTGCTGGTACAACAAGCACCGGAATGTGGGCGCCAATTGCGGAGGAGACGGTGGTCGTGACCGGTGTGTCGTCAATTCCGTTTGCGATTTTCCCTATCGTGTTCGCAGTGGCTGGGGCGACCAGGACAAGATCGACGTGGCCTTCGTGTTTGCCAGCCAAACTGACGTGTTCTATCTGTCCCGTGAGCTCAGTCACCACACGATTGCCGGTTGCCCATTCAAGCAGGTAGGGATGGAGAATCTTCTGAGCATTCGGGCTCATGACGCAATAGATGTCTGCTCCATGTCTCATGAGTCGCCTAGCAAGTGCCACGCATTCGACAGCCGCAACACTTCCGGTAATACAAAGGGCGATTTTGCGTCCTTCTAGAAGGCTGCTCAGAGTACCCCTGATGAGCTTGGATGTATGTTCCATTCGACCATTCCCATGAAAAGCCATTCTCCATCTGCTCATAAACTGAACGTCCACGGTGGCGTTCTGGTCCCATGCCTATTGTGCCTGCTTTGGGCAAAGGATATATGAGCCAGTTGAAACAGACCTCTTCGCCAACGGTGGATTCCCCTGTGTTAGTCCAGACCGGGAGAGCACGCTTGGACCCTCGCACAGGAACACTACAGGTTGCATTGTGGAGAGTGAATACTCCCTCTAGAACTCAATGGCGGTGCGATGTACTTGGCGGACTCTTCTCAAGACCGAGACGTTATCTACAGAAGACTGCCCGCCTGAGAAGAGGGCCCGATTTCAGGCCTATGATCGAACTGTGTCTTCGCTCGGAAGCCTAACGCAATCGATGTTCATTCTAGATAACGACAATGAGATTGACACTTTTCAGCACGACTTCAATGAGTTCTTGAAGACGAGCGGCCGGTGGGATGACGAGTCAGATAAGTTGCCTTACTACGTCGTGCACATTGGCTACGACGGAGACATGCTTGACGACATGTTTAGGCTGGTGGTATCGGATGAGGCCAGCAATTTCGATCCAGCCAAACTGGACGCTAGCATGCTCTACTCAAAGCAGGCCATCTTTCAGCATCTCTACCACATAATAACGAAGGACAAGTTCGTTGTTTTTCATATCACGGAGTTTCCACTGGCCTACTATTTCGAGACCGCGGTCGTTGTTGACGTTGAGGATCTGTCTGACGTTATGGATCCCGCCGTGCATGATGAGACAATAGTCCGATACCTCAACGATTTGCGAGACCAAGGGACAGAGGAGCACCGAAAGACCTACAGCTTCTTCTACAGAATCAGTACGTCGCTATTGATGGAGTTGTCCAACGCGTTCTTGGTGGTCCCAACTGCCGGAATGAACAGACATCTGGTTGTTACGAGCTGGAGAACTCAGACTCTGCTGCTCGGTTTCAGCCCTCTCACCTGGTCGTCAGGTTCGTTCAATGTCTACGACCTATCCGGCCGCGATATAGATGCGCGCTGGGCCTACCCTGCTCGGCGCACTACTGACCCACGGATAAAGCAATACACGAGTCTGGTGCCGCTGAACAAGGTTTGATGTTTCGCACCTAGATCCAGTCTTTTGAGAGCAGAGGACCCCAAACATATACAACATGTATGAGTTCTTTTATGTATAGTATACACTTATACAGCGCCTTTTCCATTTTATATTGTGAAGCGCGCTCCAACACCTAGTGCGATAGCTATCAGAGCCTTTGTTCCCGGGCACATAACAGGGTTGTTCAGGATTCATGATAGCGCTCCAGATACTCTTCACTGCGGGTCTACGGGCGCGGGCTTCTCGGTGTCACTGGGTACGACAACGAGTGTCCGGACGGAAGAAGGCAACTCGCTGCAGGTAGAAGTTGAATACAACGGAAAGCGCATCGATGCGCCAGTAACGACCACGGTCGTGATGACGATGGCAGAACAATACGAGTGCAAATTCCCAGTACATATCCAGCACCAATCAGACCTTCCAATAGGCGTAGGATTTGGTGCATCTGGGGCAGGCGCCCTAGGCACTGCATTGGCACTCGGTAAGATGATGGATCCCAAAATGACTCCGGCGAAGGCAGCGGGTTTCGCTCATTCTGCAGAGGTGGTGAATCACACTGGGCTGGGTGACGTAATCGGTCAGTTTGAGGGAGGAGTTGAGGTCCGGGTTTTGCCAGGCGCACCTGGCATAGGTAGGATTGTCCATGTCCCTTACGATCACTCGATGCAAGTTGCACTTGCCGGCGGTCACGGACTCAAAGCAAAGAGAGCGGCTCTGGTAGATGCTGAATGGCATGAAAGAATCAACCGTGTTGCAGGAGACCTCATTGAAGAAATGAAGGCAAACCCGTCCATCTTGAGGTTCATAGACTGCTCTCGTCGTTTTGCAGATACGACTGGTCTCGCAACAGAGCGAGTCAGATCCACATTGAAACGTCTAGACTCAGCCGGGCTGGATCAATCAGGAATGGTCATGCTGGGCGACTCCGTCTTTTGTTTCTGTGGGGAGGAGAACTCCTCAGCCGCCACTGAGATTCTCTCACAGGAATGGAACACGGAAGAAGTCATGGTAACAAGCGTGGCCGCAAAAGGGGGTCATGTGCTTCCATGAAGCAGACAGTCGTTCCACCGGACCACCCGCGGAAAGTCTCGCTTGAGATAAGGGAGCGAGTGATAGAAGGCCATGACAACCACATAGTGGCGACAGCTGGTCTTCTTGCACATGGCAGAGGCGAAGCATTCGACTACTTGATTGGAGAGAAGACTACTGACCAGGCGCGAGAATCGGCTCGCGCGGCAGTCGCTTCTCTTCTCTGGGCAAATCATCCAGTAATCAGTGTCAATGGAAATGCTTGTGCATTGGCCGCAAAGGAGTTGACGGTTCTCGCGGAGCTCATTCATGCTCCCCTCGAGATCAATCTGTTCTACTATGCTAGAGAACGTGAAGATGCTATTTTCAAGGCTCTGAAGAAGGCAGGTGCGAAGAGGATCCTAGGTACTCACGACCGGCCGTCCTCGACGATACCGGAGCTGAGTAGCAACCGGAGAAAGGTGGACTCTGATGGCATAGCGATCGCGGACGCTGTGTTGGTCCCTCTCGAAGACGGCGATCGAACAGAAGCTCTGAGGGCCTTGGGCAAGACAGTGGTCGCCATAGACCTTAACCCAATGAGCCGAACGGCTAGACACGCAAGCATCACTATTGTCGACAATATTGTGCGCATCTTGCCGGTGATGATAGAGTACGCTCAAGAAATGAAAGACCTGTCAAAGGAACAGCTCAGGTCAATAGTGTCCAACTATGACAATGGAGCCAGCCTGAGCAATTCTGTTCGTAACATGATGGACCATCTCGAATCGGAGGCTCATGATTGGGAGGCAGCAAGTGGGATGGCCCAAGAAGGAGGAATCGTCCGATGAAGATAGTCATGATGGGCGCAGGTGCAATTGGGAGTCTGTACGGCGGCATGCTTAGTCTTGCAGGCGAATCAGAAGTGATCCTCGTGGCGCGCAGACCAAATGCGGATGCCATACGCCGCGATGGCCTGAAGCTCAGAGGTGTTCTGGGCGAGCACACTGTGCGTTTGAAAGCTACTGCTGATCCCCGACAGATCACTCGAGCTGACTTTGTGTTCATTACGACTAAGACGTACGATACTCTCACTGCTGCTTCTCGAATTCGCCACCTGACAGACGATGGCGCTTACGTTATTGTTCTCCAGAATGGCTTGGGTACCGAGAACGAAGTTGAGAAGGTTCTCTCTACGACTCGAGTACTAAGAGCCACGACCTGTATGGGCGCTCTCGTGACTCGTCCGGGAGAGATCACAGTCACTGGCCGGGGCCTGACCGAGATTGGTTCCCATCATGAGGAGAACATGGAGGTTGTTGAGCGGGTTGCCGAACTGCTCAGACATGCTGGCTTCGAGGTCAAGACAAGCGATGACATAGACGGAGTCGTTTGGACAAAGACGATAGTCAACTGTGGCCTGAATCCAGTTGGTGCCTTGACGGGCCTAACAAATGGCGAGGTTTATGGAAACAAGGCTCTAAGAGGGCTTGTTCTTCGTCTGGTGAAGGAGGCAGCCCAGGTAGCTGAGGAACTGGGCGTAAAGCTCACTACTGAGGACCCTGTTCGCTATACCCTAGGCACAGCGAAAGCCACTGGGGCCAACGTCAACTCAATGCTTCAGGACATCCGAGCGAGGAAGAAAACAGAGATTGATTCCATCACTGGTGAAGTGATTCGCTTGGCTCATGAGATGGGCATCGAGACGCCCGCAAGTGAGGCAGTATGCGCATTGGTTAAGGCTGTCGAGTTGGAATACCTCAGAGATTCTGGTTCTCGGAGTGCTGCAGAGAGCACAAGCTTGGACGAAGTCACCGAGGTCACGACTAGCTCCTGAACCAGCCGCGTGCCATTTCGTATGATAGGCGAGCTGAGCTCTTGGCATCTTGGGTTATCGCCTGCATATGACCAGGCAGGGCAACGTCAAAATCGATCTGTGAAATCCTTCTGAGTGACTGCACTGAGCTTTGAAGAGTCTCCTGTGGGAAAATCCACTCGCCCGAAGCTGCCCTCAGCAAACATCGTGTCACCAGTAATCATCAGACCGAGGTCTTGGTCGTGTAGGCAGATGCTGCCGATAGAATGGCCGGGCGTGTGATACACCTGCAGATTCACATCACCAAAGCTGAGGAATCGTCCCTCTTCGAGAGGGTCATCGATCCTTATCGGAGGCAGTTCCGCTCCGAATGTGTCCGCCAACGTGAGACTCCATGTCCCCGGAGTTGATTCGGTCCGCCTCCTCTCTATGCAAATGGATTGTCGGTGACGCCGATTCGAGAATCGGGATTAGACCTCCAATATGGTCGATGTGACTGTGTGTAAGAACGACATCAGTGATTGCCTCTGTGCTTGTCCCTAGTGTCCTGAGGTCCAAGTCGAGCTTGGGTGCGTTTAGGCCGGTTCCTGTGTCAACAAGCACATGGAGGTCGCCGCCATCGATGTATATTATATTGCTGTCAAATGATGTGCTTTCAAGGAAATAGACTTGGCCCGCTATTTTCTCAAACACAATCAATCACCTGAGGTGTTTGACTAACCTATCGACTTCCTCGTGCGTATTGTAGAAGTGGGACGAAACACGAAGTCTGCCGTTCCGGACCGAGCAATGGATCTTTTCTTTTAGCATCGACTTCTGCAGTTCTTCCGCGTCTCGCGGAGCGCATGAGACAATTGCGGAGCTGTTCTTTGGTCCGAAGTCATAGTACTCTATTCCGATTTCCGAGAGTCTTTTTCGGAGGTAGCTTGCATTGTCGAGCGCGGCTCTCTCTCTAGTGCTGGAAGGTAGTTTCATCAGAACCTTCAATGATTCGATCAATCCAACATAGGATACTACGGCTATTGAACCGACTTCAAACTTGCTCGCGGTTGGCAGTGGTTCTCTTTCTGAATAGGTGAAGTCCTCAATGTTCTTGACTCCCCACCATCCAAGAAATCTCGGCTTTATTTCGTTGACAATGCTTTTTCTGATGTAGATGAATCCAGCCCCAACGGGACCAAGGAGCCACTTGGCCGCTTGTGCGGCAGCGAAGTCGACTTCCTCCTTTTCCAAGTCGGTGTTGATACATCCGGCTGCTTGGATTATGTCTGCGAAAAGGTAGCCGCCTGCGTCATGGACAACACGAGCTGAGGTCCTTGAGCTGCATCCTGAATCCAGAAGCAAATTGGACCTGACTTACGGCCACGACCCTAGTTTTGTCATCGATTTTCTCCTTGAAGCTCTCTACGGATGCTGCGCCAACGCGTGATTTCACAATTCGGAGTTCGGCGCCATATAACCTAGCAGCATTCTGCCAAGGAACGTAGTTCGCGGGGAATTCTAGGTCGCATATGACGATGTTTGAACCTCGGGGATAATCGACGCCGTGGGCGAAGATATTGATGCCCTCCGAGGTGCTTGGAACCAATGCGTACTGGGCCTCAGTTCCTCCCAATAGCTTGGGCAGAAGACTTCGGGCTGTCCTGAGAGTCTCTATGACACGCTCGAAATCATCGTTGGCGTGAGCTATGCCATCGAGGTATTCCTTCATGGCCCGTATCGTCGTAGCAGGCGGAATGCCGGTCGAAGCGTTGTTCAGATACGTCATTTCTGCAAGCGTGGGAAAGTGCATGGCTACAAAAGCAGGGTCGATACTGTCGGGCATTGAGCCGAGGTGGAGTGAGAACCTCAGATAAAGCTCACTGGAGTTGGCAATCCCCCCAAAGTTTATTGGTTGCCTGCACAGGCTAGGAATTGGAGAGCGGCTTGTCGGTATTTCACAGGCTGGCGGCGCGCCTAAGGAGACACAAGACCAAAGAGCCTCCTCACGTTGCAAGCGCAGCTTCAGAGGCATTGGTTCCTGCCAAAGAGCCCGCAGTAGGTCTGCCAAGTAAGCCAATGAAGACTTCATCAACGAAGGAGTTGATGGAACCCAAGTATCCTGCCCCGGTGGGAACATTGGTGGCGTCAAGCGAGGGGTTCACGATTGATGCTGCAGCTACAAGAAGATTGGCCCGGGCCGCAGACATTCGACCCCAGATGACCGCTGAGATCGTACCGGGCAAGGTATTGAAGCGGGACGAGAAAGGTCGGATTCACCTCAAGATAGTGTTCTATGGCCCTTCTTTGTCGGGCAAGACCACAGCACTCCGCTGGCTATTCGCGAATGTCCGATCTCTCTCAAAAGGCAAGATTGTTGAAGTTGCGGACGAACTAGGACGAACAACATTCTTTGATTTTATTCCTATTTCTGCAAGCGAGAAGATTGTGTTTGATGTGTTCACTGTTGCTGGCCAGAGGCGCCATGCCGGCAACCGAATCGCTGTACTGAGGGACGCGGATGGCCTGATTTTCATGGCCGATAGCACACCTGAACAAATGAATGAGAACTTGGCATCGATTGGAGAGTTACGGTTGGCCATGGGTACCGACAGAATGGCAACTCTCCCGATAGTTGTGGCACTCAACAAGAGAGATGTGGCGAACGCTCTGCCTGTTGACTATATGGTCACGATGATGGGCCTCGAAGGCTATCCTGTATTTGGAACCGTAGCCACAGCAGGCACGAATCTGTTAAGGATGTTTCAGCGTGTCTTGAGAGATGCACTGGTTTTCAAGGTGGGAATCTAGAGCTCTCAGGTTTCTGCCTATCCCTTCATCAAGGGGAGTTCACCTTTCTCAAGCTGAGCTATGAGTTCCAGCAGCTCTCGTGCAGCTTCCTCCATGAACCGATTCCCTTTCTCGCGCGTCGCCTTTCTCGGGTCTCCGCGAACGGCGGAAGGAAAGAGCTCTCCTCGATATCTGCCTGATACGATGGCATACTTGACTTTCACTTCAGAACTCTTGTAGGCAGAGGTGTCAACAAGGTCTGGCCGCACGCACATCATTTCTGAAGTCTCGTCCTCGGCCGCATGGCCCTCGGGCGATTCTAGGAGCTTTTGTCTGATTTCCTTCCCGAGGTCTGTCCACCAGTTCACAACTATCACGGCGCGTTCGCCCACCATTGTGGACTTCCTAGCCGCAAGCTGAAGCAGAGAGGAGTTCCCACCGTGGCCATTCAGTGCGACGATGTATCTGAAGCCATGCTTGAAGACCGACTCCATTATGTCACTGTAGTAACTGAGCAAGGCGGAAGGGCTCACGCAAATCGTGCCCTCGAACTCTTCAAAGGTCCAACTTTCTCCAAACGGGATTGGCGGCAGTACAAGCGTTTTCGTTCTATTGGCAACAATGTCAGCAAGGTAGCTTGGAAGTATGGTGTCGGAGCCAAGAGGAAGATGATCTCCATGTGCCTCGAGCGCACCCACGACCATGAGCGCAACCTCGGTCTCGTGGCAGGCCTTCATGAACTGTTTGTGTGTGAGTTCTTGCCAGTAGGGCATATGTTGTTCGGGATACTCCGGTCTCACTGAGACCTAATTAATCATCTGGAAAGCGAGAGTAGCCGTCGAGTCGAGGAACAAGTCCACGCTTTTCGGCGGGCAAGACCGAAAAGGTAATTAAAGTAGGCCAACGAGCCTCCGAACTGGACCCCCTCAAAGGGGAAGTGCCCCTTTTGGAAGTAGCCCCGTGGTGTAGTGGTCCAGCATAGGAGCCTCTGGAGCTCTTGACCGAGGTTCGAATCGTTGTAGGATTCGTCCACAACGCGAACGTCCTCGCGGGGCTACCATCATTTCGCTTCAGACATACTCAGGTCGTTCTTCCGTCTGATATAGCCCGACAGGAGAGCCGTCTTGAATTCCGGGAAGGTCTAAGCTTCACAGAACCGCGATTCTTACCAATGAATACTGAGCTTTTCTAAAAAGAGAACGGTTCGATGATTCTTGCTGAAGCCGGCGCATCTTCTCTAGGAACTATACATTTATAGGCACTTATGTGATTGAATAATCGGAGATTAGACCCGCAGCTGCATGGTCATCTATGCGAGCGTCCTGTTGTGATATTCTGCGTCCCTCCCGGCGGAGATTAACAGGTGGCGGGTCCTCCACCTTTTTCTTGCCTAGCGAGTGATGCATGACTGGAAGAAGGATTAGTGCAAGCACGCAAGCATGTGCGGCCCTTCCTTTGTTGTCCTGTCAGCTCTTCGTCGACTAAAGCATCGCCAAATCAATGATAATGTTCATATCACTTCTATTTGACGCGGTCAGCTAGATGAGCAAGTGATGGAACAGGTTGAGCGCGGCTGGGATGACTTCTGGGCCGAGATACTGCGTGTGAAATACAGAAACACGTTGCAGGGTATTGAGCAGTATGACAAGATGGTCGCGGATTTTTGCGTCGAAGTCTTGCGCCTTCATTCTGGCAGTGAGTTATTGGACATCGCTTCAGGTGCTGGCGACCAAAGCATTGAGTTTGCGAAGCGCGGGATGATTGTCACCGGATTCGACCTTGCAAGGAGTCTTGTCAAGGTCGCGCAAGAGAGAGCAAGACAGGAAGGCGTTACAGTAAACTTCTATCAGGGCGACATGCGCGACATGAGCTACAATCAGCGATTCGATGCGGCGGTCATGCTAAGCCACAGTTTTGGTTTCTTCGATCACGAAGAGAACAGACGTGTCTTGCGGGAGTCGCACGAGGCACTTGTCGACGGCGGCTCTCTCCTGCTGGACCTCATGAATCCGTACAATCTGCCAGTGTTCCAGAAGACATGGACGAAGATTGAAGGCGGCTATTTGCTCAGCGAGCCTCATGTCTTCGATGCTCCCGCAGGCGTGCTGAGGGGCCGCTCGCCGACATTCATTGATGTAGATAGAGGAGTTGTGGTGCTCGCTTCTCAGGACGCATTAGCAAACAACGACATCAGAATGTACACCGCACCCGAGATACGAGTGTTGCTCGAAGAAGTGGGTTTCACGAAGACTGAGTTGTATGGCCAGAACAAACTTCCTCGAATGCCGTATACAGTCAGGTCGGAGAGACTCGTAGTCTGTTGCGACCCGGTGAAATCACAGGTCGATAGGCTTTTATGACCAAGATAAAGAGGGGGCCTGAATCAGTGACGAGGTTATCGGCTACTCGGCCGAGTTCTCTTGCACCGATGTTTCATTTCGGAATGCATTGTCTTTAGAGAGTGAGTAGAATGGTCAAAATAAAGGACCCGGACGCAATCAGGGCACTGATAAAGTCTGACGATTATCCACACAAGAGAATCGTATCTATTAGCGCGCACGTTGATCACGGCAAGACAACAACAAGCGACTATCTGCTACGTCATGCCGGTCTGATGAGCGATGCAGCGGCAGGACAAGTGCTCATGACTGACAGTGACTGGGAAGAGCAGCAACGAGGCATCACGATTTTCACCTCGGTGGTCCTGCTCGATTGCGAAGTAGATGGAGAGGAATACCTGATTCAGCTTTCGGATACACCGGGTCACCTTTCGTTCACCGGTGAAGTATCGCGGGCGCTTAGGGCAAGCGATGGAGTCGTGATTCTTGTCGATGCCCTGGAGGGCGTTCGCACTCAGACAGAAACCAACATCCGCCTTTCAGTAGGTGGTGAGGGCTGCAAACCGGTGCTGTTCGTAAACAAGGTTGACCGACTCATCAATGAGCTGAAGTTGCCACCTGCCAAGGTCTACGAGCGCATCGATGCCATCATCAAGAAGGTGAACGAACTTATCGCGAAGGTCGCCCCACCAGAGTTCTTGAAAGCATGGCAGGTCAGCTTCCAAGAGGGTAGTGTCGCTATCGGAAGTGCAAAGACCGGCTGGGCATTCACCATGAAAACCCTAGACAAGAAGGGGATAAAGCCCATAGTGGTCTTCGAGAAGTATCAGCAAGGTCAGGCAGACTGGCTCAGGCAGAACCTACCCCTTGATGAAGCCCTTCTTGAGATGATTGTCCATCATCTGCCGAATCCGAGGGAGGCACAGCAATACAAGATACCCCGGATTTGGAAAGGCGACCTTGAGAGCCCACAGGGCAAGGCACTTCTGAGCTGCGACCCGAATGGCCCTGTCTTAGGCATGATAACCAAGATTTACGTAGACCCGAAGAGCAAGAGGCCAACTCTGATTGGACGTGTTTTCTCAGGCACACTCAAGGCAGGCCAGGAGATTTCTTGGTGAACAGGAGAGAAAAGGCCACTGTGAAACGTCTTGGTGTGCAAGAGATTACGGACATGCTTGACATCGATGAGGTGCCTGCTGGGAACTTGTTCTCGGTCTTCGGTTTCATTTGCCCCGCTGGCGAATCGTTTGTTGAGGCTGGCTCAGATATGAAGCCGTTCGAGGCCATCCAGTATGCGAGCGAACCAGTCGTGAGCCGGAGTATCAAGCCTGTTGATCCTCAGGACATAGCAAAGCTCGATGACGTTGTCTCTAAGTGGATTATGGCTGACCCAACAGCCAGGTTCCACCGTGACAAGGAATCCGGAGAGTATCGGCTGGATGGAATCGACCCACTACAGATTGAGATTCTTACGGGAAGAATCAACGAGCAGGTCAAGATCAAGATATCAGACCCAGTGATAGTCTACAGGGAAAAGATATCGACTCGCGGCGGTGAGTTTCACACGAAGTCTCCCAACGGTCACAACAGACTGAGAATATACGTCGAGCCTCTTGACGAGGCGACCCTCAACCTTTTCCGAAAGAAGAGGATATTCTCAGACATGAAGGCTCAAGAGGTAGGCCCGATTCTGCGTGAAGAGGCGCACTGGGACCCGAAGGAAGCCAAGAAGATACTTGACATCTATGAGTCTTGCCTACTTGTTGACGCCATGTCTGGTGTGCAAAGGTTCGATAGGATACTTCCATACGTGCAAACGACGTTCAGAGACTTTTGTGATTCTGGTCCTCTCGCGCATGAGCCTATAATGGGAATCAAGGCAGTCGTGACAGATGCGACTGTCCACAATGACCCTGCTCACACTGGGTTCACTGAAATCACCACGATGACAGCTGCTGCTCTCAATATGAGCTTCTTGACTGCCAACCCCTCTCTGTATGAGCCAGTCCTTAATGTTGACATAAAAACTCCAACGGACACTCAGGGTGCAGTCATCAAGGTTCTGACAGGTCACAGGGGACAAATAGTGACCATAGAGGCAGAGGAAGACACAGTCACTGTGAAGGGTATGCTCCCGACTGCTGAGACAATCGGTATCGCGGACGAGTTCAGAGGAGCGACCTCCGGTAGGAGCTTCTTTGGCTATGAGTTCCGGGGATTTGATCCATTGCCGACAAACATGCAGCAGGAGAAAATCCTGGACATACGCAAGCGAAAGAAGATGCCTGCCGAGATGCCCAATACCGCCTCGTGGGCAAGGTTTGTCTACAAGAGAACTTAGAACGTATGGATTGAGTGACGCTCGGAAGAGTGTCGCTCATTGCCTCTTTCTTGACTGCCACAAGAACGCCGTCTTTTCTTTCACTTGTTTGAAGTACTCGAGCAACTATTGGATAGCTTTTGACGCGCAGTCTCCTAGATGTATATGGGATTGAAATGGATGCGCGACCCGAGCTCGAACGCTTGGTCTCGATGGATACGGTGAGTGACACCAAGTCTGGCAAGCGGGTGTTGCCAAGATGTCCACAGTACATCAAAGAGAAGCTTGAATCCGCGGGTTTCACTTCTGATATTTTGGAGTCAAACGGAGTATTGACCACTTTTGGCCGCAGGGGGCAGGGCTCTTTCAAGATTCTGTTCTTAGCACACTTCGATGTAGTTCCGGTTAGCGAAGGATGGAAAACCGATCCCTTCTCCCTTACTGTAGAAGGCGATAGAGCATACGGCAGGGGATCATTAGATGATAAAGGCAACATCGTTTCCTTGCTTCTTCTTGCAGAAATGCTTGGCAAATCCGAGCCCCCTTGCACCGTGATGATTGCAGCAAGTGGAGACGAGGAATTGGGAGGAGAGAACGGCGCCGGCTACCTCAGAGGATACCTGATGAAGAACGGGCTATTCCCCGACTACGTGGTTGTAGCCGACGGTAGTGGGCAGAAGGTGATACATCGTAGGCGCAACATCCTGCCAACCACTATCAAGGTCAAACAGGCGTTGGCTCGGATGAAGGGGCAGATGGAGACCATCCGGTTCACTACGGACACGTTCGGGACTGAGACACGTCATTCCGCATACTTCAGGCCAGGTGTGGACCGCCATGCAATGCTGGCCGCTTCTAAGTACCTAGATCTCAATCCGCAAGTGGTTGTCCGCGGAATTCGGGGGGCATTCCTGAAGACAAATGTGATTCCTGATTGGGTCGAGCTAGATATCGTACGACCTGCTACATCTGCCAGTGAGGTCGAGTACGACAAAGCGCTAACGGGTCTGATTAGATCCCTGCTTCCGATGTCAAACGCTCAGTTTCCCACGAAGTACTCAGACATGGGAATCTTCGTCTCCCCAAACTTGGCCTCCTTAGAGAAGAACCTATGGACAGTGTACTGTGACGTAAGAGCGATGACAAATGACAAGGAGGCCGTGAGGACCGCTTTTGAGACGTCGTTGAAGGGAAAGGTTGACGTTTACTCGCTCGAAGTGGCACCCGGCAAGGGCTTCGTTGAAGCAAACGTCGAGTCAAAGCTTATTCGTGCTGCGACCTGGGCCCTCGAAAAGGAAGGCATCAAGTACACGATTGGAGAGGGCTACGGCGCGTCAGATTCGCGTTATTTCTCAGATGTGAAGGCAGGCCTCTTCGACTTCGGTCCGCGTGGAGACAATATGCATGGAGCCAACGAGTGGGTGTCTCTCACTTCGATCGAGGAGAACGCGTCTTTCTTCCAGACTTTGCTGGAGGTGCTTTCGCGTGAGAAGCCCGTTTCTGGACGACCTGTATCGGCGTCATCCCGACCTTAATCTTGAGGTCTTCAATCTCCCATTCCTTCACGTACTTGAATGGCTTCCACGCTGCCTGTGACTCTGGGCCAACAAGCTGAGTCTTGCTCGATCTGGTCTCTGTGGCAAGTTGGTCGGAGAACATCCTTGCAAGGTCTGCTGATTCGCTATCTGAAAACTCAATCATCAGACTTACTCTCTGTTCCACATTGAGGTCCATCTCCTTTCTCATGACCTGTATTCGCCTAATCACATCTCTAACGAGCCCTTCGGCCTCGAGTTCTCTGGTTCGAGTAACGTCCACGTAGACCTTGCCTATCTTGCACTCCGCGATGCTCAGGTTATCCGGAACGCTTTCCTCAAACTCGATGTCCTCTGATTCAAGGACGAACCTGTCGCTGCCTGCGGTGAGAGTTGCATCACCTTTCTGGAGTTCGGTCCTAAGCTTCGATGCGTCTGATTTCTCAAGGGCAGTAAGAAGCTTCTTCATTCCGTCCCTGTACTTCGGTCCCAAAGACTTGAAATTGGGTTTCGCCACAAGGCGAGTGAAGTCAGGCACGACGTCAGATTTTAGCACGACAAATTCACGTGTATTCAAGTCATCCTCTAGAAGCGACTTCAAGTTTTCTGCCCGCCTTGCTACCTCCTGTGATGAAGGTATGAGCATCACCTTGCTTACCGGATGCCGCAGTTTCACACCCTTCTTGTTTCTAGCAAATGATGAAGCACTTCTTAGCTCCTCAAGTACTAGGAACGACTCCTCCATCTCCGAGTCGGCCAAGTTCTCGTCAGGTTCCGGCATATCACTTAGATTAACCGATTCTGGAAGTCCACCAGAGAAACGGACGAAGAAGCCAATGTGCAGCTTTTCTGCTAGGAAAGGTGTGAGGATGTTCAAACACCTCACTACGGCATAGAGGGTATAGAACATCACGTCATACGCCATGAGCTTCTTCGGGTCTTCGCTCTCTAACCAGACTCTCTTCTTTACAAGCGGAAGATACACCCTACTGAAATCCTCAGTTATGAAGTCAAGTAGCATCCTTGCGGCTTGATGATAGAAATACTGTTTCATGTTTGAATGAAATTCCGTCAATACGTACTGGAGTCGTGAAATGAGCCACCGGTCCTCTAGGTCTGATTCCTTGACCTTCTTCTCGAATCTCTTGGGGTCAAAACGATACTTGTCCAAGTCCATGTACGTCTCGGCAAAGAGGAATATGTTCCATAGGATGTCTAGTTTCTTCCTTGTGAGTTCGATTTCACTTGGGCTGTAGTTAGTGGCGGACCACGGGGCTGACTTGCTTAGAACGTAGAGTCTGAAGGGGTCTGCTCCCGCTGCCTTCAATGCATCCTTCATCCATACAACGTTGCCTTTGGACTTGCTCATCTTTCCGCCGTCTTCATCAAGGACATGGCCTTGACTTACACAAGCTTTGAAAGCCACGCGCCCATGCAACACGACAGATGTATAGAGCAGGCTGTAGAACCATCCCCGCGACTGGTCAACTGCCTCGGTTATGAAATCGTATGGGAAAACATGCTCAAACAACCCGGGGTCCTTGAGGTAATCTACGCTAGCGGTATGGGCCATCCCTGAGTCAAGCCAGGCGTCAACCACGAACTGCTCCCGATGCATCCTGCTGCCGCACTTCTCGCATCTCAGAACCACTTTGTCAACCCAAGGCCTGTGCATTTCAAACTCCTCAGGAAACTCGATTGCCCGGTCTTTCAACTCCTGCCTTGATCCCACAACGGTCTCATTCTTACAGCTGTCACAGACCCAGACGGGTAATGGAGATCCCCATACCCTAGACCTTGATATGCACCAGTCATCTGCGTTGGCTACCCAATCGCCGAAACGTCCGGTGCCCGCCCATTCTGGTGTCCACTCTACCTTCTTGTTCTCCTCCAAAAGCCTATCACGAACATCCTCCATCTTCAGGAACCATTGCGTCTTGTCAGCTAGATAGACGAGTGGCGTGTCACATCTCCAGCAATGGGGGTATTCGTGTTCCACTGTCTCTTCGTGTATGAGCAGCCCTTTCTCTCTCAGCATTACCGGGACTTTGGGATTCGTATCAAATACGAACTGACCACTGAACATTGGAACTTCATCCGTGAAAAGACCGGACGGTGTAACAGGGCAGAACACCGGCACATCGTACTCTCTGCCAACGTTGAAGTCATCGGGTCCGAATCCGGGTGCTGTATGCACAAGGCCCGTACCCTCCTCCAAAGTGACATGAGTGCCAGTTACCACAGCGTGCATGTACTTCTCATCATGTTCTCGATGCCACTCCACCTCATCCCGGAAAGGATGCTCATATTTCCAGCCTAGCATCTCCTTCCCTAACAGAGTATCCGCGATGTCATAGGAGCTGATGCCTGCTTTCTGCATCACTGTTTCGACAAGGTTTTCGACAAGCCACCAGTATTCATCTTGTACTTGGACCTTGACATACTTCGAGTCGGGATGAACGGAAACCATTTCGTTGGAGACCAAGGTGAACGGCGTTGTTGTCCAGATTACGAGAAACTCGTTGTCCTTTCCCAAGAGTTTGAATTTGACGTATATCGACGGGTCAACCTTCGTTTTGTACCCCTGCGATACTTCGTGACTTGAAAGTGCGGTCACACATCGGGGACAAGTGGGGTTCACTCTGTAACCGCGTGTTAGGAGCCCCTTTTCGTTAGCGACCTTTAAGAAGTGCCAGACATGCTCTATGTAATCGTCGCGGCGGGTCTGGTATGCGGTTGGATAGTCGAGCCATAGTCCCAGCCGGACAGAGTCGTCTACCCAGCTCTTCAGGTAAGTATCGACCAGCTCCTTGCATTTCTTCACAAATAGGTCCAGACCTATTGTCGACTCGATCTGACGCTTCTGCGCTATCCCTTCCTTCTTCTCAACTTCGAGTTCGACAGGCAGGCCTTGCATATCCCAGCCCGCGCGTCTCCAAACATCATAGCCCTTCATGGTCATGTACCGGATCTGGGCGTCCTTTATCGCACGTCCTCTCCCGTGGCCGACGTGCATGAACCCATTTGTAGTTGGAGGCCCTTCGAGGAAGTTCCAAGGTTTTCCTGAGTGTCGGTACTCCACAGTCTTCTCGTAGACATGTTTCTTCTTCCAGAAGTCCAAAACCTCTGATTCGACAGCCTGTGGATCATAGCGTTTGGGTAAGTAACTCATTGTGGTCTCCTCTCATCTGACGTAAATCGTACGAATGATACAGAAGTCGTTTCCGCGCGATGATAGGTGAGAAAGCTTGCTACGCTTGTCCGCAGCTCGACGCCACCTTTGCTAGATGATTTGGCAATCCATCCTTTCGCTCACCTATCTGGGCTTGCTGTCGAGACAGTCTTGGCCCTTTTAAAAAGGTTAGGCTAACGCGGATTACCCAGTGCCTGTGAATCTTTCCGAGGATTCGCTTCGTCACGAGACCGCAATCAAACCTATTGACGGGACACCCGACCAACGTTTAATTGCCGAGCATGGTTGCTCATCATCATCTAATCGCCAGACGGCTGCAAGGTGCAAGATCATGAGTTCTCTCGAAAGCAAGTCGCTGGACACACTCGTTGACATGGTACTGAACGTGATGTCTCAAGACTCCTTAGGGTTATGGAGAGCTATCCGTAAGAAAATGGATACCGAGGGGCCGGTTAAGGTAAAGGCCGCTTTCGAAAAAGGCGCTTCCCGTTTCTTGTCTGGACCATTCAAGAATCACTTGGAAGTTCGCTGGGGCATGAGTCTCTGTGTCCACTGTAATGATAGCAACATAGAGAAGAACGGCATCGCGTATGTTCAGCCCAGCGGTGACGGTCTAGAGTTCAATCAATGCTTGAACTGTCGAATCGGCATTCTCTACAACGTTGTATCAGCAAAGGCGACGATGGACAGCTATCTGGTATCTGTTGGTAAGCCGAATCAGTTCAACAGTGTCTCCTTCTTCTGGGATGCGATTGTTCCCACCAAGCTGAGGAAGTTTCTTCCGATGTATCGAGCTCATAAAAGGAGGGCAGTGGATAGGAACCCTCTTATTTGACAGCACGATGAAGACCAAGTTCCGACCCTTTAGCTCGATGACCGGATCCACGCCGCGTGATGCTGACTCACCTTGGTCTGCTCAGATTCCAGTTGATGTGAAGAGTGCAGCAGATCAATTTCTCAAAGCGGCAAAGCCTCAAGTGGAAGTCGGACTAGCCGTCAAGTAAGAGAAAACGGTGACGCTTCCGTTCATGAAGAAACAGGCGGTTAGTGTTCATCCCGCTGCTCCTTCGGACATGAAACGCTCGCGCTCGAGATTGCGTAATGGACACGATATCTAGCAGATGCCCAGATTGAAAGACTGGCCTGAGACTTAGCCATAACGGGCACCATGTGCCCCAACGGCCAGTTAGAACGATGGTTTACCAATACTCCGCTTCATACTCTGAAACATCGGACAAAGGTTATATTCATTGAATTGGCCTGACCTAATGAATTACCACTCTGTTTAGTGGTGGTATTTTAGTTTTCGGAGAATGATCGCGATGGAAATTGAAGTAAAGCGTGTACCTGAAGTCATGCCCTCTCACACCACGGGTGACAAGGACATCTCAAGGTACCACGTGGAGAAGCACGAAATCCGCCCGCTACCGTATACTACCAAGTCTATCTGCCCGGAGTGTCTTCTCACAAATGACGAAGTTCGCGTAATCGACGCGACTGTTTACGAAGAGGACGGGAAAATAATGTACAAGAAGTCCTGCCCTGACCACGGTGAGTTTGTTGACGTTTACTGGGGCGACGCCGAGATGTTCAAGCGCGCCCAGACTTACTGGTATGAAAGCGTAGGCCTTGATAATCCAAGGACCGAAACGATTGAGGGCTGCCCGAATGATTGCGGTCAGTGCCCGCAGCATCAGTCGCATACTGCGCTGGCCTTGCTAGACGTTACTAATCGATGCAATCTGCGCTGCCCGATCTGTTTCGCAAACGCAGCTGAGTCCGGCTCAGTCTATGAGCCGACGCCCGAGGAAGTCCTCGAGATGATGAAAAACCTCAGACGCAACTTGCCTGTGCCAGCTCCTGCCCTACAGTTCGCTGGAGGCGAACCGACGGTCAGCAAGAATCTTCCGCAATACATTCGGTGGGCCAAGGAGCTTGGTTTTCGTCATGTTCAGATTGCCAGCAATGTTATCCGGATAGGGAACAGCCTAGACTATGCAAAGGAGCTGGTCGATGCTGGACTATCTGCTATCTATATGCAGTTTGATGGTGTCACACCTGAGCCATATCTGGCCGCTAGAGGAACGAATCTATTGCCAGTGAAGCTCCAAGCCATTGAGAATTGTCGGAAGCTTGGGCTGGACGCAGTCATCTTGGTACCGACGGTTGTTCGCGGTGTCAACGATGACCAGCTTGGCCGCATAGTTGAATTCGCCGTTGAGAACCGGGATGTAGTCCGTTGTGTCAACTTCCAGCCTGTCAGCATTACGGGCAGAATAGATTACGAGCAGCGTCAGGCAATGCGGATAACGGTGCCCGATGTAGTTCACCGAATCGAGGAGCAGACCAATGGCAAGATTCCTATCTCGGCCTGGTACCCCGTACCTGCGATGATGCCCGTAGGAAGAGCCCTCGGTTTGATTAAGGGTGTCCCACAGCTGAGCTCAGCGCCCACTTCGCATGCGGAATGGCAACATTCCTGTACATCGACGACAAAGGCCATTACGAGCCCATAACGAATCTAATTGATGTGGACAAGTTCCTCGAGCTCTGTCCGAGATCTCCGACCTCTACGCAGATGGCAAGACCGCAGCTAGCAAGCGCGCGAAAGCAAAGCTCTTGGGAGGAGTTCGACACATCAAGAAGAAGGGAATCATTAAGGATCTCTTGGGTGCCTTCCTGAACAGAGGAGACTACGATTCGCTTGCGAAGTTCATGCACCATATCGTCATGCTCGGCATCATGCATTTTCAAGACCCATACAACTTCGATCTTGAACGAGTTCAGCATTGTGACGTGAACTACGCTGTCCCTGACGGAAGAATCGT
The DNA here is from genome assembly GCA_963726195.1 of Candidatus Thorarchaeota archaeon. Lineage (GTDB taxonomy): Archaea > Asgardarchaeota > Thorarchaeia > Thorarchaeales > Thorarchaeaceae > OWC5. The sequence goes on from CAVSBO010000007.1 coordinate 78,095, forward strand.
CCCATTCTGCACGATGAACACCATTCATCGGTCTAGGATAGAACAGAAATTCGGTATGCCCGTCAAGGAGTGGCGCAAGACCCGGAGTCCGAGCCAATTCGAGGAAGAGACCATAACGAAGCCGTACTCGGGTAACCAATAGTACAGCGAACAACTACCGGGACTGCCCATAGCTCATATGAGTAGTCCGGTTCTCTATTTCACATCGACACGCTATCGCGATTTCGTGAACGCTCTCTCGCCCAAGGCATGAACGACGACTGCCTTTTTGACTCCTGAATCTAGGAAATGGGTGGTCATTATGCAGTTTAATATGCTTTAACAGAATCAAGCAGATTCGTTATGGATATGTTTAAAAGTTGGGGACACCCGGTAGTGTGTAGATGTAGGGTAAGTGCGGGAGCGCAACCTCCAGATAAGTAGCAAAGGCGGCGTGCGGGCTAGTTTTTCGTTACATGCCCTCAATTACGAAACTCCCCCCTCCTACCACGATTACCTGCACGTCGCCACCTCCTCATACCCAATATCATTCATGGCAATCCTTGAAATGATTGATGTAGGTGCTTTCCCTAGCATGAACAATCCTTAATTGAGGACAGTCGGGTCAAGACTTGGTTCTTTAAGAATGACGAGACGTCAGCGACTGACTTTGCTGCAGGTCGACGCGTTCACTGATGTGCCCTTTGGAGGAAATCCATCTGCCGTAGTGCTCAACGCGGACCATGTTAGCGATGAGATAATCAGAGAGCTGTCAAGGGAGCTAGGTATTGGCCAGACCGTTTTTGTATCGGACTCGGGTGTTGCGGACACGCGTTTCCGGTTCATTGTTTCTGGAGGCGAGATGCCATTTTCAGGTAGCCTCACTGTGGCTGCTCTTCATGCAATGGTCGAAGAGGGCATCATTGACACTCCAAGAGATGTCTCTACCGTTAGCGTGGAAACAAAAGCTGGCGTTCTCTCGGTTGACATAGTGAAGAATGAGGAAACGAAGAGGCCCGAGATTCAGATTACTGCCAAGAAGCCAGAGTTTCTCAGGACGTATGATCCCAGAGACTATGCAGAGGCTCTTGGTCTGAGTCTTGCCGACATTCTGTCATCAACTCCGATTCAGACGGTCAGCACAGGTACCCCACAGCTGATGATTCCCGTAGGCACGCTGAAGGCTCTCGAAAGAATCCGCCCTGCTTGGGATCGACTCACTAGGCTGGGTAAGAACTCGGACTATGTCTCGATTCAGGTGTTCACAAGAGAGACGCTTGAACCCACGTCTGATGTTCATGTCAGGCACTTTGCTCCATCTCTGGGTATCAATGAAGACCCAGTAACAGGGTCGGCGGCTGCGAGCATGGGCGGCTACATCATAAGATATGGTTTGATGGAGCCAACATATCCGGTTACCAGCATAGTGGTCGAACAGGGCCACTCAATGGGGCGCCCTGGAAAGGTTTTCGTTGAAGTCCGAGGAGATCCGGAAGACATTGAGCAAGTCAAGGTGAGCGGTACAGCAGTTACTATCTTCAAAGGTACGCTTTATGTTTAGCAAAGCCAGAGTACGGATTTCCGTTCCTATAGGACAACCTTGCTGTTTGGTTAAGACTTATCATGCAGGAAGGATTCGATTGCAGTCATGCAACCCCTGCCCGAAATGATGGAAAAGGCAATTGATGAGATTCGGGAGCGAGACGTGGCTTTCGCTGACATTCGTCATGAGATTCGCTCAGGTACACAGCTCAGCATGGTAAATGGAACTTTGCGAAGGTTTGAAAGAACAAACAGAGCAGGCACTGTAGCGAGAGTTTTGGTTGGAGCGTGCTGGGGCCAGGCATCAACGACTGCTTCCTTGTCCCAGAGCATGTTGAAGGAGCTACTTTCAGATGCCTTGAGTATGGCAAAGGTCACTGCTCACTATTCGCAGAAGACTGTCGACCTATCGCACGTTCCGTCTTTGAGAAGGACCGCTCATCAGAAGCTCAAGGAGATCCATCAAAGGTCAGCGACGAGGACAAGCTAGCCTTAGTCGTGGACCTAGACAAGGCTCAGAGAATTGACCAGCGGATAGTCAACAACACATCCAACTATGCGGATACTAGGCAGGATCTTGTTCTCGTCAATAGCGCTGGGTCGAGGCTTGAGTGGGACGAAGTTCGAGTGCTCGTCATGATTCAATCAGTTGCCAGAGAATCTGATAAGATGCAGTTCAACTATGACATAAAGGACGGTCAGGCTGGGTTCGAGTTGATGCGCACTGTGAATCCTGCAGAGTTCGGCGAGGAATGTGCCCGGGGTGCAGTAGATCTCCTTTCTGCCCGCGAAGCCTCCGTCCGGGGAAATGACAATTGTGACCGATGCCGACGTTGCCGGGCTCATTGCTCACGAGGTCTGTGGTCACGCGAGCGAGGCAGACGAAGTTGTCAAGGGCCGTTCCTTTCTAACCAACATGGCTGGGAAGCAGGTTGGTTCAGAGCAGGTGACCCTAGTAGACGACGGAACGATTCAGGGTTTGAGAGGGACAATTCCCTTTGACTCAGAGGGCTCACTTGGTTCGCGAACACTGATTATCAATGGAGGCACATATGAGGGGTTTCTTCACACGTTGGAGACCTCCGCAACAATGAATGTGCCCCCGACGGGAAATGGCCGCGCACAAGACTACAATCATAGAATCTTCGCTAGAATGACTAACACGTATTTCGACAAGGGTAGCTGGAAGGACGAGGAGATTATCGAAGACACAAAAGACGGCCTATACGTAAATCGTGCTCTTTCTGGTATGGAGGATGTTGTTGGCGGCGGAGTTCAGTGTTCGGCGCTGAAGGGCTACATCATCAAGAATGGTGAATTAACGACTCTCGTCAGGTCAATGTCCTTGGCAGGAAAAGTGCTGGATTTCCTGAAGACAGTTGATGCTGTTGGCGACACACTCAGTTTTGTCGGTGGAACCTGTGGAAAAGGTGAGGAGGACTTTGTTCCCGTTGCCACAGGCGGCCCACGAATGAGGGCGAGAATAGTTGTAGGAGGCGGCTAGAATGGACAAGGAGCAAACAGCAGATAGGATATTGTCTCTGTGCCAGAAGGAGGGCGCATCGCAGGCTGAGGTTTTCGCTGCAACAACGAAGATATCGAGCATATACATCGACGATAGTGTACCGAAGATTGCAGATGCCAAGACGGAGTTTGGAGTCGGTCTCAAGTACGTGCTTGGCAAGCGAGTCGGATTCACAAGCTCGACGCTACTTTCAGAGACACCTGAGGAAGTTGTACGGCGAGCAAGCTCAGTGGCACGAGTAAGCAACGAAGACCCGAGGTTTGTTTCTCTGCCTGAGCCCAAGACTCCCTCTGGAAGAAGTGATCGTTTCTTCGACAAGCAAACTGCCAATGCTGATTCTTCTCAGCTCCTAGACTATGCAATGCGAGTTGTGAGGTCCGCGGTGTCAGGTGACGTGAGTGTTCCCAATGGCGTACTGCGTGCAAGTTCAATCGATTTTCTAGTGCGGAATTCGCTTGGTGTCAGGGTGAGTTCAAGGTCCACAATGGTGTTCGGCTTCTTTACTGCGAAATCGGGTAAGGGAGGACTTGTCGGAGAGGGTGTCCAAAGATGCTGGTCTCGGAAACTCTCCACGGTCGACTTCGATGTTCTAGGGGAGAAGCTTCGGTCTCAAGCGGTCAGTTCACTGAGTGCCGAAGCTTTCAAAGACCACTGGACGGACATCGTCGGAGTTCTTGCCCCCAGTGAGTGCAGCGAGATGCTTGGACAGTTGATTGGCATGGCTGCGTCTGCTGAGAATATCAACAATCATTCCAGCCCATGGACAGATAGGATAGGAGATCGCGTGGCTCACGAGAACCTGACGATAATGGACAATGGTCTATCTGAGACCGGTATGCTGAGTTCAGTTGTTGACGATGAAGGGACTCCTACACGGAAGACGATGCTGATTGACAGGGGTGAGCTGAAGTCGTATTTCTTTGATTCTTACAATGGGGCGCTTGGAGGCTTGGCATCGACAGGGAATGGAATCAGACGAGACCCACGAGAGTGTCTTGGCCGCTTTTCTTCTCCAGCCGCGTGCGGCCTCACCACACTCGAGATACGTCCGGGAAGACAATCTGTCGAGGACATTATCGGAGAAACAAAAAGGGGTGTGTACATTGAGCATCTTGCTTGGCCTCAGGTGGATCCCACGTCTGGTGCGTTCTCGAACGAAGTTCGGAGTGCGTCTCTGATTGAGAACGGACAAATCACACACGAAATCAAACATGCTTTACTTGTCGGCAATCTCTATGAATCCCTGAGACGTGAAATCAATCTCGGTTCTCGGGCAGAAGTTCACGACAGCTGCGTGATTCCTTGTGTGGCATTCTCCGGCTTGGAGCTTGTTGGGCAGTAGATTTCAGTTGTCTTGCCATCTGGACCAATCCCGGAGGTGGTCGGTGTATACCCGATGTCTAGTTCGTTCTTTGGTTAACTCATCTTCGACATTTTCAGAAATGCTAATTAGGTGCCGGTAGACCTGCGTTTTGAGAGTTGAGAAGAGTGTCTGAGTTCAACGAGATTTGGAGCGAGGAAGGTGAACTCGTCAATCGTGCCCTAGGCGATTATCTTGAGGCGAAGATTACCGAGGCCAAGAAGCTTAGCAGTTCTCTGGCACAGTATTATCAGAATCTAAGAGATTACGTAATGCGGGGCGGAAAGAGACTGCGACCCGTGCTTGTAGCGGCTGGCTACAAAGCAATACGCGAGAAACTGGAAGTGAAGGACCTCTACAGAACTGCATGTTCCGTCGAGATTCTACACAATGGCTCACTGCTGCATGATGACCTAATCGACCATGACGAGACTCGGCGCGGGGGACCGACGTTCCATGCACTATATCGAGACTTGTACGCCAAGGCCTCCAAGAATTCTGAAAAGGCACGTGACTTTGGGAGTGCAATGGCAATTATCGGCGGTGACACACTTCTCAACATGGGTGCTGACGCGATTGGGTCTTCGAATCTGGATCCAAAGGTTGCCGTGCAGTGTCTCCGCTACTACCAACAGGCGTACCAGACTCTCGGAGACGGTGTCTTGCTCGAAACAAATATGACGCATGAGCGCGACACGACAGCCGAAGCGTATCTGCAAATGGTTCGTATGAAGACCGCTGTGCTTTTTGAGAACTCTTTGCAGATTGGTGCTACCATTGCTCGTGGGACACAGTCTCAAATCAGCGGCCTTCGTGACTTCGGAATGAAAGTGGGTCAAGCCTTTCAAATGCAAGATGATATCCTCGGCTCCTTTGGTGATGAATCGGTGACTGGAAAAGCTGTCGATAGCGATATTCGCGAGGGAAAGAAGACAATGCTTGTCATCGAGTCTTATCGGAGAGGGAGCGCCGAGCAGAAGAAAACACTCGATGGCTTGCTGGGAATGAAGGATATAACTCCGAAACAGGTAGAGCAGGTCAAGAGTGCGTTCCGAGACTCCGGAGCATTGAAGGCCACTCAGGAGACGATGGAAAAGCTGCTTGTAGCCGGGCAGAAAGCTCTCGACACCAATCCGCCACTGACGCCGAAGTACAAGGCGTTCTTAATCAGTCTCTCACACTTCATCGTAGAGAGGAGTTTCTGAAAGGGAAAATCAATGTCCGAGTGATGCGTCGCTGAGTAATGCAATCTCAAGAGCTCGCGTATCCACTCTCAATAAGACGAAGGCTAAGCAGCAGCAAATTCTCTCCCTTTGAGTTCAGGATCCTTTGCATGGGCTCACTCATAGACGGGGTGTTGGAGCGAACATAATCGAGGAATCCTTGTCTTGACTCCATAAGTGCCCTGCGCATCTCTGCAGCCTGTCTTGCTAGCACTTCTCGTGCTTTCGTATCGAGGGCTCGGCCTCCCAGTAGCTTGCCCCTCATGGTATTAACGAGGTCCTCAGCCATGGCTCTAGATTCACTCACAAGTCGTTCGTCAAATCTCTTGGGAAGCCTCTCTGGCTTTGTGTGAATTGCAGAATCTTCAGATGTTGTCTGAGCAGATATCCGCTGAAGTCTGTCCTCCAGTCTGTCCTCTACTACGAGCCTCTTCCAAGCCCTTCTGCCAAGGAACTCGAGCGGCGCCACGTAACCCTTCGAATGCATTCTGGACAGAATCCTTCCAAACTGCTCCTTGGTTACGACTGAGTTCGGGCCTGACATAATGAGAAACTTCTGGAAAATGACGTCCTCGAATTCGATAATCGCGGATCCGAACGAGTGGACAACGCTTGTTTCAATGCCGTTCTCCCTTTCTTCCGCTGCGGCATTCTCCGACATGATTCAACCCCAAACGCTGAAACGCCAAAACATAGGTCACCAACGCATATGAAGATTATCAAATCCTGCGAAGTAGTGAAAAAGAGCCACGCGGAAGTGCTCATCGCGACAGTTCTGCGTTTCATGACAGGTCAGACTGATGGGGACCCACAAAAAAAAGAGTGAAGCAGACGGGTACTGCCCGTCCACTCCATTTGACGCCTTACTTCTTTCTAAGGAAGTACACTAATGCGATTATTACGACTACTGCGACAGCTCCTATGCCAAGATAGAGAATCCAGTTGACTGCACCGATAGTCGGAGCAAGCTTCATGGCCCAGTCGATAGTCTGCTTGACTAGATTGTAACCGGTCAAGGTCACGTTCTTGTACGATGAATCGTACATCGGCTGGTAATCAGCATAGGGGTTCGCACCAGATACAGCAATGATTCCGGTCTTGTTGCCGCCTGCGTTGATCTCAACACTCATCGCCGTGAATGATCCTACCTGACCCTGATAATGAGCGACAGGTCGAATAATATCTGCATCAACAATGTGCGCAGACGCTCCGTAGTAGAGCACTGGGTACACGTTCGCGATAGTAGTGTTCTCCAGACTGACCGCGCTGCTGTTCACGTGTCCAACTGTGCTGCCATAGACGCAAGTTGGGCCGTGCATCAAGACCTTAGTCACACCTGTCACCAAGCTGGCAACGTAGGGATCTGTGCTGGTCTTGTTGGCAACTGCTCGGTATGCACTGGCGCAGTTCGACTTCGGATCCTCCACGGATGTAGGCTCCAAGTAGACGTGTGAGCCAATCGAATCGAGGATCTTGGACATGTTGCCGTTAATGTAGTTCCAGCCGGCAAAGTCGGAGTCTCCACAAATCCAGATGAACTTGTTACCTGAGTTGAACCATTTGGCGATGGCACTAAACTCAGCAGCACTGAAGCTTTTCGAGGTTCCGTATATGGCACCGATTACTAGTCCTGTTGCATTGGTAAGAATGGTAGAGTTCAATCCGCCCTTAGCCCAAACCACCGTATATCCCATTGCGGTCAGGTTGGCCTGCAGCCGAGGATCTTCAATAGCATGAATGCCATTGTAATCCTGTCCGTGCGAGAGGTCAAAGACGATTGTTCCTCCCGCAGCGCGAGCTGGAACGGGGGCCATACCCACTACAATGAAAGATGGTAGGAACAGGGCCGCAACGACTAGGATTGTACCAATCCTGTGAATGTTGTTTCCTGCTCTCACTATAGACATCTCCTCCTCTTCTCCTCAGAGCGAGGCATTGAGAGGATGACCTCGGGTAGTCAGGTGTACTATTTAGCCTTTTAGGGACAACACAGACACCACGAACAGCGGCCTATGGCGATAGCGTCATCCTAGCCAGTGTTTCTGTTGGCGGTGTTCAGATGTAACAGCTTTCACATACTTCAACGACATCGTCAGTGACAAACCTTTAATATCGCCTCTCGGCCTGTTGTTGATTGAAGGACGAGCAAAAGGGATGACAGTACTCTCCTCTCTTTTGGATGAAATCTAAAGGCGGTGTTTGATTATGTCCTCAGGAGAATTACAGGCTGGGCGCAATGTCAAGATGATTATCATCGTTGTCGTCATCGTTGGCATTTTGGGCGTGGCGGCAGTCGTTACTGTGCTGACTCCCCCTCAGCAGAACGCCGGGCAAACGCTGACGATTCTTACGCGACACGATACGTCAATACAATCAGTCTATGAAGAGGCGTTTCTAGCAACTGACTTTGCTAAGGCGAACAATATCAAGGATATCATGTGGAAGACACAGGACGGTGCGTTCTGGGACCAAGTCGTAAAGGCTGGAGGCGTCGACGTTCTTTGGGGAGGAGGACCCACGCTGTTTGATCAGATGCAGCGAGACGGCAACCTAGAACCCTTGAACAGTACCCACATGCTGAGTGTTCTGGCGAGAGTCCCGAATGAGATAGCAGGAGCTGACATGAAGCGAAATAACACCGAGAACCAGACGATATGGGTGGCCGCCGCAATCTCCTCTTTCGGCTTTACCATTAACAAGGCATTTCTCAGTGCTTACGGTTTACCGACACCAAAGAACTGGACGGACTTGGCACAGCCGATTTGGGGCAGTCTCCTGCCCACTGCGACAATCGCTATGGGGGATGCCCCAAGGACCACATCGAACACAAGAATCTACGAAATAATGACTCAAGGTATGGGATGGAATGCCGGATGGGTCAATCTGGCTCGAATGGCCGGCAGTGCTAGGCTCTATACAGGCTCTGTTGAGACTCAGGCGGGAGTGGAGAATCAACAGGTCGGTGTAGGTATGTCAATCGATTACTACGGCTACAGTTCGCAAGTGAACAACCCACAATGCCAGTACGTACTCCCGGAGAATCAGACGATTGTCAACGGGGACCCGATTGCGATTGCGAAAGGCACATCAAAGCTGGCACTAGCTGAAGGCTTCGTTGATTTCGTGCTATCGGCCGAAGGCCAAGCATATTGGTTTACTGCTGGAATCAACCGGATGCCAGTTCTCGAATCAGCGTTTCAGACGGCCACAGGAAAACTGCACCCTGATTTGTACGCAGCGTTCAACAAGACAGTGACCAATCATGGCATTGATTTCAACGACACGCTGTCCCTTCTTACGAATGCCGCCTACATATTCTACTTCGAAGCAGTATTCAACAATGCTCACGACAAGCTTGAGGCGACTTGGAAGGCATTGGTTGACGCGTACTATAAAGGGAACATCACACCCACGCAGCTGGACATGCTAGCCACGAAAATGGGCACGCCCGTGAACGTAACCGTTGACAGCACTGTACATCAGTTCACAATCCCATACGCAACGCAAATCAACGACAACATTCTGAATAACGATGTCTTCCGGTACAACATGCAAACACTGTGGACCGCTGCAGCGAACGCACAATATGATGCGGTGTATGCCGAGCTGCTCTCAATGATATAGACCATAGGAGGTACTGGGCCGCCCAAGTAGCTGGACGTGGACAAAGTGGCACAAGTCTCAGAAACAACAGAATCGGAACCTACCGGTACTGAGATGTTAAGACGAGAGAACCTCTTTGTTGCCATCCTCCGATTCTTGGGTGGCCTAGTCATAGGTCTGTTCAAGGGCATCGCATTACGCATCATTGGATTCGTCAAGTGGACTTGGCGGGGTATCGAACGTTTGGCCGGCTTTCTGCACAGCCCCGCGAAGAACACAGGGATCCTTTTTCATAAGTTCAGGTCCAGTATGCACCAATTCAGGCGAGAGATGGACTCACTCTCTTGGGTTCAGCTAACGGCCATTTTAGTGGTCTTCGGACTGTTTCTGATTGCACCTCTCCTCAAGGTCGTTGTCGGGTCTTTCGCGATTCAGGATGGCCAACTCGTACTCTTTCTCGTTTTGAACAACCCAGCCTTCGTACCACAATGGTCTCCAGCCGACTTTCAGATAATCCGACCTAGCCCAAGTGGTATTGTGGAAATATGGGGAATCGACTTGGGCATAATCCTGAATTCTCTGTACGTGGCTGCTGTTGTCACCTGCGTTACCGTAGTACTTGGCACTTTCTTCGCTTACCTGATTGCCCGATATGATTTCCGCGGAAAGTCGATACTTCGAACAGTGCTTTTGTTCCCAATGTTATCGACACCATTTGTAGGTGCCATTGGAATAAAGTGGTTCTTGGGCGGGAATGGATTTCTGAATAACCTTGCATCTGCGGCCTGTTCATGGTTCGGCTTGACGTGGACGCGGATTGAGGTCCATGGTCTGGCCGCAATAATACTGGTGCAGAGTCTGTCCCTTTTCTCTCTCGTGTACTTGAATGCATATTCCTCCTTTGTAGCCATAGACCCATCCCTTGAAGAACAGGCGGAGAACCTTGGTGCCAAAGGCTTCACACTGTTCAGGACCGTTACGCTTCCGCTCGCAATGCCTGGCATCCAGGCCGGAGCGATACTGGTGTTTATCTTAAGCATTGAAGACTTGGGAACTCCTCTTGTCTACTCTGAAGATCTGCAGGCCCAGCATTGTCTCGCATATCAAGTATTCAACAACATCACCGCTGAATCAGGTACAGTAAGCCCTATCGGCCCCGCCATCGGAATGATTCTCCTGACATTCGCTCTCTTGGGTTTCCTAGCCATCCGCAAATATGCTGCTCTCAGGAGCTACGCATCAACCAGTAAGGGTGGCCAATGGAATCCCCGGACAAGAAGGCTCAGCGCGAGAGCAACGCTCCTTCTCTACGCCCTTGTCGTACCCATCCTGCTCTTTGCTCTTATTCCTCAGCTGAGCGTCATTCTGCTCGCATTTGCCGAGTATCGGTCCAGTGCATTGTTTCCTCCATTGACACTTAGTAACTTCGCCATACTCGGAAATCCAGACATTCAGGGTTCAATTACGAGGACACTCAGCTATGCGGGAATCGCGTGCTTCGGCATTGTTCTATTGGGTGTCTCCGCCGCCTACATAATATCGCGACGGAAGATTCCGGGGCGCACCGCACTTGACCTGCTTGTCACTTCACCCATCGCGATTCCAGGCATTGTGATTGCCACAGGCTACTTCACGCTCTTCTACAATACTCCTTTCTTCCCTAGGGATGCACCCATGTTCCTGATTGTGATGTCTTACATGGTGAGGAAGTTTCCCTTTACGGTGAGGGCCGCATATGCGGGGTTGCAGCAGACCCCCGTGGTCATGGAAGAGGCGTCTCTCAATGTCGGGGCGGGTCGCAATACTACTTTTGCGAAGATTGTGGTTCCTCTGATAGGCTTGAGCGTGCTCGCGGGTGCCCTTCTGTCATTCGTATACTGCGTCAGTGAGGTCAGTACAAGCCTGTTGCTCGGCGCAGCAAATTACTACCAAGCCCCTCTTACTTATTGGATAAACGACACACGAGCCGGACTTCCTCCGACACTAGGGATTGGCCCGGCAGCGGCCCTTGGTGTACTGATGATGAGCATGCAGATGGTCGTGATAACGGTGACTAACAGGATACTCAAGACCAGAGCCTCGGCGATGACCGGCATATAGGGTGACAGTCATGGTAACCATACGCCTAGTCAACTTGAGAAAGACATTCGGTGACGTTGTGGCCACTGATGACGTCAACATGGAGCTTGAGGAGGGAAAGCTAACCACATTGCTCGGCCCCTCAGGCTGCGGCAAGACCACGCTACTCAGGCTGATTGCTGGATTCTACTTTCCAGACAGAGGACAGATCTTCTTCTCTGACAGAGATATGACGGAAGTTCCCCCGAACAGGCGGAACACCGGCATGTGCTTTCAGAACTACGCGCTCTGGCCCCACATGACCGTTTTCGACAATATTGCCTACGGACTCAAGATGAAGCGAATCAATGGTATGAAGTACACGCCTGCTGCGATATCTCGACGTGTGGAGAAATCACTTGAGCTCGTCCACATGGAGGGCTTGGCCAATCGTACTCCTCATCAGCTAAGTGGAGGTCAGCAGCAGAGGGTAGCGCTCGCCCGGGCTCTAGTCATAGAGCCAGATGTCTTGCTTCTCGATGAGCCACTCTCAAACCTTGATGCCAAGCTCAGACATGAGATGCGAGAGGAAATCATGCGCATTCAGAAGGAGCTAGGTATCACGACAGTCTATGTCACTCATGATCAGAACGAGGCGCTCAGCATATCTGACATGGTAGCAGTCATGGACAAGGGATACATTCAGCAGTATGGGTCGCCAAGAGAGATTTATGCTAAGCCCCAGACTATCTTTGTTGCTGACTTTATCGGTAAATGCACTTTTGTAGACGCAGAAATCGTCTCATTAGGGGAGTACATCAAAGCCCGTCTGCCAGACGGACAGATGGTGTCAGGAATAAGCCCTCTGGAAGGTTATCCATTTCAGATCGGAGAACATGTGAGATGTGCTGTTCGTCCTGAGGATCTACAAACCATTCGCACTGATGCGAGTGATAATGAGATTGCAGGTATCGTCGACGAGGTTGTCTATGTGGGTAGCAATCTGGAGGTTCACTTTAAGGTGGGTGACATCGATGCAGTATCCCTACTGCCCCAAGACGCTCCGTGCTGCAAGGGCGACAGAATCCGACTGTTTGCGCCCAGAGCGAACGTGATGGTCCTGCCTCTCGGAGGTGTCGACGCGCTCAGAAAGATACCTGGTCATCCTCTCTACAACCAACCGTCGGCTGCTTCTTCGAGTGCCGCATGATGACAGCGACGCCACGCCTGAATGCCATCATTTCTTTGCCATCTAGAATGGCCCTCCCGGAACCTAGCAATTCCCCTCTGGAGTCGAGCACTAGCACTTCCTCTCCAGCCTTGAGATGCGGGTTGGCTCGTTTGACGAACTTGGTCATCACAGATTTGCCCTCCGCTACGAACGGCGCAGCATCGTCGTCAACCACGACCCTGTAATCATCTATCAAGCCCGACTTCAATAGGAGCCTACCGCCATCGTATGTGGGAGTCAACAGCCCGTTAGTTGGGACCAGCGTAAAGAGTACTTTGCCCCCTCGCATGATGTGTCGTATCTTGCCTGTCGATGAAGAAAGGGTGATCTCTAATTCATCGAGTCCGAGACTGTCTATGTCTTTCACATCCCACTGAAAGGCGCAGATGCCTGCTATCATTCTTCTCTGCCAAGAGGCATGCGGATGGCTCGCTGCCGGCAGGGTCTGCAACAGCTCGGAAACCCCTGACACCTTCGTTAATCTATCAGCTAGTCCGGTTGCCGATAACAGCAGATTGGTCGGTGTCTCTCGCGACACCCATATGCAGGCATTGAATTGGATGGTATTCAACAGTCTGCTCAGGCGTTCCCCAGCTGCAGTCAGACACTCAGAATCCACAGTCGCAGGAAAAATAGTCTGCTGGGCAGGGTAGACATGCTCCAGTTCCCATGGTACCACTCCTAGAGGTGTCACATAGAAAAGAAGCATCTCAGCAGGATCGCGAATCTTCACTTCGTTCTCAATTGCCTGATTGGTCTCTGAGAACGGTTTCGTACCCATATCAGGCACTATCACAAGTACCTCGGTTCTTCTGTATGGATAGCGCTCGAGAATCCTGTCTTGGAACGTTCTAAGTAGCGGGTGATTTGCTGTCTCAGGACCTGTATAGAACACAGACTTCGAGTCCGCACTAGGCGCCGACGATTGTATGTTTCTCATTTCATGAAGAAAGACTCTTAGGGCATCAATGAGTGCTGGGTGGCTCCGGGCGCGCAACGCAGCCAGCTCTAACAGATTGCCATCAGTGATGGCCTGTCTTATTCTCCTGATCTCGGCAGCGCTGACATACAGGTTGTGTTTTGTAAGAATGAGTGCTTGGGCGGCCTTGTCAAGGGACAACAGCTCCTCGATTGTCGTGTTGTTGCAAGCAGGGCATTCACATGGAAGCTCTCGAAGGTCGCTTAGATGGACAGTCCCGGTGGGAAACAGCATTCGACCCGATTCCGCGAACTTGGCATATGATGCCGAGTCGAAGAGGTCGCAGCCCATCAATACCGCCTGTGCAAAGAACATGGGGTGGCCACATCCGAAGAGGTGGACGGGACGTTGAGGTGGAAGACGAGGCTTAGCCGCGAGGGTCGCTCTCACTATGTCAGCGTAACGGTACTGCTCCATAAGAGGCACGAGACCGCCAATAGGATGAACGTCGAAATCTAGAGGTGCCATCTCGTCCGCTGCTCGGATTCGCAAATCTGTGTAGATGCCACCTTGGATTGTGCCGGCAAGAAGCATGTCTCCCTTCTGGCCGACCGACATCCGGGCTCTCTCTGTAGACACACTAACGTCCTGCTCAACTTTCGCCCGTGTAGCACTGGGATCCGAAAACGTGTCCAGGATTGTCCCGACATCCGACGCCGATCTGCTGTTGGAAACTTACTATGTCTACGGGGTCAATCTCTCCCTCAGGAAGACCGTGAGTGTACATCTGGAATGTTCCAGAGTCTGTCATGATAGGCCCGTCGAAGTTGAGAAGTGAATGCACTCCATGGCCAAGAGCCACATCTCTGAAGCGGTCTGTGGACTTGATTATGTATGCGTTGGTTATAATCATCTGGAACTTGAATTCGGACATGAGCTGGCTCGGTGACACTTCTGATTTTCCGGGATGCACGACCGGCATCAATGAGTGGTGTTGTTACTGTCCCGTGCTTGGTCTCGAATCTCCCAAGCCGAGCCAGTCCGTCCTTGGCACGAATCTCAAAGTGGCTCAATCAGAGTTCCTCATGTGGCATCTATTGACTTGCGCGAGAGTTTCGCTCCAAGCATCAATCAATCGATTTAAGACCATATGCCTCAAGCTAAAGTCAATGGGTTCCATAACTGCACTCCTCATCCAGCACAGATACGCGCGCGATCCGGACCTGCTGGGAGAGTTCGAGGCGTTAGCCAAGACGGCAGAATACAACGTAGTTGGAACCTTCGATGTTGTGGGGCCTTCTTCAGCGCGTTTCGGACTCAGAGGAGGCAAGGTCGAGGAAATAAAAATCTGGATTGAAGCCCAGAAGCCCGACCTTGTGTTCTACTCTCCTAGCCTCAAATCAAGCCAAATGTACAGGTTGAAGGAAGAATGGAAGACTGAAGTGAGAGATAGGACCCAGCTAATCCTAGAGATATTTGACAAGCACGCAAGAACCCCTCAGTCCAAACTGCAGATTGAACAGGCAAGGCTGAGCTATGAGCTTCCTTTCGTGCGACACCAGCTGAACGAGCATCTGGACAAAGAACGGTCTGGTCCCAGACCAGTTGGCCAAGGGATTGGCCCAGGTGAGGACCCCCTCAATCTGAGATTCATGGAGATAAGACATCGCATCGCAACCATCGAGGATAAGCTCGAGAAGATATCGGACGAGTCCGAACTGAAACGGAAGAGGCGAGTTGACTCGGGTTTTCTTGAGGTCGCTCTTGCTGGCTATACTAATGCGGGCAAGAGCACCCTTCACCGTGCTTTGACGGGGTCACAAGTGGAGGTTGCAAACGGGCTCTTCACAACGCTCTCTACGAAGTCATCTGACTTAGCGATGGATGGTCGGCAGGTTGTCCTCACAGACTCTGTGGGTTTCATAAGTGACCTTCCGAAGTCTCTGCTCCGCGCGTTCAACACTACCCTGATGGAGATTGCGGACGCAGACGTCATTCTTCTTGTTGTGGATGGGTCTGATTCCGTGAGCGAAGTCCGACGAAAGGCAAACGTCTGCCTGGACACGTTCACAAGAATCGGGATCAACGGGATTCCTATAATCACTGCGTTGAACAAGGTTGACCTTATTGATGAGGCCGGTATCGAGCAGAGAATCTCCGCACTTGACGGCATCGGCTTGCAGGTAATCCCAGTCTCCGCAATGAACTATGACCAATCTTCCAGCGTTGATCGGGGTAATTGAGAGCCTGCTCCCGATTCTATCTGTCTATTCAATCGATCTGCCCTATGGCGATTCGACTATGTCGCTCATCTCTTGGTTGCATCAGGTTAGTGATGTTCTCAATCAGGAGTTCAAAGAGGATCGCATCGAGATTGAAGCCAAGCTGAGTCTTGATGTCGCCCAAAAGCTGCTCAAGATGCTTCCACCCGGCGCGATTCGGAAACTGGAACCACAGTCTAACCACGTGCCTCAGCCCAGTAATAGGGACGAATAGTTTGTGCACTTAGGAAACTGTTTTTAGATGCAATATCGATGTCTCAGCACAATCGAGGCTTTCATCATGATTGCCATGGAACTGAAATCACCGGATGAGATTCTCCAGATGTTGGAAGGATACGAGAAGATAGTTCTCTTTGGCGATTCAGGTTGCGCTCAGATGTGTGATGTTGGCGGCATACTTCAACTCGAAGACATGGAAGATTTCCTGCGACAGCACAACAAGCAGGTACTGGGCAAGATATTCGTTGAAGGCGGAATATGTGATGTGAATGCTGTGAAACAGGAAATGGAGAACAACAAGGAGATTCTGGATGAGGCCGACGCTTTTCTAATACAAGCCTGCGGCGTGGCCACCCAGAACGTTACCGAACTGATGCCGGAGAAGGAATCTTTTCCAGCCACTGATTCGAAGTTCCTTGGCACGATGCCACGGCGGTTCGTTCATCAAGAGCGCTGTATCATGTGCGGAGAATGCATACTGGATTTGACCGGCGGTATTTGTCCGCTCGCCCGGTGTGCCAAGGGCATTCTAAATGGGCCATGCGGAGGCTCGATGAACGGCAAGTGCGAGAGGGACCCAGAGACCGACTGCGCCTGGCAGCTGATCTACGACCGACTGAAGAAGCTTGGAAAGCTCGACAAGCTGAAGTCAATCTGGGAGATTAAGGACTGGAGCCTGTCCCAAGGTCCTCATTCGGTAATCCATGAGGAAGCCTAGAAGAATGCTCTCCAACAGTGTCATCCTTCTTGACTGCTGAAGCACCAACTGTGCTGTTCGATTGCTCAACCAAAGGAGATATGTGTCAGTCTTCAGACCCGGTCCTTCGACACCAGATTGAAGGACAGCGTACAATCACCCGAAACCAAGCTTAGACGCATGCTTCAAAGTGGCAAGTTCACTGTCACAGGAGAAGTCGGTCCTCCGCATGGTGCTGACTACAAGCTGGTGACTGAACGGACACGTCTTGTGAAGGACTACTGTGACGCAATCAACATCACCGACAATGTTCGCGGCATTCCTACCATGAGCAGTATGGCATGTGCTCATTTCGTGATTGAGGCCGGCGCCGAGCCGGTCATGCAAATGTCTGCCAGAGACAGAAATCGTATTCTCTTTGAAAGCGAGCTCTATGGTGCTCATGCACTCGGGATTCGCAACATCCTGTTCGTGACAGGCGATCACACTCTTCTTGGATCGCATCCTCAAGCAAAGATGGTGTACGACTTAGACTCGATTCAGGCACTCCAACTTGCGAGTCATCTGATGTCGGGAAAGGACTTGGCTGGGGAGGAGCTCGAGGGCGTGCCGCTTTTCCACCTTGGTGCAACTTTCAATCCGAATGCCGACCCACTCGAACTCCAAGTCTGGCGTGTTGAGAAAAAACGCGATGCAGGGGCCCAGTTCTTCCAGACTCAGGCCGTCTACGATACTGGCAGGCTCGAGGAGTACATGGAGCAGATTGAGCCATTGGGCGTCAAGGTACTGGCGGGCGTTATTCCCCTGAAGGGACCAAAGATGGCTCGCTTCATGAACGAGCGAATTCCCGGCATCAGGATTCCTGAGGAGACAATCAATCGCTCTGGAGTCTGCAGGTGCCGGCATGAAAGGTGAGGAAAAGAAAGAGGCCGTGCGTGCTGAGGGTATCGGAATTACTTTAGAGATAATCAATCATGTAAAGAAGATTCGTGGAATCAATGGTATTCACATTATGGCAATCGGATGGGAAGAGAGCATACCCGAGCTCGTGAAAGCTTCGGGGTTATACCCCCGACCGAAGTGAGGTTGACAAGAATGTTCGTTTTCAAGAAAGAGCAGCAGGCTTTCGATTTCGGTGGAGTGACAATCGGTGGCCAGCCGGGACAAAACCCTACGGTATTGATCGGCGGCTTGTTCTTTACGACACAGCCAATCGTGAAGAGCGCGAAGGAAGGCACGTTTGACAAGGAGATGGCCAAGCAGTGGATTGACACAGCGAAGACGATGGTCGAAAAGACCGGCCACCCCCTCATCATTCAAGCCTTTGGTCGAACTCCCGAGGCGATGGAGAAACACCTGTCATGGCTCGGGGAGAACTTCGATGGTCCGTTCATGTTCGAATCAACAAGTGGTGATGCCCGGAAGAAGGCCATAGAGTACTGCGATGAGACCGGTTTGAGCAAGAGAGCCATATACAATTCAATCAACCTCTCGATGAAGGACGATGAGAAGCAGTTGCTTCGAGATAGTTCACTGAAGATGGCGGTAGTTCTCGGTTGGTCGCCTAAAGCCACAAGCCTGCCTGACCGCATGGAAACAATCCGTTCAATGATTGAAGAGGCCAAGGCCATCGGAATCGAGAAGATGGTTGTCGATCCTGCCACGATGCCGGTCGGAGCCGGGTACGGACTTGAGTATCGGACCATGCTGGCGATTAAGTCGGAACTCGGGCTGCCCACCTGCTTGGGACCTCACAACGCACCCTCGGCTTGGAAATTCATAAAGCAGACCGGATTGGACGACGAGATTACCCAGACCTCAGCGATTGTGGCATCGACCGTCGCAGCCCAGCTGTTCGCCACTGATTGCATAATGTACGGGTCTATGGCGAGGACCAAACAGGTGTTCACGGCTACAGCGCTAATCGCAAACGCAATGGCTTCAGCAATAGCAGAGGCACAGCAGGCATTAGGACTCAGTCAGCCGATCTTCGAGCCCCCATCTTTCGAATAGGAGGTCCAGTCATGGCCACGAGTGCGGAGAAGCGGGAATGGCCGCCAATTCCGGGCGACTTCGAAGTGAAGGATCCCAGTTCATGTGTCGCCATATGCACTCTCGGAAGGAAGATAGAAGTAAACTCGGACTATGCGATAATCGGCACGTGCAAGACAGAGAACATTGGAATAGAACGCATGATTGTTAACATTGTGTCCAATCCCTGTATCAGGTACCTCATTCTGACAGGGCCCGAGGTTCCCGGTCACAAGACCGGCTCGTCGGTGCGATCTCTTCACCAGAAGGGAGTCGACAAGGAAACCCGGAAAATAGTCGATGCCGATGGAGCCATCCCTTATGTTGAGAACGTGCCAATTGAGGCGATTGAGCGATTTAGGAGTCAGGTAGAGCTCATAGACATGATGGACATCACGATGCCCGAGGAGATTGCTCGGGTTGCTCGTGAATTAGCATCAAAGAATCCCGGCCCATATTCGGCTGAGGCATTGTGGGTGGAATTCAAGGCAAAACGTGGAAGCGCAGCTCCTAGAGGCTTAGGATCCGCTGTTGCCCTGCTGCCTGAGTATGGTCTCTCTGTGGACCCGTTTACCTCACTTGTCTCGAAGCTCGACCTCTACGCTCTGGTAACTAGTCACCCATCTACGATAGCGATTGTTGTACGAAGGACCGATACAGGAACAATACTTGTCGGAAAGGAGTTGTGAGATGTGTTCGCATTTGAGAAGGAGCAGATTGTTCATACCGTTGGTGGAGTCAAGATTGGCGGCGTGCCGGGAGAGATGCCCACTGTTCTTGCTGGCACCATCTTCTACGGCGGACATGACATAGTTCAGGATGCTCGGAAGGGGCTCTTCGACAAGAGGGCCGCCACAGAGCTGATTGAAGTACAGGATCAGATGTCGGACACGACTGGCAATCCTGCTTTTGTTCAGGTGTTCTCGGAATCTGAACAGTCGATTATCAAGTACCTCGACTTCGTTGCGGAAGTCACGGATGCACCCTTCCTCATTGATTCGACCAATGCAGAGGTGCGAATCGCAGGCTTGAGACATGCCCAAGAAGTCGGTCTCTTGGACAGAGCAATCTACAATTCGGTAAGCGTGTCCATCACAAAGGACGAACTCGAAGCCCTGAAGGATATTCACCACGATTGTGCAGTCATTCTCGCTTTCAATCCGCATGACTCATCGATTGCCGGCCGAAGGGCTGTGCTTGAGGATGGAGTTCCCGGGCTCGACAAGGGCCTGCTAAAGATAAGCGAAGAAGTGGGAATCACGAAGCCTCTCATTGACACGGCAACAACAGCAATGGGGGCGGGTGCTGGCTCCTCAGCGTCATTCATTTTCGTGGCGAAGACCCTTTACGGCCAACCCACCGGGTCAGGGATTCATAACGCGCCAAGTTCGTGGTCATGGCTTCGAAAGTATAAGAAGACCAATCCTGAAGCTTATCACGCATGTGATGTTGCTTCTGCCTTGATAGCGCAGATGATGGGAGCCAATTTCGTTCTTTACGGGCCGATTAGCAATGCAAAGACAGTCTTTCCTGTTGTTGCAATGGCAGACATCTTCGCCGCAGAGTCTTCAAGTGTCGAGTTCGGTGTCCAGCCTTCTGAGAATCATCCGTTCCGCAAGCTTCTATGATAGGGTGTTCCAACAATGTCACACCGTGCTCGGGTAATCAAGCCCCGGTCGATAGGAGTAGGGTTCTCTAAGGACCGGCCCCTTCTACACGGTGGCTTCTGTGGAGCTTGGCAACACAACAACAAAGTGCATACTCGTAAGCACCAATCTCCAACACCGCTGAGATTTTCGAGATTGCGAAACAGGTCCGTTTCACGCGGGATGTCAGACCTCCCAAGCATGGCGAGCTCGTTTTCGGCAGAACGATTACGGGAGTTGAGCTAACACGAGAATCGGTGTCCGAGCTCATTTCTGACATCCTGATTTCTGTCCTTCACGATGCGCACCTCGACATCAAGAAGGACCTTCACTTTGTAGTGCGGTCGACTGGTGTAACTGCGGGTTTCGCAAGGCCTTCCGAGGTGGGCGAGATGGTGAAGGCACTCGCCAACGGTTGCATCGCCGCTGGTGTTCCGCCCCGAAAGATGGCAGCATCGATTTCTCCTGAGAATCTGCCTGAAGATATCAGAGACTTCAGTTGGCTGAAGAAGGTCTATTTTGACGGTGCTGTCGCCAGCTCCCTTCCTCCTTCTAGCGCAGAAGTTGTGGCGAATGAGATGGAAGGAGAGCTTGTCACAGCAGGGATCAAAGGAGCAGTCAAAGGCTCAGACATCGACTTCCGGAACCCTGTGATGGCTCTTGACTTCGGGACAACTCTGGCAGGTAGAGTCACTGACGATTCTTACCCTTATGCAAAAACCATAGGCTCGTTCGCCGGGCTCGCAGGTGCAATTCCCGATGCCCTCGCTAGAGGAGGGTCTCCGGACTTGGGGCCAACGGGGTGCCTTCTGGATCTCCGTCTACCTGTGTCCGGGCACCGAATCGAAGTTGACTCGAGCTTGATTGAGAAAGCTCGCAGACTGATTCGAGTGGAGCCTGTTTCTTCATCGGACACTCGTTTTGGCACGGTACCAGTCAATCCTCATGCCGCTGATGAGTCGGGTGTTCTACTCATTGGTGTCGATGTCGGTACCAACGGTTCTCGAATCGCGGATCTCGAGATTCTCGGAAGAACAATTGTCAAGGCAGGCGGTCTCGCTACACTGACAGCCGTCGTGGATCAGATACAGACAGATACCGTACAGAGAATAGTCACGCTAGCCGAACAGAATGGGCTCGTGCTTCACGACACATCGCTAGGCCTCACGGGAAGGGCAATCACCACAGGCGCCAAACCCGACCTGATTGCAGCTGGACTCACTCTGAACGACGGGTCACTGTGGAATGACTCTCATCAGATGGTCTTTGTAGAAGATGGCTTGGCCATGGGAGCCGCGGTCGCTGCTAGGTGCATGAACTCGATGGGTACGCGCGTCAACCCGATGGGAGGAAGAAAGGGAGACAAATGCATAATGCATGAGCGGCACAAGATGCAGAAAAGAAAACGAGTTCATCAAACCGAAGATGATGACGAGCAGGCATAGGAGACGCGACTTTGGTCGGGCTGGCAATTCAGGCGGCATCCGCTTAAGGTGCCTTTATCTTCTGTTCAGTAATCGCGGCCGCAGGGTTGGTCGCGATGCTCATCATGCCAATCAAGACCCGGGTCATAATTCCGAAGGACGACTACCTCAGTGTCCTGTTTGAAGGTCTTTCGCACGCGGGATATCGTATCGAAGAAAACGACATCTTGGTGGTGGCTGAGAAACCGCTGGCAACCACAGAAGGTCGGATTGTCAAGTTATCAGACGTCAAAGTCTCTGCCAAGGCTCGTAGACTGGCACAGAAGTACGACATTGTTCCCGAAGTCGCAGAGCTGGTCGTGCGTGAGTCAGATGAGATTCTTGGCGGTGTCCCTCACGTGTTGCTCACAGTCAAGAACAACACGCTCATGGCAAGTGCGGGAGTGGACAAATCGAATGTGCCTCCTGGTCATGCATGCTTGCTTCCTGCGGATTCTCGGGCGAGTGCAGTCCGGCTAAGGGATGAGGTGAAAAAACGTCTGGGCAAGACGATAGGTGTGATGGTTATTGACAGTCGTACTCAACCCTTACGACTTGGGAATGTTGGATTGGCACTTGGTGTGGCTGGGTTCAGACCTGTACAGGACGATCGGGGAAGAGCGGACCTGTTTGGCAACATACTGAGAATTAAGCGAAGAGGTATTGCTGACAATCTGGCTTCGGCATGCGAGCTGAATAATCGGTGAGGCGGATGAAGCAGTTCCTGCAGCTCTAGTGCGTGATGCCCCAGTCGAGTTTGTAGATGACTCCTTCGATTCATCTGAGATGTGGATTAGTCCTCGTGAATGCATGTACATGGCCATCTTCGAGCAGTGGCGTAGAGGAAGGAAGAAACCTGCGACCTGAGTCTCCGTCATGATTCTGGGCCGTAACACAGAATCAATTGATGATGGCAATCCCTGAGAGACACGGGGCGGGCGTGCTCACTTCATACACGAAAGTATCAAAAGCGCGGAGCTGGTCTGGTCTTCCTATAGGGCAGACCTTCGACGGGAGATTGAAGTCCATGGCCGGAAACAAGGTGCTTCTTGATGTTGCAACGGCAGGAGCATCAGGAGACATGTTTCTCTCGGCCCTCATGGACTTGCTAGGCAAAGACGATTCGCTTCTCCCTGTCGCTGCCAGCCTGCTAATATTCGACCCAACTCTTCGCATCCGAGTCACGAATCGAATCCTCCAGAGGGCGCAACGGAAAGCGGCTTGATGTAACCCTTGACGAGAGAGTCCGGTTCACGCCCAAGTCGCTGATGGAGATTCTTGAGACGGTCTCTGAGGAACTTGAGTTATCCGAGACCGCGAAAGGTTTTGCAAAGAAGGCGTTGACCGAGGTACTGGAGGCCGAATCTAGGGCACATGACACACCCGTAGACAAGCTCCACCTGCAGGAGCTTGGTACGGTCGACACGATTCTGGATATCGTTGGCACGGCGTACTTGTTAGAGAAAGCCGAGTTGCTCGGCAAGAGCAAGTTTGTTGCAACGAAGGTAGCCGTCGGCAGCGGGACGATTGAGACGGATCACGGGAAGGTTGAGGTTCCCGTTCCCGCGGTTGCTGAGATTCTGGTTGCACATGATGTGCCATTTCATAATGGCTCCGCCAAGACTGAAGTTCTCACTCCGACCGGAGCCGCTCTTCTAGTGACGCTCGCCGATGAGTTTGTGGATTCCTCTGAGGGGTTCGTTGCGAAGAAGATAGGAGTTGGGTTCGGAACACGTGATCTTGGCGACGTTCCGAATGCTATGAGAATCATCGTCGGGGAGGAAGTCCCCAAGGCCGAAAAGCCAACCGAAAAGCCCACCAGGAAAATGGTGGAAAAGATACCTGAGAAAGGTATCAAGAAACCTGTGGAGAGGATTGCTACGACACCCGTCAAAGTTGCCGAGGAGAAGACAGAGAGTTTAGATGCGTGGATGGATGAGGACGTTCTTGTCATAGAGGCAACAGTAGAAGATATCGATGGAGACATTGCAGGCACGCTCTTTGATGTCCTTGTCTCAGAAGGTCACGCGTACGATGTGATGATGATCCCGGCTTTCTGCAGGAAGAACAGGCCTTGCTACCTCGTAAAGGTGATTGCTGCGAAGGACGAGCTCAAGAATGTCGCTGAGGTTCTGATCCATCATCTTGGAGCGCCGGGCGTACGCTACACGACATGGCAGAGGCTAACGGCGGCGAAGGAAACAGTCGTATGCCGACTTGAGTTGGATGGGAAGGAGTTCACGGTGCATGTCAAGGTCTCGAGAGGCTTGGATGGCAGTATAATAAACATAAGACCGGAGTCCGATGATGTCATCAAAGTATCCCGGGCTACTGGCATTTCTATCAGGGAACTCAAGCCCCGCATCACACTTCAGGCATGCGAGGTAAGCGAGTGAGCAAGGCTGTCCCGGTGTTTCGATTCTTAGTGGGACGCTGCATTATCGGGCGGAAACTGAGATCGGCGTCACTGTTTTGTCTCGATTTTCGGATTTGAGATACTGGACAGGAATTAAACTCTCAAAGGCCCTCATGCAAAGGTTCGCATAGGCCTCAGGATCATATCTTGTTGAGTTATCAAACAGCTCTAGGGCACTGACCCTCCGCATTGGACTCTCTGCATCCGGTTGGACAAGAAGATACCGGACCTTCTGCCCCGCGTGCAATTCTCTACCTGCCTTGAGGAGCTGCTGTGCCACCAAAGCTGTTCTTGAGACAGCACGATAATTCTGTGGATCGGACGTAAGTCGTGACTGCAGCACAAGGTCTCTGAGATCCACATCTCCCTGCCGCAGCCTGTCGATGTAACTCTGACACACTGCATAGGCTTCTGGTATCATTTCAATGAAACCTGCCTTGTCGCGGCCGCGAGCGAAGGTCTTGATCATAGCCTCTTGGCAATCTCCCACGAATAGACAGGTGTCGCGTCTTCTCACTTCAATGCCACGTGTCTTGATTGCTCCGTTCCTGTATACTCCGTAGTAACGATTCAGTGGGGCGATGCTCGGGTGCAGTCGCGATGAGGGAATTACCATCCATCTGTATATTCCCTTCGCGGACATGTCGATGTTGACTGCATCAGTGACACGCTTGCAGAACTCGACGACATCCGAGTAGATGATGCCTCCTCTGCACCTGAGCCATACGGAGTCCACAATTCCGTGGATTAACTCAAGTCCCATCGACTCTCCTATCTCCTGCGTCTTCAACAGTACATCGCGCGCAAGTGCGGTCACTGCCGTGTGCGCCTCGACTCTGCCAAACTTCGCATTCTTGAACCCGAGATAACCGAAGCAAGAGACCAGTACGCCCTTCAGTGTGTTCTCCATGAGCCCATACTTCTCTGCCTCGTGTCCCTTTTGCACGAGCTTCTTGAACTCTCTACGTTTCTTGACCACCAGTTCAAGTGATTGCGCTACAATTCCCCTTCTCCGGGTGCACAGACGAAAGTTGAGCCCCGGAACCTCGATACAGTGCTCGTGGTTGTAGGGGCATTGCTCCCGCATGCAGATTGTCTCGGGACTGATGTTTCGTGTGACCATCAGGGTCGGATACATAGAGGAAAAGTCGCATTCTGCAATGTTCTCGTAAATGTCTGGTTCCGGTTGAAGGATGAGAACCTCCCCTGTCGATAGCTGAGAGGTCCGTTACTGACTTGAGGAATTCGGGATTTCGTTTGATTGGTGGTATCAGGATGCCCATCTTGTGCGCGTTGTAGAACTGAATGGCGGCATTGATACTGCCTATTGACATCCGGGCCGTTTTCTGAGGCTGAACAAGTGCGAGCCTGCATCCCTCGATTATCCCTGCCATGCCTGAGGGTGAATAATAGAGACTCTCCGACCTGTCGATGTGTATCCTGCCATTGAACATGACTTGGTTCCCGGCCCTGAAAACCACCTGATTGTACTGCCAGAATGAGCTGGGCTCTCTATAGATTACCCTGAGAGGTGTACCGTCGCGAGAAAGCACGAGTTCTACTCCATTCATTTTGCAGCGTGTGGTCAAGTATCTGAAAACATCATCGTCGCCGCCTTTCGTGACTATGACATCCGGGTCAATCCTGTCTATCTCTCTCTGAAGCTGCAGGATGGTCTCCCGCTCATCCTGCTCCCTGATGTTGAGTATCTCACCTCTGTTGGTGAGTTCAATATGATGTATCGGATCCTCCGGCTTGGGAAAAACGCACTTGGTGTCGATGAAGATGTCCAGACTGACTTCCTCAAGAGGTGGGGTCTCGTATTCAGTGTCTTCGCGTCGTTCAAGGCACCTGATTTCGGTGACAGAGTCTCCCTTGGCCTCGAATTCAACGCGTCCGAACGGAAAGATATCATTCGAGATGAAGAACTGCTGCACAGGGTCGATGTCTGAATGGAACACAACCGCACCCGGCAATCCTTCGAGTTCTCTTGCAACCTCTTCCTGAGCACACAGTCCAACAAATACCTGCAGTACTCGCCTCGGCTGCTCATCGTAGACGCTGACAAACCTATTGACGATTGTGGCTTTGATTACGTTTGGATGCTCTTGTACCGACTGAATCAGAGACTCCTCAGACCAGTCAGGGTCATCAAGCAAACTGGTATCGACGAAGAGAGAAGGAAAGAAGTCTCGATATCTGTAGCCATGCGTCTTGCCCTCTACTTTGATCCAGAGGATAAGCGATTCGTCTTCGCGGTCAACACTGGCGTCGAGTAACCAGCCGTGCAATCTCATGCATGCTCTGTCTCCTTTGCCTGTTCTTCCAAGCGAGAGACCTTCTTTCTCAAATCATCCAGCTCGCCCAGTGCTTCAATCAGCGATGAAAGGAGAATGACCTCAGTGATTCGAGGAGTGGTCATCATCGTACCCGCGTCGGCGCACATTCTCGCTGAGTCGAAAACCCGGTCCATCAAGTCTCTCTGGGCAGGTCTGAGTGTCCGCCTGAAATCCTTCCAGCGTGATTCCTCTACGCTCACAGCATCACGGAATGTTCTTGCGGTTCGCCCCATTGTATTCGCCTCGAGCATGCAATTGACTGAGATGCGGTCTTCGGACTGGCGGTCTCTACTATCACTCATTCGTCCTGACCTTTGTTGAATGTCTGTGTCGGTTCAAGGGAACAGCGGCGAGGCGGACGGATTGCCGAAAGTAACGCGCTCAAGAATGGCGAAATCTAACTGGTCTACAACGAGACACCAGCAGCGTCGGGCAGTTTCCTGAGTTGTCACAAGGAACTTTAATAACTCGAAGTAACCTCGTTCCCAGAGTGTGTCTGCAGTCCGCCAGCTGAAATCACAGGCGGCAGACACGGCGAGTTGGTCAGCATGGTAACAGCACTCTTCAAGGTCGTGCTCATGGGTGACGGCAGTGTAGGCAAAACCACACTAAGGAAGGTCTACATGGGCGAGGGCTTTCGTGCCCAGTATATGATAACCATAGGCGCAGACTTCGCTGTGAAGAAGATGCAGCTGGCCGGGGGACATGACGTAAGCATCCAGATCTGGGACTTGGCAGGTCAGGAGCACTTCAAGAGCGTCCGTTCCACCTTCTACAAAGGTGCCCAAGGCGCACTTGCAGTCTATTCGACTGTGGAAAGGGCATCGTTTGACAATCTGCCCAACTGGATGAATGAGTGTTGGACCAACGCGGGGAAGAAGATTCCAGTTGTTCTTATTGCAAACAAGACAGACCTTAGGGAGCAGTTCAAGAACAATCCCGCCATGAAGCAGACAATTGTAACCACTGCGGAGGGCGAGAAATATGCCCAGACAATCGCTAAGAGCGGCGTACACTGCTCTTTTCTTGAGACCTCCGCCAAGACCGGAGAGAATGTTGAAGCGGCCTTCTTGGAACTCGCGATAAAGATACTAGAGGCCGGAGGCATGGTGGAGCCGGGCCGTACGAAATGACGAGTCTGTCCAGCTGGCTGTATTAATAACACTTTTAGCAGAGCCCGGCGGCGGCTTCGACTTGCCACACATCAGTGAGTGAAAAACATGGAACAGCAGGAAACGCCTCTTTTCTTGAAACCTCGGACGCTGAGGGCTCCAGCAACAGAAGGTGGTCAGTTCACCCGCAGGCTGGCGATGAACAAGGTTGGGCGGATGATTGCAGCAGCATTGCAGGACCGCACTATTCGTCTGTTCGATGCTCGTAGCTGTGAAGAGATTCAGAAAATGACGGACAGTTTCCTCTGTACATCTATTGCATTCAGTCCTCGTGGGGATGTACTTGCCTCTGGCGGTGTCGATCACATTGTGAAGATATGGGACGTCAGAACGGGCAAGCTGCTTTCAAAGCTGGAAGGCCACACATACCCCGTGCTGACACTCGCTTTTTCACCTGACGGCAGCCGCTTGGTTTCGGGCTCGGGTGATACGACGCTCATAGTCTGGGATCTTGAGAAGCGCTTGAAGCTTCATCAGTTGAAGGGTCATTCGCTGTACGTTGTCACCTGTGATTGGGACCCGAATGGAGACCGCATCATATCAGGTGGAGTCGACTCGACTGTGAGGGCTTGGGACTCCACGACAGGTGAGATGACAGCCAAGATGGAAGACCACAGAACTGCTGTGCACGCTGTTCGTTTCTCTCATGACGGGTCTATGCTCGCCTCTGGCTCATCGGACCAGACCATCATCCTCTGGGACGCAGCCAGAGATGGTTTGAAGCTAGAGAACGTTCTTCAGGGGCACTCCGGAGAGGTCAGGTCCCTTGCATTCAGTGCCGACAACAAGTATCTCGCATCAGGGTCGAGCGAGAAGGAGCTCCTTGTGTGGTCTATTGAGAAACGTGCGATTGAAGGACGAGGATCTGCTTTTGGTGAGATTGACGGATTAGAATGGTACCCCACTGAGACCGCGTTCCTGTCCTCTGATGGATCGGGAGCAATCACACAATGGTCAGTCATGGACCTTGCTGCCATCATGGTGCCACTAGAGTCACTCCTCAAAGAGATTGAAGCTAACACCAAGCACAATCGCACACAGGAACTGACGCGCAGATTTGAAGAAATGAGGTCTCAATACGACGATGAGATGCTCCGGGACAAGCGGCTCTTTTATGTGGTCTGGCAATGCAAGAAGGCTCTAGGTCTGCTCAAGGGAACGACAAAGAGCTAGCCACTCAACTGCGTCGTTTCGGAGTCTCGTCCGGATTCAGCACTCGACCATCATTATGCCTTGGATGAATCAATCATCATTTCGCAGAGTGCTGAATACACCTGTTCGACGTTCTCTCCCGACAGAGCACTTGCTTCCACGTAGAGAAACTTGTTCTTGTCCGCGTATTCCTTTCCCTCTTCTGTCGACACGACTCTTTCTTGGACTAAGTCGACCTTGTTAGCCACCACCACCAGAGGAATAGGGTGGCTGGTGCCCTTGAACGCTTCCTCCTTCCATTGTTCGAGGCTGAGGAATGTTCTTCGTCGAGTCACGTCAAAGACGAGCAGTCCACCACGCGATCCCCGGTAGAATGATTGCCTCACGGTCTCAAACCGTGGTTGACCTGCGAGGTCCCAAACCTGTAGTGTGATGTTGCAGTCTCTTTCGGGGAGTTGGAGTCTCTTTATAGCGAAATCGCTGCCGATCGTTCTTTTGTAGTCACTTTCAAAATGGTTCTGAGTGTACCGGACCGTGAGGGCAGTCTTGCCTACAGCTCCGTCTCCCAGCATGACTATCTTGAATCGGTATTCGGCAGGCATTCAATGTGCACCCGCATCAGATTCGTGTTAGTTCATCCAGCCCTCCTAAAAACCATAGCTCTCATACATATGGCAACCGAATGCGGCTGAAGGGCTCAATAGTCGCAGGCCCGTAGCGGAATGTATTCTGCGCTATGACTTAATAGGGTTGTAATCTACGTAGCCGTTGATAGGCTCATATAGACTTGGGGCTTCATCAGTTCATCGAGATGCCTCGCGAGTTCATCGGCATCTCTCGTCTCCGCCCCCATCAAGGGCAACCCAGCCGGGAGTACCGCAGCATCGAACCACGGCACTTCCGGTGAAACTCCTCTCATCCTTAGGTAGATGTTGACGCCCGCGTTGAACTGCCGGTCGATTTTCAGTCCGCACGATGGGCACTCGAAGACTTTCTCAGCTCTCAGGGATTTGTTGGTTGCCCCGCACCTGCTGCAGCGCTTCGATGTCCATGCCGGGTTCACCTCGATGGTCTCGGCTTTGTTCTTCACGAGCTGGTAGAGCTGACGCCAGTTCGCATGGTCAAGATTGCGGTTCCAGCGGTGGTGATGGTTCTTGAACATGCATTTCTTATCCAGATGCTCGAAGCCGTGGATTGCGGGAACCTCGGTCATCTGGTTGGCGAGGCCGCACAGGTATTCCTTCACCCGGTTCTTGCATCGTGCCCGGTACTTGGCATAGAGATTCTTGCCCGCCTTCTTGTTTCGGGCATAGACCCGGTTGATGTTCCTGAACTTGTTGTCATATGTGATGTGGATGGTGTGCAACGGTTTGGCGTCCACTTTGACCCAACCACGGCTCTCCGAGTACCCGTCGATGGAAAGCACGTTGGAGTCCCACCCTATCACATCCTTCCCGTATACTTCACCATCCGGAAGCGTAATCGGGATGTGCAGTCTCGTGTCTGTGAGGATCGGCTCCCCAATCCTCCCGTTCAGCGGGAAGTAGCGCTTGGAGAGGTCGATGTAGACGAACTGGTTCGGTTTGATCGAGATTCGTATCAGTTCTCCCTCAACCTTCATCAATGTCTGTTTCACCCGGACGAAGAAGCGCTTCACGACAGGCTTATTCTCCTTCCTTTGTCCCTTGCTGTAATTCCTTTTCCACGAGTCGATGATTGAAAACGCGGTCTTCAGCGCGGAGTCGATCCAGTGCGCCGAATACTCCCACCCGTCGAGGAACTTGCCCCGCATCCGCTTCTTGAACGCATAGCTCGGGATTGACGGGAATATCCGCACTTGTTTGCTGTTCTTCTTCGGCTTCTCTGTCCAGCGAATGTTCTCCCAAATCTCGGAGATCATCTTATTGAGCGCGTCCCGGTAGGCCAAGAAGAAAGAGTCCAAGCGGAGGTCGTGCTTGAGCGTGTACGTCTTGATCACTCGGCATCTTCCTCGCTCGCGATGATGTTCTTATTACATAACTTAAGTGATGATGCGCGACTATATATGCCCCTCACTCAAGAAACTATTCAAAAGGCATGTGAGTACGAGAGGACGATACAGCGTTGGCTGGAGTGAAAGCAATGGAACGGCCTAACTACGGAGCACTGGCTCGCATCCTTGATGAGATGAACAGAGAGGGCAAGTACAAGGCATCCATTCTTGCTCGGGATGACGGTCTTCTCATGGCATCAGCAACCTCTCCATCGACTAACAAGGAAGTCGTGGCAGCCATGTCCGGTTACGTTGCCTCGTCCGTGGAAAGGATGCGGAACGAGCTCGGGCTAGGCGAGCTCAAGGATGTGTCAGTGCGCTGCGCTGGGGGAAAGGCCGTTTTCAGAAAGATATCCTCGGGCAAGGACCAGCCAATCATCTTGGCTGCGATTATGGATCGCAGCGTAAGATACCACTCTAGAGCACTAGGAAAGGCAGCCACAAAGATTCGAGCACTGATGCGTCGTAGAGCTTAGAGGCGTGCTCCAATACGCAGGTTACACCTGCAAAAGCTTCAAGTGAAAGGTATTAGAAATTCCATTCTGCCATTCCCTCGGTTTAGGAGCACATCCTCTTGCCAAAGAAAAGACAGATGGTCGCAAAGGTTGAAGAGGAAGAGGAACCGACAGTCATAGAGATATTCCTCTTCAAATCCGACGCGTGCATTTTCTGTCCAAGAGCCGAGGAGGTGGTGCGACAAACCGTTGAGGAGTTCGATGCCTCGATATTCAAGATCACAACAATTAACGTGACCGAGACCCCCGAGGCCGCAGAGAAGTACGGCATCTTCGCTCTCCCCACCGTGATGATTGGAGGGGCTTCAATCACAGGGATACCGGAGCCAGAGATGCTCCTGAAGATGATTCTTGGAGCCAAGGTGTCAAAGAAGAAAGGTGCAGCAGAATGAGCGAGTTTACTATTGAGCGAACTAAGACCGGAATACCCGGCTTGGATGAACTGATAGAGGGAGGCTTTCCGAAAGGTGACACGATTCTCATCGCAGGGAAGGCTGGCACAGGGAAGAGCATCCTAGCAAACCAGTTCCTATACAAGGGCGCGACGCTATATGACGAAACTGGCGTTCTCGTGACTCTGGAGGAACCGCCTCATCTGATCAGGCGAAACATGCTCAGGTTCGGAATGGACCTTGCCAAACTCGAGAAGTCAGGCAAACTCGCAATAGTCGACCTGTCGCCGTCGAAGGAAGTCGCACCTGTCACGATAGGAGAGTATCCAAGCTTTGACCTCTCTGGTCTTGAAGCGATTATCATGAGCCATGTGAAGAGAATCAATGCAAAGCGGGTCGTCATTGATACACTGTCAATCATGGCATACAAGTTCAGGAGTCGTGATATCCTTCGGGAGGAATTCTTCAAGCTCTGCGCTTCAATCACACGGGCTGGTTGCACTCTGCTCCTGACAAGCGAGATACCTGAGCAGGATACCGGACTCGGTGTATTCGATATTGAGGCTTTCCTCGCATCGGGTGTCATCGTTCTCTACAATGAGAAGATTAGTGACACGTCTAGGTCACGTTCCATCGAGGTCCTAAAGCTGAGAGGTTCAAAACACAGTTCACGGTTTCACTCCATGAGAATCACTGATGAGGGAATACGGGTCTGGCCAGCTGAAATCACGCCGGGCCACTAGTATCTGCAGATGGGTGCATCGGTAATGAAGAGACCAAGTCAACCTGCACGAAAGAGAGCGGACGCAGGCGAGACCGCAGAGCCCACTGGTGAGAAGACCACTGCTGGGAGCTGCATGAGCAAGCCTGTAACGGCCCACCCTATGATTGGCGACATGGTGCACTTCGGCCAGTTGACCCAGCTGTCGTACATGCTGGTGGGTCCCCTTGGATCCGGAAAAACGACTTACGCGGAGGCATTCTTGGCAGAAGGGTTGAGTCTGGGGTTTCCTGCTGTCTTCATCACGACAGACGTGTCTCCTAGGGTAATCAGGAACGACATGAGCAGGCACGGTTGGCCAATCGAAGCGTGTGAGAAAGCAGGCCATTTCAAATTCATTGATGCCTACTCCGAGCGCATGGGCGCACCCAAGACGACAGCTGCATTCTCACTGTCAAAGATAGACGACATTTCCGATCTTGGAATAACCCTCTCCGAAGCTCTTGAAAAGCTGGTGTGTGCGAGGGTAGTGATTGACAGCCTTTCTACTCTAATCCTGCACTCGAGCCCCGAGGCTTTGCCACGCTCTATTCAGAGACTCAGCGGGCAGGGTGACTCAAAACTCGCACAGCATCATGTTCTTGCTGGAGGAGGGCGTCCATGACGAAAAAACCTATGCAACATACTCCTACCTCACTGACTCAGTGCTCAAGTTCAAGATGGATGACACAGGCGCTCAGCCAGCCTACTATGTCAGCTTGGAGAGAATGAGGGGAACTGAGGCCTCAAGAGCGTGGAGACCATTCGCCTTTGAATAGCTGTCAAAGCTTTTAACCGAACTCTTCCCGAAGAGACTAACTATTGAGCGGAGTGGCTATGGCGGGTTCTCTGGTACAAGTCACGCTGAGAGACATCCTGTGTGCATCCCTCTCTCTCGATGATGCTCTTTCAGCGATTCAGAGTGCAGGGGCGTCCGATCCTGACAACGCCGAGACCTTCTATGGTCTTGCCAGAGCAGTGGAGGAAATCATACTTAGGCGACCCGGACTTGCTAGCACGAAATTCATGGAGCTGACTGTGAGGCTCTCGTTTGGTCGAGACTCGATTATGCCCGAGCTCGTGATGCTGCTTGATACAAGATACACAAGCGGTTTCAGACGGGCTGAATCAGAGTTATTGCCCGACCTCAAGGCCCTCCCTCAGCTGCTTGATGTGCTCGGGGAACTCACAGAAGCAACGGAGACGGCTCTGAGGCTCAACCTGCG
Organism: Candidatus Thorarchaeota archaeon; assembly: GCA_963726195.1. Lineage (GTDB taxonomy): Archaea > Asgardarchaeota > Thorarchaeia > Thorarchaeales > Thorarchaeaceae > OWC5. Next base: position 111,877 of record CAVSBO010000007.1, read on the forward strand.
CCCTCTTGTCGCCTTTCTCACAGATGAGTTGCTCATAACGCTTGAGGCCATATTCAACCGTTTCCATGAAGCCACGACGACTCTAGCTCTCCACGAAGTTCACCATCTGACCTACAGTCTCATGAATGCCGCACTCTTCGACTGTGCGGAAGCGCTCCTCAACCGCCTGTTGGCAATGGCGCGTCAAATGAAGCTTGAGTCTCTGGCTGATGAGATTGCATTTGATGAGGCTTGCGCTCTCACAGAGCTAGGTATGTTCGAAGAAACACGAATGATGCTTGAAGAAATCGAAAGAAAAGCGCGGTTGAATGGAGACTCCAGACGGCTCGCACAGACCGCTCTGCAGCTTAGTCTCAATGACACCAGGGACGATGGCATCCCCTATGAGGCTGCCCGCAGCCTTGCAGAGAAGGCAGCAAGACTCTACAAGCAGGGCACCCAATCTGGAGCTTGTGTCGACTCGGACCTGGCTTTGGCGCTTCTTGACATCGGGTCCAACATCTTAGTAACCGGTTGGCGTGAGGCAGTACCCCAGGCGATTGATTGGTTACTTGACGCCTCCAAGGCGTACGATGCACTTCATGATACGAATACAAACCAGTCGTTCTTTCATTACAAGTGCCTCGCTGCTTTGGGCATAGCACATGGTCTTCTCGGTGATCACGCCAGTGTTGAACGTGCCATCAACTATCTCCAAGAAGCCAAGTCCATTGTTGAGGGTCTCGAGAAGTCCGGCATTGACTGCGGCCCCGAAGCTTCGAGATGCGACCATGCTATCGGATGGATGTGTCTTTGCACGGACTCGAATGAACTCTGGCCCGCGGGCATAGAGGCGTTCAAGCGTGCTATCAAGGCTAGAGAAGTTCTAATGGCTAAGGCCGGAATATCTGAGTTGGAGCTGATAAGCAGTCGAGTCGGTCTCGCGCTATCACTTGTCCGGGCTTCGAATGACTCTAACCCGGCTGCCGAGGAGTCGTTGAGAGAGGCATTGATTCAGTACGCTAGACTATTCCCAACTGATCGTCGTGCCTACACCGAGATTGCGATTGCATCATTCAATACCATCTGGCTGAATCTCCGTCATGGAACAGTGCTTCCTCCTCGGCTTATGGGCCTGCTTGATGATGTGGATAAGATGCTCTCTGATGCGGTCCCCAGCGAGGACAACATCTTCATTCAAGGAGCAAGTCTTGTCATTCCATATATCAGCTCGTCTTGGGGTCAGCTTTCGCGTCGGGCCAAGAAGATAATCGACAACCAATCTGACCTCTCGGGTATTGCCAGCGTTATGATGGGACTTGCCACAGCCAAGCTCAACGCGCCGGCGGTCAACCCCGAGTCAGGGCTGCGAGTGCTATCACCGATAGATGATATGGTTCGCCTCGCGGATCCGCTGCTTGCTCAGTACTGGGAAGCCCAGACAGAGTTGGCCCAAACAATAAGGGAGTTCTACGAGCACAAGAGCTTCTCCGAGCTTGCATCCGGCCTGTACGGGGCCGCGGTATCAATGAGGATGGTGGAGAGCACCGATTCACCGTTCGAGGAGGCCTCTGAGTTCATTCGTGCCACATCAGGCTCCTTCTCGGGAGTGTTGCTGAGGTTTGCGGCTGCTCTTGAGAAGCAATACGGGAACGTGATAGACCGGTCGAAATATCCGTCCGTGCCAGAGACTTCTATTGAGGGTGAGTACAGTTTCATTCTCGCTGAAGACTGGATGAACTTGGCGAAGATTACCGACTCGTATCTCCAGATGGCGGAAGACGCTGAACTCTCCAAGGCACTACCCTATCTCAATGCCATATTCTCCAACATCACTCGTACGTTTCTAATGATGGACAACGTGGCAATGGTTGACAGAAGAGTGGTTGCTTTTCTCGGAGAGGAGATGAACAGAAGGTTCTACCTCCGAACCTAGTTTACGTGAACGTCTGCTCGTTTGCCGATGCGCCCACTCTGCGATATCCCCCGGCCCTCGCTCCCCAAGTTGCCCAGCCGGATGTTGATGTCCTTATCTCAGTGGCAAGCCCGAATGACTCTCTGACAGGAATCTCCGCACGCACCCTGTAGAGTGTTCTCTCGGAATCTATCTCTAGGACTCTGCCTTGACGCTTCGATACTATCCCCGTGATTGTGCCTACGTGTTCTTCGGGTGTGCTTATCTCAAGGTGTATCCATGGCTCGAGAACGATGGGTTTTCCTGTCATGATGGACTTCCGAGCAGCATCAAGGAGCGGCTGAGTAACACCACGCCAAGAGGTCTCTGGTGATTCGGTGTGGAGTTCCATCTGCTCTATTATGATGGTTACCTTGCGCATGTGCTCTCCCGATACCGGACCGTTTCTGACCAGAGCGTTGAATGCTTCGTGAATCGGCTCCGCCTCGTCTCCGAATGGATTGATTATGCCTGTTCCGTCCACGAGAAAGCATCCTGATCGTGAATCTGCGTCGAGCACCGAGCCAAGTCCACGGGTTGTTTCTTCATCCGATGTTATCACTGCCTTCACGAAGAACTGGCTGACCTTGCCTCCGCCTGCTGTGCTGGTGACCCCATCTGTGATCATCTGTTCTCTAAGCAGGACCATAGGCTTACCGAGCACGACTTCGATGCCCTCTCTGGCCAGCTTCTCCACAGTGACTTCAACATGGAGTTCGCCCGCTCCTGACAACAGCATTTCACCTGTGTCGGGGTCAACATGGAACTCAAGTGCTGGGTCAGTGCTGACGAAATCTGCGATGAGTCCTTGGATGGTATTGAGGTCGGCGAGTCTTCTCGGTTCAAGGGTATAAGTCACAACCGGCTCGGTGGGGTACTGCAATCCCGCCATAGGCTCGATTGGTTCTGTCTTCTCACTCACGATTGTGTCCCCGACGGCCAACTCCTTCATGCCTGTCATGAAGGCAAGGTTTCCTGCTGGTACAGATGGAAGTTGGATACGAGTCTTCGACATGAAGAGACCGACTTGCAGACTCTTGCCGGTCTTCCCTGTTCTCAAGTTCCTGAGAGGTTTGGCCCGCTGCAGAGTTCCGGAGAAGACCCTGACGGCTGCCACAATGCCTGCGTGTTTGTCGGGCTGGGTATCTCCCACGAGCATGATACATGGTCCGTCGGTCTTGCACTCCAAGAGGGCTTTGCCTGCCACGGAGTCTTGATTCCCCTTCCAGAAGACAGGCACTCTATACCGCTGAGCATGGGCCGGGTCTGGAGTTGTCCTGACGAGCGCATCGAGCACTGCTCTGTCAACAGGATACTTGGCAGTGAGATTCTTCTCTGTGCCTTGGGCATAGGTCTCGACAACTTCATCAAGAATCGTCACGAGTGCATTCACCAGACCCGAAGGACCGCCCTCTTTCTTTGTCTTCTGTTTCAGAGCCTGAATGTCGATGCTCCATTTGTCAAGTGCAGATCCGATACAGAGCGAGCCTCTGCTGAATGACACCTGCCAAGATTCAAGAAGCTCGTCCGGAAGGTACTTGCCTAACATCGTGTTGAAGTCTCGAACTGTTTTGTTGACTTCTTCTGCTATCTTCCGTGCCTTGAGCTTCCTCTCGTTGATCAGCCTATCGACCTTGTTCACAAAAAGGACAGGCCTCACCAGCTCTCGCATTGCCTGTCTGGTCACGGTCTCCGTCTGAACCATTACTCCCTCTATAACGTCGACCACAACGACCGCGCCGTCAGTCAATCTGAGTCCCCGGCTAACATGGCTCGAGAAATCGATGTGGCCAGGAGTATCTATGAGATGAATGAGGTATTCCCTTCCCTCCATCTCATGAACGAGAGTTATTCCCGAAGCCTTGATGGTTATGCCACGCTGTTGCTCTATAGGATCATAGTCCATCAGCCGGGCAGACGCTGCCACTTCTTTCGACATTAACCCGGATGACGCTATGAGAGAATCCGTCAGAGTAGTCTTGCCGTGATCGACGTGAGCAATGACTGTGCAATTGCGGATGCGGTCAGTCTGACTTATCAGGGCCGCCGCCCGCTCGTCGACGAACTTCTTGTAGAGCTGGGACAAAGGTTCTTCCTACCTGACTTTCAGTTTGTAGTCAGACAACGGGATAGTCGTGTCAGTGTGACACTTGGAGCATTTCATGACGACGGACTGCTTGTTCCTGCTGACTTCTTGTTGCAGTGGCTGCCCGCATTTGCAGACGAACCCGATGATGCGTGCAGGATTGCCAACCACTAGAGCATGAGGCGGCACATTCTTGGTCACGACCGAACCCGCACCTACCATGCAGTACTCGCCGAGTGTAGTATCACAGACGATGACGGCGTGAGCACCAATGGAAGCTCCCTTCTTGATGAGGGTCTTGAAGACTTCCCATGTATCACTGAATGCTCGTGGGTACATGTCGTTAGTGAAAGTCATGTGTGGTCCACAGAAGACATCATCCTCTATTGTCACACCGTGGTAGACTGAAACCCCGTTCTGAATCTTGACTCCGTTGCCAACGATTACATCAGCGTCAACATATACGTTGTTCCCGATTATGCATCTCTCTCCAATCTTCGCTGTGCTCCTGACATGCGCGAAGTGCCAGACCTTGGTGCCCTTTCCAATCTGAGCACCCTGATCTATAACTGCAAGGGGATGAACGTAGACATCGCTCTTCTGTTCCGGTTTCTGCGACATGCGCCTGTCCGAGTTCTAAGGAGAGTTAACTCTTACCATTCTCATCTAGCCCAGTCGGAGGACTATACCTCGCTCGCCTTGGGCCAGTCATGGCTGTAGACGTGAGCATTCACGGAGAAGGTTGTAACAGTGCCCATGGCAATCTCCGTTCGCGTTGAAATCTCTGAGAGCAGCTCGGCCAGAGCGTAGACGTTTGCCGGCCAAGCAGCGAACATGTCGTTCGAGCGAATCGTGACTGACAGATCAAGAAAATCGTCACGAACCATGAACACAAAGTGGTTGAGGCATGGGACTTCATCACTCTTAGTGTCCTTTCTGGGATCCCATGTCGAGGCGACTGCCCTTCTGGTCGCCGGGTTCTGTTTAAGTTTGCTAACGATGTAGTCGAGCTGGTTGATTTGTTCGATGCCCCACGCATTGAGCCGCTCACCATAAGTATACTCGAACTCTCCGCGGTCAGGAATTAGAAGCTGACTGGCGTACTTCTCGCGCAGGACGCTTTCACTGAAAGGATACTTGGGGCTCACTCTGTCCGTGTAAGGATCTTCGATATGGATGAGGACATTGTCGCACCACCGGGTCTCGATGCCTCTCTCATCGCGCTGGAGCATTCCGTTTTCCATGATTCTGTGAATGATGCGCGTCCATCCGTCGACCGGGGTTCTTGCCTTGAGATAGAAGGGCATTGCAGTCACCTAACGTCTTCTACGTTTGATGGTCGCGAGATTTCAGCACCTATTGAACCTGATGCATTTGACGCACGTGATTTGGCGCCCATCATTCATCATGCTGTCTCTTCAATTTATGAACATCATCGAACAACAACCTACGAGACAGTGGCAAATAAGCGACTAGTACGGCCATTCTCTATTCTATCTTCGCAAAGTCTCGGAGTTTATCAACTGAGTTACGACGACCATCACGCGTGACCGTGAATTTTGAGATGTCACTCATTGGGAAATGGCATTCGTGCCTTTCACTTGCCACGAAATCATTGAGCAACTATTATAACGGGGGTGGCGTAAACAGAATGGGACCCACGCATAGCAGCTGGGGTGTCGATTAATGCCGCCGGGAGAAGACGTTACACCATTTAGATTGTACCTTGTCACTCAGCCACAGTGCCCGAGGTGCCCCGCAGCGAAAGCTGTCGTGGAAGAGGCTATTCAGGGAACTGATATACCTCTCAAGATAGTGAATCTGCAGGAGATGGACCCTGATTTTGAGTTCAGGCTTCTTGAAGAACAGGTATTCATTGCATCGACTCCGACTATTCTGATAGAGAACAGTGGCAGGCTCAGAGTGTTGACGAGAGGTGTCGTGCCCTCCATTGAGAAGATTCGCAAGGCTCTTGAGGAGTAGTGCGGTATGACTGGCGTCAACAGCTCCGTCCTCAACTACGAGGATCTTGTCATGAGAGAGAGGAAGCTGCCAAAGGTCCGCACTACGAGCGGAACAATGGAGCCATTTGACGCAGAGCGAATCATAGACAGCCTCATGCTTGAGGCAAAGTTGGACCGCGCCACCGCGGAATCAGTGGCGATAACGGTCATGGATAGGATTGTAGCATCTGGAATCAAGTTCCTTTCCGGACCACTGATTCGAGAGATGTGCGACTGTGTTCTTACAGAAATGGGCCTAGAAAAGGAGCGCATGCGATACACTCGTGTCGGTATCCCAATGTACGATCTGGACCAGCTTATCCAGAATCCCGCCGGACATACTTCGAATGCGAACCTCATGAGAAATCCCTGAGACCATTGCCAAACTGGTTCACGATCAGGTCATGGAGCAGCACACGTACCTCACAATACCGAGCCACCTTGCTGACGCGCACTTGTCTGGTGATATCTACATCAAAGACCGAGAGTACTTCTCGACTCGAGACTACTGTGCGACATGGGATCTTCGTCAGGTTCTGCTTCTTGGGATTGCCCCTGACGGTCTCGGTGGGATGCATTCAAGTGCCGCAGGGCCTGCAAAGCATCTTGCAGTCGCAGTGAATCACTCTGCTATCTGGTTGGCTGCAGCTCAGAGCTCGTTTGCAGGTGGACAGGGCTTCTTCTACTTCAACACGTTCCTTGCTCCCTTCATGAGGGGTAGGACTCCTGATGAAATCAAGCAGGCTGCACAACAGCTGATCTTCACACTTACTCAGCAATACGTCGCACGCGGAGGCCAGGTGATATTCTCAAGCGTTGACCTAACGCCCGGCATTCCGAAGATAATGAGAGACGTGCCTGCGGTGTTGCCGGGCGGAGAAACGGGTGCGCTGACTTACGGAGACTTCGAGCCCGAGGCTAAGCAGTTCTTCAACGCATTCATGCAAGTCATGATCAAGGGCGATGCAAAGGGAAAGGGCTTCAGCTTTCCGAAGCCGAACATCGTTTTGCGCGAAGAATTCATGAAGCCTGAATTCGATGACTCGTGGCAACTTGTCGCAGAGCTGACGGCGAAGCATGGCAGTCCCTACTTCGAGAACTACCTGAACTGGAGATCGTCGATTGAGGCAGGGTGCAGCAGCTGCTGTTCGCATCTCTGGACCGCAAGCACGAAGGAAGAGCTGGAAGAGTTCCTTACAGGGAACATGGTATTCGGTGCATCACAGATGGTTACTCCGAACTTCGGACGCGCCGCATGGCTGGGACGATCGGACGAGGACAAGTTCTTCGCAAGAGTGGACCAGTGTCTAGACCTGTGCAAGGAAGTCATTCTTGAAAAGAAGCGGCTCATGGACAGGTTGATTGCGAGTGGGAGCGTTCCGTTCTATACACAGCCGAAGCCCAATGGGCAGCCGCTAATTGAGATGAGCAAGCGTCAGTTCCTGATTGGGACAGTTGGATTTGAAGAGGCCTCAGAAATCACGACTGGCTTCCATCTGCATGACCGAGAGGGTTCACGATTCGCCATCAAGGTGCTCAAGCACATGAGGAAGCGTGCGGATGAGTTCCAGAACGAGACCGGTCTGCACTTCGGAGTCACGCGTACGCCTGCCGAGACCGCTGCAGGCAAGCTCGCGATGAAAGATGCGAAGGCCTACCCCGGAATTAGGAAGTACCTGAAGGGAGTTGAGCCGAACCTGTACTACACGAACAGCACAACGCTGTACGTGGGCGCGGACATTCCTCTGACTGAGCGGATTAAGAAAGAGGGCATGTTCCACCCGTATCTTGATGGCGGTGCACTCACGCACGTTTTCTTGGGCGAGGCGAATCCTGATCCGGATGCGCTATGGGCGTTCAACATGAAGATTGCCAAAGACACGTTGAACGCTTACTGGAGCTTCACTAAAGATGTCGCTAATCTGTCCGCGCTGTTCTTACCAGAGCGGAATCGATTGGAGAACGACGAAGTTCAATTCCATCGAGGAACTCGACAAGATTGTGTGCCCGAAGTGCGGGTTTGTGGGTGTGGAAGTTATTTCCAGGATCACCGGGTACCAACAGTCGTTATCAAGCTGGCAGCCTTCAAAGAAGCAGGAGTTCATCGACAGGCATAGGTACTCTCTCTAGGTGCAATGCTGTTCTGATATCACAGAATCAGTGGCTCAAGTTTTTTTCATAGTACTCGCGAAACCGAGCGACTCTCAGCTGCACCCTATGCAGTACACCAGTCTGCCAGCGGCTCTGGAGGCCAGAGCCATAATACCTTGTTCCTTATACAGAGACGGCCTGCTGCAGCATTGGTGGAGGATGCCTTTGAGTCTGCTGCCGTCTGCAGATGAAATAGTGGCAGAAGTGGTCCGGAAGTTCAAGGACCTCGATGTGAACGGAATCCACGCAAAGACGTATGATAGCATGCTCAGGCACCGCAACACATACTATGCTCGCAGAGTCGACGAGCTTCTAGGGAAGTTGAAGATTGATGACGCTGCGCGCCAGGTCGTCCGCAATGCTCTCCTTTCTCCGTTGACCATTGGAGACGTTCAGTACAGCAACTTTATGGAGGAAGTGGCTCGGCGCATGAGCCAGAGCATGCAGCCGATTAGTGGGAGAGTCGCGGAAGTCTGTGCCGAGATTGAACTGAAGCGCGCGGGCCTGAAGCGTGATGTTGACTATGGCATACGCGAGAAGCGAACTGACATCACGATCTATCACCCCCAGAAAGAGGCAGGAGCCAAAACACATCGCGTGGAAGTGAAGAACATGAAGCTCCGCGAAAGGGCCGCGCGCGGACTTGTATTCGATGGAGATTCTCTCTTTGGTTTCTTCGATGATCCCGGAGAATTCACGAGCGGTAACCTCACGGTGATTGAAAAAACATGCATAGCCACTGGCGGGTACGTCTATATTCCTCCGCCAACTCTGGAACTAGTCCGTCAGGGGCATCTTGTTCCTGTGGACAGCAGGCTGAGACCAAATACTCGATTTGCTCATGACATGACCGAGTTTGCTCATGAGGGCAGGATTTCACCTACTTAGGCGGTCTCCAAAAGTCAAGGATGTATTCGAAGGTTGTGCCAAGAGTGATATAGTTGTTAGGCCAGCCGAAAATTCCGACCTTGTTCACAAGGTTTCTGCGGTCCCAGATTATTATGTTCCGCAGTTCATATCCTGCTTTCTCGAGAGCGTCGACTACGTAAATGTGGACCTTCACTCGATGGTTCTCCCACCAGAGGTCCGTTATATTGATTACACAGTGAGCCTTTGGTCTCATCAGCGGAAGAATCCCTGCGTAGATTTCTCCGAGAGTCTTAGAGTACGCCGCTGGGTCCATCGTTCCAAGATCCATCGGATCGTTAGAGTACTGCTGAATTGTAAGATAATGTTCATTGTTTCTGAGGTCTCCTCGTATGCTCTTGTTCTTTCTTCTTCGATTCAGCATGTTCGCATACGGAGGAGAGGTGACGGACAGTGAGACAGTTTCCTCCTCAAAGTATTCGGGTATGTTATGCGCTTCATCGCAGATGGCCATTTGCCTGGATCCGCCTTCCAAACGAGTCTGACCTAGTCTTGAGTTGCAGAGGTCGATGTACTCCTTCTTCAAATCAAAGCCGACAGCATTTCGATCCAAGTCTTCCGCAGCCACAAGAGTTGTGCCACTGCCCACGAATGGATCGAGAACTAGTTCTCCTTTGTGAGTGAATAGGCTGATACATCGGGCAGGCAGAGCGATTGGGAAGACGAGCTGGATGCACGTTCTTGTCTCGGAGGTCTCTCTTTTCGTAGAAGAACTCCCATATGGCGACCTGGCTCTGTATCCACTCTTTGGCGGTCATGCAATTGATGTGGTTCTCGGGACAATTGCATGTCTTTGTGTGACCGATTTCAAGAGGCTTCGTTGTTTTCTCAGTGGACTGCATCGCTCTCGACTAAGGATAATGGTCAATCCTTTAAAGCCTATACATGGATGACGCCGAAGGATGTGACCCGGTTCTGCTGATAGGCCGGAGATGATGAGAAAGGAGGGCGGCCAGTGGTTGGAGCTCCGGTTTTGACGCTTGAATTGCTGGAGGAGCGGCTCGGAGAGCTGAAGGGACAGCGGTTTGAGCTGGTCCGAGGCGGCGACGGGGCCGCAGGCCATACCCTTGAGCATCTATTGGGCTTGAAAGAGAACAACCTCTCTGTACCAGACTGGGGTGATTTCGAACTCAAGACATGTCAGAGGGAGTCAAGAACTCCGGTGACGCTCGTCTCCAAGGCGCCGAGAAGGATAGGCAATATCAGTAGACAAGAGTTCATTGCCAAGCACGGTTACAGCGATGAGATGGGACGAACCGGGTTGAATTGCACCGTGAGTGCATCATGCGTCAACAGCAGAGGCTGGCAGCTGCGGGTTTCTCCAGACAACAAGCGCATCGACATTGAGCACATGGGCGACGGTGGTAGCGTTTCAGGATTTGCCATCATTGGCAAACACTCTTGCGAAGAAGGTCCACAACATGGTTCTGGTGATGGCGGACATTCTACCTGATGAGTCCGGTGCACATGTGACGCTACGTGGAGGCCTTCCTCCTCGCGGGCATCAATAATGACAACATCGCCTCAATGTTCAGACAGGGTCACATCACGTTCGACTGGCGAATGTACTTGAGGTCTGACGGGTCAGTGCGCGACCATGGACCTGTATACCGCATCGCCCAATCCCACCTGCCCCAACTCTACTCCATAAGAAAGAGAGTGCTCTGAGTCCTGTGGGAATGCAGACCATCAGGACGTCTCATACACGACAAGGCTCTTCCGACTGGGTCGCCCTGAGAAGCAGGAGTTCATCGACAGACACCGGTACGACCTGAGTTGGTGAAGCCGAATCATGCGAAGAGCCAGACTCGCTCAATCCACTCAACTGGGCTCAGATAGATACTTGCATATACAGTGCCTCTTACGATAATCACATCGCCAATACCAAGACCACAGGTATTGCAGGGCAGAGTAATATTGCCCGTTCCGTCGGTCACCGTAATATCGCCGTCACATCCTGTCCCCCACCAGACCACGTAGCCGCCTACTATCCGTCCCTTTATTGTGACGCTCTCTCCCACCGCCACCGTTCCAGCGTTGATGTCGCCAATCGGTGTGATTCCCAAGGGATTATCATGAATGTACGTGCCTACAGACGCAGTGAGCGCAATGACGACTATGACAAGAGCCACGAGCCTTCTCCTACTCAAGGGAATCGTCCCCCGCATTCGCGTCTACTCCGCTTGGCTATTCGCATTGTATGCTAAAGAGGGTTTGCAGAGTCTCCATCGGGAAACAGCCCTCAGAATCTTCCTATGACTAGTCGCCAGATCCGATCTTCAAGTCCAACCACTTCGTATGAAACTCTCTTGCTCCACGTCTACTGAGAATCCCGTACTCCTTGAGCAGGCATGCTCTGTTGTGCCTGATGATGTCCTCGACCTTTCCAGATTCGAAGGCTCTCACGCAGAGTCTGCCTTCGCCATTGAAAGGGTCATCATATGTCGGCAGTCCCAGTTCCCTCACTACTGCCTCTTTCTTTTCTGCTTTGGTCATCTGAATTTCTTTGTCGATGTCCAGTATCTCTCGACCAGAGTTCCAGTAGTAGCAGCCCTCTTCGAATGCCTTATTGAAAGCATGCAGCGGACTAGTCGCCTTGGACATGAACATGATCGCGCTTTTCTGAAATGCTGCGAGAGAATCGATCCCTTTGGCAGCGAAAACCTGTAGTTTGCCGCCCGCAAGAATCCCGACCGCCGTGATTCTCATGTCGCGATAGCGTGCCAGGTAGTCTTCCTTGTCCTGACAGTAGGGCGCTTCACCGAACTGGCCAACGGTTTCGATATCGATAATCGTGCCTTTGAAATCGCCTTCCACCGTTTCTTCATGCTGGATGTAGTGTTTAAGCACCCTGTATGGCAACGAGGAACCCCCAATGAAGAAAGGGTCGCTCGGCCATATCTCTTTTGGCCTTCAATAGGCATCAGGCTCCTGACGGCCCTCCATGCGGCAGGAGTTCATCGACAGGCACAGGAACCAGCTTCGGTCAGTCCCCGGCTTCTTGGGAATCCATGAATGCATCTAGTGTTGTTTGAGGTGACCTTGGACTCCTAAGTCCATCCAGTTCCTGTTGATACGCTCTACTCTTGACATGCGATTGAGTTTTATAGAGCCTCCACTGATAGAGGCTGTTTGTGGGCAATTCACAGTGGTAGAACTGAGCTTCTTTGGCGGAGTCGGCGAGATAGGTGGCAACAAGATACTCCTTCAGGATGGAAAGACTCGCGTCTTCTTGGACTTCGGACTTAGCTTCGGTCTGCAACAAACCTACTATGACGCATACCTTCAGCCTCGACCATTTGGGACAATCGATGAATACGTGGCATTTGGCCTGCTACCTAGAATAAAGGGGCTCTATCGGGAGGACCACCTAGCGCACACTTCTCCAAAACACGAGTTACTAGATTCCAAGAAAGCCGCCGAGGCCGTGTTGATAAGCCATGCACACATGGATCACGTTGGGTTGATTCCGTACCTGCGACCTGACATCCAACTAGTCGGTTCCGGCACTACACACAACATCCTGTCCTACCTGCAGGATACGACTAACGGTGATGCTCAGGATTTCCGTGATTGGTACCCGTCTTTCAGGCTCATCTCGATGAAACGAGGAGGGGGCATGAAGCGGGCTACCAGCGCGGACTTGGAGGCCGAGAAGAAGACCCGCGAGTATGTCACTCTGGAGAAGGGACGACCGCATCAGCTGGGTGATATCGAGGTCGCGATGTATCCAGTGGACCACAGTCTGCCGGGCTCAGATGCGTATGTCATCACAACTAGTTCGGGCAGTATAGCGTATACGGGAGACCTAAGATTCCATGGATACAACTCAGTCACGACTAGAGAGTTCGCCAAGACTCTTGAGGGCGCGGACATCAAGGTTCTTCTATGTGAAGGCACGCGTGCAAGCGACAAACCGGGTTTCACTGAGGAGTCACTTGAGAATGAACTCACACGGGTCTTTGGTGAAACGAAGAAGCTCATACTAGTGAACTACTCGGCGCGTGATACAGGCCGAATTCTTACGCTCTCAAAGGCTGCGACTGCTTGCGGACGGAGATTGCTGATCAATCCCAATCAGGCCTACTACCTCAAGGTCCTGCGTGACGGAGGTGAGAAGGCTCTCCCTGCTGAGAATGACGTGGACATCCTGTTGCCGAGAAAGGGTTGGGGTGTCTGGGGCAACTCTGATTATGACGAGAAGAACCAGAAGGAGGACTACACCGGTAGCTACCCAAAGGCTGTGAGAGAATATATGTTTCAGCAGTCAGCCTTGGTGACTCCCGAGGATGTTGCAGACGCACAGACCGACTATGTGGTCACATGCAGCTTCTACGAGCTCAACCTGCTTCATGACTTGAAGCCTGAAGAGGGTAGTCGCTTCATCTGGTCCCAATCGGAGCCATATGACGAGGAAACTGTCATCGACTTCAATCGGGTCAAGAACTGGCTCACTCACTTTGGACTGGGAGAACCTCATCAGTTGCATTGCTCAGGTCACATGTGTGGCGAAGAGATTGAGCAGCTCATAAAGAGCACCAATCCCGAAATAGTTGTGCCAATCCACACTCTGGAGCCGGAGCTCTTCAAGAAGTGGCACAAGGATGTGAGAGTCATCCAGCGGAATGGAGTGTTGCGAATCTAGTGGAAATGCTGGAGGGGCTATCCAATGAACAAACAGGCCTACATCACGCTAATGGGCAGAAGTGGGTGGGCGGTCCTGAACTCGTTTCATGCCTCTGTCATCGAAACCGACTATCGACCTCAAGAGATTCATGTCCTCTGTGAGTCCCAATTCTCTGATAATGTTCGGCCAGTGATGAAGGGCATTGAGATCATTCAGAGTTCCTATTCCACGCCTAGCGTCCACGTTGTCAAAATACCGGACTGGGATGCCCGTGCCACGGGAACGACTGCCCTAAGCCTTGTTCAGCAGCTCAGGAGAGATGGATTCGAAGTCGCACTTGACATCACAGGCGGCAGAAAGGCTCCCGTGGCAGGCTCTCTGCTGGCACTGAAGAACGAGAGCCTTAGGCATCTGTTCTACCTCGGCATAGAAACCACACAGGGAGCGGCGAAACCGTACCTTCTGATTCCGAAGAGAAAACAGAGGCTGTTTGACCTCACTACGGGAGAAGTCCAGACTGAGCAGCCGGTTTTCGACCAAGCGAACGCAGATACCGATCTGGTCCTGACAAGAGAGTGCATGATGATCCTGCTCAATCAAGCTTACGCACGGGGCGAGAGAATACTGGTAAGGGCTCCTCTGTTGGGAGTGGACATACTCGAAGTCAATCCTCTTGCTGCGAAGGTCACATTGAAGACAGATGCCGACGACTATGCGCAGAGGCGCAAGGAAAGTGAGTTCGAGGGTTCAGATCATCCCACCTATGCCGACCTGAAAAGGTGCCTGTGTTATTGTGGAATCTTGAGCTTCGAGAACGCTGACGAGCTTGTGACTCTCCTGAAGAACGATATCAGCAAGGATTACTATGAACAGCCGGGAATGCGACGAAATGCCCTAGCACTGGACTCAAACATGTTCTACAGTGGATT
>CAVSBO010000008.1:0-196878 GCA_963726195.1 Candidatus Thorarchaeota archaeon
ATGTGCTGGGCATTTTCGAGTTTCCTAACAATGGCCATCGCCTTGACCTGCCCATATAAGCATGATGGTGACTTCTAAGTGAATTCCAGGTGGGATGTCTGCCGAGGAAAGATACTCGTTCGGTCGGTTCTGAGCGATGATAGTTCGTATGACGTTATTAACCGAAATCAAGACGCAGGTACATGGTGGTAGGCGGCCTCGGTCAACTGGGGTATGCTCAACAAGACGAGCCTACTCTTGTGTGGACCCGCTCCGGATGGTCTAGGCCATGGCTGCGCTTCGCTGTGCGGATTATCGGGCTATTTGGAAACAACAAGTCGAACGTCAGCCCGAGCGGGAAGCCGTACGGACGACGGAATGTAACTGAGTGGAATTAACCTAGACACAGTTCGCGGCTGCTCCTTCGCCGCGGTCCACGGTTTTCGGGGGTGTTATGGCAATTGCTACCTCGCAGAGAGTATGGCAAGATACCACATGAACTACTGGATTCCTGTGTCAATGAGGCTGAATGCCAGTCTACTCGTAAGAGACATAGAGTCTATCAAGTCTGACTATGTGAGAAACGGCGTCAACGGCGAACCCTCATTTGATTGGGAACTAACCACTTGTGTTGCCGAACTTTGCGATACCTGCGACAAGGCAACTGTTCTTCTGACACGATTCGGAGTTGAGCCTTCGGTTCAGGTCCTTGAAAGGCTTGCGAGAATAGATTGTGTCATTCATGGTTCGGCGAGCGCGATAGACCCTGCAAAACATCGAGACCGTGTCCTCGACAACCTTGAACGTTACGAAGTCGTTGGCGGTCATTCGGTCAGAAGAGTCATTACAGCTTGGTTCAACGATGAGCAGTCCTCACTCTGGGATACCCAAGACGAACTGATGTCCATGGACAAGGCATTCGAGCAGCCTCTCAGGATTCGAGGCAAGAGCCCCATCAACGACCTGCTCGATCTTGCGCACTATGCCCCGACCTTCTCTAACACTGATGGTCGCCTCACTAATCGGTGGAAGAGTGCTGGCGACATTGGGTACAGCTGTCGTGGGTGCTACTCTCACTGCTACGAATGTTCCAATCAGTGCATGAGCAAGGCTTGCTATTGGGGGGACGAGTAGTGGAAACCCTCTCTCGTCGAGACCGAAGTTCCCGAAGTCCCGAGGTCTGTCTTTGCCCAGAGGGTCAAGAAGTGGATTGACACCAAGGAGAGAAGGTTCCGCTCTCGCCCTATGGAGATTCACGGCAACTCGAAGAATCAGGCAAACACACTGGAGAGTGTGTACGGATGCAGGGGAGGGAAGACGAACAAGGGCCACGGGTGCTGGTGGGGGTGCTATGCCAAGTTCATCTGCAAAAGACTGCCAGTGGACTTTGACGAGCCGGTTCCTCAAATTCTGGATGAAGTGACACTATGGCCTCAGCTTCGAAGGGCGAAACAGTCTTGGGTTCGAATCTGGAGTAGTATTCTCTGTCACGCCACTGATCTGCGCTTACAATCTGAACCTTTGAGGGCATCTCCAGACTTCTTCTGATTTGCTCCGCAAGGGTTGTCTTTCCAGAAACAGGAAGTCCGCACAGTGCAAGCAGGAATTTCGTCATCTGACAGCTCCTCTTGACTTAGCCGGCAAACTCTGAAGATAGGCGAACTCCGAATTGGCTAGGTCAATGAATACCGGAGTTGCTACGTTAGCGCACGCCCAGAGTGCCTATCGAGGAAAGAGAACAACAAAGCGCTATGTGCTCTGGTCGCCTTTCTTTGCAACGGGAAAATGTGTGTGTACACAGAAAGACAGTGTGGCCGGTCGCAGCAGGTCTTCGCGACAAGCATCGGTACCACCTTGAACCTTACAGGTATATTTCAGTCAGGACATACATACTTTGTCCAGCTGAGCCTCTTCTATGGAGACATCACGATATACCGTAACGTGACTATGACGCAGGCAGTAATGACTTTGAACTTTGACTTGACGCAATATGCCAACAAGCGGATTACAGGATACAAAGCCGTGGGGCACACCAGCATGCGCTGCGGTGATTATGGTGGTGATAGAAACTACGTACCCGTCTATACACCCGAACCCGGAGTAGTAGTCTATGATGGTGCTAACCCTGATGCTTGTAGTTCAGTGCCCATGCTGCAGGTTTTTGTATTCAATACCAACCCGGTGCTGATTCCAAAAGGAGACATTGTGTTTCTGATGACGAACCTTGTCACCTATGACTATACCTACCTGAAGATCACTTACGACATGACATACTGGAACGCCTACTGGGCGAAGGCGCAAGCAGCGGGAGCCAAGGATTTATGGGCCAGGGCTCTTCAGTTCCTACTTGGCTTGTGCTTGGTCATTGGAGCAGTCTTAGCGACTGCGTGCACAGGAGGAGGCGGACTTGCGGTAGGTCTCCCGATGGCAGTCTTTGGAATAGACAACATGTACCAAGCTGTGACAGGCCGGTCCCTGATAGATATGGCCCTCACGTGGGCACTCTTCAATATAGCAGTCGCACTGGATGCGATGTCGCATACATGCTTGAGCCGGGCTTCAGCTTCTTCGACTTCACCAGCGATGCAACATGGAATGCAGTGTTAACGGCCCTAACTTACATGGCGGTAGGTGCAGGTCTGGGACTTCTCGGCGGAGCAATAGGCACAGCAATAGGAGGTGGAGTGACAGAGGCCGCCGAGGAAGTCAGCTCCGACTCTCCAACAGATGATGTCGACGAGCACCAGCACACTGGTGCGGTTCACATTGGTGCAAATCGGTTGGAAGGTAGGTAAGTTTGCACTGGAGCTTCTTCTAGGATCGGCCACGATGCGTATGATGGCACTTTCCTACGCCGAAGGCGGGCGAGAGAGCGCGGACTGGTGGAGCATTGGATTCAGTGTTGGTATGCTTGCAGCGGTCCTAATCGGTTCGGCTGTCCGTCTCACAAGGGGCGCACCTGAGGCAAGTTCGCCAATCAAGGTCAGAGACCCGGCTGGCGGCCTACATACAGTGTTTGCGCAAGAGATTGAACCGAACATGGAACATTCTTCTGGAGCGCTACCAAGAACGGATATGCCATATATGAGAAAGAAGGTGGTGCAATTCAGTTACAGGCAATGGCTGACAAGGAAGGTGTGCCCGTTGCGATTGCGGACCATATCAATCCTGATATGGTGAACATGCTCTTTGGGAACGCTCGCGGAATGTTTGGCTTCAGTCCGCCAACTCTCCCGCTAAGATTCCAAGTGGCGGCCTTGGCGGCCATGGGAGCTAACTCAATGATTGGACTAATGGCCCTACTATTGCTCCTGCTTCCAAATACATCTTCGTCCTCTTGAGGCGTGAATCTGATGTCGCAAAGCACTCGGTCCCGTTCAGACCTCAATGTGAGGTAGTTCCTTATTAGAGCATGATTGGAGTAGAAACATAATGAACGAATCCCCGGTTAAGAGATTTCTCGAGAAGATATGAAAGAGAACGTATGACCGGGGAAGGAAGTTGCGCCCGACACACAAGGTATTTACCTGCGTTTGCAAACGAAAGGTCTCAAGATGAAACGGAGGAGGCGGAATCATGTCTCATGATAGTTACCCACCAGCACAAGTAGGGTCGGCAGTCGGGCTCTCGGCATCTGGGTCTGACTGCATGTCCTTTATGTTCTTCCTCGCCATTGTCATGGGGGCGATTACAGTTTACTGTGCTACTAGTACGGACGAGTCTCGTTCGGTTTTGACCCCGTTCGTTGCGGCAGCCTGCCTGTTTTTCGCAGCATGCGGTGCCCTGATGCTATACGTCAAAATCAGAAGGATAAGGCGCCATTAATGACGCCTGTCAGGCAAAGGCACAGGGAGCAGGGGCTAGGGACGTCCAAGCCCGGTCCCTCCAGTTCCTCCTAGGCCTGCGCGTGGTCCTTAGCCCTACATGACGCGTTCGGGGAACAAGTCGAGAACGACCAAGGAACATGCCTCTGGAGCGCTACCAAGAACGGATACGCCATATGCGAGAAGAGATGGTAAGGTGATTCAGTTGCGGGCAATGGTTTACAAGGAGGGGGTGGCCGTTGCGATTGCAGACCCTTTCAGTCCTGGCATGTGGAACATGCTCGTTGGAAACGCTCGCGGAATGTTTGGCTTCAGTCCGTCAAGTCCGGCGCTGAGATTCCAAGTAGCAAGCCTAGCGGCTATGGAATCCAACCAAATAGTCGGGCTAATGGCTCTACTACTGCTGCTGTTTCCAAACAAGCGTTCGTCTGCTTGATGTGGGTAGCTTGTGTTGCGCAGGTACGCGGCATCGCTGGGGTTTCAATATGAGGCAGGTCTTTGTTGGAACATGATTGGAGTAGAACCGTGATGAGTGAGTTTCCGGGCAAGGGATTTCCCGAGGAAGCAGCAGGCGAGCCGCCTGTATGGAGATATGCCGGAACCAGAGAACAAGAAGGAGGAGGACATGACCGCCCCGAAGAGCTCCGCTCGCTGCACTCGCTTTGCGTAGTGTGTCGCACACTACGAGTCGGGAGTAACCGGCGACTGGTCTTCCTCGGGTCTTTCGATATAAACATAGTGCAAGTCAGCCAGAGAATTGCGGAGCAAGTGAGGTGCCCGGAGGATTCTATTCGGCCAGCTCTACCTAATCTTGCGGTTCACAAAACTAGCGATGATTGCAGTGATTATGGCAGCAGAGTTCACTGCTAGTGGGTATGTGTAAAGCGAGTCGACGAACGCGAATGTCGCCATCCAAGAAGGCAAATTGGCAGAATCGGATATTCCAAACGGTAGGAAGTAGAGCATCAAGAAGATTGAAGTCATCAACGCGACGGCCACAAACGCTGGCATATCCCGCGTCGATCTTGCAAACTCGGAAAGCCTGTTGATCCAGTTCAACTCTGTGCGCTGGCGCTTCCTCACTTTCCTCTTAGAGACGATGTTAGCCCAGCGATACATGGCTTCGGCCATCAGGATGTATGAACCCGCAAGGACTGTCATGGCTCCGAGAGCGACGATGAATTGGAGTTCAGCACTGAGGACCTCAGCGTAGGCCTGTGCGTGCCATATGACCGGCACTTGGGCTAGTCCCGCGATTCCAAGGAACATCAGTATCAGGCCTGGCTTGTTGCCACGTTTCCACCAAACTGCTAGGCTCATATTCTTCGACCCGGTGCTTGAGTAGGTGGGTTCCGCAACCCGATGCCCACTTTAAGCTTTTGGAGCAACGGGGAAGCACGAAGGGCCTTTGGCTACTTCTTGATCCCTTCTATATGGAACCAATGTCCATTGTCATCCTTGTTCGTGATTTGGAAACCGGTCCGTTCCACAATGTTGCTGATCTTGTCCACGGTCTGACCCTGATTTCCCTTCACACCATAGCCCGTTTGATAGACACTTCCGTCTGGCAGAGTGTAGCGCAGCTTCAGTACGAATCTTGATTCATGACAAACTATCTTGCTCGACATTATTGAAAAAGACCCCTTTCTCCTTAATACCCGGAAAACCTCTTGCATGACTGCCCGTTTCATCTTCCAGTCCGCCATATAATCGAGTGAGAACCACATCGTGGCGGTCTCGAAGACTGCTGAGCGAAAGGGCAGAGACTCTCCGTTGCAAGCAAGCCACTGTGGGGAGGGCTCATAGATTTGAGCCTCTCTGATTTCATTCATGTTGATATCGACTGCACAGACTCTGGAGCCCTCTATTCTGGATACGATTCCCTCTCCTCCTCCCCCTACGTCCAAGACAAGCCCTGTGCCTCCTAGTCTCCTGAAACTGATTTCCTGAAGCGGCGTTTCGGACGTAGAGTATTCTGCTCTCGATGGTCCGGGCATAATGACAGGATGTGACGGAACTGGTTGAATATTACTGGTTCGGTTCCCTGAGTATGCCTCAAGAATGGTGGACCGATCGAGATTTGAACTCGAGACCTCTTCCATGCCAAGGAAGCGATTTACCAACTGATCTATCGGCCCACACTAATCTCTATTTGCGCACTCGAACTCCATAAACATTCTTGTGGGCCCAGTTGTAATTTCGAATTCTCTTTGATGCTCCAAAGCCGCAAGCTGCACATCTATGGTGCGTGATGTGATAGGACCTTCTACCACACCGCCTGCACCTTATGTGGTGAGGGTTGTTGGCTTTTCCTTTTGATGGTGTGCCTTTTGTCATGGCATCTACTCCCCTTCAGAGTTTGGCTGCGGAGCACCCGGAGGCGGCGATATGATGACCACATTGTCACCTCTGACAATCACAGTTTCGATTCGTTCGACCGACTCTGCGTTGGTTTCCGGGTCCACACCCATCTCATCTGCATCTTCGAGGATGAGGTTCAAGTGCTGGTCGAATCCTCGCAGTCGACCCTTTATCTTCTTTCGCGCCTTGAGCTCGACTAGCACCTGTCCGCCAATCGATCTCTGAAGCAGCTCTGTGGGTCTACTTGCGTTCACTAGGATCACCGACATAGAATAGGAGTCACTTAGGCCTAGGCTAGCGACTTTTGAGCCATTCTCCGGGCTCCACTTAAAAACATGACGATGGAAGCTTGGAAAAGTCCGGCGTGCATACTAGGAAACCAGTTGTTCTCTGTCACAGCATTCAAAAGGAGCCTTTCAAGACAAATGCACAATGCCGAAGATTGAACGTTTCAAGACACGACACCTTCTAAGAAAGAGGGAACAGAAGGAAGAGCTCGACCGAATTGAGCGGCAGCTGAGAGCCAAGGTGACGGGGCTCGGCCCTGATACCCAGTTCGAGGAGGGTATTACAGACGATGGCTCTCGAGTGCTCTTGCTAGGCGGCACGATTGTCTTCTTCGAGTTAGAGGGAAAGCTATTTCCAACTCTTCGTGCCCTGTTAGATGGAATCGTCAGCATACCCAAAATCGTGGTGGACATGGGTGCAGTGAAGTACGTAACCAACGGGGCAGATATCATGCGGCCCGGAATAAGAAGTGTCGACGAAGGCATAATGGAAGGGTCAGTTGTTGCAGTGGTTGACGAGCGTCACGGAAAGCCTCTAGCAATCGGTGTGTCGACGATGAGTTCGGATGGATTGCGTGCGGCAACGGGTGGCAAGGTGGTAATCTCAAAGCACCACATAGGAGATGACCTGTGGGAATTTGGGAAACGCGTGGAATAGACCTAGCCGATAATACTCGGGCTTTTCTTTTGACCGTCTTATTCAGGCCGTGACGTTGAGGTGAACTGAGTGCGGATTTCCATCAGACGGAAGGAATACTCTGAGGGCTCACCTGACGGTCTTTCATCCGAGAGACATCACTCCCATCTGGGTATCTTTTCACCAATCTCTACTCCGTCTGACGCAGAGCTTCCCCGGACTGTAAGAGACTTTCCGAGCTGGATGCCGTGTACATCAGATCAAAGCGATTGGAGTCTTTGGACGATGTTCCATTTGTTGTGAATGAGATTCGCGAGGGCACAATCGTCCTGCTTGACATTTCCAGACTGAATGATGGCAAGGAGAAGGGCTACTTGGAACTCAAGCGCATCATTGAACGAATTCGCGGCGAAACCCGCAGTTTTGGAGCTGACATAGCGCTCGTCAATGACAGCTGCGTAATTGTAGCTCCATCGTTCGTGAGGCTCTGAGATTGCGCAGAACTGATTAATCGTCTCTCGGTTGTAAGCCGACATGACGCTAGATCACTTGGATATTCGTTCTGCCATTCGGTGAGTGAATCCTACCTCAGCTTTGCACTTTCAGTCACAGTGAGAGATTTCGTTTCGATATTCAGGGCCTTGTGGATCGTGGATGCAAGGTTCATACACTTTGAGGCCTCACCATGGCAGGTCAATATCATCTCGGGTATCGGGCTCACTCTCTTTACGAAGCTCAGAATCTGTTTTCTGTCTGAGTGACCTGAGAAGCCCTCTACGGTCTCGACCTGCAAGTTCACCGGGACCACGGTCACATTACCTTCCCGATTGCGCATCTGTATTTCCTTCCATCCTTTCTGGACCCTGCGTCCGAGCGTTCCCTCGCCTTGGTAGCTGACGAAAACGACCGAATTCTTGGTATCCGGCGCAAGCAGTCTGAAGTAGTCAACACTGGGACCACCTGCAAGCATGCCTGAGGTGGCCATGATTACGCAGGGCTCACCGGCGACAATCTGTTCTCTCTGGTCGGGATTGTCCACCTGGGTGAATATATCGTTCAGGAATGGGTTCACGCCCTGATGAAATATCTTCTCGCGTATCTTCTTGCTAAGCGCTTCAGGATGGGTGGTGTGTATAGCGGTTGCCTGAGCTATCATCCCCTCGATGTAGACTGGGACCTTTGGGATGCGACTCGATGTTACGAGGTCCTCGAGGACTAGCATGATTTCCTGCGCACGGCCAACTGCTAGCACAGGAATGAGCACCTTGCCCCCTCTCTCGATTGTTCTCTTTATCACTAACGCGAACTTCCGTTCAACTTCTTGCCTTGGCGGCATCTTGTCAGTGGGGTGACCGTAAGTGCTCTCTATAATGAGAGTCTCCAATCTCGGGAAGGTGAATGTTGCTGGTTCCAGGAGTCTTGTTCTTCCGAACTTGAAGTCACCAGTGTACGCGAGATTGTATTGTCCTTCTCCAACGTGAAGATGCACGATTGCGGATCCGAGAATATGGCCCGCATTGTGCAGCGTAAGTCTCACATCAGGAGCTATGTCAGTGACCTCACCATAATCCAGAGGTATCGTATGGATTATGCCTTCCTTCACATCTCTGTCTCTGTAAGGCCTCAACTTTCCTTCTCGTTCAGCGACTTCCAGATAATCAAGCTGGAGTAGCGTCGACAAGTTCAGCGTTGGCGCTGTCATGTAAACGGGACCCCTGTATCCGTACTTGAAGAGAAACGGAACCATCCCGCAGTGGTCGAGGTGTGCATGGCTCACTATGACTGCATCGAGTTTGTCTATGTCAAGCTCCGGCATATCGAGACGCGGGAATGCCCTGTCGGGAGCTCCAACATTCACACCACATTCCAGAAGAATGTTGGTTTCGCTTGTCTGCAGCAACATGCATTGTCTGCCTACCTCGCGGAAACCGCCTAGAGCCGTCAGTCTTATCCAACCATTATCAATGAGCATCGGGCGATGAATTCTTCTGCCAATCTCACGGAATATCTTGTTGCGGGTCGCAGCTTCGGACTGCACTATGTAACGAATTTGCTTGATTAGCTTGCTTTCCATTGGGGGTGTCCGCATCACGCTGGGCCGCCAGAATGTCTGTCGTGTAATCTCCCTGAGAGTTATTCCATTTCTTCCAATCACAAGGCCGGGTTTCTGTGCTTCGATAACCACTTCGCCGCGTGAATCGTCGAAATCAATCGAAGTGATTTCCGCGTCTGTGGGCACGAGTTCGCGCACCGACTTCTCAGCGTCTTCATGTGGCAGGCGGACTTCGGGAGCTGACCTTACCACAATCCGCTTTCTCATCTTGCGTGCCAGCGCCTTTATTCTGTCGCCGTCGTCAAGCAATATCTTGGGAGCTTTCGAATAAATCGCTATCTCTGGCCCCTCATACTCCACTGAGCTGAATAGCCGCTGAACGAGGCAGGGATTTCATGATTGCCTCTCTGACATCGGCGTATTGCTTCTCCTCTTCATTCTCAGAATTCATCCAGAGTCACTTCTCTGTCGTAGGTCTGTTGTATGACGAATCTGGCCTGTCGTTTGTTCAATGCCCTCTACGGGCTGGTTCAAGTGCGGCCCACTTCGTGGACCACGAGCAGGGTAAAACCCATCACGGCTTCTTCCAGATCTTCAGTATCTCATCCTTGGGCACTTCTTGGTAGCCGTCCTTGTCAATCACGCTCACGAGGATTGAGTTCCCGGTTGCAGCGTCTCTCTCCATTGCAGTTGCAATGGCTCGCACAGCAAGCTCGATGGCCTTTTTCTTTGGAAGACTATCTTCGTATTCGGATTCTAGCACACCGAGTGCGACCGGAGAACCTGATCCAGTTGCGGTGAACTTGTCTGGCAGGACAGACCCAACATAGTCCGTATAGAAGACCTGCGCCCCTTCGTCGTCATAGCCTCCTACAAGGCACTGCAGCATATAGCTACCTCGCGCTTGGAACATAATATTGCTTAGAAGGCGTGTCAAAGACTTGACCCGCATCGGTCTGCCTCTCTGAATCTCAAATAGCTTGGATTCAGCTCTCAAGAGATCCATCATCTGTTGGGCATCTCCAACAGAGCCAGCGATGGTCGCTCCGATACGGTCGGTAATCTTGTAGATTTTCTGTGCCGTTTTGTTGGCTATGAGCATTCCCATCGTTGCTCTCTGGTCGCTTGCCAAGACCACGCAGTCCTTTGCGATCAGGCCGACTGTCGTTGTTCCAGTCTTCAACTCATTTGGTAGTTGTGTCTGATGTTCCATCGTGGAATAACTCCCTGTAGGCGAGGTTGAGCCTTGTAGAACTAGCGACATGTGCCCGGTCTTTCCTTACCATTAAAAAGTTTGCCTTATGGTGGAGCTTCTAGTTCCATTCCACCCTGTACGGAGAGAGCCGTGAGGGGTTTCTCTTAGAAGGTATATCGCGAACTCAGAAGCCTGATGCGAATCTCCTCTATGGCCGGGAAGAAACATGCTCTATGTGAGAGCTGATATATCGGCCGAGATTGATGATAGAACGATGAAAGCCACATATGCTGTTGTCATTCTCAGGATTCTTCTGACACCTGTATTCTTCTATGCATTCATGTGGGGCTTCACTGAGGTGTCGATTCTTCTTTATGTCGCAGCATTTGCGTCTGACATTGTAGACGGACGTTTGGCAGAGATGCAGGGAATAATCCTTCGTTCGACTCTCGAAGCCTATCTTGACCCAATTGCAGATTTCGTGTTCATAATCATGTCTTTCTTTGCACTCACTCTTAGACAAATCTATCCCGCCTGGATTCTAGTTGTGCTTGTCTTCATGTTTCTGTTCTTCGTCATCTCGTCGAATAATAGAGAGCCGGTCTACGACCCTGTGGGAAAATACTATGGCGTGTTTCTGATGACAGCAATTGGTATCACTCTCCTCTTTCCAACGGACCCGGTCTCAAATTGGGTGCTGCTTCTCATCATTGCGTATACGCTTGGATTGGTCATCTATCGAACAATCTTTCTCTGGAAGAGCCACATGAGGACGCAAGACTGATTAGGGAAATGAGAATGGAACAAGCAGTATTGTGAGGCAGACACTATGAACAAGAGGCGCATTTGCATGCTTCTTTTCGTGATTACGATTGCAGGATTGGTTACTACTGCAGCGATTGTCCTCGCCCTCAATAGTCGTGAGATTGTCCGTGATTTGGAAATCCAGAATCCGACTGGATCAAAGGGCACTGCTTTTGTTGTATTTCGACCAGGTGTTTCGGGCTTCAATGAGGATATTGTCAATGCATTCATTCGAGGCTTGATACAGTCGGATTGGCGAGTAGAAGTAACAACAAGTTCACAGCAGACCCCAACAAACATGACATCGTACAACCTAATCGTGTTAGGAGCGCCAACTAACGGAGGAAAACCGCATCAATCGATGCTAGACTATCTCGCACGCGTCAACTTCGGAGGAAAACCGGTTGTATTGATTGTAACATCCGGAGGAGACGGAGTGGGTTCAATGGGCTATTTCAGGAATGCAACTATCAATGCAAATGGAACTGTTCTTAGTGAGCTCCGTTTCCAGCTCAATGAATCGGGTGCAGCAGACAGAGCTTATACTGCTGGAACTGAAGTTACATTATAGACGCTGGGACAGACAAGTCTTATGACATCCGGCCAATCAGTGATAACAACCTGAGACTACATCTTAATGACTGGCACGAACTAGGGTGTTTGTCCTGTCGTGTTTTCCTTCGGGCGCTCATATGTCACGATGAACTTCACCTGCTTTGCGTCCGGGTTCAATTTGAGAACATCAGCCGCAACACCAATCTCTGCGTACTGAACTCCCTCAAGGTAGCGTGTTTCCTTCGGCATCTCTATAGTGATAGTGTCCTTTGAGGGCGAGACGACATACTTGTCTGCTGGCAGGGAGGGTATTCTCCTCTTGATGACAGCGAGGATTTTCTGAACAGGTTCTCGCACCATCTCTTTTACAGTTACGTCGAAGACTAGGGTCTTTCCTGCAAGAGGAGGATTGAAGTCCACTCTCAACTGACGTCCAAGGTCTGCAGTTATCGTACCCTGTTCGTTTCCAACTTTCACTTGTTCTCCCTTTATCGGACGCACGCCAGACTTCAGTATCTTTGCACGAGGAATCAGTTTTAGCTTCTTTGGGTCCCTTATTCCTGCTCCCTTCTCAGGCGGAATCTCAACCGTCTTGCTTTCCCCAACCTTCATGCCGACAAGTTGTTCCTCGAGGGTCGGAAGCAGCCATTTCCATCCGATGGCGACAAGCATGGGCTCGTAGCGGTCGTTTTCTTTGAATAGCCCCTCCTTCTTCGCGATCTCCTCCAGCGTAAGGTCGAAAATCCTCCCGTCCTCTTTCGTTCGAGCAACATAATCGATGTATATCAGATTGCCATCACTGACTACGTTCGCATCACCTTGGGCGCTCTCGCCTTTTCGGCTTGCTTTCTCAGGCATCTTGATTCCTTCGTTTTATTCTAGATTGGATTCTGGAGGTTCAGTTTCACTGTTTATAAAATGGTTTCCGTTGCGGCGGCATCTCTCCCCTGAGCACATGGATTTCCTCGAAAAAGAGATGCTGTCGGAAGTTGTCGCTAATGGTCATTCCATGGCCCTCCATTGCGTTCTGGACCAGCTTGACATCGCCGAGAGTCGACACAACGACATAGATGGACCCCGATGGCAGAACGTGTCTTGCCGCTTGGTCAAGGAATCGCATAGCCAGTTCCGTGCCAACGGTCCCTCCAACGAGTGCATGATCTAAGTCCGTTCTATTACCGTCGTCTGGCAGGTATGGGGGATTGAATGCCAGAGCCGAGAAACGAGCAGAAGGGTGAATGGATGTCAGCAAATCCGACTGTACGATAGAGCAAATTCCCTCCAATCCGTTGCTTTTTGCATTCTGAGCAGTGTTTCGGACCGCAGCCGAAGAAACGTCCGACCCTACGACCAATCTTGTCTCTTTCGCAGCATTCAGAGCGATTAACCCTGTTCCGCACCCAACCTCCAGGAAGCTATCGCGTGGTCCAAGGGTGATTGCCTTGAGAAGAAGATACGTGTCTTCAGAAGGAGGATAGACACCCGGGTTGACTGTGATGTTGAGTGCCTTGTCTCTCATTTCGGATTGCTCCTTGGATCACGAAGCATTCCGTTTTCAATCATGTCAAGCACAGAGTCTGAGAGTTTGACAAGATCCTCTAGGCCTAACTCCCTGAGGCGCTCATTTCCGGTGAAACTGCCCAGACAGCTTCTGACGAGCCTTTCCGAGGTTCTCATCATCGTAGTGAAGGTTTCGAAACGAAATCCTCAGCGCTTTGCGTAACTGCTTGTTGGGATACGAATAGATGCTCCGTATTAACCAGTGGAACACAGTATTGTCACGGGCGTGGGGGCCTGACGAACGCGGCACTACTCTTACAACCGTTGAATCGACCTTGGGCACTGGATAGAACTCTCGAGCTTGCACGTTCCTTATTCTTTCAATGTCCGCCCTGTAAGTCACATCAATTGTCAAGCGAGAGTAATCGCGCGACCCGGGCCGTGATAACAGCCGCTCTGCAAACTCTTTCTGATACATTAGGACCGCGCTCTCGAATGGGACCTCGTCCAGCAGTCTGAATGTGATAGGTGAGGATATACTGTATGGCAGGTTTGCTACAACCTTGTTGGACGCGGGCAAGCTGACGCTCAAAGCATCCCCTTCGATGACATCAAGGTTTTCAGGTTCCCCCAGTAGATCTCTGAGAGCAGCAACCAGAGCCTTCTCCTTCTCGATGACGTAGACCTTGCGCGCAAGCGGCACGATTAACCTAGTCAGAATCCCCAGGCCCCCACCTATCTCCAAAACGGTATCATCGCTATTGAGATCCGCCGCACCCACGATTTCCCGTGCTATTGAGCTGTTAGCGAGAAAGCTCTGGCCGAGGTTCTTCCTAGGCGTGATGCCGTACTTGCCAAGCAGGGACCTGACATTGTCTGACAATAGAGCTCACCAACGCTAGAGTCGCTCATCTCGTGAGTGATTCTTCGTCTCTAGGCGGGGGCCGGACGAAGAGCCACCGTCTGGTGTCCTCACTTAACTCCGTAATGATTCTGGCTGTGACTGCCTTCTTGGGATTCTGCAATTTGGTGCGTGCTGATATGTCCTCGAAGCTCTTGAAAGGCTCCTTCTTCCTCTCTTCAAGAAGGGCCCACATAAGCGTCTGTCCAATTCCCGGAAGCAACTGCAAGGAGTGCATTCTCGTAGTTAACGGCTGTGCTTCGTTGAAGAACTGAATGAATCTGTTCTCGTGCTTTGTGACGATTATTTCCACGACCAGAGGCAGTTCGGAGACACTCTCAGGCGCGAGATCCTCGTACACGAGGCGGCGCTTCACATAGTCTACCTTGCCGTTCGCAGTCTTTTGGATGGATACTCGTTCGTGAGAGTGAGTTCTTGCTCCTGCTGCTGGTATCAGTTCCAATAGAGTGAAGTGAGACTCACCGACGGCATGTATTACGGTCTCTCCTCTCGTACGCGATGGACGCAGATGCAGCTTTGGTGGTATGACTGCCAGGACATATGCATGGGTCTCTGACAATCTGCCTTGGGCTCCATCCATCTGATTTCACTCCTGACACGAACAGGCTGCATTGAGCATGACGAATGCGATTTACGATAAAAACCAATCGGGCCGTGAACGAATCACGTGAGTTCGGCATAAGGAATCAAGATATGGTCGATTACTTCTCGGCTCTGCTCTTCTCAACCATGTCAACAATCTCGGCTATTTGTTCGTCAGTAACTGAGCTCGATCTCGCGTCAAGTATCGTCCTCATCTCTTCTGGTGTAACCGGCGCGATATTGACGACTTGAACAGCCAAAGACCTTGTGATATTGTAGCTCTTCATGAGCTTCTCAATTACCTTCGTTGCAACTGCTGGAGGCATTTTCGAGAACGTGTTTGCGTGTTCAAGTGTGATTGACTGCTGGAAGGAGAGCTCTCCCTCCTTTGCACGCTTGCTGAGGAACTTCTTGACTTGAGGAAGACTGATTTCCTCCTCACCAATAATCTCCTTAGGCATGTCCTAACACTCAGCCTCTGCTTGGTCGAATGTGTTCAGGTCTGACAATAAGGGTTCTCACGGCCTTGCCGAAGGCCACATCAACAATGACTGCCCTGCCCCTCTTGGAACTGATGACTCCGGTTCTGCCTTGGTATCTGCGATGTGGCATTCCTTTGTGGACACTTGGGTTAATGACTATGTTGACCCGCTGCCCAACCTCGTATTCTGTGAGTATGCTGCTGAGAGGCGCAATACCTCGTGTGCGGACGTTCTTGCTCATCAGAGCACGTGTCCGAGCACGGTAGCCATGACTCTTCTTGACCATGAAGCATCATCCACTTGCAGTTGTACCTCAGCTTGTCAGAGGTCGAGGACACGGTGTGCCCAAATTCCTGAGAGAACCCTTTGGTGGACACTTAAGCGTTATGGTCCGTTTCCGGGTCATGAATGGACAGCACAGTCAGTTCGATGCATACACACTCAGAATGTAGAAGGTCGGACAAAGAAGGAACAGTCCTGCCATTGTCCCCAGAGATCAGTTCCTTCACATAAGTTCCCCCTTGAACCTTGAACATTCCCCGCAGAATACCATCATCAGTGCTACTGAGTTGCACTTCATACACCCACTTCTTTCTAATCAAGTCTCTCCTTCGATGAGATACCCGCGTCGGAGTCCTCTGACTTATCTCAATATCTGAGAGGCCGTTCTCAGCCAACCGCAGAGCTTCTTCGGTCGGGGCGTTGGCAACCTTAATCATGGCCAAGTACTCCTTGATATTGTGCGACGCCTCATGCTTGAGCCTTTGCGCGTATTCTCTTTCTGTGAATTGAAGGTCTAAGACTTCGACTTTACCTGCGGCCTGCTGGTTGATTGTTCGAGCAACAGCGTCAAGGTCAAGAGTTCGTATTCGCGGTTCGGATATTTCAACAACAAAGGGGCGACCTGATCCCAGCATCAGCGCATCGATATCCTCCCTGCCCGCCGCATGGAATTTGAAACGACTGCCTTGTGCCGCGCTCTGAACAGGGATGCCGACATACTCTGAAACAGAGTCCGGATATCTCCTGCCAGTGCCTCCACACGATTCACAGCCTCTTCCCCCACAGGCCGTGCAGTCCCACCTGCTTTGAGGAATGCCTCTTACGAGCTTCCGATAGCGTCCGTAGACAAACAACGGATTAATCTGAAGGTTCAGAGAATCCGATGCCATATCATAGATGACTACCAGCTCAGGACGCTCGAAATCTGCCCGCTTTTCCTAGGGCTTTCTGGGCCTGCTTTCCTAGCTCTCGGTTAAGGTCTGCCTTCAGAGGTTCTCCTCGAAGGAGACTGTGACGTGCTCTCAGTTCGTCTTCTCGTTCTGCCACGCTCGGTATTGGCGTACATCCAACCAAGAAATTGTTGAACTCAATGCCTCTTGTCTCTTCAACCATCCTTTCCACCATGGCAGGAATTCGGTCAAAGACGCTCATGCCATCAACAAAGCAAAGATAACATCTCTCAGCGGGAGCATAGTCTATGCCATTCTTCTTCGCGAGAATCTTCGCTGGCTCGAACATTCCATTGCTTGCCAGATTGACGAGAAGCTTCATGCCGCTATCTCTGTCACCAGACTTTAGCAGCTCATCTGCCTTCATTGAGAGAAGAAGTTTGATTGACCTGCCACGTTCATGATTCGAGGTGCCGGTGCTCAGCCACGCAAACTGGCGTCCCAAGCATTGATCACAGAGAGGATACTGCATGAGCAGCTGGTCGGCGGCTTCTAAGGGATCTTTCTTTTCTGAATCTCCCATCTGGCAGAACCTCTCTTTGGCATCAACGCTGGGCAGGCCACATAAAGCTGCTCTTCGATATCGGGCTGAGACGTCGTACTACTCGGAGACCCAGACGGAATGCACGAGGATCCGTGAGCAGGTTCCTTATGATTCTCCATTGCATGTCCATATCTCCTTCTCTCTCGACGGTCTCAAGGAGACCGAGCTCCCTCGCGCCCTTTACTAACGCGTCCAAGCCCTCGTCGGATAGCGATAGTAATGCCTTCTGCGCTAAGAACATGGCCCGAAGGTCCTTCATGAATGCTGAATGCCAAGCCCGTTGATAACGCTCAAGGTAACCCTCCGAGCAATCTCTCTCTGAAATCGCAGAAGAGGCAACCCTGCCTGCGATGGTTCCGGCCATTCCTCCGAAAATCACTCCTCCTCCAGTTGTCGCCTTCACCATTCCTGCGGCGTCTCCGGCGACTAGTACTCCTGAAGTGAACGTCTTCTTGATGGGCATACCGACAAGTACCGTCCCACCACGGCCTTTTTCGACGGATGCCCTTGAAAGTCTCTCACTCATAATACGATGATGCTGAGTGGCCGCGTTCAGGCGTGCTTTTGAGGAGCTGAATGTCGCAAGACCCACTCTTGCTCGGCCTTCTCCAAGAGGTATAATCCATGCGAAGAAACCCGGGGCGACTTGCCTGCCATAATACATCTCAGCAACGTCATTGTCGACCTCTGCTCCCCGCATTTCGTACTGATAAGCAGGATACTTGCTCGATTTGGGTACAACTGGCAGCCCGATGGACTTTGAGAGATTGCAGACGACTCCCTCTGCATCAATTACAATAGCAGCATGATAGTGTCTCGTTTCTCCATCTTGATGAGCCGTCACACCGGTCACCTTGCCATTCTCCAAGTCCAGCGTTCTGACTTGAGCATCTGTGATGATGGTTGCTCCTTGATCTTGAGCCCCTTTAGCAAGCCACATGTCGAACTTGTGCCTGTCTACAACAACAGCCTCACGGCGGCCACGTTCGATCAGTAAGGAGTGACCCGAGGGTGAATAAATCCGTGCTGCATGCACTGTGTTCAGAATCACGTCTTTAGGTGGCTCAAGTCTGAGTGATTTGAGACCGGATAAGCTAAGAAGACCTGCACAGTGGTCTGGTTCTCCGATAGTGCTGTGCTCTTCAAGAACGACTACATCATGACCATTTCTCGCTATCGTGCGTGCAGCCAGCAACCCAGCTGGTCCTGCGCCTACAACAACAGCGTCATGGTCTAGACTCGTCATCACATCCAGTAGAGCTACTAGCACCTTTTTATCTGTCGTCTTATTTGGGTCCACAGTGATAACCGGATGGCGGCCGACCTAACTCAGAGGGTCTTCAAGTACAAGCAGGTAATCGCTGTACGAACTGACTTAGACATGAGCCGAGGCAAGATTGCAGTTCAAGTGGCACATGGCGCGCTATGTGCGGCAGAACGCGCAAGAGTAACTCGTCAGGAGGTTTGGAAGGCTTGGATAGGCGAAGGGCAGAAGAAGGTTGTCGTAAAGGTTTCCTCAGTGAATGAGCTTTTGGATCTGGAACGTCTTGCTATAGTTCATCGGCTGCCTAATGCATTGATACGCGATGCAGGGATGACCGAGCTTCCGCCGGGCACAATCACAGTTGTAGGGATTGGTCCTGGCCTTTCTGAGGAGATTGACAAGGTGACTGGCAGTCTCAAGCTACTTTGAGGGAACATAGTGCAGCCCGCACACCCTTTTGAACAGTCCATCGGCATGGCATTCTATTGCACAGATGCCCCTGGTATCGGTGGGAGTCTTAGAAATCGTTTCGAGGACTTTGTGGTCGAAGAGATCATGCCATCTGGTGAGGTGTTAGAATCTGGAGATTGGCCCACAGGAATGCCGGATGGCAGGACAGAGCCTATCGGAGGGTCGTCGTCCAAGTATGTTCAATTTGCTGTTCAGAAGATGGGGCTTTCTACTCTAGACCTAGCGAATATTCTAGCTGCCGCTGCCAAGACCCCACGGCACTTGGTGGGTTATGCTGGCCTGAAGGACAAACGCGCCGTTACGGTTCAAGCGATGTCTCTGCCTACGCAAGCGTTCAAGTCGCTGGAGAAGGCTCACCTTTCGAGAATCGCAATTCGTGCACCGCAGTATGTTCGTCGCCCAGTTCGGGTCGGCGATCTGTGGGGTAATCGTTTCACGGTGATGTTGAGGGGCGTTGAAGTTGATTGCGACACGGCACTTGATTTGGCGAATTCTCTTGCCGGGCAACCGATACTCAACTACTTCGGAGTGCAGAGGTTCGGTGTCGTCAAACCATTGACACACCTCATAGGCAAATCGCTTGCAAAGAAAGACTACGAAGAAGCAGTACGACTGATGCTTTCAAGAGCAGACTCTGAAGAAGAGGCTGTGTCGGCCGCGGATGAACTGGGGGTTCTCGAGGATTCTGCCTCTGAAGAGACTTCTTCAGATCGGTCGTCGAATATCGTGAAGTACGAAGAAGAAGTGGCAAAGTATCTCGCCAACCATCCGAGTGATTATCTCGGAGCCCTCGCGAGAGTGTCTCCTCGAGTGCTGACAATTATGGTGCATTCCTATCAATCGTACCTCTTCAACCGTTTGATAAGCCTACGTGCAAAGAGTGGCCTTTCAATCCATGAGCCAGAGCCCGGCGATTTCTTGATTCAGCTTGATCAGACACACTCAGGAAGAGACTCTTGGACGTATGTAACTGACCGCAAGCTTGACGAATGCACGGCGTTGGTTGAGTCGGGCAGCCACGGTCTTGCAGCTCCCGTACCTGGGTATTCAACAAAGACGCCACCTTCGAAACAGTCGGATTTGCTAAGGGAAATCTTGAGGGCGGAGGGTATAGACCTGAGGCAATTCAGAAATGCAAAGGTCAGGTCGTTGGATGCGCCCGGCGGCCTGCACCCAGTATCAATCGCACCTATCGACATGCATGTACAATGCACTGACGAGGGAATCATGCTTAGATTCTGTCTCAGAAAAGGCTCCTACGCCACAGTTGTCCTTCGGGAACTCATGAAGACCGATCCCGTGAAACTTGTCTAGCGTCTGGCCTGTCTCTGAGCGAAGGTTTTCATCTTCTGGTCGAAGTCATCGGGTGCTGCCTTCGGTTTCTGGGGAATACCTTCCTCTTGGTACTGGAATATCGCCTGCTCCTCCATAACCGCAGATACGATTTGTCTTAGTTCTTCGAGAGAATACCTAATCCTGGCTTTGTCCTCTGTGCGGAGCATGACTATGTTTTCTCTGGAACCATCTGGGAGATACAGACTGTTCACCCCGGACTCTATTGCTGGATAGACGAAATCTCTCACGAGTTTTCTGAGGGTGATTGGACGTTCAAGAATCACGACTTCACCATAGGCTGCTTTCATTTCCTCAACAAAATCGGGCAGTGACAGCAAAACATCCTTGCTTTTCTTGTTGACAACCAGAATCAGTTTGTCTGATACATTCAGGGCACGAAAGAGAGTGATGCCCTCAATCGGCGGGAACTGCTCTTGTCTTGTGAGGACGTATTTCGAGAAATCGACATCAAACTGAGTTATCAGTCCCTTGTCTAGCTTCTCTTGGCAGCTTGAGCACAAGGCTCCAGATTCGAGGTCGGCAACGCAAACTGGTAGACGCATTCTAGGATTCCTCGCCCATGAGAGCGCCAAGTGCGGCTGGCTTCCAGGCGAGGGTTGTGCGACACTCAAGTTACTTATCGTGCTAGAGCTATGTCGATAGTCGAGACGTTAAGGTCACTGCCTTTCTCCGTCTGCACAGTAGTAGTACCAATGGTAATTGACGCGATCTTCAGTTCAGACATGAACCGGTGTCGCGTTATCTCAGCAACATCCACCGCTCTACTGATTAGTCGTCCTCTCGCCTTTATGGTGACTTCCGTGGCTCCTTTGTTGAAGAGGGTCACGCACGCCAGAACGTAACTCATCACGTTCTTTCCACCAACTAGGATGGTCGATTTCGGCTTGCTGGCAGCCTCACTATTGGCGTTCTCCTCTGTCACAGAAGGCTTTCCCACCTAGCGTCACTCAATTGGGCATGTGTCCTAATCTAGGCGCTTCTAATATTGGTTTCGATTGCCGGGGCAGTCTCGGGCATGACTCGCATAGATGCTTGGCCTGAAGTCGGACAGAGAAGCTCCGGCACAAGATTCTGAACGATCCTAGGGGCACGATATGGTCCTTGTTCAGAACAACACGCAATCGAGCTCGAATCTGAAGTCGGCAAATCATCAGTTTGCGATGCCCGATTCATGTTCAACATTGCGGAAGGCTTTTCTTCTGACAATCTGGGCCTTTGTGATGGAAGTTCCGAGTAATGGTAAGATTGACCTTTCTGGGTTCATGTAGGGAGATAGGGCGCTCCGGTTTCCATCTACAGGAGCACGGTGAGAGCATCCTGATAGATTACGGTGTTAAGCTCGTAGATAACCCCACCTTTCCGGCTCGTGTGCCGACAGACGATCTCCAGGGAATAGCACTTACCCATGCGCACCTTGATCATTCTGGCGGGCTTCCCCTGTTGCTTGCGCATGGCGATGTCTCACTCTTCTGTACACCTGCTACTAGGGACTTGAGCACAGTACTGCTCGACGATATGTATGAGCTTTCAAAAGCGCGTCTTCCTTTCTCGGGCAAGGACATCGCGCGGGTTGAGCGCCAGTGCCAGCCTACAGCATACGAAGAGACCATTCCGCTCGGGCGTCATTTCGAAATCACTTTGTTTAACGCTGGTCACATTCCCGGAAGTGCAATGGTATCCGTGCGATGCGATGGGAAACGAATTCTGTTCACAGGCGATTTCAACGCAATAGAGACACAGCTAATGCCCGGAGCAAGAAAGAATCTGCCAAAGCACGATATTGTAGTGACCGAGAGTACGTATGCCCAGAGGGTCAATGCGAAGAGAGAAGAGATTGAGGAGGAGTTCGTTCAGACAGTCATGGAGACCCTGCAACGTGGAGGCACTGTGCTTATCCCGGCTTTCGCTGTAGGACGGAGCCAAGAAATCATGTGCATTTTCGAGAAATACAACTTGCCCGCTAAATACACAGTTTATGTTGATGGCCTCGCCAGAAAAGTCAATGAAGTAGTGATTAAGCATCCGGGCTACATTGCATCTCCACAGGCATTCGAGAGAGCAGTCGAGAGAACTCGGATTGTCTATGATGACCGGGACCGCTACACAGCAATGAAAAAGGGCGGAGTAATCATCTCCCCTGCAGGGATGCTTAAGGGTGGTCCCTCCCATCTCTATTTCAGAATGCTACACGATGATCCAAGAAACTCCATTGTTCTTGTGAGCTTCCAGATTCCGGGTACCCCAGGAGCCGAACTACTCGCCAAGCACAAAGTTACCTTGAATAACAAGACCTTCGATGTGGCCGCTGATGTTCGGTTTCATCATCTGAGCAGTCATTCAGATGCTGACGGCCTGATGGATGTTCTAGAGAAAATCCCCGAGGACCCAGAATTCTACTGTGTGCATGGAGAACCCGATTCGTGCGATGCATTGGCCGAGAAACTAAAAGGCATTGGAAGACGAGCGCATGTGCCAGAGACAAACGACGTAATAGAGGTTTGATAAGAGTCTACTCTTCTGCCTTGGGCTTTGCTTCTATTACATGGCACTTCACTTGCTGAAGAATATCCTCGGCTTGCTGGGGCTCGACAGTCAGTGTGTAGAGATACTTGGGCATTCGAAGCTTCAGCTTTACCTGATTGGTACCTCTCCTTACTCGACACTCGGTTGCGGTCTCTGTCATCTGGAGGAATTGTGGCACATCCGTGATTATTCTTGGCATTTGTAGGCCTCTTGTTGTATTGTGCACATGACCGGGAGCGACTCCTTTCGCTCCAGCCCTTCGGTACTTGCCATGGAATTTGCATTATAAGAATGTCGGAATGTCGTGTCCTGCTCCTAGCATCGCCAAAGCCATAACAACGTGCAGAACTCGATGAAGCCACTTCGGTTTCTATCGTGTCCCCGAATGACCTTGCAGAATGATTAGTGGGCCGGTGGAGATTTGAACTCCAGACATCCGCCGTGTGAAGGCGGCATCATAACCGGGCTAGATCACCGGCCCTGGGCGGGCAGAAGGGCTGGCTTCGTATTTAAGAATAATGCCGAACGCACGAAGAGTCTCTGCCCAAGTCTCACTGTGAGATGGACTGAATCCGCTCTGATTCAAACACGGCAGAGGAAAGTGCGCTGCGAGTCTCTGAACAGACTGCTAGGTCTCTTCTTGCTCTCCGACTGTCCTCTTTCTGATGTACAGAACAGCGATAATGAGAATGATGGCTGTGCTGCCGCCGGCCACCAAGATGAGGAGCTGTGGTGGCAGTGGCGACCCTGTGCCGTTGTCTGTGGTCTCAGTGGGAAACGTGGTGTGGCTCCATCTGGTGGGATAGTGGTCTACACTCCCTGCGGCTCCGGGTATTGGATACGTTCCGCCGCCACCATAGTCACTCCAGAAGTTTCCTTGAGACACGCCGTCGTCCCAGGAATTGCCCGACCCATCATCGAAAGCGTTGCCCCCTCTATTCTGCCCAATCCGATTCAGCAAGAACTCGTTGTTGCTACTCCCGGAATCCACAACGATGCCTTCTTCGTTGCGGAAGGCCGTGTTGTTGATCATGGTGCACCCTTTGCAGTGGGTAAAGCCAAACCCGAGATAGTTGCTGATGGCGGTGTTCTTGGTAACAATGCATCTGTTGGAGTAACAGAAATAGAAGCCAGAGTCCAAGTTGCTATTAGAGCTGCCATTAGTTATGTTGTTGGTTAGAATGCACTCATCCGAGGCATTGAGCCAGAAACCATCGCCTATGCTGAAATCGCGGTAACCGCCGGTGGCTGAGTTATTGGTTAGAATGCATCTATCCGATGCTCCGAGAAAGAAGCCATAGAGATTGCGGGTGGCGGTGTTGCTGATTAGAGTCGACGTGCCCGACTCGTGAATCATGAACCCAAACGAGTTCCCATTTGCGGTATTATTCGTTAAGGTGCAAGACGGTGATCCATGAACGAAGAACCCGAAGCTGTTAATGATGGCAACGTTGTCAATCATATTGCACTCCATTGAGTGATTCAGATAGAACCCAACACTATTGCTGCTGGCTATGTTGTCAATCAGAGTGCAATCACCGGAGCGACCAACACAGAATCCAGCCAGCTCGCCACAAACGGTGTTATTCATGAGAGTGCAGCTGGCGCAATAATCCAATATTAACCCGAACGTTGAGGCGGTGAAGTTTCCATTCTTCACCGTGACATGGGAACAGTTGGCCAGGATTACCTCACCGTATTGGGAGGCATCCATCACTGTACCAGTGAGGTTCGCGAAGCAGCCGAGGGGCCTCCCATTCACTTTGTTGCCTGACACGTCGGCGAACCAGCCTGAGCCGGGCCACCACGATAGGTAGAAGCCACAGTAGGAAGCAGTATTGTTTGTCAGGATGCAGCCGCCTGAGCCATAGACCAAGAAGCCACAGAGACCAATGGATGGGACACTGGTGATTGGGTCTTTGTTGGCAGTATTGTTGAACACAGTGCAGCCGTCCGAGAAACCGACCAAGAACCCCTCCTCGTAGTTGTCAGTGGCTGTGTTGTTGGTCAGAGTGCACTGGTCCGACTCATTGAGCCAGAACCCCCAGATGCTGCTGGTGGCGATATTCCCGTTTAGAGTTATTTCATCGGAGTAAGAAGATCGAACCCGTGGTAGTTCATATCTGCAGTATTGTTTGTCAGCGTGCAGTTGTTACAATGGTCCAATACTACCCCGAATGATGACTTAGTGAATATTCCATTCTTCACTGTTGCATGGGAGCAGTTAGCAAGAATCACCTCTCCATAATGAGAGCCTTCTACGACAGTATCAATGAGATTCGCGAAGCAGCCGAGGGGCCTCCCATTGACCTTGTTGCCTGACACGTCGGCGAACCAGCCTGAGCCGGGCCACCATCGCAAGTCAAAGCCACAGGCAAAGGCTGTATTGTTTGTGAAGATGCAGCCGCCTGAGCCATCAACGCAAAAACCGATGGAGAGGGGGGGAAAGGAACCAGCGGCAGTGTTGTTGGAGATAATACACGTGTCTGAGAAAAGAACGTTGAACCCGTACATGTAGTTGTCAGTGGCTGTGTTGCCGGTCAGATTGCATCTGCCCGATTCATCCAGACAGAACCCGTAGTCATTCCACCTTGCAGTATTGTTCGTGAGAGTGCAGTTGGCCGCGTGTAGTAGGAGTATACCGTCGTGATGGTTGTCAAGGAGTCTCGGATTGAAGAGAACGAGAGAGCGATATTCCTTGCCCCGAAAGACGAATTGAAAATAGGATTTAGAAATAGACGGTATGTCTGGAGAAGTAGAAACAAGTCATGTGGAGACTATGTTGAGTCCCTGTATGAGATAAGGATTGGACTCTGTTCCGTTTCCTGGCCAACCAGCGAAGCCCGCATCAGAGGTTATCACGATTGGCGCATGAGGAGTGTATGAGAACGTGGTCAGCTTTGACGCTTCGCCCAAGTCTTTGGCGTTTGGAGACCTATCAGTCAGCGCCAGAGGTGCACATGCAATCGTGAACGACAGAACAAGTGTGAACAGGACAGCAAGTGACTCTCTACCCAACCAAATACCACCGGAACGTATCATTGAGCTTCTGGTTAAAGGTTTTTGGCACTTGCGTCGCATTGTGAAGCTGGGGTTGCGTGCAGATCCTTGCAGGGCATCAGGGAGTCAGCCTATTACTAGAGTCAATCTGGAGCACAGAGGACGCATGAGTACTTCACCAAAACACATGCGGGGTGACAACTAGAGTGTGTCATGTGCTGCACGAATGTGAAGTGGACGCACGCAGCTGAGATACTCCGAGACGCATGCTTGGGCGCAAGGATAGAACTCACCGGCTCATTCTTACCCTAGCCTAGGCGATCCTGTCGCACTGAGAGACTACTTCTTTCCTCGTCTCTTGGGCCTGAGGTCGTCTCCGTGGCACTTTCTGCACTTCTTGGCTCCCAAGGGATTTGTCGCACCGCAATAGCGGCAGATGGACTTGTACAGCAAGTAGTGCTGAGCAAGTCTGCGCTTCTCGATGTCAGCAATAGGCATGTCCATGACCTCATGCGCGATAGACGGACTTGTCTCTAGTGGGCCCGCTCAGGCTCCCGAGGCTTGTTGTGTTTTAAAACTTGTGTTCGTTCCGTATTGATTCAAGCAGACAATCGGATGCACTCACATGTGTTTCTTAAGTAGCTGCGGGACTTGGCTGGCTCTCTCAGCAACTGCGACACCAGCATCTTCAAGGGCCTTGATTTTGGCTTCTGCTGTACCAGTGCTGCCGCTGATGATGGCTCCGGCGTGTCCCATTCTCTTGCCAGCCGGAGCTGTTCTTCCGGCAATGAACGCAACAACCGGCAGGTCGAAGCCTTCTTTGATGTAAGCCGCCGCCCTTTCTTCTGCGTCCCCGCCTATTTCTCCGACCAGAACGACGGCCTTCGTCTCCTTATCCTTCTTGAAGAGCTTCAGCCCTTCCGTTGGCGTTAGGCCGACGCATGGGTCCCCGCCTAGTCCAATGGCCGTAGAAATTCCGATGCCAGCCAGCGTCATGCCAGCGGCAATCTCATAGGTGAGCGTTCCGCTGCGTGACATGAGACCGACGTTGCCGGGCGTGAACACATGGCCCGGCATAATACCCACTTTCTGTTTTGCCTTCGGAGTGATTATGCCCGGAGTGTTTGGCCCGATAATCGTGATTCCCTTTTCGAATGCCACATGGATGACACGAATCTCATCCTTGACAGGAAGGTGCTCAGTGATCACTACCACGGGGTTCAGTTCTTGGGAAATGGCTTCGAGGGCAGCATCGGCAGCGAAAGCCGCAGGCACGAAGATTATGGAAGCAGTTGCATCCTGTGCCTTCTTAGCCTCTTTCACCGTGTCATAGACCGGTATGCCCTTAATGTCCGTTCCGCCCTTGCCCGGGCTTGTGCCTGCGACAACTTTGGTTCCATAGTCAAGCATCGCAGCTGCATGGAACATGCCCTGCGTGCCGGTAATTCCCTGCACAATCACTCTCGTCTTCTTATCGACAAGTACTGGCATCTACGCCACCTCCTTTGTGAGCTGCACCACGCGCTCAGCAGCCTCTTCCATGGTTTTGAGAAACGGAATCCCTGCAGAACTGAGTATGTCTTGGCCCTGCTTCTCATTGGTGCCGACCATCCGTATGACCATGGGTACGTCAACTCCTTTCTCTTGGCGAGCTGCGACGACACCCTTCGCTACCTCGTCACACCTAGTTATGCCCCCCATGATGTTGACAAGGACAGCTTTCACGTTTGGATACATCAGGGCTATTTCGATGCCTTTCTTGACCCTTTCTGCATCGGCGCCTCCACCGAGGTCTAGGAAAGTACTGGCGCTACCCCCATGAAGGGCCACAGCGTCCAGTGTTGCCATGGTGAGACCAGCTCCATTGCAGATACACGCAATATTGCCCTCGAGTTCCACATATGCCATGTCATCCTCTGCTGCAAGCCTTTCCCTTTCGTTCTGCTCAGCAGGTTCGCGCTTTATTCCATCCATGAGC
The DNA here is from genome assembly GCA_963726195.1 of Candidatus Thorarchaeota archaeon. Taxonomy (GTDB): domain Archaea; phylum Asgardarchaeota; class Thorarchaeia; order Thorarchaeales; family Thorarchaeaceae; genus OWC5. The sequence goes on from CAVSBO010000008.1 coordinate 27,550, forward strand.
TTCTTGTGTCTGTAAAGCGCACTATCGTCAATGTTGAGACGGGCATCTGCAGCGAGCAATCTTCCGTCCTTCGTAAGAATTAGCGGGTTTATCTCAGTAAGTTCAGCATCATAGGCGTCAGCGACGTTCCACAGCCCGAGTATGAATCCCGCTACAGAGCGGACCATCTTGCTTGGAAAACCCATCGCTACGGCCATCTCCTGTGCTTCGTATGATTGGAATCCGAGCATGGGGTCAACATACATCTTCACTATCTTCTCGGGGCTCTGTACTGCGAGTTCTTCGATTGACATTCCCCCAGCGGCGCTTCCTATTACGACGTACTTCCGTTCATTTCGGTCCACAGTGATTCCGACATAGATCTCTTGTTGAATGTCCAGCTTTTCTTCGACAAGTACTGCCTCGACAGGCAGGTCACTGATTCTCATCCCGAGTATCTCTCTAGCGGCCTCTTCTGCCTCTTCAGGTGTGTCAGCGAACTTAATTCCTCCAGCTTTTCCTCGCTTACCAGCCAGCACCTGTGCCTTGACAGCTACCGGCTTTCCAATCTGGGTCGCACGTTCTCCCGCTTCTTCGGGAGTCTTTGCAGGATACCCCACTGGTGTCGCCATGTTGAACGAACGGAATATCTCCTTTGCTTCCATCTCGTAGAGCTTCATGGATTCTATTACCCCCTAACGGGAAAGACCATCGCGTTATTGAAGAGAGGGGCGGAGTCTCCGAAGTAAAAAACTTAGCTGATTTCAGCGAGCATGACTGACAGGTCTTTCTGAAGTTCGAGGCTTTCCTTGTTGAGTCCCCGCCGCGCATCACTTGCCATCAGTTTCAGCAGAATTGAGTTGGAATAATGCAGTTCCTCGAAAACGTTCTCGACGATTCCTGGCATATCTGTCTCGCATCCAATTGCATGTTTAGCATTCTTTGTCGGGATTGAATCGAAACATCGTTCGATTAGTTCCTCGGGCAGTCCCGTCTTTGCAGCTGTTACGGCTGGGAGCAAATCCCTAAGCCTGCCGGTTCCCTTAGATAGGGCTCTCATGACCTTCTTAGCGTCTCGAGCGGGTACGCCGAGAGCTGCTGCGCTCTGGCCAAGACCTGTACATCTCAGACTCTTGCCGTCTAGGAGCACCAACCCATCCTGTTCCATTTCCTCAAGGATACTAAGTCCATGCAGGGCCTGTCCTATGACCGAGGCTGCATATGGCCTTGTCTCATCATCTCTGAGGGCAAGAGCACAGAACTTGGCTAGATGCTTGCAGAGTCTATGGTTTCTTATCCCTTGATATTTCCATGATTCACAGGAACAAGACACACCTTCATCCGATTTCAAGGTGACATAGTGCCACATTTCTCTGGTTCCGCTGTGAACGAGACCCTCTATCTTCGTGGGTGTGACAGATACAAACCTGACACTTGAATCTGATATTTCATCTGCGTGCTTGAGAGTTGATCTGGTGGTCCGGAGGGAAATGAGGTCTTCGACAGTGGAGTCGCCAAGAAACATCATGCTTTCCTGAGTGATTCCTTTCGACCGATTCGTGGCGGCCCAGAATGTTCGACCCATGATTGCAAGGGGGTCCTCTGTTTTCTCTGAGCGGCCACACAATTGACTGGTTATAAGATCCTGCATGTTCTCGGGATCGTCCATTGAGCTGTCCACTTCTCCAAGTCGCGGAGTTATGTCGCCTTCAGCGTCTGTCGCGAAGAACTTGCTTAGAGCCATCTTTCGTTCGGATTCATTGTCCACTACCACAATAGCAAATGCCTCATTGTCAATTCCTGCTCTACCTGCGGACTGCAGCACGTCATTGAGCTGCCACTCCGACAGCATGGTCAGCTCTTCCGCTCCCATCACGTCATTGCTTAGGTTGCGCATGTAGACGCCGATGAGGAAGACAACGGTTGCTCTCAGTCCACTCGCAATAGCAAATCTCGTTGGCATAACCAGTACTGGTAGTAAATCATCGTTCCAAGCTGCCGAGATATCTCTTCTCTGAACTCTCGACACTCCTTCATGGAGGAAGGCGACGCCTTTCGGAATCGAAGCTCCGAGCCTAAGCGATGTCTCGCAGTTGGGATACTTCTCCACTACACGTCTTGTGAGCTGATTCAAATCGTCTCGCTGTATTGGTGTCAGCCTCAGGTCAAGAAACGAAGACGCACTCTTGTCTTGTGTTCCTGCAAGCTGGGCTGCAAGTTCTTGGCACGAGGCTATGTTAGAGCATAGTATCATTGTCTGTCCGCGCCGATAGTGTATGAACTCGGCCAGATCACCAAGTGATTCTTTCATGCTGCTGAATACCTTGACACTAAAGATTCGCTTCACTTGTGGTTTTGTGTCTTCTATTATCTCTGTACGAAGCCAAGCGCTCAGATCTTTGAGGTCCGCAACTGGAGGAGATATTGCCACGTACTGCACTCCCTGACGATGGCTCATTATCTTCACGAGGGCGGTTTCAAGTGAAGGACCAATGTCCGGCAGGCCAATCAGGTCGAGGCGTTCAATTAGCACGACTTGGGTATCATCCAATATCTCGGCATGAGCACTCAATGCTATGTTCATAGAGCTGTATGTCCCGACAACGACACGTCCATTCACCCAGTCCTGTCCAATCGCAGTACGCCTACGTATGGCTTCGGATGCTTCAATTCCCATTCGTGTGCATTTCTGGCTTAACGAGGAGAACCTTTTCTCAGCTTGATTCGCGTTTGGACACAGAACGAGCGCTCTGGCCTTGTAGTCCATTAGCAGTCGATTGAGCAGGGCTATCTCGGCAATCTGATATGCTTCATCATAGTCGTAAGTAACCAGCAGTTGACTAGCCCCTCTAAGAATACCCCCGTTCAATGCACCGACTTGGAACTTCGAGAGAGAGGCAAGGCCCTGTTTCCGCAGCACCTCCAGCAGTAGCGGGGACGCCTGCTCAAGTTCCAGTTCCCTCAGTGTGCTCAACCACTGTCAGCCCCTTGTGGCCGAATGCGCATTATGGGTATGAAGTTATCATATGCTATTATCTTTTTGGAACGAAGAACAACTAACGTAATGCCTAGCCGCGAAACGCAGGTCAAGACCAGCACGGCATGCAATGCACGGTCTGTACACGAGTAGTAAAGGTTTAATCTCGTCACTGCTTCTCTGAGAGTATCAGTGGGCGATATGGAAATTTCAGGGTCTGTCAAGTGCATTGATCTGAAAAAGAAGGACGTTGTGGATTCAACAGGCCGCAAAGTCGGCCACATCGGCGACTTAACATTTACATTCGACCGGGCGCTCAAGTTGTCGCAGTTCGTTCTTGCTGGGCCCAAATGGGACGAGTTGCTTGAATCTGTCAAGGAACGGCCTGCCCGCGACCCCGTCTTCAGTGCAGGTCTGATTAAGAAAATGAGCGACAAGGTATATCTCGGCACAACTGCCGACAGCCTGAAGACAGACTCTTGACAAAGGTTCCATCAGAAATGACGAGATTCGTCTTTCGAAGCTTGAGAAGCTGGAGATTGTTGACAAAGAAGGAGCAAAGGTCGGACATACCGTAGATGTCCACTTTGACAGCGATGGTTCCGCATCACTGATTGTTGGCGGGAGTTTCATCGAGGAGCATCTGGAATCCGCAGGCATCAAGCGGGACATTGACATAATCGTGCCCGCAACTGCGATTGCATCAATAGGTGATAAGGTGAAACTGCTGGTCTCAAAAGAAGTCTTAGGAAAAACGGTTAGTGATGCGCTCAAGAGGAAGGAACCAGAGGCCAAGAAAGCAAAAGAAACAAAGGACGTGCAGCGAGACATAGCAAAGGTCAGGCTTTTCGGGCAGCGACCCTCATAGGCTACTGTCTGCAAGCAAGGCCCATCCGATATCGGCTCACAAATCGTAGTTGGCCCGAACCATGTAAGTATGTTATGCGTTCAAGACATACAGATAAAAAGGGACGTGAGGGTTTTCTTCACGAAACCGAATAGCGAAGGCGTCCGTACACGCACACTAGAAGCTGAGGCATGAACTAATGGCATTTGTCGCAACGAGAGAATCAGTCTTCGACATAATACTGAAGGATGGCTTCGAGGTCAAGCCCGGGTCGACATTCATTTGCGGGTTTCATGGACTTGGCGAGGTGGGTTTTCTGAGCACAGCCCACCTGACACGGACACTGAATGCCGAACGGGTGGGCTTCATCAAGAGCGACATGTTACCGCTGTTCGTTTCTATGGAAAACGAGCGGCTAGTGCTTCCATTTGAGATATACTCTTACAAAGAAGGCGACATGGTTTTCCTAGTTCCACGGTTCCAGCCTCACCAATCAGAACAGTGGGCATGGATTGATCATTTGGCCAAGTGGATAATAGACTGCAGATTCTCCGAAGTACTGCTCCTTGGAGGCCTTGATTCGAGCTTCAAGGAGGAAGACGAGGAGATGCGCTGTGTTCCAACGACTGCCTACAAGCCAATGGTTGAGAAGTGGTCTGTGCCAATGCTTGAGGAGGGGCTGTTTGTTGCAGGTCCTTTGGCGCTTCTTCTTGCGGAGCTCGAGATGCACGACATACCTGCTATTGGTCTTCTGACGTATGCCACGCGGGGTCGTCCCGATCCAAGGTCGGCAGCCGTAATGCTGGGGAAGATAAACCAAGTGTATGGTATCAAGGCAGACGTAGACCAACTCCTTGAGGAAAGCAAGGAAATTGAACGACTTGAGAAGATGCGAAAGAGCATCGAGTCTGATGACAGGTCATCTGATATGTTCGTCTAGCCGAAGCGCCTGAGGTACCAGCCGATATCCATCACATTCTTTGCAACGAGCTCGTGTGCCGATAGAGAGTGAAGTCTTGCAGCATCTACCGACAAGGCCGCTAGCCCCATACATTCATCATCAGTATTCAATACGAGGACCTGCTGTCCTCTCTGCAGGGTGGGCTCGAGCTTCAAGACCGATTCCTTGAGAATGCTGCGACCGTACGTGAACGCCTCCGCCGCGTGTCTCGAGACAACAATCCTCTTGTCAGTCAGAGGTAAGATATGGTGCAAGATCGGAAGCGCCAGTTTGAATTCGCCTCGCTTCCTGTCTCCAAGCCATAAGCCAATCATCTGCGGGTCGAAACTCTCAGACTCGACCATGATTCTGTTGAGCCACTCCCTTGGCACCAAGTAGAACGAAAGGCCACCATCCATCCTGAGGATTACAGGAACACGGTCTGCCTGAAGCTTCTCTGCTACTCCTTGGCCGAAGTCAGCATCGATTTGGTGCACGACAGGATTCCAGTCATCTGGCTCTGCTAGCGCTATTCTCAATAAACAATCAGCTCCTCTTAACCATCTTACAGATGAAGAACCCCTCTGTGCCATTCTTGTGAGGCAGAAATCTTCTTGCTAACTCCAGACTCGGGCTAAGCCGAACACCGAATGGCTCAGTGTAGGATGGGACTCCAAACTCTAACGGAATAGGTACAACCTTCATTTCCGCGTGCCTCTTTAGAAAGTCATCAATGACGTACTCGTTTTCCTCCGGCGCGATTGAACATGTGGAATAGACAAGAGTCCCTCCGTCTTCAAGCACGGACGCGGCAGAGTCCAGCATTTCATCCTGCCTCCCCGCACAGTATCTGATGTCCGCCATGCTCTTGCTCGTCTTGCGCGAAGGATCCAGCGGTATCAGTCCCTCACCTGAGCAGGGAGCATCAAGCAGTACCCTATTCGCCTTGATTTGCAGTCGCGAAAGCTTCTTGGCATCGCCCCTCAGAACAAAGGCATTCTCTACCCCACATCTTAGGATGTTTCCCTGTAGACTCTTGATACGCAGTCTATCCTGTTCAATAGAGACAATGAGTCCTGAGTTTTCCATCATCTGAGCAATATGTGTGGTTTTTCCTCCCGGTGCTGCTGCTATGTCAATTACAGTTTCGCTTGGGCGTGGATCAAGCACGCCAGTTACTGTCATTGACGGCACACCCTGCACATAGAATAGACCAAGCATGTGCTCAAAGAGCGACCCCGGTGAATCCGTGCCAAAGTCGACATAGAACCCCTCCTTAATCCAAGGTACTGCCTCAAGCTTGAACCCTTTCTTTCGAAGACGCGGTTGTAGACTATCGATGGAGCTCTTCAGCGTGTTCACCCTGATCGAGGTTCTTATCGGCCGTTCGCATGCATTGAGGAACTGCAGCGTCTCTTCTTCTCCCCAGAGAGCTAAGTACCGCTCAATCATGTAATTCTGGTAACCGTACTTTTCGGCCAGTTCCTTGCTTCTTTGTCTCTGTTCTTTCACTGGAGGCTCCTCGGTTCATGCTTTCTTAAGATGTGTCTTCAGTTCTTGAATGTCCGGACCAATAACGGGTGGTTGTGACGTAAGTCGATCCGCTGTTGTGAGATCCTTGAAACCAGAACCAGTGATGGGGACCACGACCCTGTCGGAGGGATCAATTAAGCCGCCTTCTATGAGAGTCTTGGCACCGGCGAGTGCCGCCATACCACTAGGTTCAGCGAAGATTCCTTCGAGCTTCGCAAGCATCAGGAGGTATTGCTCTATGGCACCGTCAGATACCTGAACGGCGGTACCTTTCGCGAGTCTAAGGTACTTTAGGGCAGCATCTCCGTCCCAAGGGTACGGGTCTGCCAAACCTCCAGCAATGGTCTCGTTTGAACCCCAAGGTTCTATGTGAAGAGGATCGCTTTTCTGATGGAATGCCCTGACGATTGGCGCACAACCCTCTGGCTGGACCACGACGGGCCTCGGCAACCGATCAATTAACCCCATCTGCTGGAACTCCCAGAAACCCTTCATCGTACCCGCCATCAGGCCCCCGCTGCCTGTAGGGAACAATACCCAATCAGGCGGGTCCCATGCCATCTGCTCTGCAATTTCATACCCCAACGATTTGGTTCCTTCGAACTGGAAGCAATTGAATGGTCCGAACGAGGGAACGGGAGCCCAACCGAGCTGGTCGCACGCCATTCGAAGCAGCGTCGTCGTAGGATCAATGCCTTCCTCTGCCTTCCGGACTCTGAACACTCGGGCTCCGAGGGTTCTGAGATGAACAAGCTTAGCGGCGGGCGCAGCTTCGGGAACAAACACTACAGCTTCAAGTCCGCCCCTCAGCTGCATAGGTGGCCATTGATGCCGCTGCATTTCCCGAAGATGCCGCAGCAACCGTGTTGGCGCCGTCTTGTCTGGCACGACTGACCCCGACGCAGATGGGCCTATCCTTGAAGGAACCGGATGGATTTGTCGTTTCTAGCTTGAGGAACAGGTTTCTTAGCCCGATGGCGGAAGCGAGTCTTTTGCTCTTCAACAGCGACGTATTTCCTTCGCCCAAGGTCACAATACTATGTCTATCTCTAATGGGCATGAGCTCGACATATTTCCACAGACCTCCACTGCGACGTTTCAGGCTGCTTCTCGTGATTTTGTTCTTTAGGCTTTCAAGGTCGAGCGTGATATCGATTCTACCGCCGCATCCATCATTCGGAGGTACGTTCTCTTCTGAATATGACTTGCCACATCGTGCGCACTTGAACTGCGTTGTGCTTTTCAACGTCATCAGCCTCGAGGTCCTAGGAATGGTCAGGTTATCTGGGTTGCGGACAGTCACGTTGCGACTACATGTACTGCTGGCCCGCAAGGCTATCTTCATGAGGGAAACGCGTAACTCTCGTATCATCTTCGTCGTTTTGAAATCCCAATAAGAAGGAGCCTGTGCGGCATGAAAGAACCAAACATTGAGGTGGAGGTGAAAGTTCCTCTGACGGATTTGCACGCTTTGGGAAAACTGCTCCAGTCGAGGGGCTCTCGCATACTCAGTAGCGAGACACAATATGACGAGTACTACGACCACCCATGCAAATCGTTCAAAGAAACCGATGAGGCTGTACGTCTAAGGCGCCGGGTTCCCTCTGGCACAAGGAGAAGTACGAAAGGCGAATCTGGCCAGATTCTCGAACTCACGTACAAAGGGCCAAGAGTGGACTCCAAGTCGAAGAGTCGGGTTGAGGTCTCCTTGGTGGTAGATGATTCTGAGTCGGCCAAGTTGTTCCTTGAGCGTCTGGGGTTCAAGTACGTAACAACGATAATCAAGAGACGTGTGTTCTATAAGGTCGGCGATGCAATTGCGAGCCTAGACGATGTCGAGGGGGTGGGGCTCTTCTTAGAAATCGAAAGGATTGTCGCATCCGGAGGCGAAGTTGAGAAAACACGCGATGAATTGCTTCGTCTGATTAGTAGTCTGGGATTGGATCCGAGTGCGTCTATTCGCGACTCGTATCTAGAACTATACCAGCGAAAGGTAGGTCAAGGCTCTTCTGCGTAGTGGGATTCTTGTTGCAGACGTCGAACAAAGTCTGTAAGAAAAGCATGACGTTGTTCTGCCATAGCTCTGGCCTTGTCAGTATACATCATGGCATGCAGCTTGAGGAGTTTCTCTTCGGCATGCTTGAGAAAACCCTCCACGTCTCTGTTTTCAATCACTGACTCGGCAATGCCTCTGAATATTCCAATGGCACCCATGGCGTCGAGCTTATCCGCATCGCTGAGTATCTTGCCTTCCAATGATGATGGTGTCAGGTTTTCACTGAAACGATGAGTCCTGATTGCGTCTACGATTTGCTCCACTTCTGTTTCGGTGTACCCCGTTTTCTGAAGAACCTCCCTGCTCATTTCGCCCGAAAGAATGGCATGCGACACGCCGGTCTCTTTCTCTTTGGCACGCCCGATATCATGGAGCAGGGCTGCTGCACTGACGATTCTTAGATTCGCCTCGCTACCGGATGCTATGCGTCTAGCGAGTGCATAGACGCGCTTCGTGTGGTCATATGCATGGGCCCCCTGGGATGACCCCCCTGTCATTTGCTTGGCAAATGCATCAAGCTTCCTCTCAGGAGAGGTTTTCACACATGTCACCGCCTGTCTTCTGATGGCAAGACAGCGGACGTATCCGAGAAATGCTTTAATGGTTTCCTCTGGAGAGCAAGTGCAAGTCCGGAATCAGCCCGCCCGTTTCAGTTCATGTCTAGCCGGCAAGTCATCAAGAGGTACTGCCTAATTGAGTGCTCCTGCCACGACCGTCCGTCGCAAGATGAGTATCATGACAGTTATCAGTTCTTTTCTTCTTCTTGTAACCATCATATGGGCAGCGTGGTCTTTCTTTCTCATTCAAGGTGGAGCAGTGCGAACAGAAATCCCGCAAGAGCGATTTGATAATGTCAAGCCTTGGCCGTACAATATCAACTGGACAGGTGGGAGGAGTTCCTGGTTCGAGAATCTCAATTACACGAATCTTCCATTGAACATGTCTCCTCCGGCCGATGTCCTGCAGCAGCTGGAGAATGTTGTCTTCCTCGTGTCCCCGCAGGATCCACCACAACTCTGGCGCAATACTGCGTATGATCACTACGATGGAAGCGGCTGGACTAAGACAACCAATAATCCAATTCCGGTCACATCCGAGGTAATCAGCAGGAGTCGAGCGCTGCTTCAAGGCAATCCAGTATACGACATTTATCTCAATCTGACAGCCGGACCGAACGTTGGTAATGTTGAGCTGCCGGCTCTGTTTCCAGGTATTCAAGTGATTGCCGGTTCATTTCGGACGGGAGGAATGGTCTCGGGGGTATTTCAGCCGGACAGTCCTTCAAGACTACTTGGCATGAACCTAGAGACGGATGACTATGGCACCTTGCTTCTGAGTCCCCTCCTCCAAGGTGCCACGGGGACCAACATCCTGCTCAACTACGAAGTGACCTACAGAACCCAGGACTTGGTCAATGTTGCCAACAACGCCCTAGAGGGACAATATGCGCCTGCGGGTATCGCTACGACATATGGTTCTCTTGCTGGCGTAACCCTGACGCAGAGAGTGCTCGATGAAATCGCGCCATTTGACATTCCGGGAGTGAACGCGTACGACATAGCTATAGCTGTCAGCCTCGACTTCCGCAGCAAGTACCAGCTGATGATCGCGCCTGGTCAGTTCACGCAGCGCCCAGCCCTGGGCCAAGAAGTCACAGACTGGTTCATTCAACGAGGCGGAGGCTTGCCAATGGACTTCGCTACAGCCTACTGCGTTTTCATGCGCCATCTCGGTATCCCTGCTCGTATGGTAATCGGTTATGCTGTGGGCGACCCTACTGAAGCTTATCGCACAATAAGGGTCAGGCATATGATGTTCTGGGCGGAGGTCTTCATTCCAATGAATGGCTCTCCCACAGGGGGTGAGTGGATTCAGGTCGTTCCGATTCCTCTTCCTAGCAGTATGGGCGGTAACGAAATACCACAGAACACGAATCCGGGCAGCGTTCAGCTGTATGTCGGGCCGCCGCAGTGGGCCATGATTGGATCTAATTTCAACCTCAGTGCGCTTCTTGTGTTTCAAGGCATACCTGTCAGTACTCCTGAAACAATCCACTTCCGTGACGAAACGGATCAGATTTCCATGGGAACTGGCACAATTCAGATGGGCACCAGTCTACCGTTGGCAAACATAACCTACGCATTTCCCGTGGGTTCGACACTCGGTTTCCACAGCATATCCGCGACATGGATCGGTACCAACATGTCTGTCACCAACTATACGGCTGTATACGCTGTTGGGAATCCGAATCCGATGACACTTCCTCATCCAATCCCTGCGGGAGGTTTTGTTCCGAGTGAGGTCGTTGACCTTGACGTCAAGCTAGGATTGGATAACTACCTCGCACACTGGAAGGATGTTGTCCACGTGCACGGAGTCATGACCGTAAGTGGTCAGCCCGTGAATGGAACCAGGCTCAGGAACAATCAGATGCAAATCATGTGGGACGAGGGATGGATTGGAAATGCCACGATTAATGGCTCTGGTTACTACGAGCTCAGTATCTCAGTCAACCCAAACGATCTGGTACGAATGAAAGTCGGAGTTCACAAGGTCTGGGCTCAATATGCTGGAGAATGGGATGGACTAAATCCAGTCTTACTGGCTGCACGCTCTGCCGACAACTCAACCGTTGCGGTCTGGGGCATAGTCGCTTTCAATCTGACTGTAAGGCCACAGAGCGCCTACAGAGGGGCAACGATTGTCTACGATGGCACAGCCCGACTGCTAAATGGCACAGTGTTAGTGGGTAAGACCATCGGTATCTTCCTCAATGGGACCTTGGTGAATACTGCAACTACGAACGCTTCGGGGGGTTTCCGAAGCACCTACATGATTCCTTTGAGCTATCCATTTGGTGTGGCATATGCTCGGGTCAACTGGACTTCGACCATGAACTTGGTTTCGGGAAACTGGAGCAATACCGTGGCCATCAATATTCTGGTTGGGGGAACGTTGCTAAGCATAGACTCCACACCGAGAGCTCCGCAGGTCGTGCACATCTCTCAGTCCATTCTGATCTATGGCAATCTAACCCATGCCACAAATGGCTCAGGCATTACTGGGCAGACAATACGCGTTTGGTGGCAGAACGGCACCTCGGTACGGTTGATAGGCAGCAATACTACAGGTGTCGGGGGCTTCTATGAACTGAGATACACCGTGCCTGCTGGATACGAGGGCACTGTGACCTACTGGACTCAGTTCAATTCTCTTGGTCCTCCATTGATCAGTTCCCGCTCTGTCAACATGACGATTCGTGTTCAGAAATACAATACGACCCTCACCATCTTCTCGGACAAGGTGAGTTATCACCTAAACGAGACGGCCCACATCTGGGGCCGACTACTGTTTGAAAATGGGACTCCGTGGCCCGGGAGAAATGTGAGCATCAATTGGGTCAACGGCAGTGTTCACACCTTCTACGTAACAACGAACTCAACCGGGTGGTATAGCTTCTACTATGGCTGCTCAGTTCCCAAAGATATCGCAGGCACCGTGGTGGTTCAAGCTATCTTCACCTCGCCCAACCCACTCTTCCGCAACTCAACAGCAGTGCTCTCACCGTCGCTGGTGCTACGGCTGTATCAGGTCGTGGCCTATGCCAGCCCTATCGCGGCACAATATCATCTTGATGAAGTCGTAGTGTTTTCCGGTAACCTCACATTTCAAGAGAATGGTGTTCCCCTTTGTGGTGCCATTGTCACCATTTGCTACAGGAATGGGACGAACACGTATTTCTTCAACAAGACCACTGACGGTGCTGGCAACTTTGCATTCCGCTACAATTGCTCGATTCGTGATGCGCTAGGCGCAGTCTACATCTGGGCAAGATATACCAGCTCGAATTCTCTTTGGAGCAGCGGATTGTCCGCGAATCGGACCACAACTCTGATCCTCTATCAGTTTCAGCTTATTGCCAATCCCAGTCCTACAACGTGTCATCTGGATGAGACCATACTGATAACGGGTCGTCTTACATATCTTCAGAATGGCACCCCCTTGGCCAATCGAAACATAACGATTCACTGGGACTGGAATAACGGAACGGTGCTCGTTTTCGGACCCTACCGGACCAATGCAACGGGCTATTTCAGGTTCTACTACAACTGCTCTGTTCCCAAAGACAGGCCAGCCAACATCACCGTTTGGGCGCAGTTTAACAACAATGTGAAGCTCTGGAGCAACGCAAGTTCTCTGTCGAGCACAATCCGGCTCATTCTGTATCAGATTGTTTTCACCGTGAACGCACCGTCTCCCGTCACATTGGACCGGGTTCTCCTTATTCAGGGTAATCTCACCTATCTAGGCGGAACGCCGGTTCTTGCAGGTGCTAATGTCACGATTTACCTTCGTGTTGGTGCCAGCTGGGTTCCGAAGAATTCCTCAGTCACCGACTCGTTCGGTAGATTCAGGTATTTCCATCAATTCACTGTACCTCCGGACGTGCCCGGCATCTACGTGTTCAGGTGTGTGTACATCAGAACCAGTCTCTTGACAAGCAATGCAACCATCCAGATTCAAATCACCGCACAAGCAATCAATGTCGTCATTGTTGCGAATGGCAGCACAGCAAAATCATACCTCGGTCAAGCTTTCACAGTATCCGGCACGTTGAGATTCCAGAACGGAACTCCGATGGCCGGCTATGTCGTCGTGCTTGATTGGGATTCTGGCCGTCTCAATGTCAGTACCTTGACAGTCGCAGGCGGCACCTTTTCGTTCATCCTCGGCATAGCGTGGACTCAGCCTCTGGGACTGATTGGTTACTTTGTGGCATTCAATGCTCCTTCTGCAGCTTTTCAAACGGCCGCGTCAAGTACTTCCCAAGTGGATGTGTGGGACCGAGTTCAGCTTCACTTGGATACCCAGACGGTTCCCGTCGTGGTCAAATCGAAAACGTTCACCGTAAGCGGTTACGTCACCGATGGTCGTGACCGCGTGACGGGAGTGCCCCTTGTGATAACAGTTGACTCGACCACTACATGGGGAACAGCATCCACCCGGAGCGATGGCGGATTTCTGGTCAGCTTGACTGTTCCTATGAGCTGGTCTCTCGGTCCGCATGTTGTGAGCCTTTCCATTGAATATGGCAATTATGAAGTCCAAGGAACCGCAGATTCTTGGTCGATTGAGGTGCGCTTGGGTTCAAGCATAACTGTTGCATTTGTCTCACCACGTGACACAATGCCGGGCGAGAGCTTCAGTTTCAGCATTGGGCTTGAGGATCTTTCGGGAAACCCACTAATCGGGTCTGTGAGTTTCTTGCTGAACGGAACGGTGATTGCCACACAGACGATTTCTGGCACGACAACACTAGTCCAATTCGTGCCGAGTGGGTGGGCCACTAGTGGCGCCTATGTTCTATCTGCGAATTACTCAGGCGCTGTCTATATCGATGGTTCCATAGGAAAGACAGCAGGCACAATCCACATCTTCACGAGTAACTTGTTCTTCAACCATGAAACTCCGTCGCGGATCAATCCGGGCTCGGCTCTGACGGTCAAATGCCTGCTGACCGACGATTCGGCAGGACGTATTCCAATCGTCGGACGAACAGTTGTGCTGCATCACAACGGTACAAGCAATACTACGACGTTAACAACGGGACCCGACGGCCGCATTACGTACATTGTATTGCAGCGGGCTTCTCAAGGATACTATGAATACAGTGTTACACTGGTTTCTTCAGTTGCCAGCGTCAACTCAAGCGTGTACAGGGTTGAGATACAGCCGGTATCCGGGCTACCTTTGAGCGCAGCCTTGTTGATTTTCTGGACGGCGACGATCCTGACCGAAATCATCGCCGCTTACATTGTCATCCGACGGTCTGGGCCAAGCAATGCAGGCATGACCAAGCGATCTCGATTCAGATTGCATGTCGGGTTATCAAGAACTCGGTCAAAGCAGGTGATTACCAATGCAAGCACTAATTGACATACTTCTGCCAAGCGTGGCGTTAGCGGGCGCAATAGTAGTAGTCGTGCTCTATTTGTATCTCGTCAAAGGTTGGTTCCGGCGCCCAGTAACTCCAACATCGATTGACACTCCGAGCAAGCTTCGCAATATCAAGAAGCTTGCAGACTCGGGGAAGTACAGCGCCGCAATTGCCCTCGCCTATCGGACATTCGAACAGATGTGCGGAGCAAAGATAGGTTCAGAACGATTGAACTCCGAGACCGCAAGAGAGTACATTGAGCGTGTGCTCAAGATGCTCCCTCTTGATAGTGGTGCAGTTGAGAACTTCGCGGTCTTCTATGAAGAGGCGCGATTCTCGAGACACGATATAGATCGCACAACATACGAAGCTGCAATCCGTATATTCACAGACCTATACCCAAAGATCGAAGGTAGCCAGATTTCTACACCTGTATAGACAGGAGCACGGTGGGACCGAGATGGGCTGGAAAGAAACCCTGCAGATTGTTCTCTTCTTCTTGAGCTGGCTCCCTGTAGCACTGTTGGCAGGTACTACTATTTTCGGAGTGACTGAGAACTATCCGCAGGATTTCAGCATCTACAATCAGCAGTATAACGGACTAAGCGACTTTCGTACGCAGATTGAAGGTGTCGGGTACACGACTGCGTCTATAGAGTCCACGATGAGCGTTATCTCAAGGTACAACGGCAGCGCGGTTCTTGTGATCATGGGGCCTGTGAGCTACTTTACGATAGATGCAGTGCTCACGCTGTTCCAGCATCTCACAGCAGGCGGAGGGGTCCTCATAGCAGATGACTTCGGCACGGCGAATAGCTCTTTCGAGTTGCTCAACACACTGATTGCCGGGACATATTCACAAGGTTCGGCACAAGCTCACGGTTTCCTGTCATACACTGGAGGAGTCTTGCTAGACCTAAACTCCTATGCGATGAGCCCGAAGTTACCGATAATCAGAAGATCAAATGGTGGTTTCAGACCTGGTCTTGACCTAGGTGCTCTGACTGCCGGCGTGAATGAACTGTACCTCAACTGGGCTACAGCAATCAACCCACTCTGTCTTGTCGGGCAATCCGGTGTAGCCTGGACCACGACTCGTTCTTGGTGTGAGACTAACATAACCAGTCTGAACCCGTATCCAAGCGACAGCGAGTGGAACGGATCTCTCCCTGTCGTAGGAGCACTCGATCTCGGTGTTCTCAGCTCCAATCTCCGAGGAAGACTTGTCGCGACAAGTGACCCTAGTATCTTCATTAATGATATGCTCTCACGAGGCGACAACAGCCGCTTTGCGAGAAATGTGATTGACTGGTTGTCTTACGGCAACAAGAGCAGACCCATTGTCTTCTGTGAGAACCTGCTTGCGGTGCCTTGGGCTTCAGCCGAGTTCTTCTACGGATTCTTCTTGGGCAGAGCCCTATGGTTGAGCACTATGCCATACTTTGCGCCTCTATACCCAATTCTTACTGTCGTGGGAATCAAGAAGTATCTTCCCGACGTGAAGAAACCTGAGGTCAAGAGTGTTTCCGAGGTTTTCCTTCGGCGCGGCCAGACCTATTTCAGTGAGCGCATGACGTACTACCGGAGCGAGGGCAACTATGCTCGTGTCGTGAAGATGCTCTATAGAAAACTCAAGCGAGACCTCGTAAAGAAGTTCTCTTGGTCCGAATATGACTCCAGAAAGCTCTGGGAGCTTATGCGCTACAAGGATTCAAGTCTAGATGAGGCAAGGTTCTACAAATCTATTGACAGAATTGAGGAAATCTCGTCAAAGCCCGGAATGAAGATCAAGGAGAGTGAGCTGATGACGCTCTTCTTCTGGATGAAGAACATATCGTCAGTATTAGTTGAAACAAGAAGGTGAGCTAGAAAGCAATGACTGTAGAAGAAACAACAGAGCAAATGCAAGCCGCCATGGCTCAGCCAATGAGCATAGCGGAGGTTCATGACCTAGGCTCGGACATAATACGCGAATGCCAGAGAGTCATAGTTGGAAAAGTCGACATTCTCCGAGACACTATGATTGCCTTCCTCTCGAACGGACATGTCGTCTTGGAAGGTGTGCCAGGTCTCGCGAAGACATACATGGCACGTACGTTCGCATCGATACTGGGCTGTGCCTTCAAGCGAATCCAGCTGACAGTGGACACGCTACCCAGCGACGTTCTTGGAAGCAATGTATTCAATCAGAAGAGCGGTGAGTTCTGGTTCCGCAAAGGTCCTGTTTTTGCGAATCTCGTATTGGCAGATGAGATTAACCGATGCCCCCCAAAATCGCAAAGCGCGCTTCTTGAGGTCATGGAGGAGCGGGAGGTCTCTACTGAGGGTGTAACAAGGAAGCTGCCACTGCCATTTCTGATGATTGCAACACAGAACCCGATTGAGCAAGAGGGCACGTACCCTCTGCCAGAAGCGCAACTCGACCGATTCATGTTTCGTCTGATTCTCGACTACCCAACGCCCAGCGAAGAGGCTGAGGTCATTCGTCGTAAGCATGTTGGTGAAGTGACTGACCTTAGGGTACTCGCCAGCCCAACCACGATTGTTCGGATGCAGAATGCCTGTAAGACTGTCTACATTGACGAGGATCTGATGAACTACATACGTGACATAGTTGTACGAACTCGCAACGATCCTCAGATTCTTCTTGGAGGTTCCCCTCGTGCTTCTCTTGTGCTAATGAGCGGTTCCAAAGCGAGGGCAGCCATGCACGGTCATGACTATGTCACTCCCGAGGATGTGAGAAAGCTTTGTGTTCAAACACTAAACCACCGGCTAATGCTCAAGCCGGAAGCCGAGTCTGAGGGGCTCACCATAGAGAAAGTGGTTTCCAAGATACTAGGAGAGGTTGACTGCCCGAAGTAATAGAGTCGGCACCCAAAAAGCTGGAGAAGATGAGCGGTGATTACCCAGAGAGGATTCACGGTCGTGTTTGCAGGGGCCTTGTTCCTAACCAGTGGTTTCTCTTTCATGAATTTCTATCTCACTCTTCTTGGAGTATACCTGTTTGTCGGCCTAGTGGTCACATTGCCCCTGTTTGCGCTGACTGCAAACCTGTCTGGTATCGAAGTTGACCGCCAAATTGACAAGACGAAGGTCTTCTCTGGAGACTTTCTGCGTGTCCGTGTAACTATTCGAAACGCATCTCGTCGCCATTTCGATTTCATTGAGGTCTGGGACCAGTACCCAGAGACATGGATACTGGCGATAGGAGAGAACTTCATGGCGTTCTCGCATAGAGCCCGGCAGCAGCATCACCTTTTCCTATATTCTCCAAGTCAGGATGCGGGGACGCTACTTCCTTGGCCCTACCGAGGTCGTAATGAGGGACAGACTGGGTCTTCACTATTACAAGCGCGTTGTCAAAGCGAAGACTGAGATTCTCGTGTACCCAACTTGGAAGGACGTGCGACGCTTGGAGACGATTGGTAAGCAACGTCAGCTTGGGCTCATGTTTGGAGCTCACAGGACCAAGACTGTGGGAATGGGCACCGAGTTTAGCGGTTTCCGTGAGTACGTTCCCGGTGATTCTTTCAGACTCATCGACTGGGCGGCCACAGCGAAAAGGGGCGAGATGACGGTGAAGCAATACGAGGAAGAGAAGAACGTTCAAATCATCTGCATGGTCGATACATCTGGGAGTATGGGCAATGGGTACCCTGAGAACACCAAGCTGGAGTATGGCATCCGAGCTGCAGTACTGCTCACATACATGGGAATAGAGAGAAAGGACTTCGTGGGCGTTTGTGTCTTTTCGGACGTTGTTCATGCCTATGTCCGTCCGAGTACACGTCAAGAACACATGTACCAAGTGCTTGACGCTTTGGCGATGGCCGAGCCGGGCGGCTGGAGCGACTACGAGAGTGCTGTCTCTCATGTAACTAGTCAGACAAAGAAGCGTTCTCTGTTCTTCTTTCTGACCGACTTGGAAGAGTCCCCTGCCCCTCTCCTAAGCGCGATGAAGACTGTGGTGGCAAATGGTCACAGGGCAGTGGTGATAAGCCCGTTTGGTCCTTGGTTTGAAGTTCCTGTTGGTGAATTCGGACCCGTTGAGAAGGTTCTCTCTGAAGCAGTGTCCGAAGAGCTTTGGGTGAGACGCGGAAAGATATCACAGGCCCTGGCACGGTTCGGCATACCTGTTATCAATGTAGGTCCCGAGGATTTCTTGCCTACCATTATCCGACAGTACAATATAGCAAAGCAAAGGGGTGTCGCGCTGCATTGAGAGTCGTCACCTGGATACTGCGCATTCTTTCAACGGCCACCTTCATCGCTATGGCTTACATTGTATATCGTATCATGTCCGGTCATTGGGATTGGAGCATACCTTATCTCTTCATTGTCACTGTGTTCCGTCTCTTGTCACTGCTCGTGTTTTTCTTGGCCGTAATGATGGTGAATGCTCTACTCGGTGGTCAAGGCACGAATGATTTGTTGGCGGGGCTGTATAACACCATCATTCTGCATTTGTGGGATATGCAACCGTATGGAGTTACAGGACCTCTCGCTAACGCGGGACAGGTATTCACCACCTTCAGAGGTAGCCTTCTTACGATCCTCGGCACTCTTTGGCTGCAGACATTCACCTTCCTGTATTTCCTCTTTGCTGCAATCGGTGTAGTGATGTTCCTGCAATCGCTGGTCAGGATGGATCACAAGTTCGTCGGTGCAGCCTTCATCTCAATCCAGCTGATTCTCGTGGTGGCTGCGTTCAGAGAGGTATCCGGTGTCCCCAATTATGCTCAGTTTCCAGCTGACTTCTTCTTGTTCTTGGGAAGTAACGTGCAATTGCTAGCACTTGTCTCGTTCGCTTACCTTGAGATAAGCTACCAAATGATTTACAGCTACTCGGTGGGAAAGCCGGTTGAGGACCGAGAAGAGACCCTGAAGAAGCAGCTCTTGCGCTCCGGATGGCGACAAGAAAGCAAGACGCAATCGAGCGAGGCGAGAAAGTCAGCAGCACAGCTATGAGCAGGTCTTCGGGTGCGACAGCCTTCTCGTTTCTGAGGGAAACAATCGAGAGAAAGGTAATTGGCACGAAAGATGCACTTGAGAATCTGGATGCTGTGGCTGACGTGCGGCGTCTTCAGAATTTCGTTGACGAGCTCCTGCGCAATGACCCCGCCGCAAAAAATGAGCTAACTGCGCGGGCCGCCGCTCCATCCCAGAACTATATCATAAGATCCACGATACTGGGCTCCCTCTTTCGGTTAGGTTGTGTAATCGCGATTTCCTTCTGCCTGATGAACCCGTCCTTATTCGTGGCGCTTCTTAGTCTTCCGCCGGGTATAGCGAACAGCGTAGAGCTACACCAGCCGGAGTTCATACTGCTCTTCCTTGTGCCAGTGGTCCTGCTGTTCCCGTTTGCTGCCATGTTGATTGGCAGTTTGGTGGTGCGCGAGGGCGAAGTCAAGCCGGACAAGGAAAGAGAAGGAGAAACTCAAGAAAGAGAAAAAGGAGCTTAAGGAAAAGAAGAGAGCTGCCGGGAAGGCAAGAACGGAACGTACGAGGGCCCGCAAGAGGATTCACGAAGAAGCTGAAGAAAAGGACGAGTGGGATCGAGTCATTGAACAAGTCAAAGGGCAATGAGCTTGTGCGAGGCGAATTCTCGTGACATCAATCACACTGACACATGGCGACATTGATGGAATAACCGCCGGGGCCGTAGATATGCTTGCATTTCCTGGCGCGGAGTTCTATTTCAGTCGGCCATCCCAGATTCACTTGGATCTCTCTAGGATAGCTAAGGATCAGCCCGAGAATGTTGTAGTCAGCGATATAGCTATGAATGCGACGCGCACTACGGAGATTCTCGACGCGCTTCGGCATCTTTCCCAGCACTATCCATTGGATCGACCATCATCCGATGGACGCTTCGGTCAAGAAGGAACTATCGAGATTGACAGATCTCTACCATGAAACAGAACCCTGTGCGGCTGAACTTGCCTATCGGAAGTTTGAGGAACGGCTTCCTGAGCATGCCCTGAACCTAGCCTTGTACGGAGCAATCGCTGATTATTGTGATACTACGCCTTTCGTAACCAAGCATCTTGAAGACTTTGATAAGCGAACACTATTCCTTGAAGCAGGGCTGCTGGTTGCGGCCCTACAGGAGATAGACTACCGAGGTCAGGCAAGAGATCTAGCACTGCAATTGACGCTTGGCATTGAACCGAGCTCGATGAATGATGTTGTGGACCTCGCTATCAAAGCGACTCGGATAGAGCATGAGGTCTACAGATACGTTAGACAGAATGCGAAGAAGCTTGGCCAAGTCGGTTATGTTCTTGACATGCCTGTCAGTGGTTTTCGTGGAAAGGCCGCCAAGTTCGCTGCTACTGCCACGGACACATGCGTGGGCATTAGTGGCAGGTCGTTCGGTGAAGAAGTGGATCTGTCGGTTAGATGACGTAATTGCGACATAGATCTCAACGTCACAATGAACAAGGTTCTCTCAGGAATCGACAAGGCCCAAGGTGGAGGCCATCCGAGTGCGGTCGGGGCCAGTATGAACAGGAATGATTTTCAGGTCTTCCTAGAACGGCTGGCTAATCAGGTCCAGAAATTCACCTAGAGGATGTGCAAGAGGCCACTGAAGAACACAAAGGCCACTGTGACAATCGCCTCACCAGCCACGATGCCGCTAAGGAAGCGGTTCGTTTTCTCATATCTAGGACTTGAGATTTCTTCTTGGACTATTGGTTCATCTGTTGCTGGTCGTGGCTCCTTTCTGACCCAATAGTCTATGAATCCACCGACTGCGATCGTGACCGCCGTTGCTGCAGGTACTAGTAGCCCTACTGCAAAGCTCATTCCACTCAGTTTTCTATTCTCAAGTTCCCTGCCAACAAAGAAGCCAATCACTGCATAGACCATCAGGTATAGAAAAACCAGCACTGGGTGTACGCCAGGAAACAGATTCATCCCGGGAAGTTGGCCGCTCAAGCCCGTAATCAGGATGGCGAATAGCTGAGCTGTCGGACTCGGAAAGTCGCTTCCTCCGAATCCACCCATGTCCTTGTAGATGAAGAATATGAAATAGGAGCCTACGATAGTCCCAAGCATCAAGCCAATGAACACAGCCTTTATGATATCCCTGCCTCTGACTCCAGTCAGTCTTCCCAGACTGAGATGCACAAGTCCGGCCATTGCCGCATCTTGGAATGATCCAATCATGCTTTCGAATCTAGTAATTGGAACGAAAGTAACCCTGAAGATAAGGACAGCAAGTGACGACACCACATCGGAGATGTATCCCGCTAACAAACCTGTCTCGCTAATCGCCTTGGCGGTGAAGTATGCAGAGAGAAGAGCGATGGGCGGGCCAAAGAGAAAGAGCTCCCAAGGAACGTAGGTCAAACCAAGGGGGTCCAAGACACCACCCGGGACCAGAATCGAGAAAATCACTATCTCGAATGCTATCAGCATGAGTGTAGAAACCACAGCTACCCAACTAGGTACGACACCGTTTCTCCTTCTGAGGTACCCGTCTGGGTCGTCAACCAACTCTTTGATTTCGTTTTTCACGTATGCAGTCCATGACCTCAATTGATTTGCTCTCATTCGCGCTTCATCCACGTTCATGTGAGCGACAAATTGGTCTGCTTTTTCTTGTGCTCCCTTCATAATGACTTCTCGTCGGAGTCCAGTCTTGGCCTCTTGGACGCCTTCTTCCGCGGTACCGAGTTCTTGGGTCTTTGCCTTCTTTTTCCCTCCTCCCAGCATATCATGAGTTATGACCGCGGCAAAAGCCCCGATGACTAGATAGAGTAGCTCACCACGTTGAAGATGGCCACCTATGTCCTCATTCGGCATGCCCTCCAAGAACACCCAGATGGCAATAGACACCAGAGTGCCAGAAACTAGCACGATTACTCTCTTCCATCCGACAAAGAACCCGATTGCAGCGATAAGAGGCGAAGTGCTCGCGCCTAACCAGTTCAATTTGTCGGTAATGCCTATGAACGGAACAGTAGATAGACGTGCTCCCGTTGCCACTTCCGCCACCTTGGTCGGCACGACTATCGCCGTTGAGGCAGCAAGTCCCTCAATCACTGTGACTTTCGCTGCCCTGTCGGCGCCCATGGAGACTATCACCTGAGCCTGTGGTTTCAGCTGCGGCCAGGGCGCTTTTGCAAATTGGCCTCTAAATGGGATTAGGATAACCATTCCGAAAAGCACGCTGATAAGCATCGTTAGGGCAATTCACTCGTAACTGTATACGTACGGCGCATATTGCGGAAGAGTTGGATTATGTGTGCTGTTATATATGTCGTAAATCTGAATCGCTGGGAGAGAAATCAGGACACCTACGGAAACCATCGAGGAGCTGTTCGCTATCGCAACGACGATCGTATTCTCCTCTTTCGTGTATCTCCCTCCCGCACTGAGAATCAATGCCCCGAGCATTTCTGATCCAACAAAGTACACGACTCCCAGTTTCAACATCAGATAGATGCCGAGGAAGGTCATGACAACTCCGACAGCGATTCCTGTCATTATGGCTCGTTTGGTCAGCGGGAATTTCAGATTGGCAGCTTGATAGACGTAGACTGTCACGCTTCCGGCTCCTATCAGCACTATCTCAGAGAGTGCACGAAAAAGTAGGCCGCCAAAAAGGTAAGCAAATCCGACCAAGCCCAAGAGCCCGAGTTGGAGAAAAGTAGGTCGTTTTTTCAGCAGAGAGATAAGAATCAATAGTGGTTCCAAGACGAGAGTGGCGACTACTCCAACCTCGATACGACCATACCAAAGCACGACGACGCAGTAGATGAAGCCCACACAGTAGATTATCACTGGTATTGAGCTGATGAGAATCGCTAGTGCCCTGTTGAAAGTCGGCCTTAGTCGATTGGACACGGGCCGTAGTCTTGCAAGAATGCGATTCTCACTCAAGTATACTACCTCCGGGAATTGTCTTGCCAGTCTAGCCATATCAGGGGCTTTGAACTACGCAAGTCAACGAGCCGAAGCTTTGGGTTGGGCTTGTTCTTTTATTGTTTGTGAAGTCAACTACCTACGACCAAAGTCGCAGGCTTGCCACTGCGATCAGCGGTAGAAACCCTACCTCATCATTTCGTGCGACGTTCGGGCGGTTGACTTTCGCCCTCCCGACCACAGCATTGCCACGGTCGGATATGTTTCTGGCGGCATTCAGGTCTGCATGGATTGAAAACTCGCATTGCTTGCATACAAACTCGGAGCCGTGCCGATTGCTCTTGACAATGTGGCCGCATCGCGAACACCGCTGGCTCGTGTACTTTGGGCTCACGAAGAGCACCAACTTGCCCGCTTCGAGTGCCTTATTTTCAACAATCCGCTCGAGCTGGTAATATGCCCAGTTCGCGAACTTCTTGCGAGTCTGTTTACCAATGTGGCGTCCTTTCCTGCTATTGGTTTTAATCCCCTTCAAGTCTTCCAAGACGATGCAATCGAAGGGCTTGGATACAAGCCATGATGCGATTCTGTAGTTCTCTCCAATCACAAACCGTCTTTCCCGCCCCGCGAGCACCTTCAGCTTTCGCTTGCAACGGCGGGTGCCTTTCGACTGGAGAGACTTTCGTAAGTACTGGTGCTTGTATTTCACGTTCTTGATGTGCTTGGAATTGAAGAAGGTGTTGTCAGACGCGACTACTGCGTTATTGATGCCGCGGTCTGCGCCCAGGAACGTAACCGGGTGGTAATTCACGATGGGATCGGGTATCTCAATGTTCAAGAACGCGATGACCTTGTCCTTCTTTACCTTCAGCACGACCGAGTTCACGGCCGAGAACTGGTACTTTCTAAAATACTCCGGAATGACGAGCGGATAGGTTTTGCGTCCGTCAACGGTCGAAATGGAGATTTCTCCGCTCTTCAAGAACGGAGTAAACGTACGCTGATTCAGTCGTATTGAAGACATCGGTTTCTTGACCGGCTTCTTGCATTGCCAGTTCTTCTTCTTGGCGAGTTTCAACGATGCTGATGCCATATCACGCGCACATTGTATGAGCGACGACTGTAGGCGCGGCAATCGTTTCCGAACGGACGCGTAGGTCGCCGCATGCAGCACAATCTTGTTGTACGTCCCGCGTTCGCATCCTGCGCCGATCACCTCGTTTGCCGCATCGTTGTACTGGCGGACAGTCTCGGCCAGCGATGGGTCGAGCGGGAGGGGGCATTGGATGGTGCGTATCATAACTCAACGATTGCCGTGTATTTCATTAGAGCTTAAATCCTTCTATTTCGCAGCGGCGATTCTTCCCCCACTGAAGTCGCGGGGGTCTCCTCGTCGCATTTCTTCATCAAGTGGAAGGTCCTTGTGTGTCTTTCTTCATGAGGACCTTCGAGATTATCTTAAATTGGTGAGCCTGCTAGTGCTCTCTACTGACCATGTGAGTTCAACGGGGTTAGTGCAAGATGGCCGATCCGGTAATGGAAGTATATACGAAGGCATACAACGACTCCGGAAAGATGATTCAAGCATTCGGAGTGGTTAACGTAGCTGGGAGAGTCCTTTGGCAGAGCAGCAACTGGGATCTCACAGCCGATGCCAAGAACCTTGTGGCAGCAGTAGCTCAGAAAGCACCCAGCGTGATTCAGAACAAGGTGAAGTACAGCACAATAAGGTCTAGCCCAGATAGTCTTGTGGCGCGGAATGTGCAAGGGAGCGGCACACTGCTCCTTGCGAAAATTGATGCCGACAAGTGGGTTGTTGCTTGGGCGAACCCTAGTGCTGCACCTGACGGAATCTATGTCGACGTAGACCGTGCGGCGAAGTCGCTGAAGGGCAAAGTCTAAACAAGAGCGGCTTGTTACCAGCGAACAATATATCCCTTCTATGTTCCTGAAGGAGGATTAGATTCCTGGGAAATGAACCGGTCTTCGGTGGTCCGGCCATGTCAACAGTCATTGATAGTGAGTGGAAGAGCCTGTTTGAAAGCAATCCCGGGTTTCAGGCTTTCGCAGTCTGCAAGGACGGTGCTATAGTCTGGCAGACCAGCAATTGGAGTCTTGTTAGTGAGGCGCGGGAGTTGGCTCGAGCGCCAGATACTGCAGTCCCTTCTGTTCAGGCTAACAAGGTCAAATACTTGAGAGTCGCTTCAAGCCAAGAATCGTACATCGGAACTTCAGGGGGAAACAAAGGTCACTTTCTGATGGCACTGGTTCAAGGGAAGACATGGTTGATGGCACTCGTGGCTCCTGAATCTGTTCCTGAGCTTGCCATTGTCGATCTTTCAAGGTCTGCCGTTCGGCTCATTGATAAGGTATGAACGGGTGCTAGTCATTGGGAAAGAGTATCTTGCGAATCCTCTTTGCATAGTCCAAGTATTCAGGAGACCCTACCGCATAGAGTTCCGCGAGCCATCTGTACATGTCTAGGATTTCAGGGTCGGCAACGTCCTCGCTTATTTTCTCCCCTATCTTTGCCGTCCAGGAGTTGGACAGCGTCTCGGCTTTCATGCAGAGCTCGAATGAGCTCGTCTTTCCTTCCTTCAGGTATGTCGAGATGGAAAACTTTCGCCATCCTCTCACATTTTTCCACGATTTCCTTTCGGGCTTCCTTCTCGTTCGCCCCGGTGGGCGCAGTTATCACAAAACCCTTGGCGGTTCTACGGTAGTAGTCCGTCGTACGTTTGCCTGTTGTTACCGTACCGTACTTGATAACAAGTCCAGCTTCAATAAGCGCAGGCAGGTGGTGGTAGACTTGGTTCTTGGTCAGACTCTCGTTCTTTTCGGGGTCTACTGAGGCCTTAACAATCTCAACGACTGACATGGCGTAGCGTTTTACGTTCTTCTTTCTGATGATTCTTTCGTTGGTCTCCTTGTTGAATTCCTCGGTAGTGACTTCGTCATCAATCCCATTTCTAAGAACGGCGATTATCTGGCGTCTTGCAGGCTCGGAGAACGCGGCAGCTCGTTTCTCATCTGTTATGAACTCAAGTTCCTTCTGTGGCTTCTTAGCTTCCGGCGTTAGTTCGATGCCAGTCAGTGCGTCTCCTTGTTCCTCTGGCAACTTATCGTCACCTTAACCGTCCCTGTCGTTTGGCTTGTGGAATCATGTATATGGTTCATGTATTAAAGTTTTGTCGTGGACACTATTTAACTAACACACGCTTTGTGTCAGAATGGTTTATGGAGCACACCTTTATATGCTTTTGAGCACACACCAAAGTCGTCGAATAGTTTGCGACACAAACCAAAAGGCGAAGAATCATGGCACACGAATCAAACTCTCAGAAACTGAGCGAAGTCACAAGCAAGAATGCTCGAAAGATGATGACGACCACTGCCCTGTACTATGCCTACCTCTACAGGAGATAGGACCTACGAGTCTAGCAGGATTGGTGGACCAGACATGGCTCGAGTAAAGAAATCCCCTGAGCAGGAATCGGGAAGTCCCTGCAGGGAGAATCGGAAAAGAAACCGTCGTCCAACGACGCTAAAGCAAGTGCTCATGTGGGAACCCACCTGAGCACTCAACTCCTTTTTGATCACTCAGTGAAAGACGCAAACGTCACCACGTGAGTGCAGTGAATTGTCGTGTCTTGTGCCCGATTACTTGCCAAACACCATCTGATAGAAAGTCCCACCCAACACGTAGGACACTTCAAGGTTACGTGCCATTGGCGGGACGTGCTCGAGCGGGGGTCTTGACCCGAACAACGAATTAGTCTTGAGAATCTCCTTACCCCTATCTGTTCTCCTTACGTCTGGGGAGAGCCCCTCATCGGTGACGATCACAATGCCCCATGGCTTCACGACTCGCCACATTTCCTCAAGTGCGCGACTCTTGTCGGAGAAGGTGTTGATCCCACCGCTATGGATTACCAAGTTGAAGTAGTCGTCCTGATAGGGCAAGTTGAGGACATTGCCTTGGATGAGCCCTACGGTGACACCAAGATCGTTGAGCTTTCTTCTTGCGGTTCTAAGCATTCCGCGTGACATGTCGAGACCGTGAAGGTCAAACCTGCCCATTTCGCTTCTGAATCTGTTGTATAGAGCGACCAGATTTGCGCCAGTTCCCACGCTTACGTCAGCTATCTTGGATGGGCCTTCGATAGTCACGTAGTTGCCCAATCTCTCCCTGTCCTTCATCATATCGATGCCAAGCCATTCATCGTATGACTTCAGAAGCTGATCGTAATTCCCAGCCATTTCATCGTACTCCCTTATCCAAGCCTCATCTTTCACGTTGGCCTTCGGGTACACGAGTGCCGGGATGCCCTCATCCACGGTCCAGCTGTGTCCCTTTTCACATACGAGCTTTCCGTTCTCAATCTCATCTCCGTTCAAGTGCACATCTGAAAGGCGAAGAGACCTACGGCACGACGGGCATCTGAGTGCCTTCAAATGGAATTCCTTCAACTTCGCCCACGCCTCAGAGAGAGCTCGCGCCGACAAGCGCTAACGCCGGGGTCCGAGCCACGATATCAAGTTGCGCCCATCGCTTGTGCTAGGATAAGTTGTCCGACGATGATGACGCTAGGCGCGCTTGTGCTTGTTGATAGGAACCTGTTAGGGGTAAGCAACGGCTGCGCAGCAGTTGCGCAATCTTAGATATGCAGGACACATCCAAGATAGGAGAGCTGCTGCAGGGTGTCGGAATATCGTCGCATAGGCTCGGCCGTTGTTCAGGGACCGCGGTTGTCTTTCCCATGCTCACGGTATCTGCATAGGCGACCGTTCTCTCTCAACTAGCCCTCCGGGACTGGCAGGCCCGCCTTAGCAAGCAGGACCATGATGTTTCGGGTGGCTTCCCAGAGGCCGCCTTTAACCACGCACTGTTCCTTGACATTGGTACTGATTTCTTCTGCCAAGCCATCATAGTTAGCTCCAGTGAGACCTTTCTCCCACCTCACTGTAATGAGTTCTTCCACCTCTACCCTTTTCCTATCATCGACCGGAGCCAACGTCACATCTACGCGATATTCTATGATTGTCATTCGCCTAGCAACGATTAACTTAGCTGACACGTACGCCATTTGACTTTGTTCCGCTTCGGAACTCTTCTCTTGCTTTTCGTCTGAGTAAGAGCCTGATTCCTCATCCAAATCCTAGCTTTCCTCCTCTAGCTCTGAGAGCAGCTCCACGAGTTGGCAGTCTGCTATGTCGTCTGGAACTCCAAGCCCAAGCACCTTCCTGACGTTGACTTGCACAAGATGCACCAGACCTGACATTGATGAGCTGCTCGCAGTCTGTCAGGAGAGCCAGATTTCGGACTATCATCATTCTCTCCTCTGTGCCCTTTGAGTCAGACCCCTCGTCGAGACCATGAATGGTAACCCTGAGCCCTCTGAAGTCTGCTTAAATGAGGCTAGACGACCCACTACCACTGCGTGTGCGTGCGGGGTGCATTTGTCATGGTGTATCCGCATGAAGCAACAGGAGGAAATCGTAATTGATCCGTCGACGGTATTTAGTCGTTTTCATGATAACGGTGGTTTTGATCGTTCCAGTTCTGTGCACTGGCGTTCATGGTTCCACGCCCGGCTTCGTGGTCTGGATTCTGAACGCTGATGGTAACGATGTTGACTCTGGTGTGGCATTGCGGACTCCTCAACAAGAGATCCCTCAAGATGGAGTACAGAGTAGAGAAACCTCGCTGACCGGACTTGCATCAGTACCTCTCCATGCAGATGTGCTGGTGCTCATAGGTCACGGGCAGCCCGATGGGCTCGAGGTTTTAGGCGGGCTCAAACCGTGGCCTGAGCTCCATAGAGCCATAGCGGAGCGACAGCCACAGAAGACCATTGTTCTTGCATGTTACTCCCCATCTGACCCGTCCTCAGGAGTGTTCGGCTTTGATGGTAGAGTCGATGCAGAGGCCGGCGCCTTGATAGTCGGTTGGTATCTCACACAGCTCACTGCATCGGGCAGGGAGGCTGTCTTTCCCTTCGACAGAGTGGCACTGGCTCAAGAAAGCATGCTTCACCCCTTGGGACGATACCTGTACTTCATCCATGGATACTGGGGTTCCAATGGGCAGTTCGACCATATGCGTGATAGTATGATTCGTCAAGGCGTCTTTGATTACGAGTACGACATCCACAACGTGAGGTACTTCGACTACTTCAGCTCCTACGGGGCGACCACAGAGACTACGATGAACGTGGTGCACTGGGCACGTTGCATCTCGGATTTTGCCAATAACCTCTTCACCGAGCTACTACGGCTTCCTGCAGGAAGTCAGGTGAATATCATTGCACACAGTATGGGAGGGCTCATCGTTCGGGAAATGCTCAGGCTTCATCGAACACAACTTGACATTGCAGGGATCCACATTGGGAAGGTCATCACTCTTGGAACACCTAATGACGGAACATATCTCGCGAATCCCCTGAACAACTGGGCCTATATACTCACCTTCATCGCTGGACTGGTGTTCAGTGGAAATCTCTGGCCAAGTCCTGTCCTCTGGTCGATGACTCCGGGTTGGCCGCTCGTGTCTACTCTCAACAGCGACCCAATGAGCTATTCATCCGGGATACAATGGTGCACGGTGAGCGGTTGCGACACCTTTCTCAGTTATCCCCTCTGGTTCATCCACGGGGATTGGAGTGACCCGATAGTGACCGTAGGAAGAGCACATCTGGACTTTGCACAAAAGGCATACTTCAATGTAAATCACAACCTTCTGATCGACGACCCGAGTGGGACGACATACAACTACGTTGCCAACTGGATCACAGCCGGTCCCGATTCTGACTCAGACAACCTAACCGATGATGCCGAGATATACTATTATCACACGAACCCACGAAACAATGACACAGACCAGGACGGCCTGAGTGACTTTGCCGAGATTGTGACCTACCATACAGACCCGCTAAACCCCAACACCGACGGAGATGGTCTCACTGATTGGTACGAGGTCCGACATGGGTATGACCCCTTGAACATCAATAACCCAGTTCCAGCGACTCTGCTGATTTCATCAGTCACATTGGTCGGGTCCAAGGTCTCAGTGTGCGTGAACAACTACTCGCCAATGGGTCGTGTGGATTTCTACATGAGGTACAAGACGACATATGGCTCGTGGAGCACCTACAGCTACAAGGGAACGGACTACACACCTGACTCAGGTGGCAAGTACTCGGCATTGTGGACATACCCATCAGGTTACAATCAGCTGGAGGTCGAGGTGATGGCCTACGACTCATCCGGTCAGTGGCTAGGAACAGACTATCAGCAGTGTGCGATAGGAGGCGGTGGCCCTCCGCCAGAATGATTGATATCTGACGCGTGCTGAGACAAAGGGCGAACCAAGAGGATACCGAAAGGAGTCAATTGGAATGAGTATGAATTGCTTCAGGTCAAGGCCTGGAGTTCTCAGAGTGTACCCATTCCTAATATTGCTATGCGTTGGAATAACCGCGGCCCAACCAGAGTTGGTATCCGCGTTCACCCTTACGCCACTGCAGGCATCCGGGACCACCTGGGAGCTGCTCCATTCGGACTATCCTGAAGCCGTCTACACGGATGTCGTATTCCTCAACTCCACCCACGGCTGGGTCTTGGGACAGGAGAATGAGAGTCCATCATCCAACCTTCTCATCCTGCATACCAGTGACGGCGGTGAGTCATGGCAGCTCCAGTTCTCTCATCCTCTAGGGTGGGCCAGTATCATGGACGTGGTCGATGAGCAGACGGTGTGGCTCAACGGGTTTGATCACCTATACTATACTGTCGACGGGGGTAAGAAATGGAACGAAATTGACGTAGTATCTGCGGGCAGAGCATTCTCCACCGTCAAGTTCATCAATCGCACTGATGGCTGGACTGCGAGCCACGGAGTCCTCTACAGGACTACTGACGGTGGACAGTCGTGGCATTCGGTTCCGGGGTGGACCTTCGACGACAGTCCTGGCATGATAATTGTCCTATCGCCCCTAAACATATGGGCATGTAGCTTCGATGGTGTCTACCACAGCACTGATGGGGGTGAGACATGGGTGAAAACATCCAGTCCTGGTGGGTGGGCCATGTCGTTCGTGAGCGTGACGGAGGCTTGGCTCGTGGACGACGACTTGCTGGCCCACATGACCGACGGAGAGAACTGGACTGAGCTGGCAATACCCGGAGCCTTTCCGTGGCTGTCGCTCCGTCTGATGGCCCCCTACCTGTCCGATGTTCAGTTCATTGACAAGGACCACGGGTGGATCGTGGGTACTGAGATTCCGGTGATGTATACTCCTGACGGTGGGGCGAACTGGTACAGGCAGAGCGTGCCTTCCACAGTGACTGACACGATGTCGCGAATCAAGGCGATATGCTGCATCGACCAGACTCACGGCTGGGCGGTCGGATGGAACGGTGTCATAATGAGAACTACTAGTGCGAACAGCTTGGGAGCGCGACTCTGGGGCGGGTCTGCAGACCCGCTAATCTTTTCGGTCATGGGCACGGCCGTTGCGGTAGTCGTCGTGAGCGGAGTCTTCGTATTGTATCGCCGGAAGCACAAGGCGACTGTCTCAGGACCTGAGGCGAAGCCAATCTCACCTGAACCGGTATAGTCCCATTACCAACGAGGCAGAGCAGAAGGGTGGAGAGTACTTCTGCTGTCCAAACTGCGACTCACACATTCATGCGGACATCAATGCTGCACGGAACATAATCCATGTCCAGAGTCACAGTGCCGTTCAAGGGAGGGCAAAGGACATATGCCCAACTTTGTCCAACTTACAATGAACGATAACAGCACTCTTTTATCAGTGCCATTCACAACGAGGCTTGGTCGAAGTCCAAGGATTTCTACGAGCAGACCATGGCAAATTGCGCGGCGGTGAGAGCACTTTTGATCAAGGCTGTCAATGTATCGAAACGCTTCGGCGAAGTCTTGGCAGTTGATAATGTGAGTCTTGAAATCCCGGACGGGACCATCTTAGGCATGATAGGACCCAATGGATCGGGCAAGACTACGCTCATTCGAATGATGGTAGGTATTCTCAAGCCAAATTCGGGTGCATGTTTCATAGGTGAAAAACGGGCTGACCTTCTGACCCCGCAAGAGCGAGCCACAATTGGCTACATGACACAGCAGAAAGCGCTCTATCCTGACTTGACAGCTCGGGAGAATCTCCAGTTCTTTGCGGAGACCTATGGTCTCCGTGACTCGAAGAAAAGAGCCGTTGCAATTGATGAAGCTGCGAAGCTGACCCACATCACCGAGTACCTAGATCGACCCGTCGAGGTCTTGAGCGGAGGAACTGTTCAGAGGCTAAGCCTTGCTTGCACGATTGTTCATGGACCTGATGTCATATTCCTTGATGAGCCAACTGTCGGCGTTAGCCCCGGCCTAAGAGCAGAGTTCTGGGAGTACTTCCAAAAGCTGGCCCGTCAAGGAAAGACCATTGTCATGACGACTCACTACCTTGAGGAGGCATCTCACTGTGATTCGGTGATGATGATATTCCAGGGCCGACTAATAGCCCATGCTACACCGAACGAGATAATCTCCTCACTCCCGCTTGAGCGTTCGGTTTCAGGTGAAGTCAGCACTGAGGATATCCCCCGCCTGAAACGTTCTATAGAGGGGATAGCAGGCAATGAGATAATTGGCAATCACTTCAAAGTTGTCGCGACTGGCGATGAGACATTGTTTCGAGCGATTCAGGCTCTATACGCTTCAGGCATACGTACTCATAACATGGTGGTGCGGCAGCCTGGCCTTGAAGAGGCATTTACGCACTTAGCTGGGAGGGAAGGGTGATGAGTCCGAACGTGAACACAGGCAGGATTTGGACGATTGTCCATAGGATTGGCCGCCAAATACGTAGGGACCGCCGGACTCTTGGACTCATGCTGGTTGCTCCTCTCGTCGTCACTTTCATCTTCGGCATCATGTTCACTGGTACGGTTGCTAATGTTCCCACTGCAATATGCGTGAACGATCAAGCGTGGGGAACTGCATTAGGTGATGTAATTGCTGGCAATCTAGAGACTAACGCCAACGTGACGGTAGTTCAAAGGTCACTAGACAATGCTTTCGTCGGCTTCGGCACTTCAATCCAGAGTGTTCTGATTCTTCCCACTGGTCTTACGGTGACATTACTGCGGGGCTTGAACACGAGCATTGGGTTGTACGTGAATGTGACCACATGGCCACAGGCGAATTATATCCTTAGTACCATATCCAATGCTACTACCAATTCGCTCACGGAGTTCTCGGGAAGGAGCGGAATCTCATTCGACCGTAACGTGACTGTTCTCATGCCTGCCCCACCCGTCGGAAGCAGTCTATCTTTCAACCTCTCGTTAGTTAACCAAGATATCGGCTTCCCTGTGTCGATAGGTGAAGCCATTGATGACGACCTGTCTGCAAACACCAACGTGTCACTGGTTTCCTGTGACAGTCGTGCTGCAGTCATTGAGTCCATTCGTTCGGAGTCAAGCATAGTCGGCCTCTATGTGCCTGAGAACTTCACAAATACTCTCCTCACAGGCGGGAAGCCAACGGTTGAAATCTTTGTCAACGGCATAGAGACCTCCCAAGCTAGCACGGCAGTGGCTGCAATTCAGCAAGCCCTTGCAGACGCGGCCAAGTCCGTTCTCGGGAGAGGGACTGATGTCACCATCACGTATGTCTACGGTGCTGCAGGAATGTCGATGATCCAACTTGCTGGTCCATCAGTGATAGGGTTCTTTGCTCTCTTCTTTGGTTTTATCATATCTGGAATCTTCTTCTTGCGTGAACGGCAGCAGGGCACTCTTGAGAGAATGCGAGCATCTCCTCTGAGCGAGTTAGACGTGGTCATCGGCTATGTCATCGCTTTCATTGGCGTATCTCTAGTCCAGACAACGATCATCACTCTCGTTATTGTCTACTACTCGCCCAGCATTCTTTCAACCATAGGAATGCTGATTGTGCCAATCGTTCTACTAGCTGTGCAATCGGTCACATTAGCAATAGCTGCAGCTTACAGGATGAAGACCGAGCTCCAAGTTATGCAGATGATACCCATCTACATCATTCCGCAGATATTCCTGTCCGGTATTTTCTTCTCAGCGTCTCTGTTGCCATCGTACCTGAGCTTCCTACCATACTTGTTTCCGCTGACCTATTACGTAATGGCAGTGAAGAGCGTAGTCTTCTACGGAGCGACGCTTATCGACATCGCTATTCCTATCCTCGCGCTGACTCTGTACGCTATTCTGGGCGTTGTTCTTGCAGTCGCACGCAGACCTGAGAGATAGATTGGACGCAGTTTCCAATCGCGTTTCCATAAGCTTCGGGTCCTTTCTATGTTCACTTCAGGGCAAGCCAAACAGTCGCCAAGAGCGTGCAACAGTCTATTATACAGGTTCGCAATTACGTGACTGCTCAAACTTTCGTTGCTACTAGGAGTGATGGTCCAATTGGATAACGACAGAACAGGGGTCACTGAGTCACAACAGCCGGCTCAGAAAATGCATTGGCTGTACGTTTTCATCATAGGTCTTGGGTTCTTCACGACTGGAGTCTCTTGGAGCGTTTACAACAGCTATTTGCCTGCTGATTTCCTACCGGCATTTATTACAGGAGGACTTCAAAACACCATAATCGGAGCCGTCATGGTTCTTGACAACGTTCTCGCACTTTTCATGCAGCCGTATATCGGTGCGAGATCCGACAGGGTGCGAACCCGGATTGGCCGCCGAATGCCCTTCATTATGATTGGTACCCCGATTGCGGCAGTCTTCTTCGTCCTGATAGCATACGGTTGGGCGGCGATGAACTTCTGGATGATGTTCGCTTTTCTTACAATCTTCAACGTGGCTATGGCATTTTATCGCGCACCCGTGGTTGCACTCATGCCAGACCTTGTCCCTTCTCAGCACAGAACTCTGGCAAATGGTGTCATCAACTTCATGGGCGGTGTTGGAGCCATCTATGCATTTGCTATTGCATCACAGATATACAAGATTCAGGATCCTGGTCTCGCCTCCTTGTTTGGAGTTGGGGTCAATCAAATCGGACCTGTACTGACATTCCTCACGACAGCCGTGATAATGATTGTCGCTGTCTTAATCCTCTATGCGACTGTTAAGGAGCCCCCGATTCCTCCGTCAGACTCACAGGAACCGAAGGAAATTGGCATAATACAGGCCTTTAGACAAGTGTCAATCTCTAAAGACAGGTCGGCTCTTGGGATACTCGGGGCGATATTCTTCTGGTTCTTGGGCTATAACGCAATAGAAACATGGTTCACGAAATACGGCAAAGAGGTCTTGCTCTTCACGACCGCTAATTCGTCATTCCTTCTGAACGGAATCGCAGTGTCATTCATCATATTCGCAATCCCAGCAGGATTCTTGGGCAAGAAGGTCGGCCGTAGGAAGACAATCATGACGGGTCTCGTAATCATGATAGCATCAATGCTAGTTCTGTGGTTCATGAAGAGCTACTGGATCATTTTCGGCGTGCTCGCTGTTGCAGGACTTGGATGGGCTTTCGTGAACGTGAACAGCATAGTCATGGTTTGGGAACAGGTCGGCAAAGCAAGACTAGGTGCCGGAACCGGGTTGTACTATGCCTTCAGCACGAGTGCCGCGATTGCGGGTCCTCTCTTGGCGGGATATGTCTTCGACTTGACAACAATCGCTCTGCTCTTTCCGTTTTCCACCATCTTCATGGTAGTGGCACTTCTGCTCACAATGGCCGTCAGAACGGGCGAGATGGGCGACGAGGCAAAGTCCGAGTACGCTCAATAGCAGAATGGGGAAGTTCTCTTCCCCTCCTTTTCTGTCCCATCGTAACTCAAGGAAACATGACAGACCATTTAGCAAAACGAGCGACGAGATTCGTGAAGAGGAATGATTGATTCAGCTTGGCACAGAAGTATCTGTACTCAGCGCGGTAATGAGAGGTTGCACTGCTTGTCTGGGAGCCTTAGGACTGCTGGCCCAGAATATGAAGAAGCTGACAATCGCCATGACGAGGGCATTGAACAATATCGGGAAGTAGCTAGGCCAGATTGCATAGAGAATGGCCGTGATTACCGGTCCTACTATGCCTGATATTGCAATGACAGACTGAAGCAGACCAGAGGCCGTCGACTTTTCTTCGTTCCTTTCTGTTACATACTTCAGAGATCCCACATAGAGGCATGCCCAGGCAAAGCCCAAGACAACCTGTGAAGGCAAGATATCGATGATATTCTTGGCTAGCATAATCATGCCAAATGTGACCGCAGAACCGAGAAGGCCCAATAAGACTAGAGGTCTGTAACCGAAACGATCAGTCAAGACAACCATGAAAACCACTTGGAACCCAGAGTTGAGGGCTTGAATAATTCCTATTGTGAAATCGTTTCCTCCAAGGTCTGCCAACAGAAGAGGCCATAGTGTCCAGACAGCTTGAGCACTGCAGTTCCTGATTAGCATCGCCACTAATATCGGAAGGTTTCGCCTAACGATTTCTGTTGGGAAGAAGGGCACGCTCATGTGCTGCGCAGGGATTGGGGGTAGCATCATCGCACTGGCAGTTCCTCCAGCCAAGAACAACGTCGACACAAGGAATGCGAGATAGATTCCCGTACCCGCCGCATAGCCCGCAAGCAATGTGCCCACAGCCCAACCCAGCGCTCCATAAGAGGAGTATCTTCCCATCGGTATCTTTGACTCGTAAGCATATGCTGTCAGCGCACCCGGGTAGACGCCGATGCAGAGACCATTCACTATTCGGACAAACAAGAGAGTCTCGGCGTTGTCAGCTAACAGCAGGACAGAGAAGCTGAGGAATGACAAGAGCATGCTAGCCCGGAGTATCAATCTGCGCCCGTGGATATCTCCCGCCCTTCCAAAGACATAGCTTGTCAAGAATGATGCGGCCGCATACGCACCAACTACCAATGAAATGTACAACTCATCAGCCCCCAAGTAGTCACGGGCGAGAATTGGTATGTAAGTGGTGGAGGACAGAATGGCGGCGCCAGCCATGAACTGCATCGTTTCTATCTTCAAGTGCGGGTCGGTCTTCGGCCCACCAAAGTGCACTTTTTAGTCGTTCTCTATGTCTCTGCAAAGCTATTTCTTGTTACAGGTCTAAGGAGACCTCGGAGAGAGGACAATGACTGGATTCTTCACACCCAAGGTGAAGTTCATCGCGATTACTGCGAACGAGCTCTTCCTGGTTCCCTTGGCCATCATTGTTGTGTACTATTTCGCCCCGGAATATGTGTGGGATGTGGCCATTTTCTCGATTGCCTGTGCTGTGGTATTCGTGGTGGTGAAGTATTACTTGGTCTATCCTTCGTTACTGGATTCAGATTCATATGAGCTGTACGACTTGAAGGGAATGACTGTCGTCGTCACAGAGACCGTCACGCCCAATCGAGGCAAGATTAGAGTAGGCCAGGAAATCTGGGAAGCCCGGTGTGAGACAGGGGAGATTGCTCCGGGCACCAAGGTGCGTGTCTTGTCTAGGCAGAACCTGATGGTGATCGTCGCTGCAATCGATACCTGACTCGTGTGAGTAAGCATGACGTTTTTTCTGGGAATTGCGGTTTTGCTATTATGTGCATCCCTGCATTACTGAAGTATAAATCCACCCACGCAGAAATAGGCGGTATGCCTTTGGAGGATATTCTCGTAGGACTTGCGATAGGACTCGTGTTCACAATCCTTGTTTATGTCATCATGGTCATGAGAGGCAAGCGAATGTGGGCCGAACAAGAGGCTGGAATAAGAAAGGATGCGTCTGATCGAAGTCGATATGTTCTGAAAGGAAAGATAATGGAGCAATTTGTTCCCCTGCTACGTGACAAGTTCAAGCACGAGCCGGCAGATGCACGTTTCTTGGGGAGTCCGATCGACTACATTATCTTCGACGGATACTCTGCAGTCAAAGATGACAACTCTGAAGATCCTATCAGTATAGTCATAGCCGACATTAAGACGGGGAACGCTCTGCTCAGCAGAACCGAACGCAAGATAAAGGAAGCAGTCGAAGCCGGCAGGGTCCACTGGGAGACCATTCAGACAGATTTCTGAACTGCCTCCTCTGAGCAGTCTTGGTAGACCTGCGCCGCTGGATGCTGAACGCAGTGCTCGGAGAAGCACTCTTTCATCAGTACTCGTATGACTGCATCATGTATGATGTCATCTTGGGGCAGGCCTGAAAGGACGATATCGCATATCCTGATTGTTGGGAGAGCGACTATCTGAATATCGCTCTCTAGCTCATCCTGTGAGTCAATATCAACCTCCCTCAGTACATCAGTCGATACTCCGTATTGAGAAATGGCATTTGTCAGCATCTCGCTCGCAATGTCACAGAAGTAGCAGTTCTCGCCCCTGTATAGAGCAATGCAG
Organism: Candidatus Thorarchaeota archaeon; assembly: GCA_963726195.1. Taxonomy (GTDB): domain Archaea; phylum Asgardarchaeota; class Thorarchaeia; order Thorarchaeales; family Thorarchaeaceae; genus OWC5. Next base: position 66,093 of record CAVSBO010000008.1, read on the forward strand.
CTCTGCCTGCCGCACAATGGCAACGGCGAGTTGAATGCAGAGGATAGCGGTCCTGTGCTCATTCTTGCGCCTCCCGGGTGACTATTATAGTATATTCAAACATATTTAACGATAGAGTGTGCCTAATACCTACGGTCGGCAAGAGGACTATCCCAAGGTTAGGAACATGGAGGTCACACGACTGTCTTTGCAGACTAGTCTTCTACTGTTAGGAGGAAGATTCCTCACAGTAATCAGATTGCACCGTAGGGTGAAAGAGGGGAATAAGAAAATTGGCGTTGCGGCGGACCTAGTCGTCGAGCCCGCCGGCAACGTGCATTCAAGCGTGCTAGACTGAAACGAAGCTGCTTCTCGTACGATTAGTCGTAACGAGGGCGGCTTTCGTAGTAACGGCGATGGCGAGTCCTGTGGTGTTCGTACTCGGTCGCGTATCTCTTCCTAGGATGTTCGTGTTCTTTCGTGGCCCGCTTCTTGATCGTGAGGAAGACTTCGTCTGCAGCGATGTCGGCATCGTCTTTGTCGGATTTTGGCTTCCCGACAGATAGCATCTGTTCGTCCGTAAAGCGGGCTTTCTTATCAAGCCGGACGACAATTACATCCGGTTTGTTGAATCCGCTTTCTGCCTCAATTACAATACCAGAAGCAGATACTTTCGAACCAGACTCTATGTGAGTTCCTTCGATAGTAGCAACGATATCCGAGGTCTTGAGGTACTGCTTGACCCAATCAACCGCTTTGTCCATATCTTCGCCTTTGAAATACTGCTTAGCTTGTGACAACTCGACACACCTTTGGTGGCTAGTATCCTAAAGGAGTAGCCCTAATAATCCTTTTACTGTCAGACTTTATTTCTTTTGCGGGGCAAGTCAATCGTTCTCCATGTACCGAGGATGTTCTGGCCTTGGAGAGCTCTTACGACGCATCTGGCCGAGCTTGTTCCTTCTGCTGTCCGTACAAGGGCGCCTTACGCCGATATCGTGAAAGAGCTCGTCTTTTCAGTTGAGCTTGCCCTATGATGCCCCCAATAGCAGACTCAAAGTCGTTCGTCATGTTTTTCATTCGGTACCGGCCTCAGATGCTTGAGACAACTTGATGTCAGTCAAGGCGGACGTGATTCCATCTTCGGAGGTTCTATCACGGGTGCAGAACCTACGTAAGAAGCTAAACGATGCCAACTTGGGCGGTGCATTGTTGCTGTCTTCCCAAGAGTGCTACTACTACTCCCGACTTGGCATCGAAGGGGCTGTCTTTGTGCCAGTGGAGGGGGAGCCTGTTCATCTCATCAAGCGCAACCTGGCATTTGGCTGCGCCCACTCGGCAATAGCGCGGGTTCAGGAGTTCGGAAGGCAATCAAAGCTGTTCGAGACTCTAGGAATCAAGTCGGGCACCAAGCTGGCAATTGAGGCTGACTTGCTGCCCTTCTCGTTTGTGAAGTACTTACAGTCGAAAGCAGATGATATCGAGCTCGTTGATGGCAGTCAGCTGTTCAGGCAACTGCGTGCTGTCAAGTCTGATTTTGAAATCGGTCTCATCGAGCGAGCAGCGCGAACGGTTGACAAGATGCTCGGATTCTGTCAAGAGACTTCACGACCGGAGATGACCGAAATCGAACTGTCATCACGTCTGGATTCTTGGCTACTCCAAAACGGTCATGATGGTTTCATAACAACCCATGCTTTCAACTCATTGATGTTTCAGTATTCATACGTGGTCTCAAGCGCAGCCGCAGCCATGAACACGTACTTCACGCCGGTGTCGAGCACGGGGCTCTCGCTGAAGTATCCCTACGGTCCAAGCCGAACAAAGATTGGCCGAGGGCGCCCCTTCTTGGTAGATGCCTGCGGTAATTGCCAGGGCTACATATCCGATACCACAAGGACGTTCGTATGCGGGCGTTTTGACAAATCAGATCGCGACCAATTGGACGCTCTGATTCAGGTGAGAACGTTCATCAGTCGTCAACTCAGACCTGGCTTGAATCTGGGAGAGCTGTATGGGCTTGTGCTTGAGCTGACACGTGAGCTCAAGATTGAAGAGCACTTCATGGGCGCTGGGCCCGATAAGGTTCCTTTCTTGGGTCACGGCGTGGGCTTGGAACTCGATGATTTGCCCGTGTTCCATGCTGGGGGACCGGAATTGCTGGCCGGCAACGTATTGGCGTGCGAACCAAAGCTGAATCATGCCGGGAAAGAGCGTGCTAGGCATTGAAGACACCTACGCGATCACACAGTCGGGTTGTAGGCGCTTGTCCAATGCCCGAGAGCGCTTTGAAGTATAGGCACCTAACAAGACCGCAATTACTGGCCAAGAATGGCATGACCGACATTGAGACCGAACTGCTGAGCCTTCGGAATCTCGCCATCAACCAGGGGCCCGGTCCTGCTTTTGACCTCTGCAGAAAAGCCTTCGCCAACAAGCTTCACCCCACGCAGCTTCTCTCGAATCTTTCTCTGCAGCTTGGCGACCGCAATACCCTTGTTTGCACCCATGTAGGTATCAAACGCTGCAGACAGACTTGCCTCTCAAGTCCACTGAGGAAGCCCGTTCAAGGAATCCCGTCACTCCACGTGATGGTTCCTGCATGTGATTTGGGCCGCCGAAAAGGATTGCATCGTAGCGTAGGAGTTCGTCTGGCTGCGCTTCAGCTGGGCTAACCAATTTGCATTCGATATCGCCAGCTTGTTTGATGCCTTCCACTATCGCTTCCGCAATCCGCTTCGTGTTTCCGTACTTGCTCTCATAGACTACCAGTGCGCGCTTCATTTCTTGGTCTCGTCTAATACGACGTTCTCCCCCTTATGTCAATTTCCCGAAACGACACGGGAGTCTTCGACATGAATAGAACCGGGTCTTTGGCCTGAGACACATGCGGGCAAGGTATGGTGCTCAAGAGAACGAGTCATGCCTTGATTTCATCGACGGAGTCAGGGAAGACCATGACAGGAACGGTGATATTCGGAAGAAGATGAAGGCCGCAAGAGACCCACTCTAGGAGCGACGCTGCAATGCGAGAGTTCAGCTTTGACTTCGTGGAAGGAAGAATCCGGAAAAAGACGTTTGGTGTGCTGACGACAATAGATCGCCAAGAGCGTCCTCACTCGACCGGGGTTCTCTACGGAATCTCCCCGCCGGAGTCCAAGTTTTCAATCTATGTGATGGCGGGTGCTGGTTACGCGAAAGTGCGGAATGTAAAGCGCAATCCAAACGTTTCCTTGGTGGTGACGTTTCCTCACTACTATGTGCGCTTTGTTCCCGCCAGCTATGTCATGTTCCGCGGAAAGGCAGAGGTCGTCCCGCCAGACGACACAGATGGTCGGTGGGCCTTCAATCAAAAGAGGATTCTGCGCATGAGCCAGTCTGTTGATGCAGCAAGCGAGCCGGTCTTCATTAGGCTTGACCCCGAACCGACTGTCTTCTGTTTCGGAGTCGGAATCGGTACGATTCAGCTAAGGCGACACATTGAATCGGGCGCGTACAAAGTCATAATCCCGGAGGGACGCCTGGCCTCCAAGAAGAGCCATCAGAACCCCTGAGAGTCACTATGAGCCTACTTCAGGGGCACGTACGATGACGACTTGGTTGCACCAATGCCTGGGTTGCCATGACTGACCTTTCTTGTTGACGGCGCGAATTCACCCAAGACGTGTCCAATCATCTGGGGAATAATCTTGACCTTGGCGAAATCCTTGCCGTTATGAACTGCGACCGTCAGGTCAATCATCTCAGGAAGGACGACCATATCTCGGCAATGAGTCTTGACAATCACGTCTTTGCCTTTCTTCTGTGACTTCCTGGCATTCCTGAGCTTAGTGAGCAGCTTCTTCTGTCTCGGGGGTAGACCTCGTTTCAGTGTTCTTCTTCTGCGGCTTGGAAGAATCTCCATGAGATCATCTATGTTCATCTTAGCGAGTTCTTCAATTTCGTGCCCGCGATAGGTTGGAACACCTTTCTGAGACATCTAATCACCAGGTTGGCATCAGAGATGGCTAATGCTACTCAAATCGAGTCGAGGCATCCAAGACGCAACTTAAACGTTTCGTCAGGGTCTTTCGCAGGACATGCGACTCGGTGCCACCTTATGAAGGCTCGCCCTTTTGATCAGCTGCCTTCTTGACTGCATCAGGAACCCAGTCCATGGAATTCCTCAGTCCTGGATCCCTAATGAGTGCCAGCCTCGCTAGTTCAAGTGCCTTGTCCCATCGTTCCAATTCGTAATTGATCTCGGCCATATGGAGTATCGCGAGAGGCAGTTTCTTCTCTCGCTTCAACGCAGTTTCAAACGCTGTTAACGACTCTTCAAGCATCCCGAGGATGCGAAGGCATACACCTTTGTTGAAAAGGGGAACGGGGTCCTTAGGTGCGATTGTAGCCGCTTTGTCCAGCAGGTCTAACGCCTCTTTGGCAGAGGGGCTGTCCTTCTTCGCGGCGCCCTCAGTTTCCATAAGCGCCACTGCCAGTGAAACCATCGCATTGGTGTGAGCCGGATTCTTGGAAACAATATCCCTGAGAATCGCTATTGCCTCCTCGGTCTTTCCACTAGTAAGTAGCATCGCGGCCTGCTGATACTCCGAGTCCTTCTTCCGTCCAAGTGCTGGCATGGTGGTGTCGGATTGGACTGGAACCGACGATACTCTTAAGTCATCGCCTAATAGAACCGCCGCACGTGGGACGTATCTTCGGCACAAACGGTGTGCGTGGAATCATTAACCAAAGCATTACCGTGGACATGGCTCTAGACATCAGTAGGGCTGCTGCTACTATCCTAGGTGTCGGTCATGTTGCAATTGCCCGAGATTCTCGCATGGGCGGGGAGATGTTTTCACGGGCCATAACGTCAGGTCTCCTGTCGACGGGTTGCTCGGTCGTAGATGTTGGGCTCGCTCCAACTCCAGCGCTCCAATTCATGGTGCCCAGACTCGGCTGTGTTGGGGGCATTATGGTCACTGCATCACACAATCCCGGGGAGTTCAATGGCATAAAGGTCGTGGGACTTGACGGCATTGAGGTCTCTCGGGACGTTGAAAGCCGCATCGAAGAGGTGTACTTTGACAGGAAATTCAGAGTTGCTTCGTGGGACAAGATTGGAACTGTAGGAAGCTCATGATTCCGCACTGAGACAGTTCATGGACGGCATAAAGAATCACATAGACATTCAAAGGACGCAGAAACGGAGGCTCACAGTCGTTGTCGATTGTGCAAACAGTGTTGGTTCGCTGGTGACACCACAGCTCATGAGAGAACTTGGATGCAAGGTGTTCTCAATCAATGCACAGCTAGATGGTACCTTTCCTGGCAGGAAGCCTGAACCACTTCCGGAGAACCTCACAGAACTGAGTCGGGCCGTCGTATCCATCGGGGCAGACATGGGAATTGCACACGACGGCGATGCTGACCGTGCAACTTTCGTGGATGAAAAAGGCCAGGTCCTCTGGGGTGATCAGTCGTTTGCGCTGATAGCCTCGCGAGTACTGGCCCGTAGACCCGGTTCAACTCTCGTAACACCGGTAAGCAGCGGGAGGTTGATTGAAGACATAGCCAAACAGACTGGTGCCAAGATTGTTTGGACAGAAGTGGGTAGTGTCGTGGTTTCTCACAAGGTGAAGGAAATCGGAGCTGAACTCGGTGGAGAAGAGAACGGGGGCGTCTTTTACCCGCCGCATCAGCCAGTTCGAGATGGCCCAATGACGGCCGCCCAGGTTGTGGACATAATGGCTGCCGATGGAGAAAGCTTGTCGAAGCTAGTTGAAAAACTACCTAGGTATGCCAACGCCAAGGTCAAGGTCCCAGTACCTGCCGAGAAGAAAGATCGTATACTCGGCGCTTTGCTTCGAATGACCGAAGGCCAAAACAGGGTCACGCTCGATGGAGTCAAGCTGATTTACGACGAAGGCTGGATTCTGATGAGACCATCAGGGACTGAGCCTCTGTGGCGATGCTTTGCTGAGGGAAGATCTCAGAAGACCGCTGACAAGCTGTCTCAGCAAGGAGTGGACCTGATTCAAAAGGCGATAGCGCAATCTTAGGTTATGGAATACGCAGGTCACCAATATGGCACCTGCAGTCATGGCTAGAACTCTGTGAAGCCGGTCAAATCGGAAAGAAAACAAAATGCAAAGAGAGGGATTTGCTCGGTCCCTCTCATGAGGTAGTGATCCTCGGGTCGCAGCGCCTACTTCTTGGCCTTCGGAGGAGCCTTGGTCTCAGGCTTCTTCTCTTCTGGTTTTGCTTCGGGCTTCTTCTCCTCTTCAAAGTCGAAGTCCTCAAGTGGCTCAGGAGCTGGAGTTGTCACCATTGTCCAACCAATCCACATTCCGATAACAGCGATCAAGACCACGGCAAGCCAGATTGGGAGCATGATTAGAAACATCGGATCTGGCATGAAAAGGTCGCGCCATATGCCGGGCGGAAATATGCTGTTGCCCCAAGCTCGGGCACCGGGTCCGAACCACGGGTTGGCTAGAATCACAAGATTCCAGGTGTAGTAGATTAGCACAAGAAATGCGACGACGAGTATGAGAGCACCAATTCCTTTCTCTTTGCCCATTAGTGTTCACTACCTACTCCGGTTTGAAAGCACTAGGAGGTTATCCGTTTCAGCCATAATAAAAGGATTGTGCAAACTGACATACTCCCACGGCTAAAGATTGTGAGGTTCTAAGGTCTGCATCGTCCTTGCAGTTGCCTCTTGGGGCGTATCAGTGCTGCCCTCCGACATATCACTTTCTACGTCGGATTGAGAAACGCCCACAGGACGCAATGCTATGTTGAACGAAGCATTGACGTCGGCGTTCTCCACGTACCCGCATGTTAGGCACTTGAATCTCTTACCGTTCCGGTCTCCTAAATGGCCGCACCTCGAACAGCTCTTACTCGTCCATGCAGGCTCGATGTAGGCTACGACTATTCCTTGCAGCTTGGCCTTGTAATCGACAAACTTTCGTAGCTGGCAGAAGGACCAACTGTTCAAGGAGTAGTTGAACGACTTTACATGTTTCTTGTCCTTTCGGATGCCGCTAAGGTCTTCGAGCTTGATACCAGATCCCGAAGCCTTTGCTGTCTCGACTATCTTACTGCTCATCCTGTGGTTAATGTCCCTGACAATGCGGCTCTCTCCGTTCCTAATCTTCTTGACCATGCTATACTTCCTGCGTTTCTGGAGCCTGCGCCGGATGTTCTTGTACTTCTTGTGGATATGCCGGCATTGCTTGCCGAGCTTCCATACCTTTCCGGTCCTCGGATTACACACGACGGCCGCATGTCCGGTAGCGTTGAGGTCTACGCCAATGTAGTATTCTGGTTCCAAAGCTTCCTTCTCGGGTACGCTCACGCTGACATAGGGATGTTTGCCATTCCATGCGTACGTTTCAGCACGTTAAGATACTACTTTGCTGATTTGTTCTTCACAGTGCTTCGAGTCCCACGAGTGTTAATCGCGGTTTTCGCTTTGGAATGATTGTGGTTTACGGCCGATTGAACGAGAATTGCTAGCGATCTCCCATTGATTTTGTCGTCCTTGAAAAAGTCGATAGTTCTCCATTTCTTGCCCTCAAGCCCGTTGTTGAATAGTTTGTCCGGGTCAGGAAGACTTGCACCTTCATAAAAAGTCAGCTTAACCTTGTCTTTGAAGGCATTTGCGACACAGACTATCCCATCGTGAGACCAGACTGGGGTACCCATCCATTTCCATTCCTCGACAATCTCGGGATCAGCATCGCGGATAATCTTGCGGATGTTGGTAAAAGTCACTCCGCGCCAATCAGTAAGTTTTGCGATTAAATCATTAATTAGATCACTTGCGTTCATTTTGACATCTCCCATTTGAAGAGTTAATGAATCTATCAGGCTGATATGGTAATCTCTGCCCGCCATGTATATTGTGTGCCTGACCGGACATTAGTGTCAAACTGAAACGATAACGCGTACTTGGCCGCGTGTCAACATCGGCATATTCCTCGTCGACTTCTATTTGGTTTACCTTCTCAAACTCGGGAAACTCATAGGCCAGAGTCAGGTTCAGGCAGGCCACCATGATGATTCGTTTCTCATGGTCGGCCTTGATTCCCTGTGATGGGACGATGAGGTTGACGTTCTTCGCCTTCTTGATTGTTTTATTCCGACCATATTTGCGAAGTATTTGGTTTGCGATCATGGATTTGAGACCAATGTGCTAGCTCTTCGAGGAAGTTCCGGTTGTGTCGGACCTTGTACGTCAGTATCAATGATTGTTCTTCTCTTCGATGCACTTCTTAATGGTCTCTTCGGATATATGGCAACAAGACTGAGCGCTGGCCGTACAATACGTTGTACGGTTGGCAAGCATATAATCTTCTCTCTATCAACTGGATACTACTCCAAGGGGTGTATGGACTCATCCCACGACTGAAGTGGTGGGCTTTCTCGTACTCTTGTCATAAGTATGCATGCGGAACTGACGCCACATGGGAAGAGCGAGATTCACCCTGTTCTGCGGTCGTCAGACAAGGTGGCATTTTTCGGTTTCAGGACGTATAGCAATTCCTCGTGCGCAGGACTTATAATCAAGCAGTTTTGCAGACCAATCAATCCTAGCCACCTTGGAGCGTACTGTTGATGAAGATAATAGTGCCCGTCAAGCAAGTACCTGAGGTCGCTGAGGTCCGCATCAATCCTCAGACTGGTACGCTCATAAGAGATGGAGTGCCGAGCATTCTAAATCCGTTCGACGAGTATGCAGTTGAGGCCGCAATACAGCTGAAAGAGAAATTCGGCGGCGAAGTGACCGTAATTACGATGGGCCCTCCTCAGGCCAAAGATGCGCTTTACAAGGCTCTGGCAATGGGGGCAGACAAAGCTATCATTCTCACAGACGTAGCATTCGCTGGTGCAGACACTTGGGCCACTGCCCATACTCTTGCTGAAGAAATCAAGAAGTTGGAGTATGACTTGGTTATCTGCGGGAAGCAGGCCATAGACGGCGACACCGCACAGGTGGGTCCTGAGCTTGCGGAGCTTTTGGGCGTTCCTCAGGTCTGTTATGTGCGCCACCTTGAGGTAGACCCGGATGGCAAGCGTCTGACCTTGCACAAGAGCACTGATGACGGGTACGAGGTAGTCAGCGTCAAGATGCCGGCGCTACTCACAGCGACGAAAGGCCTGAACGAACCTAGGCTTCCTAACATCATGGGGATAATGAAAGCAAAGAAGAAACCACTGGAGGAAGTGAATGCTGCCACGTTGGGAGTGCCTCCTGACCAACTCGGATTGAAGGGGTCGCCCACCACTGTCAGGAGAGTGTTCGCACCTGAGAAAAAGAAGGGCGGCATCAAGATTGATGGAACCGATCCAAAGGCAGCCGCGAAGAAGCTAGTGGAGTTCCTTGCTGAGAAGGGGGCGATCTAGAGATGGCACTAATCTATGACAAGGAGAAATGCACGGGCTGCATGCTGTGTCCCAAGGTGTGCAACTTTGGAGCCATTGCCAAGGACGGTCAGAAGGTTAAGTTTGACTTCAACAAGTGTGTGCTCTGCGGGTCATGTGTTGACGTATGTCCGGTTGATGCCATAAGGATCGAAAGGAAAGCTGTAGACAAAGAGAAGATTGCTCAGTACAAGGATGTCTGGGTAGTCTGCGAAACTTCCGAAGGTCGATTGAAGAGCGTATCTTATGAGCTCGTGACCGAGGCTCGTGTTCTCGCAAAGAAGCTAGGCGAGAGGGTAGTGGCAGTGCTCATCGGGTTCGAAGTGTCGGCGCTTGCTCCCTCGCTGATTCATCAGGGCGCTGACAAGGTCTTGGTCGCTGATGACAAAGCTTTCACAGACTTCACGACCGATGCGTTTGCGATTGCAGTAACTTCCATGATAGCACCAAGAAAACCTGCTATCGTGCTGTTTGGAGCGACCACCAATGGAAGAGATCTGGCTCCTCGTGTGGCTGCGCGTCTTGGGCTAGGCCTTACCGCAGACTGCACTGGTCTCGACATCGATGACAAACGTCAGCTCGTTCAGACTCGTCCAGCATTCGGCGGTAACATCATGGCTGAGATTGTGTGCCCCTATACACGGCCGCAAATGTCTACTGTCCGACCGAATGTCTTCAAGCCAAGCGAACGGGATACATCTCGCAAGGGCGAAATCGAGAAGGTTCCGATTCAGGTTAACCCTGTTCAAGTCCGTACGAAGGTCTTGAAGAAAGTGAAAGAGATTGCCGAAGGGATGAAACCCGTAGATACAGCGGACATTATTGTTTGCAGTGGTCGAGGGATCAAAGACCCGGAGAATCTTTCCCTTCCAACTGAGCTGGCGAAACTGCTGGATGCAGCGGTCGGCGGCTCAAGACCGGTTGTTGATGCGGGGTGGCTACCCCCAGCTCAGCAGGTGGGTCAGTCTGGACGCACCGTGTGTCCGAAGCTTTACTTCGCGCTAGGGATATCGGGGCAGATCCAACACCTCGTGGGGATGCAGACCAGTTCGATCATTGTTGCCATAAACAAAGACCCAGAAGCTCCAATCTTTGGAGTCGCAGACTTCGGCATTGTCGGCGACCTATTCGAAATCGTGCCGGCAATCATAGAGGAACTCAAGAAGCTACAGGCAGAACGATGAATCGTCGAGCCGCTCTCTGACACTAGACAAGGCTGAGGGACAGTCTCTTGGCTAGGACTATTCCGTAGGCCGCAGATGCTATTCCCGAAACAATAGTCGCGGTAAGGGGCGGGAACAACAGGAAGCCCCAGTTGGGCCCGGTTGTATGAATCATTCCTCCCGACATCCAATACAGCCACAGGGTGATGTTGGAATCAACCTTTGTAAGCGTGAGAATCGCATCCTTCTGCAATTGGATATGCAGGAAAACACCCTCACCTGATGCGAACTTGGCAATGAACTCCTCGTTGCCCGATTCAGTTTGAAAACCCATGGCGACAGAGCCTCCGTCGGCCGTCATGGAAACAGAGATTTCGTTGTCGCCCCATGAGCGAAGACTGGTCTGGTATTGGGGCTGGGATGCGTTCAGTTCAACATTGATTAAGTCGAAATATCCATACCATTGGGCATCATAAACGATATGGCCTTCGTTAATCCCGTATAAGACTGTAACTGGGGTGAAACACAGAGATGAGAACAGCATCAAGACCGCAATGAAGGCTGGGCGCGCGTGACTGGGCCACTTACTTTCTAGCTTCGTCTTGGCATTTCTCTCTATGGCGTAGAACCAGTAGAGGGAGGTTCCCAAAATCACAACACCCAACCCAAAAGGAATGACTTGTGACGCCAGTACATAGTACGGGCAGACACTGGCGCAGCAGAGTTGGGCTAACACAGTGGCACCTTCTTTGCAGTAGAGGAGGGCCAACACAGAAACAGTCGCATCTCTGCTTTCCCGAATGAAACCTATCTCTCCTGGAGCAAAATGATAGAGTTCGAGCGTGAGATTCTGGATTTCGGTCACGTTGGCCAGCTCTAGGTAAATGCCCGAGGATCCATAAGCTACTATCCGAACCGGGGTCTCATTCGAGTCTACTCTGAGAATCTTCACGACATTAGTCGAGTCTGTCTAGGCTCATGTTGTACGTCGGGGCGCTTGAGGATAGCACGAAGGTCAGGCTAACAGTCCTACCAGTCGGGGCGGCCGAGAGAGGACGCACGAACGGCGAGGAGAAAATGAGCAGTCCTCCAATCAGCACAAGAATCGAGAAGACGTAGACCAGAAGCCGAGGATGTCGCCCAGTCATCTTCTCCAGTCTCCCATTTACCTGCCAATGTCTGTGTAAGCTAGTTATCATAGATAAGCATACGCTCATCTAGGACGGAATCTGGCAGACCCTAGACTACATGAGTTGCTTAAGCCATCCACGCCTTTGTCCGAGCCCTCTTTGCCAAAGGTGCTCGATTCTCTAGCCCGATGAGCTTGGCAAATGCGGCATCTAGGCATGACGCCAGAATGCCTGAGACAAATCAGAATGGTACGAACACGATTCAGACGATTCGGAGCAAGTGCCACTCGATTGACCGGAAGACAAATGAGTGATGAGGGCAATCCTATCCGACGAAGGTGCATGAATAGTGGTGGACGTAGAAATCCCGTTCACAGAACGCAACGGTAAGACAAGGGCTATTCGTGTCAACAACAACGCCCCCACAATTGACATGACGGGCAAAGGGCTTGCCGCAGTCAATCTTACATCCGTCAGAGCGTGTGGTCACCTGACACGTCTCCTGCTAAATGATAATGAGCTAACCGCTGTGGATCTCTCACCCCTGACTGCATGCCCCCAGCTGACAGTCCTTGCCCTGAAGAAGAACAGGCTCCAGAGCGTAGATCTCTCGCCATTAAAAGACTTGACACATCTTGAGGCAATCGACCTGAAAGAGAACATGCTCACAAGGCTAGACCTATCACCCATTAGGAATCACGCAGTTCTTCAGAAGATATTCTTGGCCGGAAACCCGCTGACAGAGCTTGATGTTTCCGCTCTGTTGACCTGCAGGAGTCTAAAGGAAGTCGAGATAGGACGACACGTAAGACTCAAAGCGGACATGGCTCTAGCGGGCTCATCAGTGGCAGCCATGCAACAGTACAAGAAGCAGATAGTCTGGATTGACATACACACTCTGGAGACTCAGACCGCAACGGTTACAGCTGCACAGCAACACATCAAAGCATTATCTCAAGATACTCGAGACAGCACGAGGAAGAGAGTTCTGGGAGTACTGAAATCGCAAACTAGGATTAGTATGAACAAGCTCATGCCGTACTCGGGATTACCAATCGATGAAACCAGAGAGCTTGTCTTCGAGCTCGTAGGATCTGGCGCCGTGACAGGTAGGTTCGACCCTGACACGGACGAATTCATATCTCTGGATGCAGTGCAGGCAGCCGCTTTGATGCGCTCTGAAGGCCCCACCATGCAACAGTGTCAACACTGTGGAAAGCCCTTCCCAAAGGCCCTGATGCCTGGTGAGTCTTGCACCTGCGAAAGCTGCGGTCAGGTCAATGAAGCCTAGCACTGATTGACAAGTCCGGATTGGAGTTCGGTGGGGCGGAGTTGAATTCTTCCTTGCATAGTGCTGACCAAGATAATCTCAGAAGACGTTGACATACGATGGGTGCCGAATCTTGATTACGCTTCGTTTGTACCGCTTTGCCAATGCGCCGCAAACTATGCTAACCAGACTGCGCGAAGCAGTTCTCAGCAGACTGCCGAAAGATCTCGTCCGAATTCAGATTCAACCTACTGAACTGAGCGTACAGAGAGACGCATTCTTCCCAGTTCGCGGCCAGTACCTCGCCGATTCCTTTCTCAGTTTGTTGAATCAACATGTTCCTCGTGGTGAGCATGGTCTTGCTCTGGTTAATCTCGATTTGTTTGTTCCAGAGCTAGATTTCGTCTTCGGCGTTGCTCAGTATGGAGGAAGTGCTCTCGTTGCCCTCCCGCGGCTTAGTCCCATGTTCTATGGTTTACCTGAAGACTCTGAAATCTACTTTCAACGGGCCTTGAAGGAAACAGTGCACGAATTGGGTCATGTCTTTGGTCTAGAGCATTGCAGGGAGTTCTGCATCATGCGCTTTTCGAACTGCCTAGAGGACACAGACCGGAAACCGGACAGCTATTGTTCAGGTTGTTTCAAAGAGGCTGAGGAAGACCAATGCCTGCGTTGTGAGAATTCATCGGATATTTCGTCAATGACGACAGTCTTGCTACCATGGTAATGAAACGTGAACTGTGGTTTGTCTCGAGATTCGTGCCTACACAGAATCCCGGGGGCTGTCATCGTTGCAACGAAGATCAAGCATCGACCAGACTCCCATCGCTATGGGGCTGAGGATAGGTATGAAAGCAACAACCAATAGGAGCAGCACTGGGCCAATGCAGGACCTGGACGAAGACGGTTCATTGGGTTCTGTTTGCTACTCGTTCAAATGGAGGCATCCAAATCTAGCAGAATAGATGTTGAAGTGATAAGACTCTCTCTTTGAGCAAGTCTCCACCGTTCATTGCAAGTTGGGCAAAGCCGGACACAACCGCCTTTGCTTTCTCAGAAACGGCAATAGGGTCGCACTCCTTGAGACTGCAATATGCCGAGTCAACCTCAAAGATATGTCTAGTTCCGGTCAATCAAGCTCTTATTCGAAGATTTCCAAGATTGTCCAACTTCCACAAAGCTGTTGCATACCCGTGCACTTGCATAACGTCTATATATCAAGAGATGTCACAAATGCGTTGCGAGAGACAATCGGCATCTCCGCACTATGTGGATCATCAAACGAAGGGCCGCATCATCAAAGGAGGGCGAGTCGTGGAAGGCGACGAGGGAGTTGACAAGAAGAAGCGCATGCGCAGGGTATGCCTCTTGAACCTCTCTCGAGTTGCCATGTACTCCTCTGTGGTGGTAGTTCAGTGTCTGCATCTCGGATTCGTTTGGTTCTCTGCATGGGCTTTTCTCGACTGGTTGTTTTACCTGTATTTCTCAGGCTCAGACTTGATGCTTGTCTTAACGCCGCTGCTTCTTGCGCTTCTTGATACCCTGTTGATGGTGTGGAGTACAAGGCCGTCTCGCGGTTCCATGGTTGCCGCACAATTCGTTTCGCTAATAGCGATCCTCATTTCGCTGAATACCCTGATTCCGCTTGTGACTTCTTCAACCGCACTGTCCACCTACCAGATGACTATGCTTGTGCTTGGCATATCCGTGTTCTTGATTTCTGTCTTGGACATAATCCTTCAGCGAATTGGCTCTCTGCCGGACCAAGAGAGGGTGCAAACGATCTCGAGCGGTGACTTCAGGTCATACGAAGGCTGAGGGAAGTGGTCCCGATTCCGAGGCTACTAGAGAGGTCTTACAGACTTCGTGAGAGAATTCCACGGATAGCTGAAGCCGATACCAAGGTCTCCAGCAAGGTCGGAATGCGTGCTGTGTAACTGTACAAAAACCGAAAAGTTATAAGGTAATGTATTAGTGTACAGTTCAAGTGTTGAGGCAACCTCTGTTGCGCAATGTCTAACCAAGTGGTGATGAACACGAGTGACGATATCGATGACATCAAGAAAGAGCTCGAAGAGGTGCGTAGGCTCAAGGAGAGTCTCAAAGAAGAACTCGAGGAGCTCCGCAAAGAGAACACGGACAAAGAAGGCAGACCCAGGTGCCGAGAGCACGCACATCCACGCGAGCCATACGTTGTGGATCTCCGTGGTGTGACTGAGGGTTCTCGATGATATGATGGAAGGACTCGGCGAACAAGTACGCGCCTCTTTGAAGAGTGTTGGAGGAATCGAGGGATGCATAAGGGCTCCCCAGTTTCGAATGGTGCGGATGGGGAGGGAAGCTCGTAGGCGCATTGAGACCATACCACCAGAGCGCGTTGCCAAGGCAGTTAGCCCCTTGGGCAGTGAGGAGCGTCTAAAGATACTAGACATCCTCAAAGAAGGCGGCAAATCCTTCAATGAGCTGGAAACACTGACCGGCAAGACAGGGAGCTCCCTGATGCACCACCTAGTGCCTCTGATGGAAGCCGGTTACATAATCAAGGGCGAGGTACGAGGCACATATTACGTGACAGTCGAAGGCCGACTCGCATACCGTCTCGCACAATGGCTGACAGGGAGGGTCGAAGCACAGCGGATTCGAACAGGCGAGAACGGAGAGGGCAAAATCAGTGTGTCCTTTGAAGATGAGAACAAGGATACCGAAACCGAGGGAGATGATCACGAGTGACAGGTTTTGAGCATGACGAGAACGTGATGGCCACTTCAGCCGCGCTGAGATTTGGTTTCACACGAGAAGGCCAAGGTCCAAGTTGAGCCTGGCTGCACTTGGACGCACCTTCTACGCAACGGGGAGCGAGTTGGTATCGCATACACGGGCCCCTCGAAATTCACAGTCGATGCCATCACTGAGACCGCTGGCGGCGCTGTCGGAAGCACTGCATCAGGGTCACTGAAAGGAATTCAAATCTACATCGGAAAAACCACGATTGAGGACGTTTCAGGACCTGTTACGGAGAACGTTCTCAATGATTGCGGCTATCCCAATGCTGCTGCATTCCTACGTGCAGTTGACGACAGCATTGAGCATCGTCTGGACGGCGGCCGCAAGGTGAGAATTGCCAAGCAAGACGACGCCATCCTTCTCGGCAATACTGAACAGGATAAGCCACTGACACTGTTGGTAAGACCTTCCGGCCTAGTGTTCATGAAAGGCAGCAATGTCTTCGTCGAGGAAGACGGTCGAACTGTATCAGTCGGCAAGAACGGTGTGGCTTTCAGAAACAGGGATGGAAAAAGCATCGTCTTGGCAGGTGATGGCATCACGGGTTTGAATGAGTTGGAGAGAATCGGCCCCATGCTCGGCAGGGCCATGGGCATGATGTGCGGCCCGGGTTCTTTCAGATTCCCTAGAAGGCCGGACCACATGATGCACGGTTCACACTGCTGCAGTGATGACGACGAACCCGATGACACATAACAAGTCCATGCACAGGCACAAGGCAGCTCTAAATCCCTTGAACGTGGTATCATGGCGCTAGGATGGGAGCTGCCTCTGGCCTGATTTGCAGTTCATAAAGAGAGTAGTATGTACCCTTCTTTTTCATCAGTTGGGCATGTGTTCCCGACTCCACTATTCTGCCATTGTCAACGACAAGGATTCTGTCTGCGTTCATTATCGTTGACAGCCGGTGTGCAATTACAATCGAGGTCCTGCCTTTCAGCAGTGCCTTCAAACCTTTCTGTATCATGTGCTCTATGTAGATATCAACCGAACTGGTTGCTTCGTCAAGTATGAGTATCTTCGGGTCAGCAAGCAGTGCTCGAGCGAAGCTCACTCAGCTGTCGTTCCCCTTCAGAAAGTCGTGAGCCTCTCTCTCCAACTTGCGTCTCGAATCCGTTTTCTAGGCTCTCGAAGATGGATCTCGCACCGATGGCCTCGGTAGCCTTGGCGACCTGATCATCTGTCGCACTGGGCCGACCGTACCTTATGTTCTCCCTTATGGTTCCTTGAAACAGAAATGGTTCTTGGAGGACAAGGCCTATTCTTGACCTTAGGGAGTTCTGAGTCACGGAACGGATGTCAATTCCGTCGATTCTGATTGAACCAGAGCTGACATCGTAGAACCTATTCAGAAGATTGACGATTGTTGTCTTTCCCGCGCCTGTGTTCCCCACGATTGCGACTGCTTCACCTGGCATTATCTCTAGGTTGAAGTTCGCCAAGACCGGTCTGCCTTCAATGTAGCTAAACGTGACGTCAGAGAAGGTAACTTGCCCACTGATTTCAGGCATCTCTTTCGCGTCAGGTGCATCAAGAACTGTTGCCTTGGTGTCCAAGATGCTGAAGATGCGCTCCGATCCCGCAAACGCGCTCTGCACCGTATTGTAGAAGTTAGTGATTGTGAGCATAGGCTGAAAGAATCGGTCGTTGAACTGAATGAAGAGCACAAGTGTCCCCAGTGTCAGAGTGCCCTGAAGGAGCCGCGTTCCGCCAAAGCACAACATGAGAACCACACCGATACCTCCAATGAATCTCACGACCGGAAAGAAAGTGGATGTTGCCTTCGAAGCTTCAACATTCGATTGATAGTCCGCCCGATTGACTTCCGCAAAACGAGCGCTGCTGGTACGTTCCCTTGCGAAGCTTTTCGTCACCTTTGCACCCGAGATGCTCTCCGCAAGGTTCGAGGTCACACTCGAGATAGTCTTTCTTGTGCTTCTGTATGCCTTTCTCATCTTTACTCTGAAATACATCATGGAGACGGCGAGCAACGGCACGACTGTAAGTGAAATGAGGGCGAGCTGCACATCTACTGTGAAAATCACAAAGCCAATTGCGAAAACAACGAAGAACTGAGCAAACGTATCGATGAGTTCGCCTGCAAGGAATTCGCTCACCTTGTCGATATCATTGGTCAATCTAGAGAGGATTCTTCCACTGGATGTATGGTCGTAGAAATCTTGAGACATCGTTTGCAGGTACTCGTAAAGCTCCTGCCTCATCCGGTAGACTGCCATTTGCCCCATGACCGCCATCAGATAGCCTGAGCCGTAGCTTGACAACCAACCTAGGGCCTGCAGTATGGTGTATAGAAGTGCTGTGAGGAACAGCGGATAGAGATTGCCAGACGAGTACGCATTTGGGAAATCAACATCTATCGCTTGTCTGAGCACGAAGGGTGACCAAATGGTGAGAATAATGCCCAATGCGACAATCACCACATCGGCGGCGAAGAGTCTTCTGTACGCAAGCAGATACCGGACCATGCGCCTCAAGAGGGTCCCATCCGGATACTCGTGGGTCCTCTCGTCCTCATCCTCAATAATGGAGCCACTCATGTTGCCTGTCCTCCGACAGCTGCCATAGTTGGTCTTCGTTGTGAACGTCCAGTCCGAGTATCCATCCCTGCTAGCGTGGTCAGGATGTCTGCATACAAACCCCCTTTCGCGAGCAGTTCTTCATGAGTCCCAGATTCCACGATGTGGCCGCGGTCCATCATTACTATCAGGTCGGCATTTCGAATGGTCGAGATGCGATGCGTAATCACGAAGGTCGTACGACCGGCCATCACGTTTTCCAGCGCTTTGCGAATCAGGTTCTCTGTCTTTGCATCAACTGAGCTAGTAGAGTCATCAAGGATGAGTATGCGAGGGTCGGCCAACAATGCTCTTGCTATGGCAATCCTCTGCTTCTGGCCGCCGCTAAGTGTTACTCCTCGTTCCCCGATAACGGTGTCATATCCCATCTCAAGAGACAACACAAAGTCATGTATCATCGCCGCTTTTGCAGCTTCTTCAATCTCCTCCAGTGCAGCATCGGGCCGGGCAAAGGCGATATTCTCACGTATCGATGCCGAAAACAGAAATGGGTCTTGGTGGACCATCCCGATTTGTTTCCTCAAGTCCTGAAGGCTGTACTGACGGACATCGACACCATCGATAAGTAGCGCCCCGGGCTGTTTTACAGGGTACATCCCACCTTGAATCGATATGATGCCATCCCGCATGGCGTATTCTTTTCCGTCTATCTTTGTCTTGCCCTTCTCGTCTATCCTGTAGGTCTTGCCTCGGTACGTCACATTCGGTTGCGACTCCACGTCGTAGAATCTGGGAATCAAGTTGATCAAGCTGGTCTTCCCTGAGCCGGTCCCCCCCAGCAAAGCCACGACTTGGCCGGGCTTGACTTTCAAATTGACGTCTCTCAGTATCCATTTCTCACCACGATAGACTGAAGTCCACTCTATCGAACTCAACCTCCCCTCGGAGTCGTTCAACATGCACAGGATTCTCTGGTTCCATCATTCTGTCAGAATGATCTAGGATGTAGAAGGTCCGCTCGGCGGCCGCAGACGCTCTTTGGTACATGCCGACTCCCCAGCTGAAGAACCGTGCCGGAAGACCTAGCATTGTAACTAGGCTGACAAACGCCACAAACTCGCCATACGACATTATGTCGACGACATAGAGGAGACCACCATAGTAGATTACGAAGCCGGTAGCAATACCTAGCACAGTGATCAAGAATGGTGAGTAGAGTGCGTTCAGCTTGAATGCTCGGATTACTATGTCCATGAAGCCTCTGTTTTCGCGCTCGACCCGCATTGATTCCCTTTCTACAGTTGCGTATGATCTGATGACCTTCATTCCAACTATGTTCTCTTGCATGACGCTGCTCAGCACACCAAACTGGTTTCGGGACGACATGAAAATCGGGCGCACTCGCTTTGCAAACACGTAAACGAACAGTATCATCGACGGGACAATCAGAAGCATGTAGATGGTCAGCTGGTGGTTTCAGCTGCCACATGACATAGTAGGTACCCAGCAACGAGAACCACCCCGATGAATATCACACGATAACCCCAGACCAAGAACTCCCGCATCGTGGTGACATCGGTTGTGACTCTAGCTAAGAGCTGGCCGGTCTCATTCTCGTCATAGAATGCTAGGTCCTTTTCCATCAGACTATCGTAGAGCTCAGAACGGAGGTCGTAAATCACATGCTGTGCCATGAGCGAAGACAGATAGCGGCCAACCATGTCTAAGGCCGCGTAGAGACCAATCAGCAACAGATACAGAAGGGCGTAAGAAAGAAGCAGGCCATACTGCAAGTTTGGTATGACCGAGTCTACGATGATGGCAAGCACGAGCGGCGTGATTGTATTGAACATGACACCTAGACCTGCAGCAAGCATAGCACCGATGAAGAGACCACGCTGCTTGATGGCATAGCCCGTGAGTCTTCTCATGTACCCCATAGCTTCTGTCGTCCTTTGTTGCTAATGCCCGCATTCTTTCGCTAGCTTCGAACCCAAGGCCTTGCATTCATCAAGCTTTTCCTCGCTGGGGAAGTCCTTCGCTTTCAGTGGCTGTTCCTGAATGAGGCGTGCACCTTTGCTCCTAAGAAGGTCCGCTATCGCATCAGGTGCCTCTCCACTCCACCCATACGAACCAAAGCTCGCTGCAGCCAAACCTGATAGACCTGCCAATGCAGACAAGACTTCACGAATAGCCGGCAACGGTTTCTTGATGCGAGTCGAACTGCCGACAGCAAGGGCGCAGACGTCCTCAAGGTTCTGGAATGATGACGCATCGATCAGTTCGCATGTGACCCCTTCGGACCGGACCCCTTCACATATTGCTTGGGCCATCGCGCGTGTTCGACCCATTGTGCTCTCATATATCACAGCTACGTGCATGTCTGTCGAGCCGGAAGTCGCGGCAGCCAAGACAAAAGCGTTCTGCAATGTCCACGAAAACGAAGACTCCCAATACTCGATTGCCCCTTTGTCGTATTCAAATGCATATATCTGGCCTCATAAGTGAATTGTATCAACATTGACGGACACTAAGATGCTAGCCAAAGTCGCAAGGATTTGCGATCTTTTGGCGGCTAACTATGGCACCGCAATATCGGACCGAGCTACGCCTCCTGTCGATGAACTAATCCTGACGATCCTGAGCCAGAATACAAACGATACAAACAGCCAACGAGCATATGACAAGCTGAGAGCCACGTACCGCAGTTGGGATGATGTGCTTTCCGCACGCGAGGAGGAATTGGCCAATGTCATTAGGTCCTCAGGCTCCTACAGGCTAAAGGCGAAGAGAATCAAAGCGGCCTTGGCTGAAGTCATGGAAAGAGTTGGTCGGCTTGACCTCTCTTTGCTCAAAGACATGGGCACTGAGGAAGCAACGCAATGGCTAACTTCACTCTATGGAGTCGGCCCAAAGACAGCTGCGATCGTTCTTTTGTTCTGTTTTGGCAAGCCCACATTGCCTGTTGATACGCATGTATGGAGAGTATCGAAGCGTCTTGGTCTTGTACCTGACAGCACATCGCGCGTCAAAGCGCAAGAGAAGCTCCAGGCCATTGTGCCCATAGACTGCGTGTACTCTCTGAACCACAACCTCGTGACGCACGGCAGACGAGTCTGCCGGAAGCAACGACCACTGTGCGAAGAATGCTTCCTCACTAAAGTCTGTGACTGGTATTCTGGACAGAGGCCTCACTAGCATGCCGACAAGCACAGGCCAGTGCTAGTTTCAGGGCTCCTCTTCTTCACTTTCATGGCGGGCTTCTTGGGTCTCATCCAAGAGTTCAGCAAAGTTCGCTCTGAGGTCCTCTAATACTGCATCATCTTCTGGCCGATTTGTCATGATAGTGAGAGTTCGACCCCACCAGCCACAGTCGAGGCAGTAGTAAGCCGGCTGAAAGGCACCGAGAAACCCTAGGTCTAGGTACGATGTTATTTGAACTACCCGAGGGCTTTTGCACACGGGACAAATAGCGACGTCGGCCGAGATACCTCGTCGCCTGTACTCTTCAAGAGCGTCCTTCACGATTTTCAGTCTTTTCAAATCCCGGAGCTCCCTGCTCGTTCAGCTGCCCGCTCTGTTGTTCAGCCGACGTGTCTATCCTCGCCTATTACGACTAACGAGCTCAGAATGATATACCTCTTTCGAAGGTGCTCCTTATTCGTAAAGAAATAGGAGGTTCATGGTCGCTCGGAGACCTAAGCTCGCTCTCTGGACACAGCCAGAAGTACGAGTTTAGGGCCCAAGACCATGAACCGGACTGGCATTCAACTTCGAACCGTCTAGTGATCGATTACAAGATGTAGAACATGACGAAGTTGATAATGCCGAGTACGAAAGATACTATCCACAGAAGCAACACGATTTGCATCCATAGCTTGAGTTTCTTTGTCAGCTCTGGCTTCTGGCCCTTGAGCAAGTATAACGTAGGAATGAAGAAGGCCATGAAGATTGTGATGCTACCGATGATAACCATCAGGGTTAGGTACCAGTATACGCCCAAGTCGATACCCGTGTCGAATATTCTGATTGCTTGGGGAATCATCCAAATGAAGGTAGCAACGCCTCCGAGAATTAGGGTCATGGCAAGAGCATCGTGATGCATCGTGACGTTCTGCTTGCCGGTTCTCTTGAAGAAGCTGTAAATCAAGAACAACAGAGCTAGAATTCCAACTACCAGCGAAATGCCGGCCATGTCAATTGTAGGAACCTGCATCATTATCACCATTTATGACGTGATTTAACTGAATCTCCGTGTTCTTCTTCTTAAAGTTACTGGCCATGTGTATACTCAATGGCTTTCATGAGCGCCTATTGGCGCCGCGTTCATCAATAGGGCGCCAGAAGTGATGCATCTTGTCTACTCGGAAAAGTGAAATGCAGGTCGGTGATTCCCGTACCTCAGATGAACGCACAGAAGGCACGCAGTTCCTACGTTGATATCATCCTCGTCGTGGCTTCAGTCCTGATACTTTCGTTTTCCGTTTGGACATGGATTACGGCGCTTCCTATTCCCAAGGAAACAGTCTACCTTGCAACTACAATCGGTCTCGTCATTTCACTAGTCTTGATCATCAACGTCGCCATACTAGTTGTACTGCGGCTTCAGAGACGGGTTACGCGTCTTGAGGACATGCTTTCTACAAGTGCCGCAAGCCCCAATGAGTCCGAGAAAGAAAGAGTCGTAGTCGTGACATTAAGCAACGTAGAGCGTCGCATCATCAATAGGCTCGAAGAGGGTGGTGGTCAGATGACCCAAGATGAACTTAGGAAGGACGTAAACCTTAGCAAGTCTACGCTCAGCGTTGCCCTATCGTCTCTCGAAAGGAAGTCGCTCGTGAGTCGGAAAGTCAGTGGAAGGACGAAGATAGTCGTGCTGGAGAGAAAACTCCCCCAGTGAAGCCTCTCTGGTCCCAAATAAGGCCCATAACTCTATTGGAACAGTCATCACGATTATGAATGCCCAAAGTGCAACGGCGGAACCTATTCCCGGCTTTATTCCTGTGTTCATGAATGGTTCACGGCGAACCTCTAAGTCATTTCCTGATATCGTGTCTGACAGAAATCTAAGATTCGAGGTCTCATCATGAGAAGTATGAATGATCGGCGGGTTGCTACGGTCTTACTCGTAACGACCCTGATGATGATCAGTATTGGACCCGTGGCGGCAATGCAGGTCGGCCAGAGCCCGAAGCCTGCTCAATCTGCGCCTCCTTTCCAGGAGATGCTTCCCGGAGTCTATGTGTATTGGCGATGGTGGAACGAATCGAGCCGGACTGTTGGGCCGGTTCCTATGGACGCTCGGAATCAATACAGCTACCGGTACATCTACTATGTCGAGGATACCTTTGGACACGGTTACTGGATTCGCGAGGACAGCGAGTACAACTCGACCGACGTGTGGTCCTTCTCGAATTTGCTGGTGACCATAATCCTCGACCCTGATGGCACATTCATCAGCTGGCTCTCGACTCAGCCGAGGCAAGAGAACCCATGGACAATATTCTGGGCTCCGAATATCAAGGCGCTGTCTGGGGACGAGGTTTTCATCTATTCATCCTTCTACTATAGCAAGTACAACTACAGCTATTCGTACAAGTCCGACTACACATGGACCGACAAAATGGGAAATACAGTCAATCCGAACTCCATTATCCCGAATCTGAAGGAAGAATACCAGTGGGCATCCGTCATGAACGCGTCACAAAGCCATTCCTCCAATCGGCACTACTGTGGGTTCGGCTATGATATCAGCGAGATGACCACCAAGGACAACCAGACACAGTGGATGCAACACTACTTCAATGGTCTGTCCGTCTTCAATGACACAAACCACAACGGGATCATAGATGTCACATACGAGACGAATATGCCGGGCGTGTCTGGACCTAGTACCAATATCATGCCAAACGAGTCGTACCCGGTGCTGAACGAAAAGAAATCCGAGCTGGAGTATATCTTCATAGCACAGAATGCCACCATCGGGCAGGTACAAACTCCGTTTGTCAACACCAATGGGGAGATTCAATGGAGCGCTGAGGTCACAAGCATAGAGGGAGACTTGGTCTCGCCATTTGTCGAAGCTATAGGACTGCCAAGCCGTCCAGCGAACACCGCAGCAATGACACCAAAGAGCATTGCGACCAAGGTTGATAGTCTGAAGATGATCTATCATTTTCAAGTGACTAGCGAAGCTGCAGTACTCAAGATAGATCAGCACATAGGAAGATTCACAAACCCTGTGGACGGGAAGGTGCTGCCACAGGTTCAGGGGCTGAGTCTGGCACTGAACTACTGGAGTTCCTTCTCCAGTTCTAGCTTGGTTCCATTGGCTGGTACCAGCACGACTGCAACTCCCTTGACTTCGAGTCCGAATGCTGAACCCATCTCGAGTGGCGGTCTCCTTTTCACTGATGAAGGCAAGCCTCTTGTGATGATCAAGTTCGGTGGTACGTATGTCTGGGGCTGGGACAACTCAACGCACAACGTGGGGACGGCAGTGATGCCAATGTACCTCTTTGCCTACCCGCTGACTGCTAACGCTCCGCTAACCAACACTGTTTCCGGAGTAGTCCCAATGCGTGCTGGTTCGTACTACTACAGCACTTGCTATGGTAACTGGAGCGGATACTCGATTACTCACGATCCAGTCTTTGTCGCATATCCCGGAGTAAGTCCTGCGGATGTCAGCGGGAGAATCTCAGGCATATTCATCTTCACTCTGCTTTTGGGCGGCATAGGAGTGGTCGTTCTTTCAGCAGTAATCATGAGAATCGTTAGAGTTCGTAGGTCCTCGTGAAGGGGGCAGCAGCCCCCTCCTCTTTTTTTTGGAATCACACGCGTTCCTGCTACTGGCACTGTCAAAGGAACACAATCCCCTTAGGTTTGGATTTGTAGCGTTCTGAGACAATCATCGAGGAACGATTTGGCTTTGACTATGTTATCTTTCTGCCTGTGAGACACTTCGACAGTGATTGCCTTCTCATAGCCGGCTCGATGGAGGGCGCTCAAGGTCTCAAGCAGATTGATATCACCGGTCCCCGGCAGAAGGTACCGCCTATGTCCATCCGCATCTAGGAGCCTTCCATCGCCGTCCCTGAAATGCACATTCAGCAACCTGTTGCCAAATAACTCTATGATATCACTCATCTGTGAGCCATGGTACCGCACGTATTCCAAATCAATAGTCACGCCAAGTGATGTCTGTTCGTGCGCTTTGATAATGTCCGACAGGAACTGCTCCACATTGGGAACATAGGGCATATTCTCTAGGGTAAGGCT
This sequence comes from Candidatus Thorarchaeota archaeon, assembly GCA_963726195.1. Classification (GTDB taxonomy): domain Archaea; phylum Asgardarchaeota; class Thorarchaeia; order Thorarchaeales; family Thorarchaeaceae; genus OWC5. The sequence continues at coordinate 91,654 of CAVSBO010000008.1, forward strand.
GCAATTCGCCTCTTCCGACATTTGCAGAATCCTATCCAGTCTGGTCAGCCACTGAGTCCCCGATAGCTCAGTTGGCTCAGGCGGATGAAGCACAGCGACCTGAATTCCCAGCTTGGCAACGAAGTCAAATACGGCACGCGTGACTTCATAGAATTCCTCCTCTCTTTGAGATAGTACAAGTTTGGGCAGGTGAATTGAATACGGCTGAAGCGCAAGGTCATGCAGGGCGGCCTCGATTGTTCTTCCGACCCACTGCGGCTGGTTGTTATAGATGAGCTCGACATGGTCAAAGCCACAATCGCGGACACGGACTAGAGTACGAATCTGGTCCATGAGAAATAGCTCCGGCTGGGTTCCTGATCTTATTCCGCCGATTGTTGAACACGATACGATCATGTCCATTGCCAGCTGTCGTGTTGGAGTCGGTCTCAAGCTGGCATCTTCGCGTTATATTGGTGCGTGTTAGTGACAGATTCACTGAATCAGCGGACCACGCTTGACCCAATTGCTCCGTTCGCAGGGACCCCCCCAATGAACCAGAAATGCTTTTACTTAACAGTTGACAGCCACTGATTCTTGATGAGTGAATCTATGCCGCGCCATGTTATTGCAGCGATATTGCTCTGCACAGCCTTCGTGCTCTTTCAGACGCCTCCATGCTTGGCAGGCCGCACTACCTACTCACAGAATGGGATTAGAGCTGAATTGGCCCGGTGGGCTCATAATCGACCACAACTGCATCGATCTGGGTGCCATCCCAGCTGAGTGGATTGATTCCGCAAAGAACGACGTCAAGATTCACTACGCACACACCAGCCATGGAGAGCAGATAACAACCGGTCTCGACCTAATTGAGGCCGAGAACTCGACCTTCAGTCAAGTTCAGGGAGATTGTTACTTACCCACGGAGTCGGGTGCACTATGCATACTCGATGGGAACCCTCCCAATTCCTATGTAACACCTGATCTCTACTGGCAGACCACCGAGGGCATAGCGACAACGGAAGCTACACTCCACGACAACCCCAGTCTTACGGTATCTATGTGGATGTGGTGCACACAACTGGATTCCTATAGTCAGGAAGAGACACAGGCCTACTTGGACGCAATGTCCTCTCTTGAATTGGCTCATCCAGGGGTTACCTTCGTGTACATGACAGGCAACGCACAAGCGACCGGTTCAGACGGATACAATCGCTGGCTGCGGAACGATCAGATACGTCAGTTCTGTCGCGACGGCGGCAAGATTCTATTTGACTTCGAGAATCTTGACTGTTGGAGTAACGGCGATCACAGCACTTACGACTACACTACTGACGGGCACACATACACGATACCTTGCGAGCATGCAAACTTCCACGGAGATGAAGCTGGGCACACAACCTACACGAGCTGTGAACAGAAGGGTCAGGCCTTTTGGTGGCTTGCAGCATGCATAGCAGGCTGGAATGCACCCCAACAGCACGATACCACAACGAGTGGAACAACGACTGGAGGAACAAACACTTTCAGTTTCATCGATGGAATGCTTCTAGGGGGCGGCTTGCTTGCGGCACTCGCACTAATCACTGTCATAGTGTACCGAAGGAAGCCATAGAAGGACTACACAATCTGGAACTTAGCGACTTGTGGCTTCTCTAGAATCGTCCACTCACCTCGAGTACCGGCTGCTAGCGCGCCCAGCTCAAGATGCAGCATAGCAATACCGCAATCTAGACGATAGGATATACGACCGAACATGTTTCTGGAACTAGTTTCGCTGACAGTTATCGAATCTTCATCAATAAGGAACCTCCACGGCTGCCTATTGATAGCCGATGGCGCAAGCCTTGCCGCTTCGAGAGATTTCGTCATCCACTGCTTCGGAGGATGACTGTGAGGCAAAATGAGATTGCGCAGTTGCTGCCGCTGGTGCAGTTTGACATGACCGTTTCTCAGGCCGTCGATACGCACGTCTGGATCTTCGGCATAGCCTATGGGCGTCACTCCAGCCACGTACTCAGAATCAGCAACATCGATGTCTTTTCTTACGACCTCCGGACGGAAGAAACCGGCCACCCAGCAGGTGTTCAGACCGAGAGCTGTCGCTTCCAGAATTATGCCCTCGCCCATGTAGCCCAGAGCTATATCCACTGTTGGCGTGTTATTGTCACCGACAAAGGCAACATAATGCGGTGCGCCTTTCACCTTGCCATAAGAGCCGACTGCTCCCCTGAATACATCGTCCGGTGGGCTTCGGACGAGTTCGGCGCGTGCTCCTTCATAGGGACGGAATTCGCGGCACGTCTTTTCGAGCTTCGAAGATCCTTCTCTAAAACGGGCTCGTCGGAATAGCTGCGTTCAGAGTGGCGCAAGAAGATTGACTGGTACCATGATTCCACAGGCAATGCCATAGCCGTTCCCTGCAGGCAGTTTCCCTGTTCGTAGATAAGACCTGTTCTTGGTGCATGTTCGGTTGACAGCCTGATTCATATGAAGCGGAAGCTGGCAATCCGTTCTCTCCTTTGTCTCTGGCCCTCAATCATCGTCCGCTGGAAGAGCTGAGAGTCTCGAAGAGCAGAGCCTCAACGGTACTCCCTTCTTCATCTAAACCGGTATGACGGCCTTTTCTGCTTTCTTTCCGCTCATGCAGTCGATATCGATTCGACCGATGTTGACATCCGCGATTGACTTTGCCGAGATTTGTTTCTGGATCACTTGAGCTGGATTGTTGTCCAGGGCGCGTATCATAATCGTAAGAGCGTGTTCCTTCTCCTTTGGATCTTTCACGAAGGTTACCTTGCCCTTGAAATGTACGCTGGCATAGAGATAGCTGCACTCACCTTGAACATAGCCACCGTCAATCAGAGCTTGGCCCCAGACGACGTTGTTAGCAGAGAGGATGTCAATCTTCTTGCCCTCTTTCGCACAGTGAAAGTAGATGCAGTTCCTCTCTTTCTCGTAAGCATGGGTCAAGCTCACAAGATAGGGCTCGTTGTTAGCGCACATTGCAACCGTAACATACTGTGCATGCTGGAGAATACTCACCATCTCTTCTCGGCTCTTGATGGCTTTCTCCTTTCGACGGAGTTCTCTCATTTAGATACCGTGCGTCTTGCAGCATATGACTAGCATTTGTCGATTGCGATGATGTCTGGCTGCCAATGGTAGTTTAAGCCTTGCCGTAGCTTCTGAGGGCTCGCAATGCGTCGACAGTTGCATTCACAGCAAACTTCTCGCCATCCTCTGAGCTCCAACTGCCTTCTGCTCTTTGATGCGCTGCTAAATCCTGAATGACTCTCCCAACAAGCGGGTGACTACTGGGCAGGTCTGAATGCTTGAGACAAGTTAGAAGCCATGCAAGATTGGACCCCTCACACTCTGAAGGTGTGTATGCACTCTCAATCGCCTCGAGGGTCTCTTTGAATTCGGTAGAATCCGGACCGGGGTTATAGCTGAACAAGACGAGAGCATCCCAAGTGGCTCTCAGATAGCCTTTCAGTAAACCAGACCGTTCTCTCTGTTTGAGTAGAAAGCTGGCTGGGCATCCTTTGGAACCAGGCGGTTCCACACACCCAAAGCGCGTGAGCCAGTGGGCACAGCATGCGGTGAGCCACGTTCGGGTTCGATTTTCTCCGGGTGTCATGAAAGGCGGAGGATTGGTCGTCTTCACCGCTTCCACCTCGTCCCAGCCGCTGTCACTCTTCTGATGCATCTTGAGGAAGCGGACTGCGCCATCTACTAGTGTTCCTTCTTTAATCCGGAGGTCATCAAGCCAAGACATGACATTGAGGGTGGAACAAACCGTGCTGATTCCGCCCTTCTCTATTGAGTATCCTCCATCCTCGTTCTGCATTTCGTATAGTCTCTTGATTGCGGTGCTACTCTGTTTCTGCCCCCACAGAATCGATGACATCCGGCCAATCTGGATGGGGTCGCCACGAGCGGTTACAAAGGCAACAGCCTTCTCAATATTCACACCACAGCCACCTATGTACGCAGATATTGCCACGGCCTGAAGAACATATGGAAATTGGGACAGATATTTCCAGCGGTATCTCGTCTTTCAGGTTCAATGACTGCTCGATCAGCATCGAATCGGAAGGCTGACCCACACGAGAAGCAATTGATATAGCATCGGCAGTTCACGCTGTTTCCCCTGAAAACAGAGCATATCTCTGAGGAGTTGACAGTCTGATGTCTCGAAACCGCGGCGTGAGGTATACAGCGGCATTTCTCCTGTTAATCTCGTTCTCTTACATAGGACTGCTTGTGTCAGGCTTCAGTACTTACACATCGTTCACTAACCCATACAGCTACATTCCAATAGGCCCCGTCTCATCCATCGAAGGGATGGGTGCTGTTCCACTTGCCAACCGTACTGTTATCTTCGTACTTGACGGGCTGCGAGCAGACACATTCTATAGCACTCCCAAGCCTCATATTGAATCGCTTGGCAACTGGGCCAACTACACATCTATTCACTGCTCGACTCTTCTCAGCGTAAGCAGAACTGGCTATGCTGTGATCTCCTCGGGAGTGAATTCCACCGAAAGCGGGGTTATTGACAACGATGTGCATGGGGTCTTCCCGGGCGACTCTCTTTGGAATACGACCGTTGCTAACTCAGGAACCACTGCTGTAATAGGCAGCGACGCTTGGTACGACATGTTCGGACCTTGGCTTAACTACTCTCTCACTTTTACCGACACGGAGCCGGGAAGCGACTCGATTCTCATCAACGCCACCACAGGTGCCGTGCTCAGCAGGACGTCGGTGCCAACGTATTATGACAGTCTTGTCTCCTCATATGCAAGGCTCCTTTTCGAAGAGCATCAGCCTACCCTAATGGTGGTCCACTTCTGCGGAACGGACGAGGCTGGTCATGCGAATGGAACATCCAGCGCGTCTTATGTGAACGCACTGAAGAACGACGATTCCTACATAGGCGAAGTCCTTGGTGCATACGAGACGGCCGGATTGCTGAATTCAACGCTTGTAATAGTCACTGCAGACCACGGGCAAATAGACATTCGACCAGGTCATGCGGAACATGGTGGAACGGAGGAGGTCGTCCTTCACGTTCCTCTGATAATGAGAGGACCAGGAGTGAAACTTGGGACCTATGGAGCACCAGCACATCAGAATTCTATTGCTCCGACGATAGCCGCTGCCATGGGTTGGGCCATACCCTCTGATTGCTCAGGGACAATTCTATTTGATTGCCTCAATCTCTCTTCACAGCAAGTCGCCATTCACAGAATCAATTTGGCGGAGGTGCGTGCGGCTCAGGCCGGGAAGACAGTCAGCAAGATGGGATACCTTTCAATCTACGAACCAGAGCTCACGGACTGCGCATTGCACCTTGTGTATTCCCAAGGCAACTTCACCGCTGGGAATTGGACTGCCGCTTCGCAAGATGCCCTCTTCACACAGACAATCGCTGAGACGGTTTTGCGGGAGTCTTGGTCAGCGAAGGCTGCCGAAGAGCGCACATTAAGGCTGGAAATCGTTGTGGCGGTTGCAGTTGGTGCCATCCTTCTCGCGGCTGTTATCATACGAGGGCCCGTTGCCAGAGCAAAGAGTGCGGATTCTGAAAAGCTCCGGATGCTTCTTGTGGCTATTACAGTACTTGCATACTTCGGCTTCCTGTACATTGGGCTGTCACTGTTTGGTTGGAAGTTCTCTGCTAGCTATTTCTTCACTAGTGTCGGGGAGTTTGTGGTTATGACCTTTGGTCCCACCTTCTTCGCAATAGTGCTCGGCAGCATTCTTCTTTTCTTGCTCCTCAAGGCAGCTGACCACGTGTACTCCGCGAAGTCTAACCTGACCACATGGGCCACCGCCTTCGTTTTCTTTGTGGCGGTCGTGTTTCTGCTGATCACGGCATATTTCATCGTTGACGCGGGTCCGGGACTATTTTGGTTTGCCCGAGATGCAGATAGGCCGATAATGTACTTCTCTATGGTTCTTTCATACTTGGCCTTCGCGCTCTTCGCATTCCTCGGTCTGCTCGGTAGCAAAATCGTCTCTCGGATATCGCAGAGAGGGTCCCACAGTGGTTAGATTGTCAACTACCCGCGACTAAAGTCGCAGGCTTGCCACTGCGATCCGTGGTAGGAACTCTACCTCGTCATTTCGCGCGACGTTTGGGCGGTTGACTTTCGCCCTCCCGACCACAGCATTGCCACGGTCGGACACGATCCTTCACTTTTCAAGCTCACATTTAAACTCGTATATCCCGCGGCGTCGTTTTCTCCCCCGACTGAAGTCGGGCGGTCTCCTCGCCGCGTTTCTATATGAATGAGTGTCCCATCATGATGCTAATTGGAGACTTGCTTTCTGTCACGAGGCCATGACTTGATTCTGATATTGTGGCCACATCTACTGCATCTGCCGTGCGCATCGGTGCCAGTGTTTGTAGAGTGCAACCCGTATCTGCTGTAGCACAGGTTGCCGCATTCTGGGCAGACGGTATTCTCAAGGCCTTGCTGTGGAGCATTACCTATGTACACGTAATGTAGGCCCGATTGTCGCCCGATTTCTCTTGCCTTCAGAAGTGTTTCAATTGGTGTCTTAGGTCTCTTGTATCGATAGGAAGGAAAGTATCGATTCACGTGCCAAGGTGTGTCGGGACCCATATCCGAGACTATGCGCGACGCGATTTGTTGGAGGCAGTCTTCACCGTCGCTGAGTCCGGGGACCACGAGCGTTGTAAGTTCTACATCAATTCCTCTCTTCATCATGTGGATGGCGCTTTCCCAGACATATTCAACGCGAAGGCCGCAGATTCTCTGAACTCCTTCTGCACAGCCCTTAATATCAACATTCGCAGCATCAAGACCTGCATCCGCCATCAGGTCAATCGCAGCATTTGTCATGTACCCGTTTGTTACTATGGTGTTGTATAGTCCCTTCTCATGGGCTAGTCTGAATACCTCTATGTTCCACTCTAGCATCAACGTAGCCGCTTCGTTGAAAGAAATCGAAGTCCCCTCACTGCCTTCGATAAGCGCTCTATCGACAAACTCGTTCGGACTCATATAGTGGGAGATTTCGGGACTCGGGTTCCTCTTCGAGATTTCGTAGTTCTGACAGAAGAGGCAAGTAGCATTACAACCCCAGCTGCCTACGGTGAGAGCCATTGTGCTTGGAGCGAAATGAAAGAATGGTTTCTTCTCAATCGGGTTGTTGTTGATTGAAGAGATGTTCCCGTAGCAGAGAGTCATGACTCTGCCGTTGATACCTATTCTTGTGCCGCAGAACCCCTTCTTGCCGTCTGGAAGCAAGCAGCGATGGTTGCAGGTAAGGCATCTTGTGCCATCATCATCCTTGCTCTGTAGGAGGCCATCGTGAACTACCCTAGGATCAAACAGTCCAATTCCTGTATCACTGTTCAAGTCATCACGTACGTGTAGAGTATTGGGTCTCGCAGTTCTTCTAGATTATGGAGGACTTCAATCCACATAATGAGACAATACCACGAGGCCTCTTTGTTGCGGAAAGACAACGACACAGAAGAGACTGTTAATGCATCCAGCTATGTCAATGTGTCCACGCTTGTCTGACATCACGCCGCATAGTCTTAATAGAGGATGACTCTTGGTCGAAGAGTGGTGCTGGCACTGAGGAAAGACCGGCTGCACTCTGCTCACATCTGGATCATCAACCATGATCAGAGCAGAGCTTTCAACGTGCTCTACATCAGTCTTGCGGTAATCCTCAGTGTTTTCGTGAGCCTATTCTGGCTCGTATTAATTGTTGGTATTCATTTCGTACTTGAGGTCATACGCCAGCATTACCATTGTCCAGGATGTACGAAAAAGGTACTTGGAAGGTCCTTCTGGCAATTGAAGCTTGACTTCTCGTTTGTTGCTTTCTCTTTCGCTGCAGATGCCTACATGGGAATTCTGCTTGGCATGGCCGGGCTCGGCAATATCTCTCGTCTGCGCGGAATCGAACAGACTGAAATCAGCAGTGGAGCCCGACTCGGAGGGTACGAGAGGGCAGTGCGGGGTGTCGTGCTCTCTTCTGATGACATCGCTCGAACCACATCGACCGCCATTAGACATAGGGACAGCATCAGAGATGATGAGCGCAATGGTGCATCGGAAGACGACCGGGCTAAGGAAGATTACGCTCCTACTCCAGCAATGCCTGAGTCAGGCCAGCCGCTAGTTCGACCGGGGCTGGCCTCCACGGATGCAGACCTGCAGGTGAGGTGGGCTCGCAAGGATTATGGTACTGTCGCCTTTGGAATCACGTGCGTTGTGCTTCTGTTTCTGACACCATGGCTGATAGGGATGACCTATGGCGAGCTGCTTCAAATAATCATTCAGGACCTTCGGCCATTCCCGACATAGTTGGAAAGGTCTTGTGGCAGCACCCTATACTGGTGCAATCGACAGCACAAGCGACGACTCCCTTCCTCACAATCTACGTGACGAACGACTCGTCAATGCTGACCATGACCTGTTCGGTGTTCATGCTCGCCGTCAGCCACATTGGAAACGGGACGTTGGGCGTGTAGTGGCCGAAATCTATCCCGGCGATTACGGGGAAGTCGAACTCATCAGCTATTTCTAATGCGGCTGGTTTGACATCGTCTGTCATATCTCTCAGGGCACCTCCTTCCTCTCCTCTTATCTTGCCTATGAGCATCCCACGAGCCCTATCGAAAAGACCTGCTTCCCTGAAGTGAGACAGCTTCTGGTCGATGTGACTGAGAGGCTGAGTCATTGCCTCCCAGAAGAAGATGGTGTCTTCTTTCAACTGGGGAATGTAGCGTGTTCCGATCGAGCACTGGATACTATTCATGTTTCCACCAAACAACCTTCCCTTGGCGAATCCGTCTCGCCACACTTCCCATTTGGTAAGGGCCGGTAGTGTCCCTATTGGTTCGGCATTCATGGTGACCTTGAAGAACAAGTCACGTTCAAACTTCGCTTCTTCACTATTGATGTCCGCTCCAAATCCAAAGGTCACATCAGTTTGATGGAGTCCACTGAGACCTGCCCGCGCCAAGAACGCTAAGTGATACGTTGTTATGTCACTCATTCCAGAGAATACCTTTGGATTTGCTCTTATCAGATTGAAGTCTAGGTAGCGCAGGGTGCGAATTGCCACCTGTCCTCCGAAAGCACAGACAATCGCCTTCACCTCTCTATCTGCAAATGCGGCATTGATATCTTCCGCTCTTTGCTCGTCCGTCCCTGCCATGTACTCTCTGTAACTGAGTCTTACAGTCTTGCCCTCTTTCACCCTGAAGCCGAGTTGTCTCAGATTCTTGATTCCCTGATCATATTTCTCTTGAAACATCATGACAGGATGAGACGGCGCAATCACTCCAATCGTGTCGCCTTCGACAAGTCTTCTTGGCTTCACTAGCTTCACACAAATCGCACTCCCGAGTCTGCGTTCCTCTCTGGGCGCGCATCTGTACTAAATCCTTTGTTGAACGCCAGATCGTCAAGATTACGCACGCTATCACTGGATTCCTTGTATGTCGGTGTGCGAAAGAATAACCATTGCCTTCGCTTCATCCTATTTCAAAGGCGAAGGACCTCTTGGGTCTCACAACTACTCCAAACCCCGCTAGATAAGCTGGCCTGTCGTTGGCGCTAGCATAAGTCGTTTGCATGAATCTCCTTGCGGCGACCAGAAACAGGTCATGGGTTACATGTAGGTGCATCGAGCCATCTGGAGCCGACCTGAGTTTCCGAATCATCTCCCCAACCACTCTCGTCTGGAACTTGCCGTAGGACTCCATCTGTTGTTCTGTGAACATACCGTTTTGCCAGTCTTCGACGAACTCTAGAACGCGGATTCCATCCCTTCCAATCTTCTGCCACACCTGCGGATCAATCACACGCGGCCCCACGAGAAGGTCCGAGGCTTCAATCAAATCCACATGTCCGCCTGCGTCATGAATGCCTTCTGCAATGTCCTCGGCCGTCTCCGTGCATCGCGGCACGTAGCTATGGAATATCCTTGTGTTCTTTCGTAAGGGGAGTCTCCCACCGAATTCCCTTGCCATTCGATGTCCTAGTCCAGTCAGTCCTCTGCCAATCATATCATCATAGCTTGCAATTGTCTCTCTGTGAGAGTGTCTGACGACCAGCATGAACGAGGTGTCACTTGCGACCGAGTGCGACCAACGAATCAGCTCTTTTGCCTCACCAAGCCAATCCTGACTGTTCCACTCTTGTTCGAAGTTGGTTGTGGACTCTTCTGCGCTCATAGTTGGTTTGAGAACTGTTGTAACGACATGCTAATTATGCTTCTGCCTCGGACTGCAAAGACGTTCCACTGACCTGATTCTTCCTTATTGTTCCTCCTCGGCGGACATACAGGACTAGAGAGAATATCAGAACTATGACTGCCAAGTATGCTATAAACTGATAAAACGGCAGAATTGTCAACTGGAAAGGCTCTCCTTCCAAGGCACCTACGAGCATGTTCAGGACATCGCCCACTGCAAGTACCGATATGAAAAGCCCGACGAGCTCCATTGCTCTGGCGCTTCTGGCTTCCTGTTCGGCTTCCAGCTTCTCTTGTTCCTTGGCCCTGCGTTCTACCACCCCCGCTGCGATATCTGAGAAGAGGGTCTCATGATGGGAAAGAATTCCAAGTCTGCGCTCGAGAAACTCAACCATGGGGTTCACATTCAGAGCATCCATCATCGCTCTCAGGAGCTCTGCGTGGTCGCGGAAATGCGAGGTAAGTGTTCCGCGAATTAGTTCGATGGTCATATGTGCCATCGTGTCAAAGTGAATTACTGGTAACAGCTCTTTTCGGCCATCTGAGATTCTTTTTTCAGCTACGTCGAGTTCAAGCTTATCAAGCTCATCGGCGAGGTCCTTTGTCTTCTCTACAAAGGAATTCAAGAGATCTCCGGCAATCTCTATCAGCGTAGAAATCAGACATCGCAAGCGAACAACGGTTTCGACCGTTTCCTGATATTGAACAACAATCCAGTGCGGATCGTCCGGAAATGAGAGCACTCCATGGTTCTCTGTGGTTACAAGGAGATCGGTCGTGTGCGAGCGTATGGGGGCGAGATTGCGGGACCGAACTGGTTCCCGAGTAATCCAATCATCAAGTGCCGCACGAGCTTCCATTTGTCCTATGAGCAGACCTCTGAAGTCCGGATGTTGAGCCGCCTCTTCGAGCGTGACTGCTGCTTCCTCGTTGGCATTTCTGAGCGAGATGCCGTGTCGAATCAATGCATATGCGTACCAATTGAGATGTGGAACGAATCTAATGGCAGCATCGGACTCAATTCTGGTGAAGGACTTCCGCAGTGCGTCGACTACTTCATCGGCGACTTCGGAGAGATACCTGTAGGTCTTGTCCTGCCATTTGATTGAATACTCTGCAGAGGGGGGACCGTTGAAAGTGAGGTACGTGCGCAAATCAGAGATTGTCATCTCCTCCTCCTCTGCCTTCAGATAGATGGTGCCAATCGCATACCTGTACAATCTAACAGAAAGCGTCATCGACACATCCTTGCCTCTGAAGTTCAGCGTGACAGGTTGCAGCGAAATGACCAGATTCGTCATCCTGCTTGCTCCCAAAACTGTCTCGAACAGGTCACTGAGAGAATCCTCATCAACAGTCTCAATCTTTACACCGGCAGAATTCATCTGCTCCACAAAGCTAGTGCTGTCTTCCAAGAGTTTGTCCAAGATTCTGTTCAGGCACCTCTCCTCAACCCAGAAGCTAAGCATCCAATTGAGTTCATTGCTCTTCAGAACCAAGTATTCGGGGTGCTTTGCTGCCATGCTACTGTGACGCTGCAGAAAAGCGTAGTAGCTGGACAGTTCTGTGAAAGAGTCTTCGTCACCGCTTTCTTCGAGGAACTTCAGACTTGAGATGATGGTTTTTTCTGCTTCTGCGTAGACCTTCTTGAACTGAGGGGTCCTTATTGCAGACATTGCTCTGGCATAGGCAGCCACTCCTTCTCCATAGTATTTCCAGACCATCAGCTGCGAGCGAAGCCAGCCGACGAAATCGCCTTCTCGCTCCTCGAGGCCACCCAGGTATTCAAGCCCGCTTGCAGCCAAGTTTCCAAGTCTATTGGCGAACTCAAACATGGACTTCGGGTCCGTTGAGATGAGGGCATTCTCAAGATCAATTGCAGAACTTACGATTCCGTTTAGGGTTTTCAGCGAACGCAATCCCTTCTGCTCAAGCTTGGGACATGATTCTATGCTTTGATCAATGACTTCATCCGCTTTACGGAGGAGGTCCCTGGCCATTGCATAATCGTATGAGGATTCCCACCTAGAATACCCCTCCATGTGCAGCATCAATACCTGAAGGACTATCGACAGTGTCCTGTCCTTGGAATCGGATAACTCTTTCTTGGCCATGATGGACGCGTCTTCATACTCGCATTCATCATAGAGGTCGAGTATTGGTTTGAGAATGGGCAGGAAGTCACGGAACGGCATAAGGTTCACCTCGTCTTCCCGCCAATGGGCTTCCTCATGAGGTATTCAGAGTCGACCCGCTTGAGGCCTCTTCCGTATGCATATTCCATGAGATCCTGGTGGCTATCTTGTAACCAAACATCGACTTGTCTTGTTTTCACGAGGGTCACTGCTGTGTCCAGCACGGCCTTGCCGAACCCCGGCTTAATCCAGAGCGCAAGCTCTGTCGAACTGCTCTCTTTCTTTACTTCGGGCAAGCTCACAGTGCCCACTATCTTCTGGTCTTCGCGTGTCATCAAAACATGGCAGTTCCCCTCCGAGATACGTCTCTTCCAGCTGTTCACGTCGCTGGCATCCCAGTAGGCATCAGGAACAAGGCGTGACAGTTTCACAGCATCTCTGGTCTCAGCGTCACGAACTGCGAGTTGTTGGGCAGGATTAGTTTGCCAGGTGCTGGTTCTCAAACGAACTACTAAGAAACGCATATCGTATCCCAGTTTCTCATAGAGGGAGATGGCTCGAGAGTTATGAGTCTTCACGCCGATAGCAAGATCGGTAATCTCTGTCCCGCTCTTTGACAATAGTTGTTCCGACTCGGCGATGAGCTTGGTGCCTATGCCCTTGTCACGCTGCTCGGGGACCACGGCCAGTTCCCAGACCATGCCCCATTTCAGAGACTCAATGACGGAATTGATCACAACTCCCACAATCTCATTGTCTAGAACGGCCACTCGCCATAGTTTTCCGAGATTGCCGTTCTCCCGGTTTGTGTCCCACGACTTCGAGAACCGTTCATAGGTTGTCTCGTCAACATTCGGTAGACCCGTGTTGTAGACGTCATAGAATCGCTTCTTTTCTTCAGGCAATGGAGTTCGAATACTCAATTTCACGGACAACTCAGCATTCCTCGTGGATTGGCTTACCCAGCCACCTTATCGTCGCACTTGAGAATCGGTAACTGTTGTTCTACAAAAAAAGAGGATTGTATCTGTCTATTTCGGTTTTGCTCCTAATCGGAATCACCGTGCAGTTCATTTTGCATTCGCTACGGAAAGACCTCCAATAGGTCAATAATGTTCCTTACAACTGTGACATCTGGTGGAGCATGCTCGCCATCCTTTGGATTATAGGATGTCAGCAGAAACGGTGTCATCCCTGCTCTCCTTGCTCCTTCAATGTCGATACTGACGAAGTCTCCAATACAGGCACATCTGATGGGATTGACACCCAAGCGAGTCGCGGCTTGTATCAACATGAAAGGTGAGGGCTTCGCATAGCCGGGCACTCGTGAGTACTCCACTGCTTCGAAGAGATTGAGTATTGAATCCCTCTCGAGGAGGGGTGTTGGGTCCCCCCAGCGGTTTGTCACTAGCCCGAGCTTGTAACCCCTTGAGTGCAGCTCCTTTACGACCGACTTCGACCCGTCGGGCAAGCGGGACCGCATGTCTACACCGTAGCCTTCCCACTTAGAAATCATGTCTGCGGCTAGAACGTCAAGCCTCTCCTTGATTCCGAGCGAAGTGAGCAGCCTGTGTCCGTATTCAACCCACAAATCATGTGATGGTCTCCAGTGTTGGTCGGCATCAAAAGCTAGCATATGCTCGTTCAACCAACGGTCTGGGCCCCGTGTGAATGCACCCTGAAGCCTTTCGTCTGAAAACCTACTTTGCTTTTCGAGACCTATTTCCTTGAGAAGCCTGCGAGCAATATCAAGCATCCTTGCGTCTGACGTATACAGAGTGTCATCAAGATCGAATATGAGAGCGATTTTCTTAATTGGAGACAGCAAAGAAGTGTCCTCGAGTCACGACTGTAATGATGATTGACTGAATGTCACCTTCTATCTATGGTTTGCGGCGATTGTGCATTAACTGTCTGAGTCTCGAGTTTGACTGACTACCACGGCGTGACCATGAACGAGCCTGTGGCTAGGCTGTCAGGCGGCGACTTTCGTTCGGACGGCTCCAAAATGACAGGTGTATCGCAATCACGGTGAGTGCGAAGAATGCTCTCGCCACGTTGGAGAATGATGATGTCGAAATGCCTCCCTGCCGGATCAAGAGGTCCGCCTAGGAATCCCATGTGATTCCAAGCATTCTCTCGGCCGTTTCCCACAACCTTCGTTGCAGGTCCAAATCATAGGACAGCTCGGACGAGCGGCTCTCTTCCTTCTTTGAGAAATACTTGCCGCTGACACCCTCGATGTCTGGCGACGATGCAAGAAGAACAGAAGTCTCTGCCCCCTTCTCTGGAGGGATTTGCATTGGACGTACCATCTTGAACATGACACTGCTTCGGGTTCCTGCGTTGCCTCCCAGATTGGTTGCAACGAAACCCGGATGAACGACGTTGGCAGTTACACCAGTGTTCTCCAGACGGCGAGCTAGTTCGTAAGTGAACATGAGAACCATTAGCTTGGCATTCTGATACGCTGTCATTCCTTTGTAGTGCTTCGTGCTCTGAAGATTGTCGAAGTCGATCACTCCATTCTTGTGAAGTCCTGAGGTTATGTTGATAACCGTTCATTGTAAGTTGGACAAAGTTGGACATATTTCCTTTGTCCTCCCAGGAACGGCACTGGGACTCTGGACATGAATTATGTTTCGTGCAGCATTGATGTCCGCATGAATGTGTGAGTCGCAGTTTGGACAGTAGAAGTACTCTCCACCTTTCTGTTCCACCTTTGACCTGCAACTATCGACACGTATGCCTTTCTGCCTGCACACATGGCAGGTCTGGCTGGTGTAGGCGGGGTTCACTGTCCACACACTGTACGGGCTATGACCCAGTGACTCGCGCATGTACCGGACAGTGTCGATAACCTCTCCCCACAGGTTGGTGGAGAGTCTCCACGACAGGGCTCCCTGACCAGCCGGGGTCTGGTAGTTCCTCAAGTCTTCGAAGTAAACGGTCTTCACACTGTGCTCTTCGCAGAACCAAACAGTGTGCGAAGCAACCAACCGGGAAACTTCACGGTCGAGACGACGCACCTTCTGCCACACAGCATCCTGATGTCTCTCTTTTTTTAGCAAGAACACAGGATGCGACAGCCCCGGCCGTTTCTTGTCCCAGTTGTTCCTTCTCCTGTCCACTTCGGATCTGAGCAGCGAGGCCTGTTCTCTAAGCCTCTCCCTTTTCTCCAACAGATACTCCACTCTAAGCAGCTCGTCCAGGTAATCACCATCCTCTTGAACTGAAAGGGCAACGGGGACTCTCACACCCCTATCGACACCGGCTAGTGCAGTGTACTCCTTTTCTCCTAAGACCTGCAGCAGAGTCTTTCTGTCAGGGGAAAGAAAGGGGATTTGGAGTGTGACGCGATGACCTCTCATGAGCAGGCGAGGTGGGGCACTCCTCCTCAAGGACTTCAAACTCTTCATATCGGCCTCGAGCCTCGCCACCTCTTCGGGGTCGGATTCTCTCTTCTGTCTGAGGCATGAGAGCGCGTAGGCCAAGTGCTGGACTTGAATGGTGTTCATGAGCTGTTGGTGTTGGTCCTCAAGCTTCGCTGCCCTGAACCTCAGCCTGTGTTGCACGAGCAACTCTTCCCTCCTGCTCGACTGCCTCGGCTCTGTTACGGCCGTCTCCCGCAGCACGAGGCAGCCAGTTCAGAAATCTGAAGGTCAGAGTCTGAGTACCATATGGAGAACCGTCGCTGGGTGTGCCATCGAGTCCCGGGAGGGAGCTTGATGTGGAGGAGAACCTCATTCTCCCTATCGTTGTCGAGTGTGAACCAGTAACCCTGTCCCACACTGTTCTCTGTCGATGCCGAGTAGTCAAGGCTCCACTTTCTGAGCTGAGGGACTGTAAAGGGATACCCCTCCTTGTGCCAGCATTGTATCCGCTCAGCTACGAGCGAGGTCACTTCCCCGAACTCGGGCGAGTTGGCCTGCAGGTGGTCACCGACCCGCTTCCTCTGCGCAGACCTCGACCCAAGGGGCTGAGCAAGTGAGGAGAGAATGTACTCGTCAAGAGCCCTCCTGATCTGTTTCAGAGCACCCAAGGCATAGTGATATCCTGTACCGTTGTCCTTTGCACGCTCACAGGAGTCTCTCACCTTTCGTATCAGGTCAGCTGGAATGTATCTGTTCCTGAGCAAACGGAGTTGGTCGGCAAGGGAAGCATCCAGAAGAGAAACTGCAGATTCCACAAGCCTTCTTCGAGTGTGGTCAGCATGAACCGTCCTGGCAGCCTGTTCCAGTACGTCCCTATGAAGCCTTTCGAACACAAGCTGTCTGAACTCTTCGTTATGCTGGTAACAGAGGTCACGCTCCTTCCTGAGGAGCGTGTAGCCATAACCCCTGTACTTCGTCAGCTCTTCGCCCAACCTCTTTGCTCTTGCAGGGTGAGAATAGACTCGCTCAAGTGCGAGGTTGACCGCCTTCACATACCTGTCCAAGTAAGTACCTATGGTAGCCAGCCCAAGATCCCCGACCTTTGTGCCAAAGGTCCTGCATAATGTATGCAGTCTTTCTTGGGATGATATGGATGCGTTTGAGGGGAAGGTTCTCCTACTGAAGGCCGGGTCTGGCTGCTTTCCAAGACCTTTGTGCGAGGGCATGTAATCTTGGGAACACAGGGTGAAGGACTCGACAAGATATCTCACGTGACCACAATTATATATGCCGCCCATTGTTGTATGCATGCTCTGCGTCCGGGGGTGGCGCTGGACGGGTCGTTTCACGGCAGTTCCTCAACATCTCTGTGTATTGCGGTCCTCTTAAGCGCCACCAATTATATATATCATGGAAGTTTCCCAACTGAGAACTTATGCATACTATATTTGCCACTTTTGACTGTCATATCGCTTGTATAATTAGCCATATTGTCACAGCATCCTTATAAATAGCTGAGGTCCACCAGTACCATGCTCAAGGGCGAGACCGATGTCAGACCAAGTGAGGTTTTGAGAGATTCATTGTCAATAGGCCTGGCCGCCATAGCCAGACTGACAAGGTGTCGCTCCAATTCCACTGTCAGGAAGTACGTCGACTCGATAGCCCAGTGCTGGTCCGATGCATCTGCCAAGCTGGAAAACGTCCTTGCCACGACACAGTACGGAGCATCTGCGATCGTGTCATCAATCGCAGCCATAGAGCACAGTCTTCGGCACTCCATCTCAAGTTCCTCTGGCAGAGCACGAAACGCTACGGAAACCGCGAATTCAAACGGGTTTACGATTGGAGACAGGGCTCTGTTGGTCCGCTTAACGGGTTTCTGAACTACCTTGGAGCAAGGCTCAGAGACCTTGCCGTTACCCGCTATTCATTTCCAACACCCCAGCACTATCAGGTGAGAGAGTACCCTGACGGCTCCAAGAAGGTTCTCGCAGCGTCCGTTGCATCCAAGTTACCCATTGACGGCTCAGTAAAGAGATACTGGAAGGCAGGATACCCAGGGACATCGAGAGCCCCGCGGGTGCTGCTAGCACACCCAACTCTTCCGGAAATGGACTTCGTGGACATGCTCCGGGGGCATCTGGTCGAGCTCTCTCGTCAGCTGTTTATCTACAACGTGCCCCGTGATGATGCCCATAGATACATCCGACTCTTGGTTGCTCGGTTAACGCCATTCCTCGACTGGGTCTACACAGGAGGAAAGGCAGGTCGCAAGAACTTCTGTCCTGATGGTGACAGAGAACTCAGGCACCTTGTCCTCGAAATACGGTCCACTTACGGCAGAAGAGCTGGACAGGGTCGTAGGACATCTGAGATGGCTCAGCAAGAGGGAACTCCGAGTGTCAGTATCGCTACGCTCACAGAGAAAGCCATTGGACTACTCCAGAGCACCCAAGATCCTGAGATTCGGAAGGCATGCGAGCGCATACTTGACAGTATAAACCAAGAGGTTCTCACCGAGAATGACGTGATGCGGCTCAGGGAGCACATAGTCGCTCTAATTCAACAGGAGGGCAATGACTGGCACAGGGTGCTTCTATCAGACCTGCATCACTGTTCTCTCATCGATGCTGTTCTGAGCGGCGACTCGATGCTTGAGACTGTCTCCGATAGACAGTTCTTAGCCGAGGTTCTCAATGAAAGGTTCTGAAGACCAAGGGCAGGCTGATATTGTCCTCTTTCTGAGGAGAAAAGCGGGACTACGAGTAGTCTGGACTCCCGTGATGGTTCTGGAGATAAAGACGAGAAGCTCCTTCGATTTTGCGCTCTACGGCCTAAGACCACGAACCAAGATTATGAACGCGTTTGTGCCAGCCCTTTGCCCTTGGAAAGTGTTCTCTTTCAGAGAAAGAGTGGGAGAGCATCGTTTCGTCAGAACCGCCGCAGAGCAACCTGCGACAGTTGGAGCTCTATGAACGAGGACTGATAGAGGAGTACCGACGACTGGTTCCTGAGGATCACACGCTGCCGTCTCTCTGTGGAAAGGTGTCGTAGTGGTCGACAGCTTACAGACATACAAAGAGACCTTCGAAGCCTTCTCTGCTCTCACTCAGAACCTGATGCAGCTTCGTCACTTGCCATCAGGAAAAGGAAGATGGTCTTCGCTGAGCATGAAAGACCTCTTTGACAGGAGTCCGAGAGTCGCATTGCTGATGTCACCTTCCGAGGGGCCATCCCACTTGCTCAGTCGGACCACATTTCCAGACTCCATCTTGATAGAGAACCCGTTCAAGGACAGTACCGAACACCAGCGGAATCTGACGCTCTACATACCTGTCGCATCAGTCAACATCTGGAGGAAGAGCCGCTGCATGGCACTCCAAGAACTGGCATTTGCTCAACCATATCCAAGAACTGCGCGAAAGAGACCGGGATGTTGGAGGTGTGGTCTGGCTGGATTTAACCAGCTCTCTTCCTGAAGGGTTTCGCAGACGTGCTTTCAGGCTGGAGAACACCAGGAGGAAGAAAGGGCGGCTTCTGGAACACTTGCAGCGATTCTGGATGAAGTCGATTTTCATGACATGGGGAATATGGTGCGAGAATACCTTGCAGGCAGGGCTGATGCAGACATAGCACGGGAGCTGACTGGTATCAGGCAATCACGGCAGCCCGGCTCCCGATTCATCGTCGTCATTGATGGATGGAGCGAACTCCGCCAAATGGTCCATGGCTCTGAAAGGCAGAGACTCAGAGCCCTTGAACAGCTTCTCGTCGAGAAGATTGTCGCAAAAGAGAACGAGGTCATATGGGTTGACAGTGGAATCCAGCACACGAAGATGAACTTGATTTACCAGAGACCATGCGTACGTCCGCTGGAGGCAGATTCGCCTCGCAGACTTCGTCTCGGGGAGATATTATGGAACATGCCTTTGCCGCCAAAGGGATTCGGATGGCAGGCACCATGGTTTGACGATAAGAGGGTGATTATTCAGGACACTGCCACTTCAGCACCTCTCTGGTCAACGGTAATTGATGTGCCGATGTTAAGACATTGGCCGAGGAAGTTCAGAGGTCTATCGAACAGGGAAGTGACAATCCAGGAATATGAAGTCAGGTCCAGTCTTCTGACAGACGAAGACATGTACGGTCGGTCTGTCCGGCTTTCTTCTATCCAAGCCGATATGCAGCAGCTTTCTGAAGAGACAATCATGGACATTCAAGAGAAAGCGATGAGTCTCGCTCCGAGCCTACTCAGATCAAGAAACAGGGAAGAACAACAAGTCATACCAGACACCGAACAGTCGTCGATGACCCTGCTTTCCGTTATGGTTACATGTGCCTCGCCTCCGACCCTTAGTGATAGACTGCATCTCCAGCCCTGTCATCCTCCTCCTGAGCCCGGGCGGTCCAAGCTGAGATATGTGGACCCGGAGCGGATAACACGTGAGTGGCAGAACAGAATCCTAAAGAAGGACGAGGAAGATAGCAAGAGAAGTCGCATGACCCGGCGGCCTCCGCTCTATGCTGTGACCATGTCTCAGAGAATCGACTCCGACACAACTCGAAGACGTGAAGTCAGACGACTAATGCATGCGGCCGACTATCTCAAGCACCGACTCGACCCCGGCGAAGATCTGGAAGTTCTGTTCGAAGACATAGTTGCTTGCTGTCGTTCCACGCTTGAAGGCCCAAGAAATGGCCAGTTGTATCTGAAGACTTTGTTGGAAGTCCATGACATGATTCTTGAGAACACGAGACGGCGAGGTGCATGGCTTTTGATAGAGCAAGAGAGGAACACCCTCGGAGATGTTCTGAGCCTTGAGAACCGTGCCGCGCTTCAACAAGCGATGTCTCGCAACCCCGAGCTGCTGACGCTATATGGCAACAATCTGTTCCTTGCTGTAATCGTTGCCATCACGAGAATCATGGATGACCCCGTTGATCTGGGGATACTCCCACTATGGAGAGCAGTTGCAGAATGGGAGCTCTATCAGATGGGTTTCAAGCCCGCAGAGAGGCCGCCATACATGGCTCGTTCCAGATACGACTTCGCGTCAATCTATGGCAACCTGCTGTTCCGGACAAGGAACCTCGTATCTCAGAAACAGAAATCACAGGCCGCACCGAAGAGGCCTCAGGCATATCAGTATAGAGAGGGGATACTTGTCGGTAAAGAGGGGTCGTCCTGCTGGCTCCTGTTCAAAGCGGATGATGGAAGGGTTGTATGCGGGTTGCTAGAGGACCCCGGTGGCAGGCTGGGCATAGGTTGGTATCGATGTTCTACCAATCCTGCGCAGATGTCTGAGGCTGCTGAGGACACTCTTCACGGGAGCAACGACGACATTCAGATGCACTTGGCCGTGACCACCGTGGGCAAATCCGAGATACTCTGGCAGCGGCACGAAGAAGGCACCGGTGGCTGGATGCTTCTGGGACGACTTGAGTATCAGATTAACGAACGAGAGGGAGTCGCAACCATACCGTGGCTGAAGACATCAGAACCGGATTTGAAGACCTCGCTAGGCCTATCTGAGAGCATGCCCGTAGGTGTACCATCCTCAGAGTCAACGTCGCGGCTACTAACCCCTCTCAAGAAAATAGCAGAGTGGAATGTCGAAGTCAAGAGTGTGAAGTGTGAGGTCTCATTGGACACTAGGAAAAGAGCGTATGTCATTACATTTCGCAATCCTGAACTGCCCAGCCAGTGAAGTCTACGAGAGTTTTGAGAGCGCAGACACCCTTGAAATCGTGTCCGTACTGAGGTCGCCCGTGACAGGAAAACAACAGGTGATCACAAAGGAAGGAGCAGTCCTCACTTGGGACCATCTGAAGGATATCGACTATGGGGTCGCAACAGTTCCAACTCGAGATGGTGAGGCAGATATCAGCCTGTCATTCCTCAGACCTCTTGTCCATCGCAGTCGGTTCTTTGCCGGAGATTATGTGGTTCCATACAATGCGACTCAGCTGTTCACTCTTAGAGAGGGACCGCCTGTGACGATCAGAGTCCTCCCGTGGGACAGAAAACAAAGTGACTATGACCTCAGACGACTCAGGGTCACCATTGATGGACTCAACGAGGACTCTGGCTTGAAGGGTCTCGAGGATAGAATGATGAAAGTCCGGGATGTCGCTCTGCTGACGGACTGCGAGCACTCATCGATGTCAGGTCAGGTCTGGTACATCCCGTACGAGTTAACGTCAGAAAGGTGGTCGGGCTTAAGTCTCCTGAGGACATATCAGATTCCCGACTTGTGGAGCTGACTTTCGGAGTTGGAGGAGGAGAGCCATGATTCAGATGAGGAGTCAGAGTCTTACTCAGACGAGAAGCAAGAGAAGAGTTCCAAAGCGGAACAACGTCAAATGGTCTTCGTGTCAGCCAATGTAATCGTTGGCAGGCGAATGACTGTCATAGAGTATCATGTAGACGTGACGTTGGCTCCGGTCGATGATACAAAAAGCGTGGAGGTGGGAGAACTCATGACAGTGAGGTGGGAGAAAGGCCGTACTGCAGCCAACTATGAGGGCTTAGCAGAAGAGATTAGTGCGAATCTCAGGAAACAGGGCGTGGTGGAAGGCGACCATGGGGAAGCCACCCGAGACATTATGGCTCTGCTGGAGAAGGCGGGCCTGCCGGTTCTGGAGGATGAGTAAGAGGAAATGGTTGCAGTGCCAGATACTGTGAACCCAAGGCTGGCAGCCGCGGTTCCTCGATCACGACTTAGCCTATCCGACATTGTTACAACACGCTGCAGCATTCATCCGCCTTGGATGTGTCCTCCATGTCCAAGATTGTCCAACTTCTAGGCAGTGGATACCCTTGAAGGGGCGCTCGATTTCAAGATCGGCAGCAGTTCGTGTGTCAGGAGAAAAGGAGCAAGGTAGTTCACTGCCAATGATCGTCGAAACCATCGACAGTTACCTCTCGCTTGTTGAAGACAGCGCCAGCATTGTTGTCTAGAACGTCAAGTCGCTCATGACTATTCTGAAACTCTTCTGCAAAACGACGTATCTCTTGCACAGAGGAGAGGTCACAAATCATGAGTTCGAGCGCATTGTTGCCGGTTGTCTTAGCGATTTCCGCACGCGCTTGTTCGCCTCGCTCTCTGTTTCTAACAACCATAACTACATTGGCATCCATCCGAGCCAATGCTCTGGCCGTCTCTTTTCCTATCCCTGAGTTGCTGCCGGTGACTACGCAGACCTTGTTTGTCATGAGTCCCATTCTCTCTGCTCCCAGTACACTACTCGTGTTCTGTTGGTGCTTCATGAAACCAATAACACGGATTATCAGAATCGCAACGGATTTCCTATGATTCCGTTATTGTAGTATCGATAGGGCCTTTTCCGTGCGTCGAGAGGTTGCACTCATAATTGTCACTCTAATCCATCCTCTTTTTTTTTTTTTTTTTTTTTTTTTTTTTTTTTTTTTTTTTTTTTTTTTTTTTTTTTTTTTTTTTTTTTTTTTTTTTTTTTTTTTTTTTTTTTTTTTTTTTTTTTTTTTTTTTTTTTTTTTTTTTTTTTTTTTTTTTTTTTTTTTTTTTTTTTTTTTTTTTTTTTTTTTTTTTTTTTTTTTTTTTTTTTTTTTTTTTTTTTTTTTTTTTTTTTTTTTTTTTTTTTTTTTTTTTTTTTTTTTTTTTTTTTTTTTTTTTTTTTTTTTTTTTTTTTTTTTTTTTTTTTTTTTTTTTTTTTTTTTTTTTTTTTTTTTTTTTTTTTTTTTTTTTTTTTTTTTTTTTTTTTTTTTTTTTTTTTTTTTTTTTTTTTTTTTTTTTTTTTTTTTTTTTTTTTTTTTTTTTTTTTTTTTTTTTTTTTTTTTTTTTTTTTTTTTTTTTTTTTTTTTTTTTTTTTTTTTTTTTTTTTTTTTTTTTTTTTTTTTTTTTTTTTTTTTTTTTTTTTTTTTTTTTTTTTTTTTTTTTTTTTTTTTTTTTTTTTTTTTTTTTTTTTTTTTTTTTTTTTTTTTTTTTTTTTTTTTTTTTTTTTTTTTTTTTTTTTTTTTTTTTTTTTTTTTTTTTTTTTTTTTTTTTTTTTTTTTTTTTTTTTTTTTTTTTTTTTTTTTTTTTTTTTTTTTTTTTTTTTTTTTTTTTTTTTTTTTTTTTTTTTTTTTTTTTTTTTTTTTTTTTTTTTTTTTTTTTTTTTTTTTTTTTTTTTTTTTTTTTTTTTTTTTTTTTTTTTTTTTTTTTTTTTTTTTTTTTTTTTTTTTTTTTTTTTTTTTTTTTTTTTTTTTTTTTTTTTTTTTTTTTTTTTTTTTTTTTTTTTTTTTTTTTTTTTTTTTTTTTTTTTTTTTTTTTTTTTTTTTTTTTTTTTTTTTTTTTTTTTTTTTTTTTTTTTTTTTTTTTTTTTTTTTTTTTTTTTTTTTTTTTTTTTTTTTTTTTTTTTTTTTTTTTTTTTTTTTTTTTTTTTTTTTTTTTTTTTTTTTTTTTTTTTTTTTTTTTTTTTTTTTTTTTTTTTTTTTTTTTTTTTTTTTTTTTTTTTTTTTTTTTTTTTTTTTTTTTTTTTTTTTTTTTTTTTTTTTTTTTTTTTTTTTTTTTTTTTTTTTTTTTTTTTTTTTTTTTTTTTTTTTTTTTTTTTTTTTTTTTTTTTTTTTTTTTTTTTTTTTTTTTTTTTTTTTTTTTTTTTTTTTTTTTTTTTTTTTTTTTTTTTTTTTTTTTTTTTTTTTTTTTTTTTTTTTTTTTTTTTTTTTTTTTTTTTTTTTTTTTTTTTTTTTTTTTTTTTTTTTTTTTTTTTTTTTTTTTTTTTTTTTTTTTTTTTTTTTTTTTTTTTTTTTTTTTTTTTTTTTTTTTTTTTTTTTTTTTTTTTTTTTTTTTTTTTTTTTTTTTTTTTTTTTTTTTTTTTTTTTTTTTTTTTTTTTTTTTTTTTTTTTTTTTTTTTTTTTTTTTTTTTTTTTTTTTTTTTTTTTTTTTTTTTTTTTTTTTTTTTTTTTTTTTTTCCCCCCCCCCCCCCCCCCCCCCCCCCCCCCCCCCCCCCCCCCCCCCCGTATTCACGAATCCACCATTCGGGACTAAGATACCGGTTGATGACCAGAGAATCCTTCAGCAGTTCGAACTTGCTAGGCAATGGATAGGTGGAAAGGGAGACCTTGGACGGTGACGGAGAGGATGCATAGGAGCGTTCCTCCAGAGATTCTCTTCATTGAGAGATGTGTGAAATGGACTATTCCTGGCGCGGGAAGAGACGCCATCGTTTTAGACAGGGATTCTGGCAAACAGAAACACGACTTACGTTCGCCAATGGATTCTCCAAAACTGCGAGGTTCGCAAGCGTTCATGTGTCATAGAATGCTCCCCAAGACGGTGAAACTAGTTTCTTTCTGTAGGTTCCCGAGAAAGAACAGGCTAGAGCATTGGCCGGCGAGTGTCCTTCCTACAAGACTTTCTTTGCAGTGGCGGAACATGTTGGAAAAGACAAAAGGGGGAATCCAGTCTTTCGAAGAGATGAACGAGGGCGCATCGTGACTGTCAGACAGGAGCGTTCCATTCAAAATGAGCGATTCAGCCAGACGGGCACCGAGAAGTATGTGGAGGTCCCAGTACTGGATGATGATTGGCCGCTGATAGCCGAAGCATTCAGAAACGAGAAACTACAATCTAGTCGCCAGTGATTCAGAGATGAGGACCAGCGTAGACGTATCAAAGCATATCGATGAGATGAGTTCACGACTGGACGCAGGACACTATCTCTCGGTTGGATATCGCAATGTTGGCTGTCCGCTGTCAGCCACTGCTTCTGAGTCGATTCAGGCAATAGAATCCTTCCCCGAACACACCCAGTTGAGCGAAGTCGTGAGGGGAATTGACATACTCCGAGATTCTCCAGAGTGTACGTTGATGAACAAAAGGGGGCCCCATTCCTTTCTGGCACAGATATTACGAGAACATACAGTCCGCGAATAAAATACCTGTCCTTGGAGGCCCACAGGAATTTGTTACCTCGGCTGACAATCCGGAAGGGAATGATTCTCGTATCATTGGCTCAGTAACTTTATAAGCCGGACAGCCTTGGTTGGCGAATACTGGAATGGTTGGACTGCAAGTCAGCATGTCCTTAGAATAAGAGTCGACGATGATTGTTTGAACGCGGGGTATCTATATGCATTCTTGTGTACCGAGTATGCACAGTCCCAGATTAGTAGAGAGATTCACGGGTCAGTTGTTGACGAAATCAATGAGGTTCAAATGGGAAATGTTCTGCTACCGATTCCTGACAAGCGGATTCAGGCCTCAATTGCAAAGCTGGCATGCGACGGAGTCGCTAGGTTGGATTATTTTCGGTCCACGACCCAGAAAGCTACTCAGACAATATCAGCAGAAACTGGCGTGGATATGCATCTGGCTGATAGCAAATGGCACGTACTAGAGTCCAATGCGGTACGCGACCGACTTGATGCGACACACTACATGCGAGCAGCCTTAGAGATTGAAAGGATGATGGCCAGTCAATCGTCTGAAAAGGTAGGAAGACTCGCAAGTGTCTTTCTGGCACCCAGATTCAGGCGCTTCTACGTGGATTATAGCAATGGAATTCCATTCCTCTCCGGAAAGAGCATATTGCAGGTATTTCCGACGCCACTGCAGTACCTTTCACGTGACTTGCATGCTGACCTCATTCCTCTTCTAGAAGTCAAAAAGGGAACCATTCTGGTCACATGTTCTGGGACAGTCGGGAATATCGGAATGGTATGGAATCAATGGAATGGATGGGCTGCCTCTCAGCACATTCTGCGGGTAACACCCTCATCCGAACATATCCATCCCGGATTCCTCTATGCATTTCTGATGAGTCCGTGTGCCCAGCTGCAGATAGCGAAGCAAGTTCACGGCTCGGTCATCGATGAGATTACAGACTACCAGCTGGGCGAGCTTCTTGTGCCCCTGATTCAGTGGGAGAAACAGAAGGAGATTGGGGAAAAAATACATCTGGCGCTGGATGCGCTCGACGAGGCGCGTTCTCTGATTTCCGCAGCAGTGGATGGCGCCGCCTCGGGGATTATGGAGGCCGTTCGGCCTCTCCAATCATTATGATGGTATGATGATTTCGGCTTCACAAGAATCAGGTTGCAACCAGAGGCCGATCGAAGATGACGGTCTCATGAGGGGGCCCCTGAGATGTGTTAGGCATGGCGAGAAGAAATCTCGTTACATCGACTTCTGCTTTGACTCTTCTCACTAATGGTAAGACGTGCAAATCCAAGGATGGCCCTTGCCGAAGGCACATACCTTATAAACGAATTGTGCCCAACGTTGGGCGGATGTCAAACGTTCAACATAACCGGTGCGTTTGACAACTGTTGTTTAGAGGCTAAGTCAATGTCCACAAATTACGGTACAGTCTTCGACGACCTGAAGTCAAGCTTCGGGCTGGCAAAGCACAACATACTGAGTTACCTTCTCGCCAACTTGGGAATGGCAATAGTCTTGATTGTTCTGCTTGTACTGGTCATGATTCCAGTTGCCATCATCGCTATGACCGCCTACGGCGTCATGGGTCCCGGCTTTGGTCCTATGATGGTTACCTGGGCAGTGCAGAATCCCCTAGTAATTGGCGGGACTGCAATCTTAGTCGTAATCCCTATCGTATCCATCTTTCTGGTGGTTGTCGGTTCAATCTATGGGATGACTAATGATCTTGTCACTACTGGAGAAACCAAAGCAGAGAACGCTTTCTCCCATCTTCGGGCCAAGTTCATCTCGTTCATCAGCGCTGGTGCCATGCTGACCATAGTAATCGTTGTCCCGCAGTTGGTAGTGTGGGGCTTGGCATCAAACATGTTTGCATACACTATGGTTGGTCTACCACAATACATTCTGGCTGCCTTTTCGTTTGTGTGGACCTTCATCACAGTAGGCCTGACATCGATGGTTTTTCCGGCGGTTGTTAGCGGAAAGGGCGTGCAGGAAGCCTTCCATGAGTCATTCAAGCTTGCTACGCAGCGCTTCGACCGTGTCTTCGGCCTGCTGACATCAATCGTGGTGCTAGCCGCCGCGACGCTTGCCCCAATGATGATCTGGGGGTTGCAAGCGGATGGACCATGAATCCGTTTAGTCCAGTGCAGTTAGGAATGGTGGCAATCGTCGGAGTCTGGACTCTGTTCGTCCTTCTCATGTGGGCTCTGGTTCTCTATCCGATGGTAATCATCGCATTCGTAAGAGTCTACCACGAACTCACCGACGGACAGGTTGCGCCTGCTCGCCAAGCCGAAATACCAATCGCATGAACAGAAGAGAAACGAGAGTGCCAACCATCACGGCACTCTCAAACCATTCAATGTAGGTGATTAAGAAATGAAGGAGTCAAGTTTCGGAGTTCTAAAGGATGACTTGGGCATTAGTTTCAGATTTGCAGCTGAGGAACATCATTTCGTTTGTCTTGGGAATGCTGGGCGTTCTGGTTGTGGCTTTTACTCTCATGATGGTGTTAGCGATGATTATATTCGTTCCCATCGTATTGGGCCTAATCTCAGGATTGGGAATGGAGGGAATGATTCAGTTCTTCACATCTTTCGCGACGACTTGGTCCACTCCCCAAGGGGCCCTGATGTTTGGTGCGTTCATGCTACTTGCAATGTTCATTCTTGGTCCTTTCTTTGTTGCCTTTGGCGCACTCTTCGGTATGGCTCGGGAAATAGTCGAAAGCGAGGGAACAACTGCCGGGGGCGTTTTTGCGTGGTACAGAAAGAGGTTCTTCTCTCTTGCAGGAGGCGGAATCATTCTTTTCACCATTGTCTTGGGGCCGATGATACCGTTGTTCATATGGGTCCCTGGCTTCGCTACCGGCTCATTCGTTGGGCCTACTGCTGCTATACTCACAGCTGCTTTCACCCTCTGGGTCATTGTAAGCGCCGGAATGCTGTCGCTGCTATTCCCTGGGATAATCGATGGGCTTTCTGCGCTGGGTGCAGCGAAGCAATCTCTCAGATTGAGTTGGCGATACTTCGACCGGGTCTTCAGCACGTGGTTGTCTTTCGTCGGGATTCTCCTAGTTACGTTTGTTCCGGCTATAGTTGTGCCCATGTTTCTAGGGTACAGTGGTCCTTGGGTTGCTGCCTTAGGCACGTTTTCGGGTATCATGGCCATAGTAGACGTGGTTCTGGTTGTGCCAGCAATGGCAATCGCGCTGAGCAGAGTGTACTTGATTCTCACAGACAACGTTGGAGGAGCCGATACTGTTTCCTCGGAGCGACCTGACTTCAGACTTGTTGGTGGTGTCTAAGAGTGGAGCAACCACAGCGAGTAGAGCCGATGAAGGACCTTGAGGTCATAACCGACCCCAGCGTCTTCAAGGTTCTGCTTGAGCCAGTAAGAGCTGACATTGTGTTCAAGTTCTTGGTCAATGGCGCGATGACTGTCAAGCAGCTGGCAGATGCGCTCGGCAAGAACCCCGGGACTATACTGCATCATATAGATGCGCTGAAGAAAGCAGGGTTAGTTGTCCAAGAACGAACACAACTCACGCCAACAGGAATAGTTCAACGTTACTATCGTGCTACCGCAAGAGAGTACCGCATGGGTCTTGGTGAGATGATGCAGGCGGATGATGGAGTAGCACGTTTCGCAAAGGAACGTCTCAAGTCTACGGTCTCGTGTCTCTCGGCTTATGGCATTGAGATACCAGAGTCTCAGAGTGAACGGGCCATAGACATGCTCGGTCGACTGATCGAACGAGAGAACGTGGTAACTTCGAATATTCCTATCTTGGATGAGAAGGCGTACCGCAAGCTCCCTTCTTCAGTCAGGAGTGACGCATCGCGAATCATGCGTCGGTTTGCATTGGAAGAGGATTCGCAATATCGAGACCTGAGAAAGAAGTGGCACAGCTTCCTTCGGTCAAATCAAAAAGGTGGTATGAAGAATGAGTGAATATCATAGGAATACGGGAATGGTTGTATGTATAATCGCAGTACTTGCGGTCGGAGCAATCACCGTGGGTGGTCTGACATACTTAGGCTCGACTGGATGGTGGGGAAACTTCAATCCAGCGAAAACTACCTTCACATTCCATGCTGACGTGGGCAACACCACGGGGGCAGTGCTTCTCGACGTGAAGCTGGCGGCCGGAGGTCTCACCCTGCAATTCGTTGACAATTCTTCACTTCTGTACAGGATGTCAGTCGTAGTGCAGAACAGCACTCTACAACAATACGGTCCTCCGGCAGTCACCTTCGCTGGAAACAAGATTGCTCTTGACTACACAGCCGCGGGTGTAAACGTCACCCTAGGTACTGGTGTGAGGTATGCCATTCATGGAAACGTGACCGCAGGTGGCATCTCAGCCACTCTGAATCATGGAGCACGCCTAGCCAATATGTCATTGACCTCATCGGCCGGAGGTATCACAGTTGTGACGACCAATCAGATTGTGGTCACAGGAAACGTTCCGGTTGACCTACACACGACTGCTGGCGGCATTTCCGTTAACGTTGGTCTTCCCACCGGCGTAGGGGGTAGCTTCGACGCCACAGTCACCGCGGGAGGCATCAGCGTGAACGCCCCAAGCTGGACTCACGTGACACAGAATCACTATGAAACAGCCAACTACAACTCAGCATCAGACAAAGTGACTATAACAGCTGCCACAAACTCCGGCGGAATATCCGCGAATCTAAGCTAACCGTTGTTTGGAAGGGGAGGCTTTGGCTATGCCTCCTCACATTTTTCTTGTTTGGTTTCTGGCCAACTAGGTGAGCTGACTGCGAACCATTTTGCTGGCAATGGCCTGCGCCTTGATTGCGTCTTCTGTCCCGAATGATGGTATCTTCCCGTGGAGTACGCAGTCGACGAAGTAGGAGTCAATCTGATAATGACCCCACACTTTGGTTCCTTTTTCCTCGAACGTCCATTCTTCTTTCTCAAGGTTTTCCCCTATCAACGTCAATGAATTGTTCGACTTTGCTTGCAGTGTCTTGCCGTTGCTCCCATAGACCTCCAGAATACTCATCCCCATTCCCGGTGCGACAGTCGAACCATAATGCAATGTCCCAACAGCACCATCTGCCAGCTCGATGATACCCACTGTCTGATACCCCTTAAAGCTCTCAAGCCCATCTACCGGAGCATAGTTAGCCGCCCAATGAGCGTTCCTGATTTCGGTACCAAGAAGCCATCTGACAAGGTCAATGGACCACACTGAGAGGGTAAAATCGGGAAAGCCGCCGCTCTTCTTCGCGTCCCAAGCCCACGACGTCGACGGCCATTGGTCTGCGAGATCCTTGGCCGCGATGAATTCCGTGAATGAGACCGCGATTGGTTTTCCGATGGCTCCTCGATCGATGAGGTCCTTCGCCATCACGAAGTTAGGTGTGAATCGGAAGTTGAGTACTGGCATCAATAGTACTCCCTTCTTCTCAGCCAGCAATCCCATTTTTCTCGCCTGAGGGATCGTGGTTGCCAGAGGCATCTCGCAGAGAACGTGCTTGCCCCTTGAGATAGCTTGGGATGCCATCTCAAAATGCTCTGGTGTCGGTACTGCGAGCACGACCGCATGAATCCTAGGGTCGTCCAGAGCCTCTGCGTAGTCAAGGTAGCAACAGAATCCGTGCTTCTCAGCGAGTTCCTTCGCCGCCTGCTCGCTCCTATGGCCGGGTCGACCAACTATGCCAACAACCTCTGCGCCTGGTATCTTTCTGAACGAAGGGACATGAGCACGTTCTCCCACGAAACCTAGTCCTGCAATAGCCACCCCGATTTTCTTCTCTGACATCCGTCCATCACTTCTTTCTTGAAATCCCTCAATAGACTAGGTAGCTCAATCTTCCTCTACACCTCAACGAAACATTGCAGGAGCCGGGTACATCCATTCAAGCCTCAAGAAGGGTCATGCCAGATGCACGGCGAACTTGCACTCCTTAGCCCCTGACACCACTGACTCTATGACCTCGACTTTTGGCTTCTTGCCAAGATATGCCTGCCATATCTCCTCGACAAACCCTCTCGAGCATTGACAGTAGGTTCGCGATACTGTCTGGTCATTGGGAAGCCCCTTGAGCAGACCGCAGAAGCATCGCACTCCTTGGCCGAAGGAACTTGGCGTGAAGTAGTGGTAGACCATGTTACCTTTTCTTTCAATTCTGGAAGCCTTCCCGGCTGTCTTCTCCTCAGCTGCTAGGAAATCGTCCAGAGACTTGTACTTCTGTCGCTTCTTTCGGGCATTCTCTATGGTGCTTTTGTGTGCTTGCGCACAGTCATGACCACACCTAACCATGATTTCGTTTCTGGTCTCAGGTTTCACGAGACTGTCAAGTCTGTTGATCGCACCTTTTACCCAGAGTGCCACATCCTCGCTGGAGGCCTTTTCAATCGTATCGCTACCTACCATGAACTTCTTTCGGACATCCTCTCCGGCCAGCAGAGAGATGTTCTTGGCTATCTCTTCAACCATTCCCAGTTCACGTTTCGTCATATGGGCACCACCAGAGGCTCTTCGTGGAAGGTCGGCCATTCCCCTTTTTTGCTTATTCCCGACTCGAGCATTGTGCCATATGCATATGCTTATAACTAATGCACAATAGTTAACCACAGTGGATTGGAATCCACGGATGTGAAATGATGAAGAACATAGTTGAGACAGTGACCGCAGCTGGAAGCTTCAAGACACTGCTGAAGGCTGCTCAGGCCGCAGGACTAGTGGACACTCTTACCAAGGGTGGACCTTTCACAGTCTTTGCACCAAGTGACGAAGCATTTGCAAAGCTGCCTGCTGGCACAATCGATGGATTGCTTAAGGACAAGAAGAAGCTGACTGCAGTACTGACCTATCACGTCGTACCCGGCAAGATCATGGCAAAGGATGTCATGAAACTGAGAAAGG
Organism: Candidatus Thorarchaeota archaeon; assembly: GCA_963726195.1. Classification (GTDB taxonomy): domain Archaea; phylum Asgardarchaeota; class Thorarchaeia; order Thorarchaeales; family Thorarchaeaceae; genus OWC5. The sequence goes on from CAVSBO010000008.1 coordinate 124,205, forward strand.
CGAAGACTGTTCAAGGTCAGGAGATAACAATCGACACAAAGGCTGGCGTTAAGGTGGACAATGCCAAGGTCGTCAAGACAGATATTGAGGCAACCAACGGCGTCATCCACGTCATTGACACAGTCATCATGCCGAAATTGTGATAGCAGAGCTTTGAGAGATTCAGGGTTTCGTGAACCCTGGATCATCACTCTATTTTTTCTGTTATAATCGGAGTGTCTCTTCTTAGGTCTGTCACATCAAGAGAATGGATGGATTGACTCATACGAATACCGTTCATTCGAATGATTCGTCAGACTGAGCGTTTATTAGATGGCTACTCACATCTGTCACTCACTGGTTGATTCATTCCAGCGCGTGGTGAACAGATATGATGTATTCATGGAAGAGGATTGGAGCACTCTGTGGAATACTTGGCGGGATTCTGTTCGTCATAATCACGTTCTTGATTATGCTCATCTATCCCGGCGGGTACTCCTTTTTGGGCAACTACTTCAGCGAGTTGGGTTTGACCGTGACGAATGGTCAGCCATCAATGGCGGATTACTACCTGTTTTCTATTGCATGCACATCAGCTGCAGTGTGCATTGTGTTATTCATGTTGTCCATGCGAACTGTTTTCGTTGAAACACCTTTGCTGAAGTACCTCAGTTGGCTGGGCACGATGCTGGGCATTGTAGCCGCACCCTTCCTATCTTCATTGGCACTCTTCGCAGGCAATGTGTTTCCATATCAGCATGGTTGGTCGACCATCTTGTTTTTCGTGTTGTACTCGATAGCGATTGTGGTGTACTCGATTGCCATTCTGTTCAACAAGAGTTACAACAGACTCTATTCGCTTGTCGGCTTCATTGTGGCAGCCATTTGCCTGTTGTACATCTTCTGGCTCGGGTCTGCTTGGATGCAGAAGCTGGCAGTCTATGCTCTCGTGCTGTGGTCAGCATTCCAAGGCTATAGGTTATTGCAGCTGTTCGGTCAAACCAAGGCGCCGTCTTCTGCAAGCTGACAGCCTGAAGCGCTGTTCCGAAAAGGAAAGGCCGATTGGCGGAGTCTTCCGTGTCAACGGGAAATCGCTCTGCTATCGGTCCCTTCCCTTGAGATGTTTACCAGGGTCTTCTAGCCTTGTTGGTATTTGACAATGGCATTGGCTCTCATCGAATCGCGAGCAGTGGTGTACTCTGTGTTCAGTGTGCCATCCATCAACGAGGCATAAGCTGTCATGTCGAAGTGGCCGTGCCCTGAGAGATTGAAGAGAATCACTGTCTTCTCGCTTTTCTCCTTTGCTTCAAGAGCTAGGTCGAATACTGCTTTTATGGCATGAGATGATTCGGGAGCAGGCACGATACCTTCTGTCCTTGCGAAACTGGCTCCTGCGTTCAAGGCATCGACTTGATCGTAAGCTCTAGGTGTGACCCTGCCTTCCTGTATGAGCGCACTCAGCGTTGGAGCTGACCCGTGATATCGCAAGCCGCCGGCATGTATCTTCGGCGGAATGAAGTTTGCACCGAGAGTGTACATCTTCAACTTGGGTGTCAAGCCAGCAGTGTCTCCAAAGTCGTAGCGGTATTCGCCTTCAGTGAGCTTAGGGCAAGCCTGAGCTTCGGCGGCAATGAACTCTGTGTCCTTGAATTTGGGGTCGGCGATAAACGGATATGACAAACCCGCAAAGTTACTGCCACCACCAACGCAGCCGACTACATAGTCTGGTTTTGTGTCAATCAGCTCCAGCTGCTTCTTGGCTTCTTGCCCAATGACTGTCTGATGGAGTAGTACGTGGTTAAGGACCGATCCAAGAGTGTATTTCGTATTCTCGCTGCCAAGCGCATCTTCAAGCGCTTCACTGATTGCGATCCCCAGTGACCCGGGGTGTCCTGGCTGTTCTCGGTTGAGTTTTCTTCCAAACTCGGTCCTTTCAGAGGGGCTAGGTACAACTTCTGCTCCGTAGAGTCTCATCAGAGTTCCGCGGTATGCTTTCTGCTCGTAGCTAATCCTTACCATGTAGATCATTGCCTTGAGACCGAAATGCGAACAGGCAAGGGCGACGGCACTGCCCCATTGACCTGCACCTGTCTCGGTTGTGTATCGTTCCACTCCCTCTTTCATGGCGTAGTAGCATTGCGCCAACGCGGTATTCGTCTTGTGACTCCCAGTCGGAGAAACGTCCTCCCTCTTGTAGTAGATTCTGGCCGGGGTCTTCAGCATAGCTTCAAGTCCGTATGCTCTCTGAAGTGGGGTCGGCCTTCCGAAACGGATCATTGCTTCCCTCACTTCGTCAGGGATAGGTATGGTCTTTTGTTGGGAGACCTCCTGTCGCACGCACTCTCTTGCGAATATCCTCATCAGTGCCTCGGGGTTGACGGGCTCTTCCGTCCTCGGATCTATCGGAGGTGGAAGGGGGTTCTGCAAATAGGGAACTATGTTCACGAAGCTCTTTGGTGTGTCATCTGGATCCAGCATGATCCTGACTTGCTGTTTTGTCATCAATGATTCCTCACATTTGTGCTTCCCAAGGACGGCATCCCGTCTGGCCGCTCATGATGGCAATGGCATTCGTTTGGCCGACCATCGAACTGACTAGCCACGGAAGAAAGGAAGCCGCCAAGAATCACCGCGTGAGCAGTATCTACAAAACGAGCTGAATGGGTCGCTTCAGACCCCTTCCCCATTGGTAGGGACGCACGCTCATCGCGGTTTTTCACCTCAGGACTAGGTTCAGTGGTCCACGATGGTCGTCTTATAAGCATTGTGCATAATCGTACATTAATGTACATATGTGTGCATCAACCGAACTGCCACACTTCTTTCATAAAGAAGCGCCGCGAGAAGACCCCCAACTTCAGTCGGGGGAGGAAACGCCGCCACGGGATATACGAGTTTAAATGTGAGCTTGAGAAGTGAAATATCGTATCCGACCGTGGCAATGCTGTGGTCGGGAGGGCGCATGTCAACCGCCCGAATGTCGCGCGAAATGACGAGGTAGAGTTCCTACCGCGGATCGCAGTGGCAAGCCTACGACTTTGGTCGCGGGTAGTTGGCCTTTCCACAATGCTCAAGCCAATAGAATCTCAAAACGGTTCACGTGCCATCGACTGATCAAGGCCCTGTTCGCTATGCGGTTCGGGGAGCCAGTGGGGAGTTTGAGCCCCCTTTTCCCATGAGTCCTGAGCAATTAACAAACGGAACGCGCAAGACCGTATGCAAGACAGTTGATAAGACCCCGCTCAGGAAGTACACCAGCTTCTACGCTGTTGGCGTCTACGGAGGCATAGCCACTGCCTATTCGGTCGGATGCAACTTTCGATGTGTGTTCTGCTGGGTGGACTGGTCACGTGACTGGCCCGAAAGATACGGTGGATTCTATTCACCTCAAGAAGTCTACACGAGATTAAGACAAGTGATGAAGGAGCGGCGTTTCAGAAGGGCAAGAGTGAGCGGCGCAGAACCCACACTATGCCCTGACCATATCTGTTCAATACTGGACTTGGTTCATCAGGACTCAAGCGAGTTCGATTTGTTTGTCATTGAGACAAATGGGGTAGTTCTCGGAATGGAACCCGATCTTGCTCCTCGCTTGGCTCGTTATGCCTCAAGAGACCCGTCGGACGGGACTGTGGGACATGTTCGGCTGTCGATTAGAGGCGGACTTCCTCAGCCTTTCGAGGAGAAGACAGGTTGCAGTCGTGAGTTCCTTGACCTGCCATTCGTAGCTGCAGAACGACTATGGGATGCTGGAGTCTCATTCCATGTGGCCGTTGTCGTCGACCCCCGATTCACTTCGCAGAGGGAGAAGGATACTATCTACGGCCGGCTCGCTAAGATAGATCCGTCAATCAGAAAGAACATCGAGGAGGAGTACCTCGACCCGTATCCTCATGCTCTTGTGAGACTAAGAGCTGTCGGCAGAGTGGACGTGACTGGTGAGAAGGTGTCCGAAAAGGAGCGGGAGGCTTTGCGAGGAAGACCGCACGATTAGCATAACCCTAGGTATGCAAATGATAATAGGAACGAAACTCCCTCCCGGCGTAGAACTCCAAAGGTGGTTCTATGTTGGGAGTACAAACTCTTCTTTCTCGTGATGATATCGAAGGAATCCATTCAGGGTCACTCCAACTCCTGGAGAAGACAGGCGTACTCGTGAAGAATGACCGCGCGCTAGAGATTCTCCGGAGTGCAGGATGTGACGTCGAATCCAACAGGGTGAGGATTCCTTCCGACCTTGTTGAGGCGTCAATCAAGAAAGCTCCGTCGACATTTAACCTGTACTCCCGTGAGCGTACTGTCAGCCTCGCTGTGGGGGGAGATAACACAATCTTTAATCCGGGTTCGTCGGGCACGGAGTTCCTCGATTCGCGAACCGGAGAGATACGCCCAGCACTGGCAAATGACCTTGTCCAGCTTGTGAGGATTGCAGATGCCCTCGAGTACATAGATGCCCAGAGCACGTCTGTTGTTCCGTCAGATGTGCCAGTGTCGATGTCGGATTTGTTCCGTCTCTATATCGTTCTGAGAAACTCGGACAAGCCAATAATTACAGGCGCATTCACGAAGCAAGGTCTCATCGACATGATGCACATGCTGGAAGCAGTCGCGGGCGGCAAGGGCGAACTCGCTCAAGCTCCTCGTGCCATTTTCGACTGTTGCCCGACATCGCCCCTTAGCTGGGGTGACGTGGCCTGTCAGAATCTGATTGACTGTGCAACTAACTCGATTCCTGCGGAGATAATTCCTGCACCAATGATGGGCGCGACCAGTCCAGTCAGTATCTTTGGGACGCTTGTGCAATCGAACGCTGAGATTCTAAGTGGCATTGTGATCACGCAGGCCATCAGACCGCGAGCTCCCATTGTCTACGGGGGATCGCTTGCGCTTTTTGACATGAAACGGGCTATGATATGCCTGGGCGCAATAGAGACCGCGATGGCCGCCTGCGCATCTGCGCAGATTGGAAAGTACCATGGGCTTCCGACCCACGCCTACCTTGGCTTAAGTGAATCGAAGGTCATCGATGCACAAAGCGGGTTTGAGTCAGGAATCGGTCTCATACTTGCCGCCTTGTCTCGAATCAATGTCGTGTCCGGACCGGGGATGATGGCATTTGAGAACTGCCTGTCACTTGAGAAGCTCGCGATTGACAACGAGATCTGCGGCATGTCTAGAAGGATAGTACGTGGCATCGAGACCGAGGGCATGGCGACGATTCTCGACCTGATGAATGAAGTGGGGCCCGGAGGCGACTTTCTCTCTGCCGATCACACGTTGACGAAACTGCGTCAGGAGCAATTCATGCCCTCTGATGTGATTTGTAGGCGACCAGTCAACTCATGGAAGGAACACGGGTCAAAGGACAGCCGTGTCAGAGCAAAGGAGAGGGTGGAGAAGATTCTAGCGACTCACAATCCTAAACCAATGCCCCGAGAATCCAATGAGCTGCTGGAGAAAACCATGAAAGAGATCCTACGAAGGTACGGAATTCCCGCCAGCGCATTGCCCCGTTATGTCTGAGATGCGGGACCGATTACCAGGGTCGAAAGCCCGAGATTGCTCTTCCTGCGTACTGAGTAAGCTTTATATATGAATGTTGCACTGTGCTGTGTAACGCACAGTAACAGGTGTAGCAAAATGATGTGCAAAGCAGTATACAAGGAGGCGAGTACTGAGCCGTGAGCGGTGGATCCGGTCCCGCACAAGAGGAATTCGAGAGATGGTCCACTGAGGTTAAGAAAGGTGCCGCAGCCCTCGCAATCCTCGCAGTGCTGGAGGAAGGTCGTGCCTATGGTTACGACATCGTGAAGCGTCTTGGTGAGAAAGTCACATTTCTCCAGCTAGAGCAGGGTACTGTCTATCCTCTGCTTCGGCGTCTTGAGAAGGAGAGGAAACTGTTGGACAGCGAGTGGGATTATGCAGACCCGACAAAGCCGAAGAAGTACTACCGCCTTACAGACGAGGGCAAGCGAGCTCTCAAGATGATGGCCGAAACTTGGTCTGTGCTATCGAATGAAATGAAACAGATACTCGGGAGTGTTGATGCGCGATGAGCGAAGAACCAATGGAAATGATTGAGAAGTACTTGGAACGGGTTAGAATATACCTGCCCATTGACAGTGAGGACACTCTGACAGAGATGAGGACTCACCTGATTCAAGAAGCGGAATCTATAGGCCAAGGTAAGCTTACCCGCGGTTCCGCAATGATGGCTATTGAACGATTTGGCGATCCGAAGGATGCAGCGAACGAATATGCAGGCACGGGCAAGAAGGTAGGTCCGATACCTGCAGAGTACGTGCTTCCAACGGGCCGGATTCTGATGGGTCTCATGGCGCTTGCCATTGCATTTGGCATAGGTGCCTACTTCGTTGGGATTTCTCTATCCCGGTGGGGGCTTCCTATATTCGCCAACTGGCCATTTAGTATCCCGTTGATGGTCGCATTGTGGGTTGGCGTTGCGGCAGTCGTCATTGGAGTGCTGACATTCTTCGACAGGTTCAAGGCGCCCACTGAGAAGACAACTCTTGAAGGAGTCTTGGGGGTAGGCACAGGCATATTCACCCCAAGGACACGCTTGGAAGCGATCGTCGAGTTCGTATTTGGACTGGTCTTTGCATTTGTCCTACTGCTGCCACAGGTTCGGGTATGTTTCGACCCTGCATATCTACCGGTTCTGAACGCGATTGTGATTCTGGTGGTACTTGGTGCTATGAAGGGGCTTCTCTTCTCAAGATTCGGAGAGAACAACGTGAACCTCTTGTTAGAGGCCGTCCTCGCCGCAGCTACAATCGCATTGTGCATGGTGCTAGCGACCACAGGATGGCCCATTGTTCAAGTCTGGGTAAACACCGGAGGGTGGTGGCATTTCTACTATCTATCAGATCTCTACAGTGAAATCAACTTCCTCGAAGCCATGTTCAACGGCATCTGGGCCTTCATAGTGTTCATCATAGCGGTTACAAGCTCTTGGCGGCTTGTGATTTCAGGAGCCAAGATCTCGATGTACATGAAGGCTGGAAAGGGTTGGTGGTGGAAAGGTACTTGGGGATCAAGACGCCATCCGACCTGGTCCAAGTGGTCGAGAAGACTCTTCGGCGGTCATTCAGATAGTTGAGCCACAAGACAGTCAGAGTGAGAGCCCATAGTTCACAGGACAATCGGGAAGAGCGCTTGGAGGGCGGTCTTCCCGTTTTCATTCTCTTGCGTCCGCTCGTAGCTTCAATTGTATACAGGAAACGCGCCGCAGGTTGGGTCCCGTTGTCCGTATCTGAGCTCCATCACAATTCAAGGATACCTGCTCCGTATGTAGAGGCTGCATATTATCACTACGCCCCATAGCGAAAGAACTGCACCGACTGCATTGGTCCAGCCTTCGGGTCTGAAGATTGCAGGTATGACTGTGATTGGAATCATGAAGAGAGCGCCGTCTGTGCCGCCCCATGAGTTTGGCTTGGTGAGACTGTGGTTGAAAAGGGCGTACTCGATGCCCATTCCCAAGCAGACATTCTCCCACCCAGCTACAATTATCGGGACTATTTCGATCGTGCCCTGAATCATGACGTGCGAAGCATTCGCAACCTCAAGGTAAGGTATAGATGAGTACAGGCCCGTTACGCTAACCTCACTATCCGGGTCGTTGGCCGGCGTAAATGTAGCCTCGATTCGGTTGATGGCTAAATCCATCGGCGTGTGACCCAGAACGTGAAGGGAGATGTTGAAGAAAATGTACGTGGGCACAGATTCGTACATTGCTGGATATGTCCCGATGGTAATGTTCCCGACCAATGGATCGTTTATGTACTGCAAGTCCTGAGTACTGGAGACTTCTCCTCTTTGAGTCGTGTAGTATATCTGGTTTGTCCAAGCTGACATAGCTAGGAGCACGACAGTCAATATGACTAGGGCTGTGAAGACTCCGTAGAGCATCTTTCGCAATTCTCCCTATCCCCAGATGACTGATGCCCCTGCCAAGTATTAAGAGTTGTGCGCCATTCAAGCTGGGCAGGTACTGTACTAGCAGAGCCATTACAGTATTCGGACCAGAGTTACTCGGACTTGCACATCAATGGGCAGTTTTATTGCTTGGAATGAGAACAGCAATACCCTAGTTCTCACAGCTTCCTCATTGCTGTTCAGGAACGAAGATGATAGGACAAGAGACAAATGTCAAGCAGAAAGACACCATCTTACGAAATCAAGACCTTCGAAGAGAAGTTCATTGATGAACAGGCCCGAATCGGAATCGATGCAACCAAGAATTGGACCGCATACCGTCAGACTCCTGCCGAAGAACTGAAGAAGACCTATTCGGGACCTGATTTCGATCCCAACACAAGGTTCTACGCTTTGTTGAACGGAGAACTGGTTGGCTTTCTGACGTCTTCCATTGTCGGGGGAATCGGGGAGAAGACAGCAATCATGAGGCTCCCACTTGTCAAGAAAGGACATGAACCGGCAGAAAAGGTGCTCATGGACTATGCACTCAAGGCTCTAGGGGGGAAGCACGTACTGCTTCTCACGACTGAGGTCGCGAAGGGATGGCATACTTGGGAAGCACTCCTCAAGAAGTACAGGTTCGAAGATGTCGGAATCTCCTCCTACATCGTGGACAAGACTATCTCATCATTGAATTTGTCCAGTCTGCCAGTTCCTACTGGTGTGGGAGAGTACGAACGTGAATGGGACCGCGAAACTTTCTGTACCATGCTGACTGGTACCGGAATGCCCGCAGAACGGACAAAGGCGCTTGTTGACCAATATGAGTCAGGCGCGAAGGGATCGTACTTTAGGAAAATCGTAGTGGTCCGGAAGGAAAACAAAACAGTAGCAGCCTCGGCTTTGACAGTCCCCGACAATGAACCTGAAGTGGCACGTGTCATGAGAATCATGACGCTCCCGGGCGTCGACCTGTCTGATGTCGGCGGGAGAATCATCAGGAAGCTGATTGAATCCGCTGCGAAGGACGGTCTGAAACGATTCCGCATTTCATTGATTCCTGACGATGTCAAAGCGTACGATGGGATACTGTCCCACTTGAGAGTGGAGGCTGTGCCCTTCATACATTCTTACAGAAAGCGGCTCTAGGTACGGAGCAGGCGTGATTGGACAAAGTGACAAGTCAGACTTGGACGGCTGTCCCCTCTTTCGTCCAGTCAAGCTGCCATTGGATGGCCATCCTCTTTGTCATCCTATTGCACTGCCAATAAAACGCATAACAAATCGCAATGAAGCAAACTGCCAAGAAGAGAAACAACACAGTCTTGCAGGTCAACGGCCAGAGAGTGATGACCAATACCGCAATTGAGAGTGCCAAGAATAGTACAGCGACTTCCAGCCGATTGACCCGTTTGGCAAGATTCTCGATGCTGTCCTCCTTGGCCACATGAAATCCTCCCGCTCACGCATGTGTCAATAGTGGACCCCACAAGGTGTGCAGGTATTTGAACGTTTTCGCCAGAGGAGAGGATGAGATCAGTGGTCAGGCCAATCAGAAACAAGTGCGGAGCTAACTGTTAAGTGAGAGTCGAATGAAAGCCTCACCCATGAATGAGACCCTGAAGGTAATCGATGATCGAAAATCCTTGAGAGGGTATGACCCCCGACCCATCAGTAAGGAGCACAAGGACTGGATTATCCACAGCGCTATCCGTGCACCCACTGCGGGTGACATGATGCACTATTCGATTATCGAGGTGGCAGACCAAGAGAAGAAGAACCAGTTAGTCAAGACATGCGACAACCAGCCCTTCATCGCAAAGGCCCCTCTTGTACTGCTGTTTCTTGCGGACTTGCAGAGATGGTATGACTTCTTCGAGTGGTCACGCGTACCAGAGATGTGCGAAGCTCGCCATATCGAATACTCGACCCCTCAGGAATCTGACTTATTACTTGCCTGTTGTGATGCATTGATCGCTGCAGAGAATGCTGTGATTGCAGCCGAGTCGTTAGGGATAGGCTCATGCTACATTGGTGATATAATGGAAAACATAGAGATCCATAGACAGATGTTTGATCTGCCGAGGTGGGTCTTCCCGATTGCGCTCCTCTGTTTCGGTTATCCGACGAAACATGAGACCAGCCGCAAGAAGACGCCTCGTTTCCCTGAGAGCTTTGTTTACTTCAAGGACAAATACTCCCGCGTGGATTGCCGGCCGTTCGACAATATGCTGTTGGAGCACTTTGGAAAGTCGGACAGCTCCTATGGAGATGCTCAGAACACAGGACAGGGTGTGTACCTGCGAAAGACAGGCTCGACGTTTGCTGCAGAAATGCGCCGTTCTGTCAAGGTCGCGTTGAAGGATTGGACTGAAAAGCCGTTCCATTGATGGTCCACAGGCTGAGCATTCGGTAACTAAAAATGGCACGCATCATACGGACCAACGCCGTTGGACTTCAAGAATCCACTATGCTTGAAGCGCCTAGGCAGTTCAGGAAACTCGAACCCCATGAAAGGAATGCACAACAAGCTGCTGTCAATTGACCTATCAACTGAATCATCTGAGGAAACCAACATAGATGACAGCATACTTGCCGACTATCTTGGAGGTCGAGGACTCGGAGTCCAGTTGTTCACATCCGTCGTAGATGCTAAGACTGATCCGCTATCCGCTGACAACCGTCTCGTTTTCGCAACCGGCCCTCTGACCGGGTCGATTGTCCCTACAAGTGGCCGCTTCTCGCTTGTCACGAAATCTCCACTGACTGGGCTGATTCTTTACTCTAACACAGGAGGCAATGTCGGGCCTGCTCTGAAGAGCACGGGCTATGATGGTCTAGTCATAACCGGACGACTCGCAGAACCCAGCTACCTGCTGATCTCAGAGACCGGAGAATCGCTGTTTGTGCCTTGTGAGGACCTTTGGGGTCTCGATACTCAGGAAACTCAGAGCAGACTCGTATCGGCAATCAGTGGCCGGTTCCATACATTAATGGTTGGTCCGGCTGGAGAGAACGGGGTTCTGTTCGCTTCCATTATGAATGACGGCAATCATCGCGCCTTTGGTCGGGGTGGGTCAGGAGCTGTCATGGGCGCCAAGAACCTGAAGGCCATCGTAATCAAAATGGGCAAGGCAAGACCCGAGATCGACAAACCGGAATTGCTCTCGACTTACGTGAAGTCCGCCCGAGACAAGATGAAGGTCGCTCCAATCACGAACTCATCTCTCCCCACGTTCGGAACGGCGGGTCTGGTGAATATAATCAATGAACTCGGCATGCTAGGAATCCGGAACTTCCAAGTTGGGTATTCAGAAGAAGCAGAGAAACTCAGCGGTGAAGCAATTCGAGATGAGATATTCCAGAAAGAGGAAGGATGCCATGCCTGTCCAATTCGTTGTGGCAGGATGACGAAGACAAGAACAATGAACGGCAAAGGTCCCGAGTTCGAATCCACCTTGCTTGGGATGCTCACATGCATATTCGATCTTGAAACGGTTGCTGAGGCGAACTACTACTGCAACCTCCTCGGTCTGGACACAATCTCGACCGCTGGAACCATCAGCTGCGCGATGGAGCTACAAGAAAAGGGTGCTCTTGCCGATGACAGGATTCAGTTCGGAAACAAGGAACTTCTGATTCCTTTGGTGCAGGACATCGCATACAAACGTGGAATCGGAGAGGAACTGGCTTCCGGGTCTGCCCGGCTAGCAGCAAAACATGGTATGCCCGATGTGGCGATGCATGTCAAGTCGATGGAACTTCCCGCTTACGATCCCCGCGGAGCTCTTGGTCATGCGTTAGGATATGCTACGTCGAACAGAGGTGGGTGTCACTTAACAGGGTACTTGGCCGCAATGGAAGTGTTCGCGGCGCCGAAGAAAATTCCACGAGCCAGCGCGGGCAGTAAGGCCGACTTGTTAGTACTGAAGCAACATCAGAGTGCTGTCGAAGACAGTCTCGTTGTCTGCAAATTCGCGGGCTTTGCCCTTGGGTTTGATTTCTATTCTAGGTTCGTAACTGCTGCAACTGGCGAAGACTTCAACATCACTCGCCTGATGAGAATAGGCGAACGAATCTACAATCTCGAGAGGCTATTCAACGTGAAGGCGGGGCTCACAAGGAAGGACGATACCCTACCAAAGCGATTTTTGACAGAGCCCCTCAGCGAAGGGCTATCGAAGGAAAGAACTGTGCCGCTGGAATCAATGCTTGAAGACTACTACAGACTCAGGGGTTGGGGCAAAACAGGTATTCCTTCAAAATCAAAGCTGGACGAGCTCGGAATCACATCGTAGGAGTGGAATGAAATGACGATAGACGAAGAGACCTTTCATATCTTCCAGAAGGTGGGAAAGGAAATCCTCATTCGAAATCTGGGATCGAGTCATTCAGGGAACATCTCAATCCGGTCTGGCGGTAAGATCATCATAAAGAAGCGAGCGGCCATGCTCGGATGGCTCGAACCCGAAGACCTGATTGAGTGTGGCCTGGAGAAAGATGACTCGTCATCACTGCTTGCAAGCACGGAGCTAGGTGTTCACCGTGCCATCTACCTACAGACCGACGCAATGGCCGTTGTCCACACACACTCTCCCTACAGTGTGGTCCTCAGTATGATTGAGGACGAAATCACCTGCATCGATGCAGAAGGAGTATTCCTGTACAAGAAGGTACCAGTCGTGGAACTCAATGTTCCTTCAGGATCTTCTGAAGCGGGCAGAGAAGGTGCCTCCTTTGTTGAAGAACTACCCTGCATGCATCGTCAGGAGTCATGGCATATTTGCGAAGGGAATCACACTGGAAGATGCTCTTCAGAATGCAACCGGGGTCGAATTCTCGGCACAGGTTCGATATCTTACAATGCTGACGGGCCGGCCCCTGAAAAGAGACTACAGCAAGGAGAAAGACTTCGGGAGCTGGTAACCAAGACGACGGAGAGCCGACAGTGATAGTACCTAACGCTTGTCTCTCCAGCACGGAAGGTTACTGCGTGCTACCACGAAACGAGCAGGTGGCCTGTTTGTGCAGAAGCAGTACCATACTGTGTTCAGAACTCGGGTACTAGTGGCAAAATAGCACTTGCGACAGTTCTTGATGGGCTCAATACGACTCTCTCTGAGGCCTGCCTTCTCTTCTAGTTTCACTAAGCCTTCTTCAATCTCTTCGTTAAGATAATACAACCCCGGTACCAAGTACTCAGCATCAGAGTCGCATCTTGGCTCTGGATCACTTCTGTGAGCCTCAATCTTGAGCCTGAGGTTCCTCTTTGTTATCTGGTCAAGATACTCTTGGTCTTCCTCCGTCCACCTGTAGATTGGATTGGGAGGAGGCGGCTCTTCTGGTTCTTTGAAACGCTTGATGTATCTGTCCAAGAGACGCATCTCTTTGCGCGGAACTCTCACAATTACCCCTGCCTATCTTTCAACAATCGCTCTTTATTGGGACGGACAGTCGTTGGACTCGCACTCTCATAGACTGATGTCCTTCAGATTGGAGACTGCCCCAACCTCACAGTCGTCCCGTGAGACCATCCTTCCTTCCTAGTTATGGGTTTTTCGCTTGAGTGTTCAAGCCTGCAGTCTGCTTACTAGATGACCCGACTATTCGAATCATTGTGCGACCAAGCTGTCAACACTGCCACATGAACTTCGCACGGTCCCCGCAAGTAAGGTGATGGAGGTCGCTTTATATCAATAAGGTTGGCCCAAACCGGCTAGGGGCAAGCAGTACTGATGACGAGACCTGTGACATACTACCTGCTACTAACAATGACCATGGCCATTTGGGGCGGAGGATGGGTAGCCAAGAAAATCATGGTCTCGATTGTGACCCCATTCATGGCAGGTTTCTTGCGATTTGGTATTGGAGGCCTGCTTCTTTCCATGCTCTTACTAGACAAACATGAGCTTCCCAAGAGACCGATCAATCGGTCGTTCGTCGGATTGGTTCTCGCGATTGGAGTGCTTGGCATCTTCGTCTATGCAACGTTTGAATTCGTCGGGGTAGGTTTGTCCACAGCGGCTCAAGGCTCCATCATAGACGGTTTGTGCCCGACAAGTATCACCATATTCGCCTTCTTGATTCACAGAGAGACCTTCGGCAACAAATGGCGATATCTGGGAATTCCATTGAGCTTCCTAGGGGTTGTGTTCGTGGTTGGAGTCCAAGCCCTCATCAAGTTCAGCCCTGAGTACTTCCTAGGCGATATGGTTCTCATAGCCGGGGCATTTCTATGGGGCTTCTATTCTTCTCTCGTGAAACAGGGACTGAAGTATACGACTCCGTTGAAGCTTACGACTGGAGCGGTTCTCGTGGGTGCCACGCTTTTCGGGCTGTCGTCTTTCCTCGAAGAGTCGCTGAACATGTTGATGTCAGTTCCTGCAATCGTATGGTTCTGTGCCTTGTATCTCGGAGCAGGATCAACCTTCGTGGGATTCGTAATCTATTACTGGGGAATTAAGAATCTGGGCGCAACAAGGACTGGTATCTTCCTGAACCTCGTTCCGGTCTTTGGGACTGTGTTTTCGGTACTGGTCTTGGGCGAAGACATATACTGGACATTTCTGCTCGGGCTCCTCCTTGTAGTGGTTGGGGTCATTATGATTAACTTCCCCGAGAGGAAAGCCGAACCTGCTGGCGGCGTCTGGCCTATTGAGAACCTGTCTCAAGGATGACGGCTCTTGATTGTGTTGCTGAACGCCCGCGCTGGCTCAGATGATCGCTGCGTGAGTAGGCACATTCATTTCTCAGCTGGATGTTTTTGGCGTCGGCGTTGTTTGGCATGAATCCCACTGGCGACCAGCTTTTTAGACCACTGAGAGAGCGCGGCTACAGACTGAGGATGGTATCTGCGGAGCACATCTCCTCGTTGAAACAGGAAATTGAGGCGCGCAGCAAACAGGGTGAACTGGATCAAGAGTTCTACACCCAGCGTCTTGCTTGGTTCAAATTCGAGTTGCCCGAGCAGCTGAAAGACGCGCAGTCAATCATTGTCGTTGCAGTTCCTCGACCACAGACCCAAGCAACTTTCACTTGGAAGGGACGAAGGAGATCACTCGTACTTCCACCTACATATACAGCCTATGACAAGATCACTCAGCAGATTGAAGCTCTATTGGGCGAACTCCTTGGAAAGAAGGGTTATCGAATAGTTAGGACCGGTCTGCCGCTGAAGCTCTTGGCAGCGCGTAGCGGTCTGGTCCAATATGGCCGGAACAACATTACCTACGTGCATAAGATGGGAAGCTTCCTTCAGCTTGTTGCAGTCTACTCCGACATGCCCTGTGTTCAGGACTCATGGCAAGAGCCTGAAATGATGGCTGCCTGCGAATCATGCGAGCTGTGTCGCAAAGCATGTCCGACGGGTGCCATTCCGTCTGACAGGTTTCTCTTGCATGCAGAACGTTGTATCGTCTTTCACAACGAGCGGCCGGGCAATATACCATTTCCAACTTGGATGAATCCATCATGGCACAACTGCATCGAGGGCTGCCTGCACTGCCAAAGAGCTTGCCCGCTCGACCGGAAATTCATGAAGTGGATTGAGGATGAAGAGGAATTCTCAGAGGAAGAGACAACCATGATCCTGAACGGAGTCGACCGTGAGGAACTGCCAGACGAGACAGTGAAAAAACTGGAGCATCTTTCGATTCTTGAGGACCTTAACTTACTGCCGCGTAACTTGGGCGTCTTCTTCTGGGAGCACACTTAGGCGGGTTTTCAATGATGCGCAACGCTTGAACAAGAAGGAACTATTCGGAGATTCAAAGTTGGGCGAAATAACGCGGTGCATCTGATGTACTGAATCATCTTGTTTCTGATGGTTCACACATCTCTCTATCTAGTGAGATACCTCAGGGACGAGAAGATTAAACTGCGCTCTAAGTGGCCCGGCCAGACCAGTGTGGCAAGATTCATCAGGGCAGCGTGTTCATACGACAACATCGACGGTGGTTCTCTTGACATGCTACTTCAGGATCATGAAAGGTCTCTTTGACGAGATTGGAGTGGAAATCACGCCCCAGAATAAGCATGAAATCGATTTGCGGATACACAAGCTTGTAGGCGTGGACTACAAGGACTGCCCCTCCACTGGGAGAGAAGTGAAGAGGCGAATGACAGAGGACAGGGCGGCCTTTGCCGCGAGTCTTCGGGCGGCCTTGTCTGGTCTGACTCGCGGATGAATTCACTAGATAATAGCAGAATGGTGCGGGAGGACGATTCGACTATACGATACGTCCACTGTGCTTTTTTATTCTTAGAAGTTGATTGTTTACTATGCACGCTTGCAGATATAGCGTAGCTTCAGTCCTGCTTCTCGCTGTACTGTTAGTGCCGATTAATGCTGCAACATCCGTCGCGGCGTATACGACCGGACAAGAGGCGGGCAGTCTTTGGCCACACATTCAGCGAGGACTACTGGACGAATAGCTCGATTCCAATCAAGACGGCAGATGCGAACGCCACTCTCACTACATCCTTCGTGCATGTAGGAGAGTTTCAGGCGTTTCTCATAGCCTTCAATGAAATCAACGTAACCGGCGGCCAGACAATCGTATTGCCGTATCAGCTCTTCGGGATGCATTACAAGACTCCTGAGAACAAGGAAGTTTTCATCGGTGCCGTATTCGCATTCCTGCTTGTTCACAACGAGACTTACGGCTCAAACAATCTCCCTGATATCGGTCACGAAGCCGCCTGGTACATCGTTCCCATAACCTCGAACAGTCCGTGGAACGTGACAGCAAAGGTCGAACCCATCCCGGCAACCCTCGTCGAACCTAACCACTATCGCTTCGGCATGCGCTACATCAACATGACCGCAAGAGTGGTGAGTGCGACTGGCGGCTTTTGGGCGTCGCTTCTTCTTCCAATCGTGACTGTGCTGTTCAGCGAGATTACCATCCAGTATGACATCACAATTTCGTCAAATGGTACTGTGAAGGCACAGACTCTGTATACCCTTGGACAGGTAACTCATGCTCGTATCTTGGGCTTTGAGGTACCCCCTTCAAGCATAATTCAACCCACAATGGAGATCAGCGCTGTTCACTACCTTGCAGTCTTCACCAGCAAGTACAACGTTACAAGAAGCACTGACGGCACCAAGTTGGTTCCGCCCACTGCGACGACTCCATTGACTGGAAACATCTCAATCAGGGTGGGTAATGACAGTGAACGTGCCTTTCACATAGGTCTTGGAGAGACCTACGCACTCTACAACGAGAACCACAAACCCATGGACTCTAGTGGGCGCAAACTATCAGGCTCTCAACTGTCTTCTTGGAGCAAGGGGAAGCGACTTCCTCCTGATTGCATGGCAGGCTCCTCTCTCAGCATTTCTGTTCGCACACATGGCATATGGTCTCTCCACTCAGCTGAGGGCGACCTACTCTAGCGTTCAAGACATGGCCAACCATGTCGGGACTGCCTTCCACAACGGTCAGTGGTGGTACGCTGTCACATTCCCCACATGGCATGGACTGCGCGTACAACAGGATCCAACCTATGTTGCATACACCAACCTTGGAAACAGCCAGACTGGCGGTTCAGGGATTATTGTCGTGGCAGTCATTGTGATTGCTGTTGTTGCCTTGGTTGTGTTTGCGAGAAGACGCTGAAGTCTTCCTAGATGACAGCAGGAGAGGGCTCGTGAGGCCTTCTCTCCTCTTTCTTTTTCTTATTGTCTGAGACCCGCTGACTTTAGCTTTGAATCCACGCTATGCAGACCTAGAGCGCTGAGTGTCTTAGAAGTCGGTACACCATTCTCGTCCCAACCCACGGCATGATAGTAGTTTGCTCGTGTTTTCTCGAAAGCCGCTCTGTCCACACTCTTGCCTGCATAGGGCCCCGAAGGAAGAGGTTCCCAGAATCGAGGTGGATTGTCATCATCTATTCTCGGTCTCCAAGTGACATCAGGGCCACCAAGAAGCAGCATTGTTCTCTGTAGCTGAAGTATCCTCAAGGCCTTCTTCTTGTACCATTCATCGGATGTCTGTTCCCACCCTGTGATGGCTGTATAGAACCGAAATATCTCATCATTGTCAACGCTCTTGGCGAAGAAACAATAGACGCCAGAATCGTTTAGAATCGCGGATAGTTCTCCATGGCCTCCCTCTGTGGGGAAGTGAGCTGCGGAGCCATGGTCACCGCCCTGCACTGAACACGCAAATCCAATGGGGCTCGATATGAAGTCCTTTCCACTCCTGATGCCGTGGCCGCCGATTTCCATGCCTTTCTCCTGAACAGCATAGTCCGTGAGGTCCACTCCCTTCATCTTTCCAATCATCTTCGCGGCCCGATAGACTCCCTGGGCCAAGATATCGCCAATTCCCTCTCGCCTGACCACCAAATCCAGCAGCCTTTCGAAGGCCTCCACATTCCCCCACTCAAGCTCGATTCCCTGAAGGTCATCCTTTGTGAGGATGCCTCTTTGATAGAGCTCTCCTGCAAGACCGAGGACTCCTCCGCCTTGAATTCCACACAGACCGACCTCGTTGATCATGGAGGCGAAGTGGATGTTGGTCTCGGGATCGAATATGCCGAGATTGGTTCCTCCAAAAGATTGCAGTTCGTAGTCCGGATTGTCACAGATGGTTCCCTCGTACTTCCCACTTCTCAATACAGCAAGCTTGAGACAGGTTACAGGACAACCGAAATCTCCCCAGTACTTCTTGACCCAGAACTTGTCAAACTCGTCTCCGCTGTATGCCTCATTGTCATGCCATTCCTCTTGCCAATTCCTTATGGGCTCTGAACTGGTCCCCGAGCCAAAGTAGTATCCACCACCCCCCGTACCGTATCGTCTGAAATCCTCTCTTTCGTAGCCCTTGGCAGACATGCTCTTGTACATCTCCGCCATGGACTCCGGGTCGTGTATCTCTGGAAGAGGTCCGAAGCCCTTAGCGACGACAGCCTTGAGATTCTTGGAGCCCATTACACCACCATATCCACCATAGCCAGCCGCGTGGGCATACTTGGCCAGCACCACTGCCACCCTCGTCGCATTCTCTCCCGCAGGACCAATGTAGAGTATTGATGGCTCCTTGACCTCTCCATATCCCGGTCGTTTCTTTTTGATCTCCTCAATGGACCTCTTGTTCAGATAACGCAGTGTCTCTTTGCCTCGTTTGCCCCAGATGGCTGATGCGTCCTTGATCTCGACTTGGTCTTCAAAGACAGTAATGTAACATGGTTTCTCAGCCCGTCCTGTGATTATGAGCCCGTCAATGCCTGCACATTTGAGGTCGACACCGAACTCGCCCGCGACGGTTGAGCCTACGACACCATTGCATTGAGGCGACTTGCCCGAAACACAAATCTTCGTGCCAGGAAAATACCCTGTAAGAGGACCCGTGAGCATCAGCAGGATATTCTCTGGACCGAGCGGGTCCACCTCCTCCCATCTTCTACCCAGTCTGTTCCAAAGAATCCTTGCGGCCAACCCTCGGCCCCCGACATAGTCCCTTAGCATACGGTCCGGGAAGTTCCTCTCCTTGATTTCACGAGATGAGAGGTCGATGTCTAGGAATTTGCCAGCATATCCCCTCATTCTTCCCAGACCTCCTTCAGTGTTTTTTCTCCGAGGATGGTTGTGCCAGTCTCGCGCGTCAGCTGCTGAGGCGTCTCCGGTTGCTGCTTGGCTTGTCCTTGCTTGCCTTGCCACGATAACGTTAGTGCATTCCACTTTCCTTCTGTGCATGTTCTTACGCACTCTGGGTCTCCACCGCACAAATCGCATATCACTACGCGACTCCCATCAGGGTGCAGATGTGGAACGCGGCCCGGGCAAGCATCAATACAATTACCGCAGGTAGTGCAGAGGGAGTCGTCCACATTGATTGCTCCGGTCTGTTCGTTGACCGACAAGGCTCCCTCGGGACATGCTTCAACACACTTTGGATCATCACACTGAAAACAAAGATGCGGTATCTCAATGCCAGGAACAAACATGAACACGCGGACCCTTGACGCTTCTGGCCAAATCCGCTCCTCATGGGACAGCGAACATGCAATCTCGCATCTTCTGCATCCACTACACAGCAGGTAGTCTCGATTGACCCACACTTGTCTCGGTCGAGTCATGAATATCCCTCGTGTGCAAGCAGCGTGAAGTCAGTACGAGCAGCGTTCCTATTCAGCTTTCCTCATTGTCGAAGGAGACGCGTGAGAAGAAAGGTATTTGAACCCCGTTCTGTCAAGGTATTCAGTATGGACATGTCCGAGATGAAGCAGTACGCTTGGGTTCTCTACGGCATTGTGAGCATACTCATCATATTCGGGGTTGCGATGCTTTACACTCCTGTTGCAGCCCTGTCGGCTGCTCTCCATCCAATACCTGCCCAACTCGCGACGCCAGTTGACCTCGCAATTCCCGTGGTTCCTGCGGCGATTATCGTCTATTGGTATGTCTTCTACTCATTCATATTCTTCAGCTACTTTTACTTCGCATTCGTTCAGCGCGAGTATCGGAATGCGCTTGTCATAGCCTATGTCCTAATCAACGCTGTCGCATACTTGGTCTATTTGGTGTTTCCAGTAATTGGACCCACTCGCATTGTCCCCGGCACTGACTTCTTCTCGCTCCAGTTAGCATCATTGTATCTAAACGACACCCCGCTCAACTGTTTCCCGAGCCTTCATGGATCAATGTCACTTCTGGCCGCGTATTCATTGTGGAGAGCAAAGAAGGAGTACGGATACATCTCATGGCCGATAGCCATTGCTGTAATGATTTCAACGCTCTTCGTTCACCAACACTGGATTGCAGATCAGATATTCGCTACGATTGTCACGCTCTCCATCTGCTATTTTGTCTTTAACTGGCTCAAGTACACGAGAGTCCTGAAGTCCACTACACAGGTCCACCTATGGCAACTACTTGTGTCAGCTGTGTTTGCGGTCCTATTCATGATGCTCTACGTGTGGGCATTCTACATCGCTTAGCGGGCAAGAGAAATGATGCATTCGAGGCCGCTCTGGACAGTCTCTCGTCGCGTGGCTCCTGAAATCAAGGCCTAATCACACCTAGGTCGATCACGAAGCACAAGTTTGAGGAATCGCAACTCTCATGTACGCAGACATGCCCAGTTTGCAAGAGACGATATGGGCAAAATCCTATCTGTTAGGCTGGACAAGGACCTTGAAACCAGACTGACTTACCTTATGAAACGGAGAAGGATTGTGGACAAGTCTGCATATATCAGACAGCTCATAGACAGGTCTCTTTTCCAAGACCTTCTTGACTACCTATCTGAAGAGGTATCGGCCAAGCGAATCAGTGCGTGGAAAGCGGCATCTGATGCTGGCATCTCTTTGAGAGCAATGATGGCAGAGCTGGCCCGACGGAACGTGCCTTCCTATGATGAGGTGTCACTCAGAGAGGACTTGATGAGTGAACGGCTATACTCGTAAGTCAAGTCCGAATTTTCATAGCACTCTCCCGTTGAGGGATGCCAAGTTCTGCCGAGTTTGTCCAATCTCAATGCATCTGCCGGCAATTCTAAGAACTTGAGCCACACGAAGAATCTGAATGGACACCGACTGCAGTCACGATAACTCAGGAGTTCCTCTTTCCAATCATTGAATAGTGCTCGCGGGCGAGTCGAAGTATGGAACTTGCTACCTTCGGTGCAGGCTGCTTCTGGTGCACAGAGGCTGCATATCAACAGCTGAAAGGCGTCGCCTCAGTGGTTTCGGGATATTCTGGCGGAAATGTCGAGAATCCCACATACGAGCAGGTGAGCACAGGCCGGACAGGTCATGCCGAGGTCTCTCAGATTGAGTATGACCCCGAACAGATTACTTACGACGAACTGCTCGAGGTGTTCTTCGCGATCCATGACCCAACCACTCTGAACCGTCAAGGCAATGATGTCGGCACGCAGTATCGCTCTGTCATATTCTACCATGATGAAAATCAGAAGAAAGCTGCTGAGGCCGCGGTCGTCAGAGTCAATGCTAGTCGTGTTTGGAGGAAACCAATCGTAACAGAAATCAAGCCATTCAAGAAGTTCTTCCCGGCAGAAGACTATCACCAGAACTACTATCGTAGTAACCCGAATCAGGCCTACTGCCGTCTAGTGATTCAGCCCAAGCTCGACAAGTTCGAACATGTATTCAAGCTGAAGCTCTTGGACGAAAATGTGGGGGATTTTGTTCGAGGTTCGAGACACTGATTCTCCAAATGCAAATGAGCGCTTTCAAAAAGGGCTGAGAGGAACAGGCCTCAATCTTCGATACTCGGCCCCTTCGAACAGGGATGCGACCCATCGTAAGTGGGGTGGTGTATGATGGTCCTAATTCATGGCGTTTCAGCCGCAGGAAGCGCAAAGACGAACGTTATCATTTCCAGTTCCTCTGAGTGCTCTTGGGTTTCGATATGGACCCGACCAAGGAATAGTCGAGTGAGTTCTCTTACGAGGGTGAAGTCCAATCCCTCGGACGTGTCTGTTTCGAGATAATGCTCGAATAGGTCACGGGTTCTCTTGGCCTCTGTCTTAGCAGCTAGCATAGTCATCCGGATCTCCCACATAGGCGGAGTTTCTTCCGAGAGAACAGTCATTGTCGCGGTGACAGATACGATATCTTTCGCTCTCCTGACCAGTCCTCTTAGCAGACTGAAGAACAAATCGGCTAGAAGGCCGTTTGCACTGACGAAGCACTCCCCGATTTCATGATTTGTCTTGATCTCAATCTTCTTCTCGGGCATAGCCTTGGACACTCTAGTCGCCGCCCATTTGACACAGTCGACAACATCTGTTGGTTCAAGGTCCTTCGGAGAGTATGGTTCTCCACCCACAAGTCCTCCCATCGCTTTGGTCAAATCATTGGCATGTGAGATTCTCATCATTGCCCCTGAAAGCGACTTCCGACCGGGGTCACTCATGTGCGTTTCTTGGCTCATTCCGCTGAGCAGACTGAGTGTTTCTGTCTGATGGTCAACTATGTCACTTTCCACTACATCCGAACAGACTCTCGCCCGACTCTTGAACTCCCGTATCTCCTTGTTCTTGTCGAGATACAGGTACGTCATGGTCACGTAGAGCATGATTCCCGCAGTCAGCAGGATTCCCTCTGCAGCCCACCAGCCCGCACTCCAGTACGTGAAGTTGGCTTTCAGGATCATTGATATGATCCAGAGTGCCTGAGACAATACTGCTACGCTCTCGACAGAGTACTGCCCGCCCGTTTCAGCAGCCATCAGCATAACAAAACTCACGAGCGCAAAGGTCGAAATAAACGCTGTACCGAGCATGATTGTTTCGGCCACATTTGCTCCGAACAGGTCAGGATACATCTGGAAAAGCTGTGACCTTATGATCTCTCCAAGAATGAGTATGACCACTACCAACACGTAACCCGCTAGATGAAGCCTGACTGAGAGCCTCGGTCTCTCTTCGCGGGAAGGCGCAAGTATTCTTCGCATCGCGACAAATAGAGTCACTACAGAGATGAGCCCTCCAC
This sequence comes from Candidatus Thorarchaeota archaeon, assembly GCA_963726195.1. Lineage (GTDB taxonomy): Archaea > Asgardarchaeota > Thorarchaeia > Thorarchaeales > Thorarchaeaceae > OWC5. The sequence goes on from CAVSBO010000008.1 coordinate 147,593, forward strand.
ATACGTATGCCACAAATGGCTCGAATTGGGCCCCGTACACAGGGGAGAAGCGCGAAACCCCAATATCCACCTCCAGAATAGTCCACGAGAACATCAGGAACACTATAGGGGAATGATACCATGACGTTCCGCTTCTCGACCTGAAATAGAGCACAGTGCCTACTACGCCTGTGAAGATTGCTGCATTTCCGTGAATCAAGAACGTCGCCCCTATGTCGACATAAGACACGAACGAAGACACAGCCTCGATTAACTGGGTTGCGATGAAGGGGATTACCACGGAAAGTGAGATGGCCACGACAATGGTGTACGCAAGCGACCGTTTCACGCCGACATCGACAAGGAACGGATAGCCAGTTCCGCCGACTATGAAAATGAGACCCGCTGCCTGAAACAAGATGGCCGCGACCCACAATTGGGATGGTTCAGCCAGAACAAACAGGAGTATGACGGTCGACATGCCGTATGATGCGCTTGATATCATTAGACGCACGGGGTCATGTGTTGACCAGTCGGCTCTCTGTCTGCTTAGTCTAAGGATCAACAGGGCATATACTGCTAGGCCTGCGGCACCTGTGGCATAACCCGCACCTATGACCGCGACACTTGAGGGTATTGCCTGAGTGACGTAGTATGCAAGTCCATAGAATGCAAGTGCAGTTAGGAGGAGTAGCAGTGTAGCAGTGCGTTTCCTCCAAATAGAGACTCTCTTTCAAATCCTCGCCCTGCACATGATATGCTAGGAGCAAGAGCACCGCCAATGTCGTAGTTTCGATGAGGCCCAGAAGGATTCCTGCCGGGGCACGCTGGAATACTGGCGTGTTGATACGGTAGAAGTGATCCATTGTGGCACCTACCTGAATGGTCGAAATGTAGGCCAGCGCGACGACAATGATTTTGTGCTTTGGCGAGGGGTCGATTCTAGTGCGGCTTGAGGCAGCAGACTGTTGCAACGACTGCTAGGAACGCAAGAACAGAATGAATGGCGACCGCCGAACTCTGTGTGTCCCACGGAGGATTGCTCAGCAAGAACACATACGAAAACACCGCCACTAATACCAAGATTACTGCTGTCCTTACGGCGTCATAGAGCCTCGTGTATGGAGTCCCTCATGACATGGCGGCTCTCAAAATGAGAAAAGGGTATTCCCGTTATATATAGAGGATTACTTTCTTCCCACTCGTCATAGATAACTCTCAGCAACAACTCCTTCCACATTCAGACAGCGATTAATTGCTTTGCAGGCGAACGTCCACTCGAGTCGCAGGTTCCCGCTTGTGAAAAGACGTACCGGGTCATAACTTGATTGCCCGCAACTGGGTCAAGGGTTTCTGAAGAATGCGGCCGACCGGCCATCATTCATCGACAAGATATAATGTCGAAGGTCTATCGGTCTATTGTAGCACTGCAGAATGGGCAACTTGCACTCTTCCCACTCTTCAGGCAATCGACTGTGGCTTGTGGAAGTACACCACCGCATCTTGGACAGAGCCATGCGCTCAGCTTCTCAGGAGAAGCCGCTGGCGTAGCGGCCGACGGGGATTGCATCTGATAGAACCGGTTCGGTTGCTGGGCAAGCGACATGATCGCTTCTGGAACCAGGTACGCATCACGAAGTGACAGTGACATAATTTCATACGGGGCTGGATAAATCTCGCAGTCCTCACCTATCCTCAGGTCAAGGAGGGATTTGCAGGCGAAAAGAGGCGAAATATCAACACTCTTGATACGATTGTCTTGAAGCATGAGTCGGACAAGCTGACCGCAGCGAGCTAGTGGGCGAAGGTCAATACTCTCTATCTGATTGCTTTCCAAGCATAGTTCTCGAAGTCGGTCACATTTTAGCAGCGGCTTCAGGTCGATGGCACGAAGCTTGATTGCGCGAAACATCTAGGTGTCCGATGCTAGAGTACGTCGAAAGGGAACTGAGATTGATGCTCTCGAGCCGATTTTCAAAAAGGAGTATTGTTTCCAGCTTGGAGCATTTTTGGAGCGGGCTGAGGTCACACGCACCAAGCTGATTGTGGAATAGCATGAGCTTTCTAAGATTGGTGCACCCTGACAGTGGTTCTAAGTCAATGACTTGGAGCTCGTTTTCGGAAAGCCACAGCTCTCTGAGTTCCACGCAGTTAGCCAATGGCGTCAAGTCGATCTGCTTCAGATGGTTCTTGGACAAATCCAGTTTTTTGAGCCAAAGGCTTCCAGACAGAGGACCAAGGTCAATGCGCAGAATGTCTTTTTCCGGGAGACTGAGTGACCCATTCCAGTTCTTGTACTGTTTTCTGATTGTCTCCCCGGTGACCGTAGCATACTCCAGCTCAACCATGACCCCGCACCCGGTTTGAGGTAATCGGGAAGCACGCCTTTGAGCTTTTCCTAGCCACTGAACCGTCGATACTCTCGGATTTGGACGCATTGCATGAAACCTCGAAGCATTCCCACGAACCCGCATCAACGGCGGCACGCCTTCTCGTCTTTCCACTCCGAAGTCTCATTCTGAAGCACATGCTCCTGCTGGTGCGGAGACTCATGCGGAAACATAACTTGATGACCGTACCAGCGATTCAGGAGCCCACATCTGCTTCTCTTGTCTGTGGGCAGATAGTCGGCCCCAAGAACCTCTCTGCCCATGACGACAAGTCGACCTGAGCTGTGGTTTCAGCGGCCTTCTAGAAGCGATGTAATGCTCTTTGGGAGCCTCAGATACCGTTGAAGTGTTAAGCTCTGTGTTAACAGAGCATATCAGTGTATACGCACGTAGCAGAGATGATAGGCGTTGGGAAAAAACATTCTCATCAGTAACGAGGTCTATGAGAGGCTGAAGTCATTGAAGCGGGACACCGAGTCTTTCACGGAGGTCATCATGCGACTGCTTGGTCACAGAAGCAGAAGTGTTCTTGATTTGGCAGGGACCTGGCCGTATTCAGAAGAGGAAACTAGAAGCATGGAGCATCTGTTGGAGGAGAGTTGGGCTGAGGGATGGAATAAATGACGCTACATGCTGCAGACATCCAACGTACCAGCTTTTCGAAAGGTAGGCCGCTCAGCGTCAGAGATCTGTTCATAGCCGCCACGGCACTCACAAACGGTTGTGGAACGGTTATTACCAGAAACGAACGGGATTTCTCGGCCATCGAAGGATTGAAAGTCGAAACTTACTGAATTGCGGCCGCGGCCAATCCGCGTTTAATCCGTCCATGGCATCAAGAGAATGATCCAAAGATTCCGCCCTGCTTGGCTCGCGAGTCTAGGCTTGCACGAGGCGCATGGAGCACATATTTAACAGCTCCATGATTCGCGTCGGTTACTATGAACACAGAAACCGACAGTGCCGGGACACGCCGCGAGAACATCCACCCGGGTCTCGTGGTCGATGTGATTCTCAAGAAGGACCAGTCCACAGGCAAGTTGACCCGGGGCGTAGTCAAGGATATTCTCACCAACTCCCCCATTCATCCTCGCGGCATAAAAGTCCGGCTGAACAACGGGCTGGTCGGTCGGGTAAAGGTCATCGTCAATGAGCAGTCCGGGAAGTCGGGAAGGTGAGGTCTTCTCTAGTTCCACATGTGAGGTCGTGAGAGCGTCATGCCCGGACGAAGTACGAATCATGTCTTTGGGCGTTCGCGGCGAGGGTATGCTGTTGCTGCGCTGGTGGGATTGGATAACAACCGCGCAGCCCTTTGGGTTGTGTACAGTGAATCCATCAGACAACACGGCTTCATCGACCGCCCGGCAGATCCCGATAGCCGCAAGGAGGCTGCTCTCTACAACTTCTACAATACCATCATTGCTGAGGTGAAGAAGGTTCTTTCGACTGGTCTCGCCAGCCTTGTTGTGGCCAGCACAGGGGTCGACGCTTCGCTTGCCGAGAGCTTCATCGCCCACATACGCAAGCATCACGCATACCTCGTACGAGCTATCCGCATGGAAAGTATCGCCGGCGATGCGATGACAGTCAACGCCGCTAGGGAACTAGTCAAGACAGATGCCTTTCAGTCGGTCACCAACGATGTCACCAATCAGGAATCGGATGCTCTCGTTGAAGTGCTTGATGCTAGGCTCTCTGATAGTACGGGACGGGTGACTGTGCTTTTCTCGCTTGAGGAGATTGACCGGTACTTCAGGAGTCTCTCTAAGGCTGGCGAAGCCGCTGTCGAATACCCGGAGTATGTGCTCATGACCGATGCATTTTGGGCTGCACGAAAGAACGATTCTCGCCTCCAGCGAGTGATGGATGTTGCTAAGAACGCCTCGGTGAAGACCCGTGTCCTGCGCAGTGACGGGGAGGCCGGGACACGCGTCGCTCAGCTTGGCGGCCTCGTCTGTTTCACTGCACCGAGGGCTCGTTAGTTCCAAGAACCGTTTCTTCCGGCACAGTATGTACAACACAAGAGGTTCGCTGAACACATTGGCGCTTGGTTTATCCTGTCACCTGTCACGCACTTTTTAGGACCGAAATGTTCTCAGCAGCATTGGCTGTGGAATAGCATGAACCTGCAGGTTTCAGAACTGAGGCGCGATTTCGTCGGGAGTCACCGCGAAGTCACGACTTCAGATGGCATTACTCTATTCCTTAGAGCTTGGGAGCCTTCACCGAAAGATGCTAGGAATACCGCTATCCTGATCTTTCACGGAATCACTGCTCATAGTGGACCCTACGAATTCATTGGAATACCCCTTTCTAAGATAGGCTTCCCCACATTTGGTATGGATATGCGCGGCCATGGACTATCCGATGGAAACAGAGGAGACTGTCCGAGCAAGAAGCGATTCGCTCTAGACCTCTGCGAAACTCTGTCTTTCCTGAAGGAAACATATCCAAGAGTCGTCACGATAGGTCATAGCCTTGGAGTATTGTCATCGTGGATAGTGATGGACACATGTCCAGAGAAGATTGATGGAGCAGTCCTCCTCTCGGGGGCCCGCACCATTAGACCCGGAATCATGCCCAAATTGGGTTCCTCAACAAAGCTAAAGATCGCGCTCAGCTCAATCATCTCTCCTAGCAGGCCCGTCGTTAAGTATCGTCGCGAAGGAATGACAGGTCTTGATGACCCGCTCTTTACATTCAGCTACACGTTGCGTTTCATGAGATTGCTGAACTTCGCTGGAATCAAATTCGTCCATAGTCTCGACATCCCAGTGTTCGTCGGTGTCGGAGATCAGGACGAGTTGTTCTCAGTAGAGTCAGTCAGAGAACTATATGATGAAATTCCTTCCAAGGACAAGGAGTTCTACGTGCAACCGGGAGCCAAGCATGCTGTGTTTCCTAAGGGCAGCTGGACACCGATGATAAACTGGCTAAAGGAACGGTTCACTTAGTCACTCTTACCCGACGTCCTGAGTCCCATGGAACTCTGAAGTCTGAGCCCTTCGTCATAGCCATTCCGCCAACCAGAGACAAAATCTCTGTGAGCGTCTAATCTGGATTGGAACTGGAGACAAGCATCCATGAGACAACCTTCTTGTGACTCACCTCTGCGGTCAAGCTGGAGAACTGCACTCAGTGAGGACATCCGACGCGCTACTGCTGCTGAGCATGGCATTAATCGCAGCCTACGGAATTGTCACGATATTCATTCCTGAGTCCACAGGATTGTTACTCTTGGTCTACGACTGGTTGCTGCAGATATCCATCGCCTTGGGATATCCCGGCGATTTCTTTGTCCCTTTGGTCGGCAATGCCATCATCATCGTACCCTTCCCTTACGAGGGTATTCCATTCATTTTGGGGGGCATAAGAAACTCTGTCACATACGACTTCGTCTTCGACCCGACACTCGTAGGTCTGATTGCTGGCGCCGGCGCGGCAATCGGAGAGATGGTATGCTATCTTGTTGGTCGGCTTGGTGGCAGACTGGTTGCTGAGAACCAAACGAGTGGTTTCTCAGCCTTTGTGAAACGTCATTCCATAGCCGCTCCATTAGCAGTCTTTATCGTGGCCGCGACACCTATTCCGGATGATGCGGTAATAATACCACTCGGGGCGGTCAAGTATCCGTGGTGGAAGGTTGTGCCACCCCTACTTGCGGGCAAGACTGTGGAGTTGACTGCAATTGCTTGGGCAGGCCGCCTGAGTCTCGATTGGATAGCGCGCTGGTTGGGGGCAATAGAGTCTGCAGGAATACCCGGAACGATGACAGAGGTGGCCGCAATGACTCTGGTGGTGCTTTGCCTTTATCTCGTAGCGCGGATCGACTGGACTCGATTCTAGACAGGCTCCTACGTGATTCTTCATTTTCTCTCCGGCGGGGCAAACAGAGAACAAGAAGGGTTCTGCTCTAAAGGTCAATCCAGAATGATTCTCAGAAGAAAAATAAGGAACGGAATCAATGCTTTTTTCCCCGGGTTGAACTATGAAAGCACTACAACTTATCAGGTCCAGTAGAAAAGCAAAGGCACTGCTTGTCAATGTCATTATTCTAATACTTGGCGTCGTTTCGGTTTTCTCTTTGACATACTATGCGGATGCTGAACATCCCTATACAATCGTGCATCATACACTTGAGTCCGGTGATGGGACTCTCATCCAAGGACTAGTATACACGCCGGTTGACACTTCGGGAAAATGTCCGGGTGTTGTAGTTGGACATGGGTTCTGTGAAAACAAGGAATACATGCAACCATTGTCAATCGAGCTTGTAAAACGAGGCCTCGTGGTTGTAAACATTGACTTTCGTGGTCATGGATCTTCGGAAGGTTATCTGAGTGATTTTGAACGAAGCAATGGACTTGTCCTAGATATGCTGGCAGGAGTGAGATACCTAGAAGACCTGGGATTTGTAGATAGAATCGGACTAGCAGGGCACTCAATGGGTGGCGGCACTTCGATGCTCACTGCACTGCAAAATCCGACGAAGATTAATGCAACGGTTGCTATTGGAGCACTTTCAACGTTCTCTTCAAGTGGAAATATCTCTAAAGTGCCAAACCTTCTTGCTGTATTTGCTTCGCATGACCAAGGGATAACTCGGGATGAAGGGCTAAGTTTCCTGAGGTCATACACAGGACGTGAAGATGTTGAGATTGGTACCCTGTATGGGAATTTCGCAGCTGGGAATGCGACAAAGGTTTCTATAAGCCCATACTCCGAGCATCTCATGGAGCCAATTGATTCTTCGATTATTTATGAAGCAGTTCAATGGTTTGAGTACGCTTTCAATGGAGCACCAGGAACAGATGTCCGGATAACTGCACAATACCTCATCGTATCGCTCGTCGTCTCACTCACTGGATTGCTTCTAGTTCTGTTCACATTCGTATCATACTTAGGAAGTTACATCTTCAAAGGAAGACAGGTACATCCTCGAGCATTGGACGAAAGTGGAAAATTCCCGCTCAGGCCCATCTTGGGATACTTGCTTGCAGCATTCATGGCCTTTGTTCTCTTGATCCCAGTCTCTGCCTTCTTCATGGATGTCGCGCCTATTACTATGTTCAACTCTGTCTTTGCGGGTCAGGCCGTCGGACTTGCCTTTGGAATTGTAGTGGTATCAATCCTTCTCTCATACAAAGGTGGTAAATTACAACTGCAGAGGATACTAACAAGAAGTAAGGAGATGACGTCGACTTCACCCTACTTATCATTGGTGTATGGAGTCATCACTGGAATAGTGAGCATAAGTGCATTAATAGCTGTATTTGACTGGAGTATCGTAGCCTCGATGCCAACCACAAGAGAAGTCGGAGTCATCTTCTCACTCGTATTTCTGCTGTTCCCATTTTTCTTCCTGAAGGAGTTCTATCTACGTGGTTTCATTCAAGAACGCTTGAAATATGCCAGTAGAATCAGAGAGTACTTCACAATGCTGGTCACTGCGATAGTTATTGATACCCTAGTATTCATTCCTGTCATGATGATTGGCTGGCAATCAGTATCTCTCTCCTTCGTTGCTCTGGCTCTGACAGCTGTGACTCTGTTCATAATATTCCAACAGGTACTAACCACATGGGTCTACATGAATTCAGGTCGGAATATCCTTGGATCGACTGTCTTCTACTGCATCCTTTTCGCGTGGATGATAATTTGCTTCTATCCATTTGGTCAACCAATGATGCTTCTGTAGACGGATGTGTTCGTATACAAATCACAGGAGTCCCGAGATCGCGGGCTCTCATATGGAGCGATAACTCGGTTGCTATACAAGCGATTCGGAAGATCCTGGGATATCAGCTCAGTGGAGCATTCCAATCATACGGATTTCACGCCTTTGCGGCCCTTCGCCGCGGAGATCCTCTTGATCCGCGTGTCCAGAACGGGGTGATCGAGCAAGAATTCGACTCTCTTACTAATGCTGCCGTGTACTAGACTGTTCTCCGCCAGCTTGACCAATGCCGAGGCCATAGCATCAGGGCTCACGAGAATCGAGGCATACATATCAGCATCTGTTTCCCACCGCCTCGAAATCCAAGGCAATATGAGCACCGGAAAACCGATGACAACGAAAGCCAACGATATCAGTGATAGGATTTGGATGCCTTCCGAAAGGAGGCCAGCAGCATTCAAAACCGTGAGAAGAGCAACCACATTTATGGCGACTAACGCTGGTACGAAGAAGGCTAGTACCTTCTTGACATAGTGTCGTCCCGCGACATGTCCCAGCTCGTGGGCCACGACGGCTGCTGTCTCTTCCTCGCTCAGAATCTTCTCAAGGTAGCTTGAAAGTGCAATGACGGAGTTTCTTCCGCCTCCAAACTGGAATGCGTTCGCCACCTTGAGGCGGCTAAGTTCCAAGTATCCAACCATACTCACATTGATGTTCGATTTCGCTATTGCATCCCAGATGAGAGGATGTTCGTCACGGCTAAGCGGTCTGAGCTTCTTTTGTAGTCCTTGGCTTCTCATTGGGATGAATATCGATGCTGCCATTAGGGAAATCAGAATCCCGTCCATACTGATGTAGAAAACAATGGAATCCTGAGGGAAGACTGGCCTAAGCACTGTCAGAATTATCACAGTGGCAAAGATGATGTCATAGAATACGGGCTCAATAACGTTGAACCGAAAGTACTCTCCAAAGCTCGCCTCGATATGTCTATGTCTTGCTTCTAGTCGATACTTCGCGCGCATGATGGTGAGCTGCACGAGCGTGACGGTGAACAACGCGACCAAGGCATAAACGGGCTGCCAGGTGGACAGGTAGCCCAATGTAAGTGGAATCAGGATGGCCCCCGAGAGCATCGACAGTCCCGACAAGATTACGAACCGACTTCCAAGCCCGCGTGAATCGGTTCCGGTTTCGTCACCCATTGTCTTCCACCCATTCCTAGCTTTCATAGGAAGCGAAGTCTAACCCCCATCTCTGCCCTGTGCCACTATCATAGCACTTGCAAAGTGGGTTCCAATTCCTGCCGCAGCTTCCAGTCGGGTATGCGCCTTTCTCATGTCAGCTGTCTTGGCCGCTCGCTAGTTCACCCATCTTACTCTCCCATTCGCGTGCTTGGCGTACCTTTACGTTCCTGTAAATCTGCCAGCCAAGGTACCCAATAACGGCAAACGAAGTGACCGCCGCAATCTCACCCACATTGGCGGTTGCACTCCCGAAAGGCTCTCCCTGCTCGACATGAACAATGACCGAATCGGATGCTGGCCTGCTAAACAGATCATACACGACCAAAGTCACATTGTAGATGCCGGTGCTCAGCCCATCTAGGTCATAGGTGATAGAACCACCGGTCCACTTCCCGTTCTCATTGACTGCGCCATTCATGTATATCTCATATACACTAGGGGCCGTGGACTGAGGCGTCCAGACGATCTGATGAGCTCCAGATCCCGCTGTAAACGACACATCACTCGGAGAGTCGATTGTAGGAGCTGTTGTCTCAGAGGCTACTATTCTGTATGCCAGCCTTAGATCATGAAATCTGAGTGTCTCGCAAAGGGGGTCAGTGCCATATCCACTGAACTGGATTGAAATGTACTTGACGAGGCGGCTTCCCTCTGGTTGCTCGGAGAGAAGATAGTCTTCGCCGCTAGGACATGTCATCCAAAGTCCGGATGGATAGAGGACAAGTCGGAGTGTGTCATGAAAAGGCATGGCATATGAGCTCTGATCAGTTTCGGTCGTTGTACCGTTGCTGTACCTGTAGACCGAGTTGACACAGACCCCGCTTGTATCTGTCCAAGGATCGGCAACCTGTATCACTGCAATAGTTGCACCGTCGGCCGCGTGTAGGCCGAGCCTAATCCAGCCCCGTCTATCAGCCGCGCTTGCATTCATTTCGAACTCAGCAAAAAGCTGTTCGAAGTCGTGAAGCTCGAATGGTTGCTCAAGCGTACAATAGTACAGAGGTCCGTGATTGCCTGTACCAGTTCCAACATCATCAGAGTAGAAATAGGTCCCAGAGCAATTGATTGAACCGAAAGTCACATTGACTGATGAATCATGCGTCCAAGTGTTGTTTCCTCGGCCGTCGAATGCAGTCAAGTTCGAGCAGTCGTGATGCCAAGTGAACCTAATGACTGGGGTATCGACATCCGCGACATTCACAGTGTCTCTGGCAGCATTGCCAGCGGAATCTTTGACCACAATGATATGGTTGTGTATGCCAGCTGTATCGAGTCCTTCGGCCATTGGCTTCGGCAAGTTGTATGACGCGAAGAGAATGCTCAACGTCAGAAGGCAGAAGACTGACAATGCTACCAGCCTCTGCCTGCTGCGATGAAGCATTCGGTCTTCTATGATAGATGCGCCTCCATAGCCCAGTACAGCAAATCAAGTACAAGGAGCAAAGATCGTATTTACGCGTTATGTCCGCTGAACCTGTGAGATAGGGGTTCGCAATAGCAATCGATCCGAATCTGGCATAGGTACCACACATACTAGGTAGGGGACTCATAGAGAAACGCGGCGAGGAGTCCCCCAAATTCAGTCTGGGGAGGAATCGCCGCCGCGGGGGACTTATGAGTTTAAATGTGACCCTGAAAAGTGAAGGATTGTATCCGACCGTGGCAATGCTGTGGTCGGGAGGGCGAAAGTCAACCGCCCGAATGTCGCACGAAATGACGAGGTAGAGTTCCTACCGCGGATCGCAGTGGCAAGCCTACGACTTTAGTCGCGGGTAGTTGACCTATGTTTCAGTCTGAACGCGTAGACAATCTGGTCGTTGTGCCAGCTTAGGTAGTGTGAGACGCGACCTCCCACCTCAAACCCGCACGACTCGTAGAACCGCTGCGCATAGTCCATGAAGTCCCCCGTGTCCACGCGTAGCACATCTGCACTGCGGTGTTCAGCACCCAGCCTCTTGATGTGCTCGACCAGCTCCCTGCCAATTCCTTTCCGCAGGTAGTCGTGATGAACCACTATCGACTCTATGACCAGTGCTCTCCACCCATATTGGACTGCCGCGAATCCGACCACATCATGGCTAGCAGGGTCCTCTGCCACGAGCACTGTACCGAACTCCGGGTTCTGAGCGAAGAGGCCGATTCTCAGTTTCTCATGCGATAAGAACTGGGGACCGAAGTTCTCAGCGTTCAGAATGATGTCTTGCAGAACAGGCCAGTCCTCAGGTCTGTAGTTTCTGATGATTGCCGCCATTTGGGTCATCTCCGGGGACTTGCTCGCACCAAGAAAAGGAGAGCGGACGAGCTCCTCTCAGCTCTGGAATCTGACTAGGTCCGTTTCTCCCGTTGATAGTGCAGGAACTCAGGACCGAGTTGCGCTCCGTGCGTGACCAACTATCAATCCATCGTCACACCACAGGACGGACAAAACGCGCTCCTAGTGTGTTCATCTGAAAATGCTGAATAACGGGGCCATGCTTTCGTCTGCTTCGTGCTCTTCTGACTACGAGAACAAGGACGCCTGCGGCCGGAAAGGCAGCAATAACCAAAATGACTTGGAAGGGCGAAACAGTCCCCGGGAATGCCATTGGATATCTGTCAATACTGCCTGCTTCTCCCGGAATCGCATAGACACCAATTCCAAAGTAGCTGGCCCAGTAGTTGCCTGCATTCGCTGAATTGTCCCATGTATTATTCCCGCCTCTGTCACGAGCGTCTCCTGCGGTATTCCATCCGATTCTGTTTCCATAGAAAGTGTTGGAGATCCCCTCGACGTCTATTCCGTAGCTCGCGCCATGAATGACGGTATTGTTCGCTATCAGGCAAGAGTTACCGTACATATAGATTCCAGGGCTTCCGCTGCCCGAAATGTCATTGTTGGCAATCACGCAGAGGTCCATCCTGCTGAGCATGAGTCCACGGCCCCTGCTTTGAGTTACGACATTTGTCACAATCTGACTGTGCGAGCATTCATCCATTGCGATTCCGTTCTGACCGCTCAGGTCAATCGTGTTGCTGGAGACAAGTAAGTGGGATGTGCCCCAAAGCTCAATTCCGTCCCCCCCACAGCCCGTAATCAAACACGAATCTATCACGCAGTCAGAAGAACCCGTCATCCAGATGCCATCAGATATTGACGAGTGAAAGTAGCAATCATCGATTGTCACATTGAGGGAGGATTCGAGAAACGCCCCGATTCCTTCTCCAGACAAGGTGCAATGTGAAACAAGTCCGCTGGACACGTTATCGAACCATATGGCAGGATAAGTACCAGCCTCTTCGTCTAAAGCGGTCGTGGACAGTTCACAGTCACGGATGGTGAAATGAGCGGTGGTATCTGAAACACGAATGCACGAGTTCGTCGATACTATCGATAATTCTGATATGGTGTAAGGATTCTGTACCGAGCCGTTGCCTGGCCATCCCTGCACTTGGAAGTCGCCGTTGTCCGTAATCACGATTGGGTGGTGTGTGGCGACCGACTGTACCTTAGTGTAGGAGTGAGGTGCCATCGCGAGCCCACTGGCGCCTAGACATGGCACCAGCAAGAGCGAGAGGATCACTGAGTATCGGACAAACAGAGCAACTGCCGCACGAAACACCCGCGTATACTTCCTCGTTCGTTCCAAAAAAGGCTTCTGAAAGACTAGATGAGTGTCAACCTGAGGCGGACCGGAATTGTCATCTCAACCGACTAGGTTCGCCAAGCATTCCTGCTCGATTGCGAACAGCTGGTTCTCTTATCTGTAAGGCAAATAGTCAGGACCGGATAACTCGCTGCCCACGATGAACTATCTGTCCAAAGTCACTCCGCAGAATGGACAACATGCGCTCTTTCCACTTTTCAAACAATCGACTTCAGTGGCTGGAAGCGCCTGTCGGAAGCTTAGACAAACTTGGGCATCGACTTGTAGGAGCTTATAATCGCAGCCAAGTATCTCAATCGTCGAGATTGAAACGACAAGAGTTCGGCTTCGAGGCGATTGAGCATGGTCTTGTCTCCGGAGGAACGAACACTCCTGCGTCCAACTTTGTCTAACTAGTGATGATGGGTTTTCCGGCTTTCTCTGACAACGCATGACGGGAAGATGACTACAGGATTGTTGCATAACGATGTGATACGACAGAGTGACTTGGACGAGTTGGCACCAAGGTCATCATTGGCGGGCGAGAATCAGAAGGCGAAGCATCTTACAGTGCGATTGGTGTGGCACGACCGAGCGTGGGATGGTCACATCTGCAACAGGCCAGGCCTGAACACATCATGCGTCATGCATGATTACGTTCGTGGTAGGCGAAATGATGGACTGGAGGACTCAAATGCAGGAAAGCCCGTTTCAGAGCTAGATTTCATTCCACCGTGTGGCAGCGATATGGGAGCGTTCTCCGGGTTTGGATTCAGCATCAAGCACGATGATCCCTTCGAAAGGAGTTCTCTGGGTTCTGTTCAGGAGATTGTCCCACCGTTTAGCTGTGCTGCGCGGCCCTATGGTCGCATGCTGGCCGATGATGACACAGAACACACTTGGACAAAAGAGGACGAACAGTCCAGACGACTGGAAGCATTCTTCGATGAGATTAGAGCGGCCGAGTCACTAGTCTTCTTCTACGTTGAGCATGCGGATGACCTGGAGGTCGAAAGCGGCGAAAAGGTCGTCGTGGGTGTAAGCACTTTGAAGAAACTTGGTGACCAACTGTTCTTTGGGTCGAAGGAGACAAACGGACTCGAGCATCCTGTCTGGTCCCGAATAATCACACACGGCTTTCCGAATGAGGGCGTCAGAATTCCCTATCAGGAGTACATCGCTCAAGGCAAAGATACGTCAGATATCTTGGTGACAGTTCCACGAAATGCAAGGCCCGGGTTTTCACATGTCTCTGAGACTATTTCCGATGACGTAGCAGTCGGCGTCCTTCAGAGGATATTCGCCTCCATCCGGCGTGTTCGAGATGATGGCTATGTTCATGGAACATGGGACAAGGCCTTGGTCTGGTTGGACGAAACGATTGGTCGCCTCTGGAAGGATAGGGGCCCTTGTCCGGGCATTGGACCTGTGCTCAACTACCTAGGTTTTAGAGGGGGCCGCAAGTACGCAGAGGAACTGGAGTCAGCAGGCAAGGACTTGGGTCAGTTCTTGATTCAGCTGCCCGCGTATACTGGATGGAAGTCAATCGCCGCCAAAACAGAGCCATATGTGGGATTGGAGTCGCGCGTCGGCGAACTGGAAGAGACTGCCCGCGGCTAGACAGAAGCTGCTTCACATGTTCTGCATTCTCGACATTAACAAGAAGCAAGTGGACTTCTGGGCAGACCCCGATGCTCGGAAAGAATTGGGGATTAAGTGCAGTGACGAAGATATTCTTGCGAACCGTTCATTGTTAGTTGGACAAAGTTGGACACAGGAGTCTTCGTCCGCCCAGAAACGGCACTGGGCTCAAACTCCTTGAGGTCAGGTTTGTGTCTTTTCGACCTCAATGATTGAATTCTTCACTGACGCTTGTATACTCCTACAGTTTCGTGTCCAGCTTTGTCCAGATTTTCGGCGGCTGCCGCTGACGCCTATTTGCTTTGTGAGCAGAGTTCTGCCACACAGGATTAAGCGAGCGTTTCCTTTGAAACAGTGGATCGAGCTTTGTACCGTTCATTGTTAGTTGGACAAAGTTGGACACAGGAGTCTTTGTCCGCCCAGAAACGGCACTGGGCTCAAACTCCTTGAGGCTGCAGCGTGTCGAGTCAACCTCAAGGAGCAGTCTGGTTCGAGCTATTTAAGCCCCCACTGGAAAATGCCCAAGACCGTCCAACTTCTACGCAGGCGTTGTCAACCCTGAGGACTCCGGTGTCAAGACAGCAGCCAGCTTGATGTCGCCGGGCCCGCATGAACACAATCGCATGCGAGCGGCTATGGCGGAGGTGCTTCGGAATGCAGGCAACACCGAAGGACACACGTTTCTTCTCATTGAAGACCTACTGGAGCGCGTAAAGAAGCAGTTCTCGAGACCGGGCATTTTCATTCCGGACCAGCAGCTCGTGTTGTACAATACTAGCCTCTACGAGCCGGTAGTTGCAATCACGGCTTCTGATTCTGGCCATATCGTTGAGCTGAGAGACTACGTGGAAATGAACGAGATTGTACACGATAGAATTCGCAGACTCGGAGAGTCCAGAAGCACCACGGTGGATGTAGATTGGGCTCCGATCCTCAAGGAGGTTTTGAAGTCAGAAGTCGATGAGAGGGATGAAAGGGAAGTCGCCTCACGAAAGGAAAAGAAAGACGCCCTAAGCAAACTGGCATCACATAGATTGTCAGTACTTGTGGGTGCCGCCGGAACCGGGAAGACCAAGGTGATTGGAGCATTGCTGGCTGGTCTCAAGAAGGCAGAAGGCTCGTTGCCGGTACTACTGCTTGCGCCAACTGGCAAGGCCAGAATGCGACTTCAGGAGGAAACATCGGAAGTGGCATTCACGATACACCAGTTCCTCATGGAGAAGGACTGGATCAATCCTAAGAACTACGCTCTCTGCAAGGCAGGTGGAAAACTAGCAGAGGTTGACACAGTCATAGTTGACGAGGCGTCAATGGTACCGCTCAATCTCTTTGCAGCTCTTCTTCGTGCATTCGACTGGAATCGTGTGAGAAGGTTCATTCTCGTCGGCGACCCAAACCAGTTGCCGCCAATAGGGCCGGGAAAGCCATTTGTCGATATTCTTGCGTGGCTACGCTCGAATGAGAAGACGAAAGAACTGGTTGCAGAACTGATTACGAGGTCAAGGTTCGAAAGCCGGGATAGCGAAGCTCTTGAACTCGCGGACAGCTATGTCTGGGATTCCAGAGATCCGACAGATGATGTGATGCTCTCTCGGATTGCTAGGTCAGACACAGGCGGGGATCTCGTTGTCAGGTTCTGGAATGGAAAGGAGGACCTTGAGAGACAAATCGCCGAGTGTATGAACGAGGAGTTAGGCCTCAAGACAGGTGAGAATGATTACAGGTCACTTGATGAATCGCTCGGATTCAGCAGCAAAGACCCATCGAAGCTCACTAGCTGGCAGATACTTTGCCCTACAAGAATCCACTATTTCGGATCTGGTGAAATGAATCGGCTAGTGCAACTCAGATTCAGAGCCCCTCTCATGAAGTCGTGTGAAATGAACCGTGCAAGACCCTTTGGGAGCCAGCGCATAGTATTGCACGACAAGGTAATCCAGAAAGTGAATAGAAGAAGGCTAGCTTACGGCGGCTTAGGCTCGAAGAACTACTATTATGTTGCAAACGGAGAAATCGGAGGAGTGGAGTCAACGTCCGGAGGCCCAACATCGGGCGGCGACAAGAACGAAGACAGTCTCAAGGTTCGATTCTCCTCGCAGGCAGACAAGGCATTCTACTATCCACGTTATCAAGTTGACATGAATCTTGAACTTGCTTACGCAATGACAGTGCACAAGGCGCAGGGAAGCGATTTCGAGAGGGTGTTTCTCATTATACCCAGAAAGGCGAGGACATTGTCCAGAGAAGTCATCTATACGGGCCTCACAAGATTCAGGCAGAAGCTCGTCCTCCTTGTAGAGAAAGACATCGAGTCTCTTCTGACATACAGAAGCCCTGATTCATCAGCAACGGCTAAGCGGCAGACGAATCTGTTCCGAGTCTCGCATACCGCAGTCCCATCCACAGGCTTCAAACCGGAAGAGCTAACCCATAGAACACGTACTGGCATCCTTGTCCGGTCCAAGTCGGAAGTCATTATTGCGGATGCGCTGTCCTCTCTTGGCCTGTCGTACAAGTACGAGGAACCTTTGAGAAATCCAAAAGACCCGAACGATTTCGTCCTGCCTGACTTTACGGTCTACCATGAGGGCGAGGTTTTCTACTGGGAGCACCTAGGAATGCTCTCAGCTGAAGATCAGAGGCGGCGTTGGGAGGCAAAAGAGAAGTGGTACTTGAGGAATCACTTTGCAGAGCGCTTGATTGCGACCCGAGATGGACCCGAGCACGGTATAGACTCGCCACAGATTGAGACCATCGCCCGAAGCAAGATCCTTGGTATTCACTGAAAGCAAGATGAGTCATGTAGGCGAAGTAGGTTGAACGAGGCTCAGAATCCCACTATATAATTGCCACCAAGTCCCTGGAACTGGAACAGGCATTGTCAACCAACACCTAACCCGCCTTCATATGAGTTTCTTCAACTGCTCAATAAAGCGCTCAGCCTCTCTTATCCCAAGGGTCCAGAAGTCGGGCTTCGTGATGTCATGCCCGAGCTCAGCGATTTGGTCCTTTGGGCTCATGCTGCCTCCCCTACTTAGAAGTAGCTTGAATCGCTGATTGAACTTCGACCCTCTCTTTTTGAAGTCACCATATAGAGCAAACACGAGCAACTGTGCGAAGCTGTAGCTATAGTTATAGAAGCGGAAGTTCGGGTAGTAGAACGAGTCCCGGTCAGCCCATTCATACTCGGTGTTCTCTGTCCACTCGACACGGTCGCCGTAGATTCTCCGTCTTGCGGTCTTCCAGAGCTGACACGCCTTGTCTGCATCAAGCATTTCACTAGCCTCTATTGTCTCATAGAGACTCGACTCAAAGAATGCGCAGGCCGCATTGTAGTACACCATCGTATAGAAGCGATCTAGTACTCTGGCGAGTATCTCGAGTGTCAGGGCCTGCGTGTCGCACTCTCTGAGCAGTTGTTCCGTCAGTAGGAGTTCCCCAAACAGAGAGGCAGTCTCAGCCATGCATATAGACACATCACAGTTCAGGATGCTCTGGTGCTCGTGCATGAAATGATTGTGAACAGCGTGCCCTAGTTCGTGTGCCAGGGTGTAGGCGTCGTTCAACATACCGTTGTAGGTCAGGAATACGAAGGATGTTCTTCCATGAAACCAACTCTCACTGAATCCCTTACTCATCATTCTACCCTTTCTGTCAAGAGAGTCAATACGGCGTTGGTCAAATAGTCCATCGATGTAGGCGCCCACCTCGTTGTCGAATGCATGATATGCACTAATTGTCGACCCTCTTACACTCGACCAGTCCGCTGTCCATGTCCTCTCAGATGACCACGGTGCCCTGATATCATAATCGAGCAGGCGTTCGACTCCGAAGAACCTAGCCTTCAGCCGCAAGTACCTCTGGTAACTGTCTGAGGCTCTCTCTATGGACGATAGCATGGTGCCGATGACTGTCTCCTCGACATCTTGGTCCACTAGGCTCTGAGTCATGGGCGAGGGCCATCTTCTGAGCTTTGACATCTGGACATGATCTGCACAGACCGCCTGCAATGCCGTTCCGTGCAACAGCCTGTCTTTGGCAAGACAGCCGAAATAGGCCTTGGATGCAGATTCTCTTGTCTCTCTGTTCTCATCCATTCGCAGGCTGAAGAGTTCATTCATAGTGACGGCTTTCTCTTCCTTCGCAGTCTTCAGTTCCAGAACCTGCGTTCCCATCCAGCTCTCCCGCAGTTGAGAGATTGTGAATATTCCGTTGTTGTCCTTGGTCATTATGACATTCTCTTCTGCCTGTGATAATCGATACGATGCCTTCATGCTCGCCTTTTGCAGATAATGTCTGTACGCTCCAAGTTCTGGTGCATCGAGCAGTTCTGATCTACTTCGGACAAGGTCTCCCAAGTCATACTCTATGGTTCGGAGGGTACCAGCAAACTCGTTGGTGGCCTTTTGTCTCAGAGCCCCGAGTGCTCGGCCGTTGGTTGATACAACATCTAATGCATACTGGCAGTCCGAATACACTGCTTCAGTTTCTACTCTCTCATTGAGAGATTCTATCCTCCGGATGTAGTCTGCCAAGTCCTTTGCTGAGACTTCGCTAAGGTTCCCTTTGAGTTCATTTCCCAATCCATGCAACTCAGAAATAATCGAGTCTATCTCGCGTCCAATTCCAGCTACGGATGTATCTGCCACAATCGACGACAGGTCCCACGTCCTCTCCTCGCTCATATCGAATACCGACTTCTGTGATGAAGGCAGTTGAAGAAAAGTGATGTGGTCTTCTCCCTTCCATCGGGCAGATACTCGGCCCTGAGAACCTCTCTGCGCATGGTAGTCCTTATGGTATGGACCGACCGAGAGGGCATAGAGCACGTATTCAACAGCTCCTTGATTCGTTGTCTGTCACTTGCATGAAGTGGAAGGGAAGTTGACTCTGGCAGGCAACTTGGCTTGGAAAGTCGGGAGTGTCTTCGGCGTTTGGCAGTTCCGGTGGCTCTTGTGGGGGTATTTGCGCATATCCGCTTAACTGTGGGTCCGTAGGACCCGGGCGTCACGCTCTGGGCTTTCAGGCTCTTTTCTAGAGTGTTCCCCTGATTCTCTCAAGATTCTCCTTGGCCGCTTGCTCGGTTGATAGGAACCTTTCGAGCTCGGCACAGGGATAGTCCTCGCAGTGAGCACAGGTTTCCACGCCTCGAGCCTCTGCACACGGCCGTATCTTGCAGAACCTCTGGCACCAAGCCGAGAGTGTTGAGGATTTGCACCCTCTGCACTCGACATCTGCCGGGCCAATGTTGGCTTTCAGCTCCTTGGTCCAACGCTCAGCAATCGTTCTCTTGAGTGCCAAGTTTCGGGACTTAGTCGCTTCGAAAGCATCACACTTCGTACAGTCGAGTCCACAGTAGGCGATCAAGTTCGTCATAGCTGTCACCATCACCTCGTCTGCCTCTAGCGAATGAACGACATCCGATGCGCCGCTGCCAAGGCAGCGGTCCGATTCTGTTCAAGCCGACACATGGCCTCTGCCTCAGCGAGGTGCTCAGACTGTGTCGAGGTGCTCTGGACGCTCCTCCTTCTCAGTTTGAGGACTGAAGTTCGCTTAGGCTCCTGAGCCGCTGGCTCTGTCGGCAGCCTGAATGTGTGTTGTGTCTGAATGTTCTCCATTTTATTCACACTGGAGGAGCCGTCGAGAGATGGCATAGGCTTTGTACCGACACATGCCTACCGACATATGTCGGGAGAGGCTATATAGGTGCAGCGACACGTGGCTAGCTCATGCCGCTGTTCGAGATAGTGTTCCGGGCCAAGTATGACAATCCTTTCGGCAACGTAACGGGCAAGTATCCGTCGATGAGGCTCTATGAGTGGTGCAACGGCCAGTACGACATTATCGAACTGGTCCTCCAGAAGCAGGACGACTATGCCCTGATAAGAGAGGACCTTGCCAAGGTTGTGGAGGTAGTTGAAGAGATACACAGTGGTGGCAACAACCATGTTATCACGAGGATGTGTGCCTGCGGTGGTCCTGGCACGGTTAGCAAGTACCTCGAGGACCCGAGCATCCTCAGTATTCCACCGGTTGCCTATGAGGACGGCTGGGAGTACTTCAGACTGATTGCGTTCCGTCATGAGAACGTCAAGCGGCTCCTCACCCGCTTGCATCAAGACGGCTTCAATGTCGAGATCCTCAGGAAGACACCCTTCGACGGCTACATCGCCAGCTCACTGACGCTCACGACTGACGCACTCTTCTCAGGGATAACGGAGAAACAGATGGACGCCCTACTGACCGCCTATGCGCAGGGCTACTTTCGCTACCCGAGAGGGGCCGACCTGCAGACCATCGCCTCTAGGTCGAAGATGGGGAGAACCACCTTTTTGGAGCACCTAAAGAAGGCCGAGAACAAGCTGATCACGGCTCTCATACCGCACATTCAGCTTTTCAGACAGCTTCCTCAAGAGCGCAGGAAAACGATGGGCTTCGCCCGGGATGCAGGATAGGCGGCAGATGCGGAGAACTTGACCAGACTTGGACATTGGTGAGTAGGAGTTCATTGGCCCGAGTGACGGAAAGAAGAGATGTCTTTCAGAATCTCACTGCAGCCTCCTGTAGTGAATGTAGGCAGCTGCAGAAACCGTCAAGGCAGTGATTGTCAGAACAACCAACGCTATGGCTTCGAGCTGTTGCCCGACTTGTTCGGAGGACGTCGAGGAGGATAGTTTCGAGGGATATCGGTCGTGACTGCCAGCGGTTCCTGAGACTTCGTACCAACCATACCCGGAATAGTCACTCCAGTCTGTTTCCCCGCGATATGCCATCATCCCATGTATTCGAAGAGCCACGGTCTTCGCCGTTCAATGCGTTCCATCCGACGGAGTTGTAGTACACATCATTGTACTGTGAATCTGCAGTCAGCCTGATACCCACCTGTGAGGAATTGAACACCCCGTTGCCGACAATCTGGCAGTGCTTCGAGAACCAGAGGTCTATCCCTTGCTGGCAACCCGCGATCAAGTTGTTCTCTATCGAACAGAACAGGCCGTGTTCTAGATAGATGCCGCAGTGGGCATTTCTTATGCTGTTGTTGCAGAAGCATGAGGAGTTCACATACCAGGCAAACACAGAACGCCAGTTCCCAAAGAGAACATTGGATGCAACTCTCACGTCCTTCACATGATAGGGATAGATACCTGCAAAGTTGCCTGTTATGGTGCAGTTCAGGACACTGCATCCCTCGCAGAACAGCAGGCTCACTCCTCGGACTGTGTCATTTGATATTGCACTGTCGGCCAGAGTGACATTGACGCAATGTCCAAGCTGCACTGCAGCAGAAGAATTAGAGACGATCGCATGGTGAACCGTCACATTCCTGCATCCTGCCAGAATCACCTGTCCGTTCGACGCAGCGTCGATAACCGTGTTGGAGTAGTTCCAGAAATAACCGAGGGGCTTGCCATTCACCATATTACCTGTCACTGAATGATTCCAGTGCTCGAGGAGGCTCGGCGGGCCCAGTGGAGTAGGCAACTCGATGCTGAGGCCGCTGCCAAAGAACGTGTTGTGATGAACCTCGCAGCCTCTGCATTCTGAGAGAGCGACGCCTCCCAATTCACCGAGACCGCTGCCCAAACCAATCATCGTCTGATTGGCAATCGTGCTTGAGTCCGCACGCGTGAGCATTGCGCCATACCTGTTCGAGTACAGGTCATTCCTATCGAGCACGCACCCAGTCGAGTCTGTCACTTCAATCCCGATCCATGAGAGGGAGACGCCATTGTCAACGAGTGAACATGAGCTAGACCATGCAAGACTCACACCATAGTAGTTGTTGTAGAATGTGTTACCGCGAAGGGTGCAGTTCTCGGAATATGACGCCCGGGCGCCGTATCCGTACGTACTGAACATCACGTCCCCAACAGCGTACCAATATGAATATCCGGAATCCATGAAGCAATCAGCGACCACGCCGCCTCTAACTCCTTCGAACTCAATGCAACACATGGCGCCTCCCTTGAGTGAGCTGAAGGAAGCAGCCGCTTATCACAAAGCAAGTTGCGACGTTGTGCACAGAAATGCATACCTGACTACATGTTATGTTGAGATTCTCAATCCTGAAGGGATTGCCGGGCGTGCCGCTTCCAGGCCACCCCTGGGACGTGAAGTCTGCTTCGTTGTCAATAGAAATCGGACCGTGCGGCAACAGTCCAGACATGTGAACCGAACTTGCTACGACCAGTGGCGCAGACGAGCATGATACGGTCGAAAGGGCGAACAACACGACAGCCACGACTGACATCGTCTGAAGTTTCCAGCTCCTGCCTGAAACAAGCGTCAGCATCTCGGCTCACATCTTCACGTGGATCTTGTGAAGCAGTCTGGACAGAACCCATCTTCAGATTTTCTGCTTACTCGCACTCTCTTGGCATTTTTCACACTTGTAGTGGAGACTCATAAGTTCCTTGTTCTACCTATACTGATTCATCGTCGAATTCCGAGAATAGCGATTGTCTTGTTCGAGTCTTCTCGGAAGACCTAGTTTCCGCAATTCTGTCTTGAGAAGGTCCGGCTGTTTCGATTTGTGACGAGTCTCCGTTTGTGTGAGGCATTCCCACAGTCGTCTTTTCGGCTGGATACTCGCTGAGGGGGATCTGTTCGTTGTCAGGCGGTTTTTCGGGCTTCTTCTTTCTGCCAAATCGCGCCCCTCGCTCTTTGCGCCACTTATCCAACAGGGTCATGTTTCCGTCGAAGACTCCTCAGGCCGCTTAATGCTCTTTTTGTGTATACGCACCATTTATCGTTTTGGAGAACGAGTATTCTCCTCGAAAAGAAACCGACTTCCATGTGTTTCCATTTTTGGTCCGAGCGGAGAGGATCTTTTTTACAGAACGCGGTCGGGCATCCTTGTTCGGTCGAAGTCGGAAGTCATTATTGCAGATACCTTGTCCTCTCTTGGGCGGCTGTGCAACTACGAGTAACCTTTGCGAAACCCAAGAGAGCCTAACGATTTCGTCATGCCTGACTTCACGGTCTATCATGAAGGGGGCATCTTCTACTGGGAGCATTTGGGATTGCTTTCAGATGAACACTATAGGCGGCGTTGGGAGGCCAAGGAGAAGTGGTACGTGAGATATCACTTTGCAGAGCGCTTGATTGCGAAATGTTCTTGAGTGGCATTGCAGGCAGCGGGCTCAGTGGTTCGCGTGACTGGGGAGCAGCGCATGAATCGCATAGGATTAGGACTCTATGGTAGCATCATTGGTGTTCTTGCCGGAGTCATGAGCACATATATCGTCTTCAATCCGGAGCCGGCCACGATAACCGAGTCCATCATCGAAGTGTTCTTGTGGGCCGCATGGCTTGTGACGCAGGGAGTCGGGTTCCTTGTAATCTACGGACGGTACAACGATAATGTGTCACGCGCCACATTCGTGTTTGGTCTCGTCTCAGCGGCCATCGAGCTAATGGTTCTATTCACGCTTCTGACGGCGCCCGGCATAACTTACTACGCAGAGATGCTGGCGACACACGTTGGGCTTCTGGTCATGATACTTATCGCATCTTTCACCGAGGCACCATACCTTATCCTAGGAGGAGTTAGTGTACTGCATGTCGCGCAGAGAACAAACCAGACCACACTCTTTGCTTTGGCAGGCTTGGCGTTCATAGTTATGGGTGAACTTCTTGGTCTAATGGCATTTCTCCTGCTGCTTGAGCCCAGCTACTCTCCTGTGATTGTAGTCAACATCCTTGCCTGTCTTGTGTTCTATCATCTCACGGGTGAGGAGGTCGGCAAGAGAACGGTTGCTGCAAGCGGCAGTGATGTTGCAGTGCAGTAACGCCGTTCTCCGATATGCATCCTGTGACTCCAAATCGAGAACCCCGGTCGAGCATCTTTGGACGCGGCAGTGCAAGGTGGCTTCTACAGCTGCTTCTCTGTCTCGTATCCCCCAGAAAGGCCAAGAACCGAGTCCGCGATTGTCTGGACGACCGTCTGATCGTGTCAGTCTCTGCTGCTGTGTACATCATCCTTAAGGCCGACTAGAGAACAAGTGACTCAATATGAGTCTTCGAGCAATTCTTGAAGAAACGGAGAGACATGCAAAGAGAGTAATGGAGACTGGTCTCTCAAGAATCGATGGCGATCTTGTTTTTCCAGAAGGTCCCGGAGTCTATCTGATATACAAGAATGGAGAGGTAGTTTACGTTGGTCAGAGTACTGGTCTTAAGGATAGATTCAAGGAACACTTGTCAGCAAGCCGAAGCATCAGAGGAAGCGCTTTCAGAAGAGACTTGGTTAGAGAGCATTATGTTATGGAACCCGAAGAGACCAAGAAGTGGATTATGGAGAATTGCAGCATCTCTTTCTTAGAAATCAAGGATCCAGATATGTGCAAGTTGGTTGAGAGTCTTCTGACAGCTCACTTTAGAAAGCAGAACAAGCCTTTACTCAATAGTTGATTCTTATCCGTCTTCCTGCTATTGGTGGCAAAGGACAAATGGAATCGGACCTGTGCTTCCTCCTTACCTTGCCTCTGTGTCTTTGGATGGAGTTCTCAACCAAGATACTATTCTGTCTGCCAATTGGTTCCTGATGTCTGTAAATGAGTGGTCTGCATCAAAGATTTCCATTTGCACTTGCTTGGCTCCATGCTTCTGCAGAGCTTTGTAGAGAGGGAATACGTGATGTTCTATGGCGTTCTCTTGGTCACGCAATCCACCGATTATTAGAATATCGTTGTTAGATAGCGCTTCAGCATGCTTGACCAAATCGTACTTGTCCATGTCTGCAAATACCTCGGCAAACAACTCTTCAGCTCGCAGGCTGCTGAAATCTGAATCGGATATGCCTTGGTCTACAGATTTCAGAATCGCTTGTCTGAATTCATCACTCCGCCGCATCATTCTTCCCACTTCGCTAAGGTCACCTCCGGCAATGTAGACCACTCTTCTTACTGCGGTGTCATTCAGTGAACCCAACAAAGCCATGCCGCCCCCAAGACTGTATCCTATGATCGTAATGCTTGAAGGGTCAACACTGAACTCTCGAACAGTGAGGCTCGATTTCACATAGCGTATAGCTGAGGCTACGTCCTCCAGCGAGTTCGCAATCGTAAGCAGTCCTTCGCTTCCCCATGTGCCGCGATAATTGAAGGTAAGGGCACTGAATCCTTCTTTCATCAATCTCTCGCCAAGCCCGAGTACGTCTGTGTCGTTTCCAGGAAACCCCTGACAAAGGATAACCGTTGGCAATGGGCCGGCTCCAGAGGCTTTGTAGAAGACCCCATGGACACTCGCACCTTTGCTCTCGAATCGAACTCGGGCTGGCTTCCTCATCTCACATCAAAGGACTGTCTGCCTACAAACCGGTCTTAAAGACTTGCAGGAGTACTTGCTTGAGGCATGGAGTCCTGCAAGGCGAACCTGCTGCACGACTGCATCTTCCCTGGAGTTGTATTCACACGGAGAAGGAAGACAGATGACGAGCTTCTCCCAACTAGTCAAGACTATATCTACTTCTCTTGTCCGCACGTCAAGAACCCATGCCCGCTCTAAGGGACGACATCGAGAAGGGATGGGGCGTACCTCGGCGACTAGTAGTCACTTCTTGAGATACATCTCTAGTTCATCAAGTTCGATTTGACATAGGTAGATTTGCCTGTACATCTTGAATCCGAGTCGTCTGTTGATATCCAACATTGGTTCATTCGACGTGGCATTCCCTGTCTGAATCGAAGTCACGGTAGGGAACTCTTTCTTGACCTTGAGAAGAACCGCACCCTTGAGCCACTTGCCAAGTCCCTTCCCACGGTATTTCTCTTGAACTCCTGTCAACCACTGGTTTAGGATTGATGGCCGAACAGGGAGCCAAGCAACGTCGGTCAAACCGGAAATGTCCCCGTTCTTCTCTATCGTCAAGGCAGCAAGATATTTCATTCCTGCTTCAGCAAGCTTCTCCATTCTGTTTCTCCAAGATTCGGGAGTGACGATCTCATCGCCGACCTTCAGCTGTTCGCGTGGGGCCTGATTCCCTACCTCGGTGTATACATCGCAGTATTGCCCAAGTATCGTATCAGGAATCGAGTGAAAGAACACGATGCGCGTCCCGGGAGATCGTTTCGGACCTTCCTTAACCCATGCTTTGACCATGTCCCAGTCCACGCTATCCAGATTGAGACGGTTATCCTGCATTGCAAGGGCCTCTTTCCCACCAATGCTACGAACGAGGACGCGCCCAGCCTCATTCATGATTTGCCCTACAATTGATTGTCGTCCTCTTTCCCTCACTTCATCATATAGCACTGACAGAAGCTTGGCTGCTATTCCCCTCCTACGATATTCTCTGCGCACCGAGAACATGGGCATGTTGCAGATGTGTTCGTTACCTTTGTAGGATGGAGAAGAGTCCTTCCAAAACAACAGTCGGAAGAATCCCGCGATTTTCTCGTTTTGTTCAGCATCTACAGCCTCGTAAGCAACTAGGTCATTTTCTGCTGAGTCCGCTTGCATTGCAGACTCCCATGTTTTCCTATCCATCGGGGGGTCCCCGGGCCAGAACTCCTTGGAGTATTCTGCCAGAAAATCCCCAAATCTCGACCAATCATTCGTTGACTCATGAACTATGTCGTACGGACGTATCTCAATATCCAATCTGCATTCAACCTCCGGACCACTGGTTATGGCGAAACTGTCAATCAATGGGTTCGCCACTAGATAAATAGTGCGGGCGAGGACTGAATCTGAGCGACAGAAGCTTGAGACGTCCCGCTTTTCGACCCTCATCATCACCCTAGAAGCGACATAATGCTCTTTAGGACCTTCAGACACCGTTGAGCATTCGTACAGGGGGTAGCTGTTTGCCTGACAAGCGACTCGTTCTGAACAACGTCACTTATTTTGATGCTATTCACGGGAAGATGGAAGCAGACAAGAGCATTGTACTTGCCAATGGGAAGATTGACTGGATTGGCGAATCGTCGTCCTTTGACAAAGAAGAGAATGATCAAGTACTGGATCTCGATGGCAAGTATGCTCTTCCAGGTCTGATTGACTGCCATGTGCATTTGGAAATGGCAACGTCAATCAACCAAGAACGGGTATATCTGACCACACCCACGTTCTACTACGGTTACCTGGCGCTGAAGCATGCGCAGGACCATCTGAGAGCAGGCTTCACAACGTTGAGGGATTGTGGTGGAGAGAAATGGGGGTCGTCCTTGAAGAAGGCGATTTCTGCTGGACTCTTCAAGGGACCGAGAATCCTTGTTGCTCAGTATGGAATTTCACAGTATGGGAATCAAGACATGATGCTGCCTAATGAGCTGCTAGAAGCCTTCTCAAAGAACAGAGAGTTCTCAACCCCAAGTGGCGTCGATGGTGTGATTCAAGCTGTTCGAGACAGGGTGGTTGTGGGTTCAGATTTCATAAAGACGTTCACAACGGGCGGAATTATGCACGGGGCGAAATCGAAAGTCGATAAGACCCTCTTCAATGAGGACGAGCTGAAGGCAATGGTCCAAGAGGCTCATAGAAACAACATGCATGTAGCCAGTCACGCTCACGGAGATGCCGGGATTCGCTTGGCGGTTGACGCGGGAATCGATACGATTGAACACGGTAGCATGGTCTCTGACGAAACGGCAAAGGTCATGATTAGGAAAGGAACCTACCTTGTACCGACGCATAGAGCATATGCTGAACTACATGATTCCGACATCATGTCAAAGCTTGAACCTGAGGTAGTGACGAAACTTAACCAAGTCTTTGACGTGATGCTAGACTGCCACAGGATGGCATTCAAGAAGGGAGTAAGGTTCGCACTGGGAACCGATTCAGTTGGTGACGCAGCTCCTCATGGGACCTCCGCAAAGGAGATTGCTCTAATGATGACGGAGGTTGGTATGAGTGCAGTCCAAGCATTGCAGTGTGCAACTATAGAAGCAGCTGAAAGCGATCAAGCTTGGAGACGAGATAGGGTCCATTGAAACTGGAAAGGCTGGTGATATCATCGTGGTGAACTCCAACCCGTTGGAGGATGTAACCGTTCTGCAGGACTTGACCAACATCGAGTATGTGATCAAGGATGCCCAGATTGGTGCAACAAGGGGTAGTCTGGTCGGGCTTTAGAAGTGGCATTCCCGTTAAGATGTTTCGACCATGTGAGTTTGTAGCACCACAGCTCCTGCGTTAATCACCATACAGCTCCGAATACTTCCGTTTCAGGTATCTGAGATAGGGTTTCGCAGAAGCTTCCTTCCCGGTGACATTCTTGATGAGGTCAAGCGCATCGTACAGCGAACCTTTCTGATGGATGTTCTCCTTCATCCATGTCATGGCCGGCTTAGGTTCGCCCTTTTCGATTTGCTGCTTCCAGTCGGGTATGCGCCTCTCCATTGCCTCAGCGAGCTGGGCCGAGAAAATGTGTCCTAGTGCATAACACGGGAAATAGCCAAAAGCCTGCCTAGCCCATTGTGCGTCCTGCAGTGCACCCTCGCTATCATCTCGGACAGTGACACCTAGGTACTTCTCATACTTCTCCTTCCAAATCCCGGGTATCTCCGACACCGAGATCTTGTTCGCGAACATGGCCTTCTCGATCTCAAAGCGTATTATGAGATGAAGCGGATGTGTGACTTCATCGCTGCCTCCTCTTATCGGAGAAGGTCGAACCACACTAATTGCCTCGGTAAATTCCTCAGCAGTTACGTCCGAGAACATGTCCTGTGTCAGCTTGTTCAGACGCGGCAAGAAGTAGCGGATGAAGTGGGGTGAGCGACCGATTATATTCTGCACGAATATTGACTGGGACTCATGTGTTCCGAGGCCTTCTGGAAGTCCAACCAGCTCGTACTCCCACTCCCTGTTGAGATTCATCTCGTAGAGGGCATGACCACCTTCGTGCAACAAAATGAGAACGGGCATGAAGACGTCATTCTCATAGTAATGCAGTGCAATCCTGACATCATCGTACCTTCCAGTTGAGAAAGGATGTTCGGTCTCACCCAGCTTTCCCGTAGCATGCTCCGATTTGATATCAAAGCCTACGAAATCCGCAATGTCCTCAACTATCTTGACTTGCACGCTCTTCTCGACCTTCCTCTTCAAGAAGTCCGTCCGTACACTTTTTGATGCTTCTGCGTATCTCTTGACAAGTGGCACGATACCACTCTGGATTTCCCTGAACACCTTCGAATAGTAGTCAGAGGTCATTCCCGGTTCGAGCAAGTCAAGGCAGACATCGTAAGGGTCGGTTAGGCCGAGAGAATCCATGAGGAGGTCTGAACAACGTAGTTGCATCTCTAGCCTCTTCTCAAGATGAGGCTGAAACACCTTCCAGTCTTTCTCTGCCTTTGCTTTCAGCCACGCGTCGTAGGTAACCGTTTCCTGCTTCCGGATTTCTGCTGATAGCTCCTCGGGAATCCGTGTTTCGCGATCGTAGAGGCGACGAAGGAGAAACAGATTCCGCTGTTGGACTTCTGTAAGGGACGAAGCGTCAGGACTTGCTGCAACTGTTTCCAGTAGTCGTCCAATCTCGGGATTGGTGACCATCCTGTGATGCAGTCTTTCCAGAAAGGAGTTCTGCTCAGCTCTCTGTGTGGCAGCTCCCCGGGGCATACCTGTGTACGTATCCCAGTCGAGTGTATTCATCACCGAGTACAGCATCGGAATCTCTCGCGAGAGCTCAATAAGCCGGTCATAGGACTGCATCTCTTCTCCCAGCCTCTGACATACCGTTGATTAACTGTCGGTATGCTTCTACTAATCTCTTCCGACATCTTGAGTCGCTTGGAGTTCTGAGGATGGAGTCCTTCGGCAAATCTCGAGTCAAACGCTGAACCAACCAAAAGGCAAGACTGCGTGCTCTGTCAATACGAGCCAAACACAGCCCAAAATCAGTCTGCTCCGCTGCTTCGATGGCAAGAGAAGGATGAAGAGCAACAAGCTGTCCGGCCCCCTTGGAAGGGATTAGCCTATTGGCAATCCTCTTTCTTGTCTGCAAGGTTGATTCAAGTGTCATGTGGTCCCCGTGGATGGCTTGATTTACGGGCTTGATTGTCCTTGATTGCTTCTCCTTTCAGGGATGGTGCTCCTTTATCATACTTGTATAGTCGAGGATCGACCTTTCTCCAAGCTCCTGTTCCGCTTGAGAAGGTCTCACGGTCCTTCTCAGTGGTGGGAACGATATCAACCGTACACTTGTCATCACCACATGTTTCACATGTGATATGAATCATCTTCGCTTCTGGCTGCTTCGCCATCATCTTGGCCGCATCCACATAGCAGTACATGTGTCCGATATCGAGAGCATCCTGCTCCTTGAACACCTTCGCAATCAGACAACCCCTTACGTAGTATTTTCCTTGTGCAGTTTCTCCGGTTTCGTTATACAAGCCAAAGGATATTGGATTGAGCGTTGGGTCTGGACGCTCCGCACATCCCCTGCCATACTCAATCATTGCTTTTGCAATTAGGTCGAGTCCCCTCTCTCTTCCGTGCTCTTGTAGCAAGACTCTTGAGAAAGCCAGATGAAGCAATGCAAGTCTGATTATATTCTCCTGCATTTCTCTCTTCGTATCTTCTGATAACGTCGCAGATTCAGACATCCTTTCGCCTCCCTAGTGCTCGTGTGATATGTGGCAAGAGTCTTCTGCAGAGTCGCACTAATCTCCTCCGGTTTCAACCTAGGACTCCGAAATACCAGATATGGAATCAATGTCCTCTATTCTGATATCGGGGACCAGCGGAGAAGGAAGAGAGAGGACGAGCCTCTCGCAATTGCTGAGTCTGACTACATCTGTTTCTCTTGTCCGTGATGATGGTTTAACTACCATGTCTTTTCCTAAGATGGCTTGATCGGCGGATTCGATTGTCCTCAATTGCTCCTTCTTTCAGGGAAGGGTCTCCTTTGTCATACTCGTAGAGTCGAGGGTCGACCTTTCTCCAAGCCCCTGTTCGGCTTGAGAAGGTCTCGCGGTCCTTCTGAGTGGTAGGAACGACATCGACCGTACATCCATCATCACCGCACGCTTCACTTGTCAAGTGAATCATCTTCTCCTCCGGATTCCGCGACATCGTCTTGGCTGGATCCACGTAGCAGTACATGTGCCCAACATCTAGTGCGTTCTGCTCTTTGAACACCTTCGCCAACGTACAGCCCTTGACACACAGCTTCCCCTCTTCGGATTCTTCGAATTCCTCATTCAATCCAAGATTAGTTAGGTCCGGGAGTCCTTTCTGCAACCGCTCTGCAATCCTCTTGCCGTAGTCAATCATTGCCTTTGCGATTAGGTCGAGTCCTCTCTCTCTTCCGTGCTCCTCTATCAAGACTTTGGAGAACGCTATATGGAGCAAGGCGAGTCTGGATAATGCGCCTTCTGCTGCTAGTTTAGCATCTTCTATTGATATTATAGAATCTGACATCTCCGTATCACTCCACCGACGATATGCACGACGGAATGCTCCTGCAGGGACTGATGGTTACTAATCAACATTCCGAAACTGGAGTGAGAGCAGCTCTTCCTCAGGACACGAGTTCCGTGAAACGGGAAAATCTATTGTTAGCAAAGGACGAATGGAAGTGGACCTGAGCATCCTCCTTACCTTCCCTCTGTGTCTTTGGATGGAGTTCTCAACCAAGATACTATTCTGTCTGCCACCTGACTCCTGACATTCTCAAAGGAATGGTCTGTGTCAAGGATTTCTATTTGCACTTGCTTGGCTTCATGCCTTTGTAATGCCGTGATGAAAGGCAGTATGTGGTGCTCCATATCCGCTTGTTGGTCACGCCATCCACCAATTATCAGAATGTCCTTGCTAGACAGTGCGTCCGCATGCTTGACCAAGTCGTACTTGTCCAGGTCTGCAAGCAGATCAGCGATGATTTCCCTAGGATTCGCTCTCAGGCCTGCGTCGGAAACACCTTCCTCTATGCTCTTCTCAATCGCTTGTCTGTATTCATCACTCTGCTTCATCATCCTTCCGGCTTCGCCAAGGTTGCCTCCAGCAATGTCAACTACTCTTTTCACTGAGGCGTCACTCAACGAACCAAGCAGAGCCATGCCGCCACCATAACTGTATCCGATAACGGCGATGTGTGACGGGTCAACATTGAATTCCTTGACAACGGAACTCGATTTCACGTAGCAAATTGCCGAGATTACATCCTCCAATGAGTTCGCATCCTTGAATAGCCCTCCGCTTCCCCAAGAGCCACGATAGTTGAAAGCAAGAGCATTGAACCCTTCTTTCATCAATCTCTCGCCAAGACCAAACACGTCTCCGTCACTTCCAGGAAAGCCGTGGCAAAGGACAACCGTTGGCGATGGTTTGCCTCCAGAGGCTTTGTAGAAAAGGCCATGGATGTTCGCACCGTTACTCTCAAACACGACTGGGACTGGCTTCTTCATCTCACATCAAAAGACTGTCTGTCCACAAACCGGTCTTAAAGACTTGCAGGAGATACTTGCACGAGGCATGGAGTCCTGCAATGCGAACCCGTTGTACGACTGCATCTTCGGTGGAGTTATGTTCACATGGACGGGGAAGAGAGAGGACGAGTCTCTCTCAACATGACAGACGGACTACATCTGCTTCTCTTGTCTGCGAGGCAAGAAGTCTGTTCCGAATATCTCTCTGCCCATCAAACGTCAAGACAAGGAATTGGTAGTCAAAAGTGAAGAGAGGCACCAAATCTATATACGACCTCCATCCGAAATCCTGTAGTACTTGAAGGGGGATCAGCGAGGATTGATCAGTCAAGAGCCCGTAGAATCTAGGAATCGCGGACTGATGGGTCTACTAAGGGAGTATCCTTGGGACTTCATGGTCTTTCTTATTCTGGCTCTTGCGATACCGAGAATCTACAGCTTGGTCAACACATTCTGGGTCGGTCATATTGACTACAGCTCATTGGCCATTGCCGAACAATACGAGTTCATGGGCATCTCAATTGAGATAATCAACGAAACCATCCCCTTTGGAGTACTTGCGCTTGTGAGCCAGAACTATCGCAGTCGTGATGCGGTCGTCAGACAGCTCATCGCGGGGATGGGACTGCGACTTCTGTTCTCGACTGGGCTCGCTCTCTTCATGCTTCTGAATATGCCACTGTTTGTCAATTTCATCGGAACCCCGCCGGACTGGTTGAGCGGACCGTGTCCTATCTTTCGCTCCGCGCCATCAGCTTTGCCCTTCAATTCCCTGGCTTTGCTCTTGGTTCTCGGTTTGAAATCCATGGACAAAGCCAAGCTGGCCCTGCTCATAGTCACTCTGAACACGGGCATGAACATGGTACTGGATCTCTTCCTCGTATCTCAGTTACCTTTCTCTCTTCAGTCCTAGGTCTTCAGGGTGTTGCAGAGGGCTACCTGATTTCAAACGTGTTCTACTGTGCCCTAGCTGTCGTCGCAGCATTGCACACATTGCGGATTAGACGACAGGAGTGGGGTCTTACTTCCTTGAAATCGGAAACCAAACCTCTGTTCAATGTGGGGGGCTGGACCGGGATTGACTCATTCGTGCGCAATTTCTTCTACTTCTTCGTGCTTCAGGTCTTGAATTACATGGGGCCAAACCAGTATGCGGGCTTCCAACTCTTCCAGAAGCTGATGTGGACTGCATTGATTCCTGTGCTTGCAATTGCAGACGGCACAAGCATCCGAGTGGGTAACTACCTCAAGACCGACCAGGCCAGATATCGCATACCTCGTCTTCTGATGGTGTCTGCATTCCTAGGATTCTGCATCATAGGCGTCTTTGGCCTGCTCGGATTGGTGGCGATTGACGCGATGGGCTTCGCTTTCACGTCCAATCCCGATGTCGTGCACTACTGCAGTATAATGTTCTTCTGGCAAATCATTCCATATGTCTTGTTTGCGGTGTCGACGAATCTCAGAGGCCTGTTCTTCGGGACTGGTAAGACCTACTACATCTTGATCATCAGTCTGATACTCAACCTCTTCATCATCCTGCCCTTCTTCCTGTTGATGAGTTCGGCATTGCTGCCTCAGGCGTACGAGTCGGTGATGCTCATGTTTGTGCTCGTCGACTTCGTAGACATACTCATCACCTATGCACTAGTAAGGCGTCTTCTTGGGCGACTGTTCCACTGAGGCATGATGCTGAACTCTGGAGCTACGGGTGAGAAGGGATTTATCTTACTCATGTGCAGTCAGCACAGGCTGCAAAGTGGTTTGGAGGCCTGTTCTTGGTGGACGGAATCGCTGTTCATGATATTGCTGTATTCTGGGACTTCCAAAATATAGGTATGAAGCAAGACTCGAGTTTCGCCACAGACGTCCTTGGGTTCCTCAAAGGCAGAGGGCGCGTAGTGGCTGCATACGCATATGCTGATTGGCTGCATGCACCTGAGGAGACCGCGAATGTACTCTTCAGGAATCGCTATGAGCTGATTCATGTTCCTTCTCCTACGAAGAACAGTGCAGATGTCCTCATGACTGCACATGCGATGGCCCATCTGATGAGTGCACCTACAATCATGGAGTATGCGTTAATCAGCAAAGACTATGACTTCAGACCCCTTGTTGCCAATCTTCAAAGGATGGGAAAGAGGGTTCTGCTGATTTGTCGGCCCCTTGAGGTGAACCCTGATCTGATAGGAATGGTCGACGACTATGTTGACATTCAGAGCTTGCGCACCTACGTAGACGAAAGTGTTTCGGAACAAGAGCCGAAGTGGCTGAGGAAGAGCCACCAGACAAGGAATTGGAGCGAAGAAGCGCCTTTGCGCAGCTTCAGGAATCAGTCAGGATGATTGCAGCACGAGGAAACATACCGGGCATAGGATACACAAAAACCGTGATGACTTCACTGAACCCGGGATTCGACGAGGTTAAGCTGGGGTCTGCAACTTGGGGCGAATTCGTGACTGCTGCCGCTGATGCTGGTTTCGTTGTGTTGGAAGGCCACGGCGCAAGCACCGTATTGAAAGTTCCAATCAAACTGAGCCGCAGCACCAAGGACTCACTTGACTCGCTTCAGAAGGGTTTCGACTCTCTCGTTTCGACCGTGCGCAAAATGGAGTATGAGAAGAAGAGCACTGAGCTGAGTACTAGTGGCCTCGCTCATGCACAACAACGACCCCTCCTTCAGCCATGCGAATCTCGGTTTCCGGAAGTTTTTCGACTTCGTGAAAGCTGCCGAGCAAAGAGGGCTGGTGAATATTGAGCTAGTTCTGGCCAAACGACCGCTTGTTCATTCAGTGGACTGAGTTGCCCGCTTCACTTTGCTCACGCGTGTCTATTCTGAAGACATGGACTCTATCCTATCAAACTCCTCTCGCAGAAGTTTCCACGACGACTCGAACTCGTCCGCCTTTCCTTTCAGATGATTCACATGAGTGTCATACAGTGTGGACCAGAGCCTGATTTAGTTTCTTGAAGTGGGCGCCGAGTCTGAGAATCTGGTCCTGCACCTTTTGCGCTTCTTCTGACAGCTTCTTAGCATGAACGCCTGCCTTGATTAGTTCCATCTTGTGGCCGAGAGTTAGAGGAGATACGACCTGCACTCCTTTCTTGGTATAATCGTTAAGAAATCAAAGGCCTCCGTGGCTAGGAACCAGTAAACCCCTTCAGACGGAATGTAGGCGAACGCGAACTCGGCTGAACCCTTCAGTGGACAGACAAGACCGGGTTGCAGACGGACTGGCGAGACTGCGTATTGGACCGTCTATTAAGAAGACTGTTGCCGACCTCGAGCTCAAACTGCAAGGGCCCGATACGGATGAGATTCAGGCTGTTAAAGCGCTATTCCTCTTTCATCCCTCAGAGAGAAGTGGTATAGGCTGGCGCTGTGACCTGAAGCTCAAGGACCTTGTGAGGACGGCATCGCATCAGCAATCGAGTGACTCTTGAACAACCCTCTAGCCTATTATAGAGTCAAAGACGAGTTCCATCTCGTTTCGAACGCCAACTCCAAAGGCTGCCTGATGTCTTCTCCCAGAGGTACAATGAAAGTTTCTTTCTTGCCGAGGTCCTTCAGACTGTGACCAACGAGCCACATGTGGGTCTCCGATAATACGTACCTGTCATGTATATCCGGTGTCGTTTTCCTTACTTCTGTGCTTGGATGCTCCTGTTTGAAATCGCCTAGAGTCCTGATGAATAGACTTTCATACTCAACTTTATGAGTGATTATGCGAATCTCGATGCTTGCGTCAATCTTCTTGAGGATATCCAGTAACCGGATTCCAACATATGGGTCACAAATCCAGACTCTCTTCTTCGGTTTGGACATGATATCTTCAATCAGAATCTGTTTCGCACTGTATGGTTTGCCGGGCTCAATATAGAATATGTCCGACTTCACATCGTTGTCCGAGCCGAACTTCACCATGAGCTTCTTCTCTTTGCGACGAGAATTCCCGCATCCCTGCCGCTCTTGACCAGCATGTCAATGAAGGAATCCACATGCTTCTCCTTCACACTGTATTCTTTCTCAAGCAGAGTTCTGAAGTATTCTTCATCGTAGGGAAACTCCCCGCTTATCGTAATTGCTGAACACATTCCTGAAAGACTCGACGTTGTTTATTGCTTGTCTTAACAGCTCAGGTTTTGTTGATTCGGTGCCGAGCACCAACGAGCTCCCCAAGGCGGTAAGAAAGACTTTCTGAGAACTGGGATTCTTCTTAACGAGGCCAAACTCAGTCGCCGCGCCTACCATGTCAGCTTTTCTGCTACTGCCTTTTGAGATGCCCACTCTCTCAGCGACAGCAGTAAGATCGCAGGACTTTCCATTACCAAGCTCCTGTATTGCCTTGGCGAATCCGAGAGCCTCGCTTAGGCGAATCACTGGCATTGGTCTGGCCGGGCCTCGCACTCTTGGATGCGTTTGCCTCCCTTGAGCCCTACTCATGATATGTCATGAGAGAAGGTTCCAATACATGTAATGAATCTTGCTGTGCAAAATTGGAACTACGAAGCCGACAGCAGGACACTCTGACGCATTTCCGTTGTGGAGCCGACTAGGCAACATGTGCAAGATACCTTCGGCTTCTGAAGTACAGAAGCGCGAGTCAAGAGAGACTCATTGATCATGGCCATGCAGCGAGGGAGAGACGACTCAAAGACACAGAGGATTGTCGTTGTGTCGAACAAAGCCGATCTGCACAAGTTAGAGGATGAGATTGAGAGCATCGAGGGCGACTACAAGAGATACATTGCTTATCATGATGTACGAAATGTAATGAGCGCATCTGAAACGCTGACACAGGTCAACGAGATATTGAAAGAGCTGAGGATGCCGTCACCATAGTAAACCCTCCATTCAGACATACATCTTCTTTAGATGATGACCTTCTCCGGAACTCATGTCTGCTCGGTCTGAGGCATCTCGCTCTGAATACCTCCCGGCAGGTGGTGCCAGTCTCTGAAATCTAAAATCGTCAACCTTGCTGCAACCTCGACCCTCGGACAGAGCGTGAGGCTTGACGATTTGGCCGGTCTGCCCAGATATTTAAACTCCGATCCATTCTCGGTATTTCTGTGCGTACTTCAAGGACAAGAACCATGGAGGCGAAGGTATACCATATTCGCTTCTGGAAAGACGATTGCAGTTAGGCAAAGAGTGAGGAGAAGACCGCGACAAGCACCTCTAAAAGAATTGGAATTGTTCACCTGAGGATTTTCTCATGCTGATGAGGATGGTTCCCGTGGTCTGCACTATTGACATCGTGAGTCTAATACACTAACATTTGGAGAGCTGTTGTGCTATTCGGAATTCTAGGAGAGCGCATCTGTGATACAGACATCGGTGCTGGACCTGAACATGGTGAGCATCCTGCTGAATTCCTTTCTCACTGTAATACACCATTGCGACTATCCTGAGCCTGTGGACATCGCACAGGCTCTCGAAACTCGAGGGTAACATCAAACAGACTGAGTTCTCCATCTGGAAGGCGGAGGGATATTGCGGAGACGGAGGCCTGCGTTGTCCAGGCTGAGAATCGTTGATGTCCTTGAGAGCTGGGAGGAATACCTGTTCAAACTGCCAATATCCCGGATTCCGACAATATCACGAAGATGACTGAAAAACTAGGGCACTTACGGACGAATATGGTGAGATCGTCCCTGAAGCAGTGATTTTGTACAACGAGCTAAACGTCGGAACTGTCGTAGGAGCATCTACTGATGATAAAGTTGTGACCAAGCTCGCAAACCGTGTAATTGAGACAATTCGCGAACTTAGGGAAGACATTGAGGACCTCAAGACACAACTTGGCTTGCCGAGTACAGCAAGCAGTAGCAGCGGTGGCACATAGTTGCATTGTCTTTTTGATATGCAGGCCCACCTTGTACATCTCGGTCTGCCGGGGGCTGGCCCATAAATGCTTCGTATTGCGGCTCCAATATGATTCGTAGACATGTTGATAAACGAGCTCACACTTCTGGTTGTAAAGGTCTTTCGAGTATACTTCGGGGAGTTGGTATCCGCTCTACTTCGATTGCTTGACGAACAGATGCCCGTAGTCTGCTGCGTCTTTCTCCAATCCAGCACAAGCTTCTCTTCTTTCAGAGTCCAGAGCAAATCACATGCCACCTTCTTGACCAGTTCCTTGTCCTTCTTTGCTCAGCTTGTCTGGTGGCCGGGTCAGGAGATCGAAGACTGCAAGTTCCTCTTCTGTCAGGTTCTCCTCTGTGTGACGTTTCTCTTCTTGCTGCAGTTCACCCATGAGCTGAACCAACGATTCGAAGAACTGGTCCACATCCATCCGTCCTGAATTGTAGTCATCAATCATCGCCTGTAGCCGTTTCATGTAATCGACTCGGGACTTGTTCAGTCGGACCAGTTCGCGTATTCTCCATTGCGTGATGCTTCGCAGACGCTCGATGTAGGTGTGCTTCCTTCCCTTCGAGAATTCCCTGCGTAGTCTCTCAAAGTCAATCTTGCTCAGGTCCGTTGTCAGATGCTCCACAGGGTCTTCAGGCATCACATACGGCTCGGCTGCAACAGACCTGTCCAACAGATCATCAATGTCCTTCATGACGCCTGAAACGTCCACAATCTTGGCAGCAGCCTCAATCCTGCGCGCGATGACGACAAGCAGTCTGCGTTTTGAGTTGAACTCCTCCTCCCTCGGGTCAGGCTTGATTGCCCTGTAGAGCAGATTGACGGAGGACACAAGCGACAGGAAATCATGTTTCGACTTATCATTCTCCAGTATCGAGTCGGCCGCATTCTTGATGAGCATGCCCCTGTCGAGACCTTCGGCGGCTTGGATTGCGCTCAGGTAGATTCCTCTCTCCCTGCAGAATTGCTCTGCGTCTGCAATCGCCTTCTTGAGCTCCTCGACCAGCGCCTCTTTGATCTTGACCGGCATGTCGCCTTCAGCGATGCCACCTCCTGAGATGGAGCCATAGATTGCCAGTGCCTTCCGGAGGTTGTTGAATATCCCGATGTAATCGACAATGAGACCGTTCTCTTTGTCACGAAAGACGCGGTTCGCACGGGCTATTGCCTGCATTAGAGAGTGGTTGCGCATGGGCTTGTCCAAGTAGATGGTTGAGCAGGGTCGAACATCGAAGCCTGTTATCCACATTGCACAGACGAAGACGATACGCAGAGGGTTGTCAGCGTCCTTGAACTTCTCGTCGAGTTGAGTGTCTGTGACCATTCTTCGACGGTGTGTTGTGATATCCAGACCCTTCTTGCGGAAATCATCCACTTCGTTTTGCGATTGAGAGATGATGACCGCCATGTCGGTCTTTTTCATGTAGTTGACCAGAGCCTGCAGCTCCTCGATGTGCTCCTGCTCTACTGGGTCGAGTTTGGAAGCCTTCAGAGACTTGATTTCTCCCTGCAGCCTGCCAATCTTCTCCTTCCAGTGACTCTGCACCTTATCGTACATCCGCACCGCAGTCATCCTATCGATGGAGATGACCATGGCCTTGCCCTGATGGCCGCGCGACGTGAAGTGCTCAACAATGTCCTCGCCAATCTTCTCAAGTCTGTCGTCGCGTGTGATGAGGTGGTACTGCTTGCCGAGCAGTCGTTCGAGCTTCTCTTCCTGTGCGGAATCCAGCTCGGCATCCTCCAGAATCTTGAGCATGTCCTCGTTGTAGCTTTCGTTTATGAGCTGTAGCTTAGGAATCCTGTTCTCGTAATAGAGGGGGACAGTCGCATGGTCTATCACTGATTGCGCGAAGTTGTAGATGCTGACATATTCACCGAATGCCTTCTCAGTTTTGTCTTCGGCAAAGAGTGGGGTTCCTGTAAAGCCGAGGAATGCGGCGTTAGGGAGAGCGGTTCTCATGTTGTCGGCTAACAGATCGTACTGTGTGCGATGTGCCTCATCTGTGATGACGATGATGTCCGAACGGTCTGAAACCTTGGGATGCTTCTCTCCATGCTCGGTACGAAACTTGTGAATTATCGTGAAGAGATACCTATGGTCCTCTTTCAAGAGCTGCCTGAGATGCTCGCTGCTCTGGGCACGTACTCTGTCCTCAGCCTCGTAGACTACGCCCGCCCGCGAAAAGGTCTTGTAGATTTGCTCGTCCAGCTCAAGACGGTCCGTGACTACGACGAAGCTCCAGTTCCCACGAATCTTGCGCAGTACCTTCTGGCTGAAGAAAATCATGGACATGCTCTTTCCGCTGCCCTGAGTGTGCCAGAACACACCGAGGCGACCACGGTTCGCTTGGATGTTGCGGACGGCTTCGATTGCGTTATTCACGCCGAAGTATTGATGATAGCGGGCGACGTACTTTTCAGTGCCACCCTTCTCTTCACTGAACAGCATGAAATTCTCGACGATATCAAGCAGGCGCGAGGGCTCGCACATTCCTTTGATCATTGTAGCCAGAGATGCCTCTGAAGGAGAATCCTCGCTCTCTACCTTCTTCCACTCGTTGAATTGCTCGAATGGAGAGGTCAATGTTCCGGCGCCACTGTCAACGCCGTTTGATATGATGATGAATGCGTTGTACCAGAAGATGTGAGGAATCGTGTCCCTGTAATCACGGAGGTTGTCGTCGTAGGCGCGCTGCAGGTTCTCGGTGGGACGCTTCAGTTCGATGAGGACAAGGGGGATTCCATTGACGAAACCCACGAGGTCGGGTCGGCGACGGTAGAGTGTGCCATTGACCCAGAATTGCGAGACGAGGAAGAAGTCGTTGTTCTCCGGGTTGTTCCAGTCAATTACCTTGACTCTATCGGTTTTCTCCTCGCCTTTTGGCGTGCGAAACTTGACCAGTACGCCCTCTTTCAGAAGTGCATACACCTCTTTGTTGGCGGCAACGGGGGTCTTGGTGCTTCTGTCTGCTGTCAATTCGCTGATGGCTTGTTCAAGGGCCTCGTCCGGGATGCCTGAGTTGATGTTCTTGAGAGCCTTGAGCAATCGCTGTTTGAGCACGACCTCTGTGGATTCGTCGCGCCCTGTGACGGGACATTCTGTGAGGGTCTCGTCGAAGGCTTGGGCCGTCTGCCAGCCAAGCTCGCCGAATATCCGAATGGCTGGCTGCTCGACAAGAGCGTTCTCGGTGTAGTCATCGGCCCATTCTGGCGTCGTGGTCATCCCCGTCCGTCCACTGGTCGAGTGTTGACTGCTCCTTGTATTTGGATGTTTGCTGAGCTGTGTTGAGAGAGCTGATATCAATATTGGATACGTCTAGGCGTCCTGAAACGAGCCTCGGCAAAAGCAGGTCCCTAGCTGCAGTGAGATTTCTGTTCGTTCTCAGCAAATTGAGAATCAGCTCGCCCATAGGGTTGACCAGCTCTGTATACTTGCGCATTAGCTCTTCTGGCGGCAGCAGAATCTCTATTGTCCTGAACACGGACTTGATGATTTCTTTGTAGGTAGTGCCTGTGCCAAGGCTGATGAATCGCTCTACGTTGTCGAGAAGCCAGAAGTAGATGTAGTACTCCGATACGCGTTCATTGGGAATGCACGTTATGAACCCTTGATTGGTGCATGCCGGCGTTGTGTTTATCGAGACATACCCGATGGTTGCCCTGCTCGTCATCATAACAGAGCGGGCCGGAAACATTCTAGCGGAGCTTTTGTTCAAGCCCAGCTCGGTTATCTTCTTTACCGATTCATCCATGAACATCGATTCTGATGATGTAAGGTCAGAGGGCGTATACCAGTTGATTGTTCCATTCTCCCAGAACTGGGCATTCTTGGTTGAGGGTGTTCCTCCACCTGTAATCTCGAAAGCGTCCGCAACTGTTGTTTCAGCCCAACCATCAGGAATCTCCCCCATCGCCGAGTCGATCATCTCGGTCTCCTCATGCCCCGGGAACCTGAAGTGCACAAACCACTCACGGTAGATTGCCCTTGCCATCTTCTCGAGTATCTGGATGCGACGACGGTTGTTCTCGATGAGGTCATCATAGACGGACAGAAGGTTGCTTATCCTCTTCTGAGTCACCAACGGTGGCAAAGGTATCAGATGCTCTCTCACCAGACTCTGGTTCAAGTTCTGTTGAGCAGCCCCAAACGCTTGGGAAACAAGCCTATGCCGAGTAGCGCGAAGCGCGTAGAAAAGGTACAGATAGTCAACCTTGTTTTCGTCTGGTACCAAAGCACAGATTGCCTGATTGATGCTTGCCTCGCGCCGCAAAAAGCCGAGCCTACCTACTGTTGCTCCATACAATGCCATAAGCACAGTGTTCCGAGGGTACATCTTTGCAGATGATTCAGCAAGTGCCTGTTCCGTGATTGTCTCTTCACTATCATACAGCGCCCAGTCTCGAAGTTCCTGGGACTTGAACCATCTTACGCCATTGCTTCGGTAGTAATCGGTATTCCGCCGCGATCGGGGTTCCTCCGCTTGAAACTATCTCGCACACACTCTGGACCTTTGCATAAGACCATCCTTCGGGCAGGATTTCGGTCATTCTTCCCCACCCAGAATGCGCTCAAGTCCGGACTGCATCTGTTTCTCAAGGTCGTGACATTGTTCTGTTATGTCGCTGGCTTCAAAACGGGGACGTGACAGTTCGTCAAAGAAGGGAGTCTCGGCCTCATCATTCTCAGCAGTCCCTACATATCTACCGGGGCTCAAACTACCCGCTTCCACCTCTTCGAGGGCCACCAATCTGCAGAGGCCAGGCCCATAAGCGTACTTGCCCTCGGGAAAATCGTGGTGTACTCATCCACGCTCTGCTGCAGGTTCTCAACAGTCTGCTCTCTGTACATCCTTACAATGTGGCAAGGAACTAGGAGTTAGGGAGTGAATTCGCGGTGGGCTCTGTCGGCTTGGCGATAGAGATGGCGTGCATCAATCATGAGTATCGACTTCTCCCTTGTTGTTCCTTTCTTTCCT
Organism: Candidatus Thorarchaeota archaeon; assembly: GCA_963726195.1. Taxonomy (GTDB): domain Archaea; phylum Asgardarchaeota; class Thorarchaeia; order Thorarchaeales; family Thorarchaeaceae; genus OWC5. The sequence goes on from CAVSBO010000008.1 coordinate 191,387, forward strand.
CTGTCAAGGAACCAGAGTCTGCAAGGCAGGGTGACTGTTAGAAAAAGTTGGGACTGATTGACACAATCACGTCTACACAGTGGGTATCGATCACTTCTTCCGTATCTCAAGTTCAGAATAACGAGAATCACATGCCGAGTTGGCCATCACGAAGCCGGCTCTCCCTGTTGTTCAAGGGTGCATAGAAGGCTTCAATCCACAGGTAGTTGGCATTATCCACAGTAGGTATTCCAAGTGAAAACCGAGGGTCTTTCTTGACTCTGTCCTTGTCAACGCGGTCCACGTTGAATGGCGGATTGGCCATCACAAAATCGAACTTGCCCAAACTTGATGGATGTCTTCGTAGTACGTGTTGCCTTCTTTAATATCACCTGCAAGACCGTGGACTGCAAGGTTCATGTTACAGAGTTGTACTGTCGATGAGGTCTTCTCTTGCCCATAGACGCTGATGCAATCTCTCGGCCTCATCTAATGCTTTTCAACGAAGTGAGCACTCTGAACGAACATGCCACCTGAGCCACAAGCAGGATCGTAAATCCGCCCTTCGGACGGTTCTCGATATCTTGTATCAGTCGGACCAAAGACACGGGGGTGAAGAACTCACCACCCTTCTGCCCTTCAGCCATCGCGAATCTCCCGAGGAAGTACTCGTATACGTTTCCGAAAGCATCACCCTCGACGTCCATGGGTATTGAATTGAATATTCTCAGCAAAGAGAGGAGAACACTGCTCTCTAGGTTCTGGTACGTCTTTGGTAAGACCCCTTTGAGGTCCTCATTCTCGAATTCGATGAGTTCCATCGCCTCATTGATTGCCCTGCCGACATCTGCGCTCTCAGGAAGGCTAATCAGATAGGAGAAGCGCGCCTTATCAGGGACGTAGATTACACCTTTTGCTTGATAGTCGACCTTGCCAATCTCTCTTCTTCTGCGAGTGCCCTCCTCCTTGATCTCCCTCTCCAGTTCTTTCTGGGCATGTGCGAACTTGAAGTCGGCCCACTTCAGGAAAACCAGCCCGAGCACTGGCATGGAATACTCAGAGGACTTGAGTTTGGAGTTCGCCCTCAGTTCGTCGGCCGCGCCCCAAGCTTCTTCTCCAACTCGGTGTTGTTTGCTGGCGTCTCCGACCCCGTTGATTGTTGGCGCATGCCTCATTTTAGCGTTGCGTGTTTCAATCCCGCGAAAAGCTCTTTAGGACGCTTTGAGTGCTAGGGATTGACTTCGTAGCGCAAGTGGTTCGTGGAGCAAGCCCGGGGCTTATTTCATCGGCATGCATGCTCGCACGGGTGGTCTCAGATGAGCAGAATAGGCTGATTGAATGGTTGGCACGAGGATGTGCACTCATCATCTTGTTATGCCATGCTCGGACGCGACACGGACTTGGGAACTGTGCAACTGGGGCGGAAGGTGATTTGACACATGAGTGAAGATGACGAGCTTCTCAAGATTATTACAATCGCAACAAGGCTCCTCTGTATGCAGATTCGTCCGAGGATTGAGGGCCTCAAGACGCAGCTGCTAAAAACCTCTCAACAGGGGAAGGCGTATGATGCACTGGACGGAAAGAGATCAATAGAGGAAATAGCACATTTCGCAGGCTACTCTAATACGAGGACTCTGGAAACAATGCTGCCGGATTGGGAGCGCCAGGGCTTTATCCTGAGCACAGGAAAGGGTGCTGGTAAGAAGTATCTCAATATCGACAACTTGGGGGTGTGAGAACGAAACCTGGCGAGGATGCCTCAGCCGAATTGATGCTTCTGCTGGAAGAGACTGTCATGTGGCTGCGCTTCATGAATCTTCCGAAGCTTCGAGAGGTCCTTCTGAAGGAACTTGATACCGACGCCAAGAGGCGTGCGTATGATATGACAGACGGCGGGAAAAGCCGAAGAGAGATAGCGCAAACAGTAGGCACTTCAGATGACAACGTCCAGAATTGGTGGGAAAGATGGTACGAACTCGCGATTGTCAAGCCGAGCAAAGCCTATGCGGGTCGTCCCGAACGCATCGTGAAACTTGAGGATCTCGGCATCAGTTTGAAAGCTCCGGCAAAGAAAGATGGTAAGAAACCAGACAGCTCAGCAGAATCGCAGGATCAACCCGAGGGGACATGACATGACAGGGAAAGATGATAACAAAGAGGTCATGAATGCAATAGTCGACCATATCTTTCAGTTTCACCGCTTCCCGTCGTGTACGCAAATTGTAGAGGTCACGAAGTTATCCAAAGCAAACTGTCTCAAGATTTGCGAAGAGCTTGTGAAGGCGAAACAGCTGTACGTAGTCTTTGAGGGCGATGGACTACCTACGGTCTATGTTCCCTATGATATGATGCAAGACCTACTTATGGCTCAGAGAAAACCCGAATGGGTCAGCAACTACTCTTTCACCGACGAACCAATGCTTGGTGGAAAGGTGAAGGCACTCCAAAGCGAGTTGGTTACGTATGAGTTGTTCAAGAGACTTCTATATACCACAGATTTTGCCTTGGAGGAGGCCATCGCTTTTGCACTCAGCTGGCTTGAGTTTGAGGACGTAATCCACAACAAAGACAACACTGACAATCCTGATGTCACCTTCAAGCATGACGGGGAAGAAAGCCCTAGTAGAAATTGAGGGCACGACGAAAGCGGGTGGGAAGGCCAAAGTCCTACAACTTGAAAGCTGGATGAAGAGAGAGATAGACACTGGCAAGAATCCGCTGAGCTTGAGGGATTTTACATCATAAACCATTTCAGGGAATTGGAGCCGGCTTCTCGAGGAGACCCTCTTGGGGATCACGCGAAGGAGTATCTAAAGAGGTATCAGTTCAAGTACCTCACAACACTATCGCTGTTTAATATGGTTAAGCGTGTTAAAGAGGGAATGCTGACAGAGGAAGATGCCAGAAGTGAAGTGTGGCAAGGTGACAGAATTGCCTAAAGAAAGAGAGAAAGACAAACAGGACCGTATAGTTGAGCTCCTACAAGAGCTGGTTATGTGGACTAGGGCAACAAGCATTCCGAAGGTTCAGGAGGCATTGTCCATCCTTCTCCAAACTGATGAACAGAAAAGGGCTTACTACTACAGCGACGGACAAAGGAACCGGAACGAAGTGGCTAGTCTAGCTGGCAGTCGTGGTCCTACGGTGTCCAGGTGGTGGAAGACTTGGATAGGAGCCGGTATCGCGGAGCCAATGGGCGTGCAGCGGGGCGATAGAGCCAAGAGCATATTTCCTCTTGAGGAATTCGGCATCAAGGTGCCGGCGCTCATCAAGGGCGAAAGAGAAGAGAACGAGGTTCTTGAGCACAGTACGGGGGACGAACGGAACGACTGCGGTCGCACGGCGGAGGAATGAAACTCTTGGGTCTATGCAATACTGTTCTAAGAATCTATCAACACGCAGGAGCTTATGATGCGTCCGCTGGAACTAAGAAGGCGCAAGGAAGCAGACTTTCCGAGTCATTGAAACTTACAGTACATGCTCTGGACAGAGGACAGCGAGTCACACTCTAATGACATTGCTTGAGCCCTTTACCTGAAGTGCGTATCACCTAGAGGAAAGTGAATCGGATGGCGCCTCGAACAGCGAATCATGTGGGCTTCCGTTCGAAGGAAATTGGCACAAAGGTTCGCTATGAGCTTTCTCTTCTCGATCTAGTTTCGGAGTTCAAGCAGCTATGCACTCTCTGCGGCAGTTGTTGCAGTGACATCAAGATTCCTCTGTATCCTGTTGAGCTGCCATATTTGGCTCGACAATTAAGTCTCGAAGAGGCGCGCCACCATATCAGAAAGAACCCATATCCTTTCAACATCCAAGCGGAGTTCTACTTTGTCATTGATGGCCCGTGTCCGTTTCTTGAAAGGGGTCTCTGTCGAATATACCCAATCCGGCCCTTGGTGTGCAGGATATTTCCGATAAGACTTGATGCGTTCATGGATGGCATCAACACGCATCATAGAGAACCCTCGCTTGACATTGTCTGGTGCAAACCCACTTGGCCTTGCCAGCAAGGATGTATCGTTTTCAGGGAGAGAACGTTCTTGTTGGCCAGCGAATTCGGGAAAGCCGGACTGAGACTGATTGACTATCTGTTAGCGACTGTTCTTGACGATGCAAGTTTTGCTTTTCTATATGGTCAGGAGCCTTTGACTGGTGATGACAGATTCGTGCTCCCGGATTCTCTTCGAGCTACCATGCAGCCTATGGACTATGTTCACGCCTTTCTGAAAGCTCTTGTGGCCAAGTACCGTAATCCATCTCTCCGGGACGTAGAGGTATATGATAGACTTGAGGAATTGGATAATATCTCACTAGAGAAGATATGTAACTCCAAGAGTATCAGTATGGCACGAGAGTTGACTTCAGGTTACTTGAAGCGCATAGAGAAGTATAATCCGTCACTCATTGCATGGCGAAGGCACATCAGGAAGCACTCTTTCGAGTGAGTCATGTGATGATTGCTCTTGTTGCGTCCACAGATCCTCAGGTGGCTGTCATCTCATGTTCCTAGTTGGAAGCCCAAGGATAAAGCTCTAGGGAATAGGCAAGCGGGGCGCGTGTGGCGCCCCGGCTCCCATCCAGAAATTAGATCTGCTTTTCTTGGCGATATGGGAGGTAATCCGGTCCGAAAAGTTCTCTCCCCATGACGACCTTCTGGACATGGGCTCCGCCTTCTGCACCAACGGTATATGACCGTACCCCGCGATATGAAGACTCCAGCGGGCACTCCTTCGTGTAGCCGAATGCTCCGTGCCAGGTCATTGCTCGCGTGATGATATCCAGTGCATCGTGCGGTGTCCTGTACTTCGCAGCCGCGGTCCACTTCGCAATGTCGAGCTTCGAGATGTTCTTGTCGCCCTGCTTGTAGTGCCGGTCCCACGCGTCAGCCGCGCGATAGGTCAGCAGTCTGTCAGCCTCAAGAGCCATCCACGAGTCAACCGCCTCGAACATGATTCCCTCGAACGAAGCCAGCGGTCTCCCGAATGCTTTCCTCTGTTTCACGTACTCCACGCCTATGTCTTGGCATGCTTGAGCTGCGCCGAGGCACGTTGCACTTATCAAAACCCTGGCAGCCGAGAATCCTTCCATCGCCTGATAGAACCCACGTCCTCTCGGTCCGATAATGTAATGCTTCGGAATCTCCACGTTCTCAATATTGAATCCGCCAGTGGACACACCCATCCTACCCATGTCCTCAAAGAGCGTAGTCGTGATTCCCTTTGTCAATCCCTTGCCCAAGTTCAGCGGCAGAATGAATGAATCGAATGCATTGTGGCTGCCCTTCGGGTCAGACTTTCCGAGAGTCCAGTACACACCGCCGTACTTCTCCGACTCCCGAACGCCGCTGATGTATACCTTCTCTCCATTCACAACGAACGAATTGCCCTTCGGATCCTTCGGCTTGATGACTGTCCTTGTCGTGTTCACAAGGTCAGACCCACCAGTCGGCTCAGTCGTTGCGATACCGAAGAACAGGTCGCCTTTCGTGACCCTAGGCAGAATCTCCTTCT
>CAVSBO010000009.1:0-4878 GCA_963726195.1 Candidatus Thorarchaeota archaeon
TCCTATTGGGATTCAGGATAACAACCAGGTCTTCCGGTCGTCGAGATGGCTTCTGGCAGTTATCATTTCATTCTCGTGAACAGATGCCTTTGGCCGCTACAAGCGTGTCGGATTTGGACCAATCTTCCTTACTTCATCAGCAAACTTGTTTACCTCAGCCGCGAATTTGTCACCCTCTGCGGCGCTAACAAAGACCATCTTCACCCGGCCTTCGTTCATGCCTAGCTGGCCGATGAGCTTCTTCGCAAACCGGACCCTTCTTTCTGCACCTAAGTTTCCCGTCTTGTACGCGCAGTCGCCAGGGTGACAGCCAACCACGAGAACGCCATCTGCGCCTTCTTGGAGAGCCTTCAGAATGAAGTTGATGTCCAGCCTTGCTGTGCAAGGCATGCGAATAATGCGAGCACTCACGTCATACTGTATCTTCATTGTACCTGCGAGATCGGCCGCATTGTACATGCACTGAGTACAGCCGAACACGATGACGTTCATGTCCTTTGGAGGCATTCCATCGACCCTTCGGTAAGACGTTGGTCGGCTGGCTTGACGTGCCATTTAACCTTTCAGATACGCTCTGGAGACCATCCATAGGGGACTGCCTTTCTGAGATCGGGCTAGATGTGAGGAGGGCGAGAAGCATTCACTTGTTCAGGAGTCTGCTCAGACTCATACGGTACCTAGACAGGCTTGAATGCCTCTACCTCTGCACTGTACACGAGTGTCATGAATGGTCTCTTAGAAACGACCTTCACGTCTTGGAATCCCGCATCATGAATCTTGCCCACGTAAATCCGCTCGTCGAGAGCACCAGCTACGCATCCGGCCCATGCATCGGGACTGTCTCTCACCGCTTTGGGCAGCTCCCCATCGGTTACTATGTCAGAAACCATTAACCGGCCGCCGGGCTTCAGTACTCTGTATGCCTCTCTGAACACCTTGTCCTTGTCTGGTGCGAGGTTGATTACGCAGTTGCTTATGATGACATCAACAGACTGATCTTCCACAGGCAGCTCCTCGATATCTCCGAGTCTGAATTCGACATTCTCGAGACCCATGTCCTTCGCGCCCTTCTCTGCCAACTCTATCATATCGGGTGTCATGTCTACGCCAATTGCCCTGCCGTCCGGCCCAACCTTCTTCGCGGCCAAGAATATGTCAATACCTCCCCCAGATCCAAGATCAAGAACAACCTCTCCCTCTTGCAGCCCCGCAAGAGCTGTTGGATTACCACATCCTGCACTTGCTGCAATGGCCCCATCTGGCAGCGTAGTTATTTGCTCCTTAACATAACCTATGGCTTCTGCGTACTCGGCATTCGAGGCCGATTCGCAACATGAGCTCGAGCATGAGCAAGAGGCAGGTGCTTGCGCCCTTTGTGCAACCTCAGCGTAATGCTGTTTCACGTTCTTCTTGATGGACTTGCTCTCCTTTCTCATTTCAGACACATCCTTCTATTGGCCACCTCGTGTGCCGTTATTGGACGCCCGATATGAAAAGATATAAACCTATTGGACATCCAATATGCACTATGACGCGCAAGCCGGTGTTCGATGAATGCTGTCCGCCAGCCTGCTGTGACATGCGTGGTCTTCTTTCATTCCAAATACTTTGGGAACTCGGCAAGAAGCCAATGAACGGACAGGAACTGGCGAAAAGAATCGCAGTACGAAGAGGCAGCAAGCCGACACCCGGCACTATCTATCCTGCACTCAAGAATCTGTCTTCCCGTAAATTGGTTCAGAAAGCCTCAGAAGGGAGACAGGTCATTTACAGCCTGACAATCCTTGGCAGACAGGGCCTACTCGAAGCCTGTCATTACTTCTATCGGGCCTTTGGCGATATCTTCGAAGACTGCAAATGTGGTGGCTTCACCGGGCGATAGAACAGGCCAAGGTTGAGGGTATTATTCCGATGAGGTTCAGAAGAACGTCAAAGCGTGAACTTCAGGCTATTCTGAAATGCGACGGCTCGATGTCTCTTGGCCGAAGAGAAGAAAAACGCGTGTGTCTAATATGGTTCATCGCCGCAGGTTTAGATGCTCACTGAGCCAGTGCGGGATTGCTGTTCGCTTCATGTCATGATTATGGAGGTGCATCTGATGCAATGCAAGCTTCGGAAGCTCACCGTTGACTACGAGGAATATGGCGAGGGTAAGCCAGTTGTTGCCATACACGGATTTCCGCTAGATCGCCAAGTGATGATTGGCTGTTTAGAACCAGTGTTCACACAACGAAATGGCTGGAGGCGCATCTACCTCGACTTGCCAGGGATGGGCAAGACGGAAGGTCCGGATTGGATTGTGAGTTCGGACCAGATGCTCGACGTGGTTCTTGAATTCATTGATACGGTAATCCCCGGGCAGCGCTTTGTACTGGCCGGTGAATCTTATGGAGGATACCTAGCGAGGGCTGTGGCTTATCGCAGGCGCGGTTGGGTTGATGGGTTGCTCCTGATATGCCCCATGACTATTCCAGAGAATCGGAAACGTGCAGTGCCACGCAGGACAGTTCTTGTGGAGGACCCTGCGCTGCTTTCCACTCTGAAACCGGAAGACCGATCTGACTTCGAATCGATTGCTGTTGTGCAGTCATCCAAGATATGGCAAAGGTTTCAGGATGAGATCCTCTCGGGCCTGAGGGCTGCGAACAAGCCGTTCATAGAGAGACTGTGGACTCACGCCTACGGGTTCTCCTTCGATATCGACAAACCATTCGGCAACCTCGACTCGCCCACCCTCATCATTACGGGAAGGCAGGATTCGTCCGTGGGCTACCGTGATACATGGACTGTTTTGGAGAGCTACCCAAGGGCAACCTTCGCAGTGCTGGACCAGGCTGGACATAACCTGCAGATAGAACAAGAAGGTCTGTTCAACGCCCTAGTCAACGAATGGCTCGACCGCATCCAAGAACATAGAGTTCGATCTGAATCAATGTCTGTCAGCTCTCGAACGGCCTAGGTTAGTGGATTCGATGTCAAAGCGGAATATTAATAACGCTCTATATTAACTATAGTTATACATCATATCTACTCACAGTCTGAAGACTGTCTGGTTTGTCTTTGAGAAAGTAAAATGCAAACAGGGGATGAAAATTGAAGCCGATTGAGATAGTCAAAGGAGTGTACTGGGTCGGTGCGATAGACCATGACATTCGCAACTTTCACGGATACAGCTACACTGTTCATCATGGAACCACGTATAATGCATACCTCGTTGTGGGCAAGAAGATAGCACTAGTTGATGCTGTGTATGGACCATTCGCCGACGAGATGTTTGATAGGATATCGAAGGTAGTAGATCCTCAGAAGATAGACTACATGATCTCAAACCATACGGAAACAGACCACTCGGGTGCTATACCAGACGTGTTGAAGAGAGTGCCCGGTGCAACGCTTGTATGCACCGCCAAGGCAGTTGAAGAACTGAAGAAGCATTATCATGATGGCTGGAAAATCCAGACCGTGAAGACCGGCGACGAAATCAACCTTGGCGGGAAAACGCTGAGATTCTACGAGGCACCAATGCTTCATTGGCCAGAGAGCATGTTCACCTACTACGTCGAAGAACAACTGCTGATGCCCAATGATGCGTTTGGTCAGCACTACGCAACCGAGGAGCGCTATGCTGACGAAGTGGACCAGTATGTGCTGTGGAAAGAAGCGGAGAAGTACTACGCCAACATCCTTTGGCCCTTAAGCGGCCAAGTTCGAAGGAAAATCGAGGAAGTACTCGAACTGAAACTTCCTATCAAGATTATAGCGCCATCACACGGTCTCATCTGGCGCAAGGACCCACTCCAGATAGTCACAAGATACCTACAATGGGCCAAGGGGGAGAGGACAACAAACAAGGTCGTCATCACTTGGGATACAATGTGGCAGAGCACTACCAAGCTCGCTCGCGCCATAGCTGAGGGAGTAAAGGACGAAGGCCTGACTCCCCTGCTTCGACTCATCCCGCATAGTGATAGAAGTGACATCATGGCCGAGTTGTTGGAAGCAAAAGGTATCCTTGTGGGGAGCTCGACACTGCACAACGAGATTCTTCCAACTGTGGCGCCGATATTGTCCGATCTTGGAATGCTGAAGCCAGAGGGCAAGAAGTGCGCTGCGTTTGGTTCCTATGGCTGGAGTGGAGGAGCGGTCCAGAAGATTCAGGAGGCAATGCAGCATGGCAAGATGCAGGTCGTCATGGATCCCTTCACTGTCAAGTGGGTGCCTACAAAGGAAGAACTCGACAAAGCGTACGAATGGGGCAGGGAATTCGCCAAGAAAGTGAAGTGACCTCTCAATCCTGTCATCCTGCAGGTCTGTCTTCAAAATACTCTAGCAACCAAAACAAGGGCAGGCGACGCTGATCTAGACGGTCTCTTCGTCCTCTGCCCTCCAGCTCGGAAATACTATGCAAAGGAAGACTAAGTCCCCACTGCCGTTATTCTCGATGTATTGTACTGAGCCGGGATGGATATAGACCACATCCCCTGCGCCCACCTCCTTGGTCTCTTCATCAATGTGCATGATACCGCGCCCCTTCAACACATAGTATGCCTCTGATGATGTCTTGATTCTGTGAGGAAGCGATGCCTTTCGCACCCTTACTGTGGCGTGAGCGAGACTGTATCCAATCTTCAAGTCCCCCCTGTCGTGCTGCGGGTTGAGGAGCTCACGAAGGTGCGTGTCGTCAATGGCGGTTATCTCAGGGCAATCAATTAGGTGTTTTACCAGCATCAGCCGTATCGCCGACATGTATTGCTGTTGTTACATCATAAATGCGTCGACAACAGTAGTCGCCTGTGCTTCAGTACCTATGCCTGTCGAGCCTTCCCGGATCCGATGACAATCTGTTTCTGCGACTGTCTCAGAAATCGGGCGGGGTCA
>CAVSBO010000010.1:0-120138 GCA_963726195.1 Candidatus Thorarchaeota archaeon
CTGAACACGTGGCAATCTACGGAGGAACAGGAAGTGGAAAGACAAACACAGCCATGCTAATCGTTTGTGAAGCATGGAGAAAGCGCATCACCCCTCTGGTCCTGCTCCCCGGAAAGGTTGCTGACTGGCGGTCGATTCTTGGTATCATTCCCGAAGCGCGGATATTCACAGCTGGCGATGAGACCACTGCACCCTTCAGGTTCAATCCGTTTGTCTGTCCGGAAGGAGTTCTTCTCAACGCATTCATACCCGCAGTCATCGATTGCTTCATCGCAACGCTGCCCAGCGAGGGCATAATCAAAGAGCACATGGAGACCGTGTTCAACACGGCCTTCTCAAAGGCTGGCTGGGACCGCAGGGCAAACAAACGAGGCAGGACCGTTCTGGTGTCAGATATTCTTGAGGCTCTGCTTGATGTCGAGAAGACAGCCCTTCAGTACAGCGACAAAATGAACCAAGACTTCATTGGAGCACTTCGTGCTAGATTCTCCACCCTGTTGCGTGATCCGCTGCTTCCAATCTTCAACACCAAGACTGGGCTCTCTGTCAAGGAACTGCTCTCAAAACCGACAATCATAGAGATGCGGGGCCTTTCATCAGAACAGAAAGCACTGTTGACCAGCCTACTCACAGTTCACATTGCACTGCACCTTGAAGCACAGACCACTTCATCGGAGACCGGTGTCAAAGGTCTCAAGCATATTCTGGTGCTCGAAGAAGCCCATCATCTCCTGAAACGAACCTCAAGCGAACGAAGCGTCAACGAAGGGCACTCGGCTCAACAACATGCAATTGGCTCAATTATAGGGCTTCTCAGAGAATCCAGAGCAAGTGGACTCTGCATCACGCTAATCGATCAGTTGCCAACCACGATGGCTGAAGAAGCTGTCAAACTCCCCGGCACTACGATAATCCACTATCTGAATGAACTTGCGGAAAGGACCCTCGTTGGATTGCAGGCCAACTGCTCGCAGGATCAGATAAGACACATTGGCGGAATGGCCCTAGGCGAGGCTGTTGTTCACATCACCCGAACGAACCAGCCGGTCAAGGTCAGAATCAGACACCTTAGCGAACTCGTGCCCGGTGGAGTCCTCGGTAAGACTTGGACAGACAAGGCCGTCGCCGAAAGGATGCGAGAGACATTTGCCAAACATCCCGAGCTAATCGAGTGGGTGGAGCCACCTCAGAGTCTTGTGGCAGAGATTTTTGGACTCCAAGCTCAAGGTTGGAGCTATGAGCAGGGAGGACAAGAGAGGGCAGGACTCGACCCCGATATCATTGGAGACCTCACCTATGCCATGGATGACCCGTTCTTCGTTGAGGCTTACGATATCACCATGGAATCCGCTTTGAAGGGACGCGTCAAGCAGACGGCACTATCAATCAGGAATGTCGTACAGGAGTATGTGAAGGACAAATCCAAACTCCGGGAGTATTGTGAGTATATGGTCTGGTATCTGAGCCGCCAGAAAAATGACTCCGCTTGGCGCGCCGCTCATGAAGCAATCCGTCGAAGTTTGGAGACCGAAGTCGGCCTACAGGAGGGGGTCTGATAATGGGGCATTCGGAGGTTGATGAAGGCCACGATACTCCTGTTCCGGCGAGAAGAAGGAGAGAGCGGTTGTCTGACAACCAAGAACAGCCGCAGCCTGCTGCTCAATCGAAGCCTGAGAACTTGGCAGAGGACGAGAAGAAAGCGGCCAGAAGGATAGAGGACGCAACAAGAAGTGAGCAGGCTCGTCCCACTGAGGTCGATCAAAGGAAGTCAATGCGACCGTCGGAGACTGAACGTGAGTCTGGATATGTTCGAGTCACTGAAGAGGCAAAGAAACGCCTGAGTGAGATTCCCAAGACGGAAGAAAGAGAGGATGAGCGCTACTTCACTCTGAAGAGAGCATTCATCACGGCCGCAGAGGAATACAGAAGGTCTCGGGTACAGGAGCAGGCAAAGTCTGCTGAGTTGCATCAGGCGCCAGAGGCCCAACCTCAGACTGATTCTCCACGGGCCAAGGAGGCTGAAAGAACAGAGGCGAAGAAGGAGGCGCTCAAGGGCCCTTTCCCGAAAGACTCACGGTCGAGGAATTGAATGCGGCCGTTCGACAGCATCCGCATCTTGAGAAGACATTGAGTGAAGAACGCCATCGTGAGGCGGTCGAGTACTGCGAGCGGCGACATATCATGACGACGCACGGACGCGGGGTGGTACAGGCTCAAACCCCGGCTCGTGTCACATCTTGAACGACAGGAGGTACGACGGGTTGAGCATGAGAGGGACGTTCCTGCGGAGGCGCTCGGGCACAGGGTCGATCCGGAAACTGTGAAGCGGGCGCTGGCGGACGTCAGGGACCTCAGGAGACCGGAAATCGCGGAACTGTCGGACGTGGTCGAGAGGCTGTATCGGGCAAATAAGGACCCGGAGAAGCTTCGCGTGCATTACGCGGAGTTGTATCAGGTCGGGGTTCGGTTGGTGGACGACCCGTTTCGGGATGTGGCGTGGGCGATTCGGGAGAACAGGGGCGTGCTCGAGAAGACGCTGAACGAACGACTCGGGCTGAAAGGAGGCGAATCGAGAGGTCAGGATCGCTGTTATGGACAGCAGGTTGTACTACTGGACCAAGGACACGAGTCCGGATAACTGGTTGAACGCGCTTGACGAACAGAAGATGTACTTCCGAACTAAGGAGGACAAGTTCGAGCTCATAGAGGAATTACGGCAACATCTACACATCCGCGGCGGGCCGGACGCGTCGCAATACTATCTCAATGACTTGGCTGGCCAACTCAGCCGGCTTGAGGACCCGTCGGTAAATAGGTTCGGACGATATTGGATTCACCATTACTTCGACGGAGAAACCATGCATCTGGTTGCCGACACCCTCGGGGTCACGATTGATGACCTGAAGGGACGCGTCGGGCACATGGGCATAAGCGAGAGAGGACGGATATCCAATCCACAGTTCCCCGAAATTCACGAGTGGAGGATGAGAGTCGATCGCGATCATTGAGAGTGACGGGAGTCTGGAACAAAACGGGAAACTGAGGTACTACGAGGATGTGCGCGACCGTGACAGATGCATGATTGCGTATGAACTGTTCCGCAAGTTTGGGGAGTTCAAGTTCAAGCCGTATAGAGGACCGGATGGCAATGACAGCTGCATCAGGGTGGAATTGCCGATGGTTATAGGGGCTTTAATGAGGAATTGGGGAGTACCAGAGGGTGACAAGGCGATTCGTAACATGGGGTTGCCCCTATGTATTGTCAAAGAGCCCTTGGAAGTGAAGACCTATTATCTTCCGGAAATGGTTTCACAAGATGGCTGCTTCTCAAAGAGTGCTTTCAGCGTGGACCGCTGTAATGCACTCTTCGCAGGCAAGAAAGGGGATGTGTACCGAATGGAGTATGGAACAGAAGATGTGGTTGGTCAAGAACACATAGACCTTGTGAGACGGTTCGGCAAACCGTTGCCTGCTGGCTTGGGTTATGATGATGGGGAACGCATTGCTCTCAGAATCAAGACCCTCAATGACCTCTCGTACTCTTCGAATATCTCAGTGTCATCGCTCGCTAAGGACCTGATGGAAATCGTTGAGGCAAATCCGAATAGACTGCTCAAGGATGAGGTCGAGTATATCATTAGACCGCTCGGAATTGGTGTTACCTTCGACCCGGAGCAATTGGTGTACTATGTTGAATCAGGAAGATTGTCGGTGGAGTGGACATCTAGAACGAATGGCGTAGATGATGCCATCAGATGGGCCCTGATCGCGCCTCCGAACCATCCACGGAAAATGGACGCAGTCGTTCGATTCGTTTTGAAACACAGGGCGAAGACAGACATTGTCAAGAGAGAGATAACCGAAGATGGAATGAAGATAAACCCACTATGGGAGGAGTACGGAATATGAACGATCAGACTCAACAAGCCATCGAAAAGCTGCTGGAATTACTGAGAGAAAGTGAAAGTGGGAAAAGCCCCAAGATGGACGTGGAACAGCGTCTGTCCACCAGTTTCTCGCCCATTGTCTGTTCTGCTGCAATCCAACAAGCATTGGAGAGCTTTCTAATGGATCAAGTCATTGACTATCCGTCTGATGTGCCCGATGAAGAGAAGGATAAGCCAATCTGGTTCCTGAAGCTGATGGACTCTGAAGAGAGTAATCGATTGCGTACACTAAAGCCCATCGACTTGGCAATACTACAGGCTCTACGAAATCACAGCGAGTATGGCAGAATAGGTGCGATGAATGAAGACGCACTCAGAGTTCAGCTTGTACTGGAAGGATTCTCAAGAGAAGAACTCCGAGTCCTGTATGTGCCAGACAAGGTTGACTCGCATCACACCTTCGAGGACAACGGATGGGTAAAGTGGTGCTATCTAATACCTGAATACGAGAAGACCGAAGAATACAGGCATGAACAAGAGGAGATGCTGATGAGAGGCGTCGAAAGAGAATCGATGGAAATTCGTATGCATGAGGAATGCGAGAAAGAAGAGATCCAGAAGCAGAAGAGAAAGTCTTCTGCTACTAAGAAAGCATCACGCACTCATTCTGTATGAAAACACTTAAAGGTCTAGCACGGTTTCTCGGCCTCAGCGGGCTAGGGAAGCCAGAGTTTGGTGAGTTTAAATCACCAAGACGGCGATGCCTGTCCCGCAGGGCTCATACCCTCAACTCAATGAGAGCTCAGGAGTGAGACCCTGAGATCGGTCGTTCGAATCGACCGCCCGCTACCACTTCTTCTCTCATTCCGTTAATACCTGCCTTTGCACAAAGCAGTCAGTCAGGCTAAGAAAGCCAGCATCGTGGACGGAAAAGGTAGAGAGAAACCTGAAAAGATGCATGAGGCGGTTATGATACGGTTCTTCAGTGGTGGGATAGCTTGAAGATTCCAGAAGCGGACCCCGATGTTGTAATGGAGTGCGTAAGAGCGGTTTCGCTTGGTTTCGTTACAACTAAGAAAGTGGCGGCCTGCATATATGGGCACGAATACAAGGACATACCCTCGCGAAGCAAAGGTGTCGTTGGGCTAGCTATTGAGGCTGCTAGGGACTTGGGTTTTCTAAATGTATTCAGCGGAAGCCTATACGATGCCGACCTCTCGCTAACCAATCCACTTGCGTCGACTACTTGGGATGAAGCTATAAAGAGAGCGTTGTTTCGTGAACGCCTCCAGCAGTATGAGCCCTATGTCAGGTTTCATTCCTTCGTGGACATCGGGGACTCTGCAGACTCTGCAGCAAGAAAAGTGAGCATATACTATGACATAACGCCCTTGCTAAGTGGTGAAGAGAATACTCTGGCTAGATGGGGCCTGTATGCAGGCACCCTAGTCAAGGTCGACAAAATCGTTCAGATCTCGCCAACAGTGAAGTCGAAATCAATCACCAAGACTGTGTCAAAC
Source organism: Candidatus Thorarchaeota archaeon (assembly GCA_963726195.1). Taxonomy (GTDB): domain Archaea; phylum Asgardarchaeota; class Thorarchaeia; order Thorarchaeales; family Thorarchaeaceae; genus OWC5. The sequence continues at coordinate 5,408 of CAVSBO010000010.1, forward strand.
CTTGAGGGTTTCTTTCAAGCAATGGATACAGAGATGGCAAGCCGAGTCTTCATCCAGACTTTCTTGGGCCAGCAAGCATATGATTTTCTAACAGAGGATATAAAGAAAGACTTGGTAGAGTCGATGACTCTCGCTGTCGGTAGGCCGGAGGATGCCGTGAGATTATGGGACGGGCACTCGAAGACTACGTCAAGCTCTTGGCCAAGAATACCAATGTGCTTCTTGAGGATAGAGGGAAGCCTATCAGTACCATTGGTGTGATTATTGACAAGCTGCGCAGTGAGGGGCGCCTTGCCAACCACCACGTGAATGCCCTAAAAGGACTCGAAGTGTATACGGATGCTAGTCTGTTTCAGGGACTTAATGCATATCGAGATATGCCTGTACACGGAATAGACCCTGATGCTGATATGAGGTGGTCACTGAGTACTGAAGTTGCCATTGTGGGCACCTTGCAGTTACTTCTTTCTATTAGAAGCACTTATCACTATCTTGTGAACAGGAAGTTGTCATATTAGGGGGCAGTATGTTGTCACAAGACGAAAAGCACAAAGGTGGAAGAAAAGGTGGGAAGATATACCCTCGGTATTCGCTAGATGAACTTGACAAACACATAGAGCTGTTAGTTTCGAAGACAAGCACAAAGCCCCAGGACTATAAATCATTTTGCGCCGGGATTTTTGACATCAAATACAACCCGGTCTGCCAAATGAAGATATCAGCGCTGAAACAGTTCGGTCTTATCGAAGAAAAGGGAAGCGAGCTTTCGGCAACACAGTCTCTGTAAACGAATAGGATCCAGACCGAGAGAAGAGCGGGCTCCTTACTATGCCGAGGCATTCAAGAACGTTGATGTTTTTGTTCGAGCCAGTGAGACTTTCAGTGGCAGAAAAGTCACTCTCGCACAACTGGGGACTTACGCAGCCGAAGCACTTGGTATCCATATCGATAACAAGGATGACTTTGCCAGCAAGTGGATTCAGCAAAGATTGCGGGACTCTGCGCTGAGCAGGACGATGGCTACCTCTTCGTTTTGATTGAGCCCAGCGAGCAACAGGAGAAAGAGATTGAGGAAACTATGGAAAGTGGGACTCCTGTTGTGGCCAAGCTCTTCAAGCAGAAAGTGGAAGCCTGCACAGGTGGAAGGGTTAACATCGAACTGAAGATTGACTCGACGCTTGATCCCGAGGTGCTCGAGAAACATCTTCGGAAGCTAAGAGATTTCGGGCTGATTTGAGAACACGGTCCTGCTATTCGCAGACGTAACCATCCGTGACCGACACATGCAGCCAACAGCCGGCTGACATTTCCCTTTGTTATGCGGTTGCCTTATCGCATGCAGTCTCTACTGCCTGTCTTGTCCCAGAATCTCTATGACGTGATCCCGTGCTCAATGAAACAAAAGCACCGGGGCAGCAATAATCCGGATGATGAAGAGCAACACGTTCACTGGCGAAGAGTATTCCAAAATGCGGCCACTCTCTCTGTTAGGGTATGCAGGCCAAGCAAATGATTAAAAACTCTTATATACAACTGCTTGAGTGCTAAAGCAGAATCCGTCAGGTGGAGCGCGGGCGTGGCAAAGAAAGAGGAATCGAAAGCAGAACCCATTGCAATACCATATGGCGTATCTCTTGAGGGTCTGCTCGACGTCATTGGTGCTTGGAATCGAGCACAAGGATATGCACGACCTCTGCAGGCAGAGGAAGTGGCAGAACGAATCAGGAGTAGCGCAAAGGCTGAGAGCAAAGCGAAGCTGATATCCAATCAGAGTTCATTCCTTATACAAATCGGAATCTTGGTCAAGGAGGGTCAGTCGAATCGTCTCACGCAAAATGGGTGTGATGTAGCCCGTGCGGTGGACTATTCGCACCTTGAGGAATTCAACTCGTTGATGAGAAAACTGATACTCAAGTGGCCGCAGATACAACCTTTGATTGAGTTCGTACGGAACAGGGGCAATGTACCAATAAAGGAACTGGTCGTACGAACTGTGAAAGACTCCAAAAAATCGATGAGCACTACAAACGCTGCAATGGGCGGGAACACACTTGTGCAGCTTCTCGAGCAGGTCGGAATACTAGTAGCGGAAGAGGGATCTGTAAGCTTGGCAAACGGGATTCGTCATGTCGGAGAAACCTCGGTGCTTCCCAAGATGCCCACTTCTGCTGAACGGCCCACTCAGACATCCCGATTCGATAAGCAGCTAAGCAGCGGGGGGATTGCTATCCAAGTCACCGTTCTTGTGACAGCTTCAGATGATCAGAATCCAGAACGGCTCAGAGAGGTCATAAGCAGGTTGGAGGAAACTCTGACTGCGCTTGGATTCAAACCCAGTTAAACAAATCCCCGCCTTCCAAGCGGGCGTTTCTCACTGTCACCTTTCGTCTTCTCGCGGCCTAAGCACTCCGACGAAGCCTAAGAAGGCCACGTCAGGAACAGAAAGAAATCCAGGGCCATCTGTGTGAGTAGTCAGACCGCTTGTTGAAGAGAAGAACGTTTCGGGAGTATTAGACCCCTTAGACCATGCTGTTTCATCATAGATGCCTGTCTAGATTGTAGAATCCCGCAGGGCTCATTTTCAGACTCCAATGGGAGCTGAAGAGCAGAACCCTGAGACCGGTCGTTCAAATCGACCCCCCGCTACCATCTTTTCCGTGTCTTCGATTTACCTCGTTGGCTCAGCGCCCGCAGCTTTTGAGGACCCCTCGAGTTTCTTTGCCCTCTGAACACAGAGTTTTACCATTTTGTCTTCGCCGCGTGTTTTCCACAAACCTGCAAGTGCCAACCATGCATTTCGATGAAGAGCATTTGCTTGAGAGTTGATCGCATATGCCTTCGCCAGGTACTCTGTCGCCTTACGAAGCGGATTGGTGAGGAATTTGATGCCGTCTGCTGTCCTATTGTACATCTCAATTTCGGTCATCCCTCTGCCCAGCCAACTCCAAAGGATGTGGCATCGATTTTCGTACTAGTTTGAAATGCGTAACCTGCAAGACCGTACAGGGTCGCATTGCATAGGAACCATCCAATCTCGGTCCACCGGGAGTCATCCTCGGGCTCAAGAGTGAGTATCCGTTCGTATGCGCCCTGTGTGAGCTTCCATGTCCGGAGTGCCGTATCGGGTGAGGCTTCCTGTTTATTCATTTCCACAAGCTCAGTTAGTACCGACTGACGCAAGGTGTCGACCCGTCCCTGCAGTTCGCTCATCGAGAGTGAGGGAAGTTTGGCCTTGATATAATCGAAGAACTCTCTGTTCTGCTCAAGTATCTTCAACTGAAAACTGTCCGGAAACCTGCCAATCATAATCCCGTTGTCGCGTAGGGTTGCCTCTCCTTCTCCCCTGATATCCGGATTGTAGTCGAGTGTTCCAATCCACACCTTCCGGATTCGACGACTCATAATCCATTTAACACAAGGGTTCTTGTCATGACTTCTCCGCGTACATGGCTCAAGAGTAGTAATCATGTCGGCGTTCTCAATTTCTGCATTCCCCCTTGACTTCTTCTCAAGGGCAATGAACTCTGCATGATCTCCTTTGCCTATCTCTCCTCGAAATGCTTCAGCCAAGACGTTCCCATTCTTGACAATCACTACTCCCACCTTTGGGTGTGGACGATTATCCTCACCTATACATCGCTCAGCGAGTTCGATAGCACGTGCGAAATGCTCAAACTTCACCCTGTTCGGATTCGATTTAGTGGAGAGTTCTAGAATGGGCACCCCCGTCTCCCTAATCTGTCGACTGCTGGACTTTGATTAACACTGTGCCCTTACCAAGAATGATGGCTTTTCAGACCAGATTAGTAGAGTGGTTAGTGTCAAGGATGGGCGTCCTTATATTCGTTCATGCTAATCATACTGCCATGAGACGAAGTTACGCCCGATACGGTGGCAAGAACTTCTATGCTGCAGGATGGGGCAAGCGAGGCCCGTACATTGTATTACAAGGCGCATAGGTGGACGAACCTATGCCAAGGCATCCGCTGGTCTGTCTGGAGTAAGCGTGGGTGTGAAGTACTCCAGCAGAAAATCCTCTGTTCAGGGAATGGTCAATCTGTCAAGTGGAAAGCCCTCGTACTCGTACAAGAGAAAGGGATAGCCGAGACCTGAAACACGTGGGGCCTGAATTAGTGGCAACTGACTTCTTCTGATTCTTGACTACGTGTCGTTGCCAAATCCGGCCCTGCATAGAAGTGTCCGTTCTGTGAAGGTTTCATGGCCGGGAATCTTGGTCGTCCTGACCGTCAAAGAATAGACACAGCAAGGAAGTACGCATATGGTATTGTGGTCTTTGACAGAATGAATGCCTGACCTCTACTACGAGATTCAGCGGCCCATTCGGATATTTGCCAAAGGGGTGTGGTCGAAGGATGCGCTGATGTGGTCTGAAGAAATGGCCCGTGTTGAGCACGGTCGTTCAAATCGATCCCCCCTACCATATTCTCATCGGCCTTTCATAACAAGAAATCAATACACTCGGAGTCCTAACCAGACCCAGTCATCACCCGAAGATGCGAATCCCATCAGACTCGAAACCTGAGTTGGACTTCCATGTCAAGTAGACTGGAAATGCTCCTTCGCCGAACATGCTGCGCATGGTCTGCAGCCATGACTTGTCGTCTTCTGTGGGGCTTTTCATCGATGAGTACTAGCCAGAGGCCGTGTTTCTCTCGGTGAGGATACAGCTGATAGTAGAGAACCTGTCCGAGTGCATCCCTAATGGCATTCCAAGGTTTGCCATCTGCACACTTCGCTTCAACAGCATAGTCTATGCGATTGTGTCGGAATACCACGTCCACGTAGCGCACTCCTGTACGAGGTTTTGTGATTCCCATGGAGCGAAGCCACCGGCAGAAGCCATTGACCAACCTGCTCTCCTCCGGTGACATATGAACGCTGCCTTCCCCGCGTTTGTAGGTTGTGCCCTCTTCGTTCTGGGGTTCGGTTCGGCCTGAGGCAGACCCACGGCTTTTCCTCTTCTTCGTCGTCAGAAGTTCTATTTCCTGTTTGGCAGGCTCGTAGTGAGGGTCAAGGGATAGTGCACGCTCAAGTGCGAACTCTGCCTTATCGAAACGTTTCCTGTTCTTGTGAGCAAGCGCAACGGCATACAACGCGTCTTTGTGTTGACACTCAGGCATTCGGTTAGCATTCACGCATTCAACTTGCAGGCTTCCATTCTGTTTCCGGGCGATTCTCCAAATCCCGTGTTGTAAAGGATCGTATGCAGTATACTCACCTCGTGCAGACCGGTATAGTATGTCATAGCGAGGGTCGTTGGCCCATCGAGGCTGAGAGTTCTCAGGACCATTGACTCTGCCTTGAAGGTTTACAGTGCAGAATCCTACCTGACGTTCTATCGTGGTTGAGATCGGTGTCCAAATCCGTATGTCCGCGCACAGTAATCTTTGATTTGAACCATCTTGGCCTTTGGACGAAGGTTCAAGATGGCGTCGAGCACCATTGACCACGCCGGAATCTCCTTGTCCGCGCGTCCCCTGCCAAGCTTCTCAAGGTTGGTCTTCCTGCCCGGGAACTTCTTTGTAAAACCGCTAAGCCCCAGAGGGGGTAGCCACTGTTCTTTGTGTTGACCCTGCCTTGATGCGTTCGATTTCGTGAACGAAGTTGGCTACTTGACGCCCCATTCGGGGGCTCTCCAGCAGGGCGACCCACGCCACCTTGCTACTTACTCCCCCATCCTTTGCTACAACCCACTTACCTTGGAAACCCCGTCGGAAAGACTTCTTTCCTATGCCCTTTCTACCTCCGCCAATTCTGCCTCTGTGCAGAAGATAGTATCTCCCCGCTAGAATCCTTGGCGAAGACTCCTTGTATCTGATGACTTACTCCTTCAAACGGGGGATTCATCTCACAGGTTATGCTGTGAGAGTGTGTCGAGTTCCATTCAGGTTCTTCTGTTCCGAATGCGTTCCAATATCGGTTCTCTGCTTTGCTGAATGTCCACCAGATACCCAGCGCCTTACTCCAATAGGTGTCAAGATTCTTCTTCTCGCCCAGATGGCCAACAATCAAAACGCCGCTTCTTTCGGCGTTCTTGTTATACCTTTCATGAAGAGGGTTTGCGCTTGGTCGATTTCGCGTCTCTTCTCAATCACCACTAGCATTCATTTCCGCCTCCACGAACACACTGTACGAAACAACGATAGTTGGCTGTCACAGTTCCTTTCCGCCACGAACACAGCCCAGTCTTACACAAATCATAGACCGCACCACTAGTCGTTTCCCCACGGTGATTGACAATCTGCACCCGCTTCAATAAGAGGATTGCCCTGTTCTGGATGCCGGAGCACGCTAAGCCCTACTTCACCAATCATACTATCCCACAGGGCTCATACCTCAAGTTCGACAAGAACTTGAGAGACACCCTGAACCGGTCGTTCAAATCGACCCCCGCTACCACTTCTTTGATTACCGCTCTTCCCGTGGGCCGAGTTTGATGTGCAGTAGGGCTATCTATTGACCGACTAGAGTTGGCGCGCGCCAACCCATTGACATGTTTGCCTGGGCTGACTCCGGATAACGAGTCCGGGTTTATGGGGTCTTAATGGTGCCTCTTCCGGTCGTAGACAATATCGCGGTCATCGAAGGTGAAGGCCTTCACGGTCTCATCGGCACACTGTGCGCAGTCTACGCACTTGACTTTCTTGTAGGCGCCGATCTGTCGACAATCTTTGCAGTATCGGTAGATGATTCTGTGGTCTCCCACACGTGCTATTCGCCCGGGTCCCTGAGGATCAAGATCGGTCTTGGTGTTGCGAAAAGGGTCCTCTGCGAGGTCCTCAAGTCGATGGTCAATCCGCTCCGCAGCCAGACGGTTTCTCTTTCTCAGTTTAGCCAATCTATCGAGAAACTCCCTTTGTGCGACAATTGCCCTCGTCATTGTCCAGAATCTCCACTCCCGGGTGATAAGGCCGAAATGCTTCTCGTCGAGCCCGATTCATGCTGTCCAAGATGTCCTTATGGAACTCCTTATCCTCCATGATGCTGAGAGTCTCTCTCACAGACTCGTCGGCCTCGAAGACTGCAGTCGTCTGGCTTTGAGGTCGGGGTTTGAGAAGGTATTGCCTGAGCGGAGTGTCGTCGACGCTCTTTGACGTAATCCGGTTCCGGAAGCTGTGGGATTCTTTGCGAGTTCTGCAGAAGGCAGGTCCCCATATTGAACTAAGGCATCCTCGATGGCCTGTAGGACTGCATCCTCAGGTCCTGTGCTTGGTAACTCCAGAATGCTCTTCACCAGTTCGGACCCCATCTCGGTGAGGCTGGCCAATCTCGCCTCGTCTCCTCGAAGGGTACTGACTTGCCGGGTTTCGACCAGCCCAAGGTCCTCCAGTTGTGCCATGGTGTTCTCTATGTCCTTAGACCACGGTCCTTGCTTCATCTTGATGAACCTGAAACCACTTGAGAGAATCTTCTGGCGCCACATCTCCTGTTCTGAGACAAAGAGCAGTTTGTGGACCTGTATCCTGGTCAGAGCCGCGTGCCCTCTCTCTTGGGCCTTCTGCAGCAGGGCGAGAATGACGACTTTGTTCTCTATAGAACGATCCTCGGGCAAAACCGTCCCCTCTATCATCATCTACAAGCGGCCGGGTCCTAAAAAAGGCTACCTCAGACGCAATGTCCACGCGAGAGCACAGGAATCACCCGAGTCTGATACATCTTGAGGTGGCTAGGGGGTCGTTTCATGATTAGAATGGCTCAGCATCACTTCAGGTAGTCCAGTCTCGACGACAACGGTCGGAGATGTCATCAGCCCATTGCGGGCTATGGAGTGAGACCTTGAGATTGGCCGTTCAAATCGACCCCCCGCTACCATCTCGCTTTCTTGCACTTCTATTTCAGTCGATGGACTGAGTCTTTGCAGTCTAGACGAGATGTGATTGGAAGATAGCGACATCTGAAGTCGACAAACCGTCATCTTAGCCATACCTTGTGGGTGATGATTCAGTACCCCGAGTTCCTCAATGGTCTAATGAGAAAGCTTTCTGCAATTCTCCCTTTCTATCATAACCAATGGTCTTGTTCCCGAAGTACCTCATCATGATCTCCTTGTCTCTCACTGGATTGCTCTTTGAGATATATCCGTAGATAGTCTCCCAAGCGACTCTTGAGAATCGATTCCGCTGATTTTCCCTAATGTGCCTCTTGAAGATGGCCTCGATATCCTTCTCTCTTTTGGACAATACCAGATTAATGAGCTGGAAGTCCAGACCCTGTTGCTCTGCCATCCAAGTCCCAAGTAGCCAGAAGCGCATTAACTCATAATACTCCTTTGCAACTGATTTGTAATCCGAGCGAAAGACTTTCGAGAACCAATCACCACCGCCAGTCTGATATCCAGTAGAGCTGGCCCAATTGCTGGGGGGTTTCTTGTTCCCAGAGGTCAGCTTCGCCTCAAAAAAGAACAACGCTCTGTCAGTACTGATGATGATGTCGGGCTCTGAACCCCTATTCTTCTGCTCACCAAACTCTGTCCTTGCCCTGTTCAATAGGGACCAGCTAGCGTGTTCTCTCTGGCTGTACGACCAATAGATTACCTCTGCGGATTTTGCGGACGTTCCAGTAATCGATTCCAAGCATCCTTCAATCAGGTTGTTTCTTTCTAGGAATCTGAAGATATTCCAACTGACAGCATCCTCACTTCTCTCCCGCACCATCCGACTTTCTCTTTTGACTTTCTTTATTCTCTTCAGTAACTCCAAGTCTGATCGTTCTTTCCAAAGCAGATTATCTGATTCTTTCGGATATTCAAAGGTTGAACGCCAGATGACGATTCTGTGTCTTGGGCATATGGAGCCGGCTTCATTCTTGGGCGTGCCTTTCAGTTGTTTCTTCACCAGTTCACTGCAGCCCTTGACAGGACATTCAACAGTCTTTCCCGTGATTTTGATTGTTTCCTTCAGTTCATCTGTGCCGAGCAATTTCAGCCCCCTTGTCCGCTTGGATAGAATGAAACTCACTATTCAGTCTTGTGAAGACTACTCAGTCTTGTGACCTACACTCTGAGAACCGGTCGTTCAAATCGACCCCCGCTACCCTAACTCATCATGTCTAGCAACCGATTTATGTGCTGTTGAAGAATAATCTTACCGAGTAGGACTCGTGTGGAGGAACCGTCATGTCCGCCGCTGAAGACCCCCTGAGAGAACTCTGGAATCGAATTGAGAAACTGACCGGAGTCTACACCCAGTTCATGGTTCTCGCCCTTGCAGCCAGAGGTCAGGAAGAATGGGTGCTGTTGCACTGTTCTGTAGTACTCTGCAGTACTCACCTGCCAAGGGCACCATCAGCTCCTTACCCGGAAGAGGAGTTTCTAGTGGCTCAGGGGGCCTATCCTATTTCGGAGCTGAAAGTATTTGTCTCAGACATTGAAACGGAACACAAGATGCACATAGGAGGAGACGATATCACCATATGCTGGACCGGGAATGATTCCCCCCAGTGGTATCTGCTTCCCGATGACAAGCGTGACGCCAATTGGGCTGACTACAGAGGATACAGCATCATCGTTAGATACTCTACGGACTCTATGAGCCATGTTTTTTCCCTACTCCGAAGTGATCCGCAGTCTGAACTGAGAGGTTACTATCGTCGCCCCTATTCTAGTCTGCGTGAGTTCGGAGAAGCAGTAATGGGCACCTCCTTGGACTCAAGCGGGATTGTGACCGTAGACATAATTGCGCCAAGCTGGACATCCGTCGAGAGCCTGAATGTTGAGGAGACTTCGCTGGAAATCAGTTTTCGGGGTCCTAATAGAATCGAGAACCAAGTCGCGGTCTATGCTGACTTTGTTCAACCGACCAGACCGCTGGTTTCCTTGCAGCTATCCAGTGAAAGTGTGACGGTTTCAAATGACCCGGATTTCCCGGGCATATCTCTGTATAAACACACATACCGGATCGTTAACTGGAGTACTCTAGCCCCAAACGTGGATGGCATACTCAATGTAAGTCTCTCACACCGTTCAGGGCTTCTCCTTGATTATTCTCATACTCTAATAACACGAACTAAGCATGCAGATGCCAATCCTAACAAAGTCGCTCGCGAGCATTTTGACCTTGCAGTGGAACTCTCAACCAAGTGTATTTCAGAGAGAGATGGCAGGTTGCATCCTAAGGTCGGCGCAGTCGTCGTCAAGAATGGCCAAGTTGTGGTCAGTGCGTATAGGAATGAGATGGGCCACGGTGACCACGCGGAGTACATTGCTCTTGAGCGAAAAGGCCGAGGGAACCCGGATGTCGAGGGCGCGGATTTGATTACCACATTAGAACCTTGTACCACAAGATCACATGACAAGCGCCCATGCACCTCTTGGATCAAGTCCCGAAGAATCCGGAAAGTCTGGATTGGAACGCTTGACTATAATCCCGGAGTAGCGGGCTTAGGCGAAATTGAGCTTCAGAAAGATGGAATAAGGATTGGAAGGTTCCCAGATGACCTTGCTGAGAGAATCCTCAGGGACAACAAGGACCTCTTCGAGGAAATTGAGAAGAAACAGCCGGTCATATCACAGGAAGACCAGAAACACGAGCGGGACTTAATCATTGAATCGCTTAGGGATTCTGTGCATCTGTCATCTGATTTCGCCAACAGGCTAGTGGACGACAGTCTACGTAGTTCTTGGTCACAGAGATCAAAGAATGGACTCCTGAAAATTGCAGGAGAGAATCTAGAACAAGCCGAAAAGCTAAAAGCTGCTATGAATCGAGCACTCGTCGCCCAGACCAATGATGCGTTTGGCTGGATTCGACTAGCGGACTACCTTGCAGAAATCGGGGAGAGCAGCTTGGCTTCATTAGCCTATTCTATTGCGACGAGAATAGATGCAACAATCGAGCGTGGCTGGTCAGGATTGGCCAAGAGCGAACTAAACGACAACATCCACGATCTGTCTTGGCCGTATGTCGCGAGCACACAACCCATGGACAAGTCTCCAAGACAGCTGCACTCGCTTCAATGGGTCAAGCTTGCGGAACATGAAACGAAAACCGCCACCAAGCTAAAGGCAATCTACAGAGCTCTCCAGCTCGGCAACAGGTCCCAAGAGTTGTGGGACATTCTAACGAAACTGTTTCTTGAGGAGACACCTGAGCCCCAGCAAAACTCTGATCTTGGGCAGCCCTTGCAGCTTACTGTGATGGAATAGGAGAAAGGCGGCATGCGAACATCTGCTTCACAAAGTCTCAACTAGACTTGTACGGGTCAGGACCCGAAGTGGTCAGCAAGACCGTGGACCCTCAACGTGTTGTTCCAGTCCTGCTGGAATTCAGGACCGAACTTGCTAAATGGCGGCGATTTGACAACGCACATCTAAATGCCGCAATCAAACGGACAACTCCGAGTATTGGCACTCAGCCCAAGCATTTGGCTGATTCAGAGTCTGCGTAGGTGCAGGCTTGCATGAGTGGTAGGACACTCTCAAATTCCCGCGTCCAGCAGGGCTCATATGATTTCTGTCGTGATTGACAGAATTTTGACACACGCTGAGACCGGTCGTTCAAATCGACCCCCGCTGCCATTTCAGCTTGACAACCGAACGCTTATCTCAAAGTGCAGACTCCATCAACCGTGGGGCAAACGTGGTGACAGACAAGAGGAGCGTTCTCAGCAATCTGTCCGCGCTTGTTGCCTGTGCAGTCTGTTATCTACCAGTAATTGCGGGCATCATCAGTTGGATGGTGTGGGTTCTGCCTGCTTGGTATGCGACTTGGTATGGGCTAGGCTACGTGGTTCCTTTTTCTGCCACATGGTCAGGGCTCTGGGACCCGACTTGGGACCCAATCACACACACCCAAAACATGGCGGTTGTCGCAGTTCTGTGGACGGCGTCGCTCGGTACGTTCTTGCCGGGTCTTGCGCTGCTTCTCTATGGACTCATCACGATGGCCAGAGCGCGAGTCGCCAATCGGGGTTTGGTGACGGACGGCCCCTATCGATGGATCCGTCATCCTCAACATCTGGGAATCATTCTGATGCTGTTTCTGCCTGCTCTGCATTGTGTCTTGCGCCCGACATGGTACATCCGAGTTGGCGATCTCATCTCTGTGTCGCTCGTGACCTTTCTTCTCCTTGTCGTTGCAGACCTTGAAGAGGTGAACCTTGCGCGCAGATACGGTCCAGAATATGCGGACTATTGCAGCCGGACCCCGTTTATTATTCCCATCGATGCCACTCTGAGATTCCGTCTTGAACACACTGTGTTTGCCCGAGGAAGACCAGCACGATACGTTCTGGGACTTCTTGTTTTCTGGGTTTGGCTTGTCATCCTGTCATTCCTCTTTCAATTGCTACCACCCGGATGGGTCGCGTGGGTTCGGGAGTGACACCCTTAGATTGGCCGTTCAAATCGACCCCCGCTACCATTTTCTCTTGCTAATCACATCAGCCTGCAGTTCCACGGGTCTATGGTTGGCGGTCAATGAGAAGATGAACAGTCTCTCGACTGAGTCGAGGGCAGAGTTTATGAAGAATACTCCAAACTAATCAGCAGGTGATTCTTGGGATTGAGTTTCGTATTCAACGTCAAGGCACAAACGGTGCCCACGATTCTGATTGTCGTAGGGGCGTTTCTTATGGTGACTGGGGAGTTCGTGGGAGATGCTTGGCTAGCGAACGCTGGCTGGACGTGCGTAGTCCTAGGCTTGTTCGTCGAAGTTCTATACATCATAACTCCTTGCAGGGCAGCAACTTGGACGTCACCAGTCGTTCCTAAGGCCGCACTGTCGCTGGAAAGCGCCCATGAAAGCCCACGTGGAGTGGAGAGAATACTGCCATCCAAGTCCCTGAAGAGGCGCAAACCATTGTTGCGAATAATCTCTAGTAGCGCGAACCTCCGGATGCCCTCATCCTGAAGCACCTCTTCGATTCCCTTAATCTCCTGCAGGTGATAGGGGCCCAGCCTATGAACAACTAGATGCTGTGGGCTCTGGTTCATACGTTCACGGTGAACACGCAGGAGCATTCTTGTTATAGCCTTTGAATCCTCATCAGCTCACCGAGGCGGAATCACTATAGGGATTAGAGAGCTGTTTGAACACGGATGCTCGATGTCTGAAATGCTTCCTCGGGTCGCATCCGAGACTTCGTCGGCTGGAACGAAATGATGTCAATGGAAGCTCACGCAAAGCACGAGTTGGAGCAAAACAATTCATTCTGTCTGTTCTCGGGTTCGAAAACAAGAGCGAATACGATGCTGCATTGACTGTCGTCCGTATGAAGCTAGAAGAGAAGGCGAAAGAAGAAGCTCTCCAATGGTCAGACGAAGAGAAGGAGTCCCAGATTAGATCCATGTCCGAGAAGGGAGATACCTTTGATGAAATTCGTGAATTGTTCTTTCTCGGACAGGAAGAGCAAGAGTCAAGGAGCGAGGCGATACATCGCAGGATAGTAATCGACAACATAATCCTGAGGGTTCTTGGATTGCGCACCAAGGATGAATTCAAACGTCAACGCCATAACCTATTGGCTCGCAATCGCTACAGGAGAACACGAGAAACAGGCTTCTTCGAGGGCAAGAAGGCTGCGCTTGAACGGGATGGGCATAGGTGTGTGGTCACTGGCGAAATAGAGAACCTAACAATTCATCACATCGATGGAAATGAATCCAACAACAATCTCGTGAATCTTGTGACTGTATCGAGGAAGGTTCAGACAATCTTGCATAATGGTGTAAGAGCGATGGCACCCAAGGACATTGAGTATTGGCAACGTCAAGCGCCACCGTACGCGGAGCGTTTGAGAGAACGCCTCGACCTAATACAGAAGTACGTAGCCCACGTTAGGAGCAAGGGGCATGAATCCGCTTGTCTGGAGTGCATCTCCGGGTATAACCTCTTCGGGCCTGCCCAACATCACAAGAAGCTGCACATAACTGACCGAATGAAGAGACTTGACTACAGCTATTGGGTTGCAGTGCTTGAACCAACTGGTCTCCATGAGGAGCCCAAGGAATTTGTCCCCCGCGGGTATTCGGATTGGGATAAAGAGGACGACGAGGATGATTTGGGTTCTGACGAACTCGGCTTCGATGAGGGCTTGGAAGACGAGGAACAAAGTGGTGCGGACGATTTGGATGATGAGTAGCGCGGATGTTACTGTAGGGCTGCTTCTGTGATGCGAGGAGTGAAACCCTGAGACCGGTCGTTCAAATCGACCCCCCGCTACCATCTCCTTCCTGTCTTTCCAAAACTTGATAGCAGCAGAAGACAACGAAACGAAAGGCGCAATAGTATTCGGGCGTTCTTGGGAAGAACCGTCTGAGTACTTCTTTGCCTTCAGTGTTCTTGCCTCAACGAATATTGAGGTGTTTCGTACATGCCCTTGAGGGGAGATGAATCATAGTGGCGTCAGGAGAAGAAGTGCCAAGTGAAACGCCATCCATGGTTGTGAAGCACTCGCATCGTGCTCTCATCCAGATAGTCATTGCGTCTGCAGTCCTGGTACTGCTTGTTCCCTTGGACTCCACTTTGGCAACATACTGGTTCGCTATCATCTTCCTTTGGTCGTTCCTGATGTGGTTTTTCGGAAAGGCACAGATCCATGCAAGCATCAGAGAACTACGGTCTGACCTAGCACACAGCTGGTATGTAATTGTCCTTGTTGTCTTTGGAGTACAGACTTGCGCTACACTGTTTCTGACGTACGTGTTCCCACAAGCTGGAGAGCATGCAATGCACCGCGTTCCCTTCGACCCTGATACTGATTTGCTCACATTCTTGGTCATTGTTGTTCTATATGGCCCTGTAGTGGAGGAGTTTATCTTCCGTGGCATAGTTCAGGAAAATCTAGCCCGGTTTGTTTCGGAGGGTCGGGCAAATGCTCTCACGTCTGCTGTCTTCGCCTTCATCCACTGGTCTCCGGGAGCCGCATCAAGCATAGCGATAGACCTGCTGATTGTCTTCATAAGCAGCCTATTCTTCGGTCTAATCTACTCAAGAACCCGAAACATCGTGACTAGCATTCTAGCGCATTCGGGGTTCAATCTCTATGGTCCTGTTCTTGGTCATCTCTTAGATTTGTTCGGTCCTTGACCATGTAGAAGATGCAGCGGATTATCAGAAACCCAGAGTGCGCTCCAGAGCCCTAGAATCGATCGTTCGAATCGACCGCCCGCTACCATTCTCCTACTCATGCGCTAGCAGAACAACAGGATGGAAATTACCTGTTCTATTCTGTTTCAGCCCATGTGTCCATAAGGGTCTGAAGTTCCTGCTGCCGCTTGCCGCGTGCTTTTCCTACACCAAACTCAATCTTCGCTCTCTCTACAAGTTCATCGGTCCTTTCGCAATATGGAGTGTAGAACTGGCCGAGCTTGACGAGACCGAGGTTGTTGTCGATTATCTCTTTCATTGCAGGATTGATTTCAAATCCGAAGTAATGTCTGTACGACCCCTTGCAGGCGACTGCGGTTGTGCCGTTGCCCATGAATGGGTCGAACACGATTTCCCCAGGACGCGATGTGAAGTCCAGACACCGCATGATCAATGCCTCTGGCAGTTTCGTGCTGTTCTTCAACTCTGCCTTCCTGTATGTCCGTTTCATCTCCCAGACATCAAGTGGATAGTGCTCAATCTTGTTGAAGTAGTACTCCTTGAGATTCTTGGCCAAGAAGAGCAGATGATAGTGGCTAGTGACAAACTTCCTCCGGGTGAAGACTCCAAACTGGTATTTCCATACGATGTGATTCACAACTGTCAGTCCATGCTTCTTGACAGCATTGAGGACGTCGCCAAGATTAGTCCACCCACTGAAAATCCATGCCGTGCTGGCCGGTTTCATCAGACGCGGAAGCTCTGCGACCCAAGAGTCTGTGAAAATTGAGTAGTCGCCCTTGATCTCTTGGTAACCTTCCACTACTAGAGACTCGTCCCTGTTGTAGATTGATTCTTTTCCATTGAAGGATATACCGAACGGAGGATCCGCAACTACCACGTCGACGGATTCCTCGGGCAACTTGCGCATCCCTTCGATGCAGTCCTCGTATTGCACGGAGTCCAGTTTGAACGGTGCAGAAGCTGCTCTATACGCCTCCAGAGCCTCTTCGCGTGTCCAGTCACTCGTGGGTTTGAACTTAGCCGCAGCCACGTGGGGCACGTATGGGTTCTTTCTCTTCTTCCGTGGCGTTCCTACGTCTGAAGGTGACATCTCACAATCCATTTCCTATGCTTCTCTTATAAGAGTCACTTTATCATGCGCGAAGTGTGACCACGGCGCTCCTTGGTATTCGGTCAACGTTGACAAGATACTTAGCTCTGCGGGGGGACCCATCAGCGTTTCTCATTCCTTCCTGAAATCGCTGGACCCATTCTTCTCTGGAGCCCCTATCCAAGGTTGCCCTGTCGAAGATGACAACTTGGTAGCTCTTCACATCGAACAAGGTTTTTCTCATTCTCGATGGAGCACCACGCGCTATTCGCTGCCTTTCATAGTCGCTCTTGCCGCCCTTCAGTGCATCATGCCATTCCTTGAAACTCCCGTCCTCGTCAAAACTCGCTTCGCCTGAGGCAATGATGAACCCGACACCTCCGTGATCTCTCAGGCACAAGTCAACTGCTTCGATATCGTTCAGTATCATCCAAGGATGGGTCGAAGAGTTTGTGATATGTGTCTTGAAATCCCAGACTCGCCCACCTTTCAGATAGTCAAATTCGGTATTGCCGTACCTAGGCCCTTTTGATCCGCCAAACTTACTCCTTAGGACTAGATATGCCTTGTACTCGAAGTACCACCCTATCCACTCCATCTGTTTCCACTGATGATTGGCATTCTTCAGCTCGATGATACATTCTTTCCCGTCCCACTGGTGCTTCAAATCGTGGTCTAGTACTTCACAGAATTGCTTGGCCTCTTCTCCGAAATCCACTTAGGAGTTCCTCCCGGTCACTGTACCGTTTGAGCGACTAGTTAAGTCTTGCCGGGATTGGCAAACGCCAGCCGGAGGAAGAGGCGCGTCTCGGCTGAAGCTATCATGTGCAAAACAATGAAAGGACAGGTCATTAGATCCATTGTTGGAGAGTACGAGAGGCCAATCAGTCCTCTGATGGACCGTAGGGATACGGTGTTACCGGATTTCATAATTTACATGGGCGACAAGATTCTCTTCTGGGAACACGAAGGAATGCTGGACGACCCGGACCATGCCGAGCGCTCTACAGCAAAACGAGAATGGTATAGGCGCAACGGTTACGAACCGAATGTCATATACACAAGCGGTCCGGAAGACATCAAGGAGAAGTTGCACCGGCTGATAGAGGACTACCGTAGTGCATGATTGCTTCCTTCTAATATCGTCCCGCAGGGCTCATAACTCTGAGACCGGTCGTTCAAATTGACCCCCCGCTACCACTTCTTTTCTGTTCACTCCTATCAATGATTCTAACGGTCCCAGTGGCTCCGCAGTAACCACACATAAAGACCCGGTCCTCGCCAATCTTCCGCAGGTCCAAGTTGGCATCACATCTGGGGCAGTTCACAGATGCAGACACGGTCCTGAGCAGAGCAGTGTCTAAGGGGACATCGTCCGCCCGTGAGTTCTTCGGCATTGAACTTCTGTGAGTCACTCCCTGTACGTAAACGAAAAGTGATAGTAACGCAAAACTCAGAAAAACTAGGGAGGGAAATACCGCGGGTCCCGCCGAGCCAATCATCGTCCCTAGTCCCACAAAGAACAAGGAGAAGGCAATACTGAAAATGAACATAAAGAGACCCTGCAATCCAGTACTTGCATATGAACACCCTCTTGAGCAGAAAAGACCGTTTTGACCGGGTATCCATTTCTCGCTCTCTGTGATGCCGCACCACTTGCAGCGAGCTACCTTAGAGGAGTCTACCACGACATAGATGTTGTCCGACCGCTCTCCGTCCTTCAATATGCTGTCCTCAAGATGCATTGTGTTTTGAGAGATATGAAGATTCGTTACCGATGGGGCGCGGCCTCACCTGCCTTTATCGCGTGAATTCTTGGGCCTCAATGACAGGTCTCTGAAACACACTGAGACCGGTCTTTCAAATCGACCCCCCGCTACCACTTCTTCTGCTTCGCTACTTCGAGCTGCTACTGACCGGCTCCCTTTCAGTGAGATTCGCTTCTGCGACCTCGTAGCAATTGTCGAGTCCTTGAGTTGCTCTTAGAAGGTCCCATCTCTGTCACAAGTCCACATACCCTCGTCCCTTGCAGCTGCAAAAAGATAAACGTGCCATACAGCTAGAACTGTTCGACGGTCTATGGCAGATGACTGGACTCGTGAGGAGCTGGAGCGGGACCACCTCAGTAAGTTCACAGCTGTTACAATCCCTGTTGGTGTGTCTGTTGTCGGGAGCACTCGCGTTCTGAACTTGCATGAGACGGAGAAGATCCTCAAGGGTGTGAGCGTGATTGCCCTGGGAAACTGTGGGTGCCGTGAACGCATGAAGAGATGTGACAAACCTGTTGATGTCTGCCTAACTGTAAATCGTGCAGCTCGAGATGAGATTAGGGAAGGGATTGCCAGGAGAATCAATCTGCACGAAGCAATGGACGTTTTGAGGCGATCCTACGAGGCAGGGTTGGTCCATGTGACCTACACAGTCAAGGACAAGAATGAACTCTCTGTGATATGTAGACTGTTGTGCATGCTGCTGTCACACACTTTCGGCGCTTATTAGATTCGGAATGCATGATGCGGTAGTCAAATCAGACTATGTATCAGTCAACGATGAAGCGCTGTGTACAGACTGCGGCACATGCGTCGACAGGTGTCAGTTCGGTGCCCGTCATATTCAGGATGGATTGCTGGTCTATGATGAATCCAGATGCTTCGGGTGCGGAGTCTGTATCAGCACATGTCCGTCAGGGGCAGTGTCTCTTAGGAAGAGGATTGACTAGCGCGGGCGTGACTTCTCTCAGTCATTATTGCTTGCAGGGCTCTGATATTTCCCTGCAAGGCGGATACCCTGAGCTCATTGCGAGCTTAGGGTGAAACCCTGAGACCGGTCGTTCAAATCGACCGCCCGCTACCATTTCCCTTTTGATGATGAGTGAGGCATTTCAATCCAAAGTAGGAAGAGCACAATCAGAGCGTTCAGCGGCAGGGGAATGACATACACAATCCAGCCTGACCAAATGATGAAGGCGGCACTGATTGTGAGACTAATCTGAAGTACTAGCATGCTGAGCGCTGGCAGCCAGACCCATCTTGCCTTTATCTGATTTGAATAAAACCGGTACAGTGCCATACTAATGCAGAATCCAAATGCACACCAGATCAATCCCAAGAATGATAGTAGGAACTCATGACTTGTTGAAAACGGAGGAATAATGATTCCGTAATCCAACCATACTCCAAAGTCATGCATATACATCCAGAGGGAAAATAACCAATACTGATTTTGCGTCATTATCGGATTACTTGTTGTCACAACACCGTACGGTAGAAGTATGCTTGATGCGACCGCTATGAGTGGTCTACGTGATGAGCTTCTGCAATAAACATCCCTACCAGATGCATAGCAACAGGCATAACACCTCGCGCTTTCATTTTAATCTTCTGACAGAATATGTAGTGGTGCGGAGAATGGGATCTGTTCGGACTCCACTCGATGATCATGTCATCAGATTGTCTCGGGGAGATGCGCCTATCCATTGCACCGCAGATAGAAAAGCCACCAGTTGAAGGCATTAGCCTCGACTCTGAGCTTCACTCCACACTCCTCGCTAGCACATCTGAGCCTGCCACACGGCCACGCGATAGCTATAATATCCCGCAGGGCTCATACCCTGAGTTCGAATAGAACTTGGGAGAGACACCCTGAGACCGGTCGTTCAAATCGACCCCCCGCTACCATCTCCTTTCTCGAACGTGGTCCTGCATGCGCCTCGTCATCCCTTCTCGATTCTTTCATGGGTTTTCCACCATCCCAGAGCTGGGGATAAAGAGAGCCTCCTTCAGCTGAAATCCACGGTTAGTCCTGTAGACCCGGCCTGTATAGGTCAGCTCGGGGTAATCGCCCAGAACCAAGACTCTCAACGGACTCTGACACTTGGCCGCCAGCAGACTAAGAAGCGCATTCAGTGTATCGATTGGTTGGACGTCAGGGCCAACCATTGTGCCTCTCAGCCACGGAGGGTCCGACAACTTCGTTCGAACCCACTTCACGGCCTGCCAGACTGCAATTATGAAAGTCAAGATTGCAACCAGAAGCACGATGACCCCGATCCATACAAGCAAATCGCCCAAGAAGTACGGATTTCCAGTCATCGACATGAAATGTGACAAAGCCACCATGAAGACGCCCATCACCACGCCGAACACGATGCCCACGGCTTCATAACGGCTTGACTCGGATCCAATGCGCCGGGCATCTTCACTAGACCAAGGAATCTCTGACCCCAACTTGATGATTGAGCGCAAGACAGCAGGCCTGACCCTGCCCCCCATCATGACTTTGAGACCAAAACCTAAGTACTCTGAAGGATAAGGAGTGTCCAGAATGAGTCCGGGGCTTTCGATGCCCTTCGCCTTAAGGTCAAGCCAAGTCACTGTCAGTGCCAACTGCTTTTTGTCAAGACCCAGAGGCTGGCGTCTACGATCAAGCAACCACTCCACTGCACCTGCACCAAATATGACAATGCCCAAGCCGGGAAGGAGTTCAGGCAGAGGTGTCACGATTCGGAGAAAATCGGTGCCATAGGACACCAACATGAAAATCGCTCCGAACATCAAGAATGTGCCCCCTGCTCCCATCAAGATGTACTCGAGGATTTCACCATAGACCTCCGTTGAATTGCGTTCTACTCGCTTGGCAAATCCCTCGAACCCCAGCTGCTCAAGCCTTTGCTTCCAATCCGTGGAGACTGAAACCTCCTCGCCTGCTTGATATCCAGCGTGCTCGTACTCATCAAGGTGGCTCGGAATAGCGCTCTCTATCTCTCGTTCCCTTGACGGCCTTCCGAGACGCAAGTGTCCCCTTCTCATGACTATGACTACCAGCGCTGTGGCTATCATGGTCAGAAGTACTATCGGCACGAACCATTCAACGACAAATTCCGATGCCGCCACTTCGCTCACCTCCTCCCAGCTTCCGTACTGTGATGTCTACAGACTCGTGCGCTACCGGCACACGCCACGACCATTCTTCTGTCCAGAGCCGCTCTTATCTGCCTTTTGCAAACCACCGTAAATCTCGAAGGGCTCATACAACTTCTATCTTGATGAATGGAAGCTTGAGGAACCCTGAGACCGGTCGTTCAAATCGATCCCCCGCTACCATCTTCAATTATGCAATGCCAATCGCGACTCTCTTGACGAACTCTCCACCCCTTCTGAGCCTCGTGCCAACAGAATAGTGAGACTAAACAGGCAGTCAGAATCTCGCCCCATCCCATCACGAGTAGCAGAAGCGGGAGACCGCCCGGCGGGATGGTGACACCCTGTCCTTCCACAAAGAAATGGAACATCGCATCGGGAGCCAAGATTGTGCCTATCAGAAAAGGAGTGAGGAATATCGCGCAGAATAGCATGACCGGGAACATCCCTGCTGAACGGCATCCTGAGGAGCAGTAGACGTTCTTCCCATCCTTCCATCGAAACACAGTAACAGGTCGTCCACACCACTTACATGTCCGAGTAGATTCCGAGGACTCCCTGTGCTCCCCTCGTTGGCTCATCAGTATACCTTGGTCGCGTAGCCTACTAAGGTTTTTTCGCGGATTCCCCAGAGAAACGGATGAGATGGTCTAGAGATGTTGACACACGGGAAATCCACTAATTGGGGCTGAATCCCGTAATCCGGTAGGACTCCACGTCATCGAGCAGGTGGGTCCAGTCAACTGTCTCCGACTCGAAACTTGAAAGCCCTCTGCAGCGGCCCACCCATCTCCAGCAAGGAACACTGTCTATCAGTTCCAGTCTGTACAGGTTTGCCTTGGTGGTGTTGTATCTGACCTCAAGAAGCGAACCCTCCGGAAGGCTCTCAATGTCCGAGACTTCTAGAGGGACACGACCATTCCGATCAGGATCACCGGTTCGAGACAGATAGTATCGGGTGGCGACATCATCGATTGGGTTTTCAACTATGACGGCTACATGAGGTCTTGCCACCGGATCCCACCAGCGCGGCAAGGACGGTCTCCTTACGAGTATGTAGTCGCATACAAGCTCTGTCATGCTTTTTGACGCACCCGATTGGAACGCCATCCATTCCATGAGTAAACCTCCGCTTGCTAGGCATATAAGGGGGTGTTGCATTCGCCGCCTTCTTCAAAGGCTCCCCGGAATCCATTCTCGACCAGTTCAGTACATACAGCAGTGACCAAACACACCTCCATTACGCATGGAGCAAAAACGTGGTAGTAGCCACAACGCCGAACTTAACAAACGGCCAAGCACGATTGTGCGCCCGGAACAGCATTTGGATTGCTCTCTCGAAATCCCATCTGGGGCTGCTTTGGTTTTGGTTGTGTGGATTCTCGGCGCAATACAATTCCCTTACCTTTGCTTCTCGTGGAACAATTGGAGAAGTTTATCCGTTTCTAGGAGTGTGGAAGACATAGGAGCCATCCTCGTTCCTATTCGGTGTATTGTCAGCCTGTTCGGTCCTACCCGCTCTCCCAGCCTTGGCTTCTCTGGGGGCGTACAGGTATTCATTCTTCAAAGGTTGCCAAGAGGCGCCCGCACTCACGGCAAACGGTTGGCCGCAGAGGCGCATCCCACGAAGGAGTATCGCTAGTGAAGCGAGCCTATCTCTGTCGTAGTCTGCGCCGCAGATCTTGCAGTGACTTAGAGCCCAAGCTGGGTGCTTCAGCTTTCCACCACAAACAGGACACTTCGATGAGGCCCCCCTTGGGTTAACGTAGACAGTCCTGCACTCGCTTTTGTATTCCATCATACTTTGGAACATTCTGTAAGGCCATCTGTTCAAGTATGTCCTCAACTTCTTGCTTGCACGCGTCTTGTCTCCTCCTTTTCTTATGCCCTTCAGGTTCTCGAACACGAACGAAGTTTCGGGGTTCTCTCGGATGAGCCTAGTCGACAACTTGTGAAGGATGTCTTTGACTCTGTTTCGTTGTCTGCCTCTCGTCTCACTCAGTTTCTTGGCTCTCTTCTCGGGATTATCGATGTGCAGCTGGAGCCGTCTACGTCTTCTCGAGAAGTCGTTCTGCACGCGAACTATGCTGGTCAGTGGCACAGTACACGGTGGCTCTAGTTCACCACCGCCAAAGGCAGTAGAGTCAATGCTGCGGAAATTGAGATCTGATGCTCTAAGCCGCGCTCCAAGAGGTTTTTTCCCGTCAGTCCGCTCAAGGGCGAAGGTGACGCAAAGCTTCTTGTCGGTTAATAGAAGCTCGCACATTTTTCCAGCGGCACTGTATTCACTCCACTTCTTGTGATTCGAAGTGAACGTGATGTACTCGTACGTGAAAGGTTTCAGGGTCAGCCGCACTGTCACGGACCCGTCGTTATTCGGGGTAGCACGGAACAAATCGGAGCTAATCCTCATGGCGAGTCTGTTGACCTGCGGTACAGCGAGGTTCTTGTGCTTCTTCTTGTATGATCTGAGAAGAGCCACAGCGGTCCTGCAGACAGGGTTGATGTGGTGTCTTGCATAGTCTCTGTACTTAGAGTCGAACCAAGGCTTCACCTTTCGCCTTAGTTCGATCGGACTTGGCACTAGTGAATCGCTGTTGCTTCGAGCCAAGGCACATGCATGAGCGAGAGCTTCCTTCAGAGCTTCTCTCATATCACGGAGATACCTCAGCACATTCTCTGAGGGTTCGTACTTCACTGCGATGGTTCTCTTTTCTCCATCCTTCGCTTTCCACCTGGGATGGTTCGCGACGCGAGTGGCCATTATCGCAGCGGTGATTGTACCACCTCCCTGACTGCTTAGACGAGTCTCTTAGTCTTGTGGCACCTCAGTCCATATAGCCTCCCCGCAAAGCTTCATTGTTGCAAGATTCCCTAGAAGAACAACGTATTCCACGTTTCCCTATATGTTTTTACACATCTTTCTACGTCTTCTCACCATAGTTTGTCACACATCAATCTGTGAGATGGTTCTAATGGGTTTCAGCGTAGGCATTGTAGGGAAACCATCGTCTGGCAAGACTTCGTTCACAAATGCGGCATGCATGACCGATTTCAAAGTAGGTAATTATCCGTTCACCACAATACAGGCGAATGTTGCAGTCACCTACGTGCGCACACCATGTGCATGCAGAGTCTTCAATGTAAAGGACAACCCGAAGAATTCCGCTTGTATCGACGGCATCAGAATGATACCTGTTAAGATGATTGACGTTGCAGGCCTTGTTCCAGGTGCACATGAAGGAAAGGGATTGGGCAACCAGTTCCTAGATGACTTGAGACAGGCCGATGTGCTGATTCATATTGTAGACACCAGCGGCTCCACTAACTCGGAAGGGCAGGAGGTTGCCGCCGGAAGCCACGATCCTCTGGAGGACGTGAAGTTCCTTGAGGATGAAATCACTGAGTGGATGTCTGCAATAGTACAGAAAGACTGGAGAAGGATATCTGGACGAGTGAAGGCAGAGTCTGCAAAGGTTGACGAGCTCCTTCTGGAGAAGCTTACTGGCTTGAACATCAGCAGAGGATACATCCTGAAGGCGATCAGAGACGCGGGTCTCAAAGCAGAAGCGGCAGACAACTGGACAAATGATGACGTGAGGAAGTTCGTTCGCGTACTCCGAAAAGTTTCCAAGCCCATAATAATCGCGGCCAACAAAATCGATCGCCCCACTGCAGAACAGAATCTCAAGAGACTCCAGCAGGCATATCCTGACACCCTTGTTGTGCCAGTGAGCGCTCTGGCTGAGAGAGCACTCCGAGACATGGACAAGAAGGGGGTCATCAAGTACATATCCGGTGATGACGACTTTCAGATTCTGCAGCCAGCCAAACTAAAAGAAGCCGAACGGGTTCAGTTGGAAAAGCTGAAGAAAGACCTTCTCAAGAAATACGGTGGTACAGGAGTCCAAGGCATTCTCAATCGGGCAGTGTTTGAGTATCTGCATATGATAGCAGTCTACCCGGTCCATGACCCGAATTCGCTCACAGATGGGGAAGGTAATGTCCTTCCGGATGTCTACCTCGTCCCAGAGGGTACGACAGCAAAGGAGTTCGCTGGAGTAATCCATACAGACCTGATGGAGAGCTTCATACATGCAATCGATGCTCGTACGAAGATGAGAATCTCCGACAAGACCGTCTTGAAGAACGGAGACGTCATCAAGATTGTAAGTGCCAAAGGAACCAAGTAGACTGAGGTCGTCCTGAGTCGCTTGCGCGTCTTGTCACGATTGGATGATTAGACTCAGAAGAAGAACCGCCTTCAATGCTCATTTACGGCCTTGCGTCTTGACTCTGGTCTGGCGTTCAGGGGCTGATTCCGAAGCTGCTCTCCAAGCTTCCAGTAATCCCCGGTCTGTGGGAGAAAGGTGAATAGCTTCGCTTTGGCTGCATCAAATCCGCCTTTTTTATCCAGCAGAGATTCATCTACGTGGACAGCCACGGCATCTGCGATGAAAAGATCGTGACTTCCTAACGCAATTACTTGCTTCGTTTTGCATTCGATGTTAATGATGCATTCCTTAATCATCGGAGAGGTGACCTTGGTCGAGGGTTCCGCAGTAAGATGGGCCTCTGCGAACTTGTCAATGTCCTTGCCCGACTTTGTGCCACACAGTTTCGCTGCTTCAACCAAGTCTGCGGAAGGAATGTTGACAACGAAGTCTCCCGCGTTCTTCACAAGATCGTGACTGTATCTCCTTGGCCGAATGGCGACTGCGACTGTGGGCGGCTCGCTGCATACGTTCGCGACCCAAGAAAGTGTGATGATATTTGGTCGGGCGGGCCCTTTCACGCTCAGAAGAATAACCGGGCAGGGGACAATGGAATTAGAAGGCGCGAGTTGCCGTTTCACAGACTAGAAGAGGCGGATTCGGCCTTAAGAAACTGTTTAGTCGCCAAACTTAAGACAGAGTGAAGCGGGTCTGGCCTCACCTGAATCAGAAGGTGCAAGTCATGGTACGTGTGTTAATCGCAGATCCTGTTGCGGAGTCGGCCCAGAAGAGGCTGGAGAAAGCAGGACTTACAGTTGTAGTTAGGAAGCCAGAGACCGATGGTCCTCTGGAGAAACAAATCAAGGGTTTTGAATGCATAGTGGTCAGAAGTGCAACGAAGGTGACCAAAGAGGTCATTGCTTCTGCCGACAAGCTCGAGCTCATAGTCCGAGCGGGGGTAGGTCTTGACAACGTCGATGCAGAGGCCGCAAAGGCGAAGGGCATCAAGGTTCTGAACACTCCCGAGGGGCCCTCTGTCTCAGTCGCAGAGTTGGTCTTTGGCCTCATGCTCTCGCTCATCAGGTTCTTCCCGGTGGCAGACCGCACGATGAAAGAAGAGAAGTGGGAAAAGAAGAAACTAGAGGGTACAGAGCTGTACAAGAAGACACTGGGCATTGTTGGTTTGGGAAGAATCGGAGCAGAAGTAGCGAAGAGGGCTAAGGCCTTCGACATGGATGTGCTTGCCTACGATGTAATTGACATCAGCAAGGCATGCAAGGACCTTGGCATAAAGCGTGCTGAGCTCAAGGATATCATAGAGAAATCCGATTTCATAACACTACATGTTCCAATGGTACCCGCGACAAAAGGTATGATTGGCGAGAAGGAACTTGGTCGTATGAAGAAGACCGCCTACATAATCAACACCTCTCGTGGTGGGATTGTCGATGAAGCGGCTCTTCTAAAGGCACTCGACGCAGGAACAATCGCAGGCGCAGGTTTGGACGTGTATGTAGATGAGCCACCTAAGGACTGGAAGCTAGTGAAGCATCCAAAGGTCGTGGCAACGCCCCATATCGCATCATCTACGCTCGAGGCTCAGAGCAGGATAGGAGAACTGACCGTCGACAAAGTCATTGCAGAGTTCGTCAAGAAATAGGGCACGGCAGTAAACGAATCCGTCTAGTTCAATCGCTACATCTTTAAGTGAAATCTATGGGAGAAACGTGGTCGAGTTGGCGGAGAAGCCAAGGATCTCGACCACGTCATTCCTTTGTGTTGGCGGATACGTCCGCATGGGATGTGGCCCTAGGGGCTGAACCTCAAACAAAGAGACTTGATTTACGGCAAAGGAAGCAGTCAGATGTCAGCATACAAGCACATGAATGAAGCTTGGATGGAAGAGGAGGAGCAACGCTCCGAGATCATCCGCGACAGGTTCATCGGCTGGAGAAAGCAGGATAGTATCGTAAGGCTGGAACATCCAACAAGACTCGGACGAGCCCGCTCATTGGGTTTCAAAGCCAAGCAAGGCTACGTTGTCGTAAGAGTCAGGACTGGCCGAGGCCCACGTGAGAGGATTCGACCGAAGGCCGGACGAAAGCCAAGGCGTATGGGTGTGACCAGATTCACGCCCCAGAAGTCTCGTCGCTGGATTGCTGAAGAGAGAGTAGCACGAAAGTTTCCCAACCTAGAGGTGCTGAACTCTTACTGGGTAGGTCAGGACAACAAGTGGATATGGTATGAGTGCATCTTGGTCGACCCTAATCACCCCGTAATCTACAACGACCCGGCCATAAACTGGGTGTGTGACCCTGTCCAGAAAGGCAGAGTACACCGCGGGCTCACCTCAGCTGGCAAGAAGAGCAGGGGTTTGCGCAGAAAGGGTAAGGGTGCTGAGAAGATCAGGCCATCTCTCGCAGCCAGAGGCAATGTTGGTAAGTAGACCTGATTACTCCGTTCAGGTTTTGAAAGGTCAGGGGCTTTAATACCAGTCAATACCATAGATGTGCAGACGATAACACGAGCCTGTCTGATTGGACTGAACGAGCGATGGAGGCCATGAGAACATGAAAATCATGCGGGCCTACAAAACAGAGTTGGACCCCAACAACGTTCAGCGCACAGTCCTGCTCAGACACGCCGGAACAGCAAGATTCGCATACAACTGGGGACTCGCACTGCGGAAGGAAGAGTACGAAAGGATGGGAACATCATCGAATGCCATCGAGCTACATCGGCAGTTAAACGCATTGAAGAAGACGAAGTTCGCTTGGATGTACGAGGTTTCCAAATGCGCCCCGCAGGAAGCCCTCCGAGATCTCGACAGGGCGTACAAGAACTTCTTCGAGGGGCGGGCGGAATACCCAAAATTCAAGCGCAGAAGACTCGGCGCAGGTAGTTTCAGACTCACAGGATCCATCAGGGTGTTCTGCCACTCGGTGCAATTACCCCGACTCGGCGTGGTTCGACTCAAGGAAGAAGGCTACCTTCCGATTGGGGGAGTTCACGTCCTGTCGGCGACTGTTTCAGAAAAAGCAGGGAAATGGTTTGTGAGTCTTCAGGTGCAAGATGAGATTGAAGTACCAAATAACACCGGACCTGTGGCCGGGGTTGATCTTGGTATTTCGAAACTCGCTACAATCAGCGATGGATCCATCATCACGAATCCAAAACCTCTTTCACGCCTCGAGCGAAAGAACAAGCGAATCCAAAGGTCTCTTGTCAGGAAGGTGAAAGGCAGCAATAACCGAACCAAAACCGTGATACGACTAGCTCGGCACGAACTCAGAATTGCGAACATCCGCAAAGACGCCCAGCACAAAGCCACAACGATGATGGCGAGAACCAAGTCGGTCATCGGCGTGGAAAGCCTGAACGTGGCTGGACTGCTCAAGAACCATCACTTGGCAAAGCAGCTCGCGGATGCAGGCATAGGAGAGTTACTCCGTCAGCTGGAATACAAGACCACATGGAATGGGGGTGCGGTCGTGGAAGCAGACCCGTTCTTTCCGTCGACAAAACGATGCTCCCAATGCGGAATAGTCAAGGATGAAATGCCGCTCTCTGAGAGAACATACAGGTGCGGGAGTTGCGGTTTCGAAGTCGACCGCGACTTGAACGCCGCCATGAATCTCAGCTTCAGTCGCCGCCAGTTGGGCGGAGACAGAAAACGCCTGCGAGAATGGAGAGGTTCATGCCACAAGAGACAGGTGCTCCATGATGAAGCAGGAACCGAACACTGTTTGGGAGGACGTCCTGAATGGGTGAGTTTCGGACAACGGTTGAGGCCCGAGCCTACTCACGCGCGACAGAGATTGTCGAAAGGGTCAATGCTGCAGTCCTGAACGTATTTCCCGAGGACCTTCGCAGCAGGGTGCAGATATCCAGTGCGACGACGGAAGGGTACAATCAGATACCCATTGTTGTAATTGTTGCGACAATAGAGGACAAGGTATCGAGTGAGATTGCAGTAGATTACCTCCTGAGGGCATTATCTCCAAACGACAAAGAGATCCTCATCAACACGATAAAGCAGCGTCTGGACGAACGTTGCGTTCTTTTCATTAGACTTGATAAGCAGGCGGCATATCTTGGCCACCTGCAGTTAGCAACGGAGCCTGATGTCATTAGTATCCAAGTCCATATTCGCCAGTATCCTCGATGTAATCAGGAAAAAGCCATAACATTCATTGAAGAACGTCTAGTATCTGCGGAGGGGTGAATCGTGCCTCTGGACCTGAACGTAAGAGTACCCAAGTCTGACAGGCTTACAGATTTCACCCAAATGGCAATCACAATAGGCCTGACCGGTTTTGCTGTTCCAATACCACTGAGAAACCCCATAACGAAGACGAACGATGGTATTGTACTGATGACTAGGACAGACCTCGTCGGAAAGGGAGTGGAATCCATCAAGAAACAGCTGTCACGCATCAGACGACAGACTGCAGTAATCGCAGTGCCTCTGAGCGATATCGAGATCTCAAACTGGGCAGCGGAGGATTCCAGAGTCGATCTTCTAACTGTCGCAGAACTGTCAAAAGAGAATACCATTCGAGAGAGCACAGCAAAGCTGGCTGCACACAATGGAATCGCTCTGGAGATTCCTATTGCTCCACTTCTCAGATTCTCCGGGCTCGACAGGTCAAAGGTGTTGAAGGTCTACAGAGAGTCTGTAACAACCGCAATAGGCGCAGGGATGAAAGTCGTCTTGTCGAGCTTTGCATCCGAACCAATCCTAATGAGAGCGCCATCGGCCATGTGGCACATTGGTATCATCCTTGGCATGGACAAGCGTCAATCAAGGGAGTGCGTATATCAAGTACCGGATCAAATCCTGAGCCGCTCGGAACAGAAAATGAGGTCTCAGTCATTTGCGCCCGGAATCGAAGTTGTTCGAGAGGAGGGGTAGAAATGCGCAAAATGAGAAGAAGGTATGTTCTGTTTCGCGTGCATAGGGAGGGCCCGCCGATTGACGTACATCAGCTTTCAGCAGCAATTCGAAAGAACTTACTTTCTCTCTTCGGAGAGGTTTCCGTCGCAGACTCTAGGCTGTTCATAGGTAAATATGACGAGAACGAAGGAACCGGGATAATGCAATGTAACGCTGAATCGCTTGACAGGCTTATTGCGTCTGCGTCGCTGATAACTACCATTGACAAGACACAAGTGTCCTTTGAGCC
Organism: Candidatus Thorarchaeota archaeon; assembly: GCA_963726195.1. GTDB lineage: Archaea > Asgardarchaeota > Thorarchaeia > Thorarchaeales > Thorarchaeaceae > OWC5. The sequence continues at coordinate 35,888 of CAVSBO010000010.1, forward strand.
AAAACGAGCCTCAGGGACGCTGAAAGGTTTGGAACGTTAGACTCAAACTACAACAAGAGGGACTTCGACCACTTTCGCATCATCAAGCATGAAAGCTCGGCTTTTCCAGCGGCCTGTTGTCTTAGATGCTATCACCCACACAACCGGGTTGAGATTCATGTTTTGAATATCCCTTTCTGACGGCTTGGGGGGCACAGGATGAGAATGAAATATCCCAATCAAATCCTCGCCCAGTGCCTCAGCGTCCTGAAGCAGGCGATACTCGACCATAGGGTCAACTTCGAATGCTACGCTCGATTTCAAAGCATTATCAACGGGCTCGACTCTCGTAACCGCGACGATGTCGTGTTCGAGATGACCAAAAAGCAAAGCCGCTGACTCAAGAGGTAGACAACTCTGTGCGTGGCGGAGAAGCCTGTCCATGTGGACTTTCGATATGCGAATGCCGTCCAACACGAGACCGGTCTCCGTTCTGAGGTCGTTGATAATTAGAGTACTCTCAGCTTCTCCCCTAGTATTCGATCCTCTTCTCCAGCCATGATTGCATATAGCTCTATGTGGTCAAGCAGCTGTGCCGCGTTGCGTATCTTCTTCTCTAGGAGCTCTTGAATCTGGAAAATGCCTGAGGCGTTGCTCATCGAAATCTCTATTCTCACGGTCTTTTCTTCGCCTTTCTTGATGTCGACCTTGTTAATCGCCATTGCCGAGGCCGAATGGATGTTTACTCTCCCTGCCTCAAATGGAATCCTCGCCCTGCCCTTTGTCATGTCGAGCGCATCGGCCACACCAACAATGCCTGCCTCGATAGTGCTCGGAGTGATTTGTTTGTCATGGCAGAAAATAGCATGGAGTACGTGCCCTCTGATGTGAGCCTGTTTGTGCCTGTCCTTGGGGTACACCTTCTCCAGAATCCTGCTTACAATCGGTGTTGCTAGAGTCACTGAGAATACATTGTGCCGCTCACGGTGCACGCTCATTCCTATGTCGTGCAGATAACAAGCAAGCATCACTACAAGCTCAGAGTCATCGAATGTCCCGGTCTGTTCCTGCACAATGGTCGGTTGGACTCCCGAACTCAAAGCTCGCAGCAGATTAATCCCATTCATGGTTACAATCAGAGAGTGCGTGTGTCCGTGATCAGAGAATCCGAGTCGGTCTATTGCCATCCTGTTGCAGTCCTCAAGCATGGTATCGACTTCATCATCATTCTCAAGTTCATCAAATGCCAACTCGCACATCTTGTTGCCGGCAAATAGCTCGCGCACTCTCTCTTTCAGAGTACTCTTCTGTTTCTGGAAATTGGGCGCTTTCTCGCCCTTCTCTCTCTGAACCTTTGACGCTTGCTCCGCCTTGTCTCCAGTTCGATGTCTATCTGAGTGTATCTGTATTCCCCCTTAGTTGGGATTGCGAGGACAGCCAAAAGCCGTTTTGGTTGCTGCAAACGGACAATAGGGTCATCCTGCATCCCGTGAAAGCCTTTGCTGTCGAGGCCCTAAATCGCGCCGGGTTAGAAAATGGGTTTCAATCCGTTGGAAATTCGTTGATGGTCCCTAGAGTCCTCCTACGATGCAATAGCCCGTTTGCGAAGCCCAAGGGAAAGAAGACCCGCGCCAATCACAGATGCTGCGCCGATGAACACCAGATTGGAAAGGGTCAAGCCCTGCCCTAGTAGCCAAGCACCTGTAAGTGATCCCACGGCAAACCCGGCCATCCCCAATGTCTGCAGGAACGACACTACTTCGTCAGACCCGGCAGCATGAGTGTGTTCGTGTCTGTGCCGGGCGATACCAAACGAAGAACCTGTGGCGCGGGTCAGATAGTAGTGTTGGTGCTCATGAACTCAGCTCAACGGTTGGAGTAAAATCAATGGCGGCGTCATTCCTCGATGGTTCAATAAACCCCTCAGACATTCCTGCAAAGAGCTAGTACTGACGTCAACACTATGAATGATGATGCGTTTGGGTATAAGGTCACTATTGCGCCCTTGACAATAAGACTGATGACTAGTGGACCATAGTGACCGGATTGATCCACCAGCCTTCCAGCGTATACCTGTGTAGCACCCCATACCAAGTCACCGAGAAGGTAGCCGTATGCAATCTGATCGATAGGAACTCCATTGTTTTCGATAAGAATAGACAGCCCCGGTGTATAGATGCCATGAGAGAAATCATAGATTATGTAGACGCATGCAAGAATCAACACGGGCCGTGACGATAGAGTATGCATGATGAGACCAGGGTGCACATGCCCATGAGCCCTAGGAGGGATTAGTCCATCTCTTTCTGACATAGTGCTTCGTGAACCTATGGTGCCAAGCACTACAAGAGAAAGAAGGAATAGTGCTGCAGCAATAGCTCCTGATTGTATGCGTTTGATCTTGTGCAGTAATTAGCGCGATGGCATTCACGCTGGCTCCTGCAAGCCCTTGGCCTATGGCAGACCCAAGAAACAGGGCTGCAAGGAGTGTCCCAATGCTTTCACCGCGAGATGACTTGACGTCGGATGAGACACGAATCACAAGGATAGCGAAGAGGCCTGACCCCGCACCGTCGGCGATTCGTGAGACGGCGAGAAGCGCACTATCGGAAGTGATAGCAGGTAATGAATGCAAACACGCCTAGGAGTCTTCCGGTCGTCGAGAAGTGTGCTTCGCTTGTTATGCATCGATTCTGGTGAAGACAAGTAGGCCAGCAATTTGGCCTAACGAAGAGAATGTACTTCCCAACGAGATCAGTGATTCAGAACCGCCTAGGTTCAGTATCTGGAATGGAAATAAAAAACGAAGAACCCCGCCCAGTAATCCAAACATGAAGAGGGCGCTGAAAGCGCTCAGAATGGCTGGTTCCCTCCTTAGGAGCCAACCCTTTTGCGGCGGATTCTCTCTGTTGGTCACAGAACAAGCCAATCCCTACAAGCGTGTCGGATTTGGACCAATCTTCCTTACTTCATCAGCAAACTTGTTTACCTCAGCCGCGAATTTGTCACCCTCTGCGGCGCTAACAAAGACCATCTTCACCCGGCCTTCGTTCATGCCTAGCTGGCCGATGAGCTTCTTCGCAAACCGGACCCTTCTTTCTGCACCTAAGTTTCCCGTCTTGTACGCGCAGTCGCCAGGGTGACAGCCAACCACGAGAACGCCATCTGCGCCTTCTTGGAGAGCCTTCAGAATGAAGTTGATGTCCAGCCTTGCTGTGCAAGGCATGCGAATAATGCGAGCACTCACGTCATACTGTATCTTCATTGTACCTGCGAGATCGGCCGCATTGTACATGCACTGAGTACAGCCGAACACGATGACGTTCATGTCCTTTGGAGGCATTCCATCGACCGTTCATTGTTAGTTGAACAAAGTTGGACACAGGAGTCTTCGTCCGCCCAGAAACGGCACTGGGCTCAAACTCCTTGAGGTCAAGTTCGTGTCGTTTCAACCTCAATGATTGAATTCTTCACTGAGGCTTATGTACTCCTTTAGTGTCATGTCCAAGTTTGTCCAGATTTTCGGCGCGCCGCGACCCTTCGGTAAGACGTTGGTCGGCTGGCTTGACGTGCCATTTAACCTTTCAGATACGCTCTGGAGACCATCCATAGGGGACTGCCTTTCTGAGATCGGGCTAGATGTGAGGAGGGCGAGAAGCATTCACTTGTTCAGGAGTCTGCTCAGACTCATACGGTACCTAGACAGGCTTGAATGCCTCTACCTCTGCACTGTACACGAGTGTCATGAATGGTCTCTTAGAAACGACCTTCACGTCTTGGAATCCCGCATCATGAATCTTGCCCACGTAAATCCGCTCGTCGAGAGCACCAGCTACGCATCCGGCCCATGCATCGGGACTGTCTCTCACCGCTTTGGGCAGCTCCCCATCGGTTACTATGTCAGAAACCATTAACCGGCCGCCGGGCTTCAGTACTCTGTATGCCTCTCTGAACACCTTGTCCTTGTCTGGTGCGAGGTTGATTACGCAGTTGCTTATGATGACATCAACAGACTGATCTTCCACAGGCAACTCCTCGATATCTCCGAGTCTGAATTCGACATTCTCGAGACCCATGTCCTTCGCGCCCTTCTCTGCCAACTCTATCATATCGGGTGTCATGTCTACGCCAATTGCCCTGCCGTCCGGCCCAACCTTCTTCGCGGCCAAGAATATGTCAATACCTCCCCCAGATCCAAGATCAAGAACAACCTCTCCCTCTTGCAGCCCCGCAAGAGCTGTTGGATTACCACATCCTGCACTTGCTGCAATGGCCCCATCTGGCAGCGTAGTTATTTGCTCCTTAACATAACCTATGGCTTCTGCGTACTCGGCATTCGAGGCCGATTCGCAACATGAGCTGGAGCATGAGCAAGAGGCAGGTGCTTGCGCCCTTTGTGCAACCTCAGCGTAATGCTGTTTCACGTTCTTCTTGATGGACTTGCTCTCCTTTCTCATTTCAGACACATCCTTCTATTGGCCACCTCGTGTGCCGTTATTGGACGCCCGATATGAAAAGATATAAACCTATTGGACATCCAATATGCACTATGACGCGCAAGCCGGTGTTCGATGAATGCTGTCCGCCAGCCTGCTGTGACATGCGTGGTCTTCTTTCATTCCAAATACTTTGGGAACTCGGCAAGAAGCCAATGAACGGACAGGAACTGGCGAAAAGAATCGCAGTACGAAGAGGCAGCAAGCCGACACCCGGCACTATCTATCCTGCACTCAAGAATCTGTCTTCCCGTAAATTGGTTCAGAAAGCCTCAGAAGGGAGACAGGTCATTTACAGCCTGACAATCCTTGGCAGACAGGGCCTACTCGAAGCCTGTCATTACTTCTATCGGGCCTTTGGCGATATCTTCGAAGACTGCAAATGTGGTGGCTTCACCGGGCGATAGAACAGGCCAAGGTTGAGGGTATTATTCCGATGAGGTTCAGAAGAACGTCAAAGCGTGAACTTCAGGCTATTCTGAAATGCGACGGCTCATGCTGGCAACTACCGGTCAGCCCAGGTGATTCGTGAATACCTGATTGACTGCGTGGATGAACTTATTGAGTACAGCCCATGACTCCATTACACGGCCGGCAAGAACCCTGGTATAGTATGCTTTGCCCTTCATCGAGAATGATATGGCACTTCGCGTTCAGAAGAGCACAGACATAGATCCACGTTCCGTCTTTGTAGGAGATGAGTATAGAGAATGCGATGTGTCGTATTATTCAGGGCATCCTCGATTGAGTCATTTGAAGAATGCGTAAGGTTCAATCCAGCATACAATACCATCCTTGATTTCCTCTACTTCGTTGGTATCAGCAACGAATGTCTTATCATAGACTGTGAGATTGTACGGACCGAGAGAGTCATTGACAAAAGATGCTGTAACCTGCCACCGGTCTGAGGATAGCGGAGCAAGTGTGGCTTCCATGGATTACAGGTACATTATGTCGGTGCTGTTAGCAAAGATTTCTATCGATGTTATCTGCGAATCACTAGTCGGACTGTATGGACCAAGCCATCCTGTATAGACGAGCACCGCATAGGCGCTCACCACGATGGCAACAACGAAGATGGTGGCCTGCATTCCTTTGTTGTCCAACTCTCGTCTCCGTCCATCAATGGTATTGGTACGAAGACTTTTGCTTCTTTTGCTCAAAGCACCTGAGAAGAGGACTCACGTCTGTTGAGACTAGTGTTCGTGCTTGCCCATTCCCTCTTGTGCTTCGTCGTGCTCTCCGCCACCTTTGACGCTAGTGTACACGTGATGCGAGTACAAGACGAAACCGAGGTATGCTTGTACAAACTCTCTTGCTGCATCCACGTTGTCTACGGAATAACTCTTCTTCGCCATGGCATGTTTGAACCGCTCCTGTAGGGCCTCCTCCACAGTGTGTGCTAGGAAGGCTATCACTTCCTTTACATTACCCTGTTCAATCGCCTTCTCGGCCTTTGGCACTACAGGGCCCCAGTCGAGTCCAGCAGGCTTCAGTCCTGTATAGGGTGCGCCTTCTCCCTCTCTATGCAGACGGACGACGGTATCATAGAACCAGTAGTCTGCGAGCCTGGGCGGCTTCCTTGCCGAGCTTCCGCACTCGGATTGTCCTTTCAAACGCCTTCTTGATCTCGCTTTCAGCCTCCTTCGGCGCCCAAGGGCAGAATCAGATTCACGTTGCCTTTCTCAAGAGCGGCCTTTGCAGCCTTAACCACAGGTCCATCCATAGTATCGCAGTGAGGCGGTATACCATTACCTCCGCCCGTACACGTTGCCGCGCCTATCTAATGAATCTTATCAAACCATTTCCCTCAGGGTTGTCTTTGGACAATAGCCTTCACTATTACTCGGATAAGTGACGGCGAATACGTTCGTTACTCAATGGATGACACTGACGGTGCGCAGGTTTAGATGCTCACTGAGCCAGCGGGAATGCTGTTCGCTTCATGTCATGATTATGGAGGTGCATCTGATGCAATGCAAGCTTCGGAAGCTCACCGTTGACTACGAGGAATATGGCGAAGGGAACCAGTCGTTGCCATACACGGATTTCCGCTTGATCGCCAAGTGATGATTGGCTGTTTAGAACCAGTGTTCACACAACGAAATGGCTGGAGGCGCATCTACCTCGACTTGCCAGGGATGGGCAAGACGGAAGGTCCGGATTGGATTGTGAGTTCGGACCAGATGCTCGACGTGGTTCTTGAATTCATTGATACGGTAATCCCCGGGCAGCGCTTTGTACTGGCCGGTGAATCTTATGGAGGATACCTAGCGAGGGCTGTGGCTTATCGCAGGCGCGGTTGGGTTGATGGGTTGCTCCTGATATGCCCCATGACTATTCCAGAGAATCGGAAACGTGCAGTGCCACGCAGGACAGTTCTTGTGGAGGACCCTGCGCTGCTTTCCACTCTGAAACCGGAAGACCGATCTGACTTCGAATCGATTGCTGTTGTGCAGTCATCCAAGATATGGCAAAGGTTTCAGGATGAGATCCTCTCGGGCCTGAGGGCTGCGAACAAGCCGTTCATAGAGAGACTGTGGACTCACGCCTACGGGTTCTCCTTCGATATCGACAAACCATTCGGCAACCTCGACTCGCCCACCCTCATCATTACGGGAAGGCAGGATTCGTCCGTGGGCTACCGTGATACATGGACTGTTTTGGAGAACTACCCGCGGGCAACCTTCGCAGTGCTGGACCAGGCTGGACATAACCTGCAGATAGAACAAGAAGGTCTGTTCAACGCCCTAGTCAACGAATGGCTCGACCGCATCCAAGAACATAGAGTTCGATCTGAATCAATGTCTGTCAGCTCTCGAACGGCCTAGGTTAGTGGATTCGATGTCAAAGCGGAATATTAATAACGCTCTATATTAACTATAGTTATACATCATATCTACTCACAGTCTGAAGACTGTCTGGTTTGTCTTTGAGAAAGTAAAATGCAAACAGGGGATGAAAATTGAAGCCGATTGAGATAGTCAAAGGAGTGTACTGGGTCGGTGCGATAGACCATGACATTCGCAACTTTCACGGATACAGCTACACTGTTCATCATGGAACCACGTATAATGCATACCTCGTTGTGGGCAAGAAGATAGCACTAGTTGATGCTGTGTATGGACCATTCGCCGACGAGATGTTTGATAGGATATCGAAGGTAATCGATCCTCAGAAGATAGACTACATGATCTCAAACCATACGGAAACAGACCACTCGGGTGCTATACCAGACGTGTTGAAGAGAGTGCCCGGTGCAACGCTTGTATGCACCGCCAAGGCAGTTGAAGAACTGAAGAAGCATTATCATGATGGCTGGAAAATCCAGACCGTGAAGACCGGCGACGAAATCAACCTTGGCGGGAAAACGCTGAGATTCTACGAGGCACCAATGCTTCATTGGCCAGAGAGCATGTTCACCTACTACGTCGAAGAACAACTGCTGATGCCCAATGATGCGTTTGGTCAGCACTACGCAACCGAGGAGCGCTATGCTGACGAAGTGGACCAGTATGTGCTGTGGAAAGAAGCGGAGAAGTACTACGCCAACATCCTTTGGCCCTTAAGCGGCCAAGTTCGAAGGAAAATCGAGGAAGTACTCGAACTGAAACTTCCTATCAAGATTATAGCGCCATCACACGGTCTCATCTGGCGCAAGGACCCACTCCAGATAGTCACAAGATACCTACAATGGGCCAAGGGGGAGAGGACAACAAACAAGGTCGTCATCACTTGGGATACAATGTGGCAGAGCACTACCAAGCTCGCTCGCGCCATAGCTGAGGGAGTAAAGGACGAAGGCCTGACTCCCCTGCTTCGACTCATCCCGCATAGTGATAGAAGTGACATCATGGCCGAGTTGTTGGAAGCAAAAGGTATCCTTGTGGGGAGCTCGACACTGCACAACGAGATTCTTCCAACTGTGGCGCCGATATTGTCCGATCTTGGAATGCTGAAGCCAGAGGGCAAGAAGTGCGCTGCGTTTGGTTCCTATGGCTGGAGTGGAGGAGCGGTCCAGAAGATTCAGGAGGCAATGCAGCATGGCAAGATGCAGGTCGTCATGGATCCCTTCACTGTCAAGTGGGTGCCCACAAAGGAAGAACTCGACAAAGCGTACGAATGGGGCAGGGAATTCGCCAAGAAAGTGAAGTGACCTCTCAATCCTGTCATCCTGCAGGTCTGTCTTCGAGATACTCTAGCAACCAAAACAAGGGCAGGCGAGGACTTAGACGGTCTCCTCGTCCTCTGCCCTCCAGCTCGGAAATACTATGCAAAGGAAGACTAAGTCCCCACTGCCGTTATTCTCGATGTATTGTACTGAGCCGGGATGGATATAGACCACGTCCCCTGCGCCCACCTCCTTGGTTTCTTCATCAATGTGCATGATACCGCGCCCTTTCAGCACATAGTATGCCTCTGATGATGTCTTGATTCTGTGAGGAAGCGATGCCTTTCGCGCCCTTACTGTGGCGTGAGCGAGACTGTATCCAATCTTCAAGTCGCCTTTGTTGTGCTGCGGGTTGAGCAGTTCACGAAGGTGCGTGTCGTCAATGGCGGTTATCTCAGGGCAATCAATTAGGTGTTTTACCAGCATCAGTTCGCGGACATGTATTGGAACTGCTTGTTACGTCATAAATCTGCGTTGAGATAGTCGACAAGCATTCAGCAGATAGGACTTCCCTCTGAAGGGCATCGAAAGCAAGCGAATTGTTCTTCAGTGACCACAATGTGAGGTGGGTGGTTATGGCGATGGGCGAGAAGATGAGTCTGAAGAATATGTTTCCTTACTGGGGAGAGGTATTTTGCACATTTGAGGAAGCAATCAGGCGGCTGGACGAGAGCGTAGCAGACCACAGGTGTTCTGATAATACAAGATCCATTCGCGATATACTGGCTCATGTCATTGAGATCTTCAATCGTGACATCGTAGAGTTTGTATTGGGGGGCAAACACCAAAGCGATAGTCAGAGAAAACTGGACAGGATGCTAAAGACAATTCAGAGCCAGAAGCGCATCCTAGAAGACCTTCTAGTACATCGGACTGTCGACTTCATGTCCGAGACCAAGGAATTCATGGGCAACCCGCGCACTTATGGGGACGCTCTATGGAATGTGCTAATGGAGCAGCTACATCACCGTGGGCAGGTCTTTTTACTGATGTCATCAGCGGGCGTTAAGCCTCCAGAGTTATAGTACTGGCCGCCTGTTCGCATGAATCTCCCGAAAGCAGAGATAAGAGCGAATCAGAGTCTGCGCATGAAGCCGCATCGTGGGTCAGGGGTGATAAGTCTCTGCAGCCAGCCTGCGCCTCCAGGATTCAGACTTGACTGCAGTCTGTCTTCATACTCAGAAATCGGGCGGGGTCATGGATCCCCACTTCGGAATCTTTTCCATTGCCGGGTCGTAGCCGTCTAAGACATGACGCCCAAGTATGAGCCTCTGAATCTCGCTGGTGCCCTCGTAAATCTGGTATAGCTTGGCATCGCGGAACAGTTTCTCCAGCGGGTATTGGTCGATGTAGCCATATCCGCCGTGCAGCTGGACAGCTTCGCTCGCAACCCACATCGCGGCGTCTGTAGCAAAGGCCTTCGCAACACTTGCCGCAATTGTTGAATCGCCAGTAGTATCAGCCTCCCATGCAGCCTTGAGGTACAACATCCTTGATGCCTCGATTCTCATGTACATTTCAGCCAACTTGAACTGCGTGACCTCAAACTTGCGGAGCTTTTCGCCGAATGCCCCTCTCTTGTTAACGTATTCGCGGGCATATTCCATGGCGGCCCTCGCGAGACCAGTGGAGAAAGCTGCAATCGCCGGTCGTGTCATCGCGAAAGTTGACATAGCGATTATGAAGCCCTGACCTTCGGACCCAAGCAGGTTCTCTTCGGGGACGTTTACGTCCTTGAGCATGACAGACGATGTGGCTGATGCCCTGTGACCCATCTTCTCGACAGGGCGGCCAGTCTTCAAGCCGGGTGAATCTGCATCAACAATGAAAGCACATAGAGCCTTGTGTCGTTGACTGGGGTCTAGGCTTGCGAATATTGTGAAAGTGTCGGCGTAAGGTGCGTTTGTGATCCAGAACTTACTCCCATTCAGAACGTAGTGGTTGCCTTCCTTCTTTGCTTGAGCCTGGATGCCTGCCACGTCGCTGCCCATTCCGGGTTCTGAAGTTGCAAAGCTGATGAACTTCAGTTCCTTCGTCAGCGGTCTCAGGTACTTCTCCTTCTGTTCGCTCGTGCCTGCGACAAGAATCGGTTCAGCACCCAAGGAGTTGGCATAGATGCTGGTTGTCATCCCTGCACAGCCTGCAGCCATCTCTTCGACTAGTAAACACTGGTCAATAACACCCAGCCCGGCGCCACCGTACTCCTTTGGTATGCCGAGATTCATGAGACCGGATTCCCAGCACTTTCGGATGATTGGCAGTGCGAACTCGCCGGTCTTGTCGTAGTAGTGGGCGTACGGAATCATATACTGTTGAGCAAACTCTCGTGCTTTCTTCTGAAGCGCAAGATGCTCAGCTGTGAGACTGAAGTCTATCAAATCTGCTCCCTCGCTTGCTGTTCTACTTACCGTAGATATCGAGGTGCTATTAATAAATTATGAATTGACAAAGAATCAGCTCTGAGCAGTCATCGCTCTGACTACCTCAGGCAGACTCCATTTCAACTCCAAATCGAGAGCACCGCTTTCGGGGCCCGGACAACGCCTTATGCAAGTCCTGCAGGCCACACATAGCCATAGATCTACCTCAACCTTACCGAACCCGGGAGAGATTTCTTTCAGTTCGATGCTACCAAGTGGTTTCGCAGTTGCGAGACTCCGGACAGCCCTGTAGAACATAGCCTTGTTAGCAGGCAGCAGCTTCAGGTCCTCTTCAGAGAACTCGAAGAACTTCGGAATGTCCATCATTGGCTTGAGCTTAATGGCGTGCTCAGGGCAGCTTATCTCACATGACTTGCAGCCTAGGCACTTGGCTTGGGCCCAGTCAATGGTTCCGAACCCGAGGAGCGGAGCATATCCCATCATATCGCGATACTCTTCCATCACGGATGGGACATCGATATCCGTCAACTCCTCTACTGTAACTCTTGGCCGTGTGCTTGGAATTCTCGCACGGGCACGGTAGGCGAGAAGTACTGCTGACTTGATCTTGCCTTCTACATCCTTCAGCACGGGCTCGGCAATCACGGTTCCGGAGACCTTGATTTTGGCCATCTTGTCACAAGACTTAGAGAAAACATCGAGAGAAGAGGCGAGCCGACCGATGTCATCGGGGCGAAAGTTATCCAAGATGCTCCGAAGGTCGCTCTGTGCGTTGGTAAGCTGAAGCGCCAAGCCGCTTACCGTCCTTACGGTAACCTCGGCCTCATTTGGGGTTCGAGGAATATCGTACTGGACATAACCGTGGGTTTCTCCTGCGATAGTGAGAAGCTCGTCTCGCTTCAGTCGCAACAGGTGTTGAAAGACACGGTTCTGGGGGATGTGCGTTTTCTCAGCCAAGTCATGGGCCGTCAATGCACCAAGCTCGCGGATGAGAACGAGAATCATGCCTCGCTCCAGCTCGTTGTCAAGATACGTCTCCATGAGCTTATCGTAGACCTCGGGGTCAAGCTTCTCGCCGTAGGCATTCCCCTGTGAAACAAGACGTGGACCCTTCTCCAGTGCAATCTTGAGCCTGAATCTCGTGAATGCCTCAAGGCCTGCAGACACGAGGAGTCGGAGATCCTCTGAGCTCGCAGTGGTTTGTGACTGAAGCACACTCTGCGTTGCGGCGTCCACGGCCTCCCGGACTGTATTCATGTCATCTGATATCATCGACTCGTCGTATTCGCCGAGTAACTGCAGTTTCTCTAAGACATGGCCCAAGCGCTCGAGAGAGTCACTGGCTGAGTCCTTTGCCGGTCCCTGTAACGATTTGACAAGCCCTCGAAGTTGTTGAATGATTCTTTTCAGCACTAGTGTTGTTGGAGGAGTGGCGGGCAAGACCCGGGAGAAAACCGGAGCATCACCGTCAAGGCCGGCTATTTCCACTTCTCCTCTCTGAATCATGGAAATAATCACGGATTGGATTTTCTCAGAAGATACTTTCATTGAGTCTGAAATCTGAACGACTGTTTTCGACCCGGCGTTGCTTAGAATGAAGAGAATCATTCCGCGATATAGCTCGTTCGCGACGTTGCCAGTGAGGAGCTGGACCAGACGCTCATCGCTGATCCGTCCCTCTCTCTTCCCACGCTTTACCTGAGCAACAGCACGCAGAAATGGTCCGTATCTGGTCTTGGTGCCGAGTTTCTGAAGTGAATCAAGTTTAGCTTCGGGATCTGAACTAGAGTCCTGCAGAGCAAGTGACAGCGATTCAGCGAGCGATTTGATATCCGTGATAGCCCCTGCAGCGTTCGACTTGGCTTTCTCGTCATACTCCCCAAGGACTGATTCTATCTTTGGGACGGTGTCATGAATTGGCTGTAGGGATTCTGTGATGTCTGCTATCTGACGACCGACGCTCTCAACTTCAGTCTTCTCCGCTTTCGCGAGCAGTGATTTTAGAGCATTGAGAAGGCCCACAATGCCCTTAGACTGAGTACTTGATGATGCCTTCTCAAGGTTCGAGACAGCGTCTCTGAGAATCGTCTTGTCACTTATCTGGTCGATTAGTCCCATTCGTTGAGCTATGTCCAAGAAGGCATCGAAATACGCGTCCGGGAATGCAAGTATTGCTTCTGTCAATGGTAGAAGTCCACGTTTCAGGTTCTCAATCTCTTCAGCGATTCGGATGCCGGATACTGCAGACTCCTCTCTGAGTCCGCCCAGTGTTAGGACCATGTCCATCATTCGACGTCTCTTAGGCGCCATCTCTCCTACTTCTTCGACCGTGCTCATGGACTCGCCTCCATCCACTTGCCGGCGGTGCCCAGATGAACTGGTGTAGGACCGAGAGTCTGAGCTCGCTTGACCATTTCATTTACTGCACGCGTGAACCTCTCGGGTTCAGCACTGAACATCCTGAACATCTCGACTCGCTCACCCTGCCAACCGATGGCATCCAGTATCTCTCGCGCGACATCCACCTGAATCTGGGCAATCTCGTTTCCTGTGCCGCCAATATGACAACGGTCTTTCTCACAAGCTGCAATCATAACTGTGCTCGCACCGTGCTCGAATGCCTTGAGAATATCGATTATCGATACCCGCCCCGAGCAGGGAACAGGGATTAGGCGAGTGCTTGCTGGGTACTCCATCCTTCGTGTTCCGACTATGTCAATAGTAGATACGGCACACTCTTCGCAATAGAAACAGACAGTTATTGGATAGTCAGGTCCAGCTCCCTGTAGAGTTCCCTCGATTTCGGACCACAACTGGTCGTTTGAAAGGAAATTGAGCTGAGTTGCGGCAGACGGACACAGACTCTGACAGACGCCACAGGCATGGCAGTTAAGAGTGTCAATGGTGGCCTTGAACAATATCTTCTGAGCCTCGCTCTCGGTCTCAGCATCGGTTTGCTCAACCATAAGAGGTACGCCTCGAGGGCATTGTTGAGCACACAGGCTACACCCAACACAATCGTCAGCCTTCAGAACTGCGCCGCGTGCAAGGGTTTCGATTTTACCATTCTGCAGCTCATTATGGAGCATTAGTGCGGCGGCCTGAGCATCAGTCACGGCCTCGAATACGAACTGAGGACGAGTAACTGCACCCACGGCGACAACTCCTCTCCGTCTGGTCTCATTCCGCCGGAGCTTACCGTAGAGCTCTTTCACATGACCGTCATATTCTACTGCATATCCAAGGGACTGCGATAACTCTGAGACTCCGTCTGCGGGCAGTATTGCTGAAGACAACACTAGCAAGTCAGGACTTGTCTCCGAAGTACCTGTTGAGAAGAGAGTCATAGAACCGTACCCAAGTTCTGCTTTCTCGTTCCCAAACCATACTGACTCTGCCACGAATGTAGTCAACGCCCTTTTCACGAGATTCCTTGTAGACTATCTCGTTCTCGAATGGCACACGAATATCCATGTATATGATTCGGACCTTGGCGTCCGGGACCCTTTTCACTATCTCCAGCGCATTGTCAATAGCGAAAGTGCAACAGAGTTTGCTGCAGTCCCGTTTGTAATCTTCGGATCTGCTTCCTACGCATTGAACCATGACTACTTCTCTGATTGGCTGACCGTCGGAAGGCCTCGAGAGATTCTCTTCGCTAAGCATGCATGATAGCTCAAATTGCGTGACCACGTTGGGGTTCTTGCCGTATCTGAACTCATCCAGTGCGGTTGGTTTGAATTCCTGAAATCCCATGGCAAGCACGATGCCAGATGTCTTGAGCTTCTTCTCCTCGCCGCCCTTGGTTGGCGCGTAGTGCACTGTGAAATTTCCCATCTCGCCTTCTACGAACTTCACTCTCGTGTTTGTCATGACACTGATTCTCGAGGTACTCTCCAGCTCCTGCAGTCTGCCACTCAGGACCTCTTTCCCGGACCGTCCTGTCGGTGTGACCAAGGGCAGACTAATCACGTGTCCACCCAGCTGCTCGCTCAATTCAATCAATGCCACGTCGTATCCAAGTTTAGAAAGGCTCAGGGCTGATTCGATTCCAGCTATGCCGCCGCCAATGACAGTCACATGAGCAGGTACTTCCTTGTGCTCGAAAGTAAGCGGTACAGAGAGACCAGAAAGTGCTAGAACTCCACGAATCATGTCAGTGCTTTTCTTGCTAGCCTCGTCTTGGTCGCTATGCACCCAAGCAGAATGCTCTCGAATGTTGATATATTGTATCTGTGAGGGGTCCTTTCCTCTTGCTCTTAGATACTGTTCAATCCTAGGCCTAATCTTCTGGCTCGTGCAGGCAGCAATGACCAGACGACCTCCGTACTCATCGACCAGACCTTCAATCTGAGCTAGGCCGTCTTCCTGGCAAACTAAGTCATGGATTGCGACAACGGCGGTCAGATCCATCTCCTGAATCTCTCTCTTCAGCAGGTCATAGTCAAGTCGCAGTGTTCTGCCACATGTGCATAGTAGTACTGCTGACTTGTCAGTCGTCATTGCTATCACGCCCTGCTTTGAAGAATCATAGATGCAACGGCCCTAGCCTGAGTGACACTCTCCGGAACCTCAGCAGGACCAGCCGCTGCGCCACAGACGTAAAGATGATCTCCGGCCACGACCTCGTTCTCAGAAAGCTGGTCAGCTGGCTTCACAAAGCCATCCGAGGAACTGAGTCCAAGCTTCTCGATGAGTCCTGTCATATCAGGCTGAGGCTCTAGAGCAGACGATAACACAATGAGATCCACTGAGAACCTGAGATACGTGTCAAGCAAAGAGTCGTAGACCGTGATATGCAGAGCACCATCCTTGGCTGGCTCCACTCGCGTGACGCGACCTCGTATGAACTCCACTCCAGCCTGACGCGAGTCACGATAGTAACGTTCGTGCCTGTCATAGGTCCGAATGTCCATATAGACCACTGAGACCCTCGTGCCCTCTCTCTCGTGCATGACTATGTTTGCATGCTTCAGTGCAAATACACAGCAGATCTTCGAGCAATACGGATGGTAGCTCTCATCCCTGCTTCCAACGCATTGAACCATCAGGACATCCTTGATGGAAGCTCCATCTGAAGGCCGTATCAGAGCGCCCCCGGATTTCCCGTTTGGGTCAAGCATCTGCGCGAGTTCCAATTGCGTGACAACATTGGGCATCTTTCCGTAACCGTACTCCACCATGTCGACCGGTTTCATCTCATGATAGCCAGTCGCGAGTACTATGTCTGAGATTCGAAGTGTTTCGTCAGAAGGTTGTGCTTGCAGGTTGATTGCCTTGGTGGGGCACTCTCTTTCAGCCTTCTCGGTGCCTTCATCCGACCTCTGAGGATCATAGACGACTGCTTGAGGCTGACACTGGGGGGACGCCAGATAGAATGCCTTCGAGAGGTCAACACAAAGCCCGCAGATTGTACACTTCTTCGGCTCAACGTATCTTGGGGCAGCAGCGATCTTGACCTTGAACTCACCCGGTCTGCCTGAGATATCAACGATCTCGCTGCCCGTCCGGACATCGATGTTGGGCTGATCAGTCATTGCACTCCTGTAGAAACACTTGCGAATTCCAGGTCTCCAACGGTTGCCCTCGAAGCAATAGAAGCAATCATCAGTTGGAAAGGCTTTGTAGAGATCCAGCGCATTGCCGCCCATGGTGAAGGACTTCTCTACGAGGACTGTCTTGATTCCGGCGTCAGCGAGCTCCGCGGCCACAGTCATTCCTGCGACGCCAGCTCCGATGATGAGCACGGGGTCAGACACTCTGCGGTTCACCTCAGCTCTTCAGGTGCGAAAGTATTGAGTCCGCAGGCACACGATTCATTCGAAGCCCGATGGCATCCTCATTGATTCCTAGTGCTAGGGCCAGAATCTGTGGATAGAGCAACACTGGTAAGTCATACACCTCCCCATAGGAGTCCTTCAACCCTATTTGTTGGAGGTCTAGCTGATTCCCGCAGGCCGGACATACTACTGTCGCGAATTCTGCTCCGGCCTCCTTCATGGAACGTATCTTGTCCCTCGCGAGTCGAATTGCCAGAGGCTCATTAACGGGCAGAACTGTAGCACCACAGCACTGCTTCCAAAGGGGATACTCGACCACCCTAGCACCAGTGGCCCGGACCAACGCCTCCAGCATCTCAGGCTTGAATTCTGTTACATCATTCGGGCGAAGAAGGTGGCAGCCATAGTGAATCGAGATGCCAACACCGTCAAGCGGTCTCGTAATCTTATGTTGAATCTCCTCAATCCCGATGTCGGTATAAAGTGCTTCGATTACATGGCGAACCTTGACCGTACCCTTGAATTCCAGACCCATTTTCTTGAGTTCTTTGTTTACGCGCAATTGGTCTTTTTCATCGTGCTTCAAGTGATGCTGCACGTCCTTCAAGGAGCCGAAGCATCCGTTGCATGGAGTAACTATGTCATGCCCGTTCTTCTCAGCTATCGCAAGAGTGCGTCCATTGACAACAAGCCAGCCGAAGTAATCGATTGATCGTAGATTAGGGCTACCACAACACGCGACGTCCGTCATGTACTCGAATTCCATACCGAGCGCTTCGCCAACCTTCATCATGGCTGCTTCATAGTTGGGGTAGTTGGCTGGGACACTGCAGCCCATGTAGAGGTTGTACGTTGGCATTTCAGGTACCACCTTCTGCAAGTTTACCAGTCCGGGTCTCTTTCAGAATCTGTCTGATTCCGTCGGTGGAGAGCCCTGGCACTGCAGCTTGAAGCCCTAAATCCTCGCGTTCCCAATCTGCAGTCACAACATAGAGCTGACCCTTGTCCATCAACTCCTTCGCAAGTGCAAGAATCTTCTCTGGCACCTTTCTTTCCTCTCCCGCTAGATTCTTGCAATCGAATAGTATGTCTGTGATGCGTACTTTCTGAGGACAACGTTCTTGGCACTGGAAACAGGTCAAACATTCCCAGATCTCTTTGCTAGACAAGACCTCACTGCGCATACCGAGGAGAATCATACGGATTAGTTGGTGAGGCTTGTACTTCCACTGATTCGCAATGGGACATGCCGCTGTGCATGTCGAGCATGCAAAACAGGCGGCGAGCTCTTCACCATTAGGCATGCTTCGTATTTCGTCCCGGAAGTTAGAATCGAGCTGGGACATATCAATCGGTTCGACAAGGGTCACCGGCGGACCAGCTATCTCTTTTGTCTCAGCCATTGGAGAAGCACCACCGAAGGCAAATTCGCCTGCTTGGGTCGCTGCGAGTGCGGGATTCTAGCCCCCATTTAAGAGTTTCACAATCGACCGCAGAATTGCATCTCACATGACCGGATGGCCTGCAATCCGGAGACCGCGGCCAAGAAGAGTGGCCTGATGACTCATACCGTAGGTAAGTCTGGTCTAGTGTAACCTTCTCTGTACACGAGTCCCATAACAAGGAACATACCCATGAAAAGGCCTATCTCGTATAGCAGGATTATTACCGGGTTCTTGGTGCTTAGGGGATACAGAACGGTCGCTTGCAACGCAATTGCCACCGATACCAATCCCGCAAGAATCAGAATCCAGCGTCCTGTTGGTGGCATAAGATACGAGAAGAAGAATGCCCTTCTTATGGATTTCGTGCGGCGACTATCATGGAATCAACTCTGAATTTCATGATGTCACAGAGACTCAGAGAGTCTTGGCGAAGCTGCGAGAGAGCCCGCAGCACATATCCCTTCAGACGATTGGGGTCTGCTTGTATCTTGTCCGTTGTAGACCCCCTATCCTCGGAGAGTAATCGGAGGACATTCGTGAGAGCTATCTGCATTTTCTCGTGTTTCCTATCGATTTCTTCGCGTGCAGTGATGATTTGAGCGGAGAGCTCGGTGAGTTGATTGACTAGCTTTTCTTGAGACATCTCATCCATGCGCCCTTGGCTTGTCTATTACCACTCTGGCAACCGTGCCATCACGAAGCCATCCACGTGCGTTCTCTATCGGAATCATGGCGTTATCGCCCACTTTGAACGGGCCATAGGTGGCTTCGTCCAACCCCACGAAGGCTTGCTCCACAGGACGTAGAAAGACAACACTGACGTATTCTACTTCTTCTGACTCCGATGATTTCGTTGCAGATTCTTCCCCTTCCACGGGCACGTTGCCCGAGGAAGCACTTGATAGAACGGTCTTCACGAACTCAATGTGACCATCGACAGCCCGCACGAGCCTATTGTAGAACTCTTCCTCTGCAAGTGTCATACTTCCAAGAGGGCGTCTTTGTGCGAGAGCGGCACTCAGTATTTTCTTTTCTCGAAGCCTTAGCAGATCATTCAACATGAACTCCAAGTTCGTCGCCTCTTGGGTCAACAAGTCTGCCTTGAGGAAATCCTCGGCCGGCGTTTCCGCCAGAAGAAGCCGCACACTCGAGAGATACGAAGTCATTCTTGTGAGACGCAGATCATCTAGGTCCTTGAGCTCATCGCTATCGACCTCTGCTTGCCAGGAGTTCTTTATTTCGTTGTAGACTGTTTCACTCAATCGTAGCCACACCTTTGCAGAGAATGAAGACCGCCGCCGCCATTGGCAACTCTACTTGGTCATCGTCGTAGGGTCCATACTCATCATCACCTATTCTGAATTTGGGAACTCCCACACCTCCGCCCGTAATCCTCACTTTCAACGATCCCGTCGTAAATGCCAGCGCGTCTTTGAACGGGTCGAATGCTTCGATAGTGTCACGAGCGAGAGGTACTACGTTGAATCCGGTCTTGCCGTTTAGACTTCCTATCAAACGAATCACTCTGTGTATGTCATGGGTAACGGGTACGTCGATTTTGCCACCGTATAGTGCGACTGCTTGTGCAGCGATTTCTTGCCAATACTTGACGCCTAAACCCTTCACCGGGATACTAAGACTAGGTGGAACCCGTAGGAGATTTTCAATCGCTGCGGTCTTGTACTTGCGCAATGGTTCAACCCATCGTTCCTTTCCACCATAGGAATCGACGTTTCTGATGAATTCTACCATCGCTGCCATCATCTTTCGAGGCCAACCCGGAACGTTGCCTGTGAGGAGTGCCATGGATGTCTCCGTGATGAATTTCTGGCTGTTGAAACCTAGCCCGTTGATATACTGGATAATCTCAATTCGCCCGTCCGCATCTAACTTGAAGACTCTCGGGTCCCTCACGCGCACGTGATACCCTCGATGACCGCTATAGTTGAGCTGAATCTGTTGGGGGTCAATTCCGAAGTCGCTGGTTAGAAACTCATCATACAGCTTCAGCGTGTATCTCTTCGCATCACCGAGACAACGATCGCAGAGCCATTTGCGGACGGTAATGCTCTCACTTCCGCACTTTGTGCATTTTTCCTCGGGAGGAACACCCTTACCCATCTCATTGCACTCAGGATTGTTGCATCTCCATGCATCGTGGTCCTGCGAACACGGGCAATCAAGATGATCTGCATCAATGTCAAACACGAGCTCTGCGCCCTGCCAACCCTTTTCTTCCATGCTTCGAGATACCGGTATATTGTAGAATGCTGCAGAATGGTATACACTATGTGGTGCAGAAACCACCAGGTCATTTCTGAGCGCGTCTGGTGATCGGTAACCCAGATGACGAGTCCAGCTAGTCATCTGGACCTCCGGAGAGCCACAGTTCGGACAGACCTTGAGCTTCTTGAAGGACCGCCCTGACTGACCACAACCCACGTTCGTTCTCAGTCCCAGAGGCATCGTGCGTTCTTCGTTCCGGACATCTCCAGATGAAGTCCCAGCTCTCCATCCCAAACTCGCGCATGTGAAGACGTTCGGGCACATCAACTCGATCGGCGTTTGCGCGGTAGTAGTCTTGGAACATCAGCTGCAGGAACTTGGACTTTGTTTCTTGCCCGCGTACGGCCATGACAATGCAGCGACCGAGACCAACAGGAACTATCTTCGCTCTACACGAGGGGCGAGAACGAAGCTAATTCTGCCACCCTCGGCAATCCCGAACTCCATCATCATGGGTTTGTTTGTGCTGAACTGAAGAACGACGCTGTCACTGGACATTGCTTTGGATATTTCCGAGAGGTAGTTCAGAGCGTACATGGACGTACTGTCCTTCTCAATCTTCAGTTCATAGAGAAGAGACTCGTCTCCCATCTTCAAGGAAACCTGTGCTTCGCCCGTATCGCCTTCTCCGGAAAATGATATCGTATCACCATGTGTGCTAATCTTCACGTGGCTCGAAACAACGCCTATGTCCTTCACAGCCTGCTTGAACGCTTCAGCGTACATCTCTGCTCGTGCATCAAAAGACAGTGCCGGCTTCTTCGTTCTGTCCTCAGGAGGACTAAGCATTTGAAGCTTGAACAAGCGTTCGGCCTGACCTAGCATCTTGATTTCGAAACGCTGCTCAGTCTCATTAAGATTGAACTCAAGCCTGTCATCACCAGCCATGCGCTTGCTGACCTTCGTGAGTTCATCAATTCCAAGACAGATGTCATGCTCGCCTTTGCAGCTATACTCTTGAAACAGCCCTGCAGGAAGAGTGAGATCAATCATGGCAGCTTTGGTTGAGTCAAGTTGACGCAGCATGAGGCCGGTCTCTGAAGCAACGAAATGAGCTTCAGTTAACAATGTAGCCAGTGCATCTACTATTTGTTTCCAAGTCTTCGTGCTATCAAGTGTCGCATGAAACATCTCAGTACCTCCATTTATCGGGCCATTGCACGGGTTATTCGTTCCTCCAGATCCAGCGCCTGTTTGTATTCCTTGATATCGAGAGGATTGATATTCAGAACCTGAGAGGCTGCAAACATTAGCTCTTTTCCCTTCGGCCCGTTCTTCTCCGTTAAGCCGCCTATCAGCATGTACTTCTGTGCGACTTCGAGTCTTCCTTCCACTAGTGCCCTAATTTGTCTTGCCTTCCCCACGTCGTCATAGATGTCTTGCACAAGCGCCAAGCCGGGTGTCGACTCTACAACGATACACATTATCCTCACAGGGCCCTTCGTGTTGGCGGACAAGGTACGTACTGTGGCAAGCCTGGCAGATTGCGTACGGGGAATCCTTTGTTCCTCAGTCAAGATGTCCGCACCAACAGATGTTGCTGAACAGAGTATGCTCTGTGCTCAAGTTCTTGAAACTCGTGATATAAGAATGTATAAGTCTAGCGCCGTTCATTCTTAGCTAGAGAAACTTAGACATTCGTGATTGCGGGGGTCTTATGACTGTGGAACAGAGTGGAGAATCCACGTGGCATATTGGCATGCTGCTGGCCGAAGATCTATCAGGAACGTACAATCTCGAAAGGCTCTTTGGGTTTTGAGTCATTGTCCGATAGATTTGTCCTGAATACGCATACAAGATGCTTTGGAGGGGATTCTCAGGTACTTCGATAATCTAAGGGACAGGCAGATACTCCTCCTCATTTTTCTGATTTCTTTGGTCGGGCGTTTGACTGTAATCTTGGTGCTAGGGCAGGAACAAAACCTGTACGAGAACGGAGCCATTGCCCTCAATCTGGTCTCAGGCAATGGCTTCTCGTTTGCTGCATTTCCGCCGGCTACACCAGTACAGGAAACCTGCGTGATGTCGCCATTTTACCCGTATTTTCTTGCTGTATCTTACCTTCTTTTCGGTGTCAATACGATGGCCCTCGCGTTCATACAGGTAATCCAAGCACTAGTCGGATCAGTCACTGTATATCCCCTCTATTACTTGGCGAGGGACTGCTACTCAAAGAGGACCGGACTGCTTTCGGTTCTAATCTTCGCTGTATTCCCGGATTTCCTGCATTGGTCCTATCTTATCCAACAGCTTACCTTCACAACATTCTCTGTAGTGAGTATCGTGTATCTGTTTAGCCTCTTCAACAGAGATCCAACACTCCGAAAATCGCTTGCACTTGGTCTGGTTGCTGCATTCGGACTCCTTGTCGACCCAGTTGTTGTATCGGTAGTAGGCCTGATGTTCATCTGGATCCTGTTTGCGCTCGTCAAACAGAGGCTTGGTCATGGCACGCCATCGACCAAGGATGTCAGGCTCAAGGCTCTTGGTCTCATTCTTGCGGTAGCAGTCTGTGGTCTTGCCATTGCACCTTGGGAGCTGCGATGCCTACAAGTCTATGATGGCCGTCTTGTGTTCATCAAGGCTAGCGGGTTCAACCTATGGCGTGGGAACAACCCGAACTACACCGATACTGGAATACCCTCATGGGTGACCACGGACCTTCTGTCGAAACTCAACACAACAAGGGAAGGGGACATAGATAGCGCGCTTGGGCAGTCTGCTTGCACGTACATGACAACACACATCCCCCAGACACTGGCAAATGCAGTAAGGAAGCTCATAGATCTATGGTGGTTTCCTAAGGCATTTCCCGAGGAATCGCCCTTGCTGAGACAGCTCCTTTACGCTCCGTTGCTGCTACTTGCTCTCTTTGCTCTTCTTATAGACCGCAAAGGGCTAGTCCAGGTTGTTCCTGTTCTTCTTCCTTTGATAGCGTTCTCGGCTCTGTACTCAGTGGTTTTCGTGTTGGCGCACCACCGAATACCAATAGAACCGATTCTCTTCATTCTTTCTGCAAGAGGCCTAGAATATGCGGCGACTCGTCTGCTCAGAAGACCCGGATTTGGAAGAAGAAACGGCTCCGGGCAATGCATAACTGTGTATGCCCAACTTTGTCCAAGTTCGCTGTGGGTGTTGTCTAGCGCCCGCCATAGTAGCGCCAAGTCTGTTTACACTTGGTGCATCTGTAGAATTCAGTCATGCCTTCATCACCGGCTCTTGTTTGAACCGTCCAATAGTATGCCTCGTCATTTCCGCAATTCGGACATGTGGCAGCAACCTTAGGCATGGGGATGGATTCGTCATCTACAACCACGATTTTGTCATGAGGTGTCCTCCTCATGTTCTCTGACACTTTCATTTCGCCAGCAAGTTTCATAGTATGGCCGCAACTCCTGCACTTCATAATCTTCTTGCCGTTTTCATCAACAGCAGGGACCATCATGGAACCGCACTTATCACAGAACTGCACAGGATTTCACCACACATTCTCCTGCCTACGAGATAGCAGTCAATTAAGGCTTGCTGACCGGACACGAGCCATCGTGATTGATTTTCTGTTCAAACTAACAGACCGGCAACTGATTCGTGACCTGCTCAAGCAGATACTGGAAAGCCTGAACCGCTGACTCGTCTTCTCTTTTTGCACTCTTTGTGGTCTGGGCCAACAGATTCTTTCCAAGGGAGTCGACAATTGATTCGATTGTTGTCCTTCGGTTGAGCCAAAGCCAAGCCATGAGGGCTTCATAGGCGTCAGCTGCATCTCCCGGGTCGGTCCTGTGACCTACACTGGCGTATATCGGGCTGGTACGAATTGCACGCGCCAACACGCTATCCTTGACCTTTTCACCAGTAGGACAACCGATGACAATCGATTTTGCAAGGGAATAGCAGAGATTCACAAGGCTATCGCCAAGCTTTGCTAGGCCGGCATCGTTCATGATGTCATGAAGCGTCGTATGGCTTGCTAGACAGTCCCAAGCCATCCAAACCACCCGACCACGTTCGTCTAATCAGACTATTCGACCTCGTGCTGGGAGGCCATCTGGTGAAACCGCTTCCTGAACTCCTCAGTCCGTGCAAGCATCTTCTCTAGTCCTTCTCTCACGACAACGTTCGCTTGGCGCCTCTTAGTTCTTAGAGTAAACACCGGATTCGCAAGCAGCGGGTGTTCAATGTTATAGCCAGCGAAATCCACCGATTCTTCTTCAAGAAGAGTCTTGCGTAGAAGATTGCAGAAAGAGTGATCTTCCCCGATAATTTCCGCTACAAGCACGTACTTCGAGTTCTCAATAACCTTTAGCTCCAATTTCATTGCCTCCTGCCTCGCGGACGCCTGTCATCTTCGCGAGTCGTGCGATGAATTGGCCGGGAAGGTGCTCCGCGGCTACGTTCCCTCGATTCACCACTTCTGGTAGGGCGTCTCTCGCGGAAAGTCTCGCGGTCACGTCGAGGACGTTCGCTATCATAGCGTTTCTCATCATAGGATCTCTTGCGCGGTGCAAGGTCGGGCCTAGGTTCCAAGCCAAATCTTTGACCGTAGTCGGCTGCTACCTCACGAGTTTCGCGATTCTCACATCTCAGACAAACAAGATTATTCCCGGTTGTTAAGGAAAGCGAATTCCCACACTTCGAGCATTTTGCAAGCATGACACCAAGTTTGGGTCCTACCAGCGTGAGCTGCACTGGTATCGTGTGAGTGTTGGTCGCCATCGCTCGCAAGATATCTCCTGGCTTAATCACATCAAACATGGACTTGACATATCTTCTAGTGACATTGCTGATGTGAATCTCGCCAAGGAAAGGACTTGGAACATCAACATCGTTGCGTTTGACCAGACTAACCTCGGCACGTTGTTCGTAGGCGTTCACAACCTCGCCCATGAGGGTGTCACCCTTCATTGGAAGAGCAATTCTCACGCTGCCATCGCTCTCAAGGACCTTTATGCTGCGCTCCTTGAGATCGATATGCACGGCTCCTGAAGCAGCCGCATACACAAAGCCCTCCTGCTCGTATGTGCCAAAACCCGGGGAAAGCTCCTCAATAACACACAGTTGATCGCCCGGTACTACTACATCGCCGCTCTTCACATCAGCCATTTCGGTCACGCCCTTCTGGATACACGGTAAAGGTCAACCGCAATCAGGTGCATTTCCTTCTTATGAAAGTCATAAATCCTTGGAATGGGGAACTGGAAGGTTTCTATTTGTGTCACTTCTCCATTTAGTTCCTCTATTGCGCGCTTGAGGAACTCTCGGTTTTTCTCTATCGCGAGATGCATACTGTATGTCACAGCAGCTATGGATACTGCCTTCCCAAGGAACTTCAGGTCCGCGCCTCTCTTCTTCACGCCGAAGGGCGGGTTGCTCACCACAGTATCAATGGGTTCTGTTACTTCGATGGAAGCGACGTCCCCAAGAACCCAGTCTGTTGTGCCTTCTGTCCCAAGCAGAACGGAGTTCCTTTGTGAGACCTTTAAGGCTTTGGTTTGAATATCAATCCCAACAACGCGTTTTGCACCAAGTAATGCTGCGCCGATTCCGAATATGCCGTCTCCGCACCCGAGATCGAGCACGGTCTTGCCTATGATGTCGCCGTGTTCCATCTCCGCAGCGAACAGGACTGACGCGGCAATCGAGGCGGAAGTGGGATAACTCTCGAGGCTGACTTCGCGTTCGTCCAAGCGCTCTATTGACTGCAAAGCAATCTCGAGATCCCTCAAACGCAAATACACATCACTCCGGTTGTCAGGCGTCCTCAACTCTTCGATGGGAGATAGCAGACATGCCTTCGAGCTCGCCACTTCAGAGAAATGCGTGAAGCGGCCGCCTTGGGTGCAGCCTGCATCGTGATGAAGCCCTATGATGATTTAAGTCCGCGTCTTCGGTACTGAGTTTGTGAAATGAATAACGCTGGACGTTCCCTCTGTTCATCTAAAGCTAGAGATGGAAGAGGACCAGAGCTTGAGCTGATTTAGAAATGCATTCTGCTCTTTCCCAACCACTCGAACCGGCGGCAGTGGCACAAAGCTGTACCTGGGAACAGCGCCAAGGAATTCCCACGTAATACCCAGTCTTTTATCTCGTCCAGACGCTCCACCGGTTCCATCGGAAACAGCGGAACGAGAGGTCAACTGTCGCGGAGGCAAGCACAAGACTTGGAGAAACCCTTGGACAAGCTCTTTGACAAATTCCTTCAAGGTCAGGGTATTTTCAGAAAGAGAAGTGCACTTAGACCCACATATGTTCCTGACGATATTCCCTATCGAGACGAACAGATGAGGAGAATAGCTGCCATTCTCGGGCCAGCCCTGCGTGGAGCACCGCCATCCAACATTCTTTGCTACGGCAAGACAGGCACTGGTAAGACTGTAGTTGCCCGCTATGTTCTGTCATTGCTTGTGGACAAAGCGGATCAAAGTGGCGTCAGGCCTCCGCTCACCGCCTTTGTCAATTGCCGTATCGTAGGGACCAACTATAGGGTGCTCAAGCGCCTCTGTGACCAGATAGATGCAACAATGCCTGATGGGTCGGAGGTCCCTTTCACAGGGCTACCAACGGATGAGATTAGGGACCTGCTCAAGAGAAAGCTTGACTCTGAATCCAACATCCTCACTGTCGTGCTAGACGAAGTGGACAGCCTGTTGAGGCGGGATGTAACCCAAGGTAATGACATTCTCTATGGTTTGACACGGATGAATGGCGAACTAGAGAACAGCAAGATATCGATAATCGGCATCAGCAACGATTTGAAGTTCAAGGAAATGCTCGACCCTCGGGTACTGAGCACTCTGGGAGAGGAAGAGGTCATATTCCCACCCTACAATGCTGTGGAGCTGAACGGAATCCTTCAGCAGAGGGTACAGATTGCTTTCAACGATGACGTCATTGAAGATGAAGGTGTGATAAACCTCGTAGGAGCACTGGCTGCACAGGAGCATGGCGATGCACGAAGGGCTCTGGATCTTCTCAGAACAGCAGGCGAGCTTGCGGAACGTAACGGAGACGATAAGGTCACTCAGGAACACGTACGTGAGGCACAGAAGATCATTGAGCGCGATACCATAACTGAGACTCTCAAGACGCTGCCCATGCAGTCAAAGGCTTTGTTGTTCTCAGTATATGTGCTAACAGACAGAGGACAACGTGACATCTACACCGGGGAGTGTTTCAATGTCTACTCCGAGATTGCAAAGTTGCTTTCTCTTGATACGCTCACTCAGAGAAGAATCAGTGATCTCATCAGCGAACTCGACATGCTCGGGTTAATCAACACGTCAGTGGTCTCGAAGGGTCGGTACGGTCGTACAAAGAAGATTCGCTTGGCGGTTGGCAAGAAGCACATTGCGAGCATTATGGAGTCAGATCCCAGATTAAGTAAGATAGCGCGGGATTTGGTAACGTAGCATAGCTGAATTCTACGAGCAGAATTGATCAGACATCGGTTGGATACTGCCCCGATTTCATTGACTGGCTCCGCTTTCCCCGCTAGGTGAAGCTGCGTAGTCATAGAAAAACCTCAACTCTGGTATGAGTGTTGCCAGATTCACAATCGAGACTATTCCCGGTGTCGGCTTGATTCCTTGCTTTCTCATGAAATCAGTTTGTCTCTGAAAGCACCCCGAATTGATGATTTGTATGCCGCGGTAGTTATCGCAGGCATTATGATGAGCATGACCAAAATGCACGATATCTGGTGGCGTATCGATGACCATCCAGTCTCGAGCCAACGGAGTCAGCTCTGTCTTCCCACCATAGATAGGGGCAAGATGTCTCTTCCGAAGAAGGGCCTTCATCGCCAATTCGGGTTTCTCGTATGAAACGCCCGGTAGCTGGGTGGTCAAGTCATCCAGTGAATCGCCGTGAGTAACCAGTATGTTTACGCCTTCGATACGTACTTGGCACGGGTCGCCCATCATGAACATCCTATCGCCAAATTCGTAGAGTTGACTTGCGAAGCCTTCAGGGATGGGTGGCCTAGGGAGCGCTTGTCGGCAAGCATCGTGGTTGCCCGGAATGCAGACTATCTTGATCCTTTCTGGAACACGGCGCAGCTTATCAGCGAGACGTGCATACTGGTCATGTATGCTCTTGATGCCAAGATCCTCTTCTTGGCCGGGATAGACGCCCACTCCATCACACAAATCTCCGGCAATGAACAGATACTCAATCTTGTCAATCATTGCCTCATCAGCGTGTCCATTAACGCCGCTCCCAGCAATCCATTCGATGAATCTGTCAAACTCATCCTCAAGGAAGTGAAGGCTGCCATAATGTAAGTCAGAAATGAAAACTGCGTACACATCTCTTCGAGCCCGCCTTCGGTCTAGAGTCTGTGGAATGTCAGGAAAGATAACCGTATTGGCAATCATTCTTCCATCTTGATCAACACGGCCGGATATGCACACGACCTCATCCAGAAGTATTGAATTGCCGCTCTCAAGCAGCTCGCGGCCCTCTGGACCCGTTCGCCCAGCGGGTATCACACACGTGACTGCTCCCTCTGCATCTTCAAGCTCGATTATTACATTGCCTGACCTTGACACGCTCTTGCTCTTCACCATGCCAATAATCATATAGCTGGGAAGCGGTTCAGCCATTACGCCTGCCCCGTAAAGGCGCTTCAGATGTCGAGTGTCATCTTTCTTTTGTTTCAGCGACTCGATGGACACTGCGCCTCGCGTGTCAACACGGGCCATGTATATTTTCTTGATGCGTTGAAATCGATCTGTGAACAGAGCCAGAAAGTCGTCCACGGTCCCCGCAGAGCCCACTGCCGCTGGTGAGGGGTTCTTCAGTATCTCGACTGATTCGCCATTGCTTTCGTTTGGCTGAACGTATTCTTGCAGAGTTTCCGCCGCGGCAGACTCATTTGTCGCCTTTGGAATCTCAGCAGGCGTATCGCGAGCCGCCGGAGAAGCCACTTGGCCAACAATACAGGACTGAACCTGCTCGAGAGAGATTAGTACTCCCACGTTCTCCTCGGAGCCCCACTTAGACACCAGTGATTCTACAACCTGAGCTGGCGACTCCTGATTCATTATGTATTCTAATGCATCTGGTGTGACCTGAAACCCGGATCTTATGAGCCTCTGCAATATAGCCCGGCGGACTGATGAGGTCACTTTGCCACCAACTACAGTGAACATGTAGAACCGTTTTAAGGATTGCAAAAGAGTTCTCTCTCGATGAAGGCTGGAACAATCAGCTGTATGAATTCATAGCTGATGCCATGGAATCTAGGCGGACAAGACCCGTGTTCTCTGCGGGAAGCGTAATAAGGTTGCAACCGATAGTCAGCGTCAATATCAGCAAATTTGTTGGGGATGTGATCAATGCCGTATGTCATCAGGAAACTGCAGCAGACCGGGGGAAAAGAAGGCAGCTCCTTTCTTGTGATACTCCCTAAGGAATGGATACTGCGGCACAAACTGAACAAGGGCGACCCGGTTGTCGTTGCAGAGCGTGAGGATGGCTGTCTGATAATAGACCCCCGGTTTCCAAGAGCTGGGGAAACAAGGTCGACAACAATCAAGATTGAACACAACTTGCGTTGGGCTATCACGAGCACCTATCTACTGGGGTTCGACGAGATTCGAGTGGTTAGTGAAAAGCCGATTACTAACAGCCAGAGAGAGGATTTGAAAAGAATCATCAAGCGCTTTGTGGGAATGGAGGTCACAGACGAAGACGACCAGCAAGTCATGATTCAGTGCCTTGTTGACCCTTTCACCCTTCCAGTCAACAAGGCGATGAAGAGAATGAATCTGATAGCCTCTAGGATGCTCAATGATGCAGTCGATGCATACTTTGGGGGACTAAAGGAACTCGCAGACGATGTTGTACAGCGAGACGAAGAAGTGGACCGATTGTTCTTCCTAATAGTGCGTGAATTGAGGTCCGCAATCCAGTACCCAAGCATATCGGAGAAGATGAGCATGCCGCCCGTTGAAGCCCTAGACTTTAGGCTGGCTGCCCAGTACATTGAGAGGACTGCAGACTTGGCAACGGATATCGCAGCGCGGACAAAGGGCGCACTTGACAAATCACTTGTTGGAAAAATCAGTTCCATAGCAGCTATGGCGAAGGAGATGCTTTCTGTCTCAGTGGCTAACCTGTTCAAGTTCGATCCGGAGAAAGTTGCTTGGGTCATAACAGCAGAAGGAAAACTAATCACGGATACCGCGGCTCTCCGAGATGACATCATCGGGAGTCCAAACAAGAACCCTCAGGATCATTTGTATGTGGTGGACAGTCTGTTGAGAGTTGGAGAAACTGCGAAGGATATTGCAGACTTGGCACTGCCACAGGGCTGAGGAGGTATTGCATTGGAAAGGAAACTGTTCGGTACAAGCGGCATTCGCGGCAGCATAGCAGAGAAGGTGAGTGTTGATTTGGCCCTCGAATCTCGGGCGTGGGCTGGGGACTTTCCTGAACGGAAAGGGTACGGTGGCAGTCGGTACAGATGCCAGAACCTCAAGACAGGTCCTCAGAAACGCCTTTGTTGCCGGCCTGGTATCAACAGGCACGAATGTCACGGATCTCTCCGTCGCTCCAATGCCAGCTGTGGCTGCTCAGAGCGCGTGGACAGACGTTTCTGCCTCAGTAATCATCACAGCCAGCCATAATCCAGCGACGGATAACGGTTTCAAGTTCTTCACCGGTGGACGGGAATTCATTAGGTCTGAAGAAGAAGCACTGGAGAAGTGTATCTTCAACCGCGAATTCGGCATTGCCAGTTGGACTGCAATTGGAAAGGTCATGAAAACAGACATCAAGCAAGCCTATCTCAAGAGAATCAGGAGCTTCCTCAGCAGTAGAGGAGGAAACACAGGCCAAACCAGAATCCTGGTCGACTTGGCTAACGGCGCCGCCATAGGATACACACCAGAACTGCTGAGAGAACTAGGGTTCACCGTGACTACTATCAATTCGCATCCTGACGGGTATTTTCCAGGAAGGCTGCCAGAGCCGTCACCTAGCAATCTCATTGACACTATGAAAACCGCAGCGGGTTCCGACTTTGCTGCAACTTTCTGCCATGACGGAGACGGAGACCGCCTTGCGGTCATCGATGAAAAAGGCAGGTTTGTGGATCAAAACAGGGTCATAGCTCTCTTTGCTAGGGATGAAGTGGAGAGGAAAAACGGCGGTTTGGTTGTGACGTCAATCGATACGTCGAGCGTGATAGATGAAATAGTCGGGAAAGCTGGAGGCGAAGTCACTAGGGTGCCCCTCGGCTCGCTTCAGGAGCAGTTGGCTGGAGACAGGCGACAGTCGATTGTCTTCGCTTCAGAACCTTGGAAAGCGATTTTCACAGAGCTGGGCTACTGGATGGATGGCATTGCAGCTGCTGGCCGGTTCGCACAAATGGTCCGAGAGGTCGGTCAGGATAGTTGCATCAAACTCATGAGCTCGATTCCTGAATACCCCGTGTTGCGTGACCAAGTAGCCTGCCCCGATGATGTGAAACAGCAGTTCATGGGGAATGTTCGAACCATATTGCTCTCAGAGGTCACTGGGATTCAGAGAGTACTCGATGTCGACGGTATACGAATCGAATGTGTTGATGGCTCGTATTTGCTCGTGAGACCTTCGGGTACTGAACCAAAGGCTAGGGTCTACATAGGGGCAAGAACCCAGGCAGCTCTGGATAAGCTAGCAGGCATAGCAATGAATGCGATACGCAGAGCTCTTGGGGAGAGCACCATGGCCAAGACTGCTAGCTAAGCAACGGACTCACGCTGCTGGAACTTCGGAGAGAGTTGAGATGCGTAGTTAACGTTAAATCCGGTGCAATCAACAGCCCGACTGACGTGCTCTAGCCAGCTCTCTTGGCAGGCCCGTCTTATTCTAGCCGAGGTATCCAAGCGGTTACGGAGACGGTCTCGAAATCATAGCCAACAAGGCAACCGTTGGGGTCATCCCCGCGAGGGTTCGAATCCCTTCCTCGGCGCCTGCAGTCAACCTTCAGTGCGTAATGGGCCGCATAAGATAGGAAGTCGCAGCCCTTCGAGAACCAGAGAAACATGCAACGAAGATGAAGATGGTGCGGAGGGCGAGATTTGAACTCGCGAATCTCTACAGAACGAGGTCCTAAGCCTCGCGCCTTTGACCTAGCTTGGCAACCTCCGCTCTACTCGGTCAGCGGTTAGCTACATGATATAACGATTTTGGGAAGCTGCCGAGATTACGCTTCGGACAGCGCCCAGATGCTAGCCCCTCTGACAGTCGACTTGACCGTTGATGAAAAACAAAAGTGTGTCTGGTATCTGCCTTCTAGGGGGCTTTAGCCGGCTTACCGCTTGAATCTGTCACGGTCTCCCAGATGTGACTGCATCGTGGACATCTCCACTTGCGTCTGTTGAACTTGCCAGCACCGAACACTTCTTTCCTTACGAGCGCAGCATCCTTGGATCCGCAGTGTGGGCATGTGACCTCAGACATAATAATATCCTCGCTGAGAAGCTGGTCGCATTCGGATATTTAGTTTGCTCCCAGCCTTGGCTTGGACTTGTGCTAGGGCATTGAGTCAACTACCCGCGACTAAAGTCGCAGGCTTGCCACTGCAATCCGTGGTAGGAACTCTACCTCATCATTTCGCGCGACGTTCGGGCGGTTGACTTTCGCCCTCCCGACCACAGCATTGCCACGGTCGGATACGATCCTTCACTTTTCAAGCTCTCATTTAAACTCGTATATCCCGCGGCGGCGTTTCCTCCCCCGACTAAAGTTGCGGGTCTCCTCGCCGCGTTTCTCTATGAAGGAAACGTGCAACACATGTCACAACCTTTTTATTAGCACCGTAAGATAACGGCGGGAACCGTGGCGCTACCACGGCGTGGGTCGAGATTCTTCGGACCAACTCAGGTATTTCACCAAGAGTGTGATGTGACATGTCCTCGCAGACCAAGGAAGTAGCTGCCACTACCGCAAGAGCAAGAGACAAGTGGAGAGAGAAAGCTTGGTATCAGGTTCTGGCACCAGAGTACTTTGGCAACAAGGAAATCGGCGTCACGCCCGGGGAGACTCCCGACTCGCTGGTTGGTCGCACCTTGGAACCCACACTCTACGATATTACTGGTAACTTCGACCAGATTCACGTTAAGCTTCGGTTCAAGATAACAGGTGTTGTGGGGCAGCAGGCCAAGACTGTCTTCTTTGGCCATGAATGGAGCTCAGATTATTTGCGTGGGCTCGTTAGAAGAGGCACATCGAGAATAGATTGGATTGGGCCGATACTCACGAAAGACGACTACATGATGCGGATTTCCGTGATTGTTTTCACTATGACTCGCTCAAAGACCAGTCAGGAGCACTCTGTGAGAAAGGCTATCGAGAAGGTCATAGTCGGACACGCAAAGAGGCATACATTCGACGAGCTTGTCCAGAAGGTAATTCTTGGAGACCTTGCCAAGGAAGTCCAGGACGAAGTCAAGAAAATCACGCCCATCCGGGAGTGTGAAATTCGGAAGAGCAAGGTACTGAAGGCGCCTGAGGAAGTGAGAGCCAGAAGGGCAAGACTTCGCAGAGGCGGTCCGAAGGCCGAGGCTACAGAGACACCTGAGGCGTCAAGCTGATTCCTTTGATGAACAGGATATCAATCAGGCCCTCTCGTTTCACGGGAATTGCATCGTTGTCGTAGTTACACTAACTTCGCAGTCTCATTCCTGAATGCTAAGCATTCTCAACGCGACTCATGCTCTCAAGTCTGTGCAATGCCTGCAATAACAGAACCACCAGTCGTGCCAGCTTTGTGAGCGCTTCGATGTCGTTCTCGCTTTCAACCAGTTCGTTCACATCTTTCAGTTTTCGAAGCAAAGTCTCCCTGAGCTGTGAAATCACAGTATTGGGTGCCGGGGCCTCTACCTCTTGGCCTGAGCGCACAACCACTATCCGACGATCACACGTAGCACAGTAGGTATCGTTTCCCACCTTGAACAGAGGCGAACCGCATTGTGGACACGCCTGCGCGAGCATTGTAGCGCCCCGACGTAATAGCTCGGCCATCTTCTTGATTGATGCGTCAGTCTTGTCGGCCATTCACATCCAACTCCCACAAAGTGAGAAACGATGTAATAAGTGATACCAATGCTGTGCCAAGAATACACCCGGTCTGTGACACTCAAGACGGAAATCGAGGACCACCCCAAACCATTAACCATGTCGCAATGTTGATATGGTTACGCCAAGTCTGAATCTCCGGTTGTTCACGCACTCCATTCGTGCGGCAAGACTATTCAGAGGTGAGCCAATTGGACCCAGAGACACAGAGGAGCATAGACCAGTCGAAACATTTGCTTAGACAGATATCCGAGGATTCGTCGGTCCCCCGTAACATTCGTCGTGCGGCCAATGAGGCTATTGCAGTCCTTGAACGCAGTGCAGATTCGCCGGCAGTAAGGGCACAGAATGCAATCGCGACTCTTGATGAACCAAGTCAGGATCCGAATTGTCCCAACCACGCGCGAACGAAAATCTGGCATGTTTCTAGTCTCTTGGAGCCGATACGTGACTAGCCTTCGTGAAACTGGCAGTGGAATACAGACAGTTGGTCCTCATGAATGGGGTTCTGACGCCTAAGGTCCGGTCCAGGGTCGTCTATGAGCAAGGTGAGGATAAGAGGAATCTATTCGCAGTCATTGACACAGATCATGCTGCAGAACCACTTTGATGTGGTTCAGCCAAGCCCTGAGGTTGCACGAAGATTCGGCTTGCCCTATCGCGATGAGATTCCAGACATCGATATCTGGGATCGGAGTGATCTGCAGGGGATTGTTGCAATAGCCTACGAATCAGTTTTGAATCGACTGACCGATGTTTTGCGTAGACGGCTTGGCAACGTGATAACTCGCACACCGCGCGTGGCCAAGGGTTCGATATACAAGGGCTCTGTGCTTGGAACAGACGAAAAGACCGGGCAGACCAAAGTGGACTTAGGAGACATATCGGGTCTGCTGCCGGAAAAGGGTCTCAAACAGGGTAGCCACATAATGGTCCAGGTGAGAGCCCACGACTACGGAAGGAAGTCTCCTGTGCTCTCTTCTAGTATAACTATCCCAGGAAGAGCTGCAGTGCTACTGCCCGAGCCAGTAGTCAGATTGAGTGCGAAGATTAAGGACAAGGAAACCCGCAGCCACTTGCTTAGCTTGGGCGAGAAGATTAGGCAGAACTCGGAGAACTGGGGCATTCTCTGGAGAACCTCAGCTGACAGACTAGAAGAAGATGAGCTACGCAATGAGGTGGATGACTTGCTTGACACCGCCCAGCAAGTTCAGTCCAAGTATGACGAGGCAAGTAAACCCGAACTTCTGTTCGAAGGGACGAGCAATGCGGACATTGAGTTTCCATCTGAGGTAAAAGAGGCATTGGATGTCACACGTGCAAAGATTACCCCAACGATAAAGCTGCATCACTTCTACAAGAGCGCCGGATATGCAGCCATCGTGGAACTCGCAGAGACAATCATCGAAGAACGCCCGAATGAAAGATCGTACATCATGTCCAAGCTTGAGAAGATAATCAACAAGGACATGCCGAAAGTTGATGACCCGGTAAACATAGAGCATGTCAAGCTAGATGGAAGAAACATAGTCTTGTCCAAAGGCAGGGTCGTAGGCATCACTGCTCAGGAACTCCTCATCAGGAGACAGTTCAGGTACACGAGTAGGAAGCTGAAACTGGCCTCCGATTTCACAGAAGACAACGAGATGGAAGACGATGAAGGAGACTTTGCAATTACTCACGTTGTTCCCGGATCAACAACCCTCGTTACCGAGTACTTCTCTCATGATGAGCATCTTAGGGGCACCTATGTGAACGTAAACACGGGTGTAGAGGTCTATCCCAGTTCTGGAAGCAATCCCGGTCGAATTAGATATGTCGACTTAGAGATAGACGTCGTTAGTCCCGTTCAGGGAGAAACTAGGATAATCGATCAGAATCTTCTCAAGCGTGCTGTCCAAAGAGGATTCATAACGAAAGAACTCGCGGACATGGCACGACTAAAGGCCAAAGCGGCTTATTTCAGTCTGGCTGGCGAGGGTGCGGAATGGAAAATGCCCGATGAGGATTTGCCCGAGACTTCGTCCATCGAATAACTGTTGACTACTCCGTTGACTTAAGAGTCCTGAGAGACAAGTCCACTGCGCTCAAGAGATCCTCAATTGTGGTCCTCAGAGAATCCAGTCCTCGACTACACTCTATTCTGAAAACCAGTTTCCCGTTTACTTTCTCAGACTCGATTCTAAGGCCGGGCGGCAGTGGAACATTGTCTGGAAGTACAGAATCCAAGACTCGCTGGGAGTCTGTAATTGGCAAGAGATCCAGCTCGATTGTAACGACCATCATTATCTCATCTCTCCTGCGAGACCACGTATTGCATCAAACAGGTCCTCTCGCTTCTCCTTAGTCATGTGAACCAATACTGATCTTGGGGATGCCGAAGAAGAGGAGAGCCCAGCCATTGTGAAGGACTGCAAGATGTTGTGAAGCCTCATATCCTCGAAATCCCATGCCACACAGGCACAGTCTTCCCGTTCTAGTACCAAGAACTGCTCTCTGTCGGCATACCCGTTTTCGAATACTATGCGACACACATCGGGAAGGACTTCCCTCGGAGCTCCGGACATGGGTGCTACCGCTATTGAATCTGATTGGACAGCCACTTCTTGATTGCTTTGAGCTGACAAGAACCGCTGTACTCCTGAGATAGTCTCTCGGCAATGGAGCCTGTAGGAATCAAGAAGCATTCTTAGCATTCTCGCGTGGTCCCCCATCCAGACTGCCATTGCTAAGCCAGTTTCGTGCCTGCACCATGCAACTTCCGACATGGACTTGATTGCGGAAAGAAAGCGTAGAGGACCACTCTCGGGTTCCAGATGGTTTTCAAAGTCCAGTCCTAGCAGCCGCCGTATTACAGAAATGTCAAGTTTCACAGCCAGTTTTTCAGTGAGCCTTCTCATTTCTTCGCCTGCTAGGGACGTTATCGGCATGCTGTGCCTTGATGGAGGTATGTCAGCCTCGCTGAGAACACGCTCGCATGATTCAATGCTTCCGCTCATGCCACGCAGATAAGGGCTGATGCTGTTTGATAGAGTTTCAATCAGAGGAAGGAAATTAGTACCGAAAACCCTGAAACCTCTTCTTTCTGCCAGAACATCAGCTTCCTGTGCGAACAGAATCATCTCCCTTGATAGTGAGTCTGATTCGGTCTGCAGTTGATCTTGGACAAGAAGCCCGGCAGTTGCTAGATACAGCTCCTCAGGACCAACTTCCAGCTTCTCTCTGGCAATGGCATACGCGCCAACAGAGACCTGTTCCCTCTTGCCAACAGAAAGCATTGACGAAGACCCTGTATTGATCGTGCTTCCAATCAGAACAGGCAATGGCGAATCAGTATCATGGGCAAGGTCACCCGAAACGTCAACTCCGACAACCAAGACTGTGCGGCCTAGACTTGTACTCATGAACGACGCGAGGGTTTCTGCGTTCATCATAGGCTCAACGAAGGTAACATGGAAGACCCCGCCAGCGTTTACGATTGACCGACACAGGAGCGTACTTGCCAGCACAGCCGGAGGAGTGGGTGAGCTTATGATTAGAACACGACTGCCTTTGCCCAGAGACACCTCTCTGCACTTGCCAGCCAGACCATCAAGCTCCGGAGTACTGAAGTCCCTCGCAGTCATCTCAGCCTGAGGGGCACTGCCGCTTTTGATAAAACTATCTCAACAATACTGCGGCCTGTTCAGGAGTGTACTTCCAGTCAGAGGAGAGAACTCTCGTTTTCTTGTAGTACCCTGACAGCCTGTGTATCTTGCTTTCGACAAGCTGAAGGCCTCGCCTTGAGACAAGATCCTTCTTGTTATCCTCCATATGTTTGCGAATCGCTGTGGCCTTTGCAATCATGTTACGCAAGTCCTCAGGTATTTTCCTCTGAAGGTTGTTGTCTCTCAGAATCTCGGTTACTTTCTTTCCGGTGACCACCTTCACAAGCGGGACGCCATACTGATCGCGAAGAATCAAGCCAATCATTGATGGGCTGTTACCGCCCTTGGCCATCTCAACTATTGTCTTCTCCACCCACGAAGAATCCTTGTTCAGCCACTGGGGTGTTTGAAGAGTTGATGGCCGTTTGCTTCCCGACTGGCCTTTGCGTCTAGTGTGCATCCGCGCCATGGA
Organism: Candidatus Thorarchaeota archaeon; assembly: GCA_963726195.1. Taxonomy (GTDB): domain Archaea; phylum Asgardarchaeota; class Thorarchaeia; order Thorarchaeales; family Thorarchaeaceae; genus OWC5. Next base: position 74,609 of record CAVSBO010000010.1, read on the forward strand.
CACAACCTCTTGGTCTAAGGAGCTCTCGGAAAACCCGCTCCTCACCACCGCCCCTTGGCTTCGAATATAAAGGTTGTCGTGTGAGTAGAAGGCAACAATGGCTAGACTCCGTTAGAGAGGAGTGATGCTTATTCCTAGTGATATCTGCCGCGCTCGCGGATAGCCTCCATTCTTGAGAACACAGGTTCTGCATCGCTACCGAGAAGACTAACGTAACCTTCGAGTGTCGCTGACAACATGACCTCCTGCAAATCCCAGTGAGTCGTCTCGAGTGCACGATGAATGAGGTGCAGGTCTACCCCTTTCATCTCAATCGTGGCATTCCATTCCGCAAGCCCAAAGTCTACCATCCAAAGCCGAGACTTACTATCAATCAAAACATTGCTAGTCGTAGGGTCTCCGTGCACTACGTTTCCCCTATGCATGAGCGCAATCGACTGCCCGAACGAGTGACAAAGCTCTGCCAACTTTGAATGCGATAGTGTCGGTGCCATTTGTTTCAGCTGCCTTCCTTCGATGTAGTCCATTGCTATCGTGCACGTCGCAAGGTTCGCCCAGTGTACAGCAGGAGTCGGAACTCCCAGTAAACGGGCATAGGTGAGCATCTTGCACTCTCTGCTGGTCCGGCTATGCCTCAACAGTTCATCGATTTCTTTCAAAAGATACGGTTTCTCAGGACGCCACTTGAGAATCACAGGACGACCCCATTCTTCGGTCTTGAATATGGTTGACTCGGCACCCATTGCCCACGGTTCCATTTTCAACTGGATGCCCTCCAAGTTATGTCCTGCTCATCCGTGCGCCACTTGGGTCGCACATGTGAATCCGCAATCTCAAGTTGGTCCCCCGCGTTATGTTGCAGGATGCCGGTCCATGCTATCATCGCACCTTGGTCGCCTGCCAGCGGAGGAGAGACAGTGTGAAATGTTGCACCGTGCCTGTTGGCAACGCCTCTGAGTATCTCTCCAAGACGCTTGTTGCGAGCCACCCCGCCAGTGAGCAGCATCTCGGTCTTTTTTGTGTGCGCGATAGCGCGCTCGGTGACTTCAGCAAGCATGCCAAATGCTGTTTCTTGGACGCTATAGCACAAGTCTGACAGTGCTACCCCTTCCGAATAGAGTCTCCTCGCCGCAGTCAACATGCCAGAATAGCTGACATCCATTCCTTTGACGGAATAGGGCAAGCTGTGGTAATTCTCACCCTTCCCGGCCTCCTTCTCGATCCCTGGGCCTGCTGGGAAACGCATGCCTGCGACGCGTCCTAGGACATCCAGCATGTTGCCGATGGCAATATCCAAGGTTTCGCCGAAGGTTCTGAACCTGTTTCCTGCGAAAGCGATCACCTGAGTGTTGCCACCCGACACATACACCGTCACAGGATCTCTAAACCCAGACTCAAGACAACCTATCTCAATATGTGCAACACAATGATTCACGCCTACGAGCGGGACTCCTAACTTAAGGGCTAAAGAACGTGCCATGGTGGCAGTTGCCCTGAGACAGGGTCCAAGCCCGGGGCCGCGCAAAAGCTATCAGGTTGATATCGTGAAAAGCAACACCAGCTTCTATCAATGCCTTCTTTATGATGTCGGGGCCCATGTCCGAGTGATGCCGGCTGGCTTCGCGCGGATGAATGCCACCTTCCTGCGGGGAAACCATGTCCCAACAGTTTGACAGAACCTTGCCTTCGCTAGAGACAATGCCAGCTCCGAACGAGTGTGCAGTCCCCTCAAGTCCAAGGCATATCATGGGCATTGTGATTCTCCTGAAGCAGTGATTTCTTACTGCTCTTAACACTGACGAGATAGTGCAATCTCTGAGATTCTGCTTCTCAGATGTCATCTGCAACAAAGGGTTTATAATTGGTCGACAAGGTCGCCGGTCTGAGGTTACCCTGTGTCCGCCGAAAAGATGCCAATCAAGGCGCTTGAGAATGTTCTCAACGAAGTTGTATCAATCAAGCTGAAAGACAATAGGATTTTCCGGGGAAAACTTACGAGATGCGACATATACATGAACCTCACACTCGCGGATGCAGAGGAACTTGAGAATGACCAAACAAGGGCCAAATATGGTTCGGTACTGATTAGGGGAAACAACATCCTGTGGATTCAGATACCGGAATGATATAGACAATGAATTTGAAGTGACTTTCCTCAGTAATCGTTTTCAATTTGCAAATAGCGGTGCTACCTCTCGATTTGTCTCCTGTAACGTTCAACAGCTCCTACCAAGTCATCCTCGCTCTTCTTCCGGGCCTTCTCGCGCACTTCCTTGGTGAAGACTTGAAACAGCCTCTCGAATTTCCTTCTGCTTATGAACGCAAATTCATCGATTCTTTGCAGTTCAACATCATTGGCTTGAATTACAGGGACTTGCGCCTTCACGAGCTCCTCCTCAGAGAGATGCGAAAGCGGCGTATCTACAATTACGGCCTTGATTTCGCGGTCGATCAGCATGGCTGCTGTATGAGGACCGCCCCCGCTGGCATCTTCGAAAAGTACAATGTCGCCCGGCTTGAGACCCACTTTCCTCATGTAAGCCTCTATCCCCTCACGAGTGAAATGAGGAATTGTCTTTACGGCAATCGTATCGCCACGCATCTCCAGACGTCGCACTCCCTTGAAAAGCTCGATGCGTTTGGTCAGATCTGACACTTGTCCTCGAAGTCTATCTGTCTCGGTCGATACGTGGCTTCAGCTCGGACTCCTTCTTAGCAATCTCACGGTCACGCTTCACTCGCCAATAGTTGTCACGACTAACGATGTCAAGACTGTGTTGTAGCTCGCTTTCTCTGAACGTAAGATACTCCACAAGTCGCTTGAGGTCAGTGTTCTGTTCCGTCAGCGTGCGGTTCTCGGCCTCCAGAGTCTCGTTCTTCTCCGCAAGAGCATCGAAATGAGCCTGCGTTAGAACCTCCTCGCGGACAGGCTGTTCAGTCACCACCTCCACAACTTCCGGACCCTCTTGAACGAGAACTTGCCAACGCTTCGTTAACGGTCATTCCTCTTATCACAAGGGCCTTCAGATGGTTTCTGTCCACCACAAGTTGTTCTTCGCGTACCTTCTGGTCTATCTGTTCGAGTCTCGGCAGAACACTTCTGTAAGCATAGATAGCTGCCGTCAATGCATCTCGTTCGTGAGCGTTCTTAATCTGCGCCTCTTGAGAGAACTCTCTCGCCATCTCCTGCTTTTCCGCTACGGGTATCGGTCTTTCGGGAGTAAATATCGCCACATTGACAGTACTTGCTATCTTCTTCACTAGATGAGGCACTGGAGTAACGTCCGTTGCAACTATCACTGGAACACCATGTTGATAGACGAGCCGGATGATGTCTGCTCTCGTAAGCCCTTTTCTGCTCGCAAGAAAACTCACTCTCCCATCAAGAGAGACCAGACACAGTGCTGCTGTTATACCGGGGTCGATCCCCAATATGAAGTACTGTGGCGCAAGCTCAGTAGGAATGCCTTGTGGCTCAAGTGGGACAAACTCGACACGTTTTCGAACTGGAGAGACGAATACGTTGAAATCACTGCCACGTCTCGATTCGACTAGCCCCCTTATTGCAGGTAACGGGGCATAGGCAACAAGACGTGAACTCTCATATCCAAAGTCCGAGTCCCTAATGTCAGAATCATATTCAATTCCCGCGGTCTTGAGCTGAGACTCTACAAAACGAGTAACCTGCTGAATCTCGGAGTGCAACCTGCGACGATACCGATTCGCGCTTTGTCCCCCGCTACCAGTCTTCCTTCCTCGTGTCACTCGAACCTCGGTCTGTTCACCAAAACACTCAAGGCGATAGCCAACACCGAGATACGCTAGCTGTGCTGCGATTTTCGCAGCAGCAAGCGGAGTCAAGTGCCCCCCGGATTGAAGCTTGTATTGTCGGGCAAGAATCTTGAGAGGAACTTGGTTCGGCGGTACGCCTGTCACCTGAACCAGCTTCGTCTCGGTCGGTATCCGACTCAGAAGGCCAAACATTGACTTGCTGTCTGGAACTATCTCAAGAATATTGTCTGTGGCGAAATACTTGGGACGTGTCTCGTAAACCAAGTCCAGCAGGTCTCTTCGGGATATTTCAGGATACTCATTGAGAACTACTCCGTTGCGTACTATCGCACAAGAGTACCTTGGACTCGTCGTTGAGCGCGGGCTCTGAGAAGGGAGGATGTCGAAGCCAACAATGAATATGCTGTCATCGCCCATCGGCTCAGTGCTCAGAGAAGAAACGTCAGCTTAGGCTATAAGGATTCAGATGGACTCGCCTTCGCACCACGTAAGCTGTTAACAAACAACAAGTATAATAAAGCCATACTTGAGCGACAGCTTAACTCATGCGAGGTGTGACAACTGTCAGAAACGCTGCAAGTCAATGAAGAAGATGCAGTACTGCGTGTCGGCCGGGCTCTTTCGTCAAAGACACGCATAGAGATACTGAGACTTTTGTTCGATGGAGAAAAAGATGTGACTAGGGTGGCAAGGCACCTCGGCGGCACTGAGGCAAATGCCAGTGCTCAGATCAAGATACTTCTTGAGGCAGGTTTGCTCGAATGTCGCTTTGAACCCGGGCAGCATGGGCTCAAGAAAATTTCCAAGACGAAAGTGAAGCGTATAGTAATCGACCTGAAGTAGACCCATCACTGACCGCAAGACACGGTCTAAGGTGAAGTCTCAGGTTGACTCAGCATTGTGCTCCAGCGGTGAATACGTTTCAGGATATTGTCGCGTTCCTCTGGTCGTATGCCTTTCTTTCCTCTCGCCCTGAGAAACTTGTCAACAACATCCATGTCACGTGCCACCTTTGGGTTCGGGTGGTCTTTGGTGATTAGATAATCTCTTGCGGCTTGGAGGTACTCTGCGATAACATCAGCCGGAGCTTCTCCGGTGCGGATTTCGTGCGCAATAGGATCCAGTACGCGAGCCACTGTCACACTTACTGCTTGAGTGTGCTCAGCCGGCTTTGCATTAAGGTTGTCAGACATGCTCGTCCTGTGAGTTGGGGGCGAAATGCCTGTGTCAACCTTAGGTGGTTCGCGTTCGGAGGCCTTCGAGACCGCCGCAGAGGACGAAGACCTGACAGTTGGTGTTGTTTTTTGGGGGCCCGTCGACGAAGTAGTTGGGCCTGCTAGATCGTGATTGCTAACCGGCGGCGATGCAGGTACGTCGGAGAAGAGTGGCAGGATTGGAGAAACCGAATCTGTTGCTCCTTCTTCCACGGGCAAACCCAGTCGGCGGCGCAACTCGCGTAGCTGATCGAAAATCTCCACTAACCCGGACTGTATCTGGCCGATCAGCCGCCTAATCTCGTCCGCATTCTTTTCAGACAATGAGGACTTGCCCCCGTATGATATCGCAGTACCGCTCTTGGTGCTCCCTGCAATCATCGTTTATCAGCGTTGTGATGAAATTCTGTCAGCTTTTCTCATGGCTTCTGATAGGCTCGTCACGGCGCCCGCGGGTTCAAAATGGCGGCGACGAATCTTCACAAACGTCGGAAAGGATACGCACTCCCCCACGAAGAGAGCTTCCCCCACCTCAAGCGTCGTTACTGATTCAAGAGACGAATGATCGATACCCTCACTGGTTTTGCCGATGTGTTCAAGGTCATACGGATTCGTGCACCTGAAAATCGCTTGGTTGCTGCACTGACTAAGGACAGTTGTCGATAGCCTTACGGGCCTCTGGGAGATTAAGCATAGAAGAGCGTAGAACTTCCTGCCCTCTCTGGCAATCGTCTCAATCTGAGCCTTTGCAAGAGTCAGCTCGTGACGACTCTCGGGGCAGAATTGATGTGCTTCTTCAATGATGAATAGGAATGGAGGTATCTTCTCTTGCCTTCGTAAATGCAGCAGTTCGCCCGCAAGGTACGATGTCACGATTTGCTTCTTCTTGAGACTGACGAAGTCGCTGAGATCAATCAGCGTCAGCTTGCCGGGATTGACTATGCTCTTCACATCGGGCACAGCTTCCACGCCGAACAGTCCGGTTTCATCAAGATTGGTCAGCCACCCAACGATAGCATCTCTCGTGTTCTTGTTGATAGTATTATCTTCTCTTACAATCTCTGCGAGATCACCGAGACTGTATTTTCCCTGCTCGTTCTTTCGGACTTCAGATATCACGCGCCGTAGGTCACGCACTTGGATTCCGCTCATATCGGATACAAAAGAGCTCAACGCTTCTGCTGACAGGGATGGTACAGGAATTTGAAAATAGGAAGACCGAATATGTTCGACATCGATTCGAGAACCTCGCAGCCCTAACGATTCAGCCGGCAGGTCCTTCAGATATGTGTATTCGCCATGAACGTCAAGAACAACTATGGCGAGTCGCCCCTGTTCCTTTGTCCGCGCGAGCATCTCCTCAAGCAGAACGGAAATGAAATAGGACTTGCCGGCGCCGCTCATGGCAAGAACGGCAAGATGTTTTGACAGAAGCCGATCAATCGAAGGGCAGAAGCCAAGTTCGTGATGAGATAATGTGCCCAGTTTCAAACCGTTCTTTGGTTCCAGATTCAGAAATGAGGCCAGCATTCCTTCCTCTGGTCGCCTTACTAACGCGCCTGGTGAGACCGAGAAAGAAGGACGCACCGCCTTGTCGTCAACCCAGCAGCCCAGTACACGAACCTGTGCAACAGTGTACTGCCACCTATCTGTTGGCAAAATAGAACGTAGAGACTCGCCCCTTGACTGGTATTCTCTTACGGCTTCTGCATGCTGATAGTACCGATTGGCCCTTACAAGATTCTGAACTCGTCCAATAATCGTACCATTGTCAGTTGTTACTGAAACGAACTCGCCGCGGCGGACAAGAACCTCGTTTGGTGCGCCCTCTACTACAAACTCGAACTCCACGACATTCGGTGTTGATTCCGTACAGATGATGGTCCCAAGCTTGGATTCAGGTGGGTATGTTGGCATATGTTCAGCCCCCAAATGGATTCCTAGAACGTCTCTTCTCAAGTGCCGTATAGGTCAGACCTGAAAGAGCCATGAGTCGGTCGATTATGATCTGAGATTCATTATGGCTGATTCTTGCTCTCGCGTCGGCCTCCACGATTGGTGTCGGAATGCCGTACTCCTTGTGCTGCCAAGAAATGGGCAGTATGGCGGACAAAGCCCTGTCGAGTAGCCGAACATCGTTGCTCCCATCTCCAACAAGGACTTCGATTCGGAGAGGCAAGTCATCCTGCGCGGTCTTGACGTATGTCACCCATATTCTTGAGGCCCACGAAGACAATTCATCGGGATACGCATTCGGAGTCTGTTGTATTTCTGAGGAGAAACGAAACACAAAGGTTCTCTCGCCTTCATCCAGAAATGTATCCAGTATGTCGCAGTCTCTGGATATCTTTAGAAGCCAACGATAGTCAACACCCTGCATCATCTCAAAGACCGAAGGGTCCCTTATGATATGAGGTAGAATCTCACCCATTATGTTCACGACGCGGCTCGAACGGCTGTCTTTCACCACGCCTACCAAAGTTGTACCCTTTTCCTTGGCTCTGTTGTACATTTGCCTGTAGAGTGCCATTACTTCTTGGAACTTGTCATTTGCCACAGAGGCGGCGGGAGGACGGTCGCGAGGATGATAGAACAGGCTGCCGTCAATCAGGATTAGGTCTGTGGAGAATTCTTCGAGGACTGACAGGGTCACTCTCAGTTCCGCCGCAAGGCGCTCAAGGGATGCGAGCTGGTCTAGTTCCTGTCCCGAAAGACTGAGCATTACAGGTTTGATAACGGGGCTCGGAAAGGGATCTGGGAAGAAGTCAACGGTAGGGCCCTCTTTCGGCCCGAACTTGAATATCACTGCGATGGCACGTGTAAGTATCAGGTCCATTGATCTGAACTCTCTTCGTATGAGTCCTCCGTCGATGCCAGCCATCTTTAGGCCTGAGAGACTGGTCGGCTGCAGTCTCGTACAGAACTGCGCATCAACCACGTTTTCGGCTACCGAAGGGAAACGTCGCAAGTCTATGCTGCTCTTAATCTGTCTGAGAACCTTGCCAAAGCGTTCGCGAGTGATCTCGGCCCGTTCAATTTCCTCCACTAGTGCGGACAGCATCTTGTCAAGATTCCGTTCCACTAGGTCCGTTGTCCGAAACTCACCCATTCAGGACGTCCTCCCTAACAGTGTTCGGTTCCTGCTTCATCATGGAGCACCTGCCTCTTGTGGCATGAACCTCTCCATTCTCGCAGGCGTTTTGTGTCTCCGCCCAACTGGCGGCGACTAAAGCTAGATTCATGGCGGCGTTCAGGTCACGGTCGACTTCGAAACCGCAACGCCCGCACCTGTGTGTTCTCTGGGAGAGCGGCATCTCATCCTTGACCGCTCCGCAGTCAGAGCATCGTCTTGTGGATGGAAAGAACGGGTCTGTTTCCACGACCGCACCCCCATTCCACCTAGTCTTGTATTCCAGCTGACGGAGTAACTCTCCTATGCCTGCATCCGCGAGCTGCTTTGCTAAATGATGGTTCTTCAGCAGTCCAGCCACGTTCAGGCTTTCCACGCCGATGACCGACTTGGTTCTCGCCAGCATCGTTGTGGCTTTGTGCTGGGCGTCTTTGCGGATATTCGCAACTCTGAATTCGCACCGAGCCAGCCGCATCACGGTGTCGACTCGGTTGTTGCTTCCTTTCACCTTCCTAGCAAGAGACCTTTGGATTCGCTTCTTCTTTTGCTCGAAGCGCGAAAGAGGTCTTGGATTCGCGATTGCGGCTCCGTCACTGACAGTAGCAAGTTTCAAAATGCCAACATCGATTCCGGCCACAGGTCCAGTGTTATTCGGGACTTCAATCTCCTCCTCCACCCGAAGACTCACAAACCATTTCCCTGCTTTTTCTGAAACAATCGCAGACAGGACATGAACTCCATCAATTGGAAGGTAGCCTTTTTCCTTAAGCCGAACCACACCGAGTCGGGGCAACTGCACCGAGTCGCAGAAAACCCTGATGTGTCCTGTGAGCTTGAAGCTGCCTACCCCGAGTCTTCTGCGCTTGAATCCGGGGTATTTCGCGCGCCCCTCGAAGAAGTTCTTGTACGCCCCGTCGAGATCTCGGAGGGCTTCCTGCGGAGCACACTTCGAAACCTCGTACATCCAAGGGAACTCCGTTTTGTTCAGAGCATTCAACTGCCTGTGCAGCTCGACGGCATTCGATGATGTTCCCATCTTCTCGTACTCTTCCTTCCGCCGCGCGAGTCCCCAATTGTATGCAAACCTCGCTGTTCCGGCGTGTCTGAGCAAGGCCGTGCACTGGATGTTGTTGGGGTCCAGCTCCGTTTTGTAGGCCTGCATGATTCTCATGTTCTCATGGCCTCCATCGCCCGTTCGGCCCAATCAGACAGCTTCATGTTATCATGTGCCTGTATGTGGTACTGACTAGTATTAAGCCCCCTTGACTGTTTCAACCCTCCCTCTTGCGCTTGTATTCCAAGGCCGCCTTCAGAAAGGCTACGTATAGAGGATGTGCATTACCCGGTCTCGACTTGAACTCTGGATGATATTGGACTCCAATCCAGAACGGATGCCGCTTCAGTTCGACTGCATTTATTATCTTCCCGGTCCTATCGTAAGCTGAAATGACCATGCCTGCATCTTTCATCTTGTGCACATACCTATCAATAAGATGAAACCTATGCCTGAATCTTTCTCGCGTTTCAGTGACGCCATAGATGCTGTGTAGACGAGTCCCCTCGACAATTCTGATTTCTTGCCCCCCGAGCCTCATGGTACCGCCCTTTTCATCGGTCTGCTTCTGATCATCAAGTAAGTCTACAACTGGATAGAGACTGTCAGGGTCAACTTCTGTCGTGTGTGCACCTTGCCAGCCCATTCGTCTTCTTGCGAAAGCTACAATTCCTAGCTGCAGCTCCATAGCAGATTCCGAGAAATGGAATACCGTCTTCAAAGGCCACCGTGGCTGCATTAATCATTCCTTCTACTCCGCGAGAACCAAACCCGGGTGTCAGAAGTATACCATCGACGTGATTAAGGTCTTCTCGCAGACAGTCTTCACTGCATCTCACGTCGGTCTCAATCCATCTTATGTCGACTTTCGCCCCGCACTGTGCGCCAGCATGTAGAAGAGCCTCATTGATGCTCTTGTATGAGTCGCTCAAAGCAGTGTACTTTCCTGGCATGGCTACTACTACGTTGTCAGTACAACTATCGAAAGCATGGACTATCTGCTGCCACGAACTAGTTTCGGGCTCACGCGGTTCTAGCCCGAGCAACCTGACGAGGGTATTGCCCAGGCCTTGCTCTTCGAAGGACAAGGGCAATTGATAAACTACCGGGATGTCTGGATTTGAAATGACTCGATCCTCGGGAACGTTACAGAATAATGCGATTTTTCCTCGTGCTGAGTCCTGTAGTTTCTGTTCAGCTCTGCATACTATAATGTCGGGTTGAAGACCTGATCCTTGAAGAGTGCGGACGCTGTGTTGTGTTGGCTTGGTCTTGAATTCACCAACAGCAGCAATGTAAGGTACAAGAGTCACATGCACGAGAACAGCTCTTTCCGGTCCAACTTCGCGAATCAGCTGCCTTACCGCCTCTAGGAATGGCATCGCCTCGATGTCACCCACTGTACCTCCAACTTCCACGAGTAACACATCTGGTTCAGGCTCCTCGTTGGCAACGTCCCATATCCTGCTCTTGATGCAGTCTGTCACATGTGGGATGATCTGTACAGTGTGGCCCAAGAAACTCCCTTTTCTCTCTCCTAAGATTACCGAGACGTAGATTTGTCCCGATGTTATGTTATGAGACGGATGGATGTCCATGTCCGTGAATCGTTCATAGGTTCCGAAGTCTTGGTCGATTTCGGTAATCTTGAACTCGAAACCTTCAACAGGTTTGAATACCCAAGTCTTGTCGGTGACAAATACCTCACCATGCTCAACAGGGTTGAGCGTCCCAGGGTCAACGTTGAGGTAAGGATCGATCTTGATTATTTGAATCGTGTACCCCCGAAACTGAAGTATCTTGGCGATTGATGCTGTGGTTACACCCTTTCCGATGCCGGACACAACACCTCCCGTTACAAATACAAATCTCGTGTTATGTTGTTTAGTGTTCAAGTGTAACTCCTCGACAAACCGTTTAAGCAGGGCCCATTTTACAGTTCGAGCAAGGCAATCATTTGAAGTAGTAAAAAGGTATTCGCTCAGTTGAGTGGACTAACTTGCTTATCTAGGCCAAAGGGGGTATCAGGACGCCTGCACGCAGAGCTTCTCTGAACAGCAAGTAGAATGCCTCCATGATGTTAAGACCTTCCTTGGCTATGCTCTTGAACACTGGGACTGAGGATGGAAGTCGTAGAGCGGAACGTATCTTTTCTTCAGAGACTGCTTCGGGCAAATCCTGCTTGTTGAGACAGACAACTACTGGCAGAGGACGCTCCTCTCCTGCAATCACAGTCATCAGCTCGTTCCAGCTGGAAACATCTTCATTCAATAGATGCTCTTGGGAATCTGCAACAAACACGACTCCATCTGCTCCTACGAGTACGACCTCTCTCGTCGACCTGTAGAAGTCTTGCCCGGTGGCGGACCAGACATGTGCATTGACGGTCCAGTTGTTAGCTAACGAAAACGGAATCGTGCCAAAGTCGCAGAACATCGTTCTTCCAACGGTGTTCTCTACTGACATAAGGCGGTCTGTGCATCCAAGCCTCGAAAAGAGCCATCTTATTGCTGTGGTCTTCCCGCTCATCGCGGGACCAAAGAATACAAGTTTTACGCCCAGAGACCTGTTTCCATAGTCGACTATCATGCTTCTTCCAACCCCTGATTCTAAGTACCCCACATACTGTCAACGTAAGCGCCCAAGCCCGAAATTGCACCACTCTTTATGCAATCTGAAAAGTCTTCATGCCACTCGGCACTGATGAATAGCGCTAGGTCAGGTATCTCTCCCGTCTCCCAACCAATCGCCTCATAGAGATTCCTCTCAGTCAGTGTTGTGAGCGCCCCAAGATCCCTAGCCAATCGTATCCTTGAGAGAATCATGACTGCCCGGCGTGCGGCATGAACGTAGCTGTTAATCTCCTCCTCGAACACATCTCGAGTCAGCTTCACTGCTTCGTCGTCCAGTTTGAGAACTTCCTCTATAATCTGCTCAGAGACCCTGAGATCTCGCAACGATTTGCCCAGAAGACGTCTAATGCGCTCCAAGGATTGGCTCTTTCGGGTGAGTATCTTGGCAACGATTCGCTTCTCGACTTCCAGACTTAGTGTGTTGGGCTTGGCAAGCGAGAATGCCATGGAGGAAGGCGATGTGACTCTGAGTATACCGCAGTTGCCTGATGCGTGTTGGACTTTGGTTATCATTGCCGAGAGTGTATCCTCATTGACGTGAAGCCCCGGTATGCCTGTCCCCATCGGCACAGCTACTATCCATCCTGTGAAGCGTGTGACTCGGTCCGAAAGGAGCCCGAAACTCAGCTGACAGGGAGCAAGCGACTGTCCGTACAACCTCATAATCATGCTTTTCCTCATCCAAGACAGACTGGATCTCGCTCTCCGAGGTGAAGTCGCGCCAGAAAATCATCTTGTGGCGATGCGGGCATAGCAATGTGAGACTGTCAGCAAGCTCGTCCACAACCTCAACGTCCACCCCTGCCACAAGAATGGGAGTTCTGCTCAGCACGGAGTTAAGAAGCAGCGGAAAACCGTTGCCCATTAGTTCGATTATCTGCATGACTGGATAGGTCATGTTTCCCGCCTCGCAACAACAAAACTCTCTGAGCGATCCGATAGCAGCAATTCCTTTAGATCCTCTGGAATTGAGGGTCTCGTGACTGGAGCTGACTCCAACACTCTGCGAGTTTCCTCAATGTAGTGTTTCAGCAGCAACCTGATGAGCCCAAGTTTCTGGCTATCGCGATCCACCCACAGGCTGAATACACCATTGGGAATAGAATAGATGAAGTGACGAATGCGACCGGTCTCACAAAGCACATTTTCCAAAGTGCTATTCCGGAGAGTTTTAACAACCCTCTCAGAAGCATCGTATAGGGCAAAGGACATTGCGGCTAGCCTGTCGTTTGTAAAACCATCGAGCGAAACTCGAACACCGCCGCTTAGAGCCAGAAAGACGGATTCGACATCGCTAACGCTGTCATAAACCTGCCTTAGGATTGTTCTCAGGGTAAGAGCTTGAGATTGATCCAGCGATATTATGGTCCGAGTTGTTGCATAGGAAGCTTTGCCTTTCTCTGCAACTGAAAAACCAGAGAGAACCCTTTCGGTTTCGTCGTCACTGTATGAGCGGAGCGGAGGCAGATGCCTGTCTGCACGCTGCCTCAGAAGGAATGACACACGGGACAGGTTGTCCTTCATTTCGATGAACAGCGCTGCAAGATTGACTCTTGGTGCTGTTGTGACTGCCAGAAAGTAATCAGGATCGTCAGGTAAAGATGCAAGGAATATCTTGGAAGTTTCTGATTCCATCAGGAGATACTTGAAGTCGCTGTGTATGAGTTTCGCTACACCAAATATGGCGCAAGTGGATGAAGCGACAGCGAAGACCTCTTCTTTGCTGAACCACACTCCTGCACTAGCCACTGGCAGTCCATCCTTTTGTATGAGAACGACGTTCTCGACTCCTGCAATCATCTTGATGTTGTGCAGTGTTTCATTAAGGTCTTCGTCCAACGACTCAGCTCCCAGCGTATTTCAGTTCAAGGTGGATTTCCGGCGTACACTATATAATCTCCACACAGCATTTAGCTAAAATGCCAGCGGAAATCCAGCTCTTGCAGGACAGACCGGATGTGCGCGAATCCAGAATTCGAGAAGACTCGCCGCGATTCTCACATGTGGATTAGTGCCGCCTCGGGCACCTCTTGGAATATCTCGCGGGCCGCTCGACCTACTTCTACGCGATGCTGACTTGTCGTGTACACTCGAATGACATCAAGGTATACTTTCATCATCTGTCCGATGTTGGAATACTCGGAGAGATTATGATACACCTTCTTGCCGTCGATCACCTCAAAGATGCCAATTTCCATCGGGCTTAGCTGTTGGGGATCATATGGAACTGAAGGCAGAGTCGGGACGTCAACTATCACATCGTCTTGAGGGACTCCTGCACTTGCTGCAATCTCCTCTTGGATGCTCTCCCTGACTTTTAGTTTGGCAAGAGTCTTGGAAACAAACCGATCTTGAGTATGCAGAACCTTTTCAAATGCGGATTTGTACAAGACGCGCGCATCCAGCAAATCAACCATCTTGAGTGCGTCCTTGGATTCGCTCGACTCGGATCCCTTTAGATTCCTTATCCCTGCAATCACCGAAAGGTCATCCAACTTCAGAAACTCATCGGTATTCGAGAAACTGGTAAAACCTAAGGTAGAATCAGCGGCGTTCATCAGCCTTACTAACATGACTTCGACACTGCGGACAGTCTTATGGTAGTAGACGTTAAGGAACATCTCATACCTTGCCACCAGAAATGACTCCAATGCTCCACGTGCTGCAATATCAAAATGCATGGAGGATTCGCTAGAAACCTGCAGGCTGTTAATCAAACGGTAGACATCTACGAGACCGTAATTGACGCCACAGTAGAATGAGTCCCGTACCAAGTAGTCCATTTTGTCTGCATCGACTTGCCCAGCTACAATTCCCGCAAGCACCGTGTCTGTTGCTTTGATACGACGACCGCGTACCAAGTTCGCCACACGGTCCTTGGATATTCCTCCGTCCTCAAGGATATCACCAATTACGCTCTCGCGAATCACCCATTCAGTCACATCCTCATGGTTCAGACCTCTTCGCTCTAGCAGTATTTCTTCGAAGACATGGCTGAAAGGGCCGTGGCCAATATCATGAAGCAGTGCTGCAATCCGCACTTCCTGAAGCGAATCCTCAAGACCCAGCTGAGGAAGCAATCGCTCGCCCATTAGGCCTGCCAAGAACATCGTGCCCATACAATGGCCGAACCTGCTGTGCACGCCAGTGGGGTAGACATAGTGTCCTCCAGAAAGCTGTTTGATCCTTCTGAGTCTCTGGTAAGGTTCAGAGTCAACAATCTTGGCTTCGAGATCAGTGAGACCTATGAAACCGTGGATGGGATCATTAATCTCTGTCATGAATTCTAATTTGCTCAAGTCAATCACACTCATTCTGCATGCGGATTGAATGATCTAAGATCACGAACCAAGTCCTCGGGGGACTTGTGTTGAGACAGACATAACGGCAGATGAATGCTCTCCGCAATCATTACGGCGAGTGAATCCAAGTCCTTCACACCTTGGAGCACGACAACAGCTGGCTTGACAGCAGCAGAGGTGCCCATCTGGCTCGCCTTTATTGCGACCATAGGTGAGCGCCCTGTCGATACGTTGGTGAGGATTGCTGCTCTCTGAGTTGTTCCTCCATAGAGACGTAGCAGCTGCTGTGGAGTCAACGAAACTATCGCTTTCACGCTATCTAGGGCAGTGTAACCATATATGTCTCGGTCAAGCAAACTCGCATGTGTCAGTACCTCGCAGCCTAGATGATCTACCAACAGCCTCGCCGGAATTGGCATTCCAAACTCGCGACTATCCAATATGGCGTCCGATGCAATTTCCGGTGCCACGAGTTTCTCGAGCGCGACCGCTACCCGGCCTCCATTTGTTGCGTCTATCTCGATGAGGCCTTCGACAAACCGTCGTATGGTCTCGACGCGCGGAGACTTTCTTCTGCCACTTTCATAATCACTTATGACGGACGGAGAGACCTCAAGATGCTTGGCAAGATACTTCTGGGAAATCTGAAAGCGTTCGCGCCATCTCTTCATGACTGCGCCCGGATCGCTCTCGGCAAGGCATATCTCACCTGCCATTGCCTCTGCGAGTCTTTGAAGGGCTTCAGTCTGATTCATATGAAAACTGCTCGTAGGTCGACAGATAAGAATTGCGCGAAAGCCGATTGAGTCATCGACGACTGACGAGTTGTACTGTCTAGGACCAAGCCGAACCGCGCTACATGAAAATGAACGCCCAGCATTCAAGCCGAGTGGTGAAAGCCCCAGACTTGGTGCCTAGCAAAGCACCAAGAAGCATGTGCTCAAAGTAATAAGCGGCAACTAAAGTGGTCTATTGCGGTTGGGCTGATGTTCTATTCATTCATCGTTGGAACAGCGGGCTCCGGCAAGTCTCTACTGGCAGCCTCTCTGGAAAAGTGGCTTACTGCATCGGACCTGAAAGTCGCGGTGGTCAATCTGGACCCTGGTGTCGAAGACCCGCCATATACATGCGATGTCGACATCCGTGAATATGTTGACTATGCCGAAGTCATGAAGGAATATAGCCTAGGGCCAAATGGTGCGCTTGTTGCGAGTCTGGATATGGCAGTAAGCTATGCCAACGAAATCAGAACTGAAATTGTTGATGCGGGAGCACAGTACGTATTGGTTGACTGCCCCGGCCAAATGGAGCTCTTTGCATACCGCAACTCTGGACCACTGATGGTGACAACCCTCAAGGGAGAAGAACCTGCGCTCTCCATCTATCTTCTTGATTCTAATATTGCTCATACTCCTAACGGCTATCTTGCATCAATGTTGCTTGGTGTGTCGATTAGCATAAGATTCGGACTTCCGCAGCTCAATGTTCTCAGCAAACAAGACATACTAAAAGAAGACCAAATCCAAGAGATAGTCGACTGGTCGACCGACTCGTATCTGTTGGAGGAAGCTCTCGATAGTTCCGAAAGCGGTATGCTGCGCGAATACTCAGGATCGGTACTGAGAATGCTGGAGGACTTCGGAGGAGGGACGAGTGTAATACCAGTATCAGCCAAACAGATGTCAGGATTGGAGGTACTCTATGGCGAGATGCAGAGAATCTTCGCGGGAGGAGAAGACTACGTTGCAGACTGGTAGGGATTCCTCTTGAAGGAATACTTCGCACTCGTTTCTGGAGAGAACATTGAGTTAGCACAAGCGGAAGTGACTGCCCTCATTCGTGCCTCCACAGTGGACCCAAACATCTCCTGGCTCGGGCGACTGGGCATGATGTTTTCGACTTCAGACCCGGTTCCTTTTCTTTTGGGCAGGGCAGCTCTGCTCAAGGAGGCAGGCGAGATTCTGATGAAATCAAAAAGCCTCAGCAACCTAGTCCGCGGCAAATTCCTAGATGCGACCTGGAAGTCGATAGAGCCAAGCAGCAGTTTCTGCATCAGGGTCTGCAACCTTGCCCATGAAAAACAGAAGGAATATCCAGAAACTGCGGTCCGTCAGCTCGGAGAGAGAATCCGGGGTGTCACTGGAGCGCATGTTTCCATGAAAGCTGCCGACGTGAGGATCCTACTCATAATAGCGGCTGAAGGGGTCTTCGTGTGCAAGTCCGTTGAATCAGAAACTAGGCACTCACTGAGAGGCAGAGGACCGGACCGGATGCGTTTTTTTCATCCATCGATGATGAATGCATTCTTGGCAAGAGCCATGTGCAATCTTGCCGGCGTAATGCCAAGTGACATAGTCCTTGACCCATTTTGTGGTGGAGGAGGAATACTCCATGAGATCCTGTCAATAGGAGCCAAGCCTGTCGGAATCGATCTTAACTGGCCGCTGTTGACCGGGGCAGGCAAGAACCTAGCAGACTCTCAAGGCAGCGATTTCTGTCTTGTCCAAGGAGATGCAAGATTCATGCCCGTACGTAGATGCAACTGCATTGTGACAGACCCTCCGTACGGCAGATCGAGTTCCACACGAGGAAGTCAATCCATCAAGCTGGTCAGATCCCTACTGGAGCAGGCAGGCAGCATTCTGCAACCGGGAGGGAGAATGTGCATATGTGCTAGTAGCGAGATGAATATCTCACAGCTGATTGCTGTCTTTGGCATGATCCCCGTTTTCCATGTTCGGGTACCTGTTCATAGTGGTCTAACTCGGGAGATCTTTGTCCTTGCATTCTAATACATACTTACATCTGCAGCACGGAAAGCCTAGCAATGTCGCCAGCGTTGAACAGAGAATTCTGCCGAACTCAATCTTGGCCTGGGATTATGTGACCGTTTTCAGTGCGAGGAGTAATCCATGTTATGAACCGGTTGAACTCAGTGCTGCTGTTGAATTGCATTGAGACTTCGATGTATCCAAGCGACGGGGTTTCTTCCGAATCGTCAATTATCCGAACACGCCCAAGGAATGCAGCCTGCTTGTCAATGCATAGACGCGTTCCGGTTCCATCCCAGTTCGATTGGAGTCTTGTCCGTGCGGCATCAATTATCCGGAGTTCTTGAATTCGCTGCCCGAGCCGTTCAAGGGATTTCGCTTCACTGAAAGTAGTTTCGAGTTCTAGGTATCCCTCATGCTGGACGATCTTGCAATTGCCATCGCCCAGTACGCTCCTTATTGCCTGCTCAACTCTTCCTTGATCCTCTGTCGGATAGGCTCTTGCCCTTGCGACCCCCTGCATCTCTCTGAAACCTCGCGCAAATCGTTCTTGCGGCTTTACGCAAATCCTCGATAGAGCCTTCGTTAGTCAGCATAATGTTGCTCAATGCGATTATTCCACCAAGGCCAACGGAAATCTCGCGAAGATCGCGTTCCCTGAATGTGGACCATTCTGGAGGGGCGTCATCGCGAGCACGTTGCCGCAGCCGGGCGAATCTTGTTGACGGAGAAGAATGAATGCAGAGCACGGTGACCGGCTCGGCGTATTGTTCGAACACTTCAAGTTCGGCAATGCTCCTGCATCCTTCAATGACGACTGTTTCTGAGGTCATGGCCCTCAGCTCATCCAAACAACGGCGGGCAACAGCCGCAGGCCCCTCACGTTCTCGCAAATCCAGCATTACTGCTCCCGTGTTGGCAGGATTAGGGTCAAGACCCCTTTTCTTGAGTTCTTCGCGAACGATATCACCCATGGCGATTACGGGAAAGCCTGCTTCTCTCAGCACTTGAGCAACTTCGCTCTTTCCGGCCCCCGGCATTCCTGTGATTATGATAAGCCTCATGGATTTGTACCAGCCTCGCCTAACCAGACCACGGTGCTCTCAGACCTCGTCGTCTTACAGTTCAACTCATGGGATTCGAAATTATACTGCATGTCTTCGGCCGCGGCATTCGCTCAAACTTCTTGATGCCGTAGCAGAGCCGCTTGAATCATCGATTTGGCTCCTCCTTTAAACGTCTTCGTTGCAGTCTCTGCTCCGCTAGAATAATAACGACGACGTACATTTGTCTTCAAGACGCCGAGGTGTGGCAATTGTCGGAGAAATTCAGAGTCTTCCTGAGTGTTCACATAGTAGATGAGCCACTGCTTTCTCGAATCTCAAACATACAACGCAGACTGGACCAAGAAGCAGCGAAACTCAAGCTTGTAGAGAAGGACAGCATCCACTTCACACTTCGTTTCTTCGGCGATACTTCCCTTTCCAGAATCGAAGATATGCGAAGGGTATTAGAGACCATGAGCTTTGACCCGTTCTCGATTTCAATCACAGGCGTAGGGGCCTTCCCGAGCTCTCGTCGTCCTAATGTAATATGGGTGGGAGTCAACCAGAATGCAGAACGGATGACCGAACTAAAGAATAGAATTGATTCCCTTCTTGTGAACCTAGGTTACCCTCCTGAGAAGAACTTCAAGGCCCATGCTACGATAGCGCGCGTACGATTCTTGCAGAATCGAGAGAGGATGCTCGCCAATCTCGAGTCACTCGCAAAAGAATCAGTTGGCACAATGACTGTGTCAGCCTTTCAAATGACCAAGAGCACGTTGAAGCCTTCGGGGCCTGTCTATGAGGCTCTCTGGGAGGTGTCAACTGGGAAATCGAAGTAGAATGATATCGCAACCTAGGTGCATTAAATGGAGGTTCATGGTGGGCCGGGCCGGATTTGAACCGGCGACCTCTTGCAGTTTGGGGCTCGGTTGATGAGACCGAGACCACCCCAAGCAAGAATCATACCAAGCTAGACTACCGACCCGTGATTCTGGAGCGGCTGTGTCCAACGTGAAGATAAAGGTTACCTCCAGATATTGCTTTGTTTCCGTTTCGCTCAGGTGCATTTGATTTCCACCACATCAGTTAAGTCGTGTCGCGGAGAACAAGCATTCACCTGCACACTGCCTTTCGCTGGCAGGCGAGAATGATGTCTGCTGGAGGCGACCGGTATTGACGACTGAGATACTGTATCATGACGTATTCATGAAACATGAGATATCGCCGGGGCACCCTGAAAGCCCACAGCGTCTGAAAGTCGCTCTTGATCGTATAAGAACAGCAGGACTCCTACAGACCGGTAATGTCAAGCTTGTTACACCGAAACCACCAGACCTGAGTGAAGTCTACGCATTACATGACAAAGACTACATTGAAGACATCCATGTCAAGTGCGAGCGCGGAGGAGGAGTCTTCACCCTAGATACTGCCGCGAATTCATTCACCTATGATGCCATGCTGCTGGCATCCGGTGGTGGAATCATGGCCGTTGACCATATTCTGGACAAGACCAGCGAGAATGCCTTTGTTCTGTGTAGACCTCCCGGACACCATGCCGAACACGATAGAGCATTCGGATTCTGTTTTATCAACAACATCGCTATTGCTGCACAGCATCTCGTAAAGAGAAAGCATCTTGATAGAGTGATGATAGTCGACTATGATGGTCACCATGGAAATGGAACACAGCATGCCTTCTATGATACCAACAAAGTGCTTTACATCTCTATGCATCAAGATGGTCGTACTTTATTTCCCGGTTCAGGCTTTCCAGATGAAATCGGAAATGGAGAGGGTAGAGGATACACGGTGAATCTATCAATGTATCCGGGTGCCGGAGACCGCTCTTACGAAATCGCCTTCACTCACATGGTCGAGCCGCTGGCGGAGGCCTACGAACCCCAGTTCGTGCTAGTCTCTCTAGGTTTTGATTGCCACTTTGAGGATCCTCTGACGAGCCTCGGTCTCACTACTTCGGGTATCTCGATGATGAATGCGCGCGTTCATGGAATAGCAAAGAAACACGCCCATGGCAGACTTGCCTTCTTCCTTGAGGGCGGGTATAACCTGAATATCGTGGGCAGCGGCTGTCAGAATCTGATTGAGGAGCTGTCAGGGCATCCTATAACGAAATTCGGAGACAGCCACCAAGAGAGCGATATCTGCGTACGCTATACCGAGGAATTGGTGAAAGTCCTCGAACATAATCTCAAGGGAACCCTGTTCTAGTGTTCTCTATCCTCAAAGTCTTCCAGCAGTGTCTGTGCTGAATCGGCGGCGTCTTGCTCTCCCGTTGTAATCGACAGTTCCCTGTTGCCCTCGTCGACCCCGAGACCGAGTTGCTGCTTTATTGATTCTGCAATGGAGGGCCCAATCGATGGTACTCTTGCTATCTGCTCGAGAGACGCCCGAGACAGGTCTGATAGTGTCTTGAAGCCATGGTTATGTAGCATCCTACCTCTTACCCGTCCTATCCCCCTCAAGCTGACAAGCTCGATAAGCTCGGGTAGTACGCCATCTCTGACACGAACCCTAAGAGATTGCAGAGACGGCGCCAGCTGCCACGCTCCTACAACTCGGGCAATCTCAGATGCTGAATATGCTAGCCATTCTGCAGCTTCAACGTGACGGTAGATGTCGCCCATTCCCACATCGTAGTCCTCTGTAATGTCTCTCTCGGTGCGCTCTGATATCCAGTCATTCAACATGCGAGCAGTCTTCACTTGAGCAAGATACTTGGAATAGGATTCGTCGTCCGTCCATTCGTCTGGAGGAGCAACTAGTAGCTCGTCCTCATGAGCCGCCACGAATGCTTCGTAGTCCTCTAGTTCAGCCTGTGTTACACGGACGAGAGGCTCATCAGGAGTGCTGCATATCAGATGAAGGATACCGATTGGGGTAGCTTCCGTAATGGTTGGCAAGACATTCCGGAATAAGATTGCAGTGAGAGGATCAATGTACAGCTTTGCGGCCTTTTCACCCAAGGGCGTCGCATACAAGTGCTCAGATTCGCCGCTCCCTATCAGCTTACCTTCCTCAAGGAAAGTCAATGCGGATGAGACATACTCATCTATCTCGTGGCTACTGAACTGAAAGGAGAAGAATGTACCCTGCATGAGTTGGTCAATTTCGTTCCTGTTGGAGACTGTCTTCCCAGCTATGGCGGTCAGTAGATGAAAACGGATTGCGGACTCTGACGCCAGCTTTGACTTGATGTCCTCTGGTTCCGCAGAAACGTAGTGATCCATGAGAAAATCGTACTCTTCCTCTGTGCGCGCCACTAAGACGGATTCTCCATATTTGTCATATTTCGGACGACCTGCACGACCAGCCATTTGCTTGTATTCTAAGACAGGGATTGGTTGATTGCCGCGTTCCTCATCGAATCGACGATAGTCACGGACTATAACACGTCTCGCTGGAAGATTTATTCCTGCCGCAAGTGTCGGCGTGGCCACAATCACCTTGAGAAGATTCTGTTTGAAGCATTCCTCTACGGCTGTCCGTTCTTGAGAAGCCAAACCCGCATGATGAAATGCAATACCGGTCTTCAGTAGCCTAGCAAGAATCTTGGATGACTCGGGGGCATGAGGGCCTCCTCCAATCCTATCGGACACTCGCGACAGCTCCTGTAAGGCTTCTCGTGACAGGTATGGACGCACAGAAGGTGCAATCTTGCTTGCCACAGAGACCGCAGAACGTCGACTTGAGACAAATGTCAGAACCTGACCCTTCTCATCTAAGGTATCACATACAAGATCGATTAACTCCTCTCCACGCGTCCTCCGGACAGTTCTCGAAGAACCGTCACTAAACCTAATCTTGCCATCGAAGAGGATACCTTCGCTAAGAGGTACGGGTCTCCAAGTGCTCTTAATGAGTTCTGCTTTCAACCAGCCAGCAATCTCCTCTCCATTCGCTATTGTGGCGCTTAGAGCGATTACTTGGACGCCGGGTATCATCTTAGTGAGTTTCGCAACCACCATCTCAAGGGTTGGGCCCCTAGACGGATCGTTAACCAAATGAATCTCGTCAGCAATGAGCACAGCAATGCTACGCATCCACTCAGGATCATGACACACCAACGAATCGGCTCTCTCCGTAGTGAGCACCAAGATGTCAGCATCAGACAATTTCGCCCCTGGAGAGTCATAGTCGCCGACTGACATCGCGGTCGTTATGCCCAGTGCCTCATATTTCGAGAACTCATTGTACTTTTCGCGTGCCAGTGATTTCAGTGGCACAAGGTATACTGCCTTTCCTCTTCCGTCCAAGATTGCCTTAAGCATGCATATCTCCGAAACAAGCGTCTTGCCAGAACTCGTGGGGATTGCTAGAACCAAGTTCTTGCCATCCAAGACTCCTGTGTCAAAAGCTTGTTCTTGAGGAGGAAAGAGTGAGACACACCGCTCTCGCGAAGTAAGGAAATCACACGCTGGTTTATCGGTATCTCATCAAGATGCGTGGTTCTCCGCTCCGTTCAGAGTCCCTGCAGCTGCCAGCGTCTCATATTTGAGCCCTCTTAATCTTGCCCTCCCTTGGGTTGAAGAGGATGCCTTCTGAGACAAGCTTCCTTATGACTTCCTCAGCTCGCTCTTTTGAAAGGCCCATCGAAGTGACTCTTTGAAGCAATGCATCCTCACTGACTACAGGAGTACCCTCGGCTTCCATGTCCTTTATGGCCTTCAGGATGATGTCCGAAGAGCTTCTCTGGGCAGCACTCATCTTGGATACCAAGCGGTCTATGTCAATCTTTCCTGTTACAGTGTCGAATGCGACCATCCTGAGTGATTCTTGCATTAGTCGTACTGCCGCTTGAGCGTCCTCTTTCGTTACCTTGGGCCGTAGGGCCATCCTAGCCCTTGCTTCTGCTAGTCTGACAAGAGACTCTAGCTGACGTGCAGTTATCGGAACTGGTGCTGCACCACCCTCAGCGCTCTTCCGCAAATCAACATAGAAGTCTTCCATCACTTCAGCAGCTTCAGGAGTAAGCTGAGGGATCACGTATCTATTCGCAAAGCCAATGTACTTCTTGAGAAATTCCGGTGGGATGGGAGAAGTTGAATCCTTAGTCGGATTCTTCTTCCTCTGATGCATGTTCAGAATGAACTGAGCCAGCTCCCTGTCCTTTGTCGGTTCAACTGTATCGACTAGAATCCAAATCAGGTCGAATCGTGACAAAATCGTGAATGGAAGTTTTATATTGTCTTGCATCGACAGAGATGGCTCGTATCTACCAAGGGCAGGATTCGCTGCGGCCAAAATCGATGTTCTGGCATTGAGTGTGGCTACGATTCCGGCCTTGGCTATGCTCACGGTATTGTGAAGTATCACCCCATCGCTAATGAAACAGTGATTAGGTTCAACGGTCACATCATACGCATAGGCCGATTTCATACGACCATTGTTTGGAACTTTCTCGATCTTTCTGACACGCAGAAAAGCGATGTTGCTTTCGAGCATTGCATCGATTTGCAGGATTCTCTGAGATAATAGCTCTAGTTCCTCTTGGACCGCCTTCCCGAGTGAAGCTATTATGCATTCAATGACAGTGTTGGAATAGCCTCCATGTTCAGCATAGCTCATCACCGACCTTTTCTTGCTGATTTTCTCAGCTGCTGTTGCTTGCGACCAATGAACTATCTGCCTCAAGGACTTCGGAGTTTGGGGACTGTTATCAAAATCGACCTGCGATTTCGCAAGTTCTTCCTTAAGGATCTTAAGATGACTTTTCAGAACATCTCTCGTAATACCAAATCCTTCATGAAGACACCGATAGAACTCGCCATGGTAACGCATACCCATTTGTTGATAGAGAGACTTCAGCACTGCCCCAAAGTAGGGCGGATATGCATCATGGTTGTAGTTAGACCTATCTGAACGAACTACGATTCTCTTGATTTTCTCAATTCGGGGGTCCCAGTCTTCTATGAGTTCCTTGTAGAAAAGTGGAAGACTACTTCCTCGAACATACACCTTGTATGAATCATTGTGAATGTCATGAACAATTCGGCTCTGGATTCCAATGCAGAGAAGTAGGTCTTGATAGTCATAGGCTAGTCCTTGGGAGGCAGTCCGATAACACATACCTGTCGACTCTACGCTGCCATCGCCGAGAAACGCAGTCCGTAGTAGATTACGGACCACCTTTTCTCCCGAGACAAATGCCTGTGAGGGAATCCGCTTGTTCCTAGCCAGAGCCATTACTTCGGGAAAGTTCCTATTGAAGAAATCACGGAGCCGAGCTGAAACAAAACGAATTGTACGATTCTTGGTAACATAGTCGATTCCTTTCAGTCCAAAGGTATCTTCCATTAGATTCAGGATTTCTTCTTTAATCGGATTGGAGGTTGTTGAGAAGCCAAACTCGGCGGATGAACCGTCGTAACTGTATCCCTCCGTGATGAAGTACCCAAGAATGCGTGCAAGCTGTGGGGAGAGCCTATTAGGAAGTGTAATTGGAGTGGCAAGTGGATGTGTTGTTACGCATTGCGATAGTGCCGCGCCCGGATTATGCCCACATGGTTGCATCCGCGGCGCAGGAACAAAAGCGCCAGCTTGAAGGTCAGAAGCAAAGACCGTGCTTATCTTGTCGTCCCGGAAAACGAAGACGGGGTGATCGGGAGTGACAATCACGTCCCTTCCATTGTCATATGTAATCTTGACAAAGTGACTGGGAGCAGGGTGTCGACTCACTCTGTCAACATTGGTCATTCCTATCCCTGAGAAGTCAGTTGTGTAGACTCCTAGGTCTAGTCCCTGCGTGTCAAGTATTTCACAGTTTACACCCTTGACCACTCTAGATGAGTGGTCTTCAAACAACTTGTCCACAAGATTGCCAATAGGCCTTCGGGACCCATCAGAAAGATAGATTTCGGAAGAGGGATGGAAACTATGCTGCTCCATCGCCTCATGAATTGAAGTCCGGTCATCAGGGTCCATTTTGTCGAATTCATCGATACACGCGACGCCCTGATCTGCCAACACTAACGCTCCGGCCTCCAGAGTCATTGCCCCCGTGTCTGTGTCGTGAATGACTGCCGCTGTCAGGCCCGCAGCAGTCGTTCCCTTCCCGGAAGTATAGAGACCACGCGAAGCCAGTCCTGCAACGAATTTCAGAATTTGGCTCTTTCCCGTGCCGGGATCGCCTATCATGAGAATATTGGACCTTCCACGAAGACGTGTGCCATCGGAAAGCACCTTCTCGACGCCACCGAACAGCAGTAATGCAATCGACTCCTTCACTTGCTCATGGCCTTGAATTGAGGGCGCAATTGAGGCATAGACTCTTTCGTGAACAAAGGGGTCTTCTGCCAGCTCACGTATGCGTTTCTCGTCCTCTTCGGATATCTCCACTTGCTCGTACTCCTTCTCTGCAATCTCGGCACCATTTGCCTCGATGAAGATGTTGAAAGTGGCCAGACGACCCCCATGGCGAGAGAAGTCTGGCGATGTCTGGAGGATACCCGTCAGCTTCACCAAGTCGCCGGGTCGAGAGACATCTACAATGTCGCCTCCGAATATCACATCGACAAATCTCGGCATCTGCCCGGGTGGCAGCTCTTCTGGCGACTCTTGCACCCTAACCTTTTGCCAGTCAATGAACCTTGATTGTTCAGGAATAAGCCGCATGGCTGTCTTCTTCCCGCATGTAGGACACAATGGCGGCTCGGTGTAACGTCCTTCCTCCTGCGTCTGAGGGATATCTTGCCCACAGACTCTACACCTGAAGACAGCTTCCACAAGAAGAGGCTTGACCTCACTTGCGCGCATCAGAATCCCATTGATTTGTATCAGCTTGCCTATGTGCTTGGAACGAATGTGTCTCAGAGGAACGTGTTCGGAATAATTGATTATGCGAATCTTTATTGTGCTCACGTCGAGCTTCTCAACATAATCCGGGTCATCGGTCCCTAGAATAGAGAGCAAAGCACTGCTCGCATCTGCAAGGAATTTCTGAGGATTCTCAGATGCTAAGACGGCAAACACATTATCGAAACTGACTAGGTCCTGAAAGTCAACCAACAATGATGTTTCATCATTGAGCGACATCTGCTGACACTTGGGCCAGTATACCTTAGTACCGTGCTCATCTTTGTAAGTGCGCAGAAACTCTTCGAATCTCTCTTGTGGGCCTTCGTCAGTGCGGGACATCAGTTCCAGCCTCGATAGTCATGCTCCAAATCAAGCAGTTAGTATAGCATCGGGTCTGAGTCTAATGCTTAGTCATATTGACTCGTATTTAAGCTCCTGTGTTAACTCTCATTAGGTCATCAGATTGTCACGCCATTCAGACAAGAGATGTGCCAGCTGTTCGCACAGCCAGCGCTCTTCGTTGGCCATTTGCTTGCGCATCTCAAGATAAGCGCCTGACTTCGCCGTACGTATTATCTTGGACATCCGAGACTCAAGTAGGAAAGGAATGAGCCGCTTCAGTTTGTCGATTTCCTCATAGCTCCTCGGGTCTAGGGACGTCTTGTCACTCTGGAGGCGGAGCAACTTGCGACTGAGAGCGGCGTAGAGATATGGATGGAATGGCTGAAGCTTGTGAGGCACTTTCTCTTCGGCCAGGTAGAGATTCTCAACTCGTCTCACGGATTCGTATGCATCCTCTGGGACCAGGTCGACAATGTCATGTTTCAAGAGCTTCTCGATTATCCAGTTAGGCAGGTCTGCGTGATCCCCTTCGTGGAAAGGACCGAGCTGACGACCATCAACGAGAGCCACGGTGAAGTCTTTTCTGAATATGCATCCACGCATATCGTTCAGAAACGTCATTCTGAACCTGTCTACCACTTCCTTGACATCGTCGCGGGGCTTCATAATATTCATCCAAGAGCCCATCTGGATTACATGTCATAAAGAGCTTGCTGACTAGCTATGCTTCAGGAAGAAATCACCTCTTGAAGACTGAGCCCTTCTGTCAGAGGATATGCGAAGCCGGTCCGAAGAGTCTTTTAGGGTCACATATCGAACACTCTCTTGGCTCACAAGGACACTGAGTCTTCATTAGGCTAGGACGACAAAGTCAATGGAAACGGATCTCTGGACGGAGAAGTACAGGCCTCAGACACTAAAAGAAATCGTCGGCCAGCAATCGGTCATTGAGAGTCTGGTCAGGTTCGTTGAAACAAGAAATATCCCGCATTGCTTGTTCGCAGGTCCACCCGGTACAAGCAAGACAACAGCTGCGATAGCAATGGCCAAGGACCTGTTTGGGAACTCCTTTGACCGCAACTTCATGGAACTGAATGCAAGTGATGAAAGAGGAATTGAGGTAGTGAGAAACCAGATCAAGCATTTCGCTCGGACTCTGCCAACAGAGAATGCGCCATTCAAAATCCTAGTCCTTGATGAAGCTGATCACTTGACTGGCGACGCTCAGCATGCCCTGAGAAGGACAATGGAGAGCTACGCATCATCATGTCGGATGATACTGATATGCAACTACTCAAGCAGGATAATCCCGCCCATACAGTCAAGGTGTGCTATGTTCAAGTTCGCCCGACTGAGTGATACTGATATTGCTGGTAGACTCGAGTACATAGCAAAGAAAGAGGGATTGCATCTTCTATCGAGCGGAAAAGAGGCGATGCAGTATCTAGCAGAAGGAGACATGAGAACTGCGATCAATCTGCTTCAAGCTGCAGCGTCTGCCAACAAGAAGATTACTGATGCAGTTGTCTATGGAATCTCTGGTCAGGCTGATCCTGCGAAAGTGCGAGAGATGCTAACCATGACCCAATCATCGAATTACAATGGCGCCCTTCAAGTGCTTGATAACCTAATGTACCAACAAGGGCTCGCCCCATCGGATTTGGTGCGCCAGATACATCGAGAGATTATTAGAATGGACGTTTCTGAGGATCGAAGAATGAAGATTCTTGAAAGGACTGCAGAAACAGAGTTTCGGATTGCCGAAGGTGCCAACGGAGAGATTCAGCTTTCGGCACTACTGTCGTTTTTTGGAATAGGCACGGCGTAGGGAATGGGCGAAGACACCACACCTTGGTCTGAGAAGTATAGACCTAGCAGTATGGATCAACTCGTCGGCAATACCGAAGCGATGCGGGAACTGCGGGATTGGGTATTGTCCTGGGAAAAGGCGCCTCAGAAGGCGAAAGCCGTCCTTCTGCTTGGGCCACCTGGCGTTGGCAAAACCTCAGCCGTGATAGCTCTCTGTAAGGATCTGAACGCTGAGCTAGTCGAGTTCAACGCGAGTGACAAGCGCAACAAAGGAGTCATCGAAACGGAAGTCTGGACCGCTGTCACTCAGCAGACACTTGACGGGCGAATGCGCGTCATCCTCTTAGACGAAATCGATGGATTGTCAGGTACAAGCGACAGAGGTGGTGCGGGGGCAATTCTCAAGGTGATTGCCGAGTCTGTACACCCAGTTGTGATGACAGCGAATGATCCTGAAAGCCCGCGTCTCAAGGACATCATGAAGTACTGTCGTGTTCTTACAATAAGACCGATTGAATTACAGGATATGCTTGGTGTCCTAAAGAGAATAGCTCGCCTAAATGAAGCCGAGATCCCAGACAGGGTTCTTGAAGAACTGGCTGAACATTCGAGTGGAGACTTGCGTGCGGCTATATCGGACTTAGAAGCGATTGCCGTAGGTAGCCCATCTTTTGAGCTGAGGCAGCTTGTCTTCGAGAGATGTCCGGAGGGGTATGAGAGAAACGCTCGGTAGGCTCTTCATGGCCACCAACCCTGCAGTTGCCAAGAGAGTCTTATCAGAAGCAGACGCAGATGAAGAGGAAATGATACTGTGGCTCGAAGAGAATATGAATCTGCATCTTGCGACCAGCAATGAAAGGAGCCGAGGATATGAAGCATTGTCACTTGCGGACTTGGCACTCGGAAGAATTCGCAGAAGACAAACTTGGAGAATGTTGGCTTACATTCAGGATTTCATATCGGTAGGAGTCGTGATGGGACGTTCCGAGACGCCATTCCGAAGAATCGAGTATTCCGAACCCTCTTGGCCGCTCTTGGCTTGGCGTGGTGCTAGGAAAACGGATAAGATATCGGAAATCATAACAAAGCTGTCAAACATTGCTGGAGTCTCAAGACGGAAAGTCACCCGAGCTTACTATGACGCAATTGAACAGACGATAGTAAGAGATCCGAAAAGCGCAGACCTGTTTGCTCGCTGGTTGGGCGTTAGTCGGGCACTCATCAGCTCGAAAGGAAGTCATCGTTCAGTGCGGACATGACTTTAGCTGACCTCACAAAAAGCTCAGCTGCGTGTTGATGTACTTTCGAACTCTTCTTAGAGCGAACTTGTTGACATTCATTCGTAACGGAACCACCGCTTCCATGAGCACCAAGCATTCAGGTGCAGCTGGTCTTATGCCGCCATGTATCGTATTTCGTTGCTGGAGTATCTCGGGAACCAGCTCGGGACTCAGCTCGTTAAGTCCCACGTGGATGAGTAGAGAGACAACCTTGCGGACAAGTTTCCACAGGAAGCTCGTCCCGAACATATCTAGGGCCATAACTCCTCTTGATTCGCTTATACAGGCATTCAGAAGTGTAGCCTTAGAAGAACGGTTGCCATCACGCTTTGACAGAAGCGTGAAATCGTGTGTTCCGGCAAGATGCTGTGCTGCGGTCATCATTGATTCTTTGTTGAGTTCAAGGTTGGATGCGTCAAGGTAATATCTATAGTGACGCATTATGATGCTTTGGCGGGGTCTGAATCCCGGTGGAGCCACAGCATGTGCCCAAAGTGCTATGTCGTCCGGCAGATGCTTGTTTATCTGATTGATGTCTAGGGGTTTGTCCGTGGATATCATCACTATCTGGCCGATGCTGTGGACGCCTCCGTCCGTGCGCCCAGACAGCTGTACCGTAGCAGGCGAGTGCTTCTCCCCGCTCCAGTTCGACATTGCATCGATGAGTGTACCTTGGACCGTTCGCAATCCCGGTTGCCACTGTGATCCATGGTAATTGCTTCCCAAGTAAAAGAGACGAGCCAAATAGGCAACCATCTCAACATAATCTCCCTATGATGACCACAAATCGAAGAGATTCTTGAGAGACCTAGCTCTCAAATCCTCAACTCGGTAGCGATAGATCTTAATTCGCCCAAAGACCTTCTCTTCGATTAATCCGGAATCGATGAGCACCTCGAGATGGGCCTTGGTTGAACTATGATTCAGCGAGGCCCTCCTGCAGAGCTCTGATATGTTCAGCTCGCCAGCAACAGCCAATTCCCTGAGAATCCTTACTCGTCCCTTGGATGAGAACAAGTCCTCTATGGGCACCCGTGAACCGGGTTCCTTCTTCATGTTTGTCATCAGCCTCCCTGTGTCGACTGAAGCAAGTCTAGAAGAAAACGTTCTAGCATGTCTGCAGGAACGTCTGAAAGCCCCACGAGGGTCGTCTGCCCTCTCTGACCCGCCCCAGATCGTCTGGTGTCAATCAACCCATGTGCGTTCAGGTCTTGAACCCACTCCCACACTTGAGTGTGTGCGCGCGGTTCCACTCCATACTCCTCACATACTGTGCGATACATCTCTTCCACTTCGCCTATTGTGGCGTAGGCACTACGAATTTCCTTGAGAGACCTGCTGGCGGCTGAGCAGTAGAAGCTTGCTTTGAACGGGAAGTGTTGTGAAAACCTCCTTCCTCAGCTCGGGATGTGTGTCAGCTTTTGCCTGACGAGCATAGTCTGGAACTACAACTTTCGATTCATCACGATCTGCCTGTTTTCCGGCCCGCCACAGCAGCTCAATTGCGTACCTAGCATCGCCGCGTTCGGAAGCAATGTCAGATATAACCTGAAGAGTCTCGTCCATTATGGTGTTTGGTTGAAATGCTAGTGCGACACGGTCCTTCAGGATGTCATAGAGAGCCTCAGAATCGTACTTGTCAAACTTCAGAATGTTACGCTGTAGAGTGCTGAGTATACTCCGGTCGAACGAACTCTCATCAATGGCAATGTCTCTGCCGACTCCAATAATCGAGACTCTCTGAGGTGCGTTTAGCCTATCGTCAATCAACCGGGTCAGATCATAGAGAATCTCAGCGCCTCTCTGTTTGATGAAGTAGTCGAGTTCGTCGAGAATCAACAGAACGTACCTGTCCTGCGAATCGATAACTTCGAGAACCATCTGCAGGATTTCTTCAGGCGAATGGCCTCTGCGCGGAAATCCCGAATTGAACTCGCGTAGAATTCGAAGGTATACAAGATAGGTGCTCTTGTTTACACGGCAATTGATGTGCAGCTTGTGCAGACGAATGCCCCTTCGGCTTGCAGCCTGAACCATCTGCTCGGAGAATCGTTTGGCCACAGCGGTTTTTCCACTGCCAACAGGACCTTCAACCATAAACTTCTGACTAGTATGTCCAGGCGATGTTATGAGCGTCCTGAAACTCTGTGCCAGAGTCCTGAGTTCCTCTTCCCGATGCGGCAAGGTCTCGGGGACATAATCGGCAGATAGGAACTGCTCTGACTTGAATACACTGTGCCGACTCAATTCATCCTCAACATAGTCCCGAGGCATTATGGTCCGAGTACAGGTCTTGGTATGAGCTTAAAAGCATTCCGCGCATTGTACGATTAAAAGCACAAGGGTGGCAGAGGTGACCGAAACTATTAGTGGCGAGCTCTTCACTCAAGATCCAGATCATCGTCGGAACTCGACTCATCGGGGTCATGACAATCATCACTCGCCAGATTCTGAATCTGCTGCATTCACCGTTTATTGTTTTCTGAACAAAGTTGGACACAGGAGTCTTTGTCCGCGCAGAAACGGCACTGGGCTCCAACTCCTCGAGGTCATGTTCGTGTCGTTCTAGCCTCAATGATCAGATATCTAATCCAAGCTTTTATACTCCTACAGCTCGATGCCGAAGTTTGTCCAAGTTTTCAGCAGTTGCCGCATGCCCTTAAGTGTGGCGGCAAATGATGGTGCGACCGCCGGGATTTGAATCCCCGCGGTTTTGAGAAACCGACTCGGGTTGGAAGCTTGGGAGGCTTCCGTCCTAACCAAACTAGACCACGGTCGCTAAACGGTTCGACTTGTAGGCCTTGATAAAAGACTATCGGGTTTCGACCCATGTGGGCACAGGCAGGTATGCGTCAGCATACCTATCGTATCCCACGTAGATCTGGGGCTTCACCGCATCATCTAGGAGCCTCACGAGTTCATCGGCTCCTTTCCGCTCCGCCCCCGTCAGGACGTACCCACCCACGAGCAGTGTGGGTAGGATGTTTGCATCCCACCACTTCTTCTCATGGGGAACGCCCTCCATCCTCAGGTACAGATTGATTGCTGCATTGAGCTGCCTGTCTATCCGTAACCCACAGTTCGCGCACTCGAAGACCGCTCCTCTTCTTAGGTCTCTGTCTATCCACCCGCATCTGGAACACCTCTTCGAGGTGAACTGCGGAGACAACTCTTCAACAGCGCCACCTTCCGCAACCCTTCTCATGATCCCCCGCCAGTCCGTTCTCGCCAGCCTACGGTTCCACAGCCTCGAACGCGTGTATAGCTTCTCCTTTCTCAGCGCCTCGAAGCCGCTCCTCTTGGAGAGCACCCGAATCGCCCTCGCGATTTCAATTTGATGTTTCCTCGCACGGTTCCTTTCCCGTCTTGCGTATTTTGTGAGGACTCCCTTCATCCTCTTGGACTTCGAAGCCTTCCTTTGTACGCTGCGTCTCTTCTCGAAGCTCGATACGTGCGCCGAGACGAGTTTCCTCGTGTCTATCTTCACCCACCCTGTCTCAGGGCTATAGCCATCCATGGACAGCATGTTCGAGTCCCAAGCTATCGCCTCAGCAGTCCTCTCCTTCTCCTCCTCTTCTGCCACATGGATGGGCAGGTATATTCTATCTGGCGTGATGACGGGTTCACCCAGGCCCACGGAGGATACATTATGAGGCAGCTTGAAGTAGCGTCGGGAGAGGTCGACATAGGCGAACTCACGTGGCTTCAGGGTAATCCTGAGCGTGTTCCCCTCAAGTTTGAGAAGGGTCTGCTTGACCCGCAGAAAGAGTCTACGGGAATGTGGACATGCCCTTTTTCTCTCACCCTTGTCATAGTTCCTTTTCCACGAAGCCATGATACTGAAAGCGGTCTTCATGGCGGAGTCAACCCAGTGAGCGGCATAGCACCATTCTTTCAGGCACCTGTTTCTGATCTCACGCTTGAAGGCATTGTCCTTCCTGTACTTTGGGTAGAGCCTGTACTGCTTCTTGCCTTTGACTTGGTGCTTCTTCCACTCTATCGTCCGCCAGATGGACTGCAACATGGTGTTGAGGATGGCATTGTAGGCAGCCATTAGACCGTTGAGTGCTTCGCCTTGGTCATTGCTGAGTGAATAGGTCTTTAGCGCTTTCAACGACCTCCACGTACTTGTGGCTCCTGAGACCGTAGCGTGCACGCCCGGGAGAATACAGGTTTCTTTCAGTATGCAAGGTCTTTCAGGTATACCTGAATTTGTATGACATATGCCTATGTAAACCCATATAGACTGGAACTGTTTAGGAGAACGAATGTCGCGCAGGTCTGATTAGAGCATCTTTTGTGCAGCATCTACATTCGTGTGGTCTCGCCGCATGTGTTGCACATCAGAGCTGATTGACTGACAAAGCTTCCATGGACTTTGCAGAAGTCTTATCTTTGCACTGGCCAAGCCCGACATGGAGAGTCGTACAGATGACTGCTCGAAGCTCTTTGACGCACTTCTGGCAAGGAAACCAAGCATGTGCGGAAGCAGCTATCGCTGCCGGTTGCCGTTTCTTTGCAGGTTATCCGATAACTCCAGCTTCGGAGATCGCCGAGATTATGGCAGAAAGGCTTCCCCAGATAGGAGGAGTATATCTCCAGATGGAGGATGAAATCGGTGCCATATCAGCCGTAATCGGTAGTTCGTGGGGCGGAGTGCTATCCATGACTGCGACTTCGGGACCGGGATTCAGCTTGATGCAGGAAAACATTGGTTATGCAGTAATGACTGAAACGCCGTGTGTTATTGTTGACGTTCAAAGAGCGGGGCCGAGTACGGGGCAAGCTACGAAAGCCGCCCAAGGGGACTTGATGCAGGCAAGATGGGGGTCTCACGGAGACTACGAAAGCGTAGTTTTGGCCCCCTATTCAGCCCAAGAAACGTATGAACTGACTTTGAGAGCCTTCGATCTTTCTGAGCGCCTAAGGCATCCTGTGATATTGTTGTCGGACGAGGTGGTGGCTCACTCCCGTGAGAGAGTAGTCGTGAAAGACTTGGGCAAGGCCTCGGTCGAAAGGAGATTTGCAGCTAGGGGCGAACCACCCTTCGGAGGTATCGATAAAATGGGAAGAGCGATAATGCCAAGGTTTGGAGATGGTCACAATCTGCTGGTCACGGGCTCGACACATGATGAACGAGGCCTGAGAAGAACATCAGACCCGGAAGTTCATGATAAGTTGGTACGCAGACTCGTAATGAAGATTCGAGAGAATAAGGCCCTCCTGACGGATACGGTAGTCTCAGGACCTGCAGAGGCGGAGTGGGGGATTGTATCTTTCGGATGCTCTTCAAGAACAGTTGAGGAAGTCATGATGGAAAAACATGATTCGCTATCACTTCGCTCTCTGAGGCTAAGGACCGTATGGCCATTTCCAGATGCGGAAGTGAAGAGATTTGCAACCACCGTAGAGAAATTACTTGTGCCTGAATTGAACCTAGGGCAACTCGTCAGAGAGGTCTCCCGAGCTGTAGGAAACTCTGTCGAGGTGTTCCCATTGAACAAGATTCGAGGCGGGCTCATGATAGAACCAGAAGAGTTGGTCAAAGCGGTAGCAGGAACTTGACGAAAGACCTGATTCCCGCCGTCGGGTACATATGTGTGCGAACCATGAACAGAAATCGTGATTCTCGTACGCATCCAGACAAAGACGTGAATCGATTCGTTTGCGCTGCCAAGCCAAATCTGACTCACTTGAAGAGCAAGCAGGTGTGATCCTGGAGTAACGCAAAGGGGCAAGGGTACCGATAACAGCTGCTTGGTCGTGATGTTGTTCAAGAGGATTTGCAGTCCGACATCAGCATAGCTCAAGAGTATGGTTGCATTGTTTACCGTATCATTGTTGTCATCAATCGCGGTGATATTGAGGACAAGATTTTCCCCATAGAATGCCGAAACGATTGTGCTACTCGCACGCAGTATTCCTGTGACAACGATTTCGACAATAGGCAGCCCAACGAAGATGTATGGGCCTGCAACAACCTCTACTGTGATAAGATGACGG
Organism: Candidatus Thorarchaeota archaeon; assembly: GCA_963726195.1. Taxonomy (GTDB): domain Archaea; phylum Asgardarchaeota; class Thorarchaeia; order Thorarchaeales; family Thorarchaeaceae; genus OWC5. Next base: position 110,803 of record CAVSBO010000010.1, read on the forward strand.
CCGAGAGACATCTGGAGACCGATGCTCAGTTTGATTATGATAGGCACGCCGGTAATGACACTCTGTTCTGTCGTTATCTGCGTGAGGCTGTCTGTAAACCTGATATCGATCATCTGGTTTTCGGGGCCTTGCGATTCGACCGTAAACTCGATAGTGGCATTGCTGTTTCGCATGACGGTACACGAGCTGTTCGAACAGAGAAACAGCAATGGGCAGAACACGGTGAGCTGAAGAGGGATTATTGTCTGGTGAAGGAATAATGAAATGTCAGCATGAATGAGTAGCGAATAGGCTTGAATGCCAAGTCCAGTGTCAGTCGGAATCACCCAGTCTAGGAAGGCCTCTCCCTCGGAATCGGTCCGATTGTGAGCGACTGTTTCGTTGTTCGGTGCGAGCAAGTCTACGAGGATTCCATTGAGAACGCTCCCGTTAGGGTCCATTATGTACACATGGATTGCCGCTTCTTCGCCTGAAAGGATAGGAGTGACGGGCTGGACAACAACATGGGGTGCGTATGACACCTTGCTAACCTGCGTGCAAGCGTAAGAGTCATGGTACGTCGTCTTGTTGATGTTCAGTGAAACGAGTGCTGTGCCCCAGATGCTTTCGGGCAAGTGAATTGGAATGTGTATCCATCCGGACGAGTTGGTAGTGACTTGGCATCTCGTTAGAGTGTTGCTATGGACAGAGAGGCTAAAGGTCACAGGTATCGACGTGACAGCCATACCGGTCAGACCATCTGTCACACGTGCATCAATCTGGATTGTGGAACCAGACAGCAAATCCGGAGGCATGGTAATGCTTGTCAAGATGGGTCTAGGAAGACATTGAACAGTTACATTCGTTACTGCAGTTTGGTATAGGCCGTTCGTGGCTGTCAGATTAACAAGATAAAGGCCGGGTGTAGCAATGAAAGGAATGGACGCCTTGTAAAGACCATTTCCAAGACCGGTCATAAGACCGTTAGAGAAAGACGCTGACCACTCAACCACGCTATTATCGATTGGTGAGAGAGATGAATTCAGATGCTCTGCAGCGATTTCAAGCGAATCGGTTTGTCCATACTCTGGATATTCACAATACACATGGCTTGATGCATTTAGCACGCTCAAGGTCGACGGACCCGGTTCCACAACGACGGTCTGAGACCGTGATAGTGGCAGAAACGAGAGCGACCCCGGACTGCTGAGTGTCAGGTTGTACGTGCCGGGAGGACCCATGGCTTTTGTCCAATCAATATGCAACTGGCCAAGCGAGTCTGTTGTCATGCTAGTCTCGAGAACAGGCTGCAGATCAGAGTTGCTAATGCGAATCGAGATAGGTTGGTCCGAGAAGGGTATGTTATTGTTATGTGCGCTTGCAATCTTCAGTACAAACGTCCTGTTGGTGCCAAATTGGACTGACAAGGGTCTTAGCGGGAGCACGACTAAGGGCCCTTTCTTCAAGTTCACGTTAACGACTTGCGTCCCGCTCTGGCTGTATTCATCATGGATTTCGTAGTTGAAGACCACCTCCGCAGATGTCCCGTTAGAACCGGGCGAGGTCTCGTTCGGTGTAATGACATAAGATGAGGTAAGAAACTGAACATAAGGCGATGAAGGAATAGAGTATCCTTGGTTGTACACCGGCCCCAAGTCTGTGATTACTGCAAATGAGACGTAGCAGTAGCCGCCCTCTCCGAAATCGGCGATGACCTTGGCGACCATGTCTATTGATTCTCCGACCTCATAGACCATCTTGTCAGTCTCGAAGTAATAGAGCTGAAAGTAAAATGCTGAAACAGGAGCTGCCATACAAAGAGCCATTGCTACGGACAATGATAGTGCGGTCGTCAGCTTTGAGGCCATAGTGTCCACCAGAATGCCGTGAGTATGATGCCTAAAAAAGGCCACAAGGTGATAACGACAGGTTTAATTCAAGACCATCGCCCCGAACTCTGGAAAGTCAGACCGCTGGGAGCGTCAGAGTTCATGGGGATTAAACTGAAGGATGCTATCATCGATTTGATTGATGATACCGATACGAAAAGACTGAAGCTCGTGAAGATAACGTCCAAGATAGACGGAGCTACTCTGACAATAGAACTTCCAGAAGCATTGTGTGAAAGACTCAGTGTGAAGGAGCATGTTGATGTGACTTTGGATTCCAAAGCTATTCCAAAGGGTGAAGAAGCCAAGTCTATATGCAGAGGGCACGCTTTTGCGTGTCCTCGAAGGGAAGGCTCTGGAGATTATGGGGTCCATCGGAGGCCTTAGACTCGAACTCAAGGTCACTAAACCGACACCCTCACAGAGCAAGACGTTCGCATCGAATGTGTTCTATTTGATGATTGTGTGATGATCTTAAGTTGTGTGAGAGCTGAAGTAGTTTCGGCGCTCCCTCTTTCTGTATGGGCTGAATCCGACCACCATACGGCCGTCATTGTTCGATAAAATAGACAAAGGCTCTAAGCAATGAGAATGAATGCTTCTGGAATCTAATTATCCGTTGGAGTCTAGACAATCTCGGTGTGGTTTTTGGTCAACGAGGTAGATGAGCCTTTCATAAATTCCTCATGGTCTTGTCCAGATTGTTCAGGGCAATTAGTGACAAGTCAAGGGCATATAGTCTGCGCTGAGTGCGGACTTGTGATTTCAAGAGAGTATGTACACCCTACATATCAAATGGGTGAAGAGCAGCATGCAGATGCTCCTGATGTATCATCGTATGTTTCACTTGGCAACAGATTGCACATTGTGGATGGCCTTGGCAGCTACATTGGTTATCATAAGGACACGTACTTCCGAGACGCTAATGGACAAACACTCCCGGGAAGTGCACAGAAAAAATTCAAGCGCCTCAAGCTAGTATATAGTACGCGCATAAGAATCGGAAAAAGTGAGGCAAAGTACCGAGCACTTAGGACACTCAATCACGTTTCGAAGTTGCTGATGCTGAACGACCAAGTGCGTGATCGGACAGCCTATCTCTACAAAAAAGTAATCTCAGAAACTCCGGATAAGGTCACTAATAATATCTTGGTTATGGCAGTATGCCTCTTGATGGCAGTACGCGAGTTCAGAGATGGAGCTCCGATAACTCTGGAAGAGATAGCCGGTATTTTCGAGAAGTGTGGGCACAGAGTGAATGTGCGTGCAATGGTACGCGAAGCCATGCGGCTCAAGTCTATGACCGGTCATGCGCCCGAAGTCAGGCGGCCCGAGGATTATGTTCCCAGAGTATTGTCCATGGTGATGAACAACCCGAAAGTAATCGGCAAAGTGAAATCCAGAGGCTGGAATTCAAGCGAGTATGAGAATGCCATGAGGGGTAAGATGCTTGCCATACTTGATATGATACCCGCTTCGAAAAGAGGCGGCCGGAACCCATTCATATTCACAGTCTCAGTCGCTTACACTGGCGATAGGTTAATAGTGAGTGAACACGGACGACATTCCGTCTTAACTCAGAAGCTAGCCTCCAAGGCGACCAAAGTGGCTGAGTACAGCATTCGAGATCACTTTGGGGTGATAAAGAAGCTCTTGGAGAACGTGCCTGAAGCTGTCGTCGAACATCCTCAATAGCCACTGATTAGCACTAAATGACTCTCTTGGCCCAGCTTCAGGGGCTTAAATGCAGTGGCGCGAAAATAGCAAGTGGACTGGTTAATGTGACGGAGAACCTCAACCGCACGTCGAGAGAAAATGGTGTCTGCACTCACGACAAATCGACTAGGAAGTGACCCTTCACTTGATTGTGCCGAAGCTGAATGCAATAAGATGCCCTAGGGCGCGCTGCAAGGGTTGCGATTATGCATCAGCCACAGCTGTTCAGTCATGCAAACTCCTTTCAGCCGTGGCCTCAGCCATCGAGCATCACGCCAAGGTTCTGATTCTTGAACCAGAACGTGGGCTTGTTCACATAGGTGGCCTCAACGGAGTGGCGCCCAAGGGACCTCCTTGGCAAGTGGATGACTGGGAGTCTATCTATGTGGGGGATCATGGCTCCACAAATGGAGGTGAAGCTGCAGGTGTGCACCTTGGCATAGGTGAGCGCCTCGCGCCCGAAGCGGTCGAACAGCGAGACGGTGTTGCGCGGCCCGGCGGGGCGAGCGCTCGAGATAGAGGTGACGGCGACGGCCATGCTCAGTTCCGCGGCGAGTTCGGCGTGCGCGACGACCCACGTCGACGGCGGCGCAATCGAGTGGCTTTTTCCAGCGGCCGAGGTCGCCGTCGGGGAACGAGTAGCCGGTGCTCCACAGTTCCGGGAACAGCGCGAGGTCGGCGCCGGCCGCGGCGGCGCGCCGGCAGGCGGCGAACACGGTGCGCGAGGCTCGCCTCGCGGTCGTAGCCCGAGCCGGCGAGCTGCAGAAAGGCGCGATGCGGAGCTCAGTCGCGCTCCACGCGCTCGCCCCCCGCCGCTCCTCCGCCGGCGCGAACACCGTCGACTTCGCCTGGCTGCAGGATGCGTACGTCGACCTCCGGCGTGAGGTGCGCCGCATAGCGGGCGAACGCGTGCGGCCACTCCGCCCACTTGGCGTTGAACTCCGGCGGCAGCCACGGCGGGAATACGGTGCCCCAGTGCACCGGCACGCAGGCCGCCCGGCGGGCGCAGCAGCTCCAGCGCCTTGGCCGCCGAGAGCGGGTTGAGGTGGTCGCTGGGCAGCCTCGGCCCCCACCCGCCGACGGGCAGCACGGCGACGTCGATCGGCGCCAGGTCGCGCATGCCGTCGTACAGGCCGGTGTCGCCGTGAAGTAGGCGTCAATCCCGCCGGCGACGACGTAGCCCAAGGCGGGCGACTCCGCGGCGAGTGGATGCCGAGTGCCGGCGCGATCTGCGGGGACGGCTTTCACGCGCACGCGAGGGGGCCGGACGGCTCCGGCCGCGCCGCCGGGCCGCGATCTCGACTTCGTCCCCCACGTCCATCTCCAGCGGCACGAACCCGAGCCGCCGCAGGAGGGTGCCGCAGGCCGCGCGGCGCCACAACCGGTGTGCGCCGGTCAATGAGCCGCAGTGACGGCACGTCCACACGATCGAGGCCGGGCGTGCGAGATGAGCACAGCGTCGAGGTCGCGACGCATGGGCGGCGGCGGCACGGGGCTGCGCCGGATGAGGACGCCGATCCGCTTGCGCAGCAGCGGGTCGGTGAGCAGCCGAACGCCGTCCAACTCGAGGAGCACCGTCGCGTGCCCCGCGAACGTCACCGTGAGTGTGGAGGTCCCCGCCCGCGCGCCCATGAGCTCACTCTACCTGAGACGGCGACGGTGGTCGGCACATCCTCGAAGGGTCAGCCGAGTGCGTCCGCCGTCTCGACGCTCTCGACGAAGGCCTCGACCAGCACCGGGTCGAACTGCAAGCCGGCCTCCCGGCGCAGCTCGGCGAAGGCTTGGCCCTGTGTCATCGCCGCCCGATACGGTCGCTCGGCGATCATCGCCTGGTAGGCGTCGCAAATGGCGATCACGCGAGCCGCGAGTGGTGTCTCCTCACCCTTCAACCCGTCTGGGTACCCGCTGCCGTCCCAGCGCTCGTGGTGGTGCAGGACCACCGGCATCAGGTAGCTGAGCTTCATCGCGCTCTCGATCAGCCGCTTGCCCACCATGGGATGCTCGCGGATCATGACCTTGTCGTCCTGACCCAGCCGGCCCTTGCGATTGAGTACATCGAGCGGGATCGCCAGCTTGCCGACATCGTAGATGCGCGCCGCGGCACGGACCATCTCGCCCTGATGCTCGTCGAGCGGCAGCGACCCGATGACCTGCTCCACCGTCTTCACCACGCTGGCGGAGTGGCGCTTGTCGAACGCGTCGCGGGCGTCGACCGCGGACGCCAGGGCCTCGAGCGTCTTGATGTCGGCGCTCTCGAGCCGAAACGCCAGACCCTCGAGCGCGCGCATGTCGAGGTCGAGAGGGCTGATGTCCGAGAAGTAGGCGACCATGTCACGGCCGGCGTGCTTGGCGAACAGAAGCGCCGCATCGGCGGCGGCGATCAAGCTTTCGCGGTCCGTGCCGCAAGCCGGGAAGTCCGCAATACCGATGCTGATGGTCAGCACAGGCGGATCGGCTACTTCGAGCCCAACGCCGCGCACCCCGGCGCGGATGCGCTCAGCCACCGCGCTGGCCTTTGCGCCGGTGGTCTCGGGCAGGATCATCACGAATTCCTCGCCGCCGTAGCGGGCGACGAAGTTGGAGGAACGCGCCACGGAGTTGAGCACCTCCGCGACCTCACGTAGCGCCTCGTCGCCGCGCAGGTGCCCGAGGCGATCGTTGACGCCCTTGAAAAAGTCCAGGTCCATCATCAGCACCGAGAACACGTTCTCGTAGCGCTTGGCGCGCTCGGTCTCGACGGCGAGGACCTCCTGGAAGTGCCGGTGGTTGTACAGGCCGGTGAGACCGTCGGTGATGGCCAGACGCTGGAGCGACTCCCAGTGGCGCGCGTTCTCCAGCGCCACCGCCGTCACGTTGGCGAAGATCTCGAGCATCTGTAGGGTCTCCGGGGTGGGCAGCAGTCCGTCCTCGGGGTTGTACAGGTCGAACAGGCCGATGATCTGCTCGTCGTGGTCGCGCAGCGGCGCGAACAAGGCGTCATCGGGGTGGAAGCATCCCGGGCCGCCGTACTCGAAGTCGGTAGGACGGGAAGTACTCGTCCTCTTCTTCCGTCCACTGGTGGCGCGTGTGCTCGACGAAATAGCAGTTGCCGACGCGGAGTTCCTCGCGCAGGAGACCCTCGACCACGTGCTTGGGGATGCGTTGGTGGCGATCGTGGCGTCGCGCGATTCCTCCCCGCCGAGGCACCACCGGGCGGAACACGTCACTGTTGGCGTTGAGCAGGTAGATCGCGTTCTCGCGGAACTTGAGCGTCTCGTAGACCCCCTCCTCCGCCCCTCCCGACCTGGCGGCGACGCCGTGCACGGTGCGCAACTCGTTGCTCAGGCGAAGGATCGCCTCGAGCCGGCGTGAGCGCCGGCCGTGCGTCTCCGCCGCGCGGTGCAGGTCGCCGACGATCCGGCGTTCGCGGCCGTAGAGGAAGTAGCAGCCGGCGAGCAGCGAGACGACCAGAGGCGGAGGCGATCAGCGTCTGCGCCCAGAGCAGGAGCAGTGGGCGCCTGGCCCGGCGTTGATGAAGAGACCGACGGCGATCAGCGCGGCCAGCAGCGCCGTCGCGCAGACGAGAAGTACCTACGAGCGGCCGCGAGCCTGCGCCTCGCGCTCCGTCCAGGGCCACGACGCGGATGGAAAGGAAGAACGCCGCGTAGGTGCCGATGAGGTTCAGATAGCCGACGATCTCCATGGGTCCGGCTCCCCCTCCGAAGTGGCGGCCTGGGCTCACCCCCTGTCGTGAACGTCTATCGGCACACTTCGACGCGCGCGCGAGCGGCCCTGTGTGGCCGGCGCGGCCGCTCCCTCTAGAGCCCAAGCAGTGCCCGGATGTTCGCCTTCGCCTCCTGCGGGCTCGGGTCGTGCGGATACGTGGTCTCCAGCTTCAACACCCGCCCCAGGCGCAGCTCACCGCGCAGCTCGTGCATGGCGACGTTGTCGGAGAGGTCCGCGGGGCTCACGCCCAGCCGCTGTGCGACGTGTCCTTCGCCTGCTTGAGCTTCATGCCTCGGGTCATCTGCAGCGGACCACCAGGTCTCCAGCGTCCGCAACCCACCCATGCCCGAGGCGACCGCGTGCGCGACCGCCATGCCGAAGCTATCGCCGGTGCCCACCTACAAGCCGTCCAGGCGCAGGACGTCGACGCAGGCGCGCGAGCAGCGGGCGACGGCGTCGAGCGGCGTGTATGAGGCCATGGGCACGCCGCCGACGCCCATGCCCACGTTCATGTGCACCGGTATCTCGGCCACGGCCATGCACGGCTTGACGAAGGTGAGCGCGCGGGCCATGTTCCAGGCCGTCGACTTGCCGGAGTTGACGTTCACGGCCGGGCCATAGACGGTGGCGCCGGCCTTCTGCACGACTTGCACCTGGCCCTCCGGTTTGAGGCCGCGAGGCGCACGCCGTCGTACTCGAGCTGGCCGTGGGTGCCCAGCACGATCTCGCCCGCCATGCCGACCTCGATGCCCAGGTCCGGGTGCGGGCGCGTAGCGTCTCCACAGCGATCAGCGCCGCCAGGAAGTCGGCGTCGCCGGCGGCGCCGCAGGTGTCGAAGTCGATGCCGTCGCGCCCGCCTCCCACATGCCCTCGGCGACGTAGACCATGTCGGCCACGGCCATCTCGACGGCCTCCTCTTGCGCCGCCCGCGCCTCGTCGATGCGCATCGCCGGCAGCAGCTCGGACCAGTTGCCCACGGACCGTCCGGCCGCGAGTAGCGGCCCAGGTCCGGCTGGGCCCCGTAGTGCACCGGGATGGTCACCCGCTCCTGCGCCTCCTTCATCTGCTGCTGCTCGTAGGGGAGCACCGTCTTGACGGCGCGGTAGGAGTAGTCGACGTGGTAGAGCTCGCAGCTGTCGGCGCCGTAGAGCTGCTCGGCCTGGTAGAGCGCAGCCACGCGGCCGCCCTGCTGCGGCACGCCGGTGCCGTCGTAGGTGAGCACGACCTCGTCACCGATGTCGACGCTCGAGAAGCGCGCCGGCGGCGAAGATCTCCTGAAGATGGTCGAGCTCATCCTACGCCGAGCTCGGGGGCGCGCGCCCTGGCGGCGGCGGCGCGCGTGCCCTCTTCGATGCTCCCTTCAGCCCCACTGCGCGTCAGCTCGACGGCGGAGCCGTCCCCCTGACGCGTGACGATGCGTGGTTCCATGCACTCCTCCCCGGCGGCACCGGCAGCGCGTCGCCCCGGTGTCCCCGCATCCGCTTCGCTGCGCATGCTGCTATGGGGCACAGCAAGGTGAGACAACGGCGGATACTTGGGCAAACGTCGCAGTCGCTTCGCCTGCAAAGTCCGTGGCCGGCGGCTGTCTTGACACCCCCGCGACCCGCTCGGTACAGTCCGGGACAGTGCTGTTAGTTATATGAGTAACTAACGCGACCGTCCTGCGGCCGCGGACGACCGGAGGGCCCGATGGCACAACGTATCCCAACACGCCTCGGCGACGGCTCGCTCGTCGAGATGACCCGGGCCGAGGTCGAGGCCGACCTGCACGCCGGCTCGGAGGCCGCGGTGAAGCGGGCAAAGGTCGAGCCCCTGGCGCAGGACCAGCTCGATCACCTGCTCGACCACCTCCGCGGCGAAGTTCACCTCGGTGGACTACGGCGATGAGGTGATCCTCGGTTTCGACGGCTCGGGCAACGCCGACCTCGCGGCGCCGGTGCGACGGACCGTGTACCAGAACCATCACGGCGCCGAACATCAATCGAGCTGTGGCACCACGACTACTCGTACAAGGCCGTGCGCACCGTCCTCTCGTTCCAGACGCAGC
>CAVSBO010000011.1:0-58178 GCA_963726195.1 Candidatus Thorarchaeota archaeon
GACAAGGGCCGCACCAACTGCTCCGTCATATACGACGCGGCCTCGTTCTCAGGACCAGAACGGAATCAGCCCAGTTCTTGAGAAAGAACCTGTCATGAGTTGTGTACATGACGCTCACCCCTTCTTCTCTTCTCAGATTGTTCACTATATCAAGAAGGCTTGCAATCATGGGATAGTCTAGGCCAGAGAATGGCTCGTCCAACAACAGAATCTTCGGGCGCATAGCAATGATTCCCGCGAGAGCTATGCGTTTCGCCTCACCGTGGCTGAGTCGGTTCACAGGTCTCTCTCCCATTTCGGACAAGCCCACGACATCAAGTGCTTGCTGCACCCTAGCGCCAATCTCTTCCTCACGCAGTCCCTGATTTCTTGGGCCGAAGCTGATATCTTCCCAGACCGTAGGAGCGAAGAGCTGGTCCTGCGGGCTTTGGAACAGGAACCCAAAGTCTTGCCTGACGGACCAGAGATTGTTCTTGTCTACAACGCGTCCGAACACGCGAATCTGACCTTGTCTGGGCTCCAAGAGACCTAGGATTAATCTGAACAGCGTCGTCTTTCCGGAGCCATTGAGCCCTATTACAGCCTTGAGTTCCCCGTTTTTCAAATCAGTAGTTACATCGTCGATAGAGAAGCCAGGATAGTTGAAGAAGACATGTTCGAGCTCGATTGGCTTCATCACATGCACAACACCTGAACCGGAATTGGAAGAATCCCATAGATGGCAGAACCCAACAAAACCACTAGAACAAGAAGGAGGACATCGGAGCGATGAAACCCTGCTCCCGACGGGTGAAATCGCTTTCCAAAACCTCTCAACACCATTGAATCGTAGACCACCGTGCTTCTGTCGAATGCCCGATCCATGGTTGTGCCAACGAGACTGCCCAACGATCGTATCTGTCCAGTTCGCGCAGCACTATCAAGACCCCGGAGGAGCTGAGACTCGCGCATGACTCTTCGTTCGTTGATGAACTGAGGAACGTACCTAAGCATTATGAGCAATGAACCTATGATTGATGCTGGCATCCACAGCCCACGTACGGCACCAACAAACTCGCCAAGTGTCATGTGGGACAATGTCGCGATGAAAAGAACGATGATTAGAGACATTCTGAAACTCAGCATGATTCCCAACATGAGCCCTTCAAGATACAGCGGAAACGTACCAAAGGGAAGCGAGAGGGTCGCGAAGACGGTGCTTCCGAATATGAATGGCTCCATGACAATCCAGAACAACACAAAGACTTCGAACTTCGCAGCCAGTGAAAATACGGACTTCCACCGGGTACGTGATACTGTTCCGCCTACAACAATCATTAAGGCCAGACAAAACAGTATGTGAAGACTGGTTTGCATGGAAACTAGGATAGCGGTTCCAAAAGACGCAATGATCATCGCCTTTGACGAGAATGCACCTGCAGACTTACGACCTTCCACGAATGGCAGCAAGAAGTCGCTCAACGTTAGTCGCCTCAATTCATGCGTGTCTTGACAACCATCATAGGCCCGAACCGTGAGTCACTGACAAACCTCTTCTCTATCGACGGCAGTAGTAGAACGGGTCTTTCCGGAAAGTGCCTTGAAGGCAGCATATCCCACGAAGAAGGTCAGCATTACTCCAAGCATGCCTGCTATTGCCTTGACAACGGGTCCTTGGCCAAGAAAGGACCAGATGCCAGCTTCGGTTGGCTGGGGCTCTGTTAGACCGGCAAAGATGAAAATGACCCATTCGAAACCATCTGGAATCTGAACTGCAAAAGCACCAACCAGACTAGCTAGCAGTCCCAGAACGACGACTGCAACCGTTGGGACAATGAGCTTCTTGGTCTTGAATCGCTTCATTGAAAACCCTCCTAGCCTTGAACACCTGCCTCTGCTCTCAAAGAGCCTACTGCCGATTTGTGCACCTCGCGGCCGGATAGTAATGAGATCATCCCCGGTCGGGCCTTCACGAAATAGGCGAGTATTGCACAAGTGAGGATGGCTTCACCCACGCCAATCAGTGCGTGAATCCCCACAATAGCGAAAAATGCGACGCTCCCAAAACCCGGTACCGTCAGAAGCTCGAAACCTAAGACTACTGCAGTCACTACGATTGCTACATAGGAAGCCACTGTTGCGGCAATCAAAACGGACCGCCTGTTGTCCATATGCGATTCTAAGGGTCCTGAATATCAAAAACGAAAGAGACCAGCCCACCAGGATGCATACAACACCCATATTGAATAGGTTCAGACCATACGTCAAGAGACCGCCGTCGCCGCTTAGTGCCTGCACGAAGAGCACCAGTGCGATTACTACAATAGCGGCCCAGGGACCTACTAGAACCGCAAGAAGAGTAGAGCCCACCAGATGGCCACTTGCTGGCGGGACAGGAAAATTCACAAGCTGCGCTCCGAAAATGGCTGCAGCAAGGACGCCCATGTAAGGCACAAGCCGATCATCGAACTGCCTGTTCAGTTTTCGGCCACACAGCACAAGCACAATTCCGCTCACTGCGAACATGAGAGCCTGCAGCCAGAACGGAACGATGCCATCCGGTACGTGCAACTAGATTTCCTCGCGTGTGAAAGCACATCCTCCTGAAAGTGAAACTCTTAAGTGTGTTACTTTCCTTGGAATCGTGTTACTATCCTAGAAGGTTCGTGTTACCTTGACGATCAAGAGATTCGGTGTATCTGTTCCCAAAGATCTGCTTGACCGCTTTGACAGGATTGTTGAGACGAAGGGCTACGTCGGGCGCTCCGAAGCAATCCGCGACGCGATGCGTGGCTACATATCTCAGTGCGAGTGGGAATCTGACCAAGGAGGAAATCGTGCAACTCTAAGCGTCGTCTACCAACACAAGCCACGACTAATGGCTCAGTTGGTTAGCGCTCAGCACGAAGCAGAGGCGCATGTTATTTCATCGGTGCACATCCATCTCACTCATTCACATTGCCTCGAAGTGCTAGCGCTGGAAGGCAATAGAGCAGACATCGAGAAGCTCGCCGACAAGATTGGGGGCCTATCAGGTGTCGAGTTCGTGAGATTGTTCGCATTCTCGTTGAGCAATGACGACGAGACTCATCCATGAGCGGAATTCGGCCCCAACAATTCGCTCGGCCGTTCTAGTGAGATGATGCCCGGGCCTTGAAGAGAACAACAGTCAGCAGGCAAGACACTCCTCCGGACACCACCAAGACAAAGATTAGGCTTGAATCCGAACACGAACTGCAGGGCAGACTGGTGAAGTCGGTGCTCAGCACATGGCCGGAAGAATCGAGGAGAAGTGTCCATCTTTTCGCTCTCTGCAATTTGGTGGAACCTCGCTCGCCACACTATGTCCTGACTCTGTCCCACTAGGCTGCCGGGTAGAACAATCAGCTCCTCGCAGAGACCCCAGTAGTGGCCGCGGTTCATGAAAAAGCCCGTTGCCGCCTGAACAATTGTGCCGAAGTCGGCAGTGATTGAGGAATTGAGACCAGTCACCCATCGAAGTGTGGTATTGTCGAGAGATAGACCAACCAAGAACTCGTTGAACCCCGTGTTGTTGATTTGCACGAGAACAAACGTGCTCACGGATGAATTTGAATCGAGAGTCTCACCGAAGTGGCCAATTGCCTCCCAGAAGAGTGTGTTGTTGTCGGAAAGGAGGTGCACAAGAATTGCCTCCGACACAAAGACTGGATGCGATTCATTTAGCAAGAGCATAGACTCCGGCACAAGGCGCAGCTCTCTGTAGTTGACCACGACCACGGGATATGTAGTATCCTGCGCAGGTACGAGAACCCCGAGGCTTAGCACGATGATAAGTGCAGGCACCATCAGCGTACCAAGAGAGTTCGACACGAATTCCGATCCTTCCGTGAATCATCAGACATAGAGCCGGGCGAGAGTTACGTTGGCGAGAAAGGGGATGGGGCCCGGGGCGGGAATCGAACCCGCGCGAAAGGATCCACAGTCCTCTAGGCTACCAGAGGGCTCGTAGACCAGAAGGTCGAACGAACTACCTCACCCAGGCCATTGCTCGACCTCCCGAGCCAAAACTGGCAGGGAGTCTCACGGATACGGCCCTCATCTTCTCAGGTTATAATTGCTTCGAATGATGAGAGAACCAACTTCGAACTTCTGCGAGGCGACGCTTTTGAGCTTGGGAAGAATCTCCCGGTAGAGCAATGGACATAGACATCCCCGAACTTTCTCACGAGCGCTCTAGGCCTAGTTGACTACATAGTGCGAACAAGAGACAAAGCCGATGAGATAGAGCCATAACGTGCAAAAGAACGAAGAAAAAAGACAGAGATACGCCGAGATAGACAGGGTGCCTGACGAGCCTATACGGTCCGCCGGTGGCCAGCACGTAACGTGCTTTCATTGGTTTGGTGCACGAGGTGAAGTTCAGTATGAATAAGTTCTGCGAACCAAGAGAGGAGAATCCAGAACCCTCCTATTCCAATCCAGTTCACGCAGACGGGCAAGTCAACGACAAACGGTGACAGATATAGCCACAAGTCAATGTAGGGCGAAATGTAAGAGAAAAAGTACAAGATGACAAAAGCAAACATGGTGAAATCACTAATCTAGTGACCTATGAAGATGCTGTACTTGCTAGATGTCGTGCCCGGAGCTTTTCGTTCTCAATAGCTGTCAGATCCTTCTAAGACATAGGAACCCCGCGGGAGTTCTTGGCATTCTTCTCTTAGCAAGACCCATGAAGACCCCCATTAGTATCATGGGAGTGAGGACGATAACAGGAACTCGATTCTTCCAGCATGAAGGCGCCTCATTGATTCCAACGGATATGGTTCTATAGGTCCGTATGTTTCGCCCGTGATGCTGTCTACAAAGCGGGCTTATTACTATTGTGGAGTTATCAAGCAGGAAGATGTTACTTCATTCCGTAACCGTTATACTAGGATGAAGAGGTGACAGGTCGCGGAGTGGAGAGTGTAGATGCTAGAAGAGAAAGGAATGGCAAAGAGGGAAGTGACTCAGCATGCTACAGTGGTTGCTGGCAGACGATGTGAGACTATGCGAGTGGGTGTCCGGTTGCTTCGATGTCAACAGAACGGCATAGAGATGGGAGTCGAAGTGTTCTCAGAAGCGAAGGAGAAGAACGCAGGCCGACTACCAAAAAGCCAAAGCTAGTATCCTGCGCAGGTACGAGAACCCCGAGGCTTAGCACGATGATAAGTGCAGGCACCATCAGCGTACCAAGAGAGCTCGACACGAATTCCGATCCTTCCGTGAATCATCAGACATAGAGCCGGGCGAGAGTTGCGTTGGCGAGAAAGGGGATGGGGCCCGGGGCGGGAATCAAACCCGCGCGAAAGGATCCACAGTCCTCTAGGCTATCAGATGGCTCGTAGACCAGAAGGTCGAACGAACTACCTCACCCAGGCCATTGCTCGACCTCCCGTGCCAAAACTGGTAGGGAGTCTCACGGATACGGCCCTCATCTTCTCAGGTTATAATTGCTTCGAATGATGAGAGGACACGGAAGTCTTTCGGCTTTTGTTCAGTCCCGGCAGAAGTCTCTTGGTGTTTGCAGCGGCTTCGTTGATCACTTATGATTCGGACTCTCTGTCAAGTCGGCAAACAACAACGAGGTTTCTTCATTCCACAACCGTTATACTAAGATGGACTTGACCTGACAGGTCCCAGAGTGGAGCCGTGCAGATGTTCGAAGACAAAGGAATGGCAACATCGGAAGTGACTCATCTGCTCGAGTCATTGCTGGCAGATGATGTGAGCTATGCAAGTGGGCGTCCAGTCGCTTCGATGTCCACAGAGCCGCATAGCTTGGGTGTCCAAGTGTTCGCAAGAGCAATGGAGAAGAACGCAGGCCGGTTCCATACCTTTGCCGGCTCAGCAAAGGTGGAGCGCGAAGTCATAGAGATGGTAGCGGATCTGCTACATCTTGCTGAACCTCTTGGCACGACAACTACCGGAGGAACCGAATCCAACATCCTAGCCATGCTCTCATATCGTGAAGCCGCGAAAAGGAAAAGCGGCACACCACAAATCGTTGCCCCTGAAACCGTTCACGCCTCCGTGGACAAGGCCGCTTGGATTCTGGGAATGAAACTGGTCAAGACCAAGGTCGATCACCAGTTCAAGGCTGTTCCTGACGCAATCGAACGTGCAATCGGTCCAAACACAGTGGGCATCTTTACCACCGCGGGCACAACGTACTTGGGTCAGGTCGACCCAATCGAGGAAATCGGCGAGATAGCGGCCAATCATAAGATTCCTCTCCACGTGGATGCCGCATTCGGCGGATTCGTGATACCCTTTCTTGGTGATCTCGGGATTGGAAAGTACGCCTTCGACTTTCAGGTTGACGGAGTCACAAGTGTAAGTACAGACCCGCACAAGATGGGGCTGGGGCCAATACCTTGTGGTTGCCTTCTGTTCAGGTCAGAACGTCACTTGCAGGCGATAACCAGAAAGGTTCCCTACCTGAGAGGCGCAAGTGCGTCACAGACGACACTGCTTGGCACAAGACCTGCGGGATCGATATTGGGAACTTGGGCTGTGATGAAGCACCTAGGAAGAAGCGGATACAGGTCAATCGTCCAAGAATGCATGAAACGAACGATGATGATTAAGGAACGTGTCGAATCCAGCTCAACACTGGGCCTTGCGATTCAACCCGTGATGAACATCATAGGAATAAACACTAAAGAAGTTCCCATCGAGCTAGTGGCGCAGAAGATGGAAGACCGAGGATGGCGAATGGATTTGTCACCCTTGCCTCCAACGATGAGAATCGTCGTGATGCCTCACATGACGGACGGAACAGTGAATGCGCTGCTCAACGACCTTGAAGAGATCGCAAGCACAGTACCGCCGGACTAGCTCTCACGCGTGGCGGGATTCTTCAGTTCGTCGATTTCATCCTCGAGTTTGGTGATGCGCTGCTCTTGATCCAAGACTGCGTTCAGTAGGACTGAGATGAGACGACCGTAATTGACGGAGTAACCTTCACCGCGTGCGAGTATTCTGGCCTCCTCCAATCTCCGGGCAGCATTGGTGATTGATTGCTTTGATACTTTCCGCTCTTCGACCAAGCGGTCCACAGTCTCTCGAACCTCTCTAGGTGCAACGTTTGGACCCTTAAGAGGCTCCAGTAGACTATGAAGTATCATCAGGCCAGCACTCATTCGCGGGTTGGTGAGTTTTGAGAATGCCATGTCTAGCTCAGATTTCATGAAGACCCGCTTCCTGTAAGGGGTAAACGTTTAGTTCGAGAAAAACCTTTCCCGTCGGCTTCTGAATACTTGACATGGCTTTGGGATCGCCGCGATAGGTGTCAGCGTTTACTCAGACGCAGCAATGAATATAAGAAGACGCCATGCGACACGTGTGGACTTTGACTTAGTTGTGAGTGGAGTGTGTTAGTATCAACTCGCCGCGTCTTTACCAATGTTTGGTGCTCACGATGTTTGGACTCCTCGTCACGAGTCTTCTCGTGAATGGCAGTACCATGAGCCCATACAACCCTCGGATATCTGGACAAGCCAGCTTGTCTTCTGAAACCGTATGCAACGGGAAACCCTTCATAAACCGAACCTACACTTGGTCTCGATACTATGAAGGATACTCCCTCGCGCAGCTCGGTGACGGAGGATTCGCAATTGCGGGGTCCGTGTCCAATATCAGTGTGAATCCGGATTATTGGCTGGTCAGAACTGATGCACAGGGCAAGCCACTGTGGAACAGAACCTACAACCTCAATTCTGACACATGCAGGAAGGTAATCAAGTGCCAGGACGGCGGCTTTGCACTATTTGGTGAGGGCAATTTTCCGTACGGATGGCCCTACGACCAGTACTGGCTGGTCAAGACATACGCTGACGGCCCACCTCAGTGGAACGTGACATATGGCTATGGCGGAAACGACTATGCTGGCGACGTACTCGAGGTACCCGGCGGCGGATTCGCGCTGTTCGGCACCGTCCACAATGAAACGACCGCTGACTTCGATTACTGGCTCGTGCGTACTAACGACCAAGGCAAAGAAATGTGGAACCAATCCTATGGTGGAGCAAGCCGGGACTTCGCCTCTACGATATTGACCACTGACGACGGCGGTTTCTTGCTTGTTGGATCTACCCAGAGTTTCGGTGCGGGGTACCACGATGATGGTTATGTCGTGAAGACAGACTCTATGGGACAGATGATGTGGAACCGCACATATGGCGGAAACGACACAGATGTACTGTATTCGGCGATCAATACAAGCGATGGTGGATATGCGCTTGTGGGCTTCTCCAGGAGCCCTCCGAGCCAAGGCATCAATGAGGCTTGGCTGTTGATAATCAGCTCGAATGGGACCGTCAGAAGTGAGCATAGATACGACAAGCTTGGCTTTGGAGCAATAGTCCAAGCGGTTGCACAAGCTCCGGATGGTGGGTTCGCAATCGTGGGAACGTACCAGAATAGCCCCCCAGAAACCGAGGCTGGTGTATGTCACGCCCCAACCGTAGTTAGCGCCCTCAACCCCGGGGATAGTGCTTGGTATATCCGAACTGATGCCAATGGGAACGCTTTGTGGGATTTCACATTCGGGGCAGACAATGACCAGCCGAGAAGTGTGATTCCTGTCGCAGGCGGAGGCTTTGCACTTACCGGGACGACGACACAGAATGCCGGTGTGTACTCGGGCGCAAGTCTGATTCTGTTCCCAGAGCTATCTTGGCTACAGGAGCCAACGGATGCTACCTTCGCGTACGGTGCCCCAGTGCATGTTGACCTGAATGCAACATCAGCAGCTGGAATCTCCACATGGTCACTGAACGACACATCCAGGTTCGGCATCGACTCCAATGGAATCATCTCGAATGCCATAGCATTACCAAGCGGTTACTACCATCTCAGAGTCTCTGTAACTGATACTGTTGGCAATCTCCTAGTTGCCCAAATCACCGTACATGTGCTTGCAGGAACGACTACGACATCAACCGCTGGTGGTATGGATCCCACTGTGATTCTGGTAGGTGCTGGCCTCGGTGCGGCCGTGGTTGTTATCATACTGGCAACGCAGCTGAGACGCAAACAGTCTTAGTTCCAGCAGGTAGGCAAAATCAAGACTATTCGGTCGGGGCCATATTGCGGCGCTCAATGCAAGTCTGGCCCCGGCCTGCAACCTGCAGAATATTCAGTATGCCGTCTAGTCGCCAGCACATCTAGCCGAGCATCAGAAAGCAAACGTCTGGTGATAGCGACCTGAGCGGATTCTCTCTGTGGAACACCGTTCCCACTGAAATGCAGTTCTATGTCACCGCTGCAAGTCTCTCGAGAGAGTCTGTCTCCATCCCGCTGACCTTCACTAGTAGATTCTGAACGGGCTTGACAAACGTGAGGAATTCGCATACTTCCGACCGTGCATCCTTCAGCAGTTCAGGAACCTTCTCTACGAGACGTCTTACGTCGTCCAAGGCGCTCAGACCTTTCGTTTCTAACTCATGGTTTGTGGACCATTGTATCTCTCGTAGCTTTCGCAGTGAAGGGAGACTGTCGGGAAGCAGTCCGCTAGCAATCTCGCTCCATATATCGGATATCTCGTTGAACTCTTCTGAGGCATTGGTCAGTGTGCTACTGTCCATGAGATCGCCCGCCTCTCTCAGGAAGTCTGCGTATATGCGTCTGAAGATCGCGCCTCCCGAACCTCCGGTCTCAATGTATATGTAATGCATCATGAGAGCGTGGGCGAGGTTCTCAGGGTCGGGAATCAACTTCGGATACTTCGGGAGTTCCTTGCTCCATCTGACAATCCCTTTGACTCCCGCGTTCGATATGGGTGGATTGAGAAGAGCGTCTATGTTCCCTCTAATTGCCCCAGGAATGATTGTTTGCAGTGGTGTCAATTCCTCAGGAAAGCTGAACCTTACCATCTGGTTCATTGCGGGAAACGGCTGGAATTCGGAAGCGCGTGCCTTTTGCAGTTTCCTGAGAGACATTGTCGCAGTTCCATCGAATCTATCGGAAATGTAGGCCAAGTCCTTCGGCTCATCGATTCCGTATACGAGGACATTGTGTTCACCAAAGTGATCGTTCTCGCCAGTGAGCAAATGATCTAGGTAGGCCATGTCGACACAAACAAGAGCTGGCTGGTTCTGGTGCAGCGTTTCCTTCAGGAAGACGTGTGCCTTCTTGACACTTTTTGTGAGAATGACTTCGTAATCACCTCCAAGTCGCTGCGTAGCCTTGCCCAATATACCTGGGAACCGGCGGCAGTCAGCTCTATTCATTCCTCCAATAACCGGATACGGCATCAGTTTCATGAACCAATAGATGAAACCCAGACCTGATGATATTCCCACAAGCATAGGTTCGCTGATTTCATAGCCCATATGCCGCATCAACCGGACCATCGCGCTAGTCTGACAATTCCTACCGCCTCCGAAATGCTGAAAGTCCAGTATTACTCTCTCATTGCCGATTCCATCTGGCTTGAATTGGCTCTCGCTGTTTCGCACAGTCGTGGGACTCATAACAACCACACCGGTTTGTATTCTACGACTGGTTGGCGCATCCTTCACGTAATGCGGGCAAGTCACTTATCGCTCATGGTTCAACAGCGGCCTTAAGCATTTCACGGTCCGGTTCTCCCGCGATTGATAGCCCGAGAAAGGGACGCCCGCGACTCTGCTATGTGAACAGCTTGGTTGTCCTCAGGAAGTCCATTGTCGCACACTCTGTCTGTGTTTTCCAAAGAGCCAGAAGATCGTCAGAGGTATCGATGTCGAGTTCCAGATCAGCCGATTTGAAGTGCACAAATTCGACACCGTTCCTGCCTGCCTCGGCCATGTGCACGCTAAAACTGGCCGGACCGAAGTGTGCTCTTATCGAATCAGGAGGCCGCCTGAGTAGTGCGTTCGTGCCTTGGTCACGAGACTGAACTGCGACAACACATGGGCCATTGTGGTTCTGAGACTTAGAAACCATGGAGTCAATCGTCGAGGATTTCACAAGAGGGACATCTACAGGTATCACAAGCAGTGCGGTTCCTGGTTTCGTCTTACTGGACCTCTGCGTAATGGCATCGATAGCATCATTGAGTGAGCCACCAAGAGGATCGTTCAGAATGTGTATGTTAGGAAACTCAATCAGCCGTGCCAAGTTTCTGTCAGGCGTGATGACACTTATGGACTCAATCATTCGCGCCCGACTCAATGCCCCAAGCACATCGCTTAGCATCGCTTCTACAAGACCAATGCGTTCTTTCGGTCCCAACAAGGCGGACAACCTGCTCTTGGCCAATGAGAGATTCTTCACAGGTACAACGACGTCTGCAGTCTGCATGACTAACTCCTGCCAGCACCTGAAGAGATGACCTTGGAGGCGAGATCGACGCGGTCTCTCATCGTGTTCATGATAGTATTAGTAACTGTTGTACGTAATCCCATTGACTGAACCTGCTTCTCAATCGCAGAATCCTGTACATCCATGACAAGATGGGTAACTAGGTTGTGATAGTATTTGGCGATCCCTGCCGGACTCACTTCGAAACCCATTCCTTTCATGAACTTGTCTGCAGGTCCCTTGAGGGGTCTTCCCCCAACGATTGGACTGACTGCAACTCTCGGACACTTTGCCTCCTGAAGAGCCCTCCGAATTGCCCTGATGGACAGGATCGGACCGATTGAAGCCACCGGGTTGCTTGGACATATTACTATTAGGTCAGAGCTAGTCAGTGCTTTGACAACTTCTCCGGGGGGCCGGGCCTTGTCCGAACCCCGATAGACAACATCTTGCACCTGATCTGCCGAGCCCCTCTTGACAAAATACTCCTCGAAATGGATGACTGACCCATCTTGAATCTTCACGAGGGTCTCGACTTTGTCATCAGTCATCGGGAGTAGGTTGATCCCTTCAATTCCCAAGAGCATGCACAGCTTCTTCGTGACTTCGGAGAGAGTCAGACTGCTTCTCAAGAACTGTGTTCGGAGAATGTGTGTAGCCAAGTCTCTGTCGCCAACGTTAAACCATCTATCTTGGCTGTATAATCTGTTCAGTGAATCCAAGCACGTGAAAGTATCATCCTTGATTCCCCAGCCCTTTTCGGTATCGACTAGTCCAGCAAGTGTATACATCAAGATATCAAGGTCGGGAGATATGTGAAGACCAAAGAGCTCGATGTCGTCTCCGGTATTCCCGATGACTGTCAGTTCACCATGGTCTAGCACTTGCGATAGACCCGACACAAGTTTGGCTCCTCCGACGCCACCGCTTAGAGCTGTCACCTTCATAGTTCGAGAGGCCTGTTGGCAGGCTGGCTCTATCAGAATAAAGACCTTACACTAGGACCACCACGTCATCTAACTTGAGCCGTTCAGGGGTGCTGGGATTCTCCCCCGGATGGCCAATGAGTACAAACGCCTGAGGATCATATCCTAAGGGTAGATTCAAGGCATTCTGAACCAATGACTTGCAGAAAAGAGGTGCGCACATCCAGCTGCCGCCTAGCCCTCGTGCATGGGCTGCCAAGAGAAGATTCTCAATTGCTGCAGCGGCACTTTGAATCGCCATCGTATACTCAGCGGATTTCCTCTCGTCGTCAGGGTACTCATGCATGTTTTCCATGGTCAGGCAAACGAGAACAAGCACAGGCGCCTTCAAGAGACGGGACTCCGACTCCTTGGCCCTAGATGCAATCTCTGCCTCGGCCGCCCCATCTTTTCTCAAATCAGACTGGAAGGCACTTGACATGGCTTCCACCAGAGTTCTCCTAGTTGATGTGCTTCTCAGAACTACAAAGCGAGTGGGCTGGGAGTTGTGCGCCGAGGGCGCAAGCGTGGCGGCCTCTAGAATCTCGCGCAGCACCTTGTCGTCTACTTCAGCCTTAACGAACTTCCTGATTGTTCTTCTGTCCCTTATAGCATCAATGACATCGACATGTCTTCGCACGCAGAATCACTCCTTATCCAGAGAATGCTCTCCACAACTTGTACACGCACAGGATGGCTACATGCACAACAAGTTAATAGCATGTTTGGGCCGACTTGCCTCAAACCCGGTCGACGGACAGACGGAGGAAATCTGATGCCCAGTGTTGTTCGAATCTGCTTTGGTGTAAGCCTGATCGTGATTACTTTTCTCGTGGGCATGATTCTGATGGTGGACTCAATCATGTCCGGCTCTTTCGATCTCGGATTGATTCTGTTTTACTCGCTCGGTCTTCCTATGCTAGGCTTTCTCATCGCCATACCGGTTCTGTGTACGGGCGTCAGGTCAGGCATCGGGGCCGCATCTGTCAGAACTGTCCCGTTCAGGTACTCTCCACCGGCGACTCAAAGCCAGCCTGTCGCTGAAGCCTCGTACGTCTATGAACCACCGACTGTTTGCCCGGATTGCGGCGGAAAACTCACCAGCTCGAACATCGAGTGGGTGGGGCCTTTGACTGTGAAGTGCCCCTATTGCGGGTCTTCCGTAGAGGCAGTGAAGCGGCGAGTGTAGCATACAGGGCAGCGTCGTTCCGAGTTCTTCGCAAGTCCGCTACTTTGGCCCAACCCCAAGGGGTGCATTTCCACTCCCATTCATCAAAACGTTTTTAATGCCCCTCCAGTTCTGCGCGCGTCACGCAGCCCAAGGCGAGGAGTGATCCAGTGGCAGAAGATGCCGAAAGGTCAGACGTCGAGCAGGAAGAGGAAGAAGAGATCCCACCCCGCAAAAGCGTCGGCCACGAAGAGAGAACCGAAGCAGTTGAGGAATTGCCCAAACGTTCCTATCGTGAGATGATATCGCACCCTGTAGGGCTCGTATTCAATGTGCGAATGTTGCGCCGTGTCGTTCAGATTGTCTTCATCCTCGGAATAAACGCGTACTTCTTCGCATCTTGGAACGGAGGAGAGCAGTTCATAGCATTCTGGCGGAATATCAGTCTCCTCGTTCCTGCCCTGCCGATAATCGCACCTCTTCAAGCCCCCGCTGGCATACTAGCTGGGTCGTTCGATACATTCGAACGGGAACTCGTGAGTGCAATCTTTCCTTTCTTCACACTGGGCACTATGATAATCATTCTCACTATCGTGGGAAGGGCGGGATGCGGCTGGGTGTGCCCGATCGGCACTCTGCAGGATTTCGCGACACTTCCTAAGCGCACCAAGATTCGCCCTGCACCAAGCACGGAGACAGAAATGCGCCGAGTGAAAGCGTACATATTCATCATAGTGATGTTCTTGGCTGTCTGGGTGGGCCTGAGCACGCTCACCGGTACGTCAGAAGCCATTGTCGCAGCACTTGGCCCATTCGCAGCAGCGGCATTCGACCCGTTTAGTCCTGCATACATTCTATTTGTCGCCTTGCCTTCAATTGTTAGTCGTGGACTTTGGCCTACGGGTCTTGGCAACCTTTGGTATGTTCTGCAATGGGGTTGGTTCCTTCCTCAGCTCGCATTCGTGATTGTGCTTGTCTTATTCTCTGTCTGGTTCCCGAGGCTGTTCTGCCGATGGCTCTGCCCGGCAGGTTGGGTATACGGAATCTTCTCTAGGGACTCACTCATCGGCATTGGGAGAAACCCGGCAAAATGCACGCCTGACACATGCAACGTCTGTGAAGTGGTTTGCCCAATGAATATCAAAATCAGACGATTCCCATACCAGCACATGCACAGTCCCGACTGCATTATGTGCTTGGAATGCAAGAGCCACTGTCCAAAGAAAGCAATTGTCATTCGATTCTCATGAGCGTTCTCGGGCAGCATCTTGTGCCACGTGTCCGAACTCTTGGTCAGCCTTGGCAAAGAGTTCCATGAATCGAAGACCCAGTGCAGTGACTGTCGCCCCTCCGCCTCCAATGGTGCCGCCCTTACGAGTCTCAAGAAGCGCAGCACCTATTCTCTTCTCGATTTTGCGAATGACGCCCCACGCATATCGGTAAGACATGCCGAGCTTCTTTGCTCCCTCTGTAATAGTTCCAGTCTCTTGGACTGCTTTCAAGATTGAATATGCGCCGGGACCGAAGACAGGCTTGCCATCAATTTCGAGCCACATCTTCCATCGTACAGAGAGAGAACGCGTGATTCGACTATCCTGACTCATCTGAGACTCCGCGTCCCCTTTTCACACATGGATGTAGATGAGCAACACTTCGTAATGAAGAAGCCTACGGATGCCCCCAGCGGAGACGTTCTGGCTTGGTATCCTTCTTGAATGCCTTCTTGACTGTCTTGTAGTGGTCAGAACAGAGATAGGTTGTTCGTGTAGACGCGTCTTTGAGTCTGAGGCCGCTGGTTGCGACGCTTGCTGAAATCCTAGATGTTGCAAACGCTCGCTTCGATGGGTTGTTGCACCCGACCACGCTGCAGGTCTTTTCGGAATCTTCCAAAATCACCACTTCAACAACATATGCGGATTTGGCACCATTATAACTATGGCGCTATCGTTCAAAACTGCGGGGCGTCAGCACCGGGCCCTTTGAGAAATCGAACAGAACTTGCTCGTCCGGCCCTCGCTTCAGACGCAGCCCGCTGGAATCATCAACCTTACCGATTGCTTCCGAGGTCATACCATGCTCGGCGGCAATACGAGCAACCTTTGGGGCGTTCTCGGGAGATGTCGTGAGAAGAAAGCCCAAGGAAATATACATCCTGATCCAATCCTCAAACTCGACCAAAGATGGGCAGGCCTGTTCCGCCGCTTTGAGATCGATTGTCCCGCCCTTTCCGGAGTATTCCAGTAGCATGCCAGCAGTGCCAATGAGCCCCGCCACCGAAACGTCCTTTGAAGCATTTACAATGTGCTGTCGAGCCAGCTCATTCATTGTCGATAGCCTTTGCAGAACAACCTCAGATTCGCGCTCGACGACTGAGTCCCACCCCAAGCGGTAGCTGGAACCGCGTCTGCCAGTCTTGTCAAACACAAGAACGATCACGTCGCCGGGCTTAGCCCCACCTGCCGACAGGACATCGCGCTTCCTTGACCTGCCCGTCGCAGACCCGACCACGTATGTGAACTTAGAACGCGGATTAGTGTGACCACGGACGATGGGTATTCTGAACTTCTGCGAACCCTCGATTAGGCCTTGGAGTAGCAGTTCTCCCACTTGAGGGTCAGAATATGAAATCGCAACCGAGATTGTTGTGGGAATTCCTCCAGCCGCATAGATATCCATAGCGTTGGCCAGAACTACGTTGAAGCCTGCGGCACGAGGATGGTTCAGACAGAGCTCTTCGACTATCGAATCGGTAGTTAAGAGCACAACTTCGTCTTTCTCCACTGCAATAACGGCACAGTCTTCTCCTAGCGAGTGCGGAAGATCCCCGTTGTATGACTCTTCTCTAATCCTCGTGATAATCTTGGGAAGCACATATTTCCGAGAGATACCATCGAAGTTGTGCAGAATGCGGACAATCTCATCGAGGGGTTTCAAAGCCAATCACTCAGTCGAAATCTGAGAAATCACGGAGGACCCAGATAGGACAATGCATATGAGATCTGGCCCAACAGAATCCCTATCCCTAGAAGAGACAATCCTACCATGAAATAGATTAGAGCCCTCATTTCTGGACGTACTTCGTCTAACATCTCTTCTCGCCTCGGCCGAGAGTGAAAAGCCACAGGTATTCCTTATAGAGGTTGCGGCCGTTCACATAGGGGGTTCTCAGAGTGAGCCTCTGCCCGCGAAGCTTCTTTGCGAACTTCTCGGGTATCACTTGCTCCTGCTCGGGCTCAAACACTTCCTGAGGTATCTCGTCAATGTCGCTCTCAGGGCGCTTGACGACCATTCTGCATCGGCCCTCTGCAGTCATCTTGTGTTCGGCACATAGGCCAAATTTGCAGTATGACCCCTCGCATTCGTCCTCAGCCCAAGTACACTGGACTGTCTTGCGGCCATTCTTCGTGGCAATCTTGACAGCGCTGGGATGTCTGTCACATCGAAATGCTTTGCATAATGCTGAGCAATCAGGAAGATTGTCCTGCATAGTTGCCAACTCCATATTCATTTCAATAGTAGTTCACTTATGTCGAACAGTACTGAGAATAGACCTCAGTAGTTCCTTGCCTCCTTCTAGGATTCTAATGGACCGGTCGACTTGGAGCTTGGATTCCTCATACGACCCCGTCGCTATGTCTCCAATCTTGAACCTTGCTTCAAGTCTGTTAGACTCTCGCTTTAGTTCTCTAGTCTTCTTGTCCAGCTCTGTAAGCCATCCTCGTGATTCATCGGTAGCTTTTTTGAGGCCCACTCTTAACGTCTTGATTTGCAGAGCTATTCGCTCATGCTCTTCGCGGTAGACATCTGCGTCGATAGAGCGTTTCATCTTCGCGAGCTTCAACAACTTGGACTCTTGAACTGTGAGCTCGTCCAAGATTCCTTCTATTGGAAGACTACCTTTGACTCCAATCAACCTTGTGCGCCTGTCCTTGGTCTTCTCAAAGGCCTCTCTCAGGTTCTCTGCCCGCGATGCAAGCAAGTCTCTGTCAGCATGATCAAGGAGCAATGCCTGCCTCGTTGCTCCTATTTCGCTAATCAGTCGGTCAAGGTCCTCTCCGATAACATGCAGTTCTGCTTTAGCCAACAGAACGCCAAGCATCTTCAAATCCACACCATCAAGAGAGAAGCCAAAATCGGGCCTGATTTCCTCATCTCCCTGCGGTCCGGTCTCGGAGATTCCTTTGTTCGGGCTGGGGCCGAGGTTACGGGGAGGTCTGCTATGACCCCATTCCTGTCCCCGTTCTTCATGAAGCGGTCTCCCGCAGGACTTGCAGAAACGTCCATCTGCAACCTTCTGACCACAGAAGGGACATTCAACTAGTACCTTTGGCATACAGATTGCGCGCCCCACTTCCAAAAGAGAGTATAATCCGGACACAAAATGGCTGCATCTGCCACCCCACTCATAGTTTACTTGAGGCTTGCTAGTCTACCTGCCGCCTTGTCGAGCTTTTCCTTGGACGTGACTATGCTGTCAGCGCCGTAGTCAGGCAGCACTTTCAGCTCCTCAATCAAGAGAGCAATCGCTTTGCCAGGGTTGATTTCCTTCTTCTCAATCGATCCGTCCGGAAATGTGATTGATGCCTCAATCCACGATTCCTTCTTTTCGTCTGCAGGAAACAGGCAGTAGACGTAGTCATCGTTACTGCAGATGAAAGACGGCGTGTTTTCCCATGCTCGAGCGAGAAGTGCACCGAACGTCCTCGCGTTCTCTGCTTTGCCGGGCATCAGGTATCTTCCTCGTTACTTGCTGAAATTGAACGGCAGCACACAGAAGCACCTTATTTGTTTTGCTAGTGCCATCCACGGTACGACCCCCTTTACCGCTTTGTTCGAAGTCACCTAGGGGCGGTGCCACTGGAAACTGTAGTAAGCTATCTCGCCGTTTTCCTTGACCGTCGCAACGATGAACTTCTTCTTCACGCTGGTTGCAAGTCGCCCCGCACGAACGATGTCAAGCGGCATCACACCTTTCTTCTGAGGAATCACGTGAATTAAGAAAGGGGCATGATCTATGCCCGGACCGTGTTCATAGACAGCGAAGTCGGTCCCGAATTTCAGGCCCGGACGTACCACGAAGCCGAGTTCTCTCAGCTGCGAATACACCAAAAGCCTGTCATGGAACTCATCAGACTTTGCAGTTCCCAAGGAAAGCAGGTCAGTTTCGGTCAGGACATGCCCATCGCTCGGATCGCACACTACAAGCTTCCCGGTTCCTGTAAGGTATGCGCATTCAATCAAAGACAACTCCAAAGGCTTGTCAAATGCGGCAGACTTGGGCTTCTTTATGCCTACCGGCTGACCGAAGTAGCCCCCACTGTAAAGGCGCATGCCATGCTGAGGGTTCCAAACTATGGCCCTGTCGTTGACTAGTTCTGCGATAGCGGGTTCATCGAGCTCTTGTGACAATCGCCGGCACCATCAAAGACTACGTATTCAAGGTCAGTGACAGGCCTCTAATTGTAATCGCCGCATCCTCACTTAAGTTTGCCAACTCTTCCAGTTCCATCACGAAGTCCCGAAATCTTAGCACTATAGCCAGTGGGATGGGGCTCGGGTACAACAGACTGACCACATCCCGCCACTGAGCATCTATCCGCTTCTCAATTCTGCATATCTCGTCGGCTTTGACAATCGACGTCTCGATGTTGATGGGTAGAAACCTCACGGCCTCTCTCTGTTCGGTGACAATCTCATTGACCATCCGTCCCAGCTCTACGACCTTGCTTCTTCAGCTCCCCCTCGGGTACCCAAGAACCCATAACTGCTGCGAGGTGGTAGCAGCAAATCTCCGAAGCGTCCACGATTTTGTCATTGTAATGGATTAGGCGCAGCAAATCCTCTCTCTGCATAAGTGTGTGAGCCGAGGAGAGAACCTTCAGCATCGCGCGCTTAAGCTCATCACCCCTCTCCTCAAGGGCTGTAATCCGAGCCAAGTCATCTTTGCTAATAGTCTTGCGTTGTTCAATCCAAGCAGTCATCGCACTAGTGACCATCTTTGTCGCTGACAACGCAACTCTGAAGTGCTCGTCGAGCATTTGAGTCACATTTGCTAGTTCGCTACTGTTGAATCGGCCGGCGTCAAGAACCATCCATCAAACCCCTGAGCGCTTCTCGAAGACCGAGATGTTTTTAATCCTTCGGTCTAAGAGCCCAACGCGCACAGGTGCTGAATCATGCTGACATGGCAATTACTGGTCGCACTGATGCAGGGGCTGCTTGAATGGTTGCCCGTAAGCAGCCAAGGTCAAATCGTCCTGTACGTCTATAACATCGGCGCGGTGCCAGTTGATTCGCTTATCGCTCTGGCTGTCTGGTTGCATTTAGGCACCATGTTCTCAGTATTTGCTCGATACCCGCGAGACATTATTCGCATCATATCGTTGAGAGATAGGAATCTGTTCAAACTCCTCCTCGTCGCAACGATTGGTACGGCCATCGTTGGAGTTCCCGTATACCTAGTGCGTAAGGTTGCTTTGGCTTCGATTCTGGGGTCGCGCCTGAACCTTGTTGTAGGTGTGCTTCTGCTGGCGACCGCGGTAATCCTCTATACAAGCAGGGAAAAGATACGACAACCGGAGGTTAGTGCCGACAACACTCAGCAGCCGCAAGTCAGCAACGACAACACCTTACAGATCCCCACCAACAAAGTGGCCCTTGTGACAGGACTTGTTCAGGGCTTGTCGATTCTGCCCGGACTCAGCCGATCTGGAATAACCGTATCGTCGTTACTAATGCAGAAGGTAGACAAGGAAACAGCGCTGAAGTTCAGTTTCCTGATGAGCATTCCAGCAGTTCTGGGCATCTTCGCCTTAACGTTTCTAACCGGGGACCTAGCGATACCTACTGTGAGTCTCACAGATTTGATTGTTATGGATTTGATTGCTTTCTCCGTGGGACTTGCATCCATGGAGGCCCTGCTACGGCTATCCAGAAGGGTGAGCTTCTGGAAGCTCTGTGCATTCATCGCAGTCATAGCGATTGCCTTTGGCCTTCCGGCTTTCTTCTAGATCGACTAGTCGGTTCGCTTCTGAAACATCATGGCAATGGGCGCATTAGCACTACGCCACTCAGCCAATTTGCCTTCGTAGTCAAGAGGAACTGGGTGCCGTCCGTGATTTCCAATCACGATGAAGAACGTGCCAAGCCGGGCTTGTCTAAGGAGAACCTTGATCCAATTGTCCGTTCTACGCACGATCTTCTCCAAGAGAGTCTTTGGAGGCGTCCTGTGTCCGTACTGTGCATACAAGCTCTCGAAGTCGAGGAAGTGAAGAAAAAGCAAATCGCTCTTAGAAATGTGCTTGGTTGATTCCACATAGGTTGCCATGTCGTCGTGAGCGCTAACAGTGCAGGTAGCGTCAAGACCGATTGAGGGCATGTCATCCTCGCGGCAAATAGCCTGCGCATACTTGCCGTAGTCCCTGACATATCGGATCAGATGAAAGGCACTGTTGCCCTGAAGCACCGCGTTTGTCAGTGAAATCGCATAGGGATCTGCGGTGTCAATGAGAGCAAGCAGTTCCATGTTCTTGAGCAGCGCCTCTGGTTTGTATACGACTGCTTCAAACAGTCCGAAATTGTCAATCATTACAATTACCACCGCCTTCGGACTGAATCGGCTGAGAATCTCCTCATTCGGTGGAGACAGACTCATCAGGAACCATAATGCCAAGAAGTCGTAGAACCGTCGACGGAAACTCCTCCGCCGCCATATGGACCTGCGGGAAAGACATCGGGGTTGGCAAGACCCTGAAACGCTTAAGCCTTTTCCTTGTCAATCGAGAGTCTTGCTGGTGTTTCGGGATGAGCGGCAGGCTACTAGTCTCTCAGATACGTTCGGTTCGTTCCAGCCTCGCCTCCTAAACAGTTCCAGCCTATATGGGTTTACTAGGTATATGTCATACAGATTCACGCATATCTGAAAGGCCTTGCACGCTGAGAGAGACCTGTGTTCTCTTAGGTGTGCACCCTACGGTCTCAGGAGCCATAAGTACGAGGAGGTCGTTGAAAGCGCTAAAGACATATTCACTCAGCCATGACCAGGGCGAAGCACTCAACGGTCTAATGGCTGCCTACAATGCCATCCTCAACACCATGTTGCAGTCCATCTGGCGGACGATAGAGTGGAAGAAGTACCAGATCAAAGGCAAGAAGCAGTACAGGCTCTACCCAAAGTACAGGAAGGACAATGCCTTCAAGCGGGAGCTGAGAAACAGGTGCTTGGAAGAGTGGTGCTATGCTGCTCACTGGGTTGACTCCGCCATGAAGACCGCTTCCAGCATCATGGCTTCGTGGAAAAGGAACTATGACAAGGGCGAGAGAAGAAGGGCATGTCCACGTTCCGGGAGACTATTCTTGCGTGTCAAGCAGACCCTCCTCAGACTTGAGGGGGACACGCTCAGGATCACCCTGAAGCCACGTGAGTTCGTCTATGTCGACCTCTCCCGACGCTACTTCAAGCTGCCTCACAACGTATCCTCCGTGGGCATGGGTGAACCCGTCATCACGCCCAATAGAATATACCTTCCCATCCACGTTACAGAAGAGGAGAAGGAGAGGACTGCTGAGGCGGTAGCGTGGGACTCGAACATGCTATCCATGGATGGCTACAGCCCTGAGACAGGGTGGGTGAAGATTGACACGAGGAGACTCGTGTCGGCGCATGTATCTAGCTTCGAGAAAAGGCGCAGCGTACAGAGGAAGGCTTCGAAGTCCAAGCGGATGAAGAGAGTCCTTACAAAATACGCGAGAAGTGAGAGAAACCGTGCCAGAAAACATCAAATTGAAATTGCGAGGACGATCCGCGTGTTCTCCATGAGGAGCGGCTTCGAGGCACTAAGAAAGGAGATGATGTACACGCGTTCGAGGACGTGGAACCGCAGGCTGGCGAGAACGGACTGGCGGGGAATCATGAGAAGGGTTGCAGAAGGTGGCGCTGTTGAAGAGTTGCCTCCGCAGTTCACCTCGAAGAAGTGCTCCAGATGCGGGTGGACAAACAGAGACCTAAGAAGAGGAGCGGTCTTCGAGTGCGGGAACTGTGGGTTGCGGATAGACAGGCAGCTCAACGCGGCAATCAACCTCTACCTGAGGATGGAGGGCGTTCCCCATGAGAAGAAGCGGTGGGATGCAAACATCCTGTCCACACTACTCGTGGGTGGGTACGCCCTGACGGGGGCGGAGCGGAAGGGAACCGATGAACTCGTGAGGTTCCTAGATGATGCGGTGAAGCCCCAGATCCACGTGGGATATGATAGGTATGCTGACACATACCTACCTGTGCCTACATAGGTTGTAACCCGAAGCATTAATACACACAAGGACCCGAGCCGCTGACGAGGACCAAACATTGCCCCTTGCAGACATAGTCTACAAAGACAGCCTTCGATTCATTCTAAGTGGCGGAAAGGGCGGTGTTGGCAAGACAAGCTGTGCCGCAGCCATGGCGCTTCTCTCCGCAAGGCATGATTACAGAACACTCGTCCTCTCCACGGACCCAGCTCACAGCCTGAGCGACTCCTTCGATCAGAATCTGAGTGGAGGAGATATCATTCCGATTAAGGGTGTTGACGGGCTTTCCGGCATGGAGATTGAGACTCAGAAAGCGATGAAAGAGTTCCAGAAGAGTATTGGAGATAGCAGGAGCGGGCCCGAGATGGAGGCAGCCTCGGCGCTTCTGGGCGACGCGGGAGGATTGACGCCGCCTGGCTCAGACGAAGCGATGGCATTTGGAAAAATGCTTGAGTTCATTGAGGACTCCTCCTATGACCGCATCATTTTCGATACTGCACCCACCGGACATACTCTCAAGCTCCTTGAATTGCCCGAGCTTCTCGACAGCTGGCTAGGCAAGCTCCTCAGCATGAGACAAAGACTCGGCTCAATGATGTCTGGTCTCAGAACAATGTTCGGCGGTGCTCAGGAAGAAGATACGTCATGGGAGACTCTGAAGAAGACCAAGGAGAAGATACGTGCCGCCAGAATCGAATTGTCGGACCCCGACAAGACTCAGTTTGTGGTGGTGTTGATTCCGGAGGCAATGGCAGTCTTTGAGACTCAGCGCTTGCTGGCCAGTCTCAATAAGTGGCAAATACCTGTAAGCCACCTCGTGGTGAACCAGCTCGTACCGGAGAATGTGGACTGTGTGTTCTGCAGCAGACGCCGAGAGATGCAGCTGGTCAATCTCGCAGACATAAGAGACCTCTACAGCGATCTCGACATCACGGAAGTGCCCCTTTTTGATAACGAAATCCGGGGTATGGATGGGCTTACTAAGCTTGGAGACATACTGCTGGGAAGTCAGGAGGAAGCGTGAATGCGTTTCTCAATAAAGAGGAAAATAGGCTCGATATTCTTGATATCACTGTTTGTGCTGTCTGCTGTTGCAGCAGTCTATCTTCTCTTCAAACCGTAGCAATTCTGAGCAGGAAGCCCTTGACTACAGTCCTTTGACCCGCTTTACCACTGGTGGGCGGATCTTGAACAGAATTCGCCCTCCACAGAACGGGCATTTGACTCCGGGCAACGTATGAAGCCCTTCTAGCGTGACTTCGTGTTTGCATGAATGGCAAATGTAGACCATGATAGCTTCGCTCCAGCCATGATTGTGTGAAGCACGAATAAAGACGGCAGCACACACGCCACTGAGGCCGTCCTCCGTGCTAGCCAAAAGCTGTCCATATGAAGCTTTTCTTCTGAAGGTTTTCTTCACGACCTTGAGTCTTTCTGCACTATCTCTCCCGTAACAAGGCCAGGACTGAGCACTCCTGTTATCTGGACTTTCACCAAGGTCCCCGGTGAATATCCGCCTTCAACAGAGATTATCGGTCCCTCTTCCAGAGGGTATACCATCGTGTTTCCATGCTTGGTCCACGAAGGCTCTGCTGCCACACCTTGTACAATCCTTCCTATGTACTCCGTTTTCTTTGTGCGATTGATTGTCTCTGCCGCCTTCCGCATTCTGCGGCCGAGTTCATTGCTGACAGAGGATGATTGGAAATGCTCGAAAGCAGATCTGGGGAGAGGACGAAAGCCGTACAGTATTATTCTCTCGGCTCCTTCACGGCTGACGTCCTTCATCAGTCGGATTGACTCCCTCACTGTCTCATCAGTCTCGCCGGGAAGTCCATAGATGAGATACACAAATGGATGCATTCCGTGGGCGCTCGCCACTCGAACTGCGCGTACTGCGTCGTCCGGTGTGCCGCATTTTCCTATACGGCGCAGATGCTCAGCCGACCCGGTCTCGATACCTATGTTCGGAGAGATACCTTTCAAGTGCCTTGATATGGTCTCACCAGCGGCGTCTGTCAGAAGGCAAGCCTTCATGTTCTCTATTCCAAGATGAGCTGAGCCATCTGCAATCTGCGGAATAATGGCAAGGGAGTCCAAGAGCTCCGAAATGGCTTCGAGATTGGCCGGCGGCTCGCATGGATCTGTGAGGTTCTGCCCTCTCATGTAGTCCAGAAAGTCTGGGGCCTCGAGAACAATACGTCTTACGCCCGCATCCAGAAGCTCTGTTGTCTCTCTGACAATCGACTCCGCCGAACGGTTTCTGGGTGGACCCCATGTAGCTGGCACACTGCAGAAGCCGCACCCGGGGGTATGCCCTCAGGACAATCCATTCTTGTCGCATAATCATCGGAATCACAGTTGCCGCAATCAGAGCACTGACGCCCATCAGGCAGCTTCATAACAGTCCGCCTGAAGTTCGAACAGCCGCGGAGCATCTCAACATACACCTTGCTTGCTTGGTAAGCCGGATAATCAACAATCCGCGTTGTCGAAGGCCTGTAATCGTCCCAGATTTCCTGAGAAGACAACAATGGACGAGAAGCGGTTATGAAACAAGTACCGGAGTCGCAGTAGCCCAGACCTTTGACAGTGGATAGATTTGTTTCCCCATCCAAGTAACCTTTGGTGATGAGTTCTCCAAGTGTCCTTTCCCCTTCTCCTACGACTAACACATCCGGTTTGAGTTCTCTGAGAACATGCTGGGGGTCTGAGGCAATTGGGCCGCCCAATAACACTCTGCCGTGTGATTCGAGGCGACGCCAGCCGTTAATGAGTCCTCGAACCACGGGAACGTCCATTGTCATCGCAGTGATGGCAAGATGCTGATATTGTCGAAGAGTGCCTTTCTGCAGCAGCAGATCTTCGGCCCTCTTTATTCTGCATCGGATATCGTGCTTCTCGAAGACGCCTGCTATTGATCTTGGTCCGCACCCAATGGAATCCCTTGAACTCTCTCGGCGGCCAGTACCAGAACTCAGGGCATCAACGATAAGAACGCTTGACATTTGTCCATGTTGCATTGAGTCACCGTTCTCTTTATCCTTGCTGAAGGGGTTTAAGATGGAGAAGCTTATATGTTCGAATTGAGCACACCCGGTCAGAAATCCGAAAGGAAGAATGGCAAGGAGAATATACTCTGAGCACTGACGAGAGCATTTGTCCAAACTGTGGCTTGCCCCTCGACCTGTGTGTCTGCCAGACAATAGCACAGGAAGAGGCAAGGATAACTGTGAGCGCAGAACGCAGAAAATGGGGTCGCTTGACGACCGTGATTGAAGGCTTCGATAAGAACACTGACCTCGGTCAGATTGCCACGAAGCTCAAAAGCAAACTGGCCTGCGGGGGAGCTGCAAAGGAAGGTCATGTGGAGCTCCAAGGAGACCACCGTAGAGTCATCAAGGACATTCTGAGCGGTCTAGGGTTTCCTGAATCAGCAATTGTGGTAGATTGGGCTAGCAGGTAGGTTTTGTACCTACATGGTCTAGGCCTATCTGGCTGTGGGCGGCCGCGTGCACTGATTCAAATGATTGGAGCTCAATCAGGTGTTTCCAGTTGACGCCAGTCAGGTGATTCGATAACAGGTTACTCGCCGCCTAGTGACATCGAGTCGATTCCCAGCCGTCTGACCAGCTCTTTGTACCTATTGCGCACAGTAACTTCTGTCACTCTTGCAACCTCCGCAATCTCACGCTGGGTCCTTCGCTCGTCCATCATGATTGATGCCACATATATCGCCGCAGCAGCGAGACCAAGAGGATCCCGACCGATGGTAAGCCCCATCTCGCGACTTTGGTTGAGCAACTCGACCGACCTGAGCTGTACAGGACTTGAGAGCGAGAGTTCAGAAGCAAACCGTGAAATGTAGTCTACTGGGTTGCTCAAGGGTATCTTGATTTCCAGACTTCTCAACAGCAGACGGTAGCATTGCCCGAGCTTCTTCTTGTCCACCCTCGATATGTCCGCTACCTCGTCCAACGGCCGAGGCTTCGAACGTATTCTGCAAGCGGCATAGAGAGTAGCAGCAACCATCGCTTCAATGGAACGTCCTCTTACGAGCTTCTGGAGTATGGACTTCCTATAAAGAAGTGCGGCCAGCTCACGAATCTGCTTTGGAATTCCGAGTTGGGACGACAGCCTCTCAAGCTCGGACATGGCCTGTGCGAGATTCCTATCCATTGAACTGTGAACGCGAGACCTTATCTGCCACCTGCGAAGGCGATAGATTTCAGACCGACGCGTGGGTGTTAGCTTTCGGCCTGCAGTATCCCTGTCACGCCAGTCG
This sequence comes from Candidatus Thorarchaeota archaeon, assembly GCA_963726195.1. Taxonomy (GTDB): domain Archaea; phylum Asgardarchaeota; class Thorarchaeia; order Thorarchaeales; family Thorarchaeaceae; genus OWC5. The sequence continues at coordinate 26,999 of CAVSBO010000011.1, forward strand.
ATTACTGTTGTAAGGCCTTTGTCATGCACTGTGTAGCGGAGGGGGGCACCAACACGACTTCTCGCATCAGACTCGTCTGAACTGAAAGCTCTCCATTCTGCACCCGTGTCAATCCGATGATCTGACAAGACCAAGCCGCAACTGCCACATACGCGTTCCCCTCTGGTTGCGTCCTCGACTACAGAGTTAGATCCACATTCAGGACATGCGGTGGGTTCTTGCGAATGCTGAGGCTGAGTACCTTTGCCGATAGGCGAACCTCGCATCTGACCCACCTTCGCTCCTCCTTTCAGGTCCGAGCTAGCACATGGCTGCCGTCGCTATCAAGAAGAGACAGGTTCTCAAGACAGTCTCCCGGGCCTACATGAACACAAGAGCAAAACCCCTTTTTAAGGATTGAGCCAAACGGCGGCAATCGTAGACAACAACGGGATTTCCAGCTCTGAATCTATGTAGTTTGTTCGTGGCCATCATGAGTCACAATCAGTGTGTGCTCACTCTGTGTCACAAGCACGCCTTTCTCCTCGGCTAGGATGTGATGCGCGTAGAGGGCACCACTGAGACGCAGTTCTCGTATTGCCATCTTGAGAGTTGCATGCTTCATCCTTTGTGCCATCCAGCGCTCGGCGAATGGGAAGCCCTTAAACTCTTTGCGGGCGATGCTTAGGAATTCCTTCGTTCCTTGAAACCGCACAGGGACCATGATTGGAAGAAGCTGATAGATCATTGGGTTCGGAAGATCGGCTACATTACCAGAACCTGTGCTCGCGAAGGTCTCGACTGCGTAGACTTCGCCTTCTTCCACCAAAACTTCGGACTTACCTGAGACACACGGCACCTGCTTCTCACCGTGTAACTCGTATTCCGAGAGTTGATGGCCTGAGAGCTGCTTGATTGGCATGAAGCCCGCACTCTTGATAGTGTCTTCAATAAGCGCTCCTATCGAGTTGAGCTTGGCGCCGGGGCGCATTAGCTCGACCGCCACCTTCGTGGCCTCAACAGATGCCTTGACCAAGCTTTCATGCTCGGGGCTCAATGCAACAGCGGATGCGGTATCAGAAATGCACCCCTCGACATGCGCTCCGCAGTCCACAGACACGACACCGGTCTCTGGTATCACTGTTTCATCATTCAGGGGCGAGGTGTAATGTGCGGCTATGTTGTTTATTGACACATTGCATGGGAACGACGGACCAGAGGCATTAGCCCGGATATAATTCTCAACTGCCTCGACAATATCTATGACCTTCGTACCCGGTTTTACCATCGGACGCGCGACGGCGAGTGCGTCACGAGCTGCGGCTCCTGCCCGTCTCCAATTCTCCCACTTATCCTCAGGGGCCTTCTTCTCTTCGTTATTTGTCTGCTTCTTTTCAGTCTTTGTCTGCTTCTTTTCAGGCATCAGTGTCACCGCACGTTGTCAGTTCAATTCGCCCATTGTCCACATTAAAAGACTGACGGAATGTGGAACGTGGAAACCGTACGCCTATCTAAGTACCTTCTCGATTCTGTTGGAGGTCCGTGTCATCGTGAAGAACAGATATCCGAGATTCGCACGTTTGTTGGTTAGCACAGACAGGATTGCATCATCGCCCGCGCTGCAGATAATAAGGTACCCGGTCTCTCCCTCGACAAGTATCCTCACCAACGCTCCTCGTTCCAGCTGTTTGAAGACCTTTCTAGTCTCCATCTGTATCTGCGTTGTCCTGCCTGCGATGATATCCTCGTCTGGAACCTTTGGGCCATCCACATCATCCGGGTAATAGGAGCAAATCGTGAGGCCTTGTGATTTCGATATGACCAGACACGCTTGAATCGTCCCTTGGGAGGCTCTGCTGAGTTCCTTCAAAAGCTCACTCAACATCTCTGTCTTGCTGGACAAAACCGGTTGCCTCCCTAGTCGTGTCTGTCGAAGACAGTTCGGATGCTTTTAAACTCTCTTCGAACCGGCGACCTTCAGGGCTTTGATGATCTTGCTCAGACCGTCGCCTTTGTCCTTGAGGATATGGTCTTCAAGATATGTTCCCTGAACAATGATTGAAGCACCAGCCTCTACTGCTTTCACAACTGAGGCTTCATCATTGAATCCGCCGCCAGCTATGACGGGAATCTGAACATATTGGCACACAGCCTTAATCATCTCAGGAGGCACTCCACCACCCTCCGCCCCGCTTCCGGCTTCGAGATATACAAGCTTGAAACCAAGAAGCTCTGCAGCTAAAGCATACATGACCGGTATCTTTGGTTTATCACGTGGAAAGACCTTTGCATCTCCGACCCATGCGGCAGTCTTGCCGGGCGCAACAAGAAGATAGGCCATTGGTATTGTTTCGATCCCAAGCATCTTCACATTCGCTGCGCTCAACGCTTGAGCACCTATAATCCAGTATGGATTGGTACTGTTCAAGAGGCTCATGAAGAACATTGCATCCGCATTGCCAGATACACCATTAAGATTCCCAGGGAACAGAATCGTAGGAACTTCGGCCGCGTCGGATATCGCCTTCACCATCTCGTCAATGTTGCCAAGAACGGTGCTGCCTCCAAGCATTATCGCGTCCGTACCGGCCTTCTCGGCAAGAGTGGCCATTTCCACCATGGTCTCGGCTGGATTCTTCAGTGGGTCAGGATCCAGCAGAGAGAAATGGCATGCTCCTTCTTTCTCGAGTTTCTCGGTAATGTAGCTCCAGACTTTACCGGACATCTCTAGGCCTCCAAATTACAGCCGTCGAGGTTCTTTGTGCTTTTTATGGTTTTGGGCGTTCGACCTGCTTCCTCCGAACTCCGGGCAGGAACTTGTGCGTCCTCGATTTGTACTCCCTGTACTCATCTCCGAAGTGGGAGATCAGGAGCTCCTCCTCTGGAACCGTGGCAGAGGCGTATCCCTGAATTCCAACAAGACTCACAAGAGTAACCACTGATGGCATCATCAGGAGAAGCCCAATGAAGGAGAGCATGTAAGCTGCATACGATGGATGTCTGATTCTGGAGTACGGACCCGTTTGAACCAGCCTGTGACCCGGACCCATGGCCCACGAAGAGGCCATGTTCCCTCTCGCAAGCCGGGACCACCCATGTAGCAGAATGCCGGAACAGAGAATCGTCAGCCCTGTCACCCAAATCGGAAAAGGTGAATCAACTATAGGGATTATCCAAAGAAGTACGGACTGAAACGGTGGAAATAGCCATGCAATAGAGATGATGCAGACTAGCATGAAAGCTATGAATGTCGACAGTGTTATTGCACTCATCGCCGCTGTGGACACGGATTGTTCAGGTTGCTCAAAAGCCGGACTTTGGCGGCTTCTGACCTTCTTCAAGTCCAGAGTAATGTGAAGAATCACATCGACAAGAGCAAGTATCCCAACAATAGGGCCCGCGATACTCAGATCCAGCACTAGTGTGACGGCGGAGTTTTGACTCTATTTGTCTTCCGAATGCGAGAACTCTCAGAAGCCTCTCAAGTAAACGTTCGCCCATAATGCTAATAGGTTTGAATCGCGAGCTTACAACATCTGCGTCCAAAAATGAGTCAGTCAAGCAGGTCGCGATTGATGTGAATGGGCGCAGCATCCGAGGACCAATGAATGCTCGAGCGACGTATTGGTATCTTTCTTTGTCACTGCGGAAGCAACATTGCAGGAGTCGTAGACTTGCCCCGTCTCATGGATGCGGTCAAGACGATTGACGGAGTAGTGCATGTCGAAGACTACAAGTATGTCTGCTCGAGACCGGGTCAGCAAATCATCCAAGACGCAATCAAAGAGAAAAGACTCGATAGAATCGTGATTGGGTCTTGCTCGCCGCGAATGCACGAGGTTACCTTCAGGCAGACTATGAGAGATAGCGGTCTCAACCCTTTTCTGCTTGAAATCGCCAACCTGCGAGAGCAGTGTAGCTGGATACACTCCAATGATCCCAGGGCTGCGACAGAGAAGGCTATCGACTTGGTTCGAATGGCAGTAGCCCGGGCCAAGCTTCTGGAAGCACTTGATGAGCCAGTCTTTGAAGTGAAGAAGGCCACGTTGATAATAGGCGGGGGCATCGCTGGAATATCAGCGGCGCTGGACCTCGCCAATGCCGGCTTCAAGGTCTATCTGGTTGAGAAAGAGCCAAGCATTGGCGGCAAGATGAGTAGATGGGACAAGACATTCCCTACTTTGGATTGTGCGTCCTGCATATTGACGCCCCGCATGGCCGAGGTCGGAGCACATCCAAACATAGAGATACTCACTCTTGCTCAAGTGGAGAAGGTGGAGGGCTTTGTTGGTAACTTCGAAGTGACGGTGCGTCAGAAGGCGCGCTACGTCGATGTGAAGAAATGCACATCGTGCGATGATTGCACCAAGGTGTGTCCAGTTGACGTCCCCGCAGAGTTCGATGCTAACCTAGCATACAGAAGGGCCATTTATATTCCATTTGCGCAGGCAGTCCCATCTGCGTATGTTCTAGACATGAAGAACTGCCTAGGAGTGGATACGATAAGGTGCGGCAAATGCAGAGAGAAGTGTGAGCCGGGCGCTATCAACTACGATGACCACGATAAATTACTAAAGCTTCAGACGGGCACAATCATAGTCGCGACAGGGTTCGAGGTTTTCGATGCCACAAAAAAGGAAGAGTACGGATACGGCGAGTTTCCAAACGTCGTAAATCTCGCAGAGGTTGAGCGAATGCTCAGTGCTGCAGGTCCCACCCAAGGTCACGTCGTTAGACCTTCTGATCTGAAGGAGCCAAGAAGAATAGTCTACATCCAATGCGTCGGAAGCAGGGACGAGCGCACCAACAGGTACTGCTCCAGAATCTGCTGCATGACTGCGATAAAGCAGGCGAGGATGCTCAGAGACAAGACGGGAGCAGAAATCTTTCTCTTTTACATAGACCTGAGGACATTCGGAAAGGGCTACGAGGAATTTTATGAGTCGACTGCAGCTGCTGGAGTGACCTTCATCCGTGGACGAGTCGGAGAGATATTCCAGGACGATACAACCATGAATCTGACCGTGAGAGGTGAGGACACGCTACTGGGAAAACCAATGCAACTCGACGATGTCAACCTCGTGGTTCTCTCAACCGGCGTTGTGCCGCCTGCCTCAGCAAAAGACCTCGCGCGAATCCTGAACCTGAGCCAGTCATCAGACGGATTTCTGCTTGAGGCCCACCCGAAGCTCAGACCCGTTGATTCCTTCACTGATGGAATATTCGTTGCCGGAATGGCTCAAGGTCCAAAGGATATCCCTGACACCGTAGCACAAGCGAAGGCTGCCTCCTCCGGTGCCATGGCATTGATGGGCAAAGGCAGAATCACTGTCGAGCCCTACTACTCCGTTGTCGACGAGGACAGATGTTCGGGCTGTCGTCTCTGCGTTGCTTTGTGTCCCTACAATGCAATCACGATTGAAAAGAACGGGCGAGCACATGTCAACCCCGCAACGTGCCGGGGCTGCGGTACCTGCTCGTCCGCTTGTGCCATTTCTGCCATCACATCGCAGCACTACACAGACGGTCAGATTGCCGCAATGATTGGCGAGTACCTTTCTGCCCGGTAGCATAGTAATCAAACGCATTGGCAATTCGCATCCTGACCGACACGCGAGTCTTGCCAGATTATGATTTATCAGTCAGCTATATGAGAGAAGTCCTGCGTGAAAGAGCCAGTGCTGGGGACAAACTGAATGAAGAATCCCGACCTGACCGTAGCTGTACTTGCTGGCGGCAACTCGGAGCGCTTCAAGTCTGACAAAGCCCTCGCGATGTTTCGAGGCCGTCCAATGCTTGTGCATATGATTGGAATCGCTAGGCGGTTCTCATCTCAGACGATAGTTGTAGTTTCAAACGATGAGCAGGCAGAGAGCTTCAAGAAGGTAGTTGGCGAGACTGAAGTTGCAGTGGACCCCGATGACGCCGTCAGATGCGCCTTGACCGGTGCCGTGACCGCCTTCGAGTTCTGCAAGTCTCGGTACATGCTGCTGCTGCCAGTTGATACACCTCTGGTCAAAGTCGAGATGTTGCAGATACTCGTGGATCTCCGGGCAGGGCATGGAGCAGTTGTTCCGTCATGGCCTTCTGGAAACGTCGAACCACTTCACTCCGTGTATTTATCGGAACACGCGTATGCTCAGGGTCTCAAGGCACTCGAGCAGGGAAAACGGAGGATGCAGGATTTGCTTGATCAACTACATAATGTTCTGTATGTTTCCACACTAGTACTCGAGAAGTATGATTCAGAGTTGAAGACCTTCGTCAACTTCAACACCGAAGAAGAACTCCGTCGTCTAGAGAAGGAAAAGAGATTGCCCAGCCAAGGAAATCAGCCGAACTAGCTAGCGCGAATCAATCCTTTTCTTGACTACAGGCTTCGATTCTCATGGCGAATCCTGCAAGTGCCTTCATGTCCAACCATACAGGGACCGTAGGGGTCGTCAGGGACACATCGCTTTCCGAACAGCGGGCAGTCAACAGGGTCGATCATACCCAAGACAACTTTGTGGCACATGCATCCGGGCAGAATATCAACAGAGTTCATCTTGGGAACATCAAACCTCTGTCGGGAATCGTGCTCTGCAAACTTTCCTCGAAGATAGTAAGCTGAATTCTTGATGACGCCCAATCCCCTCCAAGGTCCGTCTGCGATATGAAAGGCCTGTCGAATCGCTTGTTGGGCACGTGTGTTGCCTTCTGGACGAACGACACGACTGTATTCGTTCTCGGATTCAGCTCTGTCATCCAAGATCTGCTTCAGTAACATGCGTATAGACTCAAGCACATCAAGCGGCTCAAATCCGGCTGCTACACACGGCACATGATATTTCTTGGCTAATGGCTTGAATGCGTTCGTTCCGATTATCGTTGAGACATGTCCCGGCGTTATGAAACCGTCAACGGGCGGCCCCTCAATCGTTAGAAGAAGTCTCCATGGCTGGAGGAATCGCTTTGAGAGAAGTAAGCATGGAGAAGTTGCTGGGAGGACCCCTGAGTATCTCTACAGCCAACGTTGGAGCTGTAGTCTCGAACCCCACTCCAACGAAGACTACTTCTCTTGTCGGATTGTTATGTGCAATCTCCACCGCCTCATTGACGCCGTATACTATGCGAACATCAGACTCCCTGCGCCCGCTCCTTCGCGAGACTGGAGGATGTTGAAGGCACGTTCACCATGTCTCCGAACGTGGTGACAAGGTGGCCCTGCCTGGCCAGTTCGATTGCTGTATCGACATCCTCAGCCGCACAGACGCACACGGGGCAGCCGGGACCGGCGACCAGCTTTATGTTGTCTGGCAAAAGCGTGCGAAGTCCGTGGCGGCTTATTGTGTCCTCGTGGGTGCCGCAGACATGAACAATCCTGACCCGCCTACCTTCGCTCAAGTGCCGTATTTCGCGCAAGATTGCCTCTGCGTATCTAGAATCTCTGAACTCCGACTGAGAAATCATGAGGGTCTAGAGCTCGAGCTGGCTGCGCATTCATAAACCTTGCATACGTGCACGAATTGGAGTTGGTCACTTGCTCTGTTGTGCATCGTGGAGCAGGACCAATGCCTCACCAACGGAAATCGAGAGCATGCAAGCAAGCTGTCTCGCAGTTATGTTCGGATCGTTTGGAAGCACCTTTTCACGAGCATACCCAATCCATCCAGAATACAGGGGGTTTCTCTTGGTGGCCTCGACGAGATATGGCCACAAGGGATCCTTCCAGCAGTCTTTGCCATCGATGTCAGTAAAACGAGTAGAGGGACTCGGGGTCCTTTTGCCCCTCGGGCTTGCTTGAGTATTGGAGTCAGATGCAACCCCATGGTCTGTGAGCCGAGCCTGCTTCACTTCTGCATCCCTTCTTATTCGCTTCCCGGCGATCACCTCTGAGTGAGGCAGATGTACTTGGACTGTTTTGCATTATAAGTGTTCGGGAAGAAAAAGAGCAGAATCACGAAGGGCGCCTTGCCAAAGGCAAGCTCACTTGGTCGAGTCACTAACACTCAGACTATACAACGTCTCTTGTTTTTTATCCACGAAGACCTTATCGAAACGCAAGGAGCTTTCATTTATCGCACTGGCCGATGAACACCGAGCTCTTCCAACAGTCTCTTGCTCTCTTCCTCGATCTTCTTCTCGACAAGAGCATAGAGATCCTGTTCAAACACCGGAGGGATTATCTTCACGACGCTACACAATCTGTCAACAATTCGTTCTGCCAGCTCACGAGGCGACACTACACTGCCTTTGACTATGCTTCTCACGACCTCCTCGTTCACGCTGGTTCGGACAATCGAGTTTAGGACATTAGCTATCGTGCCATCAGGATCGACATAGAATGGTAACTGTCCTTTGTCACGAAGTATCATGAAACCGAGCTTGTCGACAATGCTCTCAGTGTACCACTCGAGAGATGTTTCTTTCATTCGCAGTTTCGCTGCGAACTCGGTCTTGGTGAGCGGATTTGGGTGACTCCACGGATGGCGTGTGACGATATAGAGAGCAGCCCCATACAAGGGCTCGGGTTCATGTGCTACTCCCTCCTTGGAAACATATCTTCTCAGCACGTCGAGCGCGACTAGTTCATATCGTTCGTCGACTTTGTTTTCGTTATAGAAACCGTGTGCTTCTCTTACCTGGTTAACAACTACCTGAGGACTAACCATCAGGCTCTCGTTCTTGCTCTCCAGCATGAAGCACGCGTCTCCCAAGAGCTAGTGGACCTTGCTGGTCAGGGGCTGGGCATTAACTGGGTTATATTGCTTTTGCACGGGAAACAGAGGCGTGGACAATGGGCGCGCTTCAGGTCTTCATCTTGCCCGGTATGTCTTCTCAAGGGCCCACCTAAGAGCACGCTCGATTTCTGCCAGACGGCTCTCGCCACCATAGTTCTTGACAACCACATCCTGCAGAATCCCGTCTTCAGCCCGCACCTCGAAATCAAACGCATCGTCCCATTCGATTTCTTCGTTCTCGACCCTGTGTCTGTCCTCCTGCTGAAACAAACCCAAGATCCTTTCCACGAAGAATCGGGCAAATGCTCCCCTCTTGATGTCATATAATGCGTGAGGAGCTGGCACTATCCTGAGATCACGGTCTTGGATTTCTATCGTGGCCAGTTCTAAGTCTCGAGCCTTATTCATTATCAACATTGACCGAGGCTGTTCGGTTGCTGTTGGGGCAGCAGCTGCCGGACCCTTCGCCATGGGCCGGGGCATTTCAGCCGGCTTGCCAAGAGCAGTATCCGCCGTCGCAAAGCTGGTAGTGCCGATTGATGTATCGAGTGCTTGTATGAATGCCTCCAGCTTTTCGATTCTTTCTCTTAGCCTCTCAACTTCTTCATCGAGCTCTTTCTAAGATCGAGCAGTGTTCGTATCCTCGGGTCTTCCAACTCTTACACCATCAGCCTTGACCAAGCGGCTTTTTCATTTCTGTTCGACGGTATATCTTCTTGTGTATTATTGAACGCCGTTGTCCGAAACTTACCCATTTAGGACATCATCCCAAACAGTGTTCGGTTCCTGCTTCATCGTGGAACACCTGCCTCTCTTAGGGGCATGGACCTCTCCACTCTTGCAGGCGTTTTGAGTCTCCGCCCAACTGGCGGCGACTGAAGCCAGATTAATTGCAGCGTTCAGGTCGCGGTCGGCCTCGGAGCCACAACTCTCGCACTTGTAAGTTCTCTCAGAAAGCGGTATCTCGTCCTTGATTGCTCCACAGCAGGAACATCGTTTCGTGGACGGGAAGAACGGGTCAGCCTCCACGACTGTGCTTCCACTCCAAGCCGTCTTGTACTTCAACTGGCGAAGGAACTCTCCCATGCTTGCATCTGCGAGATGCTTTGCGAGGTGATGGTTCTTCAATAGCCGCACCATATTGAGGCTTTCCACACCGATGACAGACTTGGTTCTCGCCAGCACCGTTGTTGCCTTATGGATAGCGTCTCTGCGGATGTTCGCAATCCTGAGTTCGAACTGGGCCAGCCGTATCACGGCCTTGGCACGGTTGTTGCTTCCCTTCACTTTCCTAGCAAGAGACCTCTGGATTCTCTTTTTCTTCAGCTCCAGGCGTGAAAGAGGTTTCGGATTTGCAATGAGAGTGCCGTCACTGACTGTGGCGAGATTCGAGATACCTACGTCAACCCCTACAACAGGTCCAGTATTGTTCCTGACCTCGATCTCTTCCTCTACATGAAGGCTCACGAACCATTTTCCCGCCCTTTCTGAAATAGTCACCGAAAGCACATGGGCTCTCTCAATTGGGAGATAGCCTCTTTCTTTCAGACGAACGATGCCGATTCGGGGCAATTGCACAGAGTCCTTGAAAACCCTGGTTGTTCCTGTGAGCCTAAAACTGCCTGCGCCGAGCTTTCTGTGCTTGAACTTCGGGTACTTTGCTCGCCCCTCGAAGAAGTTCTTGTACGCCCTGTCGAGATCTCGGAGGGCCTCTTGCGGGGCGCATTTGGAGACCTCGTACATCCACGGGAACTCTGTCTTCTTCAGAGCGTTCAACTGTCTGTGCAGCTCCATAGCGTTCGATGAAGTTCCTGTCTTGCCGTATTCCTCAGTTCGCCGAGCGAGCCCCCAGTTGTACGCGAACCTCGCTGTCCCAGCGTGCTTGAGCATGATCGAACGCTGGGCGTTGTTGGGTTCCAGCTCTGTTCTATAGGCACGCGTGATTTTCGTGTTCTCAGGACCTCGGTCGGCCATTCAGCCCAGTCAGTCACCTGTCTATATGTGGCGTCAGTTGATATTAAATCCACCAACTGTTCGGAACCCCGCAATTGCGTGTTTGAGAGGGGACAACAAAACTCGCTACAAAAAGGGAAGCAGTCCGGCGAATGCCGCCGGACCTGTGTCATTCTACTTCTTCTTCAGGAAGTATATTGCTACTCCAACGACGACCACAACCCCCACTGCAACAGCAGCGATGATCGCCAGAGTCTCCGTGCCACCGCCTGTAGGTGTGGTCGTTGTCGCACTTGGACTGTTTGAGGCGGCACCGTAATGAGCCCCAGTGTAAGCCCTCACTGCAAACCAATATGTTGTGTTGGTAGTCAAGCCAGTGACCTGACGAGTCTCGGTGGTCCCGTTCCGGGCTGGTGTCCAAGACTGACTGTATGTGGTCGCCACGTCCCAAGTAGACCAGTCCAGTATTGGACCAGATGTGGAGTACCTCACAATGTAGCCAGAGGCGTTTCCATTGTGGCCGATTGCACCGGGTGCTGTCCAAGTCAAGGTGACCGATGATTCCGTCACGCTAGAGACTGCAAGGTCAGTTAAGGCCGCGGGGGCGAGATCATCGACCAACGGGTTCGAGGATACGAGCCACTCTTGGTAGTCCGTGTACCCGTCACCGTCGGTGTCATTGCTATTTGGCTTGGTTCCTGCCGTAGCCTCATAGCCGTTTGTCAAGCCGTCCTTGTCTGAGTCGACATAGAGACTGTTGTGACGCACATCGCCGCCAACACTGATTGAGGGCCAAGCGTATTTGCTCGAATTGAAAGGAGCACTAGGAATGCTGAGGCAGTACACATTCCCGTCAAACGGCCCTATTATTGCCTCTAGTTGATTGTCCCCGTCGATATCAACCACAGCCGGAGAGTTGGCTTCGGCAGAGTTCTTCATGCTATAGCCCCACTCCACAGTGCCATTCTCATTCAAACAGTAGGTGTAGTTGTAGTCCATGGGTCCTGAGGTAAATGATGATGATACTATGACTTCCTTCTTGCCATCGCCATTCATGTCAGCGACAGCCGGACAACAGTGTGTATTCCCTGTGTTCACTTTCCATTTCATGCCACCTGTCTTGTTCAAACAGTAAATGTTGTGGTCGAGCGACCCGAATATTACCTCTAGTTGACCATCTCCATTAAGATCAGTAACAAGACATGCTCGAATGGGGGCTATTGTTGGGAAACTCCAGAGCACGCCACCGGTCCTGTTCAAGCAGTATAGGGCGCTGTCCCATGTTCCTACTAATATCTCGAACTTTCCATCTCCGTTGATGTCCGCTACCACAGGAGGACAATCAATAAGGCGTCCTGCCAAGGCAGTCCACTTGATGCCGCCAGTGCTGTTCAAGCAGGCGAGATTATCATACCAAGTGGTCGCAAGCACTTCCAAATGACCATCCCCGTCCAAGTCTGCCACAGCTGCGGAGTTGAAGTCAACTCCCGTTGAATAACTCCACTTGATGCCCCCGGTACTGTTCAGACAGTAAAGACCATGGGATGAAGTATGGCTCGACGCTCCGACTACGACTTCCTGCTTTCCGTCTCCGTCAATGTCAGCTACGACAGGAAAGACGCCAACCATACCCAAGCTTGGGCTGCTCCACTTCAGTCCACCTGTTCCGCTGAAGCAGTAGACTTTGCCAGTGTACCATCCCCCTACTACTATCTCCAATTTTCCATCGTTGTCAACGTCAGCAATGACCGGACATCCATATTCGGGCGTCCCTGCTGGTGCTCTCCACTTTATTCCGCCTGTGCTACTTAGGCAATATAGATAGCCGTCTGGTCTTCCTTCGACCGATCCCACGACCACCTCTTGGTGTCCATCTCCATCAACGTCAGCTATAGCAGGCGTAGAGCCAGACCAGTTTACCCAAGTGCTCCACTCCTTGGTGAAATTAGGCAGCGGGTGCCCTGCCGGCACAAGTCGTGGTTCTACGGCAGTTGATACCGCACTCGCCGCATTTGGGCGGTTTGGATTCACTGCCGTGACCGAGACCAGCAACGGCGTCAGGGTTGCGACTATCAGAATCATGATAGCAATCGCCTTGCTGGCTGGTCCACGTTTTCTAGACCTTCACATTGTCATTTCTATGCACTACTCCGTGGTTCTTCCGCGCGCAGAAAGATGTGTCAACCAGAGACTCAAGCGTTGTTTGGCGCAATCCCACATCAGCGCGGCTGAACAGAAGACGAGAACCGGGTCGGCTCTGCCGTGCTTTTAAGCAAAGCTTATGCGGGCAGAGATAGACTGAGTCAAGTCGATGCTTTTCTGTGATGAGAACAGCCAGTCCCATTCCCGGTGCGCAATCGTATTCCCACCGGAGCGGCTGAAAGTGCGTGCCGTGCAAAGTCAAGCTACGACTTAATCCGTGACCACCGTAATTGCAAAATCAGGACATTCGAGCTCGCATAACTTGCATGCCTTGCAGGCTTCCAAATCCACCACGACCGGGAGCACGTAGCCCCTGTTGTCAACTTTCTTCGACTCTGCAAGAACCTTCTGCGGACAGACGAAAATACATTCGTGACAACCCTTGCATAATCTAGTGTCAATGATGATTCTCTTGACTTTCTTTGGCATGGGAGCTCGCATGTCTGGATTCTGAGAGCTGTGATATAATCGTATTCATGTGTTCTCAGAGAGCATGCGTTAAATAGCGAACGGACAGAATGAAGATGGTGCTAAAGCCTTGACGTCGTTCCTCGTTTTCGCATGCCCACAGTGCAAGAACTTCACCAATGCTCCTGCAGGTCAGAGGCACCGCCGGTGCAGCTATTGCGGCGAGATAATTGACATCACAAAGGCATCGTGCGCTGTCTTCGATGATCCTGACGCTGCTTCGGCCGCTGTTAGAGAATTCAATGCAAAACGTGACAACGAATTCCACCTAGCGGTCGAAAAATCAAAGGAGAGGCTCCGGGTCCTCATGCCGAATCAGACACTGACAGCAGACGAAATCTCATCTGAAAGTGAGGAAGCGCCTCCGCCCGGAAAAAGGAAGAGGCTGCTGGAACTTCTTGAAAGAGAAGCGAAGGAGAAACCCTGCTCACTCGACAGGATAGCCGAGCTGTGTGGGCAGCACAGACTGGACTGGCCTTGGGTTGAGGAGCAGCTGTCGAAGCTCAGCTGAGAATGGCCTACTTGTTTTCCCACGTCCGTGGACTGTCCAGCTCCTGCCATCGACCGGGGGAACGACAGAGAAGGCCAAGGGCAAGACCGACATCAGGAGGGATATTCTGGCAGCCGTGAGAAAGGCGGGCGGCAGCTGCAAGGTCGAGGAACTCGTGAGGATATTTGCGTCTCAGGGATTGCAGGAATCATCTGTGGAGGATTCGCTTGACAGACTGATGCACTCGGGAGCCATATTCGAGCCCAAGCCAGGAGTAGTATCCTTGGTTGGCAGTGGTGAGCAGTGATGCCGATTGTTGAACTCGTGGCAAAGAGGACACTCGAAAGGCATCCACACATGAATGTCAGCGTAATCGATCTCATCGTGCTTCTCTGGTTGCACACGAATCCCTATGATAGCAATCGGCGTTTTCTGAGCAGCACAAAGGCTGTGCTGAGGATGTGCGAAACCCTTCAGACACCTGGCAAGGGTTTCGAGATGATGGACGAGGAATTGACACAGATTATACTAGGCAGCCTGCAGAAACTGAAGGACAGCGGCCTTGTAGATGTGCTGTCCACTGGGACTCATTTTGTGAGAGCGACCTTGACGCGGTCGGGCGTTGATTTGATTGACAAGTCGGTAACGGCCGCTGCTCTTAGACGGGTTACACACGAATTCGGTGATAATCCATGAAATTACGTGCACGCACCAAAAGCTATGTGGCTCGGATATCGCCGAAGGCATAGTGGGAAGTCGAGCGAACTGGGATGATTGGCAATATTTAAAAGATGAGTTCAACCGGAAGTGGCAAGTCGCTCTCGGTAGACGACTGTTTCGAGACCTTGGAGCCAGTGCAGGCCTCTCGTTCTGCTCGCGCGAACGGTCTGCAGACGTGTGCCAGTGAGGTCTTGGAGTGGCCGTCGAAACTCCTAGAACGAGCGGACGCAGGACATGACAGATGTCTATGTGTCTGCAGGATGAGAATCACACCGGAAGTGAGGCAAAATGCCGACATACCGATATTCCGTACTCGGGATAGATCCCGATAAGACAGCGATAGCCAGTGGTAGGAACATGCGGTGTTCTCCCAAGCACTCCAGAGAGATATGCAATGCCATCCGGGGCATGATGCTCGACAAGGCAACAAAACTGCTCGAGAGCGTAATCGAAGAGAAGACTTGGATTCCATACAAACGATTTCGGAAGCAAAAACCACATCATCCGGGAATGAAGAAATGGGCTTCCGGAGGGCATCCCGTCAATGCATCGCAGCAGATTCTGAAAGTCTTGAAGAATGCAGAGAGCAATGCTGACAACAAGGGCCTCGACATTGACAGGCTCAAGATTGTTCATGCAGCAACTGAAAGAGGCAGGACTTACAAGAAATTCATACCCAGAGCATTTGGAAGAAGCACGGCCTACAATGAGGATACGTCTCACATAGAGATTGTTCTGGAAGAGGTGGGTTAGATGTCGGCAGTGAAGTACTTCATTGAACAAAACATGCGCAAACTCCGCGTTGATGAGTACTTGTCCAAGGAACTCAATGCAGCAGGCTACGGCGGCGTCGAGATTAGGAAGATGCCTATGAGGACTGAGGTTGTGATTCAGGCCTCCAGACCTGGTGTTGTCATAGGGCGCCGTGGTGCAAAAATCCGGGACCTCACCTATGCACTTGAGAACGAGTATGGAGTCCAGAACGTCCAAGTGGAAGTAGTAGAGATAGAGAATCCTTGGTTGAATGCCCAAGTCATGGCTTCCAAGCTCGCAAGGCAGCTCGAACATGGCGTGCGCTACCGCAGAATGGCTTACTGGATTCTAAGACGCGTGATGCGTGCTGGAGCATACGGCTGCGAGATAATCGTGAAGGGCAAGCTCGGGAGCAGGCGAGCAAGATACCAGAAGTTCAGACAGGCCACCATCGCAAAGACCGGACAGCCCGCAGAGCTCTTCGTCGACCATGCTAACGACTTTGCGGTGCTCAAAGCCGGCACAATTGGAGTTCAAGTGAGGATAATGCGACCCGACGCGAAGATTCCGGGTGTTATTCATGTCAAGAAGCCCAAGGCCAAGAAGCTGGTGAGGTCGAGGTATCAAAGGGAGTCGAGGGCGTTGAAGAAGTGCCTGAGGAGGCAGTGGAGGAAGCCGGAGCAGAGGAAGTTGGAGAGAGCCTCGAAGGGATTACGGACATTGAGGAACTCCGTGAACTAGAGGAACTCGATGCACTTGACTTGGTTGATGAGAGTGGACCAAAGATAGGCAAACAGAAGGTCGAACGAGAAGGCCCGCCCTCCGCTGAGGGCCAAGCACCTCAGAGCGAAGAGAACAGCGATGAAGCTGAGTCATCTGACAAACTTGACGAAACGGACGAGGAGATGTAGAGATTGGCCCGATTGAAGCCCAACGACATCAGAAAGCTAACTCCACCTGAGCGGCAGAAGAAGCTTCAGGATCTGTATAATGAACTCACGAATACTCGAATTCAACTCGTAACGGGTGGAGGAACAGAGAACCCCCACAAGACCAAGGGTGTGAAGAAGGCAATAGCACGCGTCCTCACAATAGAACGCGAGATCGAACTGGAGGGCTCTAAATGAAGGTGACCCTCAACAACCTGGTCAGACACGAGCTCATCGGGATGAGCACTCACATCGTTGAAGCGCGCGACCCAAGCTTGGTATGCAGAACGGGTACAATAGTCGATGAGTCCAAGGAGACTTTCAGGTTGGCCACCGCAAATCGAGAGATTACCGTTCCAAAGAGCATCTGTGTCTTCGGTCTCAGACTTCCCAGCGGTGAACTCGTGCACGTAGATGGACACTTACTGGCAGGACGCCCGGAGGACAGACTCAAGAAGTCCCTGAGGAGGCATTGATGATGCGCAAGAACAAGGTTCGCAATATCGGTGTTCCCGGAGTGGAGCCTCCGAAGAAGACCTGCACGGATCCCAATTGCCCATTCCACGGGAGCCTGCCTGTCAGAGGCCGGGTCACGCAGGGAACCGTAACGAGCACGAAAATGCACAACGCCGTAGCATTCAGGCAGGACTATCTAAGCCTCGTTGCAAAGTATTCAAGATACGAGAGGCGGAAGTCGAACAAACATGCACATCTGCCACCGTGCATGGAAGTCAGTGAGGGGGATATCGTCAAAGTCGCGGAGTGCCGCCCGATAAGCAAGACTGTGAAGAGCGTTGTGATCTCCGTGAAACGTCCTGTAACAAATCAGGAGGAATAAGAGATGTCGCGGAAGCTCACCAGAGGAATTAGGAAGTATATTCCAAGGGTTGCAAGAGGATTACCTGTCGGAGCCACGCTTCTGTGCGCCGACAATTCAGGAGCTAAGGTACTCCAGCTAATCACCGTGATAGGATACAAGGGCAAACAGAGGAAAATAGGCAAGGCCGGTGTCGGTGACCGCATCAATGTTGCTGTCTTAAAGGGCAAGATGGAACTCAGGAAGCAGGTTCTACAAGCGGTTGTTGTTAGACAGAAGAAACCATTCCGCAGAACCGATGGCACCTGGATCCAGTTTGAGGACAATGCGGCAGTGCTCATCAAGGTGGGTGGAGAACCACAGGGTTCCGAACTGAGAGGACCCATGGCAAGAGAAGTCACGATCATGTGGCCTCGAGTCGCTGCCATAGCCTCGAAGATAGTGTGAGGTGCTGCATAATGGCTAAGAGAATCAGTCCAAAGTCTCCCCGTAAGCAGAGACGCTTTGTTCGTAATTCTGGTCAACACGTTCACAGAAATATGCTCAGATGCAGGCTTGATGATCCGCTTAGAGAAGAATACGGGCTGCGCTCTCTGAATGTGAAGAAGGGAGACCTTGTACGCATCATGAGAGGACAGTTCAGGGACACCGAGGGCAAGATACTGGGAGTGGACTACAGCACTATTCGGGTGTTTGTCGACGGCGCCTCAACAACCAAGGCAGACGGCAAAGAGGCCAGAGTACCATTACACCCATCTAGTCTCATGCTTGTGAAGCTGGAACTGAATGATGAAAGAAAGAAACGCATCCAAGCCAAGGCTGCCAAGACCGCGGAGAGTGAGTAGATGACACGATTGGGTCAGAAGAAACACCTTAAGCGACTCCCGGCCCCCAAGCATTGGCCGATAAAGAGGAAGGAGTTCAAATTCACTACAAGGCCAATTCCTGGTCCCCATCCAAAGGAGTACAGCATGACACTCGCCATTCTCCTGAGAGAGACTCTTGGCTACGCAGAGAACATGCGAGAAGTCAAGGCAATACTCACCAACGGAGACGTTTCTGTCGACGGGACGCCGCGGAAAGACCCCCGCTATCCCGTGGGCATAATGGATGTTGTTGAGATCAAGTCGTCTGGCGACTGTTTCAGACTGCTTCCAAAGCCGCAGGGAGGTCTTCGCCTCGTCGCCATAGGCGAGAATGAAAGAAGCTTCAAGCTCTGCAGAGTAGAGCGGAAGATGATGGTCAAGGGAGGCCGTCTACAAATAACACTTCATGATGGACGAAACATCCTGATTCCTAAGGGCGACAAGCCCTCTGCACACCACCCACTCGAGACTGTCAAGGTTTCCATACCGGAACAGAAGATAATCAAAACCATTCCACTTGCAGAGGGCGCTTATGCAGTTGTGTCTCGAGGAAAGAACATCGGGATTGAAGGCAAAATCGTATCCATCAATAGAAGATTCGGAACTCACGCCAGCACTGTGACCCTTCAGGATTCTGGCGGAAACAAGGTTCAGACGGCTGTGGAATATGTCTTCGTAGTTGGTTCTGGCAAACCTGAGATTAACCTTGCTCCCACAGGAGGTCAAACCAAATGAGCACGTCAGAAGAACAAGTAATCGCGCCCAACGAGCAATTGATTATCGACGATTGGAAAACCTACCCGATGAGAGAGCCTCAGATTGCCAAGGTTGTGGTCGATATTTGCGTGGGCGGAGGCGAGACTCTTGAGCGAGCGGCAACGATTCTCAAGAACCTAACAGGTCAGACACCCGTGCAGTCCAAGGCTCACCAGACAATTCGAGACTTTGGCATCAGGAAGAAGGAGCCAATTGCGGTACGAGTCACATTGAGGCACCAGAAAGCAAAGGAGTTCTTGGCAAGAGCACTCAAAGCCAAGGATGATGTGCTACTCCTGAAGAACTGGGACCTTGACGGCAACTTTGCCTTCGGAATCAGTGAACACATCGACATACCCGATGTCAAGTACGACCCGCAGCTGAGGCATCCAAGGGATGAACATCACCGTATGTGTTGAACGCCCCGGTTTCAGAGTAAAGAGACGGCGAATGAAGCGATCCAGAGTCCCTTACAGACACAGGGTTACGCCAGAGGAGAGCATGGTGCTCGTGAGAAGGGAATTTGGCATCCAGATACTGGAGAAACAGAAGGAGCGCACGTATCTGTTCTGAGGTGAGAAAAGGTGAGTACGGTCAAGAAAGAAGAAACAGAGCGCAAGAGAGTAGGAAAGGGTTCCAGAACCTGCTTTAGATGTGGTACACACCAGGGACTCATCCGCAGATTCGGGCTGAATATGTGCCGACGCTGTTTCAGGGAAACGGCGAAGAAGATGGGCTTCCGCAAATACTCCTAGGGGGTCAAAGAGAGAAGATGACACTGCTAGATCCGTTAGCCGATGCGATGTCGACCATCTATAACTGCGAACTCATTGGAAAACCCGAGGTTGTCGTCGCGCCGGCTTCCAAGCTCATAGAGAAAGTGCTTCGAGTTATGCAGGCCAGAGGCTACATAGGAGAATTCGAGCGGATTGATGATGGCAGAGAAGGCCGGCTCCGCATTCAGCTCATGGGTCGCACCAACAAATGCGGGGTGATAAGACCGAGATTTCCTGTGAAGCGCGACGGCTTCGAGAAGTACGAGAAAAGATTCCTGCCCGCATACAACTACGGCATTCTAATCGTCACCACACCGGAAGGCGTGATGACCCATGAAGATGCAAAGAGCCGCGGGATAGGAGGCAGATTGCTTGCCTTTGTATACTAGGAGGATTCGCTATGCCCTATGACATCTATGAGAAACGCATAGAGATACCAGCTGACTGCAAGGTTGCACTCCAAGAGAAGACAATAACTGTCGAAGGTCCAAAGGGCAAGCTTGAGAGGACATTCCCAGAGCCCTATGCTCACCTTAGAATTGAGAAAAATGAAGTGGTGGCAAGCACAGACCTCGCTCGGAAGAGAGCCAGAGCCCTCGTGGGTACAATAATAGCCCATGTCCGCAATATGCTCGTGGGCGTTGAACATGGCTATGAGTACCAGATGAAGATCGTCTTCTCGCACTTTCCCATGAGCGTGGAACTCGAAGAAAGAAATGTGTTGATTAAGAACCTCATAGGAGAGCGAGGCATCCGGAAGGCCAAGATGATCGGAGACGTTGAAATCAAGATAACTGAGGATGATGTGATTATCAGTGGTATCAACCTTGAGCATGTCTCACAGACTGCCGCCAACATACAGAATGCGACTCGACTGCGCGGAAAAGACAGGCGTGTCTTCCTTGATGGCATCTACGTACTGAAGAAGAGAAAGGGTGAGACGGTCAAGTCTGTTGTATAGGAGGCCAAGTCATGTCGGAAGATGACCAGAAGAAGAAAGCCAAGAAAGCCGCATCTGATAAGAGTACAAAGGCCAGAGCCACCTCTGCGAAGACCACAAAGGCGAAGCCTCTGAAGAAAGCGGCTGCGCCTCGCAAGACACGAGCGGCGGCAGAGAAGCCTAAGGCAGCGCGCAAGAAGCAGCGGGCTGAGATTGAAGCAGAAACACCCAAAGTGGCCGCACGGAAGAAGGCAGTATCCAAAGCAGCCGAGGTGGGTGCGGTAACGAAGAGAAGACAGCAGGCCCCAGCTCGAGAAGCGATAGTTGAACTTCGGCTTTTCAGGATTGCGCAGCAGAAGAAGCATCATTTACCAGAGTTCCGCCGTGAGAACGCACATCGTTGGATTCGTCTAAGCGACTCATGGAGAAATGTGCGCGGAAACGACAGCTACACCAGACAGAAGCGCAAGGGACGCATCGCGATGGTATCTGCGGGCTATCGGACTCCTAAGGCGGCCAGAGATATCCATCCGTCAATGCACCTTGACGTTCCAGTGCATAATGTTGAACAACTTGAAGGACTTGACCCCAACGTTCACGCCGTGCGAATCGGTGGTACGGTTGGAATGAGAAAGCGTCAGGAGATAATTAAGAAAGCTGAAGCCATGCATCTGAAAGTCCTGAATCCTGGTGTCCCAGAATCCGCTGGAGAAGAAGAACTCTTCTCAGAACTCGACACGGAGGCAAAGAAGAAATGAATCTCAGAACACAGAAGCGACTCTCTGCGGAGGTCATGAATGTCGGGGCTACTAGGGTCTGGATTGACCCCACTTTCGAAGATGAAGTCTCCCTCGCAATAACCAAGGATGACATTCGGCGTTTGGTGGATGAAGGAGCAATCCAAGCCAAGCAGAAGCAGGGAGTCAGCAGAGGAAGAGCAAGATTCCGCAGACATCAGATGCGCAAAGGTCAGAGAAGAGGTCCGGGCAGCAAGAAAGGGAAGGCAACAGCAGTCTTGACAAAGAAAGACCGCTGGATGATGAAGATACGCCCAATGCGGAAAGAGCTGAAGAAGCTCAGGGAGGATGGCAAGATATCTAGCAGGGTCTACCGAGATCTTTACCTAAGAGCTAAGGGCAATTCCTTCAGGAACACAGGCCATCTTAAGACCTACATAACAGAACGCAAGCTGGGGGCGAAATAGTGGCACACGGCCCTACTTATCGAGTAAAGTTTCGCAGACGCCGAGAGGGCAAGACTGACTATTATCGACGACGACGTCTCCTTATGTCAGGCCTGCCTCGACTCGTAGTCAGAAAGACCAATACAAACATGATTGTCCAACTAGTGAACGCTGAAATAGTGGGTGACAAAACAGTCGCGTCCGCAATATCAGGTGAACTAGGAACCTATGGTTGGTCTCTATCAACAGGCAACCTTCCAGCAGCATACCTCACAGGACTCCTGGCAGGGCGCCGAGCAAAGGAAAGAGGCGTTGAGACAGCTGTGCTTGACCTCGGTCTCAATCCGCCAATCAAGGGGTCGAGAGTCTATGCGGCACTCAAGGGAGCAATTGATGCAGGTCTCGAAGTCCCTCATGATCCTGAGATTCTGCCCGACGAGTCGAGACTCAAGGGTGACCACATCGTGGCGGCCTACAAGCACTTCAAGGCAGACCGAGGAACTACGATGTTTAGCGACCTGACTCAGAAAAAGGTCGATATACAGACAATTCCGAAACAGTTCGAGACTGTGAAGAAGAAGGTCCTTGATATCCCGGCCGCCGATCTCAAGCTGAAGAAGAAACCGGCTGCGCCCAGAGCGGTTGCAGCTGCAGCTAGGAAACCAGTCAAGAAGCCGGTCAAGAAGGTTGCAAAAGGAAAAGCCGTCCAAAAGGCACCCAGAGCACAGCCAACCAAGCCAAGACCAAGGAAACTCGTGTCCAAGGGTAAAGGCAAAGCGAAGGGCAAGAAAGGCAAGAGTGGAAAGTCGTAGAGGATGATCGTCAATGAGCAAACAACAGAGAAGACGCCGACCAGTCCGTGAAGAAGAGGAAGCTCTGGAAGAGTGGATTCCAAGAACACGCCTCGGCCAGATGGTAAAAGAGGGCCACATCAATAGTCTGGAAGAGATTCTTGCTCAGAATCTCGTCATACGTGAGCCCCAAATCATAGACGCGCTATTCCCTGAGCTTCGACAGGAGGTTGCAGACGTCAGTCTGGTCCAGAGACAGTCGGACTCAGGAGAACTGAAGAGTTTCCGAATCACGGTAATAGTGGGAAACGGTCAGGGAGTCATAGGTATCGGTGTCGGAAAGGCATCGGAATTCGTGCCTGCCGTCAGAGCGGCAGAGGCGAAGTCAAAGCTGAACATCACGGTATTCCGAAGAGGCTGCGGGTCGTGGGAGTGCAGGTGCAATGACATGCACAGCATCCCGTTTCAAGTCCGCGGTGCCGTCGGCTCGATATCGGTGATGCTGAAACCAGCACCGAAAGGTACAGGTCTTGTAACCGCGGACGTGGGCAAACTCGTCCTTAGGATTGCAGGCCTGAAGGATGTCTGGTCCATCACAAAGGGACGCTCTAGGACCCACTCGAACTTCGCGAAAGCATATGTCTATGCTCTCATGAAAACCTATAGAATGCTGCCGCCTCAGGAATGGTCAGCTCCGGGAGTGTACGGGTGATGAGTGGGGAAGAGAAGATCATCTTGGCAATACGGCTCAGGGGTCCTGCCAGAGTGAGGCCAGAGATTGAAGATACGCTCGAATACCTTCGGCTCAGGAAGGTGCACCATGCGAGAATCATCAAGCTCACATCAGATATGCACGGCATGATCATGAGAGCAAAGGACTATATCACATGGGGGCCAATCGACGAGAACACGGCCACATTGCTCATTTCCAAAAGAGGAAGAATCCTAGGCAACGAAATGCTCACAGATGAGTATGTGAGAAAGAACTCCAGCTACAAGTCTGTGGACGCTTTTGCAAAGGCACTCGTGGGCGGGACTGCAGATATTTCCGACATAAAAGGTCTGAAACCAGTTTTCAGGCTGACTCCGCCCAAGAAGGGTTTCAAGGGCAAGAGGAATCTTCCGGTCAAGATGGGCGGTGCAATTGGTGACAGAGGACAAGCCATAAACGAACTCGTGCAACGTATGATTTGAAACGTACTTGAGGTGGACAACCATGTCTTGGGACGACTACCCAGATGATGATGAGGCGCGGAAGGCACTGCGTAAGTGGCTCGGAGACTTCCTCCCGGAAGATGTGCTCAGGAACATCGAAGATATGATGCAAAAGATGCTCAGCCAAATGGGAGACGGATCAATGCTTGACCAGCGATTCATCGACGAGCTCATGAAGAATCCACGCGACCTGAACCCCCTTGTCTTTGGGTTCCAGATGAATATTGGGCCCGATGGAAAGCCCGTCATCCAGAGATTCGGCCACAAGATTCCAGAACACCCGGGAGGAGAAGGAGCACCACAGTTTGAACCAATCGTCGATGTGATTGAAGAGAAGGACGAAGTGGTAGTCGTTGCCGAACTCCCCGGCGTCGAGAAAGACCAAATCAAAGTCAATGTGAAGGGAATGACCCTGACTATTGATGTCAACAACCCTGAGAGACCATACCATAGAGAGCTCGAGCTGCCTGCCAAGGTGAAGAAGGATCAAGCCAGGTCATCACTACGGAATGGTGTTCTCGAAGTACGGCTGAAGAAAGGATAGAGGAGAAACCAATCGTGTACAAGCGGAAGTCCAAGAGAATCCGTTCATTGAGAGGACTGCGGACCGCCGGTTATGGCGATACCAAGGGTCATCGCGCTGCGGGGCAGAGAGGTGGCATGGGCATGGCCGGAAGCGAGAAGCATCGAAAAATGAGGACCATGAAGATGGATCCGCACTATTTCGGCAAACACGGCTTCAATCGACCAGAAGGCATCGTTAAAGCATTGTCCACCATCAACGTCGGCGAACTTGACGAGGCTATAGACAGACTCGTCAGCAGAGGACTAGCCGCCAAGTTGGGAAGTGCCTACACGATTGATGTCGCCCGTGTGGGTGCGGACAAGATCCTAGGCTCAGGCAAGGTGACCCGAAAACTGAATCTTACTGGAGTCAAGGCAATTACCCCCGGTGCGAGAGAGAAGATTGAAAGCAAGGGCGGCACAGTTGACCTGCCCGCCGAGTAGTATTGCCGACAGCAGGAAACTGACAGTCGAAGGCTCATCCGTTGAAACCAATTGCTATCGTGAATTAGTCAGCAAACTAACAAGGCATGTCGTTAGCCACCACTATCTTTAAAGGTCAAACCCAGATGTTTGCCGAGAAAACCTGCAGGAGACCACCGGTTAATTGCCATCTACATTTCTAAAGGCCCTATCTCCGATGGTCCGAATCATGCCCGAGGTCAAGGCGCCTGATCGCAAGGTCTCTTTCCGAGAGAAAGCGATTTGGACCATTCTGGTGCTCGTCGTATTCTTAGTAATGTCACACATGCCCCTCTACGGAGTGAACCAGTCCACTGTCACAGACTACCTGTGGGCTATGCGTGTGATACTCGCAAGTACGAGAGGCACATTGATGGAGCTTGGCATAGGACCGATAGTAACTGCAGGCCTAGTAATGCAGCTCCTCTCGGGTTCTAAGATAATCAATGTGGATTTCAGCGACCCTGACGACCGAGCTTTGTTCACCGGCGGTCAGAAAGTACTAGCCCTGCTGATGACAGGATTCCAAGCAGCCGCCTACATAGTTGGAAACGCTTACGGCAGCCTGACTGCCGAGCAGGCTGTGCTCGTGTTCCTGCAGCTCTTCGCGGGCAGGCGTAGTCGTCATTATGATGGATGAGCTGAATTCAGAAGGGTTGGGGCCTTGGTTCGGGAGTCTCACTGTTCATCATGACCAACGTGGCTGGTCAAGTCATATTCAACATGTTCGATGTCACCCAGTACGAGACAAATGTCGCGCCGCTAGGCTATCCTAGAGCAGGAACGGGATTGCCCAAGGGCATCATCGCAGCCGTTTTGGCAAACATCCTCAGATGGTTTGGCATTGGTACCGACGCCGGCCCCTCTGTCGATGCTTCTTGGTTAATCGTAAGAGATGGAATCAACCCGAGTTTGCTGTCGCTAGCTGTAACGCTTGTGATTTTCTTCATCGTTCTTTACATGGAATCCGTGCGAGTTGAAATACCCCTCCAGTATGCGAAGTACAGAGGTATGAGAGCCAAGTACCCGATTAAGCTGCTCTACACATCCAACATACCTGTGATTCTTGCACAGGCCCTCTTTGCCAATATCATATTCTTTGCCCAGATCATCTACAACGCATTTCCCACGAATGTTTTCCTGAATTGGCTGGGCGTATTCCAGAAGGATCCTGCCAGCGGTAGACTAATAGCAATTTCAGGTTTGGCACGATATGTGACACCGCCTCAAGGTATTTTCGCTGTTGCGCAACAGTGGGATGGCGCGCCCCATGTCATCATCTATAGTGCAATCATGGTGTTGCTTTGTTGGGGATTCAGCAGGATATGGATTGATATCAGCGGCATAGCTCCTCGTGACGTGTCAAGGCAATTGCTGGACTCTGGATACATCGTACCTGGCTTCAGAAGAAGCGAGAAGGTCCTGGAGAGGTTACTTGACCGATACATTCCAGTCGTGGCCGGACTTGGCGGTGTAATCATAGGCGTCATAGCAGCGGGTGCGGATGTCATGGGCGCACTCGCCAGCGGTACAGGCATACTGCTGATGGTGTCTATCATCAAGCAGTACTACGAGCAGATAGCCAAGGAACAGCTGAGACAAATGGGCGGCGAAGGAATTGAAGGTTTACTCGGAATCCTGTAATCGACCGAGCAGGAACTTCATTCCACTTAGTCGGCCTTCACTCAACTGCTCTTGACCATCCGGTCGCGGCACCGCTCACAGAAGAACATATAACGAGGACGCGAAAAGCCTCGGAACAACTCGATTGCTGGGAGTCTGATACTCGTGCCCGAAGGAAAAAACCTCGTCATAGTCACGGGGATCCCAGGTGTTGGCAAGACAACTGTGATTACAACAGCCGTGGACATGGTCAAGCAGAAACACGGGGAAGAGGTGCTCGTCCTCAACTTTGGGACAGCAATGTTTGAAGTCGCGTCCAAGAAGGGCTTGGTCAAAGACAGAGATGAGATGAGAAGGCTACCAACTAAGACGCAACGCGACATCCAGAAGATGGCTGGCCAGAGCATAGCTCAGAAGGCCAAGTCAGCACGTGTCATTGTCGACACGCACGCACTTATCCAGACGAACAACGGCTATCTCATAGGGCTGCCCGAGTGGGTAGTGACCGCCCTTGGACCAAAGACTATAGTCCTCGTTGAAGCGGCGCCCGACAAGATTGCTGCGAGAAGGAGTGAGGACCCCACTCGCACACGTGATAGCCAAGACGTGACAATTATAGAAATACATCAACAGATGTGTAGAGCTGCTGCCGTCAGCCGCGGGTACAATTACGGGTGCAACAGTGAGAGTAATAAACAACCGTCAGGGAGAAGTCGAAGCGGCAGGCTACCGAGCTTTATCAAACGTTAATGGAGTAGATGAAAATGCAGGACCTGTTTGCAGCTATCTTAGCATGGTTAGAGATATTTCGTACACCGCCACTCTCGGGCATCCTAATTACCCTCGTCTCCTTGGGTGTAACTTTGACCAGCAACACGGCCATGAAGCATTTTACAGACGTACGTCGACAAAGGAGATACCAACTTGAGATCAAGCAGTACCAAGACATGCTGAAGCAGGCGAAGAAGAGTCAAGATGAAAAGCTGGCTCGCAAGATAAGAAGAAGAAAAGCCTACATTGATAGAATTCAGAAAGAGATGCTAGGTGCAAGGTGCAAACCGCTCCTGATGTTCTTCATCCCATTCATGATGATATTCTACTTGCTCTCAGGATTCTTCACAGTGGATGGCGTTCAGCAGATTGTGGCAGTCGTGCCGTTCAATTTCGAGAAAATCATGCCTTGGGTGGTTGGACTCATAGGCTACCCCACTGCAGGAGGATTCGGTCTCTACTACGTCTGGTTCTATATGCTTGTTGGCCTTGGACTGGGCCAAATCCTTCAGCGCATGATGGGCGTTAGCCTGACGTGAATCGCCCAGACTGAACGATGGCGACCTTAAATAACGTAGGCCAAACCAGTTTGCATGAGGAGAACACGGGTCGAAGTCGTCGAGGGTCAGAAGGTCGACAGCCAACAACCATCAACTGCTTCTGACAACTACGAAACCCGGCTCTGGCGACGCGCAAGCGATAGAACCGTTGACTTGTTTCTGCGCGAGCCTGCCATCAAAGAGCTCGCTCAGAAGAAGGACCCTGCTATCCTCGATTTGTGTGAGACTCTCTTGAGTTCGGATGATGCAGACGATTGGCAAGTGGCAGTTAATGCTCTTGCAGAAATGAAGACGGTCGCGTCCCTTGATAGACTGATTGCTCTGTATGTCCAGTCGAATCCTGATGACAGATCCTTCATAGTCCAGAAAGTGGCCCACTGTCTAACATCAGACCACGCATCATCATTCGAGAAGATGCTTAGAGAGCTTGCTGTTCCCTGCGAAATCGATGTGTCTGGATGGTCTTCCTCTGCCAAGGCCGTCCTTGGAGCAGTGTGCGGACGACTTGGTTTCACGCTGACTTATGTTCGGGCAGACCAGGGCCGGGCTCACCTACTGATAAGTTGAGCCCCGTTTGGAACAATCGTTCACGTTCGCTGAGAACGGTTGTCACTATCATGACGTGGACAACAGAGGTGATGTCTGCAGTCGCCTCCAATGGTCGAGAGATCTGACAATCTCCATACGGTTACTCATGACTCACCGCTTCACTTAAAAGGGCACAAGAGCCGGGGTCTTGAGAATCACGAACGAAAGGATTGATGAGGTAACATGCGACACAGCGAGCTCACCAGAAATAAATCAAACCGTATGGTGAGAACTCCGGGCGGCAGGACAGTGGTCCATAGGAGAAAGATGTATCCACAAGGGGGCACCTGCAGTCTATCCAGCGCTAAGATGGAGTTTCCAAGAAAGGCCAAACATGGCTTGAGCCGCACGACAAGCCATTCTTCCAAGAGACCGAACCGCCCATATGGCGGCATCGCCACTTCAAGGGCCGTCAGACGAGGCATCATAAGGTCCTTGCGTGGACAATGATATGAAACGCGTCATAACAATCAGCGGGCTCCACGGAACAGGCAAGACTTCCGTCGCTAACAGGATTGCTGAGGAATTCGGTCTCAGGATAGTATCCGTTGGCTCACTGTTTCGGTCACTTGCTAAAGAGAGAGGTATCACTCTCGAAGAGTTCAGCAGGATTGCTGAACATGACACTAAGATTGATCGCATGTTGGACGACCGTCTTAAGAAAGAAGCCGAGAAAGGCGATGTTATTCTCGATGGCCAGCTATCTGCGTGGATGGCCGGTGACAAAGCGGATTTGCGGATCCTGTTAGTCGCGCCGCTCGAAATAAGATACCAGCGAATCGCCGACCGCGATGGCATCAGCTTGCAACAAGCAACGAATCAGACAAGTGCCCGGGAAAAGAGCGAGAGAACAAGGTATCGTAAGCTCTATGGCATCAATATCGCCGACCTATCGGTCTACGACTTGGTCCTGAACACAGGCAAGTACAACCTTGAGGGCGTGGTCAATGTCTTGGTAGGTGCCATAAGAGCATGTTTGATGCCTCCAGATGCAACTGCGCAGATGTAGCGCAAGACTGATATTCTAAGCTGAATCGGCTTCGTCCATCTCCAGTCGCTCCAAAGGGACGAGACCGGAGGCGACTCCGGAGTCTTGCATGACCGAGGAAACACTAAGGTGATGTATAATGAAGCTGTATGAAACTGGACGTGTTTGTGTCAAGACCATGGGTCGTGAGATCGGCAGCTACTGCGTGATTGTGGCCCAGAAAGATGAGAATATGGTGGTAGTGACCGGGCCGAAGAAAATCAGTGGCGTTCGTAGACGACCCTGTAACATAAAGCACCTTGAGCCGCTCGAAACTCAGCTAGAGATTGAGGAGGATTCTGACGACGAAACCGTAGAGAAGGCAATCCTGGACGGCGGCCTTCTTGAGAAGTTTCAAAGCAAGGTCAGGCTTCCTCAATAGGTCTTAACCAGACTTTGTGAGCCAAGCAGTCGTCAGCCAGCTTGAATCTGAATCAACAATCCCGATTCCGAGCTTGCGCCAAAACACAGAAAGGCTTGAGAGAGCAAGGACGACACTTGGCACCATGTGATGGCGCATTGCAGACACGCAATGCAAAGTCAGCAGTCAAGGGAGCAAAGTCGAATGTCGCGAATGCTGCCTGCAGATCAGCCGCGTGAAGTTGTCGTAAGGGCAACAGACACTACGAACCAATCATTCGGCTTTTCGTCCCTCGAGTCACTCCCGATCAAGTACCTACTGGAGAACGGAGTGATTTGCCTCGACAAACCAGCTGGTCCCACGAGCCATGAAGTGGCCAGCTGGGTTCGTTCGATTCTTGGCTGCAAGAGGGCTGGCCATGGAGGTACGCTCGACCCTGCAGTCACAGGAATACTGCCTGTTGGACTCGGCAATGCCACAAAGGCCATGCAGGCCTTACTGCCTGCAGGCAAAGAGTACGTCTGCGTCATGGAGCTGCATGGTTCGGTCGAAGAGGGAACGCTGCGTGAAGTCATTCAGCAGTTCGTGGGAAAGATCTACCAGAAGCCTCCGCTGAAATCGTCAGTAAAGAGAGCCTTGCGAGTCCGAGAAGTGTACTACATTGACATCATTGAAACCGCCGGTCGGCTAGTTCTTTTCCATGTAGGCTGTCAAGCCGGAACGTACGTGAGAAAGCTTTGCTTTGATATAGGCGAGGCATTAGGAACGGGGGCGAGTATGGCTGAACTCCGTCGCACGCGAGTCGGCCCGTTCAGGGAGGACGAACACCTGTGCTCGCTCTACGACTTGAAGGACGCCTATCAGTTCTGGGCTAGTGATGGTGACGAAACAGAACTCCGCAAGTACCTACTGCCATTGGAGTTTGCACTGAGCCACCTTCCTGTAATGACAATCAGGGATAGTGCCGTTGACGCCATCTGTCACGGAGCCAGTTTGGCGGCAAGCGGTGTCGTGAGCGTCCACACAGGAATAAAGAAGGGCGACTTGGTGGCAGTGAAAACAATGAAGGGTGAGGCTGTCGCGATAGCAAAGAGTTCAGAGACTACGGACAGAATTGCGAAAGCAGGCAGTGGTATTGTCGCCTCGGTTGAAAGAGTACTGATGGAACGAGGACGATATCCGCAGATGTGGAAGAAGCGGACCACAGAAGAATAGGGCGTAGCGAGCCCGCGTAGGGATGTATCACACGCCAATTGCCCTGAAGACTGATAACCGAGAAGTTAATTTCCTTTCTTTTCAGAGATGCAGTTGGCCTTGGAGCGAAAGAGCGACTAACGGAACCAGCTCCCCTGGAGTTGGAACTGAGGAAGCTCCCAACTATGTGTCGATGCCGGTCCTGTGCGAACAGGGAGGCGAGAGTCTCGCTCTGGGAACAGAAACGGCACGTCCGGTCAGGATACGACCATGATGCGCAAAGTGAATGTGCTGAGGATCTGACCGGAATCGTTGAAACGGCCTAACACCGGATAGCAACTCCAAGAATACGCCCATGACGCGTCGACCGAGGCGCAGGGTCGGAGGCTTAGTCTGATGTCGCGAGGTTCATCTTTGGTAACAGGGATGAACGAAACAGAATTGGGGCTACTCTTCGGACCAAGGCCAC
>CAVSBO010000012.1:0-5132 GCA_963726195.1 Candidatus Thorarchaeota archaeon
CATTTTGTCTTCATCACATGTTCTGTACATCTCATCCTGTAAGACGGAGCATCTGGAGCAGAAAACGGAATCCCCGTTATGGCTACTGATTACGCGTTCCAAGTTGCGAAGTCAATCAAAAGGGATAATACCTTAGATACTGGTCGCCTCGCAGGGGTCAAAGGCTACGACTGTCCTAATAACCGACGGCGGATTGAAACACACTCTTGCCATTGTGAGGTCCCTTGGCAAGAAGGGAATCCGCTGTGCAGTGATGGATAGGTCTGTTTTGGCACAGTCGTTCTACTCCCGCTACTGTAGTGAAAGCTACGTGATACCTGACCCGGAGAAAAGGGAAAGAGCGTTCATGAATTCATTGATGACTCTGGTTAAGTCGGGGAAGTATGATGTTCTCTTGCCCGTGGGGTGGCATCCGAATTACTACGCCGCCAAGGCCAAGGCAGTGCTAGAACAATACACGCATGTTCCGATTGCGTCACGCGAGTCGATGGAAGTTGCGGCGAACAAGGACTTGACGATGGCTTTTGCCAAAAAGATTGGAGTTGATGTTCCCGCAACTCAACAACCCAAGAACGAGGGCGACGTAGATGAGATTTGCAGAAATGCGGAGTTTCCTCTTGTGATTAAAGGATCAACATCTGCTGGCCATGTTCATTATGCAAGAAACTCAGAGGAATTGAAGGCCTATTACAGGACCATACCTGACCCCAGACCCATCATCCAGGAATACGTGAAGGGCTATGGATGCGGTTTCTTCGCACTGTACGACCACGGCAAGTGTGTGGCGGCTTTCATGCACAAGCGCATACGTGAGTATCCAGTGTCAGGGGGCCCCAGTGTTGCTGCTCGGGCATACTACTCAGAGGAACTCAAGCGCCAGGGCTTAAAGCTTCTCGACTCGCTGAAATGGCATGGAGTGGCGATGGTCGAGTTCAAACATGATGTGGAAAGCGGGCGATATAGACTCATGGAAGTCAACCCGAAATTCTGGGGGTCGCTTGAACTCGCCATTGAGGCGGGCGTTGATTTTCCTTATCTCGCATACCAGCTGGCCAAAGGCGAGGAGTTCGATCCTGTTTTCGATTATGATAGGTCAGCAAGATTCAGATGGCCCTTCCCCGGCGAGTTGTTGTACGACCTGTCACAACGCAGGATACGCGGTTTTGTGGGCGACTTCTTCGACAGGCATTATGCGGACGATGTATATCTTACAGATCCCGTACCCCTGTTTTCTCAGATGCTGGGCACGATTAGAAGCCTGCAGCGCAAACACGCACAGGGTTGAGACGATTATCCTCTCTCTACAGACACCGCGCATGTCTGGTTTCTGTTTCCGACTGTTGGCGACGGATATATCAGTGATTCTTCGTGATATTATGTGGGCGTCGAAATGACCATTTCTCTTCGGATTGACGTAGACAACCCATTTGGCTACGCCACTCTCTGGAAGAAATCGTTGAACAAGTTGTCTCTGGACTACGACTTGGTGCCTAGGTCAGAGAGGCTAGGCTATCTCGAACCAGCGAGAGCACTGAAGGCCTACCTCGACGAGGAAGGCATAGCTGCAACATGGTTTTTCAGAAATGTCACGGCTCCCCAGGGGAAGCTGCTTCGAGAGTTCAAGACTGCCAAGTACGAACTTGCCTTTCACGCTGAGAGGTCTGACAGTTTTGAGGCATTCCACGCTGAGTTGATGGAATGGAGACGAAGGATTGGGATTACGCCCGTAGGCTTCAGCAAACACGGATCGGGAGAAGTCAAGTCTATCTAGGAAGCACGATAAGGAGTATAATCCTGAAAAACTGACGGAGTACGGGAGAAAGCTAGGTCTCTTGTATTTCAGTGGCAATGGCACTGAGTTTGATTCGAGGTTCCAAGTGGGAGATTCGTTTGTCTACGTTCCGGGAGCCTATTGGGTTGACAACCCCGGGCTGCATTCCACTTCGGTCTCAATCGAACAAGTTGTGAAGCGTTCCAACGAAGCGGATATGGTTGCCCTTGTTCATCCGATATGGTGGGTCATGAAGCGCAGCGTGAGAAGCGATCTCGATTCGTTGGTGAGTCGCTGTACGACAACCACGTTGAAAGAACAGATTCAGCTTTTGATTGAGAATTCGAAGAGACAATGAATGGAGTCCCAGGGAACGGATGGCGCCACAGATGGAAATGCGACCTAGGCTAATTGACTCACATTGCCACTTGCTAGAACCGGAATTTGCGTCTGACATGAACGATGTGATAGAATCTGCAAAGGCCAGGGGAATTCTGATTATCAACTCCGCAATATCACCCGCATCTTGGGAAGCATGCATAAGGATGGCATCAACTAATCCATCTGTCTATGCATCAATCGGGCTTGACCCGATGCTTTACGATCAAGCACAATCCGCGGTCGATTTCATAACCGAGCATGCAGGAGGCATCGTAAGTGTCGGTGAATGTGGCATTGACCACTTCCGAGCCACGGATCACAGCGAGAGGAAGATGCAGGAAGATGCATTTAGGATTCTGGTCAGAGCTCTCATCGCAACTTGGTATCCCTGTACAGGTGCATTCCAAATCAGCTGGCGCTGCGGCTTTGGAAATACTCTCGTCCACCGACGCGCAGCTCGTGCATATGCATGCGTTTGATGGTAGAGCGAATTTAGCTAGAGTTGCATCAAGAGAGCATGGTTACTACTTTTCGATTCCAACTTCGGTTGTGCATTCTCCTCAGAAGAGGAAACTCGTCAAGGCGGTAGACTACGAGCGACTCCTCGTTGAAACTGACAGTCCTGTTCTGGGACCAGTTGCTGGCGTTAGAAATGAACCTGCCAACTTGTGGATTGCAGTGAAAGAAATCTCATCAATCCTTGGCAGAAGCGAAGACGAGGTCGCCACCACGGTCTTTGAGAACACAATGAGACTGTACAGCAGAATACGTGTCAGTCGGTAGATTCGCAAGCAAGTGGACACGTTGGTTTTTTTGTGGCAGCGCAGCCCGTAGTGGAAGCAAGAATCGGTTCCAGTGTCGATTCGTACTATGCTGTTGTCGCTAGGGACGTGTAGACAAGAGTAATCTGCCGACAAACGCACCTCTGTTTGATTGCCGTTTCGTAGCAAGGAGGCTGTTCCATAAACATGGGCCTCACGAAACTACCAAGAGGGCTATCGATTATTCACACGTATTAGGCACAACGTTTTATTCTTGGTCTTGACTATTCTGAGCCAATCCACATCTGCGGGCTAGAGATTCAAATGTACGACGTTGGTTTACTGCTCTATTCTGGGTTGTTGGCACTCTCTATTCTGGCAATGCTCCTTGGACCCGTCGGTCTAAGAATAGGTGTAATCGACGAGAGGCAGTTCCTGGGATGGCTCGTGCTTTCGTTCTTTGTAACCACAATAGTCTCAATGTTTGTACTCTACGGGATGGTCGGATACGGTGGTACTGGTGACTTGGTCCATGTATTCATGTCTCAGGGAAGTTCGGTACTTCATGGCCTAGTTCCATACAGGGACTTTCCGTCGAGCTGACTCGCCTGGGTTCGTGTATCTATTGGGTCTTTCGCTCCTGATATGGAATAATCCTCTCTCTATCACTCTGATGTTTGTTGGTTTTGATTTTCTGGCACTTGTGGTTGGGTACAAGTACGCTAAACGGAGACTTGATGCGCCAGATTCGCGTGCATATGCTTGGTTCTATGTCTTTCTACCATTATCATGGCTATTCATAGTGTTCTGGAACCAAGACGAGGTTGTTACCACCTTCTTCTTGATACTCTCAGCAACACTCGCACTAAGCGGAAGGGAGAACTTAGCTTCTCTGACTCTCGGGTTCGGTTTCTTCTTCACGAAGTTCCTGTTTGCAGTCTGGATGGCTCCTGTACTTGCTCCGTTTCATAGGCCATTTCGAGGTCTTCTTGTTTCCGTATGCATAGCTTTGTCCTGCTATATCCCATTCTTGCTTGCTGGGGCCGATGTCTTGATGCCGTTCAGAATTGAGGCCAGCTCTGCTGCAGTCGGTGCCAATCCCTGGGTGGTTGTAGAGGCTCTTGGATTCAATAGCGGCCCAGTCCCTACTTCTGTGACAGTTGCGATATTAGGTGCTTTGTGGATCCTGTATGTACTGCCTTTGTCGGTGCAGAAGCGGGCCGGGTCTGTCTTCATCAGAATGTCAACGATGCTTCATCAGATTACGAACGAAGGTTGGATTGTGGTGTTTGGGCTATTGTTCATGGTCCTAAGTAAGAAATCTTTCGCGTTCTATGTGCTTCCGATTGTGCCAT
This sequence comes from Candidatus Thorarchaeota archaeon, assembly GCA_963726195.1. Classification (GTDB taxonomy): domain Archaea; phylum Asgardarchaeota; class Thorarchaeia; order Thorarchaeales; family Thorarchaeaceae; genus OWC5. Next base: position 4,269 of record CAVSBO010000012.1, read on the forward strand.
TCCTCTTAGTGTCACAGATTCAGCTCATGAGAAGAGTTGGTACGCGAAGGAGCCGACTTGCCATGCAGTTCCAGTTCTGCACTATGGTGGTTCTGCTATCTGTGCTCTACTATGCAGAGCTTGCATTATCTGCGGCAGCACCGATGTCGATTATCTGGGTCAGCGTCATCGTCATTGTGTTGATTACTGTGAGCGTCGAGTGAGCTTCGTCTACTCTATTATCAAGCTTCTATCAACAGCGAGGCCGGCGATCATGGTAGGACCGGAACCTGTGGGAACCTAGGACGCACCAAGCGTCTCGTTGAAACAGCCCTTACTTTCGTGGCCTAGGGAAGCCGCATGAGACGACACAGACAGATACCAATGGAGTGATAGGATTCATAAGACCTTGATTGCGGAGTTCTCAAATGGTATCCATGAAAGAGGGATTAGAAGACAAGCTCGAAGCGCTTGTGTCGTCAGAATCTGCTGCCGTTGCTCGCGAGGAATGGACGACTGCACAACCATCTGCCCTCGCGCCTCTGTTTGATTACCGTTTCGATCATGTGAGTCAGGTGGTCCGAGAGTCGAAGTTCTTAGCGGCCCAGACTGGAGCCAATCTTGACATAGTCACGATGGCAGCGTGGCTGCATGATGTCTCGAAACCGGGTATCGGCGGCGATTCCAATCACGGAGAGACAAGTGCGAGGGCCGCACGAGATATCTTATCGAAGGAGGGAATCGACCGACCGACCATAGACCGAGTGTGCGATACGATAAGAAAGCATGTCGGACTGACTCTGGATGGCCCGCTGAACACGCCTGAGGCTCAGGCACTGTGGGAAGCTGACAAGCTAGTGAAGCTTGGCATGATAGGATTGCTTC
>CAVSBO010000013.1:0-135037 GCA_963726195.1 Candidatus Thorarchaeota archaeon
CCTCTCGGTCCAATAATGTAGTGCTTCGGAATCTCCACGTTCTCAATATTGAATCCGCCAGTGGACACACCCATCCTACCCATGTCCTCAAAGAGCGTGGTCGTGATTCCCTTTGTCAATCCCTTGCCCAAGTTCAGCGGCAGAATGAATGAATCGAATGCATTGTGGCTGCCCTTCGGGTCAGACTTTCCGAGTGTCCAGTACACACCGCCGTACTTCTCCGACTCCCGAACGCCGCTGATGTAGACCTTCTCTCCATTCACAACGAACGAAGTTGCCCTTCGGATCCTTGGGCTTGATGACTGTCCTTGTCGTGTTCACAAGGTCAGACCCACCAGTCGGCTCAGTCGTTGCGATACCGAAGAACAGGTCGCCTTTCGTAACCCTAGGCAGTATCTCCTTCTTCGCTTCGGGCGTGCCGTACAAATCGAATATCAGCGCCCATGATGCCTCGACCAGATACATGACCGGCAGCGCAATCGAGAGGTCAGCCTTTGCCAACTCCTCAGCCGCGATACATGCCATGGTCATCGAGAGCCCAGCACCGCCGTACTCCTCAGAAACGGTCGGCGCCCAGAGCATCTGCTCTCCCATCTTCTTGACCAGATCCCGTGGGACCTCGTGAGTCTTCTCATCATAGGTCTTCCAGACCGGTGCAACATACCTCTGCGCAAACTCGTGCACAGAGTCCCGGAACATCTTCTCCTCATCTGACTCTTCAAAGTGCATCTCAAACTACCTCGTTCAGACTGTATCCATAGTGAGATGAAGCGGTCTGGAAAGTGGCTCCCTTATAGTTCCTTCGTAATAATCAAGTCCTGTCACAGGTGGCCCTGATCGCAGAGGCGGGTATTAGATTGTGAATGCCGCGGTTCCTCCGTAGGCTCAAGCAACCGGGAGCGTAGCATCAAGTTCAGACTGGTTTCATAGCACTCTACGCAGTCGTGGTTGTATCACGAAAGAGACGGCAGAAGATATCGCCGTCTATCAATGTGTTTACTTACATCGCCCTAAACACTGAGTCCGGTTCTCAATGGCAGAGTTTTTCTTCGTTCTTTTTATGCAGACCTCTGTATGGATTGTATTCTAATCCTACTGGTTGTTCACTAGGAGAGGAGTCCGGATGAGGGAATACAACGCGCGCAACAATCGAAGGAGAGTGGCTAGAGATTGACGATGGCACTCACTGTTGGGAATCTGGTAAAGTCGTTTGGAGACTTAGTGGCTGTCAACGGCCTGTCATTTGAAGTGAATCCAGGCGAGATCTTCGGGCTGCTGGGACCCAATGGTGCTGGTAAGAGCACCACTATCAAGATTATCATGGGCCTGCTCGATGCTGATAGCGGCGGGACACGAGTTTTTGGTGTTTCATCGAAGGATAACCCAATGGAAGTCAAGCGTCTTGTCGGCTACGTTCCTGAGGAACATGAGTCTATACGAGTCCTTGACGCCGAGACAACTCTTTGACTTTATTGCGTCAGTCAGAAGGCTCGACAAAGACAAGGCGAATAAGCGTATCAAGGAGATTGCGGCTGCACTGGACTTCCAGAAGTACTATGACTCCATCATAATAGGCCTCTCCCAAGGGAACAAGCAGAAGGTAATGCTGATCGCTGCGCTCCTGCATGCACCCAAGCTGCTCATTCTCGATGAGCCCTTCTCTAGTCTCGACGTTCGCACTGTAAGGATAATGAAGGAAATAATCCGAATACGTGTGGAACATGGGGGCGCAGTGCTTCTCAGCACACATATCATGGAGATCGCCCAAGGGCTCTGCGACCGAGTTGGCATAATCGATCACGGTGTTCTAGTGGGCATCGGTACTCTCGACGAGCTTAGGGCCCAAGCACATAAGGAAGGCGCGACGCTCGAGAGTGTCTTCCTGAAGCTGACAGAACAGGAGGAGGAGGTCCGCATAGGCATTGACGCACTCAGGGAGGCTCTGTCCGATTGAAACTGCGGGAACGTTGGCGGCTTGCAGGAATCATAGCCACAGAGGTGCGGTTCAAAGGGTTTCTTGAGGCCAACCCCTCCAATCTTGCGCGCGTGAAAGAGGACCCAGTCAAGGTCACGGGTGCGATGAATCTATCATGGAAAATCAACGCTTTGGTATCTTTCCTCATGGTCTTGACGCTAGCTGCACTCGTAGCCGGAGTCTCAGCTGACCGATCCATAGGCAGCCCCGGGATCAGTTTCGCGTTTGCCTACTCGCTCTTTCTACTGTTCAGCTTCGTAATTGTATTCTTTTTCAATCTGACCACAACGTCCGGCTTCTTTGTGTCGAGGGTCATGGACCTTCCCTCGACACTACCCTTGGAAAGAGAAGAACTGGGACGTCTGGCGTTCTACGCCTTTGCGAGAGTATTCGTGGCACCAACCATCGCTATAGTCACTCTGTTCCCGGTTGCGAGCTTCATTCTCTTCGGCCCTGCAGCCGCAGCAGTGGTCATCATCGGTGGTGCGACTACCATTGCTCTGTCTATGGGTTCGCTGATAGCCTTCTCAAGATGGTTCTATGTGAAGACCCACAGCAGCGAGGAGTCGAGGTTGTCAGTTGTTCTCAGACTGGCAACTACCCTCGGTATAATGGTCGGTATCATGAGCATCTATGTGCTGGCCAGTATAATGCAGGGGATTGTGAGGTCATTTGTAGGTGTCTCAGCTGTCCTAGGCCCCGGTTTCTTGACAATAATGTCCGCAGTTTTCCCGTTTTCCTTCGGATTCCTTGTGGCATCGGTCGGATTCGAAGGTTCTCTTTCCGTAGTGACAACTATCGTTGCGGGCGTGACCGCGTCAGGATACGCACTACTCGGTCTCAGGGCCTACAGAATGGTGGGTTCATCTCTCAAATCAATCAGCTTGACGGCGGAACCAAAGGACGAACTGGACCTGCAGGTGCCGTCACACTTCAGATCGTTAGCCCGATGCGGGCTGTGATTAGGAAGGACATGAAGCTGGCTACCAAGAACATTGAATCTGGAATTATCTTTGCGTTGCCTGTGTTTCTTGCGATCATAATGTATACAATGATGGTCTTCTGGCACGGTGCTATTCGGAGTACGACCGTCTTGATGGTACTAGGTTATGCCAGCTTCTTCGCAGGTATCTCGGTACTGTCTGTAATGATGCTAGATACTCAGGGCGCTTCTATTCACGCCGGACTTCCCTTGAGCACAATGGTGGTGCTTAGAGCAAAGGTCACTATTGCCCTTGTGGTCTATTTGTTCGGTCTGGGACTTCTATGCATCATCATCATCGCAGCTCAGAATCTCATCACCCCTCTCCTCATCTTCATACCCCTAGCCCAGATTCCAGCAGGCTACTCGGTACCTATGGTCGTGGGCGGAGTCGTATATAGGACTAGAGGAGCGGGGCATGTCGTGGCAGTCAACCTTAATGCGGAACCCGCTACCGTCCTTGGTTCAGCTATCCTTGCCAGCATCGTGGGGATGGTGCCTCTATTGGCATACGGGCTCACTCTGATTAACACCGCTTCACATATTGTAAGCCTGGTTGCTCAGGCTGGTACTGCCCTGTTGGAGGCCGGTATCGTGAATCGACTGATTCCCTTGATGCTAAAGGATTAGCATGTGCTTGTCCTGCTGAACCGTTCTTGCGATTGTGTCTACTGCCGGTTGTTGGAGCGAGTTGCCTCTACATCCGATCATACAGCCTGCCACAGATTTTCCTCCGACACTTCAAAGTGCATCTTGAACTACCTCGTCCAAACTGTATCCATACTGGGATGAGGCGGTCTGAAAAGGGGCCCGCTTATAGTTCCTTCGTAATAGTCCTGGGCAGACATCTGGTGAGAGCAAGATCTCATCGGCGGATGAACCGATTCATGCAGAGGTTTCTAGCGGTATTTTACGTAGAGAACGATAGAGTGATTACTGCGTTCATGATTTCAAAACCTCAGACATTCATGCGGAGAGGAGTAGCATGGCAGAAATAAACATCAATCTTGAGAGCGTGGAGGTCAGATACGATTCCGACGATGATGTACTCTACGTCAGTTTCGGCGAGCCTCAAGATGCAGATGACTCCGAGCTCTTACCGAATGGAATCGTCGTCAGATACAAAGACGGGAAGCCAATTGGCTTCACAGTTGAAGGCGCAAAGGGAACCCGACGCCGCGAGTCGCGCCGCAAGGACCGAGCCAGGCGCGTAAGCCACTGACAACATCGGATAGAGTTGGTACCAAGGCAGACGACGCAGAGCCCCGGGAATAATCGGAGAGAGGTGGTCATTCTCGTCTCTGAGATAATTCAAGAATACATAGAGCCGAATAGGGATTTCCCTGCCGTTCCTTCGCTATAGTCCGGGGCACGCATTTGGTGAAAGTATAGTCTGGTCGACAGATGGACAGACTTGCCCGGAACCTAGAGTCTGTGGACGGAATTGTCAGTGCTAGATGTGGCTCGATTCCTCGTGGTGACAAAATAAACAAACATGACAGTGGATACGGCTAGGATGTTCCAGACTACCAGTTCCACAATCGCATAGCCGTAGTAGTACACTCCTGCGACAGTCCCAAGAACAAGCAAAATGCAAAGCGCGAGTCCTGCAGCATTCGAGCCAAGTGGTCGGTAATAATCACCCATTTGCTTCCTCTTCCGGCTCAAGACCAAGCTGAGGGGCAGAACAAGGCACACGTAGGGTGCCATATACCACACGGTGTTCACATTAGTCGCATTCAATGAGGTCAAAGCGAATACTATCCACTGCATCGACCAGAGAACCGCTATGCTCAAAACAGCCCCTGTAGGTCTAATCGAAAGCACCCCGCAGACAATATTCTGCATTTGCTATAATAGTCTATCGGATGTTTATGCCGCTACGTTACCACCCGTCTGCATAGCCACTGTTCTTCTTCGAGTCGGAAGGCATATATCCAACTGCGGCACAAGTCGGATTCGGGGTCTTCAAGATTGAGGAAAGTGCACATTAAGCTGTTTGTAACCATCGTTGCCGCATTATCTCTGATTGCATACGTTGCACCAATTCCTGAGTACTGTGCGGCTGAGGTGAACAGCAACCTGAGTGAAGAAATGAACAAGACATCTCTGAACCTACTGCCAGACGGTCCGGTTCCCATAAACATTCACGACACGTACCGTGATTCAAGCGGGTACAAGTCGCTCGATGTCGTAGGAATTGGCCTGCTGAAGGGCAAGGATATGTACGTTAACATGACAATCAGGGCTCGGACCTATAATGACGCCATGGTGCCAGTTACAGACATAACTACCGACTCTAAGATCATTCTTCCGAGATTCGATGAGATGAGGGCATCTCTTGCTTCAGCAACACAGGACAGCAAGTCTTCAGGCGCTGCGAACGAGTTTGTTCCTGCATATCAAGACTGGGGCACATTTACTACCTACTATTGGAGGAACGCGCTGTGTGTGGCTCGGCCAGGGAACGACAGGACATGGGTGGCGTACGATCACCCTGACAATTACTATACATACCATCGAGAACAGTGGAATCTCGATTGGAGTATGTACGATAGTCCTTCTAGGACAACCATGATTCACTACGGTGTCCACCAGTTTATGGATTTGACAAACCCGCTTTCTATTCTAACTGCCATACTTGGCTCAATGGCGACCATAATACTGGCAGTTACTAAACTCGTATTGCTTGGGATAGTCCTTGCGGCTCTGGCATTGCTTGGTATCGGCATCCTGGCATTCCTATTACTCGTTGTGATCTCCGAGCGAGGTGATGGATGGGGATATGTGTGCGGCCCAGGATATTGGCCGTATACTAATTGGTGGTGGGTATCGTTCGGACTGTGGCGAGATATATGGTGGATAGCCTACTATTGATCTCGTAGCCAAAGTACTTAGTCGATGTGTGTGTTGGTTCCCAACGTGCTGCAAATGCATTGGGAACCGCACATTCTTTTCTCTTGGTCGGTGGATGAAATGGCAACGCTTTCAATAAGGAATGCATACATCGCAGGTGAATTCGGTAGCGTAGTTGGGGTTGCGGCAGGGATGTTGAGCATTATCATATTTGTAGCGAACGAAGCAGCCTATGGGATGCTTCAAGGCATAAGGGACATCCTCTGGATAATGTGGCCAGCATTTCAAGGGCTCGGTTTCGTTGGCCTTTTCAGAGAATACAGGATACAGTCTGCAAGGTTGGCCTTTCTGTTCGCATTGATCACCGCTATCGCCCAAGCTTGTCTGGTAGTCGTTCTTGCAACGATTGGCTTGCCTCAAGCCATGACCTCACTGTGGGCAGCCTTAGGCCTGACGTTGACCAGCATCTTGGCAGTAACAGCACTCACATTCATGATGATCTCTGGAGGGATTGCATTGATGAGAACCAGCCAACATGTCAGATTGCGCCGCCTTTCCTCCTGTGCAGGGTACATATGCATGGTTACAGGAATATTGATACTGTCGCCACTGGTGCAAGGTCTGGTTTTCATACCCAATCTGCTCTTGGCACTTCTGTTCGCATCCGAGATTGGCTCAGAGTGATTTCACTTTTCGTCTTGAGCTAACAGGATAGTGCGAGTGCTGAAAGCCCGACTTCGCAGGCTTTCTGATGTTGAGACATAACCCATGAACGACTATCCCTGCACCAATGACAGACAGGACTGGTTACCCTATGATCAACGGCAAAGAATTCCTCTGCCGATGATTTGCGGCCCGAGACTCTTCATGTGAGTCTTCAAGGTGCGCGACATACTGCCTCTTGCATGCTTTTCCATGCCGATGGGGGCGACGGGAAGGGGGCCACGCTATAGGACCTTCGCACGGGACCCTAGTCGGCATTTAGAAGAGTTCAACGGCATGCAGAAGTTCCGGTCTTTGGGAAGAACTCCGTTACGCCCTACTGCTTGCAGGGGAAAGTTCAGACAGATCTTGTTGATTGCAAGCAATGAACGGATTCTGGCAGTAATCTAAGGAGACAACGATAGAGTGATTACTGCATATGTGACCTCAAAGCCTCAGACACTCATGAGGAAAGGAGTAGCATGGCGGAAGTAAACCTCAATCTTGAGAGTGTCGGAGTCAGTTACGATTCTGAAGGAAATGTACTCTATGTGAGCTTCTGCCATCCTCAAGATGCGGATGTCTCAGGGCTCTTTCCGAACGGGATGGTTGTCAGATACCGTGAGGGGAAGCCAATTGGCTTCACAGTTGTAGGCGCAAAGGGGAGCAGACGGCGCGGGTCACACCGCAAGGACCGAGTCACAGGTGAATAACCCGCTGTATTCTTCGAGTAGACTGAATAGCTGCTTTTACTTTTTCATCCCGATTTTGCGCAGCCACTCGGATACCTCATTCTCCGCTCTTTTTACATCTCTGCCCCGGACAGCAAGACCATCCAGAATGGCTGACTGCGGCCAAAGCTCTTTGATATCCGTGACACTTCGCCCCAGACCGCTTCCCTCGTGCGTGCAAAACGGTACAATAGTTTTACCGGAAAAATCGTACTCCGACAAGAATGTTGCAACCGGCCTAGGTATCGTACCCCACCAGTCAGGATAACCAACGAAAACCACGTTGTACGATTCCATGTTCTCAACTTTCGTTTTCAATTTCGGCCTGTAGTCCTCTCTGAGTTCCTTGCCTGCCTGCTCCACGCATTCACCGTAGTCGCTGGGGTATGAATCTGCGGACACAATTTCAAAGATATCGCCGCCGACGCTTTCGTGTATTTGATTAGCAATCACGCGCGTGTTGCCGGAATGTGAAAAATAAGTCACAAGGATATTCTTTCCTTTTGTGCCCGAGGTATTGTCACTCTTGGCTTTTGATTCTGTCAGTTCAATTTTCCCGCCCTTTCTTGGACTTGATGGTGCTGAAGCTTTTTCACTTTCATCATCCTTCAACTGCTTGAGCTGGACAGACTTGGTCCAGAGGCACTTCACTTAAACAAGAGGATTATAAGGAGAAGGTCAACGCGAGGCTTCATACCCTGAGACTGATGTTAAGGGCGTGGGACCGGTTAGCTACCTGCTCCTGACATCATTTTGTGTTGAAAACGCAAAGCGGAATCGTCCCGGAGGAATCCATCCATCACAGCAGACGCTACGGCAAGCTGGAATGACTGGTTTGATCAACATAGTAGAATCTTCCATAGAGGAAGTATTAGCATCCGTTGGAGCGTCACCAGAAGGTCTCAGCTCAGCTGAGGCTTCTGCCCGGTTAATCGAAGTCGGCCCGAACGAAACCCCGCGAACAAGAACTCATCTATCCCTGAGACGGTTCTTTGCCTACCTTCTAGACGGGTTCAGCATCCTGCTTCTCATTGCAAGCGTTCTGCTCTTCATCAGCGGCACGCCGCTGGTCGGCCTAGTTGTGTTTGGAATCGTAATCCTGAATGCAACAGCCAGCGTCGTGCAGGAGATACGCGCCGAAAAGACAATGGATGCTCTGAAGGGATGGGTACCTGAGTTCGCGAAGGTATTGCGTGACGGACGGATCCAGAAAGTGATTGTGCGGGACATAGTGCCCGGCGATGTGATATCGCTGGATCTAGGCGATCGTGTTCCCGCTGATGCCCGACTCATGGAGGCCTATGATGTCTGGGTAAACAATATTCCTCTCACGGGTGAGGCCACGCCGCAGCCGCGCACTGCCGATCCAAGGGGGAACCACGGCGTCTCATACCTCGAAGCACCCAATCTTGTATTCCAGAGTACCGGCATAGTGCGCGGACATGGAAAGGCAGTGGTGTATGCCACTGGCGCAAATACGAAATTTGGCGAGATTGCAGGCCTGACCCAAAAGATTCGGGATCCTCCAAGCCCTCTGGAAAAGGATATCGCCGCAGCGGCTCGAAAAGACTTCGTGATCTCCATGCTCCTTGGGTCCGTTTTCCTGTTTGTCACGCTGATATGGTTACATCTCTCCATCTATGAGGGTATCTTCCTCATGATAGGAGTGATGCTCTCACTGGTGCCGGAGGGGCTTCAACTGACCGTGTCTTCTGCACTAGCAATCAGTTCCCTGCAGTTGGCCCGGCAGAACGTCCTTGTCAAAAGGCTGTCAGCAGTAGAGACCTTGGGCAGCGTGACAGTCATATGCACCGACAAGACAGGGACTATAACGAAGGGTGAGATGACTGTCCGAAAGATGTACGCAGGAGATATGCTATTTGATATATCTGGTCTCGGCCATCATCTCTTTGGCGTGTTCTCTCACGAGGAGCGGGTCACAAGCATTGGCCAATGTCCAGCGCTGGACAAGCTCATGGTAACTACCACACTATGCAACTCGGCCGAAGTGGAGCCTCCAAAGGAATTGGAGCCGGGTAAGGGCTGGACAATTATCGGCGACCCCGTGGACGGTGCGCTCCTGATAGCCGCTATGAAGTTCGGGTTCGATATCGAAGCAATGCATAGAGAGAACATTCTTGTTCGGGCAATCCCGTTCAATTCTGAGCGGAAGCGCGAAACGACGGCGTATAGCAACGGTGGCACAGTGTCTGTCTGTATGAAAGGCGCACCATCGACGGTCTTTCCAGTGTGCACTAGAGCGCTCGCAGCAGACGGGACTATAGAGGAATTCACTCCACGGTACCTCTCTCACGTGGATGAGGTCTATCAGAATCTCGCACGCGGAGGACTGCGAGTCCTTGCTTGTGCATACCGTGAACAGCCCGTCGAGACTCTTTCCGAGGACGAGGATATCGAGCGTGACATGGTCTTTGTCGGATTGACAGCGCTGTACGATCCTCCGCGCAGTGACGTTGAAGCCTCAGTTCTCACTGCCAAGAAGGCAGGAATTGAGATTGTTGTCATGACGGGTGATTCGGAGATTACGACAGAGGCCATCGCAGCGGAAGTGGGCATCACAAACCGTGGGGCTGCTCGCCCAATGATAGGTGAGGAACTGCACAAGCTGAGTGATTCCGAGCTTGTGGAAGGAATCCGCGAAGGCAGTGTGCTATATGCACGTGTCTCTCCTACTGACAAGTTTCGAATCGTGAAGGCCCTGAAGGACGCCGGAGAAACAACCGCTGTGACAGGTGATGGTGCAAATGACGCTCCTTCACTCAAGGAGGCGAATATCGGAATTGCAATGGGCGCATCTGGCACAGACATTGCCAGAGAGAGTGCGGACTTGGTGCTTCTGGACGACAGCTTCACTTCAATCGTGAAGGCGATTGAAACTGGAAGAGCAATCTACAGTAACATCAGGCGTTTCATTGTATATGTTTTCTCACATAACTGGGCAGAGCTTATCACTTTCCTCCTATTCGTGTTGTTCTCGATTCCTCTGCCCTTGCTTGTGATGCAGGTATTGGCAATCGACCTATTCATCGAAATACTTCCTTCACTTGCTATCAGCCACGAACCAGCCGAACCGGGTGCAATGAGCAGGCCGCCTCGGAGCGCTCAGGAGCATCTGTTGGACACAAGGACGCTGCTACGCTCCCTCTACGTTGGAACCATTACCGGCGCCGGAGCAATGATACTGTGCTTGACGGTTTGGACTGCCGGCGGGTGGAAAGTGGGGATGCCGCTCGACGTTACAAGCCCACTATACATCAAGGGTACTACGATGACTTTCGCAGGAATCGTGTTCGGGCAGATTGCCAACGTGCTTTCGTGCCGGACAGACAGGGTCTCCATATTTCGAACGAGCTTGTCCCGCAATAAATGGATTCCCGGATCAATAGGGGCTCAAGTCAGTATTCTTGCAATCATCATCTATCTACCATGGCTACAGCCAATATTCGGCACAATCGGCCTTGGCGTTCTCGACTGGGGCTATCTCCTCCTTATCACGGCCAGCGTGATTGTTGCTGAGGAGATACGCAAACTGATTTATCGTGCCTGGCGACAATAGTCTTCAGGCGGCCTCATCAGCGGTTCCGTCGGGCTCGGCGGCTCTTCATAAAGAAGCGTTTCGTCTCCTGAGGAGAATCACTGCAGCTAGCACGCACGCTGTGGAAGCTGCTGCACCCAAGACTAGCCAATAGGACAGAGGGACTGGAGGGTATAAGCCGTGATACTCATACTGTTTGGCTGTGAACCCAACCCAGAAGCTGTCGAAGTGGTCGACTGAGCAAGACCAGAGCGCGACACTAGTAGATTCGACAGGGTTCTCGGTACGATTTGGTTGGGGGTAGAAGGTCAACCCCAACAGCCCTGCTCGATCTTCGACCTCAATCCGGACGGTTTCGGATGTGTTGCCAGCCCAGTACCTGCCTGTGCCGATTGCATAGTTGAAATTGAAACTATAGTAGGTGGAAACCAGACGGAGCGTCTGGTCTACTTGTACAGTACAGGCCTCATCTGCATTGAGGGTGACGTTGAACACAGCAAATGAGCACTCCTGCAGACTCAAGATGTCTGACAAATTCGTTTGGAAGCCGGTCTGAAGGTCGGTCCCGTTGAGGTTCACGTGGCTTGTCTGCACGCTGTCAACGTATACAGCCAACGAGGAATCGTACAGAGTGGTTGGGCCCATACTCAAGTAGGCTCGGGGATAAGCGAATGCCACACTACAATTCAGCGTTGAGTTCGAGATAACACTAAAGGTGCAGTTTGAAGTCACGTCATAGGTAAAGGAACCTGTAACCAGAGCCTTGATTGAAACGTTCGCGGTTGGCATCATTGTTTCATTATTCGAAGATATGACAACCCCTTCATTGACGTAAGAAACAATCGCAATATCGGCCGCGACTTCCCGAATAACCACATTCGGGAGCAGCAATCCTACGCTGACGACGAGAAGCATAGTAAATGCTTCAGATCTACGAGCCCTCACCCGCACAGGCCTCCAGACACATACCACCGTAGCATTGGGTTCCGGAGGATAAATGATTATTGAACCGCGCTGGGGGCTCGCGTGCCTGTGCCGAGAACTGATGGAAAAACAAAGATACTTGACTGCCGGGCCACTTGGACCCGGAAGTCAGTTTTGAACTGGAGTGCGCAAATCACTTCTTCAGCTTGAGGTCCTTGCCACAGCACTCGAAGCTGACAGCCGCAAGAACCATCTTCGCAGCATTCTTTGCAGGTGTTGAGGATTTTTATCTCGAGCCCGCAATCATCGCATTTGTAGACCTGCCCTTTCTTCATGTCATGACAGCTTAGTACCATTGTATGCACCTCTTGGTGTATTCGGCTAAGAGACCGATGTCGGCGTTAGATATCACTTTTGCGATGTATCCGATTCGTCCAACCCCTATTCCATGCGCGGAGACAACTGTTCCCACAGCTTTTAATCGGCTCCTTATTGTGTCCTTTCCTATTATGAGCGACGAATTCGACATCTTCGCCCACAGACAGACTAAGTGAGGTCGAAGCCGAGGCTCGCCTACACGAAGAAGGATTCAACGAACTCCCTTCAGCGAAAGCAAGAAGCGTCTTCACAATCATATTTGAGATTGTCAAAGAACCCATGTTCCTGCTTCTGATAGCAGGTGGTACTTTGTACCTCGTTCTCGGAGACCCCGAGGAAGCGCTGATGCTTCTTGGTTTCGTATTTGTCATTATTACTATCACGTTTGTTCAAGAAAGAAGGACTGAGCGGGCTTTGGATGCACTGCGGGACCTCTCTAGTCCACGGGCGCTTGTTGTTCGGGATAGTGTCGCACGTCGAATACCCGGCAGGGAGGTTGTGAGAGAGGACATCGTGATCCTCTCTGAAGGAGACCGGGTGCCAGCTGATGCTGTTGTATTATCCTCCCTGAACCTTTCCATCGATGAATCCCTCTTGACAGGGGAGTCCGTGCCGGTTCGCAAAATAGCATATGATGGGAAAACGGAGTTCGGCCGACCGGGCGGAGACGACCTGCCCTTCGTCTATTCCGGGTCACTGGTTGTACAGGGGAAGGGCTATGCTCGCGTAGAGAGAACTGGAATACACACAGAGATGGGCAAAATCGGCAAATCGCTTGCTTCCGTCAAAACAGAAGAGACGCTGCTACAAAGGGAAATCCGGGTTTTCGTACGCAATTTTGCTCTTGTCGGCTTAGTTCTCTGTGCCTGCGTAATCATTCTCTATGGCCTTAGTCGGGCGGATTTTCTCGGAGGATTTCTTGCTGGTATCACGCTTGCAATGGCGATTCTGCCAGAGGAGTTCCCAGTAGTCTTGACCATTTTCCTCGCAATGGGTGCGTGGAGAATGTCTCGCTATCACGTGCTAACCCGTCGCATGCCTGCCATTGAGACTCTCGGGTCAGCTAGTATCCTATGTGTGGACAAGACTGGCACGCTGACAATGAACAGGATGACGGTTGCGATGCTCTCCATTGAGGGGGAGTACTTCGGAGTCGGCGGAGTCCTAGGTGAGAGACTGCCTGAGCAATTTCACAGAGTTGTCGAATTCGGTATTCTTGCAAGTCAAACAGATCCCTTCGACCCCATGGAAAAAGCCATCCGAGAACTGGGCTACAAATACCTCACTGAGACAGAACACCTGCACGAAGCGTGGACTCTTGTGAAGGAGTATCCATTGAGGCCTGAATTGCTCGCAATATCTCGAGTATGGGAATCGTACAAAGATCACAACTACGTTGTAGCTGTCAAGGGCTCTCCCGAGGCTGTTCTTGACTTGTGCCATATGGACCAAGACCGAAGAGACAAGATGGAAGTCCAAGTCGTGAACCTTGCCGCACGAGGTTTGCGCGTCCTTGGAGTCGCGGCAGCAATTCTCAGGAGAGGACCGATACCGCCGCACCAGCACGAGTTTGACTTTACATTTGTTGGACTCATAGGGCTACAGGATCCGATTAGGGAGCAGGTGCCTTCGGCAATAGAGGAGTGCCATCGAGCTGGGATTAAGGTGGCCATGATTACCGGCGACTATCCAGTCACGGCGATTCATATAGGCGAGGCAATCGGGCTGGAATTTGCCGACCATGCAATCACAGGTCCAGAACTGGAAATGATGAATGATGAGGTTCTCACTGAGAAGAGCGCCAGGACCAGTATATTTGCTCGCGTTGTGCCAGAACAGAAACTGCGGATTGTGAATGCTTTCAAGGCACGGGGCGAGGTGGTCGCAATGACGGGCGATGGAGTGAACGACGCTCCTGCTCTCAAGTCGGCCCATATTGGTATTGCCATGGGAGAACGTGGAACAGACGTGGCCCGGGAATCTGCATCCTTGGTATTGTTGGACGACGATTTCTCATCCATCGTCGGAGCAGTCAGAATGGGTCGACGTATCTATGATAATCTGCAAAAAGCGATGGCTTACATCATAGCGGTTCATATTCCCATTGCCGGCCTTTCTTTGTTACCTGTGCTCCTCAATTGGCCACTCATTCTTTTTCCGATTCATGTAGTCTTCTTGGAGCTCATCATAGACCCAGCATGTTCTGTGGTCTTTGAGGCAGAACAGGGTGAGCAGGATATCATGACGCGCCCTCCTCGGAGCCTGAAGGAGCGCATGTTCAATGCCAGAAACCTAGGAATCAGCGTGGCTCAGGGGGCAGTCGTTCTGGCGATGATTGTTCTTGTATACAGCATTTCTCACTTCTCTGGTCGTCCAGAAGGAGAGACGAGAGCGATGGCTTACGGTACCCTCGTGATAGCGAATCTTGGATTAATCCTCACCAATCGGTCGTGGTCCAACACGATATCGCAGACACTGAGGGTTCCCAACAAGGCGCTCGGTTGGGTTGTTGCAGGGATTACACTCTTTCTGGGTGCAGCATTCTTCATGCCGGAGATGCAGAAGTTGTTCAAATTCGGCACTCTCTCGCTGGCCGATGTCCTGACATGTGTCGTGGCAGGATTGCTCAGCATTGCTTGGTTTGAAGCATGGAAGTATGCCCGCCGAAAAAGAGCAGGAAGACGCTCTTCACCTGTTGTCAGCAGGTGACAGTCTCATCTTCTACTTCCTGCCAAGTTTTCCGAACAGGACTATTCCCAACAGAACCACCACCACACCGACTACTGCGACAACCATTAGGTCAATCCACAGTGACAGCGTTGTTACCGGCGCGCCCCTCAACAGCAGTGTAGTGAGGGCATTCGTCACATAACTGCTTGGAACGAATGCGGCTGCCGCTTGTGATGCTCCGCTCAATGGTATGAAGGTTCCAAGGAACATCTGTGGCATGATGAAGATGAACGATATGCCGGTAGCCACATCAGGAGACTTCGACAACGTTGCTGTGATTAGTCCAAAGCCGACTGAATCGAGTGAGAACAGCACGACAATCGAAAGCGCGAACGCAATTCCCACCGAATCGGTTGCTGGTCTGTAGCCGATGAGGTATGACGTGCCGAAGACCAGAAAGACCTGCAGAACGGCAACAGTCATGTTGGAGGCAACCTGGGAGATAATGTACTCAGAGGACGAGAGCGGAGTGGTTGCCAATCGCTTCAGTAATCCTCCATTTCTGTCTGTGGACAAGGATTGGGCTACAACCATTATGATCCACATGGAGGCGAAGGCGAATATGCCGGGGGCCATGTAGTCCCACTGTGACAAAGTGCTCGCCAATACCAGAGCTGGGCTTCCGACTTGGACAGGTATGTCCAGAGACAACGCCTTGGTCCCGAAGATTGTCGTCAGAACGACCTGTCGAACAAGGGGCGGAATCACACTAGCGGCAATCATTGAACCGCTGTCAACATAGAGCCCGATTGTTGTATTCGTCCAAGTGCTTCCATTGAACGGTGCTAACCAGTAGGACTGGCAGCTATTCCCAAAACCTACGGGGATTACAATGAACGCGTCCAAATTGCCCTGGAGAAGATCAGCTTGTCCCGTTGCATTGTCAGAGTAGTCTATGACTGTGATACCCTCAGTGTGCGTCAAGTTATCGATGAATCTGGTCGCCCACTCGGGATGTGCTGAAGTTGTATCCAAGTTTACTACGCCAATACTGAAGTTCTGTTGGCCTGATGTGCCAATGCCTCCAAAGGCTAGAGCAAAGGCCCCTGTCAGCACAACTGGAAACAGCAGCAGCATGAAGAGCGAGGCGGGTTCCCTGACCAGCCTTTTCAGATCCTTCTTGGTCATTGCCATAACACGTTGAAGTTTCATCTACACTGCCTCCCTCAGCTTCCTTCCAGTCCTTTGTAGAAAGACCTCTTCGAGGTCTGCGACACCGTACTTCTTGACCAGTTCCTTTGGAGTGCCGAGGTCGATGAGTTTCCCTTGATCTATGATGCCCACCCTGTCGCAGAGTTCTGATGCTTCTTCCATGTAGTGCGTTGTGAGGATTATGGACTTGTCTTGACTTCTAAGTTCCCTGATAAATTCCCAGACAGCGCGGCGGGATACTGGGTCCATCGCCACAGTTGGCTCATCAAGTAGAGCGACCTTCGGGTCGTGGATCAATGACATGATTGTACTGACGCGTCTGACCATTCCTCCACTGTATTGTGCTGCGCGACGATTGGCATCTTCTTCCATTCCTATCTTCTTGAGTAGCAGATCGGTGCGCTCCTTGAGAAGCTGTTTCGGCATCGAATGGAGCTGGCCGAATAGCTCAATGTTCTCCCTCCCAGTGAGGAATGGGTAGAACGCAGGCTGCTGAGGACACAGACCTATGATATCCCAGATCTTCTTAGGTTCCTTCACTACGTCATAGCCGCCAACAGAGGCCTGCCCCTCGTCAGGTGCCAGCAAGGTAGACAGTATGTTAACAGTCGTCGTCTTCCCTGCTCCATTGGGACCCAAGAGCCCAAAGATTTCACCCCAGCCGATTTCGAGGCTCAGACCATCAATTGCTGTAATGCTTCCGAATCGCTTTGTGACGTTATCAATCGCAATCGCAGGTTGGCCTGATTCATGCGACTTCGTCTTAGGATAGGTTCGCAAGTGTTGAATCACCTGATCTCATCCAGGTCAAGCACCAAGTCATTCAAAGCATTTGGGTTCTCGGCTTAATATCAGATTCGGAGCGAGACAGATTTCGGGCTTATAGTCGTCCTTGACCGCTATCCGAAAGCTTCACCTAGGTTTTCCATCATGTCGCTAGACGCATAGTGGCCTGAGCTCGGGCCAAGTGTGGATTCCTAATCTGTTGCAGGTCGGACTGATGTGGTGAATTGACGCGAAGAACGCTAGGTCTCCAGTACCCGGTGGCAAGAGTATCGACTATGACGCCGTGGCGAAGGTGTACGACCAAGTACGCGAGGGGAACCCCGAGATGATTGGCCATATGCTTGAAGGGGTCGCGCTTGACAGGAAGGCCGTTGTGCTCGATGTAGGCTGTGGGACCGCCAACAACACCTTGCTTGTCTCGGGGGCTCTGTCATCGAGGGTGGTTGGTGTTGACATCTCCACCGGCATGCTTGGGGGAGCGAATGCCAAAGCTTCTACTCTTGGACTTGTGCAAGGCACGGCCGAAGACCTACCATTCGGTTCAGACCAGTTCAACTTCGTCTACATGACCGAGGTTGTCCATCATCTGTCCGACTTCAAGGCGGCACTCAAGGAGATACTGCGCGTGTTGAGACCGGGCGGTTCTTCTTGCATTGTAACACAATCTCACAAGCAAATAGACCACCGCATGTCCTCACGCTTCTTTCCCGGCTCCTCAATGGTTGACAAGATGCGGTACCCGGATATTGATGAGATTGAATCTGCGATGAAAGATGTCGGATTTGTGAAGGTTTCTTCAAGACAGTACTCTTTTGCCCCTGTGATTCTGGGCGCCGATTACCTTCGGGCAGTTGAGATGCGCGGCTATTCGAGTCTCCACAAGATAAGCGAAAAGGAATATGCGGAGGGTCTGGAGGCGCTGCGCGCCGCTTTTGAGCAAGGCGAGCAGCTTACCTATTCTGCAGGATATACATTTGTAGGAGGTTGCAAGGGAAAGCATCTCGCGCGCAGAGCGGCAATCGACGCCGGTCACAGGCAGAAGTAGGACCTGTTCGTAACCATTCAGCTACGAGATCCCTCTCGCAGTCCTTGGCCTCTCCAGATAGTAAGCGAGGATGAGGAGTGTCACAATAGCCGCCAGCACTCCTGCACCAAGCAATAGCTCAAAGGTAGAAGTGACCTCTATCTGGTTGGTACTGTAGTAGGCAACATAGGAGTTCGGAAGGAAAGCAATCACGTAGTCGCTGTAGTCAAGTTTTATCTCATGCGGATTACCCTGTGTCTGGATTGCCACTGTCGTGGAGCCATTCACCCACACCGTGCTTTGCCCAATGATGCTGTTGCCACTATCATACACTTTGACAGGAACCTGTTGGCAATAGTCATGCACATTCGATTGTCGGTTCGAATCAACTATCTTGAACGTTAGGGATGAGCTGCTTGTATCGTATATTGCATTTTGAATCGCATAGTTGGGGATAAACGGGTTGTCAAACCAAGGTCGGAAGAACCAGTCAAGGTCGCCCTTGAAGCTCGATTCAAATGCACTCTGAAGGTCGTTGAGAGTGGCAATCAGGAAGTATTCATCCCTAAAGAATAGACTAAGGCCAGAAAGAAAGACGCCGCCACCGATCATCCGTCTAAGCTTCTCCAGCACCACTGGCATCTCAACATAATCCACATAGCTTGTTAGTGCAGGCCTGACAAGGTTTGATTGGTTCATCACGCATCCTGATGCTACATGGAAAGTTCGGACTGTGTCCAGAAGACGGGGTACTTGGAAATACTCCCAATTGGAGTAGTAGTATTCGGCATAGTATGACTGTGACCAAGAGGCCAGCCCTTCATCGAGGAATCCCCAGTCCACACAGTTATCGCCCATGAGCTGAGACCACCACTGATGTGCAACTTCGTGCGCTATCACCAGCTCAAGGTACCAAGGTGCCCGCTGGCCGCTCTGGATCCTCTCGGTTACTGCGCGAGTGATGTACACCTGGCATGGATACTCCATTCCGGCATAGGCCGCATACTGTTCTACGACATTCAATGTGAGGTAAGGATAGATTCCAAAGGTTGAATTGAACAGCTCCATCGCCTGAACGGAATACCGAAGAGAACTGTTCTCCCAAATCGATGCAGAGGCCGGAAGATAGAACGCACTGACATTCACTCCGTTGTGCAGAGTTGAGTCCACAAGATAGTATCGCGAGGCGGAGAATGTGACCTCTCTGACGGGAAGGCCAGCATTGTAGTGATATTGCATCCTTCCATCCTGACTGGATTTTCCTACCGGGTCTCCTGTCGCCGCGACCACCATGCCTTGTGGGACATCAATCAATACATCGTAGAATGCCATATCGTAGTAGAAAGGATCACCAACATCGATGTAAGGGTCGGTGTTCCACCCCTCAAACTCATCATAGACACATGGCACCGGGTAGCAGCTGGAAAACGTGAAGATTCGCGTTTGGTTACTGTCACTGCCGTGTTCCCCGGCCCGATCAATGCCGCCGTCGGGAAGCGTTGTTGTGAAGCTGATATTCAGGGACACATACTCGCCAGGTTGAACAGCTGAAAGAAGGTTCACCCACATCAGTTGTTGGCTTTCGGAGACGTCGAAAACAAGCGCTTCTGGAGGATCGCCAGTCGTCGTGACACTGTGTATATCTATCCTGCCGGGTCTGCTCACGAATGCCATACCAGATGGGTAGAGGTGAAATGGAATTCTACTGAACGGCACAGAATCACCATCGTAGAAATCAATCAGGAGGGTTCCAAGTACTGACGATCCGGTCTCATTCAAGCTAAGTGAAAGATTCAGTTTCGATAGGTGAACGCCGCTGAAGTTCCCTCTTGCGAACCGACTATAGTCATCTGCAGGGATACTGTTCAGGCTCTCTGTTTTGCCGATTGAACCAAGTTGTGTTTGCGTAGGTTTCGCGTCGTTCCATAATACAGCAGTACT
Source organism: Candidatus Thorarchaeota archaeon (assembly GCA_963726195.1). Classification (GTDB taxonomy): domain Archaea; phylum Asgardarchaeota; class Thorarchaeia; order Thorarchaeales; family Thorarchaeaceae; genus OWC5. The sequence continues at coordinate 19,738 of CAVSBO010000013.1, forward strand.
CAACATGAGAATAATCAGCAGCATTGCTGCTGTCTGCCGCGGAATCCTATCTGCTTGCCTCACTTCTGCTCGCATGAGCTCACCGCATGCAACAAATCGTGTTGGTAACACGACATTAGTTACTATAACAATGCTTACCTCACCGCAATCGGCATGGTGACCCAGAGCTACTCATGAAAACATGGGCTGCCATGACAATCATGTCACGGTGATATCGATTCTGCATTCATTATCGAGCCGGCCACGAAATAGCTTGCGAATGAGAATAGAGGTATTGCCTTTCTTGTCTGCTCTGAAGAACCACCGGCCTCTCTGACTGTCACCGCCTGTCCAGCCCGGTTTCATGTTTTCCGGGTGCAGGTACTCCTTTTCGGTGTTGACATGCGAGACGATTCCGGTATCAGCGATTTCGAACTCTGCTTCTATGCCAACTGACTCATGTCTATGGAACTCGTAGAAGAAGGTCTCCCCTACCTTGAAGGAATAGGACGCGCCCTCTTCCGAACACATAATCTGCTTGACTTGCGGCGCTTTTTGTTTCATTCTGTCACCCTGATCTCTGTCCACGGTCGGGCTAGAGGCTGTAATGAACTTTGGCTTGACCCGGCAAGTCTTACCTGCCTGTTCCTGCCCAAGCGGAAGAATCTAATACCAGAGGGACATGGCCTCCCAATCAGAGGTGCAGTTAGTGCCTTCATTCAAGTGCAGAGACATAGGACTGAATTGTCCATTTGAGGCCAAGGGAAAGACCAACGAGGAACTGCTGAAGAAAGTCGCTGATCATGCAAAGACTGCTCACAACATGACAATCAATTCCCCCTGACACGATGGACAAGATAAAGAAAGCAATCAAGCCCAAGTAGAGGGTTTGGTGACGTAGACTGTTTGAGAACCAGGGCTGTCTTCCTGTCTCGTGCGAAAGATAGTCCCGGTCACTCATCTTCAATTTCGTCATTCGCCTAGACTTCTGTGCAATCGATTTCCTTCGGTGCTGCATCCTGTAGACAAACACTGATGCAACTGACACCAGACCGACCGAGAGAAGGCCAGCCACGGCAGCCACAATCGGCGTCGTTTGGAGTTCTGGCGCAAGGACAGTTGGCATACCTGCATGCCAATGGACGAACACTATATTCAACGCATAGTTCCCCCGAGAGCTGACTCTCAACTCTAGATAGTTGAGCGTTCCATTCTGCTTTTCATACCTTATTTCCTGGTAGTAATTGAAGGTCCCTTTACCCGAATAGCCCATGACATCGATGTTCTGGGAGGCGCCCCACTCGCTATCGGTATTGATTAGGGTCAAACTAGTGTTCTCAAAACCACTCATATGAGTGAGGAAGTTCCAGTCACCAATTAACACCACAAAGAGAGTTGAGTTGGTCACGAGTTGCGCTGAGTCGTTCTGTCGAACTAACGTACAGAATGAGTTAGGCATCTCATCGGTCGTGTTGATTCTGCTCGGTATGGTCTGGAGACCTGTGACTGTCACAGTTGCCTGTTGTCCCTCATCCATGGAAGGAATGAACGAAAGTAACTCGTTGAACTGGTTAATCCAAGCAGGGAACTGGTTGAACCAAGTAGGGAACATGTTGATCCAACCAGGGTCACCTTGTTTCCTCTGCAAGTCGTAGGTGAATTGTTCGTTGGTTTGCACGCCCCACTGGAGGGTGTTGTTTGGGGACGCATTTACAAACGAAACGGGTAGGCAGAGAAGCAATACAGTCACCGCGATGAACGCTCTTTGACGCATCATGATGACACCCTGACCTTGCATCTAACAGGATGCATTCACACTTCACTTGCTACAAGAATCTGTCTATGCCTGCCATGATGTCATGGCGACGCCGGCGTCTCCGGCGACAAGGCGTGTCTGTGTCTTCTCCACAGTAGGAATCCTGTTCCTACGCAAACAATGCCCACAATCACAGCAATCTCGTTAGCCAACGAGGAACTGTTGAAGAAGATAGCAGATTACGCAAAGACTGCTCACAACATGGCCTCAATTCCGCCTGACACGATGGACAAGATAAAGAAAGCAATCAAGCCCAAGTAGGGGGCTGAGTACGGATACGTTTGACGATACCGGGCTGTCTTCCTGTTTCAAGAAAGATAGTCCCGGCATATCCTCTCTTGTTTCATCATTCACCTAGACGCCTTGCGATTGACTTCCTTCCGGTGTACATCCTGTAGACAACTACAGAAGCGACTGACGCTACACCAACTCCGAGAAAGGCGATTAAGATTGCCGACACTTGGAGTTCTGATGCGAGGACTGTTGGCATACCTGCATGCCAATGGACAAACACTAAGTCCAACAGGTCGGTTCCGAGAGAGCTGATTCGGACTCTCAGATAGTTGAGCGTTCCGTTCTGCCTTTCATACCTTATTTCTTGGTAGTAAGTAACGGTCTGATTGTCCTGAATGTCGACACTCAGGGAGGCGCCCCACTCAGTGTCAGTATTGATTGTTGTCCATCCACTGGCCCCAAAACCGCTCATTTGTGTCAGGAAGTTCCAATCGCCAATAGGCACTACGAAAAGCGTGAAGTTGGTCACGAGTTGTGCTGAATCGTTCTCTCGGACCAACGCACAGAATGAGTTTGGCATTTCATCAGTCGTGTTGATCGTGCTGGGTATAGTCTGGAGGCCTGTAACCGTCACAATCGCCTTCTGCCCTTCATCCATGCCCATGATGAATGAAAGCGACTTGTTGAACTGGCTGATCAATAGAGGGTCACCCAGTTTCCTCTGCAATGCATAAGTGAATTGCTCGTTGATTTGCACCCCCCATTGTAGGGTGTTGTTTGGGGACGCATTTACAAACGAAACGGGCAGGCAGAGAAGCAATACAGTCAGCGCGATGAACGCTCTTTGAGGTTTCATTGTGACACCCTGACCTTGTTTCTGACAGGATGCGTTCAGACTTCGTTTGCTACAAGAATCTGTCTATACTCACAATCGAGTTATGGCGATGCTGGCGTCTCAGGCAACAAACCGTGTCTGTGTCTTCTCCACACTAGGTATGCTACTGCTGCGCAACCAATGCCCACGATTACGGCAATCTCAATAATCAACGACTGGTTTTCAGGGGGTAGGATTGTAGTCATGCCGGGTTTCCACTTGGCGAGTATGATATCGATGATGTTGTTCCCGTTGAGGTCAACCTTTGCCCGCATCATATTCAGGGTGCCGTTTGCCTTTTCATAGCGCATCTCAATATGAAAGGTGAACGTGAGTACGAAGAGCATCGTGAAGGAGCCCTCCATGATTGTGCCCCATTCTTCGGTGGTGTTGATGACTGTTGTACCTTGGAATGCAGTGAAATTGCCCACGAGAGTCATGAAGTCATAGTCACCCGCTGGAACCACAACCATTGTGAAGTCCTTGGCAGATGACTGTTGAGTCGTTGTCTCGGATGAGAGTGCAGTTGGAGTGGGGGATTTGCTCCGAGGAGTTGATGTAGCTTGGAATTGGTGACAAGTATATGACATTCGCTGTCAATCGTTGCCCCTCAGAGATGTTCATGATGAACGGAGCGTATTGAACGAAGTACTGTTCGTAGGAAGGGTCTACGACTTTTCTCTGAAGCACCAGGGGAATCTCATCTCCTACATTGACTTCCCAGTGCAGGTTGTTGTTGGATTGCGCAGCAACTAGAGGAAACATTGGGCTGAAAGTCATAGCAATCAAAATCAAAGCAACGGAGAGAGTCTTCATCTTCGCGTCCCCTCTTGCGGACCGCAACCTCTAGCGCTCTCTACGGTGTTTTTGTGCGCTTCTAGATTCGGCCAATTCTAATAAATCCGCGGCTCGCCTTATTATTATCGTTCCCGGCGGGGCTTTCTTTTCCTCGTCGACGGAGCCCCACGCTAGCAGTATAGGAATAGCGCCGGCCCTTTGAGCTGCTACCACATCGAACTCCACCTTGTTTCCAACATAGGCAATCTTGACCGGGTTGACCCGCAACTGACTGGCAACCTGCACCAACATGTATGGCGAAGGTTTCCTGTAGCCGGGCACGTTTGAAAACTCGATTGAATCGAACAGGTCTGCTATCCCATCTCTCTCAAGGTAGGGCAACGGTGGTCCCCATCGATTCGATGCTACCCCGAGCCTGCACCCTCCAGAATGAAGTTCTTCAAGAACGACCTTGCAGCCTCCAATCAGCTGCTCGGGCAGTCCGGCATCTCTCACATGCCATTTTTCTTGGTATGCCGCCGCATAATAATCGAGGTTCTCGTCGACTCCAAGACCTGAGAGCACTCTCCTGTCATATTCGAACCAATCTTCATGCGAAGGTTCCCAATGTGATTGGACATTCGCATCAAGCATTGTCTTGTCAAGCCAGGCATCTGCAAGCTGGGTGCTGCGTAGAATCAGGTCATCGGAGAACCCGTTCAATCCTAGCTCATGCAGGAAGCCTCTCGCCTCGGTAATCGGGTCCAAGGCACCGTATAGCGTGCCTCCTAGATCGAAAACGAAGGATTTGACGCTGAGTGACTTCATGTCCGGACGAGGAGCCCACCGCTGAGCCCCTTATATTTCTGAGGCACTGGATGTCAGACATCTTTGTGACCAACTCAATTCTTTTGTACTGCGAGGTCACAATTCTGTCGGTCCAGATGGCATCCATTGACGATACACTGAGAGAATTGGAGGAGCATTTGAAGGCTAATCCCAATGATGCGTCAGCTTGGAATGCCAAAGGGGTCCTGTTGGCGCGAAAGGAGCAATTCGGGGAAGCCTTGAGATGTCTCGACCAAGCAACCCGTCTTGACCCGAGCCATGCAGAGGCATTTGTGAACCGCGGCCGTGTGCTTCTCGCTCTCGGACCCAGCAAAGCAGGAGATGCTTTGAGATCTTTTGACAAAGCCTTGGAGCTTACCCCCCAATCGCCAACAACTCTGTGGGATAAGGCATTGGCCCTCAGGGTTCTTGGTCGTGCCAAGGACGAGATGACCTGCCTGCAGACCATCATTCAGCCTCGCTTCTGCAGATGCAATGATTTGGTGTCGGACTGGAGACATTCAGCTGGAGCTCGGGCAGGCTGAACAGGCGATTGAAAGATACGACCAAGCTCTTTCGCTGGACGCCAAGTTCGTGCCTGCACTTGTCGGCCGCGCGCTTGCCTTATCACGGTTGGAGAACTGGGATGATGCATTGGAGTCTGCCGAGTCTGCCGCCAAGCTGGCTCCACAGGATATCGGAGCGTGGCGAGTCCTTGCGGATGTAAACATGAGAGCGGAGAGGTACAGGTCTGCCACGAAGGCCCTGAAGAAGGCTTTTGAGATTGACCCAAGCGATCCTTTCGTGGAAAATGCAATGGGCATGGTCGCATACAAGGAGGGTCGTCTTCACGATGCGGTGAAGCACTTTAGAGGAGCAATCGTGAGAAAAAGAGACAATGTGTCCGCTCTCCGAAACCTTGGGTTCGTCTACATGGAATTGGAAGAATGGGAAGAGGCCAGCAGAACATGGTCGACTCTGACGGCGCTGGTCAAGGACGATCCGAACGTGTACGACGCTCAGGCGGTAGCCCACGCGAGACTGGACGATTTCTGTTCTGCCGCAGACGCTTGGGAGGAAGCACGGAGACTGTACAAGAAAGTAGGCAATGAGAAAGAAGCGGAACGGGTTCATGAGCTCGGCCGTGTTGCCAAAATCAACTGTGGAAGACAGAAGGACGCGCTCAGAGCGCAGAAGGAGCGCGAGAAGGCACAACGCGAGTTCAGCCATCGGTTTGATATGCGTCGAAGGAAGCAACAGGGATGATTCTAGGAAGAATGAGAGATTACGCCCGTTTCTGCAGAGAATTCCGCCGTCTCCCATTTTGACCCGACCAGACCACACAGAGCTCTTTCTGACGAATTTCCACTAGTTTATCAGACATCGTTACAATAGGCGTCTGAAACACGCAGATGTGTTTCGTTAGTAGGTGAAGACAATGGACGTCAAGAAGAAGACTGGAAAGTCTGAACCATTCATGCCCGAGAAGATTGTCGTCAGCATAGTCAAGGCTGGCGCTCCTTATGACGTTGCCAAGCAGATTGCCCAATCGCTCTCCGCTAAGCAGGCCAGTTCAATGAAGAGCTCTGAAATTCGCGACTATGTGCTTAAGGAGCTCAAGGCGAAAGGCCTCACTTCAGTAGTGGCTCACTGGGAGTCCTACGACAAGAAGAAACCAGCAAAGAAGTAAAGAGTTTTGTGCGCTCGGGAGCAAGCTTTGCGGCAATGCAGGCTTGCTCTCCGCTGTGCTCGGTCTGTTAGGTGGCCTAGCTTCGGGCCATTTTTCCCATTTGCTGAAAGTTTGTCAAGAAGCGACTGGCATAGCCGCGCGCGCGTCTTCGGTCATGCTTCCATACCAGAGTCTCCAAGATCGACATGTCTGTATGCTTCCGCTGCGTCATCAGGTTTTCCCATGGTGATCAAGACATCCCCCAGTCTGCGCCACGCTTCAACGTAATCCGGCTTCAATGTCACAGCCTTTTCCAGTGCCTCAACTGATTCCAAGAGTCTGCCGCGACCTGCAAGCAGCCGCCCATAATAGCACCAGCCCTCAGCGTCATCTGGTCTTGATCTAAGCAAGAACCCAACGTAGTTCAAAATAAAAGAGGGCACTTCAAGGGCAACGATGATAACTGCCACGATAATTACGACCAGAATGACGGTGAAGGTAGGGGGCGCCAATGAGTTCGTGCTCCTTGGGTCTATTTCGTTGGATATCATAAATGGAGTAAGGGACTGAGAACCCGCTGTGTCGGGTATGACCAGCTATGACTTAAGCTCTATCTTGTGCTCAAGCTTCCTTGTCAAATAGCAGCGACTTCACGAACAGGTCAATCCCAAATCGTCCTCGGGTATACTCAAGATACCATGGTCCCTCTAGCTCCAGTATCTTCTCGATTTCGGATTCCGACTTGCCTTCGTCGTGAAGCGCCTTCGCTTTGGACCGCATGTCCTTCAGAAAATCGATTCTTGTCTTGATGTGTTCGGCAGGCGAGGCTATTGGTCCTCGGTGAGAATCAAAAAGCACCTTGATGTCCATCTTCAGAAGCTTCTCCATCGTGGATATCATCTGGGGAACATTCTCGTCATTCATGGCTATCTTCTTCTTGGATGGAAGTGGTACGGCATCGGCAGAGAAGAGCCAGCCATCCTTCTCCTCGTAGAACCCAACCATTTCCTTGCCGTGACCGGGTAGTGGAATTACTTTGAATTCATGTTCCCCAATTGTGAACTTCGATGGCATTGACTTTATCTCAGCGACCGGGTCGGGCTGTCCCCATACGAAACGGAAGAACTCTCCGTAGTCCGGCGGATTCTTCATGTATTCGATCGTGGCCTTGGGGCCATAAACCGAAGCCTCCTTTGCAAAGTACGAACACCCACCAACATGGTCCTCATGCTCATGAGTGAGATAGACTCTGTCCACTTGACTTCCGATTCCCCGGGCTCTAAGGTCACTCAGGGCATTCGCGCACCCCGCATCAAAAAGAACATTGCCGACCTTGTAAGCATAGACCCACATTATTGGATTTCCATCTTGGCCAGTAGCGGTCTTTATGCTCGTGATTGTCTCATCGAAGGTGGCTATCTCAATCATTCTCTCGGATCCTTCGCAAGAACTCAAGTTCGACAGCACACTGCGAAGAGACAGGGATACATGAAGGTTTCAGTTGGTTGCAGACCTGAGTATTGGGGGCGCAAACCTGCTCAAACGTCTCAGTGCTACCACTCTTTCCCTGTTTCCCATCTTGGCTTCATTGAGTGTCTGTTCCATGAAGAGAATAGCTTCATCATACTCCTTTCTCTGAACGGGAAACGGCACTCCATCTTTGCCACCAAACGCGAACGTCATCCGCACTGGGTCGGACCACGATGGGGCGGACCCGAAGATTATCTCTGCAATCAGGGCCAGTCCGCGCACAGCGGCAGGTCCTATCCCTTCAATCATCAAGAGCTCTTGGAAATTGGACGGCTGCATCTCGTAGGCTTTTCGAACAGCGTCCCAATCCATTCTTCTAGGAATGACCTTGTAGGAAGGAATCTCTATCAGAGGCTCAACGCCGTCAAGCCACGGGACAAGTGTCGACTCGCCATGAGGCTGAATATTCTCGAAGAGCCTTCGGACGCGCTGTGGTCCCTCGTTGGCAATACCTACGCTTGTAGATCGGCAGTCATCCGATTTCTTGGAGGTCATGTCAAGCACCACGCTCTTCGTTTGGCCTGATATCATTCCTGCGTGCGGCTCCTCAACGTAGCTGCGCAAGTGCTCAGAAACCCAGTGATACCTGCGAGCATCGCCAGTCTTCGAATCCATTCCTTGTTGTACTACAGCCCAGTTCTCGTCTTGGTCTACAAAGAAAACATGGTGATAGAGCTGGTATCCTGCTTGTATTGCTGCATTGTCGACCTTAGCGACCGCTCTGCTGGTCCAAGCAAGCTTCTTCCCGTCCAACCCCCGGTCTTCGAGCGCTCTCAGTTGCTCAGGTGTCTTTAGAGAAGCAAGACCCTTGCCGCCGACCCCTACGAGACCGTGTTTCTCGAAACTCAGTACTGACTTCAACACACCGCATGTGACCGTTGTTGAACCAGAGCTATCCCAGTCGTAGCCAAGCACGTTGGAAAGGGCTTGAAAGTAGACGGGATCTGAGAGTCTCCGTAGCAATTCCACTGTGCCATACTCATCGACAATGAATTCACATATCGCACTGGCCATCGGCATCATTCTCTGAACCAGCCAGTGCGGCGCCTTCCCTGGGTGGAGCCTAAGATCTGCGACACCTGCTCGCATCATATGGAATAGCTCGTCTCTACCTAACGCTGTACTTAGATAAGTTCGACAGGTGAACGAAAGTACTCTGACCTCAGGATATGCGGGCCGGATACGCTTCGGCTTGCTCTTTCTTTGGGCGGTTAAGCCATCCGTTGAGTCCTGCGAATATCATCTAGAACAGTTCGAGTCTGGGCATCGCCAATCATTTTGAACAGCTGCTCCAGATTTCCACAAGGATACTTGCTGCAAAAGGCACAATTCTCAAGGCGTTTGCTGCTGCAACACTGCCGAACCGAGCAGACTGTGCATTGCTTGAAGAGCTTCCCGCCCTCAGATTTGCAGCCATCACATGCCACCTCTTCAGGGGTGACCGAATAGTCAGGTCCCGACCATCTTTGAGCAGTCCTAGTCCGCAGGGCATGGTCATCGGTCCTGAGCGCGACGTACGCAGGACACTCGGTGCAAAGTAGGCCGCAGTAGGCACGCATTTTCTTGGGCATTGCTTGTCTAATTCTCCCTGATGGACAAGAGGTAAACCAAGCGTGCTACCGAGCCCATTTGAGCCTATCTTGTGCACCAAGAGCTCGTCTTCCTATCCGTCTTTCGCTCTATGTGCCTCTGTCTTGAGGAATGAAATGCGGCGCTTTCATCGGTTCTCATTGGTCTCGTTTCAGGCAATCCTTTTATTGGTTAGCTGGCATGCCCTTTTGCCATTTCATAGGCAGACCCCCGAAATACTCTGAATGTGGTACCGATGTCCGAGCTCACGATGAAGGCTGCATGGGACAAGGCCGCGGACTATGAGACGTTTCTCAAGTCCGCCAGAGAAAACGTTGAGCTGATGAGAGCCCGTTTTCATGACCTGATGCTTAATGAGGACGAGGAGGAGACCCTGAAGGGCATTCAGAACGAGATTAGGATTCTTGTAATGGGCACGGACCGCTGTAATGACACTGCTGGCAATCTTCCGGTGTTGGCACGTATCGTATCACTGGCACCGAAAGCCCAGCTCAGAGTACTTGACAGTGACAACAATGCACAGTTCCTCCAACAATACAAGGTGAATGGAAAGAGAAAGACACCAGTCGTCATCTTTCTGAGTTCTGATTATGAGGAGCTCTGCCGATGGATTGAACGACCCAACGCGGCGTACAGGATTATCAACGAAAAGACGAATCCCTCGGTTGACGACCGCAGGGCCGCACTCAAGAAGCTCTATAGCGATCCTGAGATTCTACGCCAAAGCCTCGGCGAGTTTGTAGACTTGCTTGTGCGCGCCGACCTAATCCTAGGGCGTCGGTGAGAATGGAGAACCTGGGCAAGGCTGACTGGAACGACCGCGAGAGGGTCAAGAGGCTTGCGACCTCGTATGATCAGCGATATGGTGAAACCTTCTGGCGCACTCTGCTTAGACTGACCGGCACTGAGCGAAGAGAAACCGTTCTCGACTTAGGCTGTGGTCCCGGTCCGTTCTTGGCCGATGCAGCATCGCGATACAAGGCGAGACGGGTGATTGGCCTTGATGCGAGCGAGGCCATGCTTGAGCAAGCCCGCGCTTTTCTGGCTGGCAAACTGGAAGACAGGAACATCATTCTTCAGGTTGTAGATTTCGACTCGTCGGGCGCCGGACTTGAACCAAGTACGATTGATCTGGCATTTTCGGGTTTCTTGCTTCACGAGATTCAGAACCCCGAGGGTCTCCTCGTTCAAGTCCATGAGTCGCTGAACTCGAAAGGAGTCTACGCAATCTACGACTATGTCTCTGGTGACTTGGCTGCCTTCATTGATTACATGAAAGGATCGGGGATGAGTGAGACTGAAGCCCGAAACAGGTACCCACACGTGTGCAAGTACAGTCTGACCCAATTCGAGAACATGCTTCATCGTGCTGGTTTTTCACATGTAAAGTCCTCATTGATTGATGCCCGTGCAGTATTGGTAGGACTAAAATAGAATTAGTGAGACAACGTAGCACAGGTTAGGTGGTGAAGACAATGTCTGAGGACCGACGCAAATCGCCTTGGGCGCATGATGATTCCGAAGTGAAATGCCCTCGATGCGGCAGTGCCAATGTGTCTCGGGTTCTGGATACGTGGGCACTTTCAAGAGGCATTCAGATTTTCTCCTGTGCATCGTGCGGCAAGAAGTTCTATGAGCGCGGGATGGACGACTATGAACCAACCTATGGCGAGGAAGATGGCACCAGAGGGGAAGCCCGTGAAGACTAAAGGTGACTAGAACGAGCGCCGGACCAACAAGACTTCAGATGTTGCGTTATCCCTTTTCCGTGGAGGCCAGAGAAGTCTCACAGAGGCAAGCCCGTGACGTGGAGAGCCTTGTCACTCTACTGGAAACCGGAGGAAACGAGTATATCATTGAAGAAGCTGAGAATCGAGTTATAGCTGCCCTTGATCAGTCCGAGATTCCCTTGGTCAATCACAATGATGACCGAGACCTGCTAATCTATCCCACGTCGCGCATCCTCGTCGAGAAGATTGGTGATCCTCGTCTAAAGGAGTATCAGGCTGAGGCCGAATCAAAGGCTGTGAACAAGCACCTGGAGAATGAAAAGGATGACATCGTCTTGCATATCTGTAAGTCCTCCTTCGGTTGGCAAGTGGAGTCAACGGGAAAAGCTGTCCAGCGGGCGGGTCTTCCTCTGTGGCTCAGAACCTTTGGTTTTCGTATGAGGTTTGAGGACTTCCTGGAGGTAGCACCTGAGTTCCATCAGTCCCCTTGGAAACTCGTGAACAGATACTTGGATGCTGGCTGGTTACCAGTACAAGGTCTTGAGCTCAAGAGGCTCATGTCGGGCAAATTCAAGCAGCTCATTCTGACGAGCCGTCTTGAAGTACGCACCCTACCGGCAAGACTCACTGAAGCAGTGCAGCGCGTCGAGAGTGAGCTTCGCGGGAAAATCAAGATGACACAGCCTGTCAAGATTACAGAGAGCCTCATAACGGCCTTTCCTCCGTGCATAAGACAGATGCACGAGGACTCGGTACGCGGGAAGAACCTCCCTCACGAGGCAAGGTTCGCTCTGGCTGCCTTTCTCCTCAAGATAGGAATGAGTCAACAGGAGGTGTTGGGAGTGTTCAAGTCGTCACCGGATTTCATAAGCAGCCTAGCCGAATACCAGGTCCGGCACATCTCTTCGAAGTCGGCTGGAGAGGGCTACACACCTCCTGGATGCAGGAAGCTCCAAGGTAATGGTCTTTGTCCGGTGTACCAAGGAGTGGAGTACGACTCTCTGTGTGAATATGTCAAACACCCCTTAGGATTCTACAAGACGCGCGCTTGGGAGATTACAAAGGGGATTGAGAGCCATTCATGGTATGCTGTCAAGAGAAAGAAGCAGCAGAGCTTCTGAGGGTCTCACTTTTTGGGCTTCTTTCCGCCTGTGCGAGTGTAGTAGTACAGATACTCCTGAGCATAACCTGCGTATCTGCCGAAGTAGTCCCTTGCGGCTCTTGACTTCTTGCCGTATGACTTTCCTACTTCCGTGAATAGTCCGTAATGCTCTTGGATAACGCGTTCCATCCACACGTCAATCGGGAATGCTTCTAGGAATCCAAGCGAAAAAAGGCACACACAGTCGGAGACCTTGTCCCCAACACCGTGAAGAATCTTCAGTTCTTCATGGGCGTTGTCATACCCCATTTTGACTAGCTCTTCGGGCTTGATATCGCCAGCAAGAATGGACGAGGTGGATCTGGCAATGAACGCAGCACGCCAATCAAGGCCGAGAGTCTTGAGTTCGTCAACGGTGACCCTCGATAGCTGCTCGGGTGTCGGGAATCCATGGTACTCACGTCCTCTGAACTGATATTTGGGACCGTAACGATCTCTTATGCGCTGTACCATTCTGTGGATGTTTGGGATGTTATTGCGGATAGAGCACAGGAAAGAGACCAGGCATGGATAGAATGGGTCTCGGGCTATTCGAATGCCCGGAGCAAACATGATGCTTTTCTTCATGAGTTCATCCTTAGTGATTTCCTGCTGTATCTCATGAATCGGATCACTGAGTCCAAGCAGTCTGCCGATGTCGATATCGTCAACCGAGGTCTCATACTGGAGGGTGTTTCCTTTCTGCACTACATAGATGGCTTGTCCGATATCTGCGTTGACGTACCCTTCGCCCTCTCTGGTCCAGCAGAACGTTTGCCCACATTCGAGAGTATCGGTCAAGTCAAAGTCGGCAACTGCGACGGTTCTCACAAGCCCATGCGTGACTTGATACCAAAGAAGAGCATTCCGATATTGCTTGTCCTTGGACAATCCTCATATTCAGAGCAAGTTGAAGGCATATGTGGCGATGATGATATACCTATTAGTGATTGAGGAAGGATGAACGACCCTAGGGTATCTGAGCCATGCTGTTTCAAGCCATGTTATGTTTGCTACCTGCCGGGGTTTCAGGCGCCGTGCTTGATTGTACCTGAACAACTGTTCCATCCCGCTTGTAGGCTCTTTGCTTGAGAAAGGCGTACACGACAAATAGCATGGCCGTGGTCAAGAGCGCAGCAGGAGCAACAGTCACTATCCAGTGTTCTCTAGGATTCCAGTCAATGCCATCGGGGATTCCATCAAAGTCAGTATCGGGATTTGTAGGTGAAAGACAGTACTCCACCTCATACGCATCACTCAACCCGTCCCCGTCCGTATCGTTGCTCTTGGGGTTTAGTCCGTTGACCACTTCAAACATGTCACTCAACCCGTCTTTGTCCGTATCTGGCGAAAGAGGGTTGAGCCCAAGTGCGACTTCAACACCGTCGGGGAGTCCATCAGCGTCGGTATCGGCAATCAGCGGGTTTGTATGGTAAACATTCACTTCGAGCCCATCGTCAAGCCCATCACCGTCGGTATCACGCTTCGTGGGGTCTGTTTCCAAAATCATCTCAACCCCATCCGATAATCCGTCTCCATCGGTATCAGCGACCAAAGGATTGGATCCGTGCTTGGCCTCCCAACCGTCAGGGGCACTGTCTCCGTCGGTATCAGGATTGGTCGGATTTGTGCCCATGCTGAGTTCGACATCGTCGGTCAGGCCATCCTGGTCCGTGTCAGCAGAGTATGGGCTTGTACCTTGGCTGTTCTCGAAGGTGTCTGATAATCCGTCAGCGTCAATATCATTCAGGAAAGTTGTAGTGACCTTGACTAACGCGGATCCTGCACCGATGTTACTGATACTGAGATTGAATGGGCCAAAATACCTCGAGAGGTATCTAACAACGATAACGCCACTGTTCCCAGTGCGTTGATACAGAATACGGTGAGAGTACGCATCAGCAATGGTGGAAACGATTGTCGTGTTTCCAGTCCAACTGACTGTCGCATTCACGAAACCATTGAACGTAAAGGTGAGCAGCTCCGAGATATTGCCCAGAGGGGTCAACGGGCTAGTCATATAGAACGACGCAGCACTCTCGCCAAGCATACCGATGTAGGCAACAACACAGGCCGCACAAGCGGCTATTTCTCTCGCCTTGTCATAGCTATACTCGCCGTTGCTCCATACATCGTTGGACGTATCGCGAATTGTGTCATACCAATATCCCTGCGACACATGGATTGCAGGTCGTCCTGCCTGCCAGAGCTCATATGCCATGGATTTCTGAGCGACTCCGTGGTCGGTAGCATACTGCACTCTACCAGCTCCTCTTGAGGCAGATAGCTCCATCAAGAGATCTCGAATCCAGTATGATTGTTGGTACTTGCTGGTACCCGAGTAGCTCCTGAGCATTATCTCTGTCCCGTAGAGGAAACCGATGTCGTCGAAAAGTATCCGTTCAAAAGACAGCGATGTGACAGTCACCGTCTTTGTCTGGTTCAGCCAAGAAACGAAAGCTTTCGCTCCGGTGTCCGTTGTGGGGTTGTTCGTGTCTCTATTTGTCAGCACATAGTAGACGTCGCAGTACAGCGTGTAATTCTGAAGTACTCGTGCAATTTCGAGAACAGCAGCCACACTCGAGCCGACATCATTGGCACCGGGTGTTGGTCCTGAACTGATTACACCGGTGACGAGAATTGCCTGTCTAGGAGAAGGCCCCATGCCGCTCTTAATCGCGAGAAGCACCTTGTGGTCTGTCACTTGATGGAAAGCAAGCTGCCCTCCTGTATTGTTCTTCAGGGTCCCATTGGCCCATGCCCATGCATTCTGAAGAGGCACCGATGGGGTTTCATCCAGTTCATTCCATGTTCTTCCAGGATAGTTTTGAGAACAGGTTCCGAGTATAGTTCAGTAGACTCTGTGTTGAAGCTGCATTCCATATGTCGCCCCATAGATTGGTCGCATTGAAATCCGCAGATGGGTTGAGGTTGGCAGAATTCTGGACTTTGACGGGCTCGCTGGACACTGGGGCTGCCGAGACAGAAACACGTTGTCCGCTTCCACAGGAGCAAGCCAGTAGGTAAAAGATAAGGACCAATGCTGCGATAATCCGTAGTCGATTCATGATATCCAGTGCTTCCTCTGTTCACTTTCCACACTCAATTGGCAATGCAGTATCCTGGGCACTCTTCATTATGAATGAGAACGATGAATTCAGTCCGTGTTCGTGGTGGAAGCTGGAATGTCATCTCGGCCGGGACCCGCGTCATGGGTTGGAGGGCCCGTTGAAATGGCTGTTATACTTTGCGAAGGCACGGCTTGTCAGGTGTCTAGTCCTGCTGCATCAGCGATTTCCAGTTCAGATCTCAAGCGTCGATATGTCGGCTGATTGTTTCATTACTATTTCAGTGAGCTTCTCAATGTCGTTGATTCTGAGGACTGGCTTTCTCGCGCTCTTCAGGTCAATGGTCGACTCAGCCCAAGTAACAATGGCAACAGCCGTCGGGGGTATTTCTCTGGAGTCGACAGGTCTGCTTCCGACACACCAAACCTTCGGCAGATGTTCCTCTTTGAATCCCTCAATCAGGAGAAAGTCGATGTTCTGTCCTTTCAAAATGTCTTTCAGCCTTCGTCTTGTCGAGTATCTCACACTCGTAGAGTGGGGTCCGAGAAGAATCACAGGGTCTGCTCCGGCCTTCTCGTGCCGCCCTGAGTCTGTGCCCTCTGGGCTCGAATGGTCCTCCTTAGAGCTCTTGACTGTTGCAACTGAATAGCCCTTTGACTTGAGAGCTTTCACGAGCTGCTCCATGAGCGTGGTCTTGCCTGTCCCCGAAAGCCCTGAGATTCCAAACACACGCATGTTGATTCAACCATGGGATTCTATTCTTGCTTTTGTCGTCTTCTGTTCACTGTAGACGTGAACAGTGAGAGTCTAGGATGGACCGACCTCCTGTTCTGGTGGCTTTTGCTCCAGTAGCAACCTTAAAAATCGGGTCAGTTCTCGGGCGGCTTGGAGAGTGCCTTTGGCCATCGAGAATAGCATAGCAGTGGAGTGTCGTGACCTGCACAGGGATTTTCAGGACGGTCCTCGGGTAATCCACGTGCTGAGAGGAACGAATCTGACCGTTCGCAGGGGCGAGTTTGTTGCAATAGTGGGCGCGTCAGGTTCCGGCAAGACCACTCTTCTGAACCTTATCGGCGGTCTTGATACTCCTACCAGCGGCACTATTCTCGTCGATGGCATTGACATAACTTCTCTGCAGGACGAAGAGATCTCGAAGGTCAGGCGGAATAAGGTCGGAGTGCTCTTTCAGGACCAGCATTTGCTTCCCATATTCACTGCTCTGGAAAACGTCGAGGTTCCTATGCTCTTGAACGAAGTGAGAGCCGAAAAACGCTACGAACGCGGTATGGAACTGCTGAAGGCAGTCGGCGTAGATCATAGGGCACACCACATGCCGCATGAATTGTCGGGAGGCATGCGTTCCCGTGTAGCGCTGGCGCGTGCACTGGCAAACAGTCCTGCTGTGCTTCTGTGCGATGAACCGACAGGTGACCTCGATCACAAGACTGGCAGCGAGATAATCAAGCTCATGAAGGATCTCGCGAAGCAAGAGGGACGTGCGGTCATTGTTGTGACGCATGATCCTGAGGTCGCGAAAATGGCTGACAAGATTCTGCTTCTGCGTGACGGTGTCCTTGTAGAGGAACTTGTCAGTGCCTTCTTCAAGCCTAGCGGAGTGGACGTTGATGCTTTGCGCCGGCAGGGCCCGAGTGACGATTCCTCTGCCGCCTAGGGGTGACGACTCTGGCCGAACATACAAGCGACAAGACTAATCTGCCCAAAGGTAATCGTGCCTATCCTATCTCGTATGCTCTCCGCACGATGAGAGCGTATCCCTTCAGAGCTCTAAGTTTGGCGTTCACACTGAGTCTCGGGTTGTCGCTCATTGGTTCGGTGATGGTCTGGGCCGATACTGGAGTTCAGGTGAGCGTGAATTCCTATTTTGACCAGACAACATTCCAGATGCTCGTGCATAACCCGCCAGGGATGACTGAGGCAGTCAACCTTGCCGAGAGCTATGCAAAGGAAAGCTCTCTCGTCGAAAGCACTGACCGAGTCTGCTCGACTGTGGGCCTCGTATTCGGGACTAAGCTGCCTAACAGCGCTATCTATGGTCTTGATGAACCAGTATACACGCAGGGCATCAAAGATTGCGAGGTTGTCTTTGTCACAAACAATCTCCTTCAGCTCATGCAGCGTGACTTTCGCGTTCAGGGAGCATTCGAACTGAAGGAGGGCGAGGTCCTTGTCTCGATGCAATTCATAAACTACGTTTACGAAGTGTTTCACCAGACCATTACAATAAACTCAACCATTGATATCGAGCTTCTGACCATACGTCCACAGACAAACTCTGGACCCATCGGTGAGCTTGGACGAACAAGCCTGAATTCTCTCGTGGTCGCAGGAATCTATGAACTTCAGAGCAGCGGTTCTATCATTGAGCAAGGCTTTCCATATCGAATGCGGTCGAACTACAATTACGTGAATTATGACACCGCGGTCCTTGGCATATTGGACAGCGTGATGGTCCTGTCAAGTTACACCAACATGAACACAATATCTGAGACCGGTTTCTTTGGTGCTCGGAGTTTCATTCGCGCATCAGCATCTGCCTTGATCACGGCGGGACCGGACAAGATTGCAGAGAACCTTCTTTCATTGAAATCGCGCATGCAAGAACGATTTGATGTGAGCATAGAAGGCCTCGGAGAGATACTTCACGTTCAGGACTTAGTCAATGCATATGTTTCATCGATGCCTCTATCGTTTCTCAATCTGCCAGTCTTCATCCTAGCATTATTCCTCTCTGTGTTCGCGGGCAGATACCTTCATGTCTGCGAGAGTCACGGAGGTAGGTGCGCTAAGGTCGAAGGGTGCCAACTCTGCACAGATCTATGGCGTGTTCATCTCAGAGTCCGTCTTCATGTCTCTGCTTAGTATAGTCGTTGGATTGGCAATGAGCATCCTGCTTGCACCACTGATACCAAGCGCCCAAGGTTTTCTCGTCTTCGATTGGCAACGTTACGGTTTCTTCCTCTCCAAGACCGTACTCAAGCCGCAGGCGGTGGGATACTCGATTCTCGTGTGTATTGTGCCTCCGCTCCTGCTCATTCTGTATTCCGCAAGAAAAGCGGCACGCACAGAGATTGGGTCCGCTATGATAGAGTCATCCGAGCCGATAAGCCAACAAGGAGAAGCATATGGATTCACTCTGGGCGCGTCGCTGATTCTTTTAGCAATGGTTCTCGTGGCTGCAGTACTCTTTCCGCCACAGCCCATAATTCTGATACTAGAATTGACACTCGGTACCGCATCTTGGTTCTTCATGGCCTACAATGGTTCGAGGGCATTCAGAATGGGATTCGCCCGACTCTCTTCCAAGCTCACTTTTCTGTTGGGTGAGAAGAACCTTATTGCAGCAGGCAATCTTCGAATGCGGAAGGGGCAAGTTGTGCCTCTCATGGTCGTCCTAGTACTCACGCTCTCCTCAACGATTGCATTCACAGTGCAGGCACAGAGTTTTCACGCTGACCTACTGAAAGAGACAGACTATGCCATCGGGGCCGATTTGCGTATCTCCTGCGCTCCTAGACCCTTCAACTTCAGCAACGCGGTTGAAGGATATCCCGGCGTGGCCAAAGTCATGCCTGTCCTTCAAACATGGGGAAAGGTTGGGGGTGACAGAATCACAATCGAAGCACTCGATCCACTCAACTACTCGGTAATCGGTCATTTCGACCCCACAAGCTTTGGTGCAGAGAGCGCTACTGCTGTTCTCTCTACTCTCGCGCATACCAACAATGGGCTGATCATAAGCGAGTATCACGCTAATCGTTGGAACAAAACTATCGGGGACAACGTGACCATCGAGATAGGCACCAGATTGGCTTCCGTTTTGGTGACCCTGACGATCGTGGGGTACGTCCGCAGCGCTCCCGGTTTCGGGTATGCCTCAAGTTCCTACGCGACAGGCATGAGCTTGGCGGATGCCTTTGGTTTCCAAGCAGGCTTCTCCGGGTTTGGTATAGCGAATATTGGGTACATGGCATCCATTACTCAGAAGTTGACCACCAGTCTCTTTCTAGGCAATCTTGTGTGTACAACCGACCAAAGCTATCTACTTGGAGCGCTTGATAGCATTCCGGGGCTCTCTGCCATAACACCGGAGACATTCAACCTGAGTCAGTGGTCTTTTTCTGCCACTCTGTTCCTGAGCACAGTTGAGGGCTTGTTCTCGACAGGTTTCGCAATGTCTCTAGTGCTCAGCATATTCGCAGTAACGCTGTTTCTGGGTTCAGTTGTTAGAGAGCGAAGACGTGATTATGCAATCCTGCGAGCAGTCGGTGGTTCAAAGAGCCAAGTCGTGACAACGGTATTCTCTGAGTTTACCGGGATTGTGCTTGCTTCTGTTGCATTGAGTCTGGTCCTCGGCTCTCTCTTCGGATATGTAATGAGCATCTTGGTCTTCTCCGCCAGTCCTTTCACCAGAGTTCTGCCTGCGGTGCTAACCTTCCCAATCGGTTTCTTGACTATGGTGCTCTTGGGTGAGTTCCTGGCCATGTCTGCAGGATCGTATTTGCCAGCTCGAGAGGCCGCGAAGACTGATCCGGCTATCGTGCTCAGGAATCTGTAGGGGGCCGAGAACACGAAAGAAGCACAGACCAAAGCGCGCGGTAACTCGTGGTGGGCATTAAGATATGCGTTCACATCTATGCGGAATGGCAAAGTGCGTAATGCGGGCATAGCGTTGGTGCTTGCAATCGGAGTCGCTTTGCCCACAACTGTGTTCGTATGGACCAGCACGGGCACGGGCTTAGCAATAGACGACTACTTCGCTGCTCATGCCTTTCAGATGGCAATCATGCCGGGTCCGGGCGAAAACTTGCAGTCGTCCGGTCTCCGTGATGCCCAAACGACAGTGACGCAAAGCCCGTTCACCGAGTCTGCAGATTTGGTCCCTTCTTCCGTGGGCATACTCATTGGCAGCTTCTTCCCTTCCTGGAGCCAATATTCGATGCAGGCCACCAATTATAGATTTGGCATCAAAGACACACGTGTCTTCCTTGTGACGAGTCACCTCATGAAGACTTGGTCACAGGAGTTCACGTGGCGTGGCACTTTCTCTCTCTCCGTAGGACATATTCTGGTCTCCGAAGGTTTTGTTCAGTACGCCAGTGAAGTCCATAACATCACAATCGATGTGGGCAGTGTCATAAGCATAGACTTGCTCACTCACACAGGTAGAAGGTCGGTGGGTTCTCCATCCGATTTCGGCAGACTTGCCTTGAGCAATCTCACCGTATCAGCAGTCTACGACGTCGCTTCTCCATTATCGCTTCTTCGCCAGTGGTTTCCATCGATAAGCCGCAAGAACTGGGACTCGATGAGCCCCTATGGGGCGTCTGTTCTAGGAATCGCTGATTCAGTGATGATTCTTCAGAGCCAAGCCGGACAGACAGCAACAGACGACGTTGGAAGTAGAGGTTTCTTTCCGCCAGTGTCACTAGTCAGGGCCTCGGCAGATGCACTATTTGCAGCAGGAGCAGAGAATGCAGGCACAAATCTGTTAGCTCTCAAGACACAAATAGAAGAACAGTATCCGCGGGTGTTCGTCTCCGGCCTACAGGAGATTTCTCGTTTCGACGCAGAAATACAGACCTACCTCCAAAGCCAGGTTTTGACAATCATTGCATTTCCAGTACTGGTCATGAGTCTCATGCTTAGCATATTCACTTCGGAGACATCAATTGCTCGGCGCAAGGGTGAGATCAGTGCTCTAAGGGCAAAGGGCGCGTCCTTCAATCAAGTGTTTGCCACGTTTATGTGGGAGTCCTTGTTCCTAGCCATACTGGGCTTCATCATTGGGGTCGGGCTTTCGTTTATCATGGCCCCGCTTCTGGGAGCGTCAGTGGGGCTCTTTGTGTTCGATTTGAGCATTTATGCGAGATTCCTCGAGAACCTCAGTGTTCCTCCTCTTGCATTGGTCATTGCCGGCGTGATAACGCTGTATCTTCCGGGCTCTTACCTGCTACATGTCGCAAGAAAAATCGACGTCTCGGAGGTAGGGCAGCCCACAACTGCACCGACGGCTGAGGGCACGGAGCAAACAGGTGTCTTGCGATATGCGTTAGGTCTGACAGGGATTCTTCTTCTGCTCCTCCTGATGCCGATGATTGCAGCGCCGTCTAGGTTATGTTGCAGTGGCAGAGATACTTGGTGCGACTGTTTTGCTTTTCGTGTCATCATATCTTGGCTCAAGGATCATGCGGCTAGTCACTGCAAAGGCATCAAGTGGCACGGGCTTTCTAATTGGAGAAAGACGCCTCTACTTGACTCAAAGTCTGAGAAGACGCAAGGGTCAGTTCATTCTGCTTCTCGTAATCCTGACTCTAACACTCACGACTACAACAATGATGCTCATACAGGCCGTCTAGTTTCCAGGCAACAACACAGAATGAGAAACAATATGCAATAGGCTGTGACGTTCGCGTGAAGTGTGACCAAGAGCCTCTCATTTTCAACAAGACGATTCTGAGCTATCCATGCGTGACTGCTGTCACCCCTGTAGTTGAAACGTGGGCGCAAGTCGGAACCGAGTCATTCTTCTTGGAGGGCATCAATACGCAGAGTTACGCGCATATCGGCTACTTCTCATCGGATTCGTTTGTCGGCGAAGATGCCAACACAACCCTCGCGAAGCTGAACGCAAAGAGTGATGGCATCATTATTAGTGAATACTACTCGAAGCTATTGAAAAAGACCGTTGGAGAAAATATCTCGGTTAGCTTCGGATCGGTCAATGGGACTCTGGTCATGAGTTTCGAAATCGTCGGACTGATGAGAAGTGCGCCGGGTTTCGGTATGGCTGCTACTCATGACCTTGTGAGTGCCTCTCTGGGGACAGAGTTCGGATTCCAAGTGGGTCGAGGTGGTTTTGCTTTCGTGAATCTCCAGCTGCTGTCAGAGCTATCCTACATCAATACTTCCGATTTGTTTCTCGTCGCCATTGCACCTCACTCTAACACGACCTCAATGATTGATGGTCTCTCGGCTGAGAGGAATGTCAGTGTCTATACCCTCGGCAGCTTTGATACTTCACACTCCTCCACCAATCTCTTCCTATCTGGAATGCAAGGTCTCACCGTCGTTGCATTCCTTCTATGTGCAATGATGGGACTGTCGGCACTAGCATTGTTTCTTGGCTCAGCAGTGAGGGACCGCAATTGGGAATATGCCGTGTTCAGAGCAGCTGGAGCAACGAAATCCCAAGTAGTATCAATGGTCTTCGGGGAGTTTGCAGGCTCTGTTGTTGCCGCGATTGGCGTCAGCCTCGTTCTCGGCGTCATCTTTGGCTACAGCATGACCATCCTAACCTTTGGCGTTTCGCCGTTTTCTGCAATCGTCGGAGAAGTACTAAGCTTCCCCATCGTCATGATGTTATTGCTGCTATCATTGGACGGCGTCGCTATGCTAGCTGCATGTTACTTACCGGCAAGAAATGCTGGTGCTGTTGACCCTGCGACAGTGTTGAGGAACCTGTAGAGACAAAGAGCACAGTTCTCGCTGAGGCATGAACACGCGATTCTCGATCGCGAAAGGGATGGTTCACCCAATAGACTTATGAGAGTCACACTCGGGCGAGTCTGTTGTGCCCCCAATGACTGCTGCGACTAGTGTTGAGCAGCTTGACATCTACAGCCAATATCCTGATGACGTGGTAGTCAGCGTTGAGAACTGCTACAAGATTTACAAGACAAATGAGCTTGAAGTAGTAGCACTGAGTGGTGTGTCACTCCAGATTCTTGAGGGCAAGATGATGTGTGTGGTGGGACCGAGTGGGTCCGGCAAGACCACACTGACCAACATAATTGGGGGAATAACTAGAGCCACTGTTGGCAAGGTATATTGGGCTAACCTGCGCACGGACATCACGAAACTCAGCGAAAGGGTCCTCACGGAGGCCAGACGGAACTTCATCGGATTTGTGTTCCAGGTCAACAACCTACTGCCCCACCTGAACGCAGAGCAGAACGTCGAGTTGGCTGCTCGGATTGCGGGTGTTCCTCGTCAAGTACGCCGCGAACGCGTGGATAGACTGACCAAGCTCGTTGGACTCGAAGAACGAAGGCGCAGTAAGGCGACCACTCTTAGCGGAGGTGAGCGAGCAAGGGTAGCCATCGCGAGCGCGCTGGTGAACTTGATTGATACTCAAGGTAAAGGTCTTGTTCTATGTGATGAGCCGACGGGTGACCTAGATCCAGAGACTGCTGAAAGGATTCTCGACCTGTTTCAGGAGCTGAACGAGACACTTGGTACCTCCTTCTTCATCGTGACGCATAGCCAACAGGTAGCGTCAAAGGCCAACATTACCGTGGAGATTCGTGACGGCATAATATCGGGATTTCATCAGGCGGGGATAGACCTTGACACTCTGGACAACACCAGAGTCGTGAAGCTCGACAACAATCTGCGTCTCCCCATGCCATTCGATTTGCTTCAGAAGGCGGGCAACCCATCCGAGTTCAGAATTAGCTGACGAAGATGGGAGATTCATTTTAGAGCCCCAGAAGGGCGGTGTTGTGGACGCGATAAGAATGCAGAGAGCGCGCACATGCCGTGTATGTGGGACCGAGATACCTGCTGGAAAGTTCATCTGTCCAAACTGCGGCAGCACCGTCTGATTTGGACCAGTGACAAGTCACGATAGTGTCGTGAACCCATTGCCGTGGTTTTAGATTGCCATCTCCGGCGAATCATTTCTGCGGAACAACGCCTCAAGGTCCTCAATGCATCTTCTGTCTCCCATCAAGATGCGTATCTTCCTTCTCAGCCCTCTCAGCACCTTGACTTTGTGTAACTCCAATTCTCTCTGAAGAAAACCACTCACATCATTTCCTTCCCGATCGAAGTCAGTCAATATCAGCACTTGGCCTTCCTTTCGTGCGATACCTGCAATTTGATCCACGAGTTCGGCTCTACCCAGTCTCGTCTGTGTCCTCACCAACCGTGATTTCAGTCCGAAGTGCCTCAGTGCACGTTCGTCCTGTCGCCCTTCCACAACTACCAGCAAGTTCTCGTATTTCTGGTCGATGCTCGATAGCAGGTCAATCAGACTTCTTTCATCGTCCGTGAGATTCTTCTTGATTCTAATTGCTCGCCTTCTCTTGCTCTCTGCCGCCTTCTCCACTTTGCCATTGTCCCTCGCGGCATCCAACTGAGAATTCTCCTTCAAACTTTGGAATACTGACTTGCTCCACGCGGCTCCGGTACCTTCGTCATGTATGATGGTAAGTCACCAAGTTCAGAAACAAGGTTGTGGGTGCTATCCTAGTACCCCTGTGGATGACTAGAGAGCACGCTGCGGCCATTAAAGTTAGTTGGACTGTCCGGTGATGAGAGCAATATCGGAACCTTTAACCAACCATAGACTCTCGAACCCCTTCTGGGCATCGAGATTGAGAGTCAAATCACGTTACCCCGAATCTACAGAGTACAATGCTTCTGCTGTCTGGGACGGAGCGACAGGCGGCACGGCTTCGACAGGCGAGGGACAGAAAATCACTTTCGACACCCCGGTAGCATACGGGGGAAAGGGCCAAGGACTATGCCCAGATGAGATTTTCATTTCATCGATTCTTGGTTGCCTCACCAATACGTTCCTAGACTTTCAACGACGGTTTGAGATGGCATTAGTCTCGATGCATCTCGATGGAAGAGCATCTACGAAGTTTGATGGGTCCAGTTACAGAATCGACAGTGTCAGAGTTTCAGGCGGGGTTGTCGTCGGAGAAGGCGAACTGGAAACCGGTCAGCGCTGTCTGCAACTGATGAAGGAATATTGCCATCTTACCCGCTCGCTGAAGGATTGCATACCTATTGAGTACGACATCATGGTAAGTGAGACCAAGGCCAACAAAAGCTCTGGGAAGCTGGGTCGCCCGCACTGAGCACTCCTCTAAGGCGGTTGCTCCTCCACCAGTGACCTGATACGATCCATGTAGCTCCTGATGTTCTTCCAATGCCCTCCTTGGAAGTAGACGCTATTGCAGGTTGTGCAAAGCCAGAACTTATCGTAGTAGTTGTAGGTCTGCTCTAAGACGAGTCCCTTCACCCGTTCCTTCTCATCTTTGCCTATCTCGACGAGTAACCCATTGCACTTCGAGCAACGGGACTTTGAAGGGTCAATACTAGGCTGTATGTTGAACTGTCGAAAGAGTATTGCAATCTCATCGTCGACCCCTCCTCTGAGTAGCATCGACGAGATCCCGCCTTTCTCAGCTCTCTCGTGAAGCAGCTCGTCCGATGTCAGCAGAACCCGATCTTCCGACTGAGTCTATCTCAAGCAGGCGGTCATCATCGTCCTTGGGCGAGTAAATCGTGTCGTAGCCAAGCAATCTGAGCCAGAGTGCAACCTTGCCCAGCATGCCATCGACTACGAAGCGTGTCATGGGTGTTCACCGAAGAACAGGCGGGCAGCATTTTTCCACATGCACTGTTGGATTTCGTCATCGGTAACCTGCTGATAACCGAGTTCGATGAGGCCGTTCGGCAATCTGAGGGTAGAGAAGAACTTGACCCAGTCTTTGAGAGGCATCGCGTACTCGAAGAGTGGAAAGTCACTGGCCCACACCAGCCGGCTTGGAAATATCCGAAGAAGCTTTGCCTCGGCTATCATCTGGTACATCTTCATAGGAACCCTCCCGGCAAAAGCTTGCCACCCAGAAACATCAACAAACACGTTCGGATTCTTATATGCAACCATGAGCGTCTCATCAACCCAAGGGGTCCCAACGTGAGCAAGCACAATGTTCAGATCCGGGAAGTCAACTGCCACCTTGTCTACGAAAACAGGTCTCGCGTATTTCACATACTTGAACCGTGAAGTAAAGCCCTGATGAATCACCACGGGAATCTTGAGTTCCGTGCATAGCTCATAGTACGGGTAGAATTCGTCTTCATCAGGATAGAAGCCGTTGGGAGGATATAGCTTCAGGCCGCGGCATCCCTTCTCTTTGACTGCTCTCTCAAGTTCGGCAAGTCCTTCCTCTCCTCTTCTGGGGTCCAGACCGACAAATGTGATCAGAGATGGGTCACCCTTTATCTCATCGACGTGCCAGTCGGTCTTCTCTCTCAATGAGAGTGGCATCCTTTGGTTGAGGCCGCTATCGATTGGCAGTATCACTGCTCTTTCGATACCTGCACCTTTCATCGCGGCCTTGAGCTTGCTTGCAGGGAACTCAAGTTGAGGCTCAATGCCCGCCTTCGCAGCAGCAATCCGCCGAGCCTCAATATCTGTCTCGCTAAGAATCGATTGCGACCAAGTATGAACGTGAGCATCGATGACTCTCAAGTGGAATCACAACCACCTCATGACTAATCCTCGCCTGATATGAATTATGCGTGAGTCACATGGTAGCCGTGTATTCATGTTGAGAGCCGTACACATGTACACTAGCTTGTCTTCTTGTTTCTCAGAGATGTGGCGGCCTTTCTAAGGCAGTCAACTACACTGAGCGGTACTGTAACGTCACCCATGAAACTCCGAGAGGCGTCACCGTGATGATCACTGCCGCCTGTCTCAATCAGACCCAAACCCTCGGCGGCTTCGCTGACCTGACCGGGCGCTGCGGGAGTATACATGTGATCATAGGCATAGTTTACCTCTATGCCCAACAATCCAGCTTGTTGCAGTTGCTTGATGTCTCGTCTCAGGTCGCTTGAGCCTATGGTTAGAGGGTGAGCCAGCACAGGGACCGTCTCTTCAGCCCTCAGAAGTGCAATGGCTTCCTTGGCATCAATCATCTCCTTTTCAACATAGGCTGGCTTCCCATCGCCCAGATAGACTTCGAAGGCTTCCTTCTCGTCTCTCACTATGCCGTTCATGACGAGCAACCGAGCAAGATGCGGTCGCCCGGGCGATTTCACACCCTCAAGGATACGTTGGAGGTCTTTCTTAGCTATCTTGACGCCCAGCTCATTTAGCTTTTGAACCATCTTTGGGAATCGTTCTTGCCTCTTCTTCTCAAGGTACGCGAGACGTTCTCTGAGTTTGTCAGCACTTTCGGGCACAAAGTACCCGAGTATGTGAGTTTCGTGTCCGTTGTGTACGGTGCTAATCTCCACTCCCGGAATACGAACTAGCCAGTTTGGTGCTTTGGCCTTCATAAACTCGCTAATACCGTCTAGAGTGTCGTGATCTGTCAGAGCAATTGCTCCAAGTTCCTTCTGCACAGCCATCGCGACAAGCTGGCTGGGTGTGTTGATACCATCAGATACAGTGGAATGCAAGTGCAGGTCAGCGAGAGTCCTCACGCTTCTTTGCCTCTGTCATCAGTTTCTTTACGAGCTTCCTGACTTCAGGGCACGCTCTGTTAATCTCTTCCTTTGTGACGGTTTCTCTTGACGGGCAATCCTTGTCTACAACACACCTGTGTCGTCTGGCGTCATATATGATGGGATAGAACCTGCAACCGTCCGGTCTCTGTTCATAGATTCTGCATGTCTTCTTTTCAGAATCGTAAAAGCAGCAATAGTCGTCGAGGTCTCTCAGCTGGCAGAATGCATCCTTTGTCCTGACTACGTACTCATTCCTCATGTGGCCCAAGGAGTCAATCCGCTCCATGTCCGACTCTGTCAGTGTCATTTCGGTCTTCACGCAACAGGCTTTGTCATCATCACAGTCTCCTGCGTGGTTGCAAACAAAGGGTGTCAAGCTTCGCTGCCCTCTCTCAAGTGTGGTTTGTTGGGCTGAGCAAAGACTAGCAGGGCTATGCAATATCTGGGATATCATGGGGTCAATTGAGCACTATTGATAGCCGTGATGCGAGTGCACTGGTTGTACCTAATCTCTTCTCAAACGTCTCAGAGGGGACAGTCTGGTCAAATCATCGGTCGTAGAATCGACTGAATTCTGTCCGAGCAGGCTGGCCTCAGTCACGAGTTGTCTACCAGTGATTGCCAAGAAAACTCTGGCGCGAACGAGAG
This sequence comes from Candidatus Thorarchaeota archaeon, assembly GCA_963726195.1. GTDB lineage: Archaea > Asgardarchaeota > Thorarchaeia > Thorarchaeales > Thorarchaeaceae > OWC5. Next base: position 47,901 of record CAVSBO010000013.1, read on the forward strand.
TCAAGAAGTGCATCATATCGCTCGGCTCCGCTCCGGCCTCACCACGGATGCGCCGTGCTCCGGTGAAGGTATCAAGCAGCCTATCTACAATCTTCATCTCGTTCGCCTCAAAGGAAAGCTCTCGGCTGAGCACAAAAGCCTTTGGAAGCTTGCATCTCACACAGCCAAAGTGCTAAATACTGTGCCAGGAGTCGCAGTCCTAGTTTCTCCGTAGGTGTTGATAGACCGATATGCGTGTCGCCGTTCTGGATAGGGAGCGCTGCAGGGCCAAGGATTGTTCCCACGAATGTCAGAGGTTCTGTCCCAGGGTTAGGACCGGCGACGAGACTGTAGTTTTTCCCAATGGGCTCGAAAAGCCGCCTGTCATAGTTGAATCTCTCTGTTCAGGAGAGGCAATCTGCGTCAAGAAGTGCCCGTTTCACGTCATTAGCATCGTGAATCTACCGGAGGAACTTGAGACCGATACTAGCCACAGGTATGGTGTCAACGCGTTCAAGCTATTTCGTCTACCGATTCCGAAGGAAGGAAAGGTTCTCGGTCTAATCGGTCCCAACGGTGTCGGGAAGACCACAGCCGTCCGGATACTCTCCGGTGAGCTGCAACCTAACCTTGGCCGCATCGAGTCTCCCCCAACATGGGATGAGATTATCCTGCAATATCGAGGATCTGAGCTTCAACCCTTCTTTGAGAAGATGCGCGCCGGTTCAATCAAGGCAGTTCACAAGCCTCAGAACATTACTGACCTTCCAAAGGTCAAGTCATTCGCTGAACGTCCCGTGAGCGAACTACTAGAGAGCGCAGATTCGTCAGGGCGACTCAAAGAGTTGAAGCAGGACCTAAGCTTGACAAACATCTGGACTCGCTCAGTGAAATTCCTTAGTGGAGGAGAGCTTCAGCGAGTAGCTATCACGGCGGCGATAGTACGCGAAGGTGACATATACTTCTTCGACGAACCTACAGCTTACCTAGACGTGAGAGAGCGCCTGCGTGTTGCTCGTGCAATAAGGCAGCTCTCCGAGAATGGAAAAACAGTTGTCGTAGTTGAACACGACCTCTCAATACTCGATTATGTGTCCGACTTGGTTTGCATGTTATACGGAAGCCCCGGAGTATACGGCATAGTGTCACATCCGCATGGCACTAGAGTCGGTATCAACATATTCCTCGACGGTTACATTCCGGACGAGAATATGCGATTCAGGGATACTGAGATTTCCTTCAAAGGGCAAACGACCGAGGACCAACAGTGGGCTGGTGCGGAAGCACTCTTGGAATATGGTGACATGACCAAGAGATTCGAAGACTTTGAGCTAAGAGTATCTGGGGGCCGTGTTGCAAAGGGCCAGGTGATCGGCATTCTCGGACCGAACGGTATAGGAAAGACGACCTTTGTGCGCTTGCTTGCCGGTGAACTTGAGCCAGATGAGGGCGAGGCACCGAAGAAGACAATGCTGGGTACCGACTTGAAGGTTAACTACAAGCCTCAGTACATAAGCGCAGACTTCGAAGGCACGGTACGTCTGTATCTTCGTGAGGCCGGACATGACTTTGTCGAGACTGCGGAGTACAAGACGACTGTGGTGAAGAAGCTCGAGCTTGAACACCTGATGGATCATGCTGTCTCAGAATTGAGCGGTGGCGAACTACAACGTGCGGCAATTGCTGCATGTCTTGCACGCGAGGCGGACATCTATCTCCTAGACGAGCCATCCGCATTCCTTGACATTGAACAGCGCCTAGCAGGGTCGCGAGCCATTCGCAGAATGATGCAAACGAGAATGAAGACGGCCTTTGTTGTTGAACACTCACTTCTCATGGCTGACTACTTGAGTGACAGCCTTGTGGTGTTCGACGGAATTCCAGGGAAATCCGGTCGTGCCTCTTCTGTTACTACTCTGAGAGCAGGGATGAACATGTTCCTGAAGCAAATGGGTGTAACATTCCGTCGCGATCCCCAAACAGGGCGTCCGAGAGTCAACAAAGACGGGTCTCAGCTTGACGCCCAACAGAAGGCCGCCGGCGAGTATTACTACGTAGGCAAGATGTAGCGGGGCTCAATCAAAGCTATTTTGAGACCGCCCTGGACCAAAACTTCCTGCCCTTGCTTTCTTTCTCACCATCCATTTCAGCAAGAACCCTAGCCGCTTCGTTGCCGCAGTCAATAGCAGCGTCTTCACCCTTAACTGCAAACTCGTCCCGTATTCTGTTGGCATAGACTGCACAGACCGCTCCGGCTCTGAATCCGTATATGTTTGTCAAGGTGAACAAAGTGGCCGCTTCCATCTCAAAGCTCGCCACATTCGCTCTTTGCAGCTCCTCAATCAAACCCTTGCTCCAGCTCTGTTCATAGCCACCGAACCCGGGTCGGGACTGGCCCAAGTAGAAGGAGTCAGTAGATGCTGAGATTCCAAGATGGTATCTTAGTCCAAGGTTCTCCGCAGCCTCAATCAATGCCAGCAGCAGTTCGTATGACGGCATGGCTGGATACTCCGGCCTGATGTACTGCTTGCTTGTGCCCTCAAGTCTCACAGCGCCTGTTGATATGATTAGGTCTCCAATCTCAATATCCTTCTTGAGGGCGGCACACGAACCGACTCGAATGAAATCCCGGGCGCCAACATTCGCGAGCTCCTCTATTACGATCGCGGTCCCTGGTCCTCCGATACCTGTCGAACAAGCTGACACAGGGGTTCCCTTGTAGGTGCCTGTATGAGTTACGAACTGCCTATGTGTTGCTACTTTCTTGAATGAATCCCATCGCGCACTGATCTTCTCTACGCGTTGCGGATCGCCCGGAAGAATGACCGTTCGGGCCACCTCGCCCTCTCGAACCTCTATATGGTACTGCTTACGGTCAGGTGTTTCCGGCTTTCGCGCTGATACTCTAGCTGAAGGCATCGTTCTCCATCCCGCAGAAAGAGCAGCTACAACCGCCTATTCTCGTTTTTGGGACGCCTCGGACCATGCCTGAGCGAGGAGGGTCAGGCTGGTCTGCAATGAACCGTTAGACTATTCTACGGCCATAAAACTCATATGCGGGCGTGATTCCCCCAGAAACGAAGCTCTGCAACTCTTTGCGGGCTCGAAAGACCTAATAGAATGCTCTGCAGAGGCTATCCTTACTCTGAGTAGAGTGCTGGGAATTCGGTCCGTAGGGGAAAAGGAGAGAAACGCGATGGTTGAAAGTACTCTTAGTGTGATTAAAGCAGACGTCGGTTCTTTGGCTGGACACGTAATTGTACCTGATTTTATCATGGAGCTCGCTCGAAAGTGTCTGAAAGAGGGTGTTGACAAGAAAATCATCAAAGACTTTCGAGTGGTGAACGCAGGTGACGATCTCGAGCTGATTATGACTCACCATCGCGGGGAGAACAGCGAGGATGTCCACAAGCTGAGCTTGGGATACCTTCATGAAATGCACTGAAAAAGCACGGGAGATGAAAATCTATGCAGCCGGGCAAGACATGCTTTCGGACTCATTCAGTGGCAACGTGAAGGGCATGGGGCCCGGCTCTGCTGAGATGGCTGTAGAGGAAAGAAAGTCAGAGCCATTTGCAGTGTTCTGTGCTGACAAGACCGAGCCAGGTGCTTACAACCTTCCTCTATTCAGAATGTTTGCGGATCCGTTCAACACGGCCGGACTGGTAATCGACCCCAATCTTCACGAAGGTTTCAAGTTCGTCGTGCAGGACATCCTGAAACAGGTTCCCACCTATGTGGAGTTGAAGTGCCCAGAAGAGATGTACGACCTTCTGGCTTTGATTGGGAGCACTGGTCATTATGTCATCAAGAGGATTTTCAGGCGTGACGGTATGATAGCCGCTTCCGTCAGCACCGACAAGCTGTCCCATATCGCTGGCAAGTATGTTGGCAAAGACGATCCAGTTGCGATTGTAAGAGCCCACTCAGGTCTGCCAGCAATGGGCGAGGTATTGGAAGCTTTCACTCTTCCGCACCTAGTATCGGGATGGATGCGAGGGTCCCATATAGGCCCACTTCTGCCAGTCGGCTTGAAAGACTCAAGGTGTACCAGGTTTGACGGTCCTCCGAGAGTAGTCTGTCTCGGCATTCAGGTCAGCAATGGTATGATTGTCGGCCCCGTGGATCTCTTCGACGATATTGCCTTCGACATCAGCAGGCGAAGAGGAATGGAAATCGCTGACTATCTGAGAAGGCACGGGCCGTTCATGCCACACAGATTGAACGAGCACGACATGGAGTATACGACTCTGCCCAATGTACTGTCGAGGCTTGAGGGTCGTTTCACTGAGAATGATGGCATGGCTGGCAAAAGCACAAGCACAAAAAGCGCGAAGAAGCCGCACACAGACTCTGCCGAGTGAGTCCTTCGTGATGGCTCAAGTCACCCTTCAGCCACTATCCGATGTGCTCGACAAGAGAATCACTGAGCAGAGTCGTAGTTCCGAATGTCTGGAGCGGCTTAGCCTGTGCGCTTTATGATATGGTATCCGAACTTGGTCTTGACAGGTTCGGTAGTCATTTGGCCAGGACCCAAGGCGAATGCAGCTCGCTCAAATTCCGGGACCATCTTGCCCCTCTCAAACCAGCCGAGGTCTCCGCCTTTGCTCTTCGAGGGACAAGTGCTGAACTGCTTTGCCATGTCCGCGAAGCTTGCACCTTCGTTTATCTTCCTGATGATTTCCAAAGCTTGGCTCTGTTTCTCTACCAAGATGTGGCTAGCTTTCACTTTTCCTGCAGTGCTCTTGCTCACGAGTATTCACCTCGCCGTTCATTGTAGAATGGACAAATCTAGACATAAGTCCTTTGTCCTCTCAGGAACGGCACTGAGATTGCCGGAGTGAATTATGTTACGTGCCGCATTTATGTCTGCATGAATGTGCAAACCGCAATGTGGACAGTAGAAGTATTCCCCACCCTTCTTCTCAGTCATGGATTCTTTGCCATGGACTCGGAGCCCTCTCTCTTTACACACATGGCAGGTCTGAGAGGTCCATGCGGGGTTTACTGTCCACACGCTATGCGGCGAATGACCAAGTGCCTGCCGCATGTACCTGATTCTGTCAATGGTCTGTCCCCACATGTTTGCGGTGAGAGCCCATGAAAGACCTTTGTACCCACTCGGGGCTTCGTCAGCTCCTCAGATCCTCAAGGTAGAGCGTTTTGACGTTGTGCTCTTCGCAGAACCAAACAGTGTGTGAGGCGACAACCCGAGAGACCTCGCGGTCGAGACGACGGACCTTGTGCCAAAGAGCATCTAGGTTCCTTTCCTTCTTGAGGAGGGACGATGGATGCGACTGCCCCGGCCTCTTTGTCTCCCAGTTATTCATTTTGTGTTTGACTTCTCCTTGGAGGAATGAGGCTTGCCTTCTAAGGCGTTGCCTCTTACTCAAGAGAGGCTCCATTCTTACCAGCTGATCAGAGTATGTTTGGTCTTGTAGAACCGATAAAGCGACAGAGACCCTGAGCCCTCTGTCTGCCCCCGCAAGCGAATCGTATGTTTTGTTCTCAAGTCTCGGGAGGGCTTTCGTGTCGGGTGCGTGGAATGGTATCTGGAGTGTCACTCTGTGCCCCCGAATGAGAAGCTTGGGGGGAGCAGACCTACGGAGCTTCTTCAACTGTGAGACTTCTTTCTTAAGTTCCACGAGCTTCTCGGACTCTGAATCGCCTTTGCGCCTGATGTGCAGCTCGTGCGCCTTGTGCTGAAATTGGATGGTATTCATGAGCTGCTCGTGCATATCTCGAAAGACGCAAGCTCTAAACTCAAGTCTCTCTGCTCTGTAGGGCAGATTTGAAGCCCTTGCCTGGTCCGCTTTGACAGTGTCCCCACGCGATGCCTGTGGAAGCCAGTTCAGAAAGCGAAATGTCAACGTTCGACAATCGCGTGTGGAATCGTCGATCCTCGTCCCGGCCATGCCACGAGGGAGCTTGATATGCAAAAGGACTTCGTTGTTCTTTTCGGTGTCTGATTCGAACCAGTAGCCTTGCCCGGTACTGTTCTCAGTAGAAGCCGAATAGTCGAGACTCGGGCTCTTGAAGCGTGGCGTAGTAGACTTGTATCCGTTCTTAGACCAAGAGTCGACCTTGTTGATGATAAGCGCCCGAATAGCATCTTTCTTAGGAGAAGGCTTGCTGAGGCCTCGTCTGACTCTCAACCTTTGCCCTACTCTTGTTCCCATTGGTTGTTCTAATTCAGAAATCACAACTTGGTCAAGTGCGCTTCTGAGTTGTCGGAGGACCGAGAGTGCATAATGATAGCCTGCGCCATTCTTTCGGACTAGTTCGCAACTATCTCGGACCTTGCGGATCAATCTTGCCACGATCCATTTCTCACTCAGCAGCTGAATAGCATCCTCTTGTGAATCACAGAGAAGGCGAATAGCAGACGTGGTCAGCTGCCTTCTGATGTATTGGGAGAGAATGATGCGGCCGGCCTCTTCCAACGCGTCCCTGTGGAGACGCTCAAATATGAGATTCTGGAATTCCTTATTTCCTTGGTAGCAGAGGTCGGTTTCCTTGCGAAGTAGGTTGTATGCTTCTCCCCTGTACAGTGAAAGTTCGTGTCCGATTTGTTCAGCACGTTGAGGACTGGTGTAGACTCTCTCAAGAATCAGGTTGACGACATCCACGTATCGTTTCATGTATGATTCAAGGGTGTTGAGGTCCACAGTACCGACTTTGTTTCCCGCGACTTTCGTCAGAAGTGAGAGCCGATGTAGAGACCGGCGGCTGTGCTTCTTCGAGAACGAGGGGTTTGGGCAGGAGCCAGACCCTTTGCGTATTACGACTCGATCTCGAGAATTGAGAATGAATGATTCAGTCAGAAAACTCCGGGTCGCATGCTCAGCGACTGATGACTCATTTATGAAGTTGTCATCAATCGTCTCCTGCTTTGTAGGCAGCCTGTGATGACACTGGGTTGTTTCTGTTGCCACATGCCAGCACTCTCTAAGAGTCTATGCTCGAGCATATATCTCCGTAAGTTATACAGACGTGCTGGGAACCTGCCATTAGACTATCTTTTCGACACCTACGACATGTAAAACAGTGACTGTGGACAGAATTGAGCGCATAATACGCAGATGAGCACCAGCGAATGACACCGGTTCTTTAGGACCTGAGCTTCCTTTGTTGTTCGGTGCAGAATGAGAGTAGTCACGATATGCTTGCCAGAGTCCTATGTTGAAGGCATGGACGCTTTGATAAAGAAGGACATGTACCCAAGCCGATCAGAGGTCATTCGCATGGCCATAAGAGACATGTTGGTGGCAGAACTCTGGAAGGAGGAAAGGCCATCAGGTTTGCGTCCTATGCTAGGACGGGGCGAGCGGCCATCTGCAGTTCCCTTAGAGCGAGTATCTCCTATCGGGCAGTATAGGTAGTCTGTACGACTCAATTAGCTTTTTCTTGGGAGCTTTCGTTCACTATTACCTGATATCCAAAGGCAGAGGAATGCGGATATGGTGCGCAAGATATTCGGACGCGGCAAGAAGGATACCGAAGAGGAAAAAGAGAAGTCAGTAGATGAGAAACTAGGTTCTCGGGAACTCGAAGAAACTTACATTCCGCCTCCTAGTGAGACTCACATCGAAGCCACTCCGACTGAGACTGAGGAATCATTGCCTGAGGCGAAGCAGTCTGAGCGAGGCGGAACCGTACCCTACCACAGTTCGTTGCCGGATCGTCTCAAATACTTCTTTGACGATACTTCTGCTGTCAAAGGAATAGAAAGCACGGACGCGTTCACGATCGGGTTCTTGGCCATGGGTGACAGATTCAAGGTCGAGAAGGAGTCCATGGGTCCGATTAAAGTGGATTCCGGAATGACGCACGACGAGGATGCATTCATACGGGTTTCCAATGATGCGGTCGCCGACCTCCTGTCTGCTGCCACGTTCAAAGAGTTCTCGGATGTCTACATGCGTTACTACAGGAATGCGGGACCGGGCAAGTTCGTGAAAATCGAGCTTCGTGAGGACATCAGTACACTGAACAAGCGCGGTTTCGCCAGAGTTCCACTCCTCAAACTCCTGATTGGAACTGCGCGCTAGAAGAGAATCGCCGTTCATGCTCAAGCCCTCAGTTCCGCTCTATTTCGAGAACGAGTTGGAGCGCCATGTTAATAGGCAACTCCTCGCGTGCGGACTTTGTGGATGGTTGATTCAGTGAGGAGACTCTGCGATGACTGACCTACGAACGCCAGTAGTGGTTGTCAATTTCAAGACTTACCCTCAGGCAACTGGTGACAAAGCAGTTAGCTTGGCCAAGATGTGCGAGAAGGTGGCTCGCGAGTACAACGTGTCAATCGTTGTGGCGCCCCAAATTGCAGACCTTTACAGGGTAAGCACCGCTGTCACAATACCTGTTTTCTCCCAGCATATGGATCCAGGGGAGCCCGGTCGATGCACGGGACACACCTTGGGCGAGACGCTTGTTGCATCCGGATGCAAGGGCACTCTCTTGAATCACTCTGAAAAGAGGATGCAGCTCGCTGATATCGAAGAAGCAGTCAGAATCGCAGAGAAGCTCAAGCTCTACACGATTGTGTGCACGAACAATCCATTCGTGAGCGTGGCCGCTGCATCCATTCATCCGTCGGCAATAGCAGTTGAGCCCCCGGAGCTGATTTCTTCTGGTATCTCGGTTTCAAAAGCTCAGCCGGAAATCATCACGGGTACTGTTGAAAAGATACGTGCAGTGAACCGCGAAGTCACGATACTCTGTGGTGCGGGTATCACAGTAGGTGAAGATGTGAGCGCTGCAATCAAGCTCGGCTCTCAAGGTGTTCTTCTGGCATCGGCAGTTGCGAAGTCGGACAAGCCTGAGGCCGCACTGAGGAACCTCGTAGCGCCTCTTAAGAAATAGCAGCTTCCGCTCATCTTTTCAGAGTACCAGTATGGTAGTGAGATGGCAATCCGAATTGAAAGTCACTCCTTACTGTGCCGAGTGTTTGTTGGAACGCGCAGTGAAACAAGTGCGTCTTGCCACGTCCGATGCAGATCTACAGGCACGGGTAATCGCTGCAATGACAGAGCTCCTTGAGAGAGAGTTTACCGCAGACTCAGTGCCATGCTACATTGGAACGGACCGGGACCTGCTGGTACAGAGGATGACAGGAGTCGATCCGTACAAGGAGCTGAAAGCAAGGTCAAATGAAATGGCCCTCCGCATTCTGCCCGAACTAGAGTCATCCATAGGCAGGATGAGGAGTCCTGTTCAGAAGTTCAGGAGGGCAGCTCTCATTGCGGCTGCGGCCAATGCCATCGAATTCGATGTTGCTGGTCGCGATTTCAGCCTCGACGACTTCAAGGACATTGTAAGCCGTGTTGAGGCTGACTTGGTTGTCGACCACATAGAGCCCTTCAGGCGTCTCTGCAAGGAAGTCCGCAACGTGACCTATCTAGTTGACAATGCAGGAGAAGTCGCGCTCGACATCGTGCTGATTTCTCAAATGAAGCACCTTGGCCCACGTGTGACGGCCGTTGTGAAGAGCAGCCCAATTCTCAACGATGCAACATTAGAAGACGCCGAGGAGGTCGGCCTCACAAGTATCGCAGACAGAGTGATGGATACGGGCCCGCCGACTATCGGCATCATCTTGAATCGCGCGTCAGAAGAGTTCAAGCAGGTCCTGTTTTCGTCAGAACTGATTGTCGCTAAGGGTATGGGCCACTATGAGTCCCTTACTGAACTTGACTTGCCATGTCCAGTTGTTCACATTCTGCGGACGAAATGCAATCCTGTCGCAGATCACATTGGTGTGCCGCGCAACAAGAACGTGGTTCTGCTCAGACGACCATAGCGAACGCTTTGACATTCGAATTTGTCTCACGCCATATCCTGAGAGTACGGCCTAAGGGTTTTGGACAGTGGTGGTGAGTCAACGAAATCCAGCTTGAGCTCTGGGAATTCGAGGCTCAACTGATACTTGAGACGTTTCATACCCGGCTCTTCACTGAGAAATGACCCAATCTCGATTGTGTTGACACCCTCTTCGACAGCAATCATCCGAGATTCAGGAACCAGCTCACCAGTGACGAGTGTTTCTATATCTTGTTTCTTCGCTTCAGAAATCTCCGGAAGGTCGATCAGGTCTCCCGCACTGACCAAGATCGGTCCCAGTTCGTCGTCCAGTTCGCCGCCAAACAGAATCCCCTCGAGTCCCATCTTGCTTGAGACATAGTTTGCGAAGCCTGAATGGTTCATTACTCCTGGTGGCTCACATATTCTGCCTATTGGGACAGTCTCCGAATAGGTACCGACGGTTCTAAACTCCTTGAGCTTCTTCAATTCGAGAGTCTCGACCAAGGCATCAGTGAGTCCGCCGTTGGTGCATGCCCATGCGCTCCCGACAGTGCATGCAGAAATGTAGTTCTTTGTCAGGAGTCTCACACGGATGAGGTCGAAGCCATACAGCCTGTCAAGAGCAAACGGAAAGAGAGGCCTGTACGTGATTAGGAGGTTGGCCTTGTCTTGAGATGCTTTTGTCACAGCTCTTGCCGAAGGGTATGTGGCCACTAGTACTCTGTTCACGGTCGTCTTTGCCTGCTCACTCTCTGTTTGAGGACCGATTTCCACCCTTGGCTCGATGTCTCTGACAGTCAATTCGCGTGGGGCGACACTCTGTAGGAACTTTGTTATGTCAAGAAGAGTCGTCATGATCGGCTATCTCGCATGAAGGGATTGGACCTAGACCGAATTTTGGTATGTCATGTGTGCTTGTGAAATCGCTGAGCGAATGTGTCATTGAAATCTATCTTATGCTTTTTGTTCATGAGATGTGGCTAAGACCGAGCTCCTGGTGATATGACTCCCGAGTTGCTCCTGCTTCAGGTCTTCTTTCTGAAGTGGAGGACAACCACGATTATAAGTATCACTCCAACCGCACCAATTCCGATAATCAAAGCCCACTCCAACATGGCCGGTCCAGTTGCGGCCGGGATCTGATAGGTTCCTCCGATGACGAACGAATTGTCCAGCGCATCATGAATTAGTATCTGGAAGGTCACATTGACGCCCGGCGCATAAGGACCCAGCGTTATACCATATCCCTCGCCATCGTCAGTAAGGTCCGCTGTATGTGCGGTACCGTTGTTGTAACTTATCTGGGCGGAACTAATCATTGAGCTATCTCCGCGACGAACCAGAAGCTTGATGGAGAGTTCTGTTCCTGCAGCGATATTCGTTGCTTGCACAGTGACGTTGGATATGATTCCGCCTACTTGGAGGACTATGGGGCTCAGCTTTTCTGTCGTGTTGAAATCGTGGAGGTTCAGCAAGACTCTCGTGTAACCAAACGAAGTCGCAGTGCCGGTCAGGCTGGCAATATGTGTCGATGAGGGACCAGCTAGGATTTCGGTTGATGCAGCGTCAAACGTCATGGCTGTATTCAGAAAAGGAGTCGCGTTGAGAGATACTCCGTAAGCATGCCTGTTCTCAAGCTTTATTGACAGCGAAATGCTACTCTTGGGCGTTATCACACCCAAGTTTGGCGCAGTTGTGTTTAGATCTAGTCCCGTTACGGTTGGCAGTACCGCATCATTTGCCGCTTTGAGGGCTCGCGATGGGTTCCACCAGTCCATTGCTGACTCCGCCTTCTGAAGGTACAATCTGGAGAGTCCGGCGTTCAGTCCTCCGCCCTCAAGGGCCTCGATTTCGCTTTGAGCGTTGTTGATTGCAGTTTCCGCTTGGCTCCAGACTTCCAAGAACTTATCGACCCAGACTCCTTGCCCGAATATCACTCCATTGGTTAAGTCGAGCACAACTACTCTCCGGTTGATCACCGCATTAGCGATATCCGCGCCTGAAACCGTACCGTTCGGCCCGGTTGGGTTCTTAACGAATACCACATCCCTTGTGTATCCCAAAGCGCTCGCACTATGAGCGTCCGAAGCTCCGTAGAAGGACCTGAAGTAGCATGACTCCCCGAGTCCTTGGAAGTAACCGGAATTAATCACCTCAAAGGCATCAAATCCATAGGTGTTGAATGCTTCCCAAACAAGCACCTCTGAGTAATCCATTGTAGGATGTGCCATGCCTGCGAATCCTCCCTGAGCGTGGATTGCATCGATGCCAGTCTTCTGGTCTTCTGTGTATATGTTGCTGGTCAGGGGGAACCCTATCGTGTGCTCAATGGCGGACAGCTCTGCGCCGATGATGATCGGACAGTCCAGTCCGAATGTTTGAACATAGCTTCTCGCCTCGAGAGCACCGTAGATGCCGTCGGGGGATACGATCATGTGACTGTGGTCAGTCACGACAAAGTAGTCGAGGCTCGTAAGGAGGGCAGCTTGGACCATGGTGTCTGCTGTGTCAGAACCGTCACTATGGGTAGTGTGGGCATGGATGACTCCATTGAATATCGTATAGTTATCTACCTCACTGCTGTTGAGAGATGGTCCTGACCCGATCCTGAATATGGCCTTCTCAGGCGGTTGCGCGAGTCGGTGCGGATTGCCCACCAGCCAATCGATTATGTTCAAGCTGAGCTGAAAATGATCATTTGGGTTCACTTGCCAACCGACATCATTGCGATATACGATGAAAGGTGCAGGAGAGCCTACAGCAACTATCCTTCCGCTTCCGTTCTGAGCGACTGCTAGAGCGCTCTTGCTCATCATGACAGCCAAGCTAATTGCCGGGCTCGTAACAGTGAGTGAGCAGCCATAGACCTGGTCACAATAACTGTGAAACGACTGGACGTCTTGTGTTACGGCATGGTCTGAGATTTGGCCGCCACTGCGCAATGATACACCCGTGAGGACGTCCTTATTGAATGTGATTCCATAAGTCTGGGAGACCGGGTTTAGATTAGCAGGTGTATACATCCATCCGGCGGTTGTATAGTCGATACCCACCAGAAGCAGTCCACCACCGGAACTTACGAAATTCCAGACTGCGGTCACTTCGCCCGGTGTCAAGGCCACCATCGGAAAGAACAGACAGAGGACCTTGCAGCCGACTAGGATTCCGCTGTCTAGCGAGGAGTTCCAGTTAGTAGTGACATTGTATCCGTACTCCTCAAGAAGCCAACCGAACATGGATGCATTGCCCGGAGTCCACATGTCCGAGCCGCCGCCAACGTGCGACTCGTCATAGAGCACTTTACCTCCTATGAAACCCGCAACTTGGTTAATCGCCTGTGGTGTCCCACATGACAAAGGAACACCAGCTGGCACAACTGGCCAAAGGCTCAACGTTGATATCAAAAACAGAACAACGACAGGGACTCCGATTCTCTTCATAGAGCCATACCCTTCTGCCTTTGACGGATGGACAACCAAGAGATAAGCAATTCCCTTCATGGGACGCATCCCTGATGAAGAACCACGGATGCAAAGTGATGCTGGCAGAGAAGTTACTTTGATTCGTTCCTTCAGGATTCCGGTTCTTCTTCCTCTGCGGCTTCTTCTTCAATCTCTTCAGGTTCTGGTTCTTCAGCCTTCTTTGGCTTCACTCTTGTCTCTTTCTCCTCCGGGGCTTCCGTTGGAGTAACGACGGTCTTTTTCTTGATCGCCCTGTACTCAGTCTTGGCCTCGCGAAGATTCCGCTTGCGCTTGAGGTCGGTCTGCTGGGGGTTTTGCACTTTTCTAAGGCGGGTGATATCGCGTTTTGCGGCTTTGAGCTTGTTGACCATTGCCTAGCCACCGTCGTCGACGTCTGCCATGCTCCTGCGGTCACCTGTTATAACTATGTCGGACATTCAATGCCTATGACTGGGAGGAAGGCTTTTCCTTCAGGATGCTCTAGTCAAATCAGAGATTTGCTCTTGGATAGTACATCCGAGGTGCCACCCAGTAGATGAGCAAGACTGCAAAACGGAAGGAAATCAGCATCCGTGTCCGCTTAGCAAAGGAGACACTCGAACGGATTGATCTGCTCGTCGGCAGTAACGGGCGTCAGAAGTTCATAGCAGATGCTATCGCATGGAGGCTTGACCAAGACGTCCCGCCAGTCATGCTTGAGATGATTGACGATATTGACGCCCTGAAAGACCGAGTAACTCATCTTGAGAAAATCCAGTCGACAAGCTACTACATCGGCCGTCTCAGTGACGAGGTGAAAAGCAAAGTCTGTCGTGATGATCTCGACAGGAGACTCTTGGCTTATCTCCTTCAGCACGAAGGGGCTACGACACCAGAACTTGCACGGTCTCTGCTCAGGAGCAATGGGAAACGTCGGACCGTACTCGGTAGAATAGACAAGCTCAATCAGCGAGCACGCACCGTTCTGGGTGTGCGCATACTAGAGCATGAGCGAGGAATAGTGAAAGGGAAACGAGGTGCTTGGTGGCTCGTCAATACGGAGAAGATAGTCCAAGCTTGAAGAGCCCGATACTTCCGTTGAGCCTCTCGCCGGATTGAGGGCGAGGAATAAAAGTCCTTAAGGAAACAAGTCATCCTCGGTCGTCAACGGGCGCGTAGTCTAGCTTGGACAAGGCACGAGCCTCCGGAGTTCGATGTCGCCGGTTCAAATCCGGCCGCGCCCGCCATGTCTCGTAGTGCAAGCGTCATTCTCGTTTTCTATGGGAGTTTATATTCCATACACAGGATGACACTAGATTAACTAAGAGGTATTAGTCATGAGTGCAGTTCAAGAAACCCTCAATCCCGACGAAGTGCTAGTCAGAAGATTCACACAGTATCTGAATGGCCCGATGGGGAAAGTAGTCTTGCAGGCACTGGATGAGGGTGAGAGTTTCCTGTTGCAAACGTCTGACCACACACTCAAAGTGACGAAGAGCAAGGGTCGTGCGGTCGTCAATCTTCTCAGCTCGCATCGATTCTGACCGATTGCTAGTGTGTTGGGTCCACTCATTCTCTATCTACTGCGAAGAGTCTATAAGTCAGACCCATCCCGGCTGTCGTTGGGGCGCGTAGTCTAGCTTGGACAAGGCACCAGCCTGCGGAGTTGGATGTCGTCGGTTCGCATGAGCCGACTTGTAGCTCATGGCCGAGAAATCCGACCGCGCCCGCCATCTCGTCATCGACTGAATTGCTGTGAGTCTCGTTGCACGTCCTGATCGACGTTACGGACTCCTATGGACCCAGAATCGAGCATTGTCTGTTCCGAGGAGCTTAAATGTGGCACAACGTAGAGATAGAGAAAGGCTCCTGACCGGCTCCATTATATCCCCTTGAACCGACCAACCCACTTCCGGTGAAACAACAAATGCAGTCGACATCACAGAGAATTGAAAGGGTTCACCGTACGATGCAACGGGAGGGTGTCGACGCGCTTCTCGTCACACGTAGAACTGACGTACACTACCTAACTGGCTACGAAGGCGTAGCTGAGAGTATTCCAGTAGGATGTGTGGTAGTCGACGGACAGCCACCGCATCTCATTATGCCCGAACTTCAAAGGGAAGCAATGGGCCAAGATTCGACGATGGCAAGGGTGCATTCCTTTGCCGACGAACAGTCAGAGCACTGGTATCCCAACCACGGGCCCGGGTTCTGGGAATGCGTTGATAGTGTCCTGCGAGAGGCGGGTGTTCGCAGAGGCATGATCGGACTGCAGTACGACTGGCTGTCCATTGGAGAATTCGAATCTCTCAAGTCTGCATTTCCGGACGCGGGTTTCAAGGACTTCTCGAAGGCTCTGTGGCGTCTAAGGCAAATCAAGGACGCGGCGGAGATAGATGCCATAAGGCAGGCTGTGAAAATCGCGGAGATAGGGGTCAGGACGGCACTCGAGACCGTATCAGCAGGAAAGACAGAAGCACAGTGCTCTGTTGACATTGAGGCTGCGATGAGAGCTGCAGGAGGAGAGCTGAGAGGCATCAGGGCTGCGGTACTAGCAGGTGATCACGCGCGCTTTCCATTTGCACAACCAACGACGATAAGGGTAGGCAGCAATGAGCTGGTCTTGGTTGATGTCACGGTCAGTCATTCGGGATATTTGGCCGAGGTAGCTCGGACTGTGCATGCCGGGAGCCCGTCGGCGGCTCAGCGGAAGCTGTTCGGTTCGGTCTTGGCCACAAACAGCGCACTCCAGAGCGTAATGACGCCGGAAACCAAGATATCGGAGGCAGCCGCTCAGGCGCTCAAGATTGCTGGAAATGGTTCCCAGATTCGCGGAGTGATACAGCCCTTGGGCAGTTCAATTGGCCTCGACATTAGAGAGCCGCCGTTCATATGTCAAGAGAGCAAGTCCACTTTTCGAGAGGGCATGGTATTCTCGATTCACCCTACCATTCATGAATCGGGAGCAGGATGTGCCAAGATTGCAGACGTTCTAATGATTACTGGCGACGGATCAGAAAGCCTTACAACAATTTCGAAGGAAACACTTTAGTTCAGGTCCCAGACTGCCACTTTCTGAGTTTCTGGAAGACTTGAGCGATTGTCTCTGCTCTTGTGGAGTGCTTGCTCACTTCTTCTCTTGAGACCTCTCGTATCTGAGCGGCAGGTGCACCAGAATTCATACTTCTTGGAGGGATAACCACATGAGCTGGCACAATACTCCCCGGTGCAAGCATCACTCCCTCTCCCAGCGTGGCCCCGTCGAAGATTACGCACCCTTCCCCGATGTTTGTATTATCTCCGATGTAAACACCATGGATTACTGACGCAGTGCCAATGATGGTGAAGTTGCCGATTATGGCCGGATTGTCTTTCGTGTGAGCATGGATCACCACGCTGTCTTGAACGCACGTGCTCTCTCCGATTCTGACAGAAGCCAGATCGCCACGGACTACTGCACCCGGCCAAATGCTTGCTTTCGGTCCGATCTCCACATTACCAACGATTGTAGCTTGAGGGCTAACGAAAGCTGTTGCATCGATCTTTGGCAGTCTATCTCCAAAAGGAAGGATTGGCATTACGTCACCCCATTCGTCATTCGCAAATGAGGTTTAGGATTCTAATAAACAAAGCTCATGTCGTCATGCTGCTGCATTTCATTTGAGGAGAGCATGAATCACTTCCTCGTAATGCTCAGCAGGTCGAAGCCCAATCAGCCTGTTCACGATGATAGGTTTCTTGCTTTTGGGGCCTGGTGGCTCGAATCGAGCAGGCTTGCCTTCGAAATAGACTAAGACACAGGGTATCGCGTTTATCCCATGCTTCATGGCGAACTGAGGATATTCCTGAGTGTTGAGCTTGACAAACTTGACGTCAGGGTTGTCAGCGTATTTCTCAGCGAGTTCTTCAAGCACTGGTCCTAAAGCCAAACATGGACCACACCACGGCGCCCATGAATCGACAAAAAGGAGTCTTGATTCCTGTATCTCGTCCTCTAAGGTCTCAGGGTTTACTTCCTTGACCACCCTTCATCACTCGGTTCTAGTCTCGCTGGGAGACACATTATGAACGTTGCTGTCTAGTACCATGGACCGAACATGCTCGAAGAAGAAAAAGACCGCTTTGTTGTATAGGTGCATCCAGTGCGCCATGTCGCGTTACAACTCGGCCGCCCAGTTGTGCAGGCCCCCGTCAAATCAGATTAACCAGACGAGGGGGCCTGCACCGGGTTTTCTACTCGTACCTGAGTGCATCGACTGGCCTAAGTCTTGATGCGCGCCAAGCAGGGTATAGCCCGAACACTACGCTGACGACCACTCCAAAGGAGAGTGCCATCAAGATGAGCTGAGGTGTAAGCAGAGGAGTTATCGAAATCGATGAGGTTCCTGAAGATGTAGTGCCTGCCCTGAACCCGGCCCGACCGCCGCCAAGCTAAACATGCCTGACACACTGCCGGAGAACACATAGGCGATGGCCCAGCCAGCTACGATTCCGATGATTCCACCAAGAAGCCCTATGATCAGGGCTTCGCTCAGGAACATCGACAGTACAGTGCGGCTTTTTGCACCAACTGCCTTTAGGATGCCTATCTCTCTAGTCCGCTCCATCAGTGACACAATCATGATGTTCATTATCCCGACTCCGGCGACAATCAAAGAGATGCTGGCGATTCCTGCAAGGAGCAGATCCGCGGTGCCCAGAGTGGTTGAGATTGTCTGAAGCATTGCTGTCGGTGATGTCACTGAGACCTTGTCGCTGAACAGATTTTGGATAACTGTTGTGGCGGTGTCGATTGTGGTTTGAGAGTCGTCCGTCAGTTTAACGAGAATGTAGTTGGCCTCTTTCGTTTCAAAGAAATCAACTGCCAGACTGAGTGGGATGTAGACGCCGTTGTCACTGGGACCCATGAAGCTTGTACCAATCTTCGCAAGAACGCCGACAACAGTCAGCGTGATGTTCTTGGTCCGAGTTTCTGTTCCGTTGCGAATAGTGATTGAGAGAGTCATCTGGTCGCCAACCTTAGCGAAGATAGTCCCATTGTCCCAAGGCTCGTAGATTGAGTGACCTATCACAACACTCTGGTTGTCCGGTGATGCCGGAATCGTGCCGTTCGCCGCGACAAAGGTGGTGGTAAACATCGACGCATACGCTGCATAGTCCGCGCCCGTAATGCTCATTGACATCTCGTATCCAGAAGCATTGACATTGGCCTGCTTGGTCATAATTGCTGTCGCTGTCTTGACCGAGTCAAGATCGGTTATTGCCTCTGTGTCATTCGTGTATAGTGTAAAATTGGACGGTTCTCCCTGACTCTGACCGGGAGTAAACCTCTGCGTACTGACGGTCAATGTATCAGTGGAGAACCCCTGCGTCAACTGCGATGTTATCGTGGCCTGAAAGCCTTGGGTGTAGGACAACAGGGCGACGATGGCCGCAATGCCAATCACTATTCCAAGTGTCGTGAGCCCTGAACGCAGCTTCCTCAGGCGAATTGCGCCGTAAGAGAATGAAACGACATCACGTGCCTTCATCTAGTTCACCCCATCCGAAACAACGAGTCCGTCGATAATGCTGATCCTACGTCTTGCTGCAGATGCTACAGAAGAGTCGTGTGTCACCACTATCACAGTGACTCCCAAGTCCCTATTCACACCCTTCACGAGCTCCATAATTTCGGCTGCGGTCTTGCTGTCGAGATTGCCAGTGGGTTCGTCGAGGAGTAGAAAGGTTGGTTCGCCAATCAGCGCACGAGCGATTGCGACCCGCTGCCTCTCTCCTCCGGAGAGCTCCGACGGCTTGTGTTCCATTCTGCTTTCGAGGCCGACCTTGGTCAGAACATCCTCTGCTTTCGACCGCCGTTCTGTCTTCGAAATGCCTGCGACTGCAAGTGGAAGTTCTACGTTCTCGCGCGCATTGAGCCGAGGAATTAGGTTGAAGAACTGGAAGACGAACCCCACTCTCCGTCGTACCTCTGCGAGGTGATTGTCGTCTAGCTTTTCGATATCAGTTCCTTCGATGGCAATGGTGCCGTCTGTAGGCCTATCTAGTGCACCTATCATATTCAGTAGCGTCGACTTTCCAGAACCCGACGGACCCTGGATGGCTAGGAATTCCCCGTGGTCAACGCTGAAGCTGACGCCTCGAAGCGCTTCAACGGGGACTTTGCCTAGCTGATAGGTCTTTTTCACGTCTTTGACTTCTAGTACTGTACTCATAGTCTAACACACACTCTTGTTGTGCAGAGAGATGTGGTCTCTCGTTACATGAGGCGCGTTAGGGTTAGTATATACGGTTAGACCGACAATCTGCCAGAAAGAGACCCAAATTACTTCCAGATTACACGCCAAGAGACGAGACATGAGACCAGTCTAAGTGTCGCAGTTGATGAATCCATAATCACTTATTAAGAGGAAAAGAAAACGCGGATGGAATAAGATGGACACGAGAAGGCTTCTCTGGTGGTTGTTGGCAGGATCCAGAGGCGGTATCAACAGGGCTCGTATCTTGCTTGCCCTGCATGATATGCCGTCAAATGCAAACCAGCTAGCAGAGCAGCTTGGTCTTGACTACAAGACGATACGGTATCATCTTGACCTTCTCTTGAAGCATGAGGCGATTGTTCCACAGGGCGAGGGGTACGGGACGGTCTACTTCATTTCCGATGACATTGAAGAAAACTTCAATGATTTCCGTGAGATTTGGGACAGAATCGGGCAAAAGAGGATAAAGCAATAGACAGAGCGTGAAGCACAACATGATGAGCAAGCGAACTCTAATTGCAGTATTCACTGTGACCGTAACACTAGCCGCACTACTCGGTATCATCTTATCATGGGCCTTCATTACAAACCATCTTGCCGGTCACTATCCCTTCGATATCCCCGTTCAGTTCCTGCCGACTATTGCGCTATTCTCGACAGTGAAGACTGTGGTCTCTTCTATCAATATGGCTCTGATTCTGCTCACACTGGCAGTGTACGTAGGCATCTACAGGAGGATCAGATCCAAGTTCACAATCGGACTAATTCTCATGTTGCTGGTTCTTCTCATGCACGCACTGACATCTAACCCTCTTCTACAGTTCGGGTTCGGTTACCAATTCATCGGTCTGGGACCGCTGTCAATAATGCCTGACATCTTTACCACGATTGCACTAGTAGTGCTGTTCTACCTTAGCCTTGAATAGTACAACAAATCCGAAAGCGACTGCTCAACGGCTAGGTATTCCCTGATAAAGACACGATGAAATCTTGAACCGGCGTTGTGCCTGCTTGACAGGTACTCTCACGCTTTCGGAGCATCGATTCGAATCAGTTATGACAACCTAGATCGAGTTTCGCCGGATTGCCTGAGAAAACGTAGCGTACCGGTCGCAGTAAGCACTATGCGTCCGAGGCTAGCAGGCTCTCGATAAGCCCAGAATAGACTTCCTCTGGCATTACGCCAACGAGTCTGTCCATTTTCTTGCCGCTCCCATCGTCAAAGACGACGCGTCTGCCATCACTGAATACTAAGACCGAAGGTACACCACTAATTCTGTTCTTCATGCTGAATTCTCTGTTATTATCAACGTCTATCTTGACGACTTTGAATCCTTTGTCCCCGTACTTCTCAGCTCAGCTCTTCCAAGATGGGACTCAGGACTTTGCAAGGATGGCACCAAGTTGCAAAACAGTCCACAAAGACTAGCTTGTTGTCATTAACGACGTTCTCAAGCTGGTCCGACATGATTTCGTCAACCAATTACCGCTGTCTCCGTTTGTCGGTTGTGCACGATTTACGCACAACCCTTTTAATGCTTGCGATATAACATCAAGAAAACTTCAGGCAATATAACTATCAGTTTCGGACGGCCGTTGACTGCCAAACTTTGATAAGGGCTGGACCGCCGTGCTGTCAGGTCCTAGGTGATTGCCGTGCCTGTGCTGCATTGTCCCAAGTGTGGTTCCAAGTTGGAAATCTACAAGGGGGGCCAGATATGGACAGTTCGATGTTACACATGCAACGCACAGGTCGAAATCGGAGGCCGAAACAAAGACCTTCTCGATGCTTACGAGGCGTATATTCAAGCTGTCAATAGCGGCACAGTAGGAACAGGCACTGGCCCGCAACCAGCCAAGACTACTCGACCCAGAAGCACACTGGTTGAGGAAGAGGGAACCGGCAAGAGAAGAGTTCACCGCGGCGGTGAGAAGAAGCAGTCCCGCGAAGACATAGCAAAGGCAGTTGCGGCCGGTGGCTCCAGCATCGATGAATTGCCAGATGCCTTACGACCTCTGATTGAGAGCGGAAAGGACTACTTGGTCACCTATCACTACAATACTGCCACGGATGCAGAATACGGATGCAGTACTGACGAATTGAAGATACCATCGAGGCTGAAGGCACTGCTCCAAAAGAGGGGGATATCTCGTCTGTACAGATTTCAGGAGCAGGCTTTCAAGGAGATTCAGAATGGGAAGGACGTTGTGCTCGCGGCGCCGACCGGCCAAGGTAAGACTGAGGCGTTTGTACTGCCGATTTTCAGCAAGTTGCTTGCGACAACTGAAGATGTGTTTGGCAATCCTGGGATTAGAGCCCTTCTCGTCTATCCCACCAAGGCTCTTGCAAGGGATCAGTATGACAAGCTTGAGCAGATGTGTGCAGCGTCAAGTTTGAGTCTGGGAATCTTTGATGGTGATGTCCCTGCCAACCAGAGAGAGAGCTGTATGCGAGCCCGCCGGATATTCTTCTGACTAACCCTGATGTGCTGCACTATCACTTAGGTTGGGACCGGTCTCGCTTGGTGCCTTTGCTGCGGTCGGTCAAGTATGTTGTCCTTGACGAGATACACCTCTACACAGGATCCATGGGCGCGAACGTGTACTACATCCTGAAACGGCTGGAGATGGAGTCGGGCAAGCTCCAAGTTGTAGGAGCTTCGGCGACCATATCCAACCCGGTCGAGTTCGCTCAGCAGCTTTTTGACAGACCCGTCGAGCTCATCGAGTCAACCTCCGCACGACGTGGTCCGTTTCACTTTTGCATGTACTATCCAGCTGAACGCAGCAAGTATAGCATGATTGTCGATCTCGTTCAGATGCTCCGGAGGGGTCAGTACAAGACTTTGGTCTTTGGCAACACTCACACTGAAGCGGAACTGCTGAACCTACTACTAAGAGACGCAGGTGTGAAATCCGAGATTCACAGGGCAGGCTTGTCGAAAGCCCATAGGACTCAAGTAGAAAACGAATTCAAGTCGGGGCAACTACCCGTGCTTGTCTCCACACCCACCCTTGAACTTGGCATAGATATCGGAGACCTGGACAGCGTGGTGAGCATGATTGTTTCAATAACGAGGCTGACTCAGAGAATTGGAAGGGCTGGAAGAAAGGGTCAGGAAAGTGTCGCGATTCTTGCTCTTCGCGAAAACGACCCGATTTCATCCTACTATCGAATGAGGCCTGACAAGTATTTCACTGACATAGACTCTGCCTACATGGAACCAGAGAACGAAGTCGTCGGACGTTACCAGCTGATGGCCGCAGCCTTAAGCGGGAAGATGGACCTATCTCAGTTTCCAAGGCAGCGCAAGATTATCGACTCGTTGGTTGCTGAAGGTCTTCTCAAAGTGCTTGCGAGTGGAGAGGTCAGAGTGGCTGAGGCTAACAAGGTTCGTAGGGAACTGAGGAACTACAATGTTCGTGGGATAGGCGCGACAATCGAAATCAAGAGCGGAATGAAGACACTCGGAGAACGTTCGATGCCGATGGCTGCTCAAGAGCTTCATCCAGGAGCAATATACCTACACGGAGGCAAGAACTATCAATCTATGGAGTTCAAGTACGTTCCTCCGATTGGAAGAGCAATAGCAGCTCCTCTTCAGGAGCGGAGCTATTACACCCGTCCGTTATACATGACAATGCCCAAGATAATCGAGAAGCATGAAGAACGACAGATGCTAGGCCTCAGCGCCTTGTACTGCACTCTTGAGATGACCCAAACTGTAACAGGCTTTGTCAAGAAGGAAACGCTCTCTGGAAGAACCATAAGCAAATCGGAACTGCCTCAACCCTTGGATTATACGTATCCGACCCGTGGGTTTGTTTTCTCAGTGCCAGGACCTGAGCACGCAATCGATGACTACGCTCACGGGAAGTACAACAGTCTCGGCGGCCCGAAAATGGATCCGGTTGAGCTCTATGGAGGGACATTCCATGCTGTGGAGCACGTCATCATCGAATCGAGCGACATGCTGACTGGTGGTGGAACAAGGGAGATAGGCGGAGTCTCAATGGGTGACTCAGGCATAATATTCGTGTATGACGGCAGCCCCGGCGGCAATGGAGCATCGAAGCTGCTGTTCGGAAGACTTGAGGAAGCGTTTCACAGGGCAGAAACCATTCTGGCAGATTGCGATTGCAAGACCACCGATGGTTGTCCTCTTTGTACATATTCCTACCAATGCGGAAACAACAACCGTCCTTTGTTCAAGCTCGGCGCACTCGAGAGCATAAGACAGGTTCTGAACAAAGCGGAGACAAAGGTCGATGTAGTCGGATACTCGACCTATCAGCCGGTGGTGTAGGGGCGTGAACGTGCGTGACTGAGTTCCTTATCAATCGAGGCCATGACGGTCCTGCTCGCTTCGGTACCCTTAGGCTGGGGTCATCGACGGTCTTGACACCTGCTTTGGTTGGAGGGACTGGTGCTACTGATCCAGTTCTGAGATACTGGACTCTGGACCGCGATCCCCGGCCCGTGTCAGCCCTTGGCATTCTGGCGCTACCTCCTCTCTCAAGCTACAGCGATAGTGTCTTGGGACTGGTCCAAGATGATGATGCGATTCTATTGCCATCTCTGCCTTCTGCGTCGACCTTGGGCGCGGACTTTGCAGCGGCGCTTCTGAATCAGCAGCTAGTTCTTCTCCGGAATTCAGGAGACAAGATTCAACCATCGAGAGCAATAGTGAGAATACCTTCTCTGCTTAACCCTGACCTTCTTGACTCGATTGTCGGCGAGTTCAGCGAGCTGGGCGTTCGCAGTGCGGCGTTCGTGTTCAACGGGGAGCTTGGCCCCAATGATCGAGACTCGATACTGCTTCGCGCGAGAATTCCTCGCAACTGGCTGACCTTAGCACTCGGAAGAATAGAACCGTATTCTGTTCCTTTGTTCCACTACCTAGGTTTTGACGTAATCGACGCAGGGAGGGCATTGGGCGCAGCGGCTCAGGCAGTACGACTTTGGCCTAGAGGATACGAAAGTATTCCGCAGTCTGAAGAGCTGAGGTATTGTCCTTGTCATGCATGCTCGTCACAGACGAATCTAGCAAGTCTTGACAGAGAAACACTTGGGGCCGTTTTGGTGGCACACAACATCGCTCTCTATAGATCATTTCTCTCAGAGAGCATGAACGCGGCACGGTTGGGTCAGCTACGGTACCTCGTTGAATCTATGACCCACTCAAGCGTGGCATCTGCAGCTTTCCTGAGAATCGTTGACAGAGAACTCTACAACTATGTCGAAGAATTCACTAACACAACCGGGAGCGGTGCCTTGGCGCTCATTGGTCCAGAGTCTTACAACTCCCCTGTCGTGAAGCGATTTCGCGAATACGTTGCTTCAAGATATGTGCCACCTCCCTACAAGAAGCTCATTCTAGTCCTTCCGTGTTCAGCCCGCAAACCGTATTCCGACTCGAAATCGCATAAGCTGTTCAGAGAGGTCATTGATGCAAGCTTGGGAGCATCGAGGTTCGCAGTTGCGGAGACCATTCTCACATCGCCGCTTGGAGTTGTCCCGAGAGAGCTTGAACGCACATACCCAGCATCGGTCTACGATCTTCCAGTGACCGGTGATTGGGACGCAGAGGAAACTGGGATTGCTTCTGATGCGCTTGTCACGCACTTGGCGAAGTTCGACAAATCTGCTGTGGTAGTCGCGCATGTTTCCGGAGGGTACGAGGATGCTGTCAAGGGTGCTGAATCCAGAACCGAACAAAGCATCATCTACACCACAAGTGGCCAACCAGTGACGAGCAAGGAATCGTTGGAGTCTCTGAGGGAGACTCTCGAGGAAATGGTCGACGTTCTCTCTCTGAAAGCAGGACACAATCTTGAGAACAGAGAGATTCTTCGGACAACTGCTGACTTCCAGTTTGGACCAGGCACTGGCGAAGTGCTGATTCCAGATGATGCATCAGTGTGGGGCAAGCCATACAGAATGATTGTCAGCAGGATCAAGGGAGAACAAACCTGTGCCTATGTGGCTGATTCGGGCGCAATCTCTCTCACTCTCGCAGGTGGACGACTTCTAGCTCCTCTTGACCGGTACTGGGTACGGTTTGATGGGAGCCGAATCAAAGGAGGGTCTGTGTTCGCTGTAGCTGTGCTAGGAGCAGATTCGAAGATACGGCCGGGCGATGAGGTCGTGGTCATCGGAACAAATGACGAAGTTCTGGGAGTAGGTCGTAGTGATATGTCTGGCATTGAGATGTGCGAGTTCGAGAAGGGCTGCGCAGTGTCTGTAAGACATAAGGTGGATTGAGACTGGTCCATGAGCGATTTTGCGAATGAATTGCATAGGCTCGTTATTGCGGAGACAAGGAGTGCAAGAGAGGCCTCGATTCACAAGCGCCCTGTTAGACCTGCCATCGTGCCCTCTTCTGCATGGACGACAGAGACTCGTATTTCGTCTGAAACTGGAAAGGCTTTGTCTATCGTGTTTTCCACTATAGGATGCGCTCATGCCCGGGGTGCTTTAGGGGGTTGCACTATGTGCAGCTACCTTCTGGACGGTACTCAAAGGTCACCGTCGTCTGAAGAGCTACAACAGCAATTCATGAATGCAATGTCGAAACTGGACGCAGAGCACGGCCCGGTCTCTGTGAAGCTCTACACGAGTGGTAGCTTCTTGGACCCGGGTGAGGTTCCGGTCTCTGCCAGGTCTGCGATACTGGAAATGCTTGCTAGTGACAGCAGAGTACGTGAGGTAGTGCTGGAATCACGCCCTGAGTATGTGTCTCAAGAGGTCATGGTCGAGTTGAGAAGGTCTCTAGGAGACATTGAGATTGAACTTGGCATTGGCTTGGAGAGCAGTAACGATCTGATTAGGTCCATATGTGTCAACAAAGGTTTCTCAGGGGAGGACTTTCATAATGCGGTCGAGATCGCACGGTCAGAAGGCATCGGTGTACGGGCTTATGTTTTGGTAAAGCCTCCTTTCCTGACAGAGAGGGATGCTCTTCTTGATGCTACACAGACGATTCAGGATGCGGCCTCAATGGGTGTCACAACGATATCCATCAACCCGGTCAATGTGCAGAGCTATACTCTGGTCGAGAGGCTGTGGTCCAGAGGCGAGTACAGGCCTCCTTGGTTATGGACTGTTGTCGAAGTTCTCAAAAGGTCAAGCAGTTCCATAGGAGATTCAATCAGAATCGTATGCGACCCTGTTGCAGCAGGAAGGCTGCGCGGAACACACAACTGCGGGGCTTGTGATGAAAGCATCTCGCATGCTATCAGCAAGTTCTCTCTGATTCAGGACGCATCTGTTCTTGACGGTCTCAACTGTGGTTGCTTGTCTGTCTGGCATCACGTGCTAGAGCATGAAGACTCATCACTACTGGTTCATGACCACACCTCTCTAGGCAAGTGACACGGAAAGTGTTATAGGAACAGAAGGGGAATGTGTCCCGTTCCTGATATGCGAGGTCTGCAAAATGGCAAGATACGTCACTCGAGTTTCTGTGTGGTTCAACAGCGAAGGTGCAAGCCCTTCAGTGGTCATAAAGAAGCTTGTGAGTCTTGGATTCATTCCAGTGCGTGGTGCGTATGACTTCATCTACAAGCACGAATCGCCTGAGGACATGACGGAATCAGAACTCGGTACCGCCATAATCGAGATTTCTAACGCTCTTCACAAGACTCTTGCAGGGTTCAAGGTTCTTTATACACTAGACACACACACATTGGACGACGAAGCCGACTACGTCCCTCTCGAGGACATAGATGCAGAACTTGAAGCCACAAGAAAGGAAATCCAAGAACTGGAAAGGGAAACATCAGAATTGGATTAGAATGAGCGAGGGGGCAGGAATGCCCCGTCACTCATCATGGAATTGTACTAGTCAGAAGTCACTTCTGGTTCGCGACGCTGGTACTCGCCTTCTCCTTTGACTACAATGCGGAGAGACTTCTTATCGTTTGGATTCATGCGAGCCCATGTCCAAACCAAATCAGTGCCTTCCTTCGCCGGATTCCGCTGTGGCTCTTCCTCTCGAGGCTCAGTCGATACGTAGGTGAAGCCGGTTGGCAGCCAGTCCACGAGCTTCACGTTCTCGGTAGTGACTTCACCTTTGTTCTCAACGGCCAAGGTAATTATGTATTCGCCGGTCTTGGAGCCCTTGCTGATTGCCTTCTTCGCTGAGATGCGGCGCTTGCGATATATCACACCAATCTTGTGGGCAAAGGGCGTACTCATGACCTCGGTGGTCAGTCCTGCGGGGTGAGTGTTGGCCCAGCAGTGAATGGGACTGGGGTATTCCTTCTCAGGTCTGTTCCGCCACGCCATAACTGCGTAATTGATTTTCACGCTGTCGCCGGGCTTCAGTTCGCCTATGCTATCCCTCATGTCAGCGAACTTGAATCTGATTTTATGCGGCTTCTCAGGGTTCTGGTCGTCAGGGGTAATTGTGGCACTGTAGTCTCCAGTGAACTCCTTTCCAGCGATCCAGACTGTGATATGTTCCTTCTTGGGAGGCATCACATCATCAGGCAGACTATCTTCAACCTCCAGCTGGTCGAGGCGCGCCGAACCGCTGTTCGTAACCTCGATTGTCACTTCGACAGGTGTCTTGTCAAGACTGCTGACCTCAGGCGGATCGAATGCCTTCGTGTAGGTGATTCTGTAGACCGGGACAGTCTGTGGCAATTTGCTCGATGTCCCGATTATCCTCTTCTTGATTGTGCGAATAGGAGTGTACGCAACATCGGGTGCGCATTTCGGGGGGGACTTGCTTTCAACTTGGAACGCAGATTTCCACACCTCTCTCGGCTTCATTTCAAGACGGGGTGCGGCATCGATCATCTTTTGTCTGTCACCGCCCCGCTCCGGGGTGAGAAACACTACGGCCTTGTCAAGACGGACTATCAAGTCTGTCTCGTTTGAACACTCAAGAGTGCATTCCCAACGGTTGGGTTCATTCTCAGCTGTCTCTATGCTGCTTTGGAATTCTGTGAGTGCGCTTATGTCAGGATTCAGAGCTGATCTTTGCTGATCCTCAGATTTGTAGCTGATGGCGACTTCGCCCGCGTTTTTCTCAGTCACGTCATCAACATGACCTACGGCCGAAAGTATCAGCGTAGACTCCTCTTTGGGATAAATCACGAAGTCCTTCCACACAACTTGACGGGTTCCTTCATCAAACTTGGCTGTGCCAGATTTGACGCTTTCTACTTTCACCTTCGTAAGCTCTGGAGAGATTGTTTTGTTGAACACAATACTGTCAATCTGACCATCTGTTTCGTTCTTGATGTGCAGTGTGATCTTGACTGGGTTATCCTTACCATACACGTAAGCCCAGTGCGGGCTCTCAGCGGCCACGCTGCTGCATGTGTCATATGTCTCGCTGATTGTGAGGATAGGCGCGTCAACTGTTATGCCATAGCCTGTAGTCCACTTTGCACCAGCATCAATCTCACCGGCTGACAACATCGCGTCCTTGACAGTCGTGCCGCCTTTGCTGTCGCCCAGGTTGATTCTCACGTTCCATATTCGAGTTTCTGCTGAAACATTCTTTACAGTCAGTACCCCTGATGCTTCCGCTGACTCAAGTTCGCTCAGCTCACCGAAGCGGCTCTTTTCGCTTTCTTCCAAGTCTATTATCACAGTCTTGCGCTCGCTCATCAACAGCTCACCTGCCTACATACTCATGTTAGTTTGTACCTGAATTCATTGCCTGCGGCCCAATCAATTTCGAGAACTTGTCTCGGTTCCATAAGCATCGGAATGGTAGTACTCGCGAACTGCTCCAAGTACTTCCGAAACTTCGTATTCTGCTCTGGTGTGGTCGACCTTACCGGAATCCCTATTCTCGGTTTTGCGTCTATGCAGAGGCTGACCGCATCCTTGACTCCAAATACCTGACCTTCGCCTATCGGAACTATCATTACATCAGAGTCAATCTGCCCAAACGGGCCTCGAACAACTGTGTCACCTAGGTAGGCGACCTTCATCCCTGACATTTCAATGTACAATCCTAAGTTCTCTGCCCTTTCTCCTGACTTAGGGTCTGCTCTCTGAAGAGAGTAGGGAATAATCTTCAAACCCGGGATTTGATAGGACTCTTCTGGTTTCAACACACGAAGAAGCCAGGGCTTTCCTCCCTGTGACTTTGCCTTTTCAATCGTCTGCTCGTTTCCCAAAATCCAAGCCTTGGCTCTTGTCGCAATAGCAGTAGCATTACCCATTGCGTCATCGAAGTGGTTAGTTGCCACTACAATCTTCACATCGCTATCTTCGGGCACCGCGGGTTTGCCGTCCCATATGCCCGGGTTCAGCAGCACGGATGTGTCTTTGGAATCAAGTCTGAACGAAGTGCGACCGAGGTATGTAATCTTGAGCAACTGGCCACTTCCATTAGTACTGTTACTTGCTGCAAGGTTGGAACTCCTGCAGCTAATGATACTCTAGTTCCTAATCCTTAAAAACAAAATTCGCATTGGTGCTCATTTCGAAGCACCAGCGGCATACTATGAGATTACTTCACAGTCGTGTGCAAAGGTTATTGAGTGCATTGGATTGCGAAGCGACGAGTGCCCCGTTAGCATCAACATAATGAATGGATTCCGGAGACCTGCAACATGTACGAGTACAAATCGCAACAACGTACGATTGAATTCGGGGGCGTGAAGATTGGAGGGATACCGGGCCTTGCGCCAACAGTCCTGATAGGTTCCATCTTCTATTCGAAAGACAAGTTGGTGCTTGACCCAAAGACTGGTGAAATAGACAAGCCTCAGGCAGATAGAATTCTTCTCGAGCTCTCAGACATATCAACCAAGACCGGGCTGCCCAGTATGTTGGATGTTGTAGCTTCGTCATCACCTGCAATGGGGCAATACCTTTCATACCTGGCCGACAAAACCAGCATGCCTCTGCTAATCGATGGTTCCGGCTCCCAGGAAGTGAACCTAGCTGGGATAGAGATGGCTCGCGAGAACGGACTGCTTGACAGGGTCATGCTTAATTCACTGACACCTGAGACCAGTGACGAAATGTACACGAAGCTGCAGGAGTCTGGGCTAAAGGGCGCAGTCATCCTCACGTTTTCGAAGGATGCTATGTCCTCGGTCGCAAGGAGAACTGAGCTTGCCGAACAAATCTTGGCCAAGGCCACAAACGCAGGGCTCAGCAATTTGATAATCGATACCGGAGTAGTAGACCTGCTCACGCTAGGGCTTGCCTGCAAGGCAATGCAGTCAATCAAAGATAGGTTCGGGTACCCAGTAGGTTGCGGTGCGCACAATGCAGTAAACATGTGGGCTGGCTTGGTTCCGAAATTCGGGAAGGATGCGAAGAACCCAGCCCTTGTAGGGGCAAGTCTTATGCCTGTGGTTCTAGGCGCTGATTTCGTTCTTTACGGACCCGTGAAACATGCGCCCATTGTCTTTCCATCAGTGGCAATGATTGACACCGCTCTCTCAGGCGTGCTGCTGGAAAAGAAAATCCGACCAGACCGACAACATCCTCGCTTCAAGATTGGCTAGGTGAACTGCAATTGCCAAGACCTGTCCTAATGTTTGAACCATCAGGACAAAGAATCTCCATATCACAATCCACGACGGTCCTTGATGCTGCACGCAGTCTTGGTCTTCCTGTTGCCACAGATTGCGGGGGTCGCGGCACCTGTGGAAAATGCAGAGTTAAGTTTCAACCGGCACCTCCTCCGACTCAAAGCGATTTTCAACATCTCTCGAACGACGAAATCGCAGAGGGCATTCGTCTGGCCTGTCAGCATGTGATAGAGACAGACACAAGAGTTGTCGTTCCCTATCCAGAAGCACAGGCCAAGATTCTGGTCGGGGGATCCTCCAGGGCCGCGATGCAGAGGTTGGACAAGGGCCGTGCAGGACAGTTGGGAGTTGCAATAGACCTGGGGACGACAACAATAGTAGCGTACCTGCTGGACCTTGGAAACGGCGTTCAGATTGAGCAGCAGGCGATGCTCAACCCCGAGGTTGCCTATGGGGAGGACGTAATGTCACGCATTGCTTATGCCATGAGTTTGCGGGGAGGGGGCGAGACACTACGCCGATGTGTGCTTCGCGGTATCGATGAGCTTGTGGTTCGGCTTCTATCTGCGGGAGGAGTTCAGCCAGACATCGTATCGCGTGTCTCGCTTGTGGGAAACACTGCCATGCACCATCTTCTCCTAGGATTGAATATCCGCAGTCTCGGTCTTGCACCATACAAGCCAGCAATGCGAAACTCACTCACGAAATCATCGCGAGAAATCGGGCTGCAGTCCGTTCCTAAGGCCCAGGTATACATTGCACCGAATATTGAAGGCTTCATAGGCAGTGATACGGTTGGTCTGATAGTATCACAGGGTCTCAACTCGGTTGAGGGCACCGTACTGGCAATAGACATCGGAACCAATGCGGAGATAGTTCTTTCAGTTCATGGGCGTCTCATGTGTTGTTCAGCAGCGGCCGGTCCTGCGTTTGAGGGAGCAAGAATCAAGCATGGCATGAGGGGCGAGGAGGGCGCGATAGAGCATGTACATATCAACAATCCCTCGGAGCCTCCGGAACTTTCTGTGATAGGCCTAGCTCCTCCTCGAGGGGTTTGCGGGTCCGCAATTGTAGACGTTGCTGCAGAACTGTTGAGAACAGGTTTGATTGATCGCACTGGCCGAATGCAAGAATCGAGAAGGGTTGTCCGTGATGGCGAACATGGTCTTTGCTACATTGTAGCAGAGCCGGGCGAGTCTGGCGCAGACCGGCGTGTTGTGTTCACTCAGGAAGACGTGAGGCAGGTCCAGCTGGCTAAGGCGGCGATATCTGCTGGTGCCGAGGTTTTGATGGACGAGTATGGCATTACTTCATCTGACATTGATGCACTTCTATTGGCAGGCGCATTTGGTAACTTCATCCGTCCCGAGAGTGCTCTTGCAATTGGTCTGCTGCCTCCTGTTGCCCTTGAAAGAATAGTACCAGTTGGAAATGCCGCAGGCGAAGGGGCAAAGAGGCTTCTGTTGTCTTCTAGAGAGAGGACCTTGGCGGAAAAGGTAAGCGCCTCCGCCAAGTATGTCAACCTTGCTGCTCATCCAGCCTTCGCTCAGAAGTTCTTGGAAGCCACGGTGATAGGCTAGGTTGGAGACCGCCAGAACCCGCTTTCGTCTGCGATTCTGACGTAAGGTACTAGTCTTCTTGGCGGGTCTTTGAAGCAGGTATCCACAATGAAAGATATATGCTGCTCAGCTTGCTGAGACTTCCAGTTCAATTAGCGGACAGCCACACAATCAGCTGGAAACTGCCTTGTCCTCGTTGTGGTGGGCCAGCACAAATGAATCCGGCCCGGGGCTTGGCTAGTCATACTTCGAATACTGAGGCAAGAACGAAATGACCGACTTGACAGATGCGATGGCAGACCTTGACGAACAAAAAGTGCTCAAGATTGTGAATGAGCAGATTCGTACGAAGCAGCCCATTCAGATTCTTGATGATCTAAGACGAGGCTTGGATGTCGTAGGTGACAAATTCTCAAAGAATGAGTATTTTCTGGTTGAGTTGGTGATGTCGGCCGACATATTCAAGAAAGCGATGACGATTGTTGAGCCGAAGCTACTAGCAAATCAGCGTGCGGGTGCGAAGGGAAAGGTTGTAATCGGGACTCCCCAAGGCGACATTCACTACATAGGCAAGAACCTTGTCGTAGCATTCCTCAAGTCCAACGGATTCGAGGTTTACGATTTGGGTGAAGATGTGCCGCCTGACAAGTTTGTTAGCAAGCTCAAGGAGACTGGAGCGACCATTCTTGCGCTTAGCGGTCTAATCACCACTACACATGACGTCATGCGCACGACGATTGAGGCACTCAAGACCGCGGGCATCAGAAAGAAGGTCAAAGTAATGATTGGTGGCGGCGACATTAACGAGGAGATAGTGAAATACACAGGTGCCGATGCATTTGGGAAAGATGCCCTTAGCGCCGTAGAGCTCGCGAAAAAGTTTGCTGCAGGAAAGTGATCACTGGTCTGTTCTTTCACGATGGTGATTGGCCGCCGAGTGTTACCTTTTTATGAGCAAGGCCGGACTAGAACTCTGTAGTTGCATATCCGCGGCCAGAGAGCCATTTGCGCAAGAGGGGTCTCATGCTCGAAAGGATTCTTACCGATGAATTCAGGAACCAGCTGAAAGCCACCTTCATGGATATTCATAACACTCAGGAGAAGAAGGACGAAGACGAGCTGGCAAAAGACGAGGGAAGACTAAGGCACGAGCTAATTGACACCGTAGAACCATACCGGTCCAATGTCGTCTTCGACACAGATTATCTGGTCTCTGCAGTCGATGGTTCTGGCTCCAGTGAGCTCGCGACTCTCAATGATGTGAGGGTTCACCTGCTAAGCACATCGACCGTTGTACTTGATACGAATACGAGAAATGGTGCACCTTTCATATCGATGGACAGAGCGGAGCTGGAGACTGCTCTTGGCCGAGCTCAGCCACACATGGACTCCTACTGGCACTCTGGCGTGAGAGGAGATGCCAGACAGAAGATGGCGGAGACGCTCGCAGAGATCTACCCTGTCAGTGACATATCCGAGCTTGTGCTTCCCTTCTTCAGAGACGCGACAAACGGACAGATACAGTCCATCGAGGATCTGTCAGACTCTCGATACAGCAAGCACGCTGAAATGCTACAAACCATGGAATCGCTCATTTTCTACGAGCAGTTCCTCACAAATACCCTCGTGCACGACGAACTGCGCAAGGCCTCTGAGTATGCCGCAGCTCGAGCTATCCTAGCCAGTGAAATCAAGCCGAAGTATGTGTTGTTGGATGGCGCAATGTCCATCTTCTTGCATCAAGTGCGCCAATATCCTTCGCTGCCAACCGGTTTCATGTTAAGGGAGTTGTGTTCGCTTGCGCGTGACAAAGATGCCGTGCTGTCCGCTGTGAGCAAAAGCCATACGATACCGGGTGCTCATCGAATTGCGGCGTTGGCCGAAGATGAGCTCGGCAAAGGTACTAAGTGGTTCTGTCTTCTTCCGGGCCAAGATGATCCTGGAGGAGCTCTGAATATTCTGAAGGATAGGACCTATATCCCGCCGTACTTGGCAGTGCCGTATTTGTTCAGTTTCTCTCAGGAGAACCGGCCATCAAGGATTGACTTCGACAGGGTTTGGTGGCTCCAGAACATATTCGTGGCAGGGAACCCGAAGAAGACGAGACAGAATGAAAAAGCGCTCTTTCGAGATATTGAGTTCATGTCAAGAGATGCACGATGGTATGGTTACCCTGTCGCTCTCGCGTTGGCACACGAGGAGTGCAAGATAAGCTACGAGGATCTAAGGATTGCTAAGGAGGTAGCTGACGATGTTCTTCAGGAACTGGGAATGGGTTCTCGTCGAACAGTGTCCTTCAGAGCAGACTACGATTTACTATAGATAGTTCGAGTGATGTGATATGACTCTGGACGTGAAAAATCTCGGTGAACTCTATGGCAAGGTTGCCATAGGAAATCAGGCCATGCTTGGAATAATGGGAAACAACCGCGACGTCAGCGTCGGTGAAATCTTCATGGTATACTCCCAGAGGGACGGACATGAGCGAGTGTTCTTCTTCCGTGTCTCGGCTCTCCAGAATTATCTACGACATGTGGACGACATGGCACGCGTAGCTGGTACATTGATGATTGAGGGTGACGCATACCTATCGGGCATCAAAAGAGACATGCTGCTTGAAGTTGAAGGAAAGATGCTTGGATACGCAGAAGAGAAGGACGGAAAATACATCTTCAAATCGCCACGCCGCCTTCCT
This sequence comes from Candidatus Thorarchaeota archaeon, assembly GCA_963726195.1. Taxonomy (GTDB): domain Archaea; phylum Asgardarchaeota; class Thorarchaeia; order Thorarchaeales; family Thorarchaeaceae; genus OWC5. Next base: position 83,155 of record CAVSBO010000013.1, read on the forward strand.
GACCATCTTGCTGATGTTTACCGACCTGTCCCCGGTGTTTCTGACAAGACCGTAAGGGACATGCTGTCTAGTCAGACAGGAGGCGAAGTATTCATTGGAGATTTACAAGTCGGCGAGGCAACACTAGACGTCCCAGTGGCGATACCCGCGAAGTTCCTTCCGATGCACATGGGAATCTATGGGTCTACCGGTTCTGGAAAAAGCAACCTCATGATGGTGATGATTAAGTCCATCTTGGACTCGAATCTTGAAGGAATTCGCAATCCAAATGAAGCTCGTACGCGTATCTCGGCTTTCTGCATAGACCCCCACGACGAGTTTGCTAAGGGTGTCACAAAGTATGGAATCCAGAACATAGTAGAGGCGATGGATCAAGAAACGAGGTCGGCAGTCATAGGTGACTTCTACTACCTCACAACGCATCTGAAAGCAACACCGCGGGAAATTCAGCGCTATGCTAGGGAGATTCGTATCCTCTGGGAAGAGATCCTACCGCATGACCTCTACACAATCATGGACTTCACTCCACAAATGGTGGCCTTCATCGAAGGTCAGCACGCAATGAACGGAGAAAACTGGATATCGGCCATCCTCGACATGGTAGACGATCCTGACAACACGCCCAAAGGAACTCTGAATGCTGTCCAGCGCCGTCTCCGTTTCATAGAGCGTTCGCCAATCTTTGTTCGAAGTGGTTCGTCTATCTTGGATGATGTCTTCGTGGCCATGGAAAGCGGCCGCGTACTGGTGGTCAATACCAGCTTGATGAACGACACGGAGCAGTTTCTCCTAACGACTGTAGTTGCTCGTTCGGTTTCCGATCTCAGAAGAGCTGCGAAAAGCAGCGGAACGCTGGGCGACTTTGAGACTCAGGGCCAGCTTAGACTCCCCGGTCCTTTTTTCAACCGTATCAAAGTCAAGGCGAGATCCTTCTACACAAAAGGTGGACAAGGGGACGATTCTGGAGTGCGCGATCCGCGCGACATGCCTGTGATTCTCGTGACCGTTGAAGAAGCTCCTTCAATTCTCAACCCCGAACTCATGCAAGGGCAATCAGTATTCAAAGACATCTCTCGTCAAGGGAGGAAGTTCAACATAGGCCTCGTTGTAGTAAGTCAACAGGTAAGTGTTCTCGACAATGTCATATTGAGTCAAATGAACACTCAGGTCAATCTCAGACTTGGTAACGAGCATGAGATTCAAGCATGTGTTGACAACGCGAGCATCAACATTTCGGGTATGGAGAATGAGTTCCGTGTCATGGCCAGAGGAGAGGCAATACTCACAGCATCTTATCGTGAGCTTCCTTTGCCGGTCCGAGTGCCTCTCTTCGATACTGTGTTCGAACGCGACAAGGGCAGGTACAAATCATCGAGGACCGCACGTTCGAGCGAGAAACACACACTCTGAGGCACTCCTTCATGACGGCACGCATTGCCCACATATCGGACACCCATCTCGGCACGAGACCAAGAGAAGGTGTCAGGTCAGATATCTGGGCCGTGGAGATGCGGACGCGGGTCATCGAGAATGATTTCTATGAACGCTTCGCAGAGGTCTTTGACAGGATTGCTTCGCTCAATCCCCCAGTCGACTTAGTCATTCACTCTGGTGACCTCTATGACTCGCCGTCAGAAGAAAACCCCTCGCAGCCGCCGGTGGTGGCTCAGGAAACCGCACTATTAGTTCTAAAGAGCTTCACAGAAAAGACCGGAATCCCTGTTCTGATAATAGAGGGCAACCATGGACTCTACAGGTCGATGGATGTGTCGTTGCTTGATTCTCTCAGAATGTCGATCTCAGGTCTCAATGTTGCCACACACGTCGACCTCAAGCGAGCGTTCAACAAGAAAGAGCCTCTGAAGTACTCTTACGACAAACTGGACGTTTTCTGTTTTCCATACATGAGCGCGAGTCTGCTGGAATCCTCTGGTTTGGTGGCCGAATTCAATGATTGGATAATGACAAACCAAGCCCCTAGTAGTCGGAGACCGTCGGTTGCGGTGGTTCATGGAATGGACAGTGATCGGACGCTCCCTCCTTCTATCCTTAGCATGGGGTACAGCTATGTCGCTCTCGGTCACGACCACAAGCAGCACAAGCATTCTGAAAATGCCTGGTACGCCGGATCGACCGAAAGATGGAGGTTTGACGAGGCAGGACATAAGAAGGGTTTCCTCGTAGTCGACGTGGCAGCAGGCGAACTTCCATCGGTGACCCCTGAGTACATTCAGTTCATTCGTCCAGTATTCAACCGCAGGATGACCACTGAAGACATCGGGAGCACTGATTCTCTGATTGAGAAAATCGATGCCTGGTTCTCCGAAAAAGGTATGAAAGCTGCCTGGGATTCAACAACTGCAGCAAGGGTTCGATTGGACTTTCGCGGCTCTTCTCGCGTTGGCAATCTTGACATCATGAATGCAATGGAAGCATACAGGACGAACGTCTTGCAACCGGGGTCCAAGTACAACGTAGTTCAACTTACATGGCATACAGGCCTAATGAAATCCGAACAGGGTCTTGTCTCTTATCCTGAAATAGAGTCCGAGTACTTGATTGAAAACCCGGAGGAGGACTTTCGCACATACTTGGATACAGTGAAGGGGATTGACACGCAGTTCGACCCCGCTCTCCTGACGAAGGTTGCTGTGCGCGCCTTGAAGATGTCTGTAAAGAAGAGCGATGAGAAACTGACACTTGAGACTCTGTCGGAGGACGAGGGAAAATGAAGATACTGAGCATCAAACTCAGGAGCTTCAAGCCGTTTCGTAGTCTCGTTCTCCCTGACGATGCAAGTGATCTTCCGGAAGGATTGATTCTGGTTCGAGGACAGAATTCTACAGGCAAGTCTTCGCTGTTTGAAGCGATACTCTGGGGTCTATGGGGAGCAGACGCAGTCAAACTCAACAATGATGAGCTCGTAAGCTTCGGGTCGGCATCGTGCGAAGTCGTTCTCGTTTTCGAGGTCGGTAGCAATCAGTACAAGATTGTCCGGTCATACGGTCTAGATAAGCGGCTATCTGTCACGCTGTTCGAGAAAGTCAACAGCACTTGGAAACCCATAGCGGACAAGAGCAGTTCCGTGTCTACGAAGATGGAGGAAATCCTCAACCTACAGCTGAACCAAGCTCTGAACACCCTGCTGGTTCGACAAGGGGAAGTCGCCACGATTGCCAGTGCCACTCCCTCTGAGCCTGAGGGAGCTTCTCGTCAAGGTGTACAACATCGAGCTTCTGGACAAGATGGAGACCCATCTGGAGAACCTTGAGTCGGATGTTACATCGAAGGTCGAGGCCTTAAGCCAAGACTATGAGCCGCCTGAAAGAATCGAGGAGAGAATCAATGATTGGCAATCGCGAATCAGCGAACGAGAAGAAAGACTTGAGGCCAAGAACAGCGAACACGCCGCTTTGTTCTCGCAGGTAGAGTCTTTTCCTGATTCAACTACTCTGTCAGAGGTCCTTGAGCTCAATTCCGAGGTGGCTGAAAAAGAACGCGAGCATGAGTATGCCATAAGCAGCAGAGATAGGGAGCTTGCTGATGCAGGACTGGTTGACTCGACAGACGTGGTAATCCGGGCCCGACAAGAGGAGCTTGCAAAGGAATTTGATCGTTTGACTGAACAGCGCAGCAAGATTGAGTCAGAGATCACAGATGCAGATCGAGAGATTGGTGGACTGACCCGGGTCGACAAAGACCTCCTCAAGCAGGTGGACACGCTTCAGGGTACTGTGGAGTCCAGTGGGCAAGCAATGAAATGTCCTACATGTGGAAAGCCTCTGTCAGTGAAAGAGCGCGATCAGTTAGTGTTGCAGTACAGAGCGACATTGAACAAAGATGCATCTCGACGCGATGACTTATCGAAGATGAGGACAAAGCTGGCCGCGACGATGAGAGCCACCGACGAGAGACTCAATTCCATACCCCGCGCTAGAGAGGCAATGAAACGTCTTTCAGACCGGCAGGCAGCTGTAGATGAGGCGAAGAGGGCGCTGGAGGAGTCTCAGGGACGGCTGGAAACGTTTCTCAAGGAGCATGATATGCCTCCTCTGGACGATCTTCTCAGCCAGTTCGATGTGAACGACTTGCCTGAGCTGCAACGCATCGCGGATGCACGAAGGGCTCAGCTCGAATCTCTGAGTCAAGTGATCGATTCAGAGAAGGCGAATATCGATACCATGCTCAGAGACAAGCAAGACCTCGAAACGAGGGCTGCTCGTATGAAAGAGATTGGTGCCGAGATTACAGACTTGAAGAAGCTAGTAGAGCACACGAAGTACGTGAGAAGGAATCTTGTAAAGGGATTCATTTCTGACTACGTTGTTCAGAAGCGACTGATTGGGATAATCAGGGCGGCCACCAATCAATACGTTCAGTCATTCACCAATGGTCAGTATACTCGTATTGACTTGGTACCAACCCCAGCAATGGCGAAGTCCGGCGCGGGTCTCATGCTGAAGGTTCATGACGATCGCGACAATCAGGAGAAGAAGGCTAGCCAGCTCAGCTACGGAGACCGGACCGCTGTAAGTCTTGCGCTGAGACTCGGAATCAGTCGAACCATGAGTAGAATCCGACCGTTGAAGGACAGTCCCGCATTCTCTCCTCGTGTTCAATGCGTTCTTCTAGATGAACCTCTTGGAGGTCTTGATAGAGAGCGAAGGGCCTCGGTTGTCAAGAATCTCACGAGCGAACAAGGCTTCAAGCAGATATTCCTGATTACACACACCGACGTTCAGGGCTTGGAGGGCGTGTCGGTTATCGATGTTGCAAAGAGCGGACTTGGGAGCACGGCAACACTCCATACCGCATCGGAGTCGTAGGAAAGCATTCGGAGAACAAGTATATGAGAGAGCTCAGATGACCGCGTATCTATGCGCTTGGCGGAACTCGCACCGCGTCTTCTGAAAGCCCTTCTTGTTCAAGTCATTGTATTCGGTGTTCTTTACGCCTCTGCAGTAGCCTGGGCACTGGTCTTCGGTGTTGCTGCGCAAGCATATGTTCCTCAGGCAATCGTTCTCTACGTGGGCTTTGCTGTTTTGACTCTCTTCTTCAGGCGTTCTGTGGCCGAGTATTTGCCGCTACTACTGGTGCTCCATTTCGGCATGCTAGTATGGGCCACCGTCTTCAATGCTGCAGTGGTCGACTATCTTTCCGGCGGGGCATGGAACAGCAGAGGCGTGTGGCTGGGCGACCAATCGATTGACTTCTTCGGCCTCACAGCTCAGCTTCGGTTCGAAGGATACACCGATTACAGCTTCTTCTATGTCCATTGGGGTCACAATATGCTGAATGGGGTAATGCCCTACTGTGATGCATTCGGTTACCTAGGTCTGCATGGAATCGTGAACAGAAATGGACTGTACATATTTCCCCCGCTGTATGCGTATCTCTATGCGGCTGGCATAGCGATTCCTGTCGATGATTGGGGAATTGGATTGTTGATTGCTTGTTTTGGGTACTTGACTGCGCTGCCTGTCTATGGTCTTGGGCGCGAGTTATCGAACAACAGACATATCGGAGAAGTCGCGGCTCTGACCTACCTACTGAGCCCCTCTGTCCTTTATCACATTGATTATGTCTGGTTGAACCCGTCACCGTTCTATTTCTTCTTCTTTGCAGGGTTCTACATGTTGGTACGAGGCAAACGGCATACCGGCACGATTCTAATTGTGACTGCCGCCTTGTTCAAGCAGACGGCTTGGTTCTTCGGAATTCCGCTAGTTGTGTACCTGCTTGTAAGACCTCGAGGTACCATGCAAGTCAATTCTCCTGACCAGAGGCGTCTTCTAGACTCTCTTCGCAGGATACCAAGGAGAATCCTCGAGGCACTCGATTTGCACGGCTTCTTGTTCAGCGTTGTGATAGTTGTCGTGTTCGTCGCAGCCGTGATGTTTCCTTTTCTCTTGGCTCAGCCGTATACTCTGCTATACATTGGTCTCGCCTCTGGAGGGTTCAAACTGGAATCTTACACTAGTCTACCGATGTACGGGAGTCCCATGCGGCTGCAGGTCTTGCCCTTGGTAGCCTATCTTTCCCTGCCCGCAGCCAACCAGTCTGAGCCACTAGGCATTTTTCTCTTGTGGCTGACCCAGACTCTTGACAACCTTGTCTTCAATGATTTTCTTCTGATTCTTGGAGTAGTGACTTTCGGTGGCCTGATGTTGCTCGAACCTAGGCGTATCGGACGCGAAAAGCAGTACCTCAGGCGTCTGCTCTACCTAACAATGCTGATGATGCTCTGGGTAAATCTCGCTGGTCCCCGAGGAGTGTACAAGTACTACTTCACTATATTCGCGCCATTCTTCTCGCTCTTCTCTTCTACCCGGATTGTTGAGAGTAAGGAAGAGCATGTACCATTCTCGTGGTCAATGCTCTGGCTACCAGCCTCGATGAGTGCCATGATCCTCATTCCAAGCCGCGATGTGTACCTGTTCGCGGTTATTCTGATCTTCGTAGGATATCTGCTTGTTCATCACATCGGAACGTTTTGGTACATGTTCACAGCCCCTGTCCGGTACGTTTCGAACAGAGTTGGCCGAAAGATGCATCCGATAGTCTCTAGAGCATCCTCTTTGCTCAGCAGACTTAGAAACCGCGGTGCAGAATCGGAACTCAGCGGAGGAATCTCCCATGATGTCTGAACGTGTCAGCCAGGTTCCACGTAAGCTTGCCTCACTCTTACTTAGTTACAAGATTTTTCTCGTAATACTAATCTCAGCATTCCTTGTTTGGGCTTGGCTATTCAATCTGGCCACTATGGATTTCCTAGCAAATGGGCTCAGGCCTTTTCGATCGGCGTGGAATGGATACGGGCAGCTCAACATAGGGGGATTGACAATCCCCTTGAACTTCGAAGGTTGGGCTGATTACGACTACTACTACGTCAGTTGGGCCAACCAGTTTCTCACAGGGATTCAGCCCTATACAGTCGCATTTGAGTATCAAAACATCGGGGGAACAGTATACGACATTCCGTACTTCTTTCCCCCGCTCTTTGTGTACCTATGCGTGCTTGGCAGGATGTTACCTATTCAACCGTTTGGCATCGGGTTTGTCATCGCCGCGTTTGGCTATCTGACAGCTTTGCCAGTCTATGGGATTGGAAAGAATCTTGCCGACAACGCGCACGTAGGCGAAATTGCGGCAGCAACGTATCTGTTCAACCCAATAATCCTGTATCACACTGTAATGGATTGGTTGAACCCTGCCCCGTTCGTTTTCTTTGTCGTGCTTTCCTTCTATCTCATAATTACTGGTCACAGGATTTCAGGTGTTCTCGCAATGGTGACAGCAGCGCTGTTCAAACAGACGGCGTTCGTGCTGGCCCTTCCTCTCATCTGCTTTTTCCTAAGGAGACCTCCTCAGGAGGGTACAGCCGCTGAAGTCCAGAGCAATGAGGATGAAAAGAAGTCTCTTCTTAGCGATAAGCTCGATTTGCGAAGCCTCGCAAGAATCATTGCCATTGTTCTCATCTATGCGACGGCCCTTTCCATTCCCTACCTGCTGAATCCTCTGAACTACGTATACTACATCTTTCAGCGCCCCGGAGCTTTCCTACTAACTGACCTAACCACGCCACCCGGCGACGGACTGCCGATGACTCTGGCAGTTGTTCTCATCGTGATGCATGCTCCACAGTGGTTAATCCAAGGAGTAAATCTCATGACGTACTACTCTGTCGGTCTCATTCTGGGGCTACTGCCCATTTTCGTGCAGATGCTAATTGAGGTGAAGGACGACCGCAATCTCAAAGGATATTGGCGCAGGATGCTATTCCTCACATTGCTCCTTATGTTGTGGGTCCACTTATTCTCGCCGAGAGGAATCTACAAGTACTACTTGGTCGCATTGGTGCCCTTCTTCTCAATCCTTTCCTCGACGAGTATGTGCACGAGAGAGTCTGGTCGAATTCACATCTCACTTCCGATGCTGGTGAACCCGTTCTTGCTGAGTGTCCTGATTATTGTACCAGACAGAACCGTGTACATGCTTTTCCTAGTTTTCATTTTCCTAGGATACCTTTTCTATCGGCAGTTGGGCTTCGCTTATGGGCATGTTGCAGGAACCTTCAGACGCGGCGTTGGTTCCTTAATGCATGTGCGCGGGCATTCGGAGCCTCCAATTCTCCCGCGAACTCAAGGAGGCAGTTGACTAGGAAAGGGCCTTGTCTAGTTCCTCTTTCTTCTCAGCAAGTCTTCTATCTAGGCTAGCGAGGCGTTCATCTAGTTTCCCAACCTGCTCGTCATAGCTCTCTTTCGACATAGTACCTGAGGCAAGTTTCTGTTCTATGTAATCCCTCAGCTGCTTTACGGAGTTAGTCTCCTTCTGAATGGAATCAATGTCTGCTGTGATCTCGTCGATTCTGTTCTCTTCTTCGGACTGGAACTGCTTAGTTGGCACCATGAGACCGAGCTGTTGTTGTGTCTTCCCGGCGAAATCCTGGAACTGGCCCCTCAAACCCTCAATGCTCTTTTCAATTCTAGCCGTGTTCTCAGCCAGTCTTGCTATATCCTTTTGCAGGTCGATCACTGCGTTTGCAAGCCGTCGGAGCGTCGTGTTAGTCTCGGTTTCAAAAGCGGCCTGTGCGCCTTCCGCAACTACCGGGCTTTCTTCTTCTGCCTTGGCTTGTGCAGCCACGACATCGCTGGGCTTTGTCAAACGATCTTGTCTGCTAAGCCAATTGAAACAGTTGAGCGCAAAAGCAGTGTTTCCCTCGTTCTTCAGGCCCCCTCCCCTCCGAAACACCTCGTAGCTTCCGATGCCGATGACTCTGCCTCTTTCGTAATCTGCAACGGCTATGACCGGTTGGTTTGTCGGCTCTGCAGCTCCAGACGTCGTTGCTACAGCTTCTGCTTTTCCCGAGAGTCTTAGGGTGCATGAAGAAGGCAGCAGGATGTTGCCAACGTTTTCAGTCAAGGGATGTGATACAAGTCCTGTTATGACAAGCAGCGTTGGAAGACCCGCGTTGTCTCTTTCATCCTTCACTGCCGTATTTTCGAATTCGATTCCGAAGTTCTTTGACAACAAGCTCATGTTATTCATGAGCCCCTTGTCGCCGCCGGAAAGCGAGAGTAGCATCAATCCACCCCCATCCTGAACGAACTTCTTGAGCGCGTCAATCTCAGCGGGTCTGAGCTTGGACCCGTTAGGGCAGGCAAATACAAGAGCGTCGATCCCTTCCAGCTTCTTCGCCATTATCATGTACTCAGTATATGGCTCAACGTCATAGTCGTTATCTTTGAGAAGCTGACCAAGCTGTGAATAAGTTGTATCTAAGCGCCCTCTCTCATTTTGAGTCTGGTCAAATGCGATTCGCTTTCTTCTGTTGCTCAAGTTGTACACCTCGCACTGCTGTCCGTATCGATTACGATGGCCAATGACTAATGAGACTTGTGCTGGTGGGCTGACACTAGTGCGAACAGTTTATCATTCGGTTTGGGCAAATTCGCTCCCATGAGTAGTCCAAAGGACTGTCTGTTCTGCAAGATTGTCAAAGGGGAAGTCCCCGCATCTATCGTCTTTCAGGATGAGGTTTGTCTTGCCTTCATGGACATATATCCAGTCAGTCGAGGGCACTGTCTGTTGATTCCCAAGAAGCATTTCACGAACTTGCTAGATGTCGATTTGGACGTGCTCTCACATCTTGCTCGACGGCTGGCTGAGTTGACTCGCAAGGTTCAGTCAGGTTTGAAGCCAGAGGGCATATTGAACGCGGCTGCCAATGGCCCGGGTGCAGGTCAGGATATTCCGCACCTCCATTTTCACATAATACCACGCAACAAGGGTGACGAATTCGGATTCCATTTCCCTGAAGGTTACAGGGAGAAGATGGCTGACAGGGCACAACTCGACAAGCTGGCAAAGACTATCCGCGATGCCAAATGAGTCATCTGCTACGATATTCGCGAATTCACTCATCAGATATTCATCAGATTCAGTCCAGTCGCGCTGTCCTTCTCCTTCGTGACATCTTCAGCCGCTTCAATGAGAAAGAGCTCCATTGTAATGGATATCTGACATCCCTTGCGCACATGCCCGCCATAGCAGTTCCCGCTATCATCTGCGACACTCATGTGCAAGTGAACCATGGGCTTTCCTTCGTTCATGCACACATTGCCTATGCATGATACGATCTCGAGGTCCTTGTCGATGCTCATTTCTTTGTAAGTGCGTGTAGCTCTGTCAAAGAATGCTAGTCTGGCCTTAGACAATGCACCAACGGCGCTCAATGATGCAGTTCTGATTCCGTGGCTTGCGGCCACCTTCTCGACGGTTTCAAGGACATCCTCGCCGGGTTCGAGGCGTGCAATCAACATCCGTCTTGGCTTAGTAGGCAGCGATCGAACCATGCTTTTGCGATAGTCCGTGAGTCTTTTGAAGGACTCGGCTCGGCGAATCAAGCCGCCTTGAGAAGCGCTTATCAATGGCGTTCAATCAATGAGTCATGCGAGAGAACGAAGTTGGTTAAGGAAAAGAAGCCAGCTTGCGGAGACCAGTCCTCCGTCGAGGATTTTCTCGGCTCCGAACCAGAATGCCAACGGACCGAAGACCCGAAGCCAGAGCCTTCAAGGCAGGAGTCTCAAGTCACGGATGATGACCCGCCAGCTCGTCAGAAGCCTATTGCCAGTGCACCTTTGGCCGAAGATGAGATCGAGTCCGAGGAAGAAAAATACGCCGAAGCTGTGGAACAGCCCGAAGTGGAGACTGCTGAGGAAACAGAAGTTGTCGTTGAGATAAAGGTCGGCGATCGAGACACACCTCGAGACCTGCCGCCATCATTCCTGCTATCAATAGACTATGCTGGTCAGCAGAAGAAAGCCGTGGCGCGCTTGTACGAAAGCAACTCGAAGCAGTTGTTCTTCTGGTTTGACAATAGGGGCCACTTGCCCTACTGCTATACGGATCTTCCCCGCCAAGCAGTGAATAGGATGGATCGTGTCGGCAAGAGCCCTGGCTTCGTTCGAACTGAATCTGTCCAGATGCTCGATTTGCTTCAAGATCAGCCAAGGGATATGACGAAGGTAATTGCTGACGACCCACTCAGCATTGGTGGTCGGCCTGGCTCCATAAGAGAACAGCTCGTGAAAGACGGGGTAAGTCATGCTTGGGAAGCAAACATACGTTATCGGAACTGTTACACCTATGATACTCGCGTTGTGCCGGGGCTTGTCTACAAGATTGAGAACAGCGACCTAATCCCCTGTCCGCCCAAGATGGACAGCAAACTGATTGACGAGTACAAGAGAATTGTTCAGGATGAGAAAGGCCTTGACGCCATGATTTCCGAATATGCTCCAATGTTCTTCACTGAGGTACCTGATATCAAGCGTGTGGCAGTAGATATCGAGGTATACACTCCAGTCAAGAACAGGGTTCCTGACGCGGCGACTGCACGTTACGAAATCATAGCAATTAGCTTCTCAGACAACGAGGGTTACAGCAAATGCTTCCTGTTGAACCGCAAGGATCACCCGGAAGGAACGAAGGACAAAGACTTCCCGGCGAAGCTGGATGTAGTCCCCTTCGACAGAGAAGTCGATATGCTCATGGAAGCTTTCAAGATGATTGATACCTATCCTATCGTTCTGACATTCGTAGGCGATGCCTTTGACCTCAATTACATGTACCATCGAGCCGAGCGTCTTGGTATTGACGTGAAGAGACAGTGCCCCATAACACTAGGCAAGGACGTGGCTTTGCTCAAGAGGGGCATCCATGTTGACCTCTATCGGTTCCTAAAGAACCCATCAATCAGGCTATACGCGCTATCGGGAGCCTACGAACAGAACAATCTTGACTCAGTAGCAAAGGGATTGCTCGGCGTGGGGAAGTCAGCCTAAGTGCCGATATATCGAGCATCCCATACTATGAGCTGGCTCACTACTGCTGGCAAGATGCCGATGTCACTCTGAGGATTACACAGTACGAGAACAACCTCTTGCTAAGACTGATTGTGCTACTGATGCGTATTTCACGTCTTTCGATGGAAGATGTAACTCGACAGGGAATATCCTCGTGGATTCAATCGCTCTTCAGACAGGAACACAGGAGCAGAGGATGTTCTCATTCCCCGCCAAATCGATATCGAACAGGCGAAGTCATCCGAAGCGCAGACTGCGGCAGTCATCAAGGACAAGAGGTTCAAGGGCGCGATTGTTATCGACCCAGTCGCTGGGGTTCACTTCAACACAGTGGTGCTTGACTTTGCCAGTCTATATCCTACGATAATGAAGTACCACAATATCAGCTATGAAACCGTGGATTGCCCCCATGAGGAATGCAAGAACGCGACTGACAACAGAGTTCCGGAGACCAACCACTGGATTTGCAAGAAGCGTCGCGGAATGATTAGTCAGACGATAGGCTTCTTCAGGGATACCAGAGTGAAGTGGTTCAAGGCCAGAAGTAAAGACAAGACCATCGATGAGAAAACGAGAAACTGGTATTCGGTGGTCGAGAAGGCTCTGAAAGTATTCGTTAACGCCTCGTACGGAGTAACAGGAGCTGAGCATTTCGAATTATTCTGTATGCCAGCGGCAGAGAGCGTTACGGCATATGGCCGCGATGCAATAATGAGGACGAAGGCGAAGGCGGAGTCGATGGGAATCAACGTGCTCTACGGTGATACCGACTCTCTTTTCATGGACAACCCAACCAAGGAACAGCAGGAGCAGCTAATTCAATGGTCTCGCAAGGAGCTAGGCATTGACCTCGAAGTTGACAAGACGTACAAGTATGTGGCCCTCTCGGGACGAAAGAAGAATTACATCGGCGTTTTCAAGTCAGGCGCCGTTGAGGTCAAGGGTCTTACCGGCAAGAAGCGCAACACACCCGATTTTGCTCAGAGCGCGTTTAGGCATATGCTTGAGGTGCTGAGCCGCGTTGACAGTCCCGACGGTTTCGAAACCGCGAAGGCGCAGATTCGCGAGATTGTCAACCAAGTCATTGACAGATTGGAAGGAAGAGGAGAACCTTACACTCCTGACGAAGTAGCTTTCAGAGTTCAGATAACCAAGCCGCTTGAGCAATATGGAAAGACGAAACCGCAACACGTCCGCGCAGCACTCATTCTGAGGAACGCGGGGTATGATGTCCCCGCCGGCACGATTGTAACCTACATTAAGACAAAGGGTGAGGACGGCGTTCTGCCTGTTGAGCTTGCACAAGGAGCAAGCTACTGGTTGGACAAGGAGAAGTATGTAGAGACACTGCACTCCGTGTTCGAACAGGTATTGGACTCTATCGGGCTTGAGTTTGAAGAGCTGATGGGTTTCACCACTCTTGATCAGTTCTTCTGAATGCTTCCAGTGCCGAGTTGGTGCTCGCAACAGCATGAAGTAAAATCTCCACATCAGAATCCTCAGGGGCTTCGACATTTTGCTCAGCCATAGGAGGCAAATGCAGTTTCCTTGCGTCTGAGCCTTCTGCCAAAACCAAATGGCCACTGAAGTCCGACCAAGAAACTCTTAATATACACAACAGGCCTAGGGCTATGGGACAACTGACAGCCAGACTACTATTGATGGGGCCGCGATGAAATGAAGGTGAACTTTCGAGAGCTGTTCATGGAAAGGATGGGTATCCTTCTCCAACCAGAGGACGTTGAGACAACTGCGAAGGATTTTCTTTCGAGCTATGCATCTTACATGAAGGAAGTTGGACTAGTCGCAAAGGACCCAAATGGCAAGACGCTTTACGCAAGCAAGACTGCTCCAGTAGATGATAAGTACCCTCAGTTCTTCGAGCAGTGGGTGAGTCTCACACACGCCCTTGGAATTGATTCCTCGGTCTCCATGGACTTCTACACTGATGGCTGGTTCGCGCGCGATCCGAAGTATCAGACAGTTGGTTTCAAGGGTCAAGCATTGACACATCAAATCTGCCCCAACCGAGAGGAGTTCTGGCAATATGGAGCAGAAATCATCAGGGAGCTAGGTGCGTACCCGATAGATGAGATTCTGCTTTTCGGTGCCGGATATGTTCGAGACGAGTTCTGTTTCTGCGAGCGATGCAAGAAGGAATTCGCTCCGATGGTTGACCAAGAACCCAAACGTCTCACCTATTCCTACATTTCTGAGAATCCTGATTATCTTGCCAAGTGGCATCAATGGCGCACCGAGAAAGTCAATCGAGGTCTACAGGCTCTTCAGGACGCGGCTCGTGAGGTTGACAAGAAGGCTAACAGGTCCAAGCCATTGAAAATTGCTGTTGAGGTCTTAATCGATCCCGAGTCAGGCCTATCCGAAGGCGCCGCGAAAAAATGCGGCTATGACTACGCGAAGATAGGGCAGATAACTGGCAACGTGCTCATCAATCTCTTTCCATGGTCTCCTCAGCTACCAAGGAAGGGAACGAAGCAGTACAATGACTTGATTGAGTCTCTCTACTTTACCAACGATTTGAAGCGTCGGGGCGGTAGAGCATCACTGTTTCGATGGGGCATGAAGACGCTTGACCAATTCCGGGAGCTCAAGGTCTTTGGCAAGGACGCTGGAATAGACAGGCTTGTCGTGTCTTTGCACTATCCGAGTGACTACTCCGTTCGACGTGAAAGTGCCATATCGACCTACTAGAACGCTCTCCGCCTTAACGCGTTGAACCGCAGTAGGGACATACTCTCGTCCCCTCCCTCAAGCTCCTGCCGCAGGAGAAGCAGAAGTTTCTCCTTGATTCCTCACTCCGAGCATCATCTACGAAGGGGCTGAGTTCACCCTGAGCAAACAAGCTCCCCAGGCCTTCGACTGAGTCCCCGGAACAGTTCCGACAAGCAGCGTCCGAAGACTTGTCGCGGCTGGCGGGTCGCCGCTGATCACTTCGGTTGTCCTGTTCATCATCATCATTGAATGGCCCATTTGTCCGTCCTTCTGAGAATGGGCTCGTTTGCTGCTCAGAAGGGTAAGTCTGACCGGATGACCAGTGGTCGGAATTACGAGACTGAACTTGGCTAGCTCTGTTTGACTGCAAAGATCTATCTAGGGTTTCGAAGTCCCCCCTGTAATCATCGGAACCGTGGTCCCAGGCGGGCGACTGCCGGTTACTACTTCCGGATTTCACATCATTTCGCTCATCGTAGTCCTCATGGGACGACAGTCCTCTTGAGACTTCGACGAACTGAGTGTGAGATTCTGCCTTTAGCCGCTGATAGTCTTCCTGTGTCAAACCGAGCATTTCGAGTGCTCTGTCTCTGTCGGCGCACCTCTTTGATAGGGGGCAGCAGTATGCTAGACTGGCATGGCAGAGGGACGCCATGGCTCTCTCTTGGCGCGACTTGAATATCGGTGTGATTCTCCGATTTCCAAACATGAGTGAGTCTCCAACGGCCTTCAGACTGAGTGTATCCACTCTGTGCCAATGCCTCGACAATCTCTTTCGCCGGGTAGGCCTTGCCTTCTATTATTACGTAGCCTTCTGCCTTGTCTAACTTCACGGGCCGCTCAGTGCCTCTGTCATCGTAGCTATCGTCGTATCTCGTCCAAGGCCACCTCAGGTCGATGTTTCTAACCTGAAGAGAGGGCGCAGCAATACAACCCTGAGTATTACCGGCGTAACTCCAGCTCGTGCATCCATTATAGACAGCTACTTCACCGTGAAATCGGCATAGCCAGCATCACTAGACATCGGAAAGTATATTATCTCCGGAAAGGGATAATCCTAGCAATAGAGGACTAAGTGGTCCACCACCTGTTCATTGTCCTCTGTTAGGAATGATATACCATGGGATGCAAGGCAGAAGGAACTGCCCAGGGCTACACTGTCCTAGGCGGCATAGTCTTGTTGATTCTTGCTATCAATGACTTACGTAGCGGAATAGCTCAAGCCATTGGCGGCAGCTTCAATGGCACGATAACTGTCGTTCTGGCAATAGTCCTGATTCTGTTAGTGATCCTTTCGTTTGATGCATGCGGATTCACACATATTACATTGCATCGCAGAAGTGGGCTCTTGCTCGCGATATTTGGGCTTGTTGCTATCATCATAGTCATACGCGGCCTAAGCTTTGATATCATAGGCTGGCTGATGAATGTGGGAACCCTAGCCGGTTTCATGATACTAATAGCAGGCATCTTGATCATGGTGAACAAGTAGACTGAGGTGAAAAGAAATATGGCAAGGAAGAGTCAAGCCTACAAGATAGGTCAGCTTTTCGTTCTCCTTGGAGGAATAGTAGGGCTCCTGTTTGGGATAATGGACATTCTCAATTTCGCCAACCCCTTGTCAGGGTACTTCCCGACAATCTCCCTGGGGTTGACAGGAATTATCATCGGAATAGTCCTCATAATCCTATCACTAGCCGTGTTGGCTACAAGTGGCGCAGTCGACATCAAAGCCCTCAAGTTCGGAAACAACTGGGTTGTTCTACTGATTCTCGGCATTTTGATGTACATATTTGCTGGTGGCATTGGAGCAATCCTTGTGATCTTGGGCGCAATTCTGATGTTGCTGTAGAGCCCAACTGGTCAATAGGACCGCCTAGCATATGACCGGCAGGCGTGCTCGTGCAGCCTGCCGCTGTCACTTCTTTTGTCTAAGCATCGAACAGTCAAAGGTCTAGTTCAACGAAGACCAGGCCCGCTGCCAAGTATTCTCATAGCAAGTTAGATAACTGCTTCGTACTTGGGCCAGCTTGCCCGAATTGGGGAGGAATCATTATGGACGACAAGCACATCCAGATTCTAAAGGAATTGGGCTTCAGCGATGTCAGCTCAAAGACAATGACCAATGAGTACTGGAAGAAAAGGGCCGCTGAGGCTCTTGCCATCACGACTCAGGAGAGAGACGTTTATGGCTGCCTTGATCATACTCGTGGAGACGGCGTGAGGATTTATGACGTTGAAGGCACAGAGTACCTCGATGTCACGGGTGGAGTCGCAGTTCGTGCCTTCGGACTGAGATACAAGCCATTCCTGGATTTTGAAGCTAGCATCAGTGATGTTGTGACCGAGTTTCCGGGGATGGATTTTGACGCCATTCCACAGACTCTGCTTGCGGAGAGGGTAGCAAAGCTGACTCCGGGCACATTCAAGAAACGGGTCGTTTTTACAACTTCAGGAGCACGCGCTGTTGAGGGCTGTATGAAATCAGCAATGGATCTATCTAGTCGGCGCAGATTCGTAGCATTCAGACCTGCGTTTCATGGTCGAACAGGTTATGCACTAGCATTGACTGCCTCGAATTCAAGGCACAAGTCAGGCTTTCCTCAAGGAGTTGACGTCACTAGGGTCCCTTACCCGTACTGCTATCGCTGTCCTTACGGCCAGCAGGTTGAGAGCTGCAACCTCGAGTGTGTTGAAGGTCTTAGGTACGCTCTCCAGGTCGAGGGCGACGATGTTGCAATGACCGTGATGGAGCCAATCTGCGGTGAAGGTGGGCTGATTGTGCCTCCGGCCAAGGCCGTGAAAGGTATGTACGATGTCACGAAAGAGGTCGGTGCCTATTTCATGTCTGATGAAGTGCAGGCCGGAATGGGTCGGACGGGTAAGTGGTGTGCTATTGAGAACCATAGTGTGGTTCCTGATTTCGTCTCAATCGCCAAGGCGTTGGGCGGTGGGTATCCCGTGGGCGCGTCAATAGGACCTGCTCCGATGTTCACAGCTGAATCTCGGCACTCGGAGACGTTCTCTGCTGAGCCCAAGCTCTCGTTGCTTGCTCTTTGGATAATCAAGCACATGGAAGATGGCGGTTTTCTCAAGAAGAATGCAGAGAATGGTGCGTATCTCATGAAGCGTCTCAACGAACTGAAAGACAAGTATGAGGTTGTTGGTGACGTACGCGGAATTGGCCTGATGGTTGGTGTCGAGTTCGTGAAGAGCAAGAAGACCAAGGAGAAGGCAAAGGAGCTCAGAGACCGCGTTGTCAAGAATGCGGTCCAGAAGCAGAAGCTCTGGATTCTTGGTGCAGGCCAGAACTGCGTGAGATTCACTCCTAGCTACATCATAACCAAAGCCAATATCGATGATGCTGTCGATAGATTCGGCAAGGCCATAGCAGCAAGTTCAGCTAGTATGAATAGACTTCCGGAAGAGAGCGGCCAGTTTAGTCTTCAGCGGGCCGCTGCCCTCTTTCCTGAAAGAGATAGGTGAAGAACAGACTTTGGGACCAGAAGAGCAAGTTGCATTCAGGGACTTGATCGACTTCCCTTCCACAACCTATGCTGCTTTCGGGCTCTACAGGTACCCGGCTAAGTTCATTCCTCAAGTCATAGCATACGTTCTGAAGAACTACGCACACGCCGGGGCGAAGGTGTTTGACCCGTTCGCCGGCTATGGTACGGTGGGTGTGGTGTCCCGATTATACGATTGTGACTACGAGTTGTGGGACCTTAACCCAATCATAGAAGTCCTTCATCGCGTGACAATGCTAGAGCCGCGAGAGATTCCTGTCAAAGAACTCATAGAGAAGATGGTTTCTTCAGAGGAGGAGTTCGTGCCCGACTGGTCCAAGTTCGGATATTGGTTTCCTCCCGAATTCGTACCTACCCTGACAAGAGCATGGGGATTCTACCATTCACTGGATGACGAGTACACAAGACTGCTGCTCACAATACCCCTTCTCAGGGCAAGCAGAAAGTTCTCTTTTGATGACATGGGAAGAATGAAGTTATCTAGATCACCGAAGTCGAAAGAGAGGATTGGACATTTAATTGCAGGAGACTGGAAGACAAGATTCTATGAAACGGTTAGACTGGAAACCAAGAACGTTCTTCAGAGACTTAAGGAGTATCAGAGTCTCGCTCCAAAGATGACCAAGTCTGTTGTCAAGGGAGGCATAGACACACTCACCGCCGGTCTTGAAGAGGAAAAGGACATCCTCATTACCTCGCCTCCTTACCTACAGTCGCAAGAGTACATACGTCAAGCCAAGATGGATCTCTTCTGGTTGGGACATTCTGAAACGGAAATCAAGAAGCTCAGCACGCTTGAGATTCCATACAGAAATGTACCTCCAACACCGGTGAAGTCGGCCACCTTCTCAGCCATCCGCAGGGAAATTGGAGAAGAGCGCATAAAGAAGGTTTACGACCGGTATTTTTACGGCATACTGGGAGCACTCAGTCGCTTGCAGGAGAAGATAGCGTCTCGACTCTTCCTCTTTGTAGGAAGGTCCAGTCTTAGAGGGCGTTCCATACCAATAGACTCGATTTTCGCAGAGCACTTCACGCAGATGGGTTGGGTTCATGAAAAGACTCTGATTGACACGATAGTGGCACGTAGAGTCTTCTCCTACGGTGTGAATCCAGCAACCAACATCGAAGACAAGAGAACGGCTACAGAGAACCTGGTCATTCTCAGAAGACCTTAGAAGGGAAAAGCTGTGGCCTCGTGATGCCAATGCTTATCAGGGGAAGGCGTTTCGTTCCGGCCAGAACTACGAAGGAGGTAGTCAGGCAAAATGGCAATAACCCAATGGGGGAATCGCGTTTGCGCGCCAGTCGATACTAGCTTTGCCTCCCTCTGCGAAGTTCGTCTATGTGCTTCTTAAGAGCCGGCACCGATTGTCCCGGCAGGATTTGATTTCGGAGACCTACATGCCGCCGAGAACCGTTAACTATGGAATTAGTCGGCTAAAGGCATTAGGTCTCATTCAGGAAGAGAAGCATGGCGACGATGCGCGGGAGAAGGTCTATGTGCTGGTCTCGGCGCCGGTGTGATTTCCGCCCAAGAATCTGCGTCGACTAAGTGACAACCAAAGGTACTGCAGGCAACTGCAGTATCTCCCTTTCTTTCAGTTTATCCAAAAGCCTCATAATCGCGATACAGTGACTCGGATTGGCCAACTCTCAACATGGTGCAGTTGAGCATGGCCAGATGATGAGCGATGAGCGATCCGGTAAGAGACGAAGGTAACTCAGACTTCTATGCAAGGCTGGGAGTCGAACCGATGGGCAAAGAAGGGCGCACTCATTTCAGCAACGAACTGACGCCGGACATTGCTGGAAAGGATGTCGTGCTAGTCGGATGGGTTCACATACTTCGCGACAAAGGTAAGCTCAAGTTCCTCATCCTTAGAGATGAACATGGCACTGCTCAGGTTACAATATCGCAGGAGAAGGTTCCTGTAGATGTGTTTGCCCTTTCCGGACAGCTAAAACCTGAGTCAGTCATCGCTGTCAAGGGCAGAGTTGTGAAAGCTGGACAGGTCGATAGGGGAGTCGAAGTCGTACCGAGTGGAATACGTTTGATAAACACTGCAGAGCGGCTTCCTATAGACATTGTCGAGGGAAAGGTCGACATTGACCTGGAGACCCGTCTCAACAACCGCATTCTGGATTTACGAAAGCCAAGAGTGAGTGCCATTTTCCACGTGCAGCATTGTCTGGTGAAATCGGCTAGAGAGTATCTGCTCAAGAATGGATTCATCGAGATACATACCCCCAAGCTTGTGGCCGAGGCCACTGAAGGGGGTGCAAACCTCTTTGAAGTCAAGTACTTCGAGAAAAAGGCGTACCTCGCGCAAAGTCCCCAGTTCTACAAGCAGCTCATGCTTCTAGCAGGATTCGGAAGAGTCTATGAAGTCGGGCCTGTATTTCGGGCTGAAAAACACAACACACGTCGTCACGTCAACGAATACACGTCATTCGATTTCGAGATGTCTTGGATCAGCGGCGTTGAAGATGTCATGAAGATGGAAGAGAAAATGCTCGAGTACGCGATTAAGCAGACAGTAAAGGAAGCGTCTGCCGAACTCGAGTTGCTTGGTCTGAAGGTCCAAGTACCCAAGGTGCCATTCAAGAGAATCAAGCATGCTGAAGCGATTGATCTGGTGAACGAGACGGGCAAGCAGCTGATCTTACGAGGACGACCTTGACCCGGATTGTGAACGAATTCTGGGCGACATCTTTCCGGAGAAGTACGGCACGGACATGGTATTCATAACCCATTACCCGCTATCGCTCAGGCCTGCCTATACAATGCCTAGTCTTACTGACGAGGGGAAGACAGAGAGCTTCGACCTTACCTACAAGGGCATGGAGATTACTACAGGCGGCCAGCGCATACATCTGTACAATCTTCTGGTTGAACGATTCAAAGAGAAAGGCTTCGACCCGGAGCATTTTGCGTTTTACCTCGACCCGTTCAGGTATGGAGTTCCCCCGCATGGAGGACTGGGCCTCGGAGTAGAGCGGTTGACGATGCAAGTCCTCGGAATCGAAAATGTGAGGGAAGCCACTCTATTCCCAAGAGACCGTGACAGACTGA
Source organism: Candidatus Thorarchaeota archaeon (assembly GCA_963726195.1). Lineage (GTDB taxonomy): Archaea > Asgardarchaeota > Thorarchaeia > Thorarchaeales > Thorarchaeaceae > OWC5. The sequence continues at coordinate 104,358 of CAVSBO010000013.1, forward strand.
CTCCTTAGTGCAGTCACTATAATACTCTCACTTAAAGCAGAAATCGCGGCAACCTACAGTGGCCCAGCGGCATCCATGTCAATTCCAAAAAGGTGCCAAACAATGGACGAACCACTGCAATCCGAGCTCTTTGCATCAATCGCTACACTGGACCAGCTCAAGAAAATGTACGACATGGGTGTTATTGATATCAGATCGTACGAAAGGGAGTCCGAAGCATTGATTGCAGAGGTTCGGAACTGCATCGAACAGATGCGCCGGACCGGCCTCGACATAGGGAGTTTCGTCGGTCAGGCTCGGAGTATCAGAGTCTTTTCCTGATGCATCAAGCATGTTGGGTCTGCATGGGCGAGCCAATAAGCAACCAATCGGAGGGATGACGGCCGATCAGTACTATGACTACATCGGGCTTGCTATCCTTGATGTGGCTACTGCAAACTCGTCGAAGGGTTTGATGGGACTTGCGGAACTCATTGTTGAGGTCGTTCGGTTGTTGCCGGAGCTGAAGTCTGTCAGCTACAATGACGTGATTGAAGCTGTAAACCGAGTGTTCTCAGCACGGATTGATACCCGGCATCCGAACGCTCAGGGGAGGAGTCAAGGTCGTTGAGCTACGACCATTGGAGCTCCGCCGTGACCAAGCGGACGTGATCAATGCTGCTGCAACCAAAGGCTACATCTCCGTGGAAGAGCTCATGATGCAGCTCAAATGGTCCGAAGACCACGCCCGTCAAGTGCTTTCCAGTTTGGTCGACGCTGGTATGGCAGTGGCAGACATACGGTTCTCCACAGGCGGTCGTTATTACTTCCCGGGCCTAAGGCCAAGGGATAGTACCGTATAGAAAGGCATACTCATTTTCAGTCATTGACTTTGACTGAGTTAGGATTCTTCACACCGCTACCACTATCGCGCCTTTCTTGGAGTCCACCCACTTTGCCATTTTCCTGTCAACCATTATCTCCAAGATGCGATGCAAGTCTCTTTCGGGAAGCTTCGAAAAGTCTTGCGCAGTTTCCTGTACAATGATTGACTGCACGTCCAGACGTAGTTTGCCTGTTTGGATAGCCCAGGCACGTATCATATCTGCCCATTCTTCAAGAGGTCGCCAGTACACCCGAAGCTGCCTTCTCTTTTCGTCCAACCACTCGCCAACATCATTCTCAACTAACCAGTCCCCTATCAGCCTGAACGCTTCTACCTTTCCAAGTATGTCGCTGAACGGTCTTTCCTTGATGAAGGTCGATACTGACAGAACGTGAATACTCCCAGACTCAGTCCATACAATCAGGAACTCGGCCCATTCTTTCTCCCACGATTCTTTGTCTTCTTCTCTGGGTGGGATGCTATACATCCATCCTGACTGTTTTGGGCCGCCCCAAGATGGCGTAACAAGAACGGTAGCTTGTACGGGTACCGACTCCGGCGCGGATTCAGTCAGAGTAGATTCGAGTCCTTGAGATAGTGAAGTTTCTTCAGCTCCGGCTTCTACGACATCAACGAGAGCGTTAGTCTTCGTTGTTTCGTCCTCAGCAGAAGCCTCAGTTGCTCGTTTGGGAGCTGCCTTCTGTCGTTCCTTCTCTTTCCGGCGTTCCTTGACTTCCAAAACCTAAGATGCCTCCCCCCATTCGATGTACTTCCTTACGTCTTCTGGTGGCGTGCCGGGTCCAATGCTCTCGATGGCCCGCAGAAAGTCCGCTCTGGAGACCGGGCGGAGTTCGGATACTGTGCCATCACGATCTGTTTCTTCTCCGCGCTGTAAATCCCTTATTGGCTCCATCGCAGCCTCTCGACATACCACAGTGATGTCCCGGCCACTGTAGCCCTCGGTCAGGTCAGCGAGCTCTTCGAAGTCGACCTCAGAAGACATGCTGACTCCCTCCATCTGGATTTCGAATATCCTTCTCCTTGAGGCTTTCCCTGGCAGCGGGATAAGGATCTTCTTCTCGAATCTCGACCTAAGAGCGAAATCCAGTTCCCATGGAAGGTTCGTAGCGCCAATGACAGTTACCCTTTCGTCAGGTTGGCTTGTGAGTCCCTGTAGTTCTGTCAACAACTGAGTCTTGAGGCGTCTCTCGCCCCCGACGTCGTGGCCTGTCCTCGAAACGCCCACTGAATCAAGCTCATCCATGAAGATTATAGAAGGCTGATTCTTTCTCGCCATTTCGAATAGAGTCATGACGAGCTTCTCAGACTCGCCCAGCCACTTGCTCACTATGTTTGCAGCGGAGACATTGAAGAACGTTGCATGCACTTCAGATGCCACAGCTCTTGCAATGAGGGTCTTGCCACATCCAGAGGGTCCATAGAACAGGATGCCCTTCCACGGTTGCCTTGATTTTCCTTTGAAGAGTTCAGGGTGCTTCATTGGTGTTATTATGGCTTCTTGGATTGCTTGCTTCGCGTCTTCCAGTCCCGCAACCTCAGACATTTTCGAGTCGGGCCGTTGGGCGATGATTGTGTCAGCGATAATTCCCTGAAGGTATCTCGCATCTTCATTATCATCATCTGTTTCCTGAAATCCTCGACTGGCTGAAGTCGGTTCGCGTCTCTCAACTGGACGTGTGGCAGGCTTGCTTGGAACTGACGGTCGGTCTACCTGTCTCGTCTTGATGCCTGAGATGTATCTTACCCGATCCACGCACTCTTCGGCCCTGCTCAGGTAGTGTTTCTGCAATGACGGAAGGGATGAGGAATTGGAGAGCCTGATGAGTATCATGCTCACTTTGAGATAATAATGAGATGCCTCTTTCTGCAGTCCCTTCCTGTCGAGCTCTATGGCCTTTTCGAGTAGAGCCTTGACTCCGAGGTCAAGGCGGTCCGCGTCTGTTCCTGACATTCGAGTCCGGGAGTCAAGTGTGACTGAATGGTTAAGAGTTTCTGTGTTTCCCTGCGTGATACTGTTCCGACTCTTCTATGCGTCCAGAATACGCGTTTGCTACGAAGGCTTAAAGGCGCAGGCCTCGCAGGACCTATGAAGTTCATTATTGGACATGGTGAGGTCGTTGGGTACGGCGAAGAAGGCTATGACTTGGGGCCGCAGAAAGCCAGACGTCGCAGAGGTGACCAGTCAGCTAAGAATCTTGGGCAAGGAGCTCGAGCGAGAAAGAAACCGGCTCGAGAAGCAGGAAGTTGAAACCAAGACAAGGGCTGTGCGAGCCCGAAAGGATGGCCACATGGATGGTTACAAGACTTACGCAACAGAGATGATACGCTTTAGGAAATCCGCCTTGTCTATTGACAAATCGCGGCTTCATCTTCTGAGGTTTCTTTCATCCATCATTCACGCTCAGTCCGCTGCCAAGACAAACTTGGTTGTTGAAAAGGTCGCCAAGATTCTGGGGCTTTTTGTTGATGCCAGAGACTCTGCCAAGCTTGTTCGGAACCTCGACGAAATCACTCGACGGTTGGACGCGATCGAAATCGAGGGGTCCATATCGGACGAGACCTTCGACTCTATGAAAGACAGCAAGGTGACATCGGAGGAGCTAGCCGCAGCAATGCAGGAAATTGACGCGGCGGCTGGTGCTGAGGAAGCTGCTTCTCGGGCGGGCCCCGCTACCGAGGCTGAGAGACTCGAAGAGGAGATCAAGTCGCTAGAGAAGGAGCTGGGAGTTTAGTCTAGCGCCCTAAGCCTTGACTTCTCCCAGAAGCCGTATCCAGTCGTTTTCTTGTCTCAAATGAGTCTCGCATCAGCCCCTTGTATCGTCTAATGAAGTCCTCGGGGACCAACTGACCATTCCTCAACAGACGAACCGTTTCTTTTGCGGCATCGTCGATTGCCATAGCATCTCTTCTGAGTCCTATCATCTCGGAAGAGTCAGGGGCCTTCGAAGGTACTCCATCTGCACCGAACAAGCCACCCAAGTCTGGGCCAATCCTATCACGGTATTGCATAGGCAACGTTCGTGCATCATTGCCTGCAATGCCTCCGAAGGGGTAGTAGGAAGATGATCTTTGGTCGAATGTTCTGTATGCTCCAGATGACATTGACCCAGCTTCTGGTTTTCCACCCGCATAGAGCAGGGAATAAGCAAGTTCCTCAACCTTTAGCCTAACGTCACTGATGTTCACATCGGTCTGTCCAAGTTTTCTTGTTCGCTGTAGGTCTGATTGCATGTACTTGTCGAAACTCTTGGCAATCTCCACGTAGTCTGGGAGAACACTCTCAGTTTGCTCACTACATGATATCTTGATGTCCCCCTGTTTCATTCTGAGGACTACCCTTCTCCTCAGCCTGCCATCTTCCTCGATGCTCTTCATGTATGCTAGAGGAACATCAAACACGATGTCTGTCTTCTTACGCAATCTTCCGGTTTCAGCTATGAAGACGAATCTCTTGTTGGTAATGTATAGGGTTCCATTTGCCTTGTCATTCTTCACGAAGTCGCTGCCTGCAATCCTTATGTCTGGAAGAGCACACACCGGCAACTCGTTGACAGATAGTTCGGCAGTCTCATAGAAACCCGAGAATTGCTTCCTGTAATAATCCAGTCCGTCCAGCTGTTGTTCGATGTCTACCAGACTCAGTCTCGACTCCTCGATTGCATCGTCGACGTTCTTCTTGTACTGGCCGACGAGTTGAGTGACTCGATTCGTGACGCCGCCCACGAAGGGGAATTGATCAGCTGACCAAGCGGCGGAATCAAGGAGTCCCTTTGTTTCGGCAACCATTTGCCTTGAGACTATCTCCGCCTGACTTGTGACTCTGTTCTTGATAGCTGGGAGTTCCATCTCAATGTTCTCAATCTTCTCCTCAAGCCAGCGATAGTGGAGAAAGTTTGCCATTCTCAGAGAAACCAGAAGTCTCTTGGCTGAGGTCAGTTGATTGGTGAAGTCCCGCAAGCGTGTGTATCCATAGTGGAGAGTCATTATTGCTCGGCGCAGGTCTTGAGCAAGTGCCTTCCTTTTCTCCTCGATAGGTGTCGTGCGTGTGGAGTGGCACCTAGGGCAGATTTCTTCTAGTCGCTTGCCAACACTGAGCTCGTGAGAGCCACATTCTGGGCATTTCTCAAACTTCTCGCCTGGCGCGGGCGTTCCAAGGCCGTGATGACAATTGCTGCAGACGTAGTGTTCGCTTGACTTGGTCTTCAGGCAATCCAAGCACAGTACTTCTCCACAATCCTCACAGAGGTGCGTCGCTCTGTTCGCCTTGCAGACTTTGCATAGATGGGTAGACGGTTCGTTGCTCAACGGGATGCCTCCGAACATCTGGGTTCGAGTTATGCAATAGAGCGTCCTGAATAATTGGCTATGTATCACACAAGTATTAGTCAATCCAAGTCGCTTTGAGGCAGGTTGGTACAACTGTCTGGCCACTTGCAGCAGCTTGTTTTGTCCGGATTGGTTATATCACGTAAAGCGCGCTCGAATCACGGGAAGAACCGGACATGGAGAACCTTGCGCAGGCTGCAATTGAGGCTGCTCTGAAGGCCGGAGCCGCTTTTGCAGACATCAGGATAGAAAACACAGTTACTACGATTATTGAGCTTGACGACGGAGTCACGAAGCGCTCGATGGCTTCTCAATTGAAGGGGGCAGGGATTAGAGCGTTCTTCGACGGGGCATGGGCGTTCGGTCAGACCACGGACCTCACCCCTGCTGGCATGCGAAGCACGGCAGTCTCTGTCGCTAAGATGGCTATCGCCACACATGGCAGAGTTGCGGAGAAGTTCAGTATTGATGGACCTGCTTTCAAAGACAGTATGCCTCTCAAGGTGAAGCGCCCGTTCCAGGATGTGCCAGTCGAAGAAAAGGTTGCATTCGTTAAGACGATAGATGAACAGGCTCGAGGCTATGACAAGAGGATAGTGAATGTTCGGACATCGTATGGCGACCTGTGGACGGAGCTTTACGTAGTCAATTCTCTGGGCACGAGTGTCTACATCGAGAACTCATTGCCGCGCCTTTCCTGTGCAGTCACGGCCAAGGACGGATCCAACAGACAGCGAGCATTCAAGTCAGTGGGGGCAAAGGGCGGCTTTGAAGAGATGGAAACCGAGCGTGCTCAAGCGGTTGGTGAAGAGTCTTCCAAGCTGGCGGTTGAACTGCTGTCTTCTGTTGCTGCAAGGGGCGGAGTGCATGACGTCATCATGGATCCGGTTTTCAATGGAGTGATGGTGCATGAAGCGTTTGGTCATGCATGTGAGGCAGACAATTGGCCAGCTCACACGACGGTGCTAGAGGACAAGATGGGAAAGGTCGTGGGACCTGAGCACCTCAACCTGACTGATGATCCGACGCTTGAGGGCATGCGTGGTTCGTTCCCGTATGATTGGGAAGGAACCAAGACCAGAAAGAGGCATCTTGTCAAGCGTGGCGTTCTTTCAGAGCTACTGCATAGCATTGAGTCTTCTAGCAGGCTCAGCATGGAACCAAACGGTGCAGCAAGAGCCCAATCTTTCACGAGTGAACCGATTCCTCGGATGAGCAATACATTCATGGAGCCTGGTGATTGGGGAGTTGACGAGCTAGTCTCAGACACACGTCAAGGAATCTTGCTCTGCGACTTCAACTACGGTTACACAGAACCATCAAAGGGGCAGTTCATGTTTCAGGCGAGCTATGGTTACCTCATAGAAGGTGGAGAGGCCGGACAGATGGTTCGTGATGTATCGATTGCAGGGCAGATTCTTGAGGTGCTTCCGAAGATAGACGCCGTAGCGAATGATTTCAAGTTGGAAGCAGGCAGTTGCGGCAAGGGCGGTCAGTGGGTTCCGGATATGAGTGGCGGGCCGCATGCCCGCATACGTGCGGTCCCCGTAGGAGGCATGTAGTATGACACAGCAACTCACAGAGCTAGCGGAAAGAACAGTCAAAGCCGCAGAACGGCTTGGTGCTGAACAGGCTGAGGTGTATGTTGGCTCGGCGCGGTCTTTCTCGATTTACGTTGAGAACAATGCAATCAAGAGTGCAGCCGAAAGAAGAGACGCTGGATGCGGCATACGATGCGTGTTTGGAAAGAAGATAGGCTTCGCTTACGTGACCACGCTCGACGTTCACGACATCGAGAATGCTGTACGCAGGTCCGTTGCTTTGGCAAAGGCATCGGTCGCTGACCCCGACTTCGTGAGTCTGCCTACTCCTGAGTCACATTACCCGGTTGTCAAGGGTTTGTTTGACAAGGCCATTGAAGGTTTGGATGCTGAAGAAGCTGCTGACCTAATTGCAAGATGCGTGGATGCTGCGAAAGAGCCCGTGCAGAAAAGGCAGTACGCGATTCAGGCTGATCTGAGTGCTTCTTCGGGAAGCAGGGCAATCGCCAATTCTCTCGGAATATCACTGTCAGGCAAATCGACTTCTGCGATAATAGATAGCGACGTGACAATCAAAGAGGAGGGAGACCAGACATCAAGCGCTGAGTACCAGGTCTCACGTGCGCTGAACGGGATAGACCCCGAATGGGTAGGCAGGACTTCCTCAGAGAACGCATTGCAGAACCTCGGAGCCAAGACAATCGAAGGAGGCGAGATGTCGGTGATTCTGACCCCTCTTGCAGCAAGTGTGGTCATCGGATCGGGTTTTGCAGGCGCCATCAATGCGGAGGAAGTCCAACAGGGGCGCTCCTACATTTCAGATGCAATTGGTTCAGAGATTGCTTCGGACAAACTTCGCATTTTGGATGATGGTTTGCTCATGGGTGGACTAGGATCACGAGCATTCGACGCAGAAGGCGCTCTCTCTCAACGGACCGAGGTGTTGAAGGGTGGCGTGCTGAAGAGTTTACTTCATAGTTCCTATACTGCCAACAAGGATCGAGTTCCCAACACGGGCAATGCCTCTCGACCCTCGTATGCTGGCATACCGATGATTGCAACTACCAACTTCGTGGTTGAGCCAGATCGCGGCACGCTCGAGGACCTAGTTTCGGAAGTGAAGAAGGGTGTTCTTTGCAGGAGCACGGATGACCGGCCAAATATGACCACAGGCGATCTGAGCGCTATGGTGATGGAGGGTTTCTACATTGAGGACGGTGAGATTCGAAAAGGAGTCAAGAGCACGCTCATAGGTATCAACATGCGCGACCTGCTCAAGAGGGTTAGCCGTGTCGGTGCTGATACAAGAGCCACCATGTCCATGGTTACACCCTCCATAGTCATTGACTCCGCCAGAATAACCTCCGGGTAAGCTACATACGTTCGACAGCATGTATCCCAAGTATTCTCAAACAGTTCGCCATGGTCGTTCTGAATGCTTTCACGAGTTCCAGCCGCGCTGCTGCTATTGCAGGCTCCGCCTTGAGTACGGGGCACGAGTCATAGAACTTGCTGAAGAGGTTTGCCAGACCGTAGCCATAGGAAGCAATCTTGTTCGAGTAGAAGCTCGTTCCCCATGTGGTTTTCCTTAAGCTCTTAACGGTCTCAAGAATCTCTTCCGGAAACATCGCTACCGCTTTTGCCAGGGCAAATTCACTTGCCGACGATACCAATGTGAGATCGACTTCTCCTTGAGCGTCCTCTGAGGCTTTCTCAATAATCCTCATGGCTCTCGCGTGTGAGTACTGGAGATACGGAGCGGCGTCTCCATCAAAGTCGAGTGCTTCGCTCCATCTGAAGGTTATCTTCCTGTCTGGAGAGGCCTTCAACAGCATGTATCTAACAGCCCCCGTTCCAACCTGGTGCGCTACTTGTCCCTTGAATTCATCGGTTTCGTCCGGGTTTCTCTTTGCCACTTCATCGCATGCCAGCTCAACTGCCTTATCGAGAATCTCATCTACTGTGTATCCAATCCATGTCCCTTTCCTTCCGGAGAAATCAGTATCCTCAAGGCCTACGAATTCATAGGCCACATGATGAGAGTTCTCACTCTGGGTCTTGTAGCCCAATAGATCAAGAATCGTGTAGATGAGTCTCTGGGGTTGGGCCTGTGAAGAACCTATCACGTTGAATACAACATCGAACTTTCCTATGTTCTTCTTCTTGCCCTTCAGAGATGTTCTGAGGACTTCCTTGCCATTGGGCTGCTCATCAAAGACTTGGTATCGGAAGGGATCTTGGACTATCCCGAATTTCCACATCTGAAGTGCCACATCAGCGCCTGTGTAGGTCCTTGTCCCGTCTGACCTGAACAATACCTTGTAGGGTTCCTTCATATCCTTGAATTCGTCGATGGTGTCCAGTTTGACGACAATGCATCCTGCTTTGTCTCCTTCATCGAGCCTGACGACGTTGTCACATCCCAGCATCATGTCTTTGGCCGCCTCAAGCAGACCGCTGTGTGCAATGTCGCTTTCCCAGACTTGGTAATCATGATAGATGCCTAACCTGTAAGCCGTCTGGCATTGGGCTAAGAGACAGTTCGTTACCATGCCGATGCTTCTCTTCGAAGCTTCCGAGTCTGGGTATTCAAGCTGTCTCGCAATTTCCCGTATTTCGCGCTCCACTTCCTCATCTGTTTCGAACGCTTTCTGGACATCAACGTATAGGCGTCCGAGATAGTGATCGTACTTGGTGTCTGTGGGATTCTCTGCATCATGAAGATGCTTCCACGTTCGCAGTGCGATTTCCAGCATTGGATTGTTTATGTAGTCAATTCTTTCATCATAATGATCGTAGTTGGTGTCTGTGGGTTTCTTTGTATCATACAGCAGCTTCCACGCTAGCTGTGCAATCTGCAACCCTAGGTTGTTTATGTAGTCAATTCTTGCGACGTCGTATCCCACGATCTCCAGCACGTTGCCAAGCATATCGCCGAGCACTGCATTTCTCGCGTGTCCGATGTGCCAGGGTTTGGACGGGTTGACTGCAGGAAACTCAATCAATGCCCGCCGACCCTTGTACGCAGTGGTTCGGCCATAGTCGTCGCCCAGCTGGTTCACAGCTTCGATTGCTATCTTCGCAAACTGACCGCGATTCAAGAAGAGATTCACATAGGGCCCCTGCGACTCGGCGTGCTCAAAGACTGGCATTGCCTCCAGGCGTGCCGTGATCTTCTCAACGATTTCGTTTGCGATTTGTGCGGGGTTCTTCCTGAGCTGTTTGGCAAGCTGAAATGCTATCGTTGAGGCAATATCACCAAGAGCCGGGTCCGGTGGAATCTCGATTGATTCTCGCACTCTCGCGTCATCAATCTGCGTCACTTCAACGAGAAGCGAGATGGCGAGCTCTTTGGTTGCGTCCCACGGATTCTTGAACTGCCCATCACTGGTTGCCATTCAGTCACTCAGCTCTTGCCACTCGAGACCCGCATTCATTCATAAACACAGCGCTGCATTCGGTCGCTGTCCGCTCCATAGCAGCTAGGCGACCATGACTCATGGTCGTCGGTCAAACTCTGAACCGCACATTGGGAGCTTCAAAGGTCTGTCAGACTGTGCATATCGATAAAAGAGCAATCTATCAAAAATCTTAGCATAACATTATAACCATTCACCTTGAGCGACAGCATACGCTCCCGGCAGGGAGTGCATTCACACGCCCGCGCCCAACATGTGTTCGTTCATGCGCCGTGAAGGGACACTTCAGAGGTAACCCCGATAGCTCTGACAGCGCAGCTACCTCATGGAGGTGACTGCACGGAGATGATTGGACTGGAAGACAGACCATCCAAGACAAAGAAACATGGAGAGCGCATGGGTACCCAAACTTACGTTTGTTCTGCTTGTAGTTCTCGTGACATGTTCATTGATTACACGCGTGGGGAAGTAATCTGTTCTAACTGCGGCCTCGTTATATCTGACCGGTCGATCGATCAGGGCCCGGAGTGGAGAGCCTTCACTGCTGATGAGCAAAGCGCTCGCCAGAGAGTCGGAGGTCCTACCGACTGGAGCAAGTTCGATCAGGGGCTGACGACCATAATAGGTCGACAAAATGTCGATGCTTCAGGCAGGAAGCTCAGTTCCACGCGGAGGGCACAGATACACAGACTGCGGAAGTGGCAAATCCGAACCAAGGTGCACTCATCCGATAAGCGGAATCTCGCTGTTGCGATGACAGAACTTCACAGGATAAGCTCCCAGCTAAGCATACCGTACTCAATCCGTGAGACCGCTGCAGTAATCTACAGGAAGGCTTTGCGGAAGCGTCTCACGCGCGGAAGAACCATTCTTGGTATGATTGCGGCTTCTCTGTATCTGGCCTGCCGGGTTCACAAGGTACCTCGTCCTCTGGAAGAGATCACAGAGCAGATCCACATCACGCGAAAAGAGCTGAGCCTCTGTGTGAGATTGATACTCCGTTATCTGAACCTCAAGGTCCCTCACAGTAATCCGATAGAGTTCGTCCATCGATTTGGTACAGAACTGGACCTTCCTGGCGAGGCCAAGAAGAAAGCGATAGACATCTTGGAGTTAGCCAAAGCCGAGAGACTCACCATTGGGAAGGACCCGAAAGGGATGGCCGCCGCAGCAATCTACGTCGCGAGTATCTTGACAGGATCACGAAGAACTCAGCTTGAGATAGCAAGAACTGCAAGGGTAACTGAAGTCACGGTTCGCAATAGGTACAAAGAGCTAGTCGCCAAGCTCGGTCTCGAAACCGTCTAGGGACGAAGAGACTTAGTGTATCCGCCATGAGATGTACGAGCCAGTGTCAGGTTCATCGTGATTGGTCAAAGCTCTCGCGAGTCTGTGCAGAGCCGGAGTCCGCGTTCCAGTGTGTGACGATAGCATAGCATCCGCAAACGCATCCCGCATAGGCTTATTTCCGGTGGCTGGTTGGCGTACCAGAGGGAGCTTAGGACACTCATGTCAGACCGGCGTTCCATTCACGGCATCTGGTTGATTGAACGCGACACGGGCAGGAATCTGATAGCGCGGGCGTATACCGGTGTGTCCATAGAAATGGACCTGATTGCACCATTTCTGTCGGCCACTCACACTTTCATCAATCGCGCAGCGAACGAGACCCTGAGGACAATAGACACCGATACGCACAGATACGTGTGGGCAGCCAATGATGAGCTGCTGTTTGTAATGGCGGTCTCCAAGAGTGCCCGAACCGGACACATGCGCTTTCTTCTCGATTACGCATTGAATGAGTTTATGCACAATGAAGTCCCTGAGGGGACGGACCTTACCACCTTGTTGAAGCAGTGGGAAGGAAACCCCAACAGCTTCGAGCGATTTGCCAGCTTCATGGATGAGCTGGTTTCTCAGTATGAAAAGTCGGGAGAAAGTCTCGTGGCTGGAAAGACCATGGACTGTCTCGAAGTCTACAACCATCTGTTCAGAGCGCTCATGGAGGTCAAGGTCGACAAGAGGACCCGCAAGAGGATAGTAGACCAAATCAAGACGCGGCTGACAGCCGCTTGTGGAAGCACACCCCTTCTTGTCGGTGGTTCCTGTCGATGAGGCTGGTGTCGAGGTGCTCAACATCGATGTGTACAGTGTAGAGTACAAGCCCCTCAGAATTGCGCTCGAGAGTATGCTGCAGGCAGTTGCCGAGGTGATAAGGAGTGTTGCTGGTGAAGAACTGTATCGGAATATGGTCTTCGACCACGCGATGCCCTATGTCAAGAACGACATCGAACGCCTCGAGACCTATGCGATTCTTGACGATGTCGTACGCTACTTGTTCTAGGTTTTCGGGCGTGCCACTCATGCACCTGCGCAAGAAGCTCTTAGGGAGTGAGCGTCTATCTCGACAACATGATTACTTCACGCTGCATAATCTGCCCTCTCTTTCTCTCAGGCAGACGAGGACGATTAGTCTTGATACCTGTCTTTTCGTCAAGCAATGCCTTGTTCATGATCGAACCCTTGAGCAAGAGTGGTATCACGCTGAAATCTGTCTTGCTCAAGAGACGCCCGAGGTCAACTCTGACTATTCCATCTCTCGAGTTTATTACCGGAAGTGTCATACCTATTCTTCCATTGACCTTTAGGCAAGACCCGATGCTCGATATGGCATCGCGGTACAGAGTCGATAATTCCCTGATTGACTTCTCTGCCTCTCGCTTGCCGGGCTGCTCCGAGTAAGCTGGACCCAGATGTGGTTCGAAGGCAGCGGCATCGACCTTCGACTGCACCAGCGTTGCGGCTTCCCGAGCATCGCCCTTGATCATCTCGTACTTCAACTTGCGGCCCAGTTCGTTCTCTAACCATTTCATGTTGTTCTTGCTGCCTTCGACTGCTTTCGCGTCAGTATCTATGCCCACGCAACTCATGCCAAGAAGAGCTGCTTCCATTAGAATCGTGCCCGAGCCGCAGAACGGGTCCAGTATTGTATCTCCCGCCTTTGCACCGGCAAGGTTGAGGAGTGTTCTACAAATCTTGGGGCTAGTACTTATTTCCGCAGAGACATAGGGTCTGGTCTCGTCCCTGCGCTGTTGCGAGATTGAGTCGTAGGCTGCAACGGTCTTTCCAATGTACAGGCTCTTCTGAGTGAAGACCGCCAATATCTCGGCATTCGGAGAATCAAGAAGGCCGTACTTTACGAGTGTTTGCGGCCAGAGAGCAGTATTCAGTCGATCCGGTTTCCTTTTGTCCGGTCCTTCATAAACAAAGTAGTCCACCTTCTTTGCTCCTAATGTCGCCAGCCTTTCCTTTACCTCCTCGTCCAAAGCTATGGTGAAGCGTTTCAGGTTTACGGAGGTGTCATTCCACATCGGATACGTGCTCATGCCAAATCTGATTCTCTGATCGCCAACGGTCTTCCAAACATCGGATATCCAAGGACAGCCAAGCAGTTTCTTCCTGTCCTTCTGGATAATCCTCCCTTTTGTGGGAAAAGCGGCCTTTGCCATGCCGTGATCGTACGCAGCGACAGCTCTGCCAGTTTTGAAGCACCCACCAAGTGCAGACTGAATACCCGTCAGTTGTTCGTCATTCACATCGTCAGCAATGCCTAGAATCACTGCCTTTCTTGAGAAATCCTTGACCCCTGCCTTGAAACCCTGGTCCTCAAGATGTACCAACAGCTCCGCTATACTAAGGAGCCAGTTGGAACCGAGAATGAATATGTATTCTTTCAAGACTTGGACTTCTCCAATTCCTCCAGCAGGAGCTTCGTGTAGATTGCGCCAAGGATAGGTTCGGGCGTCTCCGATATGAACGTGGGCTTGTGCCGTTCATTTTAAGTTGAACAAACTAGGATTTTTGTCCTTTGTCCTCTCAGGAACGGCACTGAGATTGTGAACATCGATTATGTTTCGGGCGGCGTTGATGTCTGCGTGGATGTGCAAGCCGCAGGCCGGGCAATAGAAGTACTCTCCGCCCTTCTCCTCCACCTCGGAGTTCCTGCCGTGAACCCTGAGACCTTTCTGTCTGCAAACGTGGCAGGTTTGAGAGGTCCACGCAGGGTTCACTGTCCACACGCTGTGGGATGAGTGACCAAGGGACTGCCTTTCGTACCTAATCGTGTCAATCACTTGTCCCCACAGGTTGGCAGTGAGGGCCCACGAGAGACCCTTGTACCCGGCCGGGGCTTGGTACACAGTCGCAGTAGCCGGATGGTTCAGACAGTATGACATATTCAGCCCGGACCAGCAGCCAGGACGGAGGTATCTGGACATTTACTACGTGCAGAATGGGGCGGTAGTGAGTAGCTACGGCATACTAGACTATACGGACGGTACGAACTGGGTTTACCGTCGGGTCCTGTTCAATCTTCCATTCATGTGGGGCACAACAACAGACTTGCTTCGTGATTGGAAGAGGTAATTCATGGGTTAGTGACTATGAACTGACAGCAGAATGGTGCAATGTCCAGATAACAATCGGGTTATCTTACTAGAGTCCTGATAGCGCCATCTTTGAGATAGCTCAAGTGCCACAAGAACGCCGACAGCTCCCATCGGTCCAACGATTCTTTCGGGGATGATGGGAGCTTCGGGCCTTTTTTTGGAGCACTCTTTCAGGGTGCTGGACAACCCCTGTGTACAGGTCCCTCGAACCTGACCGAGTTGCAGTTCATCGCCAGGCAGATACGTTTGGATACAGGGGTGCCTTTCCGCCCAAAGATGGCGGGGGCCTTCAAACTCATGAAATCGAGTTTGCATCTTCTTCACCTCGACCTCAGATTCGTCCCAGCCGGCACAAACTCCTGTGACAGAATGTCCATATCTGTACAGCCTCATGACAGCCGCTCCGTACGGTACACGGCTCTATGCTATCCTGATGGTGCAGCCATGTTTTCTAGAAACGTATGTCTGCTCTAGAACTCACTCAAGGGCGCACCGAAACTAGACTAATATTCAGTTGTCGTCCACGCTTGGTCGAAAAGAAGTGACAATTATGGGGAGCTCACACTTCCAAGTTTTAGATGAAAACCGTATGGTGGGCATCTCAACTGCGGCCATGGTAGCTCTTGGTTTGATGCTGCCGATGTTTGCAGGTGTGGCTTCGGCTTACGTTTCTCATCCTGCATCGTTCGTGGGCGTGCCAATCCAAGACACCATTTTCGCAAACATAACTGACAAAAAGCCAGATTCGGCGATGCTGCCGGGGGGTGTCATCCACAAGACGCAAGACACTATCGAGATCAGCAAACCAGACTACTCCCGTCTTCCAAGTGTCAATCTCACAGAGGCAATTGAAAGCGCTCGCGCTTTCTTGCGGGGTGTCTCTTATCTCTCAGCCCTGTCTTTCGAGTTCAACTCCAGCCAACCTCCGGAGAACCACCTCTGGCCACTCAAGTTCTCAGCGGCAAATTACATTGTTTACGTTGAGGTGAATTCAATCTCGGGACGTGTTGTGGGATTTTCGTGGGATTGGGTTGGGAATTCACCCGTTCCGTACATCAAGGATGTCAATAAGACTCAGACACTCAATGCACAAGCAGTAGATGAAAAAGCAGTAGAGTTCCTAAAAGCTATGAATTACACTCTTTCACCCTTCTGTAGGGTCCTCGGTCCGACTCTGGGACCCAGCGCTGCCTTTCCGAATTATGGTCGTCTGCCGTATGGAATGTCATCATACTTCACGCTGTTGTTCTACAACGTCATGAATAATACATTCGTTCCAGACAACGTGGTCTCGTTAGACCTTGACATAGAAACCGGTGACATATTGGGATTCTGCTACATCTGGACGTATATCAAATCAATTCCCGTAGAAGGTATCATCAGTGCTTCAACGGCGGAACGCGTTGCCCTAGCTGTCTGTGCATTCTACTACACCGACATTCAGGTCACTTCAAGTATGTTGGTTCTTGAGAACTGGGGAAGGTTCTGGGGAGAAAACGTGACCGATTTGTCATATCGACTAGCATGGGTTGTTCTCGGCACTTACTCGACCGGTTCCTCTGTGCCCAATCCATACCCCATTTCGTGCAAGCTCTACGTAGAAGTTAACCCGTTGAGTGGCACCGTGTATGCTGGTCCTCCATTTGTCCAGTATTGGAGCGGACCTAATGGTGGGCCTATCACACAGCCCGCTGGAGTCGCGATGGTGTACGATGTCTGGGTACTGGCTCTCGCCCTCATGATTGCCGCCCTATCATTTGTCTTTGTGAAGAAACTCGTTCCGAGTATGCCAGCCGCGAGTGTAGGCTGATTCCGACGCATGCAAACCGAAGCGAGCGTGTTGATAGTGCGGGATATTACTCACCCTCACATTGGTAAGTCGCGGCTGGAGCGTTGTGAACTGCCGGTCGCGATGCCTTTATTGCGAAAGACTAGGTTTGTTCTCAAGACGAGGTGGGCATGGTTTTGAGCGGTGGCACAGAAGACAAGAATAACGAGGGCCCGGAACCTGAGGACCTTGCAAGTCAACTCAATGGAAATACCCTCGTAGTCTACTGGTTCATGCTCCGCAACAGCAAGCCATACAGTGCTCGAGAGATTCAGAGAAAGACAGGGATTTCCAGCTCGAGTCTTGCCCTTCATCATCTCAACAAGCTGATCAGCTTGGGTCTAGTTGGAACGGATAGTGAAGGTCGCTACGTTATATCACGCAGAATACGGCCCGGTCTGCTCAGTTTGTTTGTTGGTTCAGGTAGGTTGTTCATACCCAGGTTTGTGTTCTATTCTGTCTTTACGACGGTTCTCTTGCTCTCTAGTCTGTTCCTCTTTCTGACGCATCTCGATACAGCGAGCATACTTCTTATCATGAGCCTGTCAATTGTCAGTCTGATGCTCTGGGTCGAAACTGTAAGACTTTGGAAAGTGCAGCCTATTTAGCAGGAACACTCCTCGCACGCACACGAAGAAGCACACAGAAAAGAAGGGTTGAGGGATTTTCAAAATCATGTGCGGAAATACAACTGGTGGGGTTCTACACGCGAAGAGCTGTCATTGACCACCCCCGGAAACTGGCGGCGCGATGTGAAAGAAGCTGTGAACAGACTTATGGAAAGTGTCAATATCGAAGTTGTGAGGCGGTACCGGTACATGATCACAAAGAAGGAGATTGACCAAAGAATCCAGCTTGAGAGGCTCTTTGAAGCAAGATTCCCTGACTCTGATGTTCTGAAGTGAGACAAGCACTGAATCCGTTAAGCGTCTCATTATAGGAGTGCTAGTGCGAGCGGTTTCATCCAGATTCTCGCAGGTTGCAGGGACCGCAGATTAGCTGAAGATTCTCCCATACTGTCAATCCTCCGGCGGCAACAGATACTATGTGATCCCCATGCAACTGATGAAAGTCCGAGGGCCTCGGGAAAAGCTTTGAGCAGAGGGGGCAGTGAAACTCCCCTCTCCATAGGACGAGAGAGGAACCTTCCCCACTTTGTGTCAATCCACTTCTCAACCCTTTGAGCAAAGATATACTGGGGAACCTCGGGAATCTCGTTCTCAGGGAATGAGGAATTGAATCGCAGGGTCTTTAGCAATCGGAGTGCTGGCAATCATAGCAATAGTCTTTCAAGACTGAGACTTCTCCAGTTCTTCCAGCAGGAGCTTCGCGTAGAGTGCGCCGAGAATAGGTTCGGGCGTCTCCGATATGAACGTGGGTTTATACCCTGTCTCCCTAACAATTTCCATGAGTGGCAGAATATCGGGGCCCCAACTTTCTCCCAAGGGCCTATGAGCCTTCTCGCCAGCGGATGTGAACTCAATCCCGCTCACATGAAAATGCATATTGTCTACAAACCTGCTGCCAAGGGCGCGTTCGAACGTTCCCAATACCTCGAGGTAGCTCTTCTTGTCGCTCATGCCTCCCTGCGTTATCGCGTGCAGGTGAGCCCAGTCTATTGTCGGTATCAGTCCTTCGACATCATTACACAACTCCACCAGCTCATCAATTGAACCGAAGACTCCAAGCTTCCCAGCAGTCTCTGGAGCCAGCATGACTCCTCCGGTTTGATGCCCTATTGTTTCCCAAACCTCCAGCAGACTACTCTTCACGATAGGGTAGGCTTCCTCAGGTGTTAGCCCACTGTACCCGCCCACGTGAAAAACGATTCGGGTGACATTCATTAGTGGTGCGAATTTTAACGACTTGACGAGCCTTTCAATGGAGTTCTGCCTTGTCTGTTTGCTCTTTGAGACCAGACTGATGTAGTATGCCGCATGCATGCTCATCACAATCCCGCATTCCTTTGCAGCCGTGCCGAGCCTCTTAGCGGCATCCTCGCTCATTCTTAGACCGTAAACAGCAGCGTACTCAAGCGCATCTAGACCCGCATCTCGTATCATGTTGAACGCCTTACGGGGATTGCCGCTCGTGTCCGAAGGATATCCCGCAGGGCCAAAGTGTATCTCTGCCGAACTAGTCACCTCCAGAATCGTGCTCTATTTGTACAGTCCTTTGTGCTCGGAACCAGTCATGACGTCATTTCCTTGCGGCAACGTGAGCACTTTATCTGAGTGGGCTTTCGAAACAACAGGGGGTTCCGAACAGTTAGTGGATTTAATATCATTTGGCACGACACATAGAGAGGTAATTGACTGCGCTGAATGGCCGACCGAGGTCGTGAGAACACGAGAATTACGCGGGCCTACAAGACAGAGCTGGAACCCAACAGCGCCCAGCGTTCGGCCATGCTCAAGCACGCCAGGACAGCGAGGTTCGCGTACAACTGGGGGCTCGCTCGCCGAACTGAGGAATACGGCAAGACAGGATCTTCATCGAACGCTATCCAGCTGCACAGGCAGTTGAACGCCTTGAAGAAGACAGAGTTCCCATGGATGTACGAGGTCTCCAAGTGCGCACCGCAAGAGGCCCTCCGAGACCTCGATAGGGCGTACAAGAACTTCTTCGAGGGGCGAGCGAAATATCCGAAGTTCAAGCACAGAAAGCTCGGTGCAGGCAGTTTCAGGCTCACAGGATCAATCAGGGTGTTCAAGGACTCCGTGCAGTTGCCCCGGATCGGCATGGTCAGACTCAAGGAGAGAGGCTATCTCCCAATTGAGAGAGTCCACGTGCTGTCCGCGACTATTTCAGAAAGGGCAGGAAAATGGTTCGTGAGCCTTCATGTAGAGAAAGAGATCGAGGTCAGGAATAATACTGGACCTGTGGTAGGGGTTGACGTTGGTATCTCGAATCTCGCCACTGTCAGTGACGGTACTATCATTTCAAATCCGAAACCTCTGTTGCGCTTCGAGAGAAAGAAGAAACGAATCCAGAGGTTTCTTGCAAGGAAGAAGAAAGGAAGCAATAACCGGGTCCATACGACAATGCGGTTGGCCCGGCTCGAACTCAGGATTGCTAACATCCGGAGAGACGCCCACCACAAAGCCACAACGATGCTGGCGAGAACCAAGTCTGTCATCGGTGTGGAAAGCCTCAATATGGCGGGACTACTGAAGAACCATCGCGTCGCAAAGCATCTCGCGGATGCAGGCATAGGAGAGTTCCTTGGCCAGCTGAAGTACAAGACGGTATGGAATGGAAGCACAGTCGTGGAGGCTGACCAGTTCTTCCCGTCCACGAAACGATGTTCCAGCTGCGGTGCAGTCAAGGACGAGATGCTGCTTTCTGAGAGAACATACAAGTGCGAGAGTTGTGGTTTCGAGGCCGACCGTGACCTGAACGCTGCAATTAATCTGGCTTCAGTCGCCGCCAGTTGGGCGGAGACTCAAAACGCCTGCGAGAGCGGAGAGGTCCATGCCTCTACTGGAGGCAGGTGCTCCGCGATGAAGCAGGAACCGAACACTGTTTGGGACGGTGTCCCAAATGGGTAAGTTTCGGACAACGGCTTATGACCTGTTCTCCGGAAAGCTTTAATCATCGCCTCCGCTGGAGAACTGAACGGACAGAAAACAGGATGTCAGAGAACGCGACTACGGCCAGAGCTCAGAAGCGGCGAATTGATGCAAAGGCATTCTTGTCCATAATCCGACCTCAGAACTGCATCATTGGCGGGCTCACTGTCGTTGCCGGTGTGGCCATCGCATACCAAACGCACCCAGTCGGGACATCGATAATGTCCTACCTCTTCCTGATTATCTTCGGATATGCCACCTACTTCTTCGTGGCAGCAGGTGGCAATGTTGTAAATGACATCTACGATGTAGAGGTTGACAAAATTAATCGTCCTCACAGGGCACTCCCCAGCGGCCGGATGACTGTGAATCAGGCTTGGGCGTATGTAGGCGTATTGAGTGCTCTGGGCGTTTTCTTTGCTTGGCTGAATGGCAGCATTGGCACTCTGATAGTGATGTTCTTTGAGAGCGCCGGGTATGCTTATGCTGCTAAAGTGAAGGCTCTTGGTCTCGCGGGCAATCTCATGGTCGCCTTTTCTTTCGCATTCGGTGTGATCTACGGGTCATTCATCTATGCAGAGCGAATCAAAATGTACACGTATATGCCCATCCCTTCACTGCTGTTCTTCCTTACTGCATTCATGATACTCCAAGCCAGAGAGACGATAAAGGGAGCAGAGGATGTTGAGGGCGATGCCATGAGAAATGTCCGAACCATAGCTCGGGTATATGGTTACCATGCCGCTGCCGGAATTCAGGCCGTGCTAAATCTGATTGGCGTCTTGTGCTACTACTTGGTCTGGTATTTGGGCTACGCAAGTTATGATCTCAAGTATCTGCTCTACCTCGGGGCAGCTATAGTAATCGCTGCGGCGATCGTCCCTATCACAGGGCCAAGCAACAAGAAGAGACTCGTAATCGGTAGTACATTGGACAAAGTGGGCGCACTGGTCGGGCTGGTTGCATTCGTGATAATCCCGTTCTATGCAATCATTTGGCTATAGCTAGTGAGCCTGCCAGAACGTCCAGCCAAGAACTATCATGCATGTTAGCGAGATTAGAACGGCCCATATCGTTGATGTATCGTGTGCTTCTCTTATGCCAAACGTCAATAGGAAGCCCACCCAGACGAAGGCAGCGGTTGTCATATAATCTAGGATGAGCCAAATGCCCGATGAGTACACAGACCCTATCACTGCCGCCCATGCTGTCACGTTTTGTATATCGTATGATGGCATGACTGCCAGGACAACCAAGAATCCGAGAACTCTGAACAGTAGCACCGGCATCATGCTATAGCCCACTATGGAAACTGTCTTAGCCATGCGGCCAGTGCCGCCCGCGATCTTGAATGCAAGATGGGCGAACAGTGATCCCACAAACAGATAGACAAATCCAATCATAATGTTGGGCAACATACTCACCATCGCGGTTGCATAGAACATGCTCCCGGCTGATGAGTCCAAGACAGATACCGTCGCAGTAGCCCCCGAGGTTGCATTGGTCACAACCACAACCGTGAACCGGGACGATATGGCCAAGAAGAGACCCATAATCACAAAGGCGTTCATTATCACTATTAGGAGGGGTCCTGCACCATCGGGTCGCTGCCCGATGTCACGGTACGTCGGTGCGGGTCTTCTAATCACTCCCCAAAGCCGCTCAAAGGTTCCCATTGCACGGACTTCCGGCGCCTGAGGTCTCTTCAACAACGGCAAGACTCTCTCTAGAGCTTCTTCAGAAATGACTTGTCTGCAGACAGGGCACACCGTGGCGTCTGCAGGCACAGGCGAGTCGCAGTACTCGCATCGTCTGACCGTGGCCGATTCCTTCTCTAGAGATGTGTGTAGAAACCGACCGCTCGTATCTATTTAAGCGATTTCTGATTGTTTGTGCTGCCTTCTCACTTCTGTGGCAGGCATCACCACATCTTGAAGTGACCGTAAACTCCGGTTGGATAAACGACAATAAAGGGCACCAGTGCATCCCAGAGACTCTGGATTGCGTTGAGAATCAAAGCATAGGTGATAATGAAGTCCTGCGTGAGGTAGGGAGATATCAGGAGGGGAACGATGACCAGATTGAGGGGAATCATTAGAAGAAGCCTCACGAGGAAGGCCACTGCCATCAAGATAATGTAGTTCCCGTAATGTTGTGCGAGGAACAGGCCGCCGAGTCCCTTCCCCAACCTTCGCACGCCAAGCCATGGCACAACTATCATCGGTGCTGTGGCTAGGAATTTGAATATTGGTCCGATGCCAGTCGGGTCGAAGAAAAACAGACAGAGAGTGCCCAACGTGGTGCTAAGCATCCCAACTCCAATGCCCCCTATCAAGAACGCAATAATCCAAAAGAGCGATACGGGATCAAAGAGCGCAATTCCCCAGCCAGGAATTCTCGGAAGCATCGAGGCAATCGGAGAAACTGCCGCTGAAAGGGCTGCGAAGACGGCAGCTACAGCTAACCGCTCGACTCTATGGTGCTCCGCAGAAACACCGATGAGTTCCATGTCTGCCATATCGTGCTCTATTTCAGATTCCTCCTATGCATAGGGCTGAACAATGTGAAATTGCGCCACATGTCAGAGGCCTTGTTCTTTCCTTAAGTAGATTACTCAGTGGCTAACCGCTTACTCAATCATAAGTAGGGTTGTTAGGGGGCGGAGTCCGTGTGAATTTGGTCTCTTCCTGCACACGGTCCTCTGTCCCCTTCATTCGAACACGGCCCACCATCTGCAAGAGTTTCCGAGTTGGTTCCAGCCAGTCCGGGTTTATTCGCCATTCCGCCCAGTCGAGTCCTGATGACAAGGAGGCCCTGCTGAGTATCAACCTCGACGATACAAGTTCGTTCATTCCTTCGAGTATGGTTCCGATTGTCACGGCTCCTATGATGGATCGGACCTGACGCGCAACTCTAAGGAGGTCCCCAGTTGTGACCCAGCCCCCGTCTTCGATCAGGACTCTAAGTATTCTAGAGCGTACGGGATCGGACTCAATAGTCCTCTTCAGCGGTGCCAGATTAATGGGTGGCGTGGGTCTGTTGGGCCCAGGCGTGTCCCACGAACCGGAGTCTGGATCACCAATGAAGGGGCTAAAGTCCATGTTCTGCCAACACCAACACCACTAGCTGGCCCAGAGGATTTGAACCGCAGTATTATCGGATATGTCTCGAGTGTGCGCGAACAATGCACAACCCTTATTTTCTGTCTGACACCAGCACGGTTGGAATGAAGACTCGAGATCCACTGGATGACCTC
This sequence comes from Candidatus Thorarchaeota archaeon, assembly GCA_963726195.1. Taxonomy (GTDB): domain Archaea; phylum Asgardarchaeota; class Thorarchaeia; order Thorarchaeales; family Thorarchaeaceae; genus OWC5. The sequence goes on from CAVSBO010000013.1 coordinate 127,634, forward strand.
TTCACGAAGACGCTCCAGAAACCCTCAGACCTGCTGTGCTGTGCATTTGGCTTGCATGATAGCGAGATAGATGCCTACTTCTCACTTCTATCTGAACCCAAGACGGTTGAATCGATATCTTCCCTAATTGGTCGTGACCGCAGCACAGTTCAGCGAATCCTGAGCAAGCTCCGTAAGAAGGGTCTCATAGAACGTGAGGCGAAGCATATCGAGAAGGGTGGATACTACTACGTGTACAAGGCTGTCTCCACCGAGACCGTGAGGAAACAAATGCTGACGCAACTTGAGAAATGGTACAACGAAACCAGAAGGTTCTTGTCGTCAGGCTGGCCGCAGAAGACCGAGCGAACGTCGACCTCTTGAGGCACCGGAAATGTCATCAACGCCGGTTCGGAACAGCACAGTCACGATCACATGCATGGCGATGATAGCGGCACTGGGAATCGCGACACGCTTCCTCATCCGCATACCAGTCATCCCGAATCTGGTTGAACTCACGCCGGGCTTTCTATTCTCTGAGCTAAGCGGAATAGTAGGAGGTCTTGCCGGGGGAGTACTGGTAGGCGCCACTATTGGAATAGGCGGAGCAGTAGCCGGAGGCGAGGTCCCACTCATGCCCATGATCGGTAACATCTTTCTGGGCATTGGAACCGGCTATGCGATTCATTTCGCCAAGGATCGCGACAGTTACAAATATGCGCTAATGGTCATCTTGGGCGGCGGCATCATTGGTGGTTTCGTGCCTGACATGTCGGTCTTTCTTCCCCTCACCGAATCAATGCAAGCCGCACTAGTAGCAGCATTGGCAGACACATTTCAAGGGCTAATCTGGGCACCCGTCGCCTTGTTCGTAGAGCGAGTCATTGTTAGGCCCCTGCTCGGACACTATCTGTATGCTTATCCCCAGCAATTGACTCTGGAAAACAGTGAGCGTGATGAGAATGCCTGACAAGACAGTATCGATCGACGTGCAGAAGGACCTTTTCGGGGCGAACAAGAGTGCAGCTGCCTTCAATGCTGACGAATTCAGGAAGCACGGTATTCGAGCCTTCGATGTCATGGGCTCCGTAGGTAGCGGGAAAACACTCTTCATTGAAGCAATGTGTGACAAGCTCTCAGGCCGGCACAAAATTCTCATGGTTGCTGGCGACTTGGCCACCAGAATCGATGCTGACAGAGTTGCAGCTCATGGTATAGATACTGTTCAGATTAACACTGGCACTGCCTGCCACCTTGATGCGAGAATGGTTCGATACGCTCTGAAAGATGTCGACCTCTCGAATTACGAGGTTGTTTTCATCGAGAATGTTGGCAATCTCATCTGCCCTGCTGGTTATTCATTGGGTGTCGAAAAGAGGATAGTCATCCTTGGAATCACAGAAGGCCCTTACATGGTTCGCAAGCATCCACTCACGATCAAGAGGGCTGATGTCATTGTAATAAACAAGGTAGACCTTGCTGACGTGTTAGACTTCGATATTGATGCTATGGTTCGTGACGTTCATGAAGTAGACTCAGAGCTTCCTGTGTACCCAGTGAGTTCGAAGACGGGCCAAGGCGTTGACGAAGTAATAGAAGGCTTGGAACTCTAAGAGCCAGCCTGAGACTCCAATTGCTTCGATAGTGCCTTCCGCACTCCTTCTATGTGTCCCGCTCCCAAGACTGCGACAATCTTTCCCTTGACATCATTGAGTATAGTGCAGAGTGCGTTCGCCACGTACTTATCTCTCTCGTCAATCAGGGCGTTGCTCAGATTGGGAAACTCGGTTCTGAATTCACCAATCACCGCAGTTATCGCACCCTCTTCCTTTAGCGTCGTCATGAGATCTTCAGCATCGCCACCTTGTATGTCGTCTGAAGCCCCGGGAATCATGTTAACCATCCTATAGACCTCATCTAGAGGCACTGACATGATGGCCTGCATCGTTGCTTGAATGGGTCTGTCTACAAGGGCTATCTTTGCACCGAGCTTACGTCCCTCCTCAATAGCCGCAAGCATCTCGGCGCCGACATCAGAGCCTGTCACGTTGCCGAGTCTCTTTTCCAGGAGAGTGATCTGCTGGAATAGATCCTGAACCACGTGACCGGTAGAGGATTGGTTAGCCATTTCCTGTTCCGTCAGCGGGTGCAAGAGCTGCTGGTACCTATCACGATCCAGCTCCACAGCAACCACATCTGGTTTTGTCTCTTTCACGGTCTTCCTGACATGTTTGACGCTGTCAACATCAGTATGAATGACTCCAACAAGTAATACTCTGTCAGGGATTCCTTTCAATTTCAGAACCTGCGCTAGTATCAGGGAATCCAACCTTTTATGTTTCGTTTCAGACACACATTCAGCTCGGGGGAGGGGCAAAAGTGATCTGGATTGTGCCCGAGACTATTTTGACTTCCATTCTGTATGTGCCCGGACTGATAGGAGTCGGCATAATCACGATGCCGTGAGCATAAGAGCTGGTCCAGACGGTGGGCTCTTGAGTGCCTTTTTGAAACGATACCGTTAGAGCATTTCCGGTTGCACTTATGGTAACACCATTGGGAACATAGACTTGAGACATCACGTTCTCCACAATTCCCAGGTCAACACGGCTCGTGGCATTCTGCACCTCCTGCGCAAACGTTGTGGCGAGCTCGAAATCTGAAGCCGCATTGACCGTGTCGATTGCATAGAGGAGAACAGGCACACCTACCATCACGGCAGTGCTCAAGCCGACCGCGATAAGCATCATCTTCTCTAGAGAACGCGATACCATGGTTTCTGGTCCTGCAGTTCCCCCAATAAAGGAATCCAAAACTCACTCTGCACGTGTCGAGCTCATTTCAATGAGCTGAACGGTCTCTCGGTGAAGGTTTTAACCCGCCGCGTTCGGAGCATACAATGAGCCTGACGATGGAGAGCTTGGTCCCGATTCATGTTGGTCTGGTGGGTCACATTGACCATGGCAAGACACAGCTCGCTAGAGCCCTGAGCCAGAAGGTCTCTACGGCAGGCCTTGACAAGCACCCACAATCTCAGGAACGGGGCATAACCATAGACTTGGGCTTCACGATGTTTGTGCTCGACAGATATCTTGTAACTCTGGTGGACTCGCCGGGTCATGCAGACCTCTTCCGTAGTGTTGTTGCAGGAGCAGGGATTATCGATGCAGCTCTGGTAGTCGTTGCGGCGGACGAGGGCCCCAAGGTGCAGACAGGTGAGCATCTCTTGTTGCTTGAGTCAATGGGCGTAGACACCATCATAGTTGTCATTACGAAAACAGACATTGCTGACGAAAAACAGCAGACGGTTGTGGAGGACCGTATGAAATCCATTGTTGGCGATATGTCCTTCAGAAAGGTCAAGTTTGTCAGAGTCTCCGCACTGACCGGCCAAGGTATTGACACGCTTCGAGATGTAATGCTGCGCACGATAGTTCCGAAGGAGAGACAGAAAGAAGGGTCGTTCCTCATGCCTATTGACCACGCCTTTTCAGTGAAGGGCCATGGCACGGTTGTCACAGGCACTATCTTGAGAGGCCAACTTCAGACCGACGACACCCTCGAGCTTGTCCCTCAGGGGGTGAATGGGAAAGTGAGAACAATCCAGACCTTTGGTGAATCGCGCAGTCATGCTGGCGCAGGCGACAGAGTCGGAATCAATATCCCGAATCTCTCCGACCAAGTAGTCAGTCGAGGTGATTACCTGTGCAAGCCCGGCTCTCTCGACAAGACTACCGGGTTGACTCTATCCTTTCGAGCTAATCCGTTATATCGTGGTCGTCTCGCCAAGAGAATGATTGTAAGTGCGACAGTGGGCATGCCCACCGTTACGGCTGAGATAATGCCATTTGAAATAGAGGATGGTGCAAAGGTGATAGTAGATGAGGCCAGTGGCGCAGTATCAAACGTTGCGCTGCTACTTCAGAAGGAGATTGCCGCCGAGGTTGGCATGAGGGTGGTCTTAATGCGCACTGATTTGTCTCCCACACAAATGCGTATTGTTGGCTCTGGCCAAGTTATCGAAGTACCTAGCAGTATCGTGCTGAGCAAGAGGAAGACACGCTCTGGCAAGGTAATTCGTGTCAGACAGAACGATGTGCTGGTGGAAGGTCTTGCTTCCTCAAAGGAGCGGGCCGAGTCTTTTGCTGGATTGTCGGTCCGGACCGCAACGGGGCGCAAGGGCCAGCTCGGACAACCTTTCGGCACGCGCGGGGTCATGACGGCTGTGTTCGACGGTCCTGTGGCCAATGCTGAGCAGGTAATGTACGAAAGACTCGTTGAGGAGGAGTACCACTTTGGACATTGAACGGAAGTTGATGGATCTTGTACCCGAAAGCATGGCGGAGAGAGGCAAAGTAACTCTTGAAGCTCTCTTGGCGCCAGTTAGAGATGTACTGAACCGTAGGACTTTCCCTGAGAAGCCTCTTTCTGACTTCCAAGTCGATCTCATGCTGCAGTTGCTGTCGTCAATGGATTCAGACAAGGACCCGGCCGCTGCAAGAGTAGGTGAGAGAGAAGGCAGAACTGCCTCTCCGCTTCTGTTCTCGTCTGTCGGCTGGATTCAATCATGGTGTGGGGCGCAGCGGTCATATTACTGCACCGCAGCCAAAAGCAATAGGAGCATCACTCATGCAGCAGGTCGCTGACAGTGTAGCCGTCGATGCGATTCGCAAGCTTGGTCTTGACAACATACATCACGGACTCGTGACTCCCCTCTCGACGGGCATGAGCATTGCTCTGGTTATGGCAGCCCTAAGGCGGGAGACCGGGGCCCGGAAGGTATTGTATCCACGGATTGACCATCTTTCTCCGAGCAGGGGCATAGCGTTTGCAGGGCTCGAAGAGGTTCGGGTTCCAACACTTCTTGTCGGAGATGCGGTTCGCGCAGACCTCGGCGAACTGGAGCGACTCATGTCAAAGCACAAGTCATCGGTAGTGATGCTAACCACGACCTTCTTTCCCCCACGCGAGTCTGACCCTGTAAAGGAAGTTGCGAAGCTATGCGCTGACAGGGGCTCACCTCTGGTGATTAACAATGCCTACGGCGTGCAATCTGAAGAGACAATGCGGAGCATCCGATCTGCCATTGATGCAGGTCGGGTTGATGCAGTCGTCCAGAGCAGTGACAAGAATTTCCTATCTCCTGTCGGCGGTTCGATTGTTGTCTCTCCGAGCAAGGACTTTGTAGACTGGGCTGCAGAGACCTATGCCGGGCGTGCAACTGCTGCCCCGATATTGCAGACACTGGCGGCCCTTCTCGTGACCGGGGCCGAGAGGTATGAGCAGCTCAGACGTGAGCAGACAGCTAACCGTCTTCTGCTTCAGGAGAGCTTGGAGAGTCTCGCGGCGGAGGTAGGCCAGCGAGTCCTGTCAGTCAAGAACCCTGTGTCATGCGCGATGACCATAGATGGGTTGGATGCCGAGAACCTTGGCGCCAAGCTCTACAACCTCAGAGTGACTGGCCCGAGAGCGATAAGCAAGGGCGCACAAGGGTCCTGTATCGAGAATTACCCTCACAGCTACATAGTCATGAACGCGGCCATCGGTGCGAACCGAAAGGACGTTGAGGATGCCACCATTAAGCTCAATAGGGTCATAAGCAGTCCTTCTCCAGAGCTCTGAAGGGAGGGCACCCCGATGGATAAGATCGATGATAGATTCAAGGCATCAAAGACGATTCCTTACAACATCGCAGAGCCTTCTATCGTTTTCAGGATTGCATGGTACGTTGTAACATCTCAGCCTGGCACTCTTCTAAGTGAATACAGCGAAGCTGAGAGTCCAGTCTTCAAGGGCAATGTCAGTTTTACTACTACAACGGGCGGTGTCAAAGCAAGACTCCAAGTCTCTGTGGATGACTCTAAGAAGTCAATTGAGTTGACCGCATTCGGGGGAAACCAAGAGGTCATGACTCGCTACGTAAATGATTTGGCCGGCGCCTTGGATTCATCCTTGCGCAAGTACCGCGGCATTGCTGATAAGGACAAGAGTAAGCTCCGCAGGGCTCTTTTGGCCAAGACATGCTGGGACCGAGTGGTCTACGGGGTGTTGAGCAAGTCCCCTCTCAGTGAAATCTACGTCAACCTTTCCCACGGACGCGAAATGATGGTACAGGCCACGGAAGGCGAGGCGGTTCACCCTCTCACTCTTACAACTGAAGCTTGGCTCACAAGAATCGAGTCTCTTCCGCGAGACAAGACTCTGCCGGCTGATATTGCAACCGAACTCGCGAAAAGAACCATTGAGTGGAAGAAGGAGACCAATTCTGTTATTTCTCGATACCTCTAGGATGAACGCCTTTCTGTGCCGCACGGTGCACAATTGAGACCTGCATTCTTTCACTGTTCCTGTAGGACAAAGGACATATGGCCTCTCTCGGTGGTGTTTCTCAAGGCCTCCCATAGGGCCGGTGGTCTGGCTCCGTGGGCTTCAAACCCATGATCGTGCAAGCGATAAGAGTTCGATTCTCTTGGGGGGCCGCCATTGCCTGCGGAATCATCATCTCAACGGCACTACGAGGACGAGAGCCGCTTTAGTTCAGCTGTGACACGGTCTCTTGCTTCCTCTGGTGTCGCGTTCCTCTTCCTCGATTCCGCAAGTATCGTTCTCCGAATTCTGTGCACTCTCGGATCGTTCCTGTACGATTCGAACTCATTCAGGAACGAAGCAACTGCCTGCCTTGTAGCAATATCCAGGTTGTCCGCTTCGGGTTCGTGGTCTCCAGTGGTCTCTTCGTAAGTTGTTTCCTGTTCGCGAATCGCCTTAGCAATCTTTGGAGCCGCGTCCTCGGACTTGGTCCGAGATAAATCCACAACTGCAACTGGTCTGTCCCATTCGTACTTGGATCCAGGCGGTTCGAAGTTGCGTGCAATCTTGAGGAGAACACCTTCAGGAAGTGGATTTGCTCTTGACTGATTCCATTTCAGGGCAACTTCAAGCGGGGTGCAAACATGGACTACAGCGAAAGCGCATCGGCTTTCCTTCGCAATGGCATAGAGCTCATGGCGCATGCTGCTGTAGTAGTTTGTGTCGTCATGGATGACAGATAAGCCTCTGGAGAGGATGCTCGTCGTGCTCTCAAGTGCAGCTTGCCTGACCCTATGCTCATTCTCCGGCTCGAATCTTGAATAGTACTCTTGGTCGCGCCATCGGTCGGAACTCACAATCTCGACCTTTGAGCGCGGCTTCAGGCTTTTTCTAATCTGCTCTGCAAGAGTTGTCTTTCCAGAAGCCGGCAATCCGCACAGAGCAAGCAGGAATTCTGTCATCTGACTACTCCTATTCCTCACAGTTCGCGCAGAAGAATGATTCCCCCGCCAGTTCATGCGGAACTTGGGGTAACCGACGGCATCACTAAGGCCTGATTGTAATCTGCAGACTCTGTGCAAGGTCCTTGTAGCGGTTCCTCACAGTTACTTCAGTGAC
>CAVSBO010000014.1:0-15054 GCA_963726195.1 Candidatus Thorarchaeota archaeon
CTCGTAGTGTGCGACACACTACGCAAAGCGAGTGCAGCGAGCGGAGGCTCTTCGGGGCGGTCATGTCCTCCTCCTTCTTGTTCTCTGGTTCCGGCATATCTCCATACAGGCGCTCGCCCGCCGCTTCCTCGGGAAATCCCTTGCCCGGAAACTCACTCATCACGGTTCTACTCCAATCATGTTCCAACAAAGACCTGCCTCATATTGAAACCCCAGCGATGCCGGGTATCTGCGCAACAGAAGCCACCCACATCAAGCAGACGAACGCTTGTTTGGAAACAGCAGCAGTAGTAGGGCCATTAGCCCGACTATTTGGTTGGATTCCATAGCCGCTAGGCTCGCCACTTGGAATCTCAGCGCCGGACTTGACGGACTGAAGCCAAACATTCCGCGAGCGTTTCCAACGAGCATGTTCCACATGCCAGGACTGAAAGGGTCTGCAATCGCAACGGCCACCCCCTCCTTGTAAACCATTGCCCCCAACCGAATCACCTTACCATCTCTTCTCGCATATGGTGTATCCGTTCTTGGTAGCGCTCCAGAGGCATGTTCCTTGGTCGTTTGGACTTGTTCCCCGAACGCGTCATGTAGGGTCATGGACCACGCGCAGGCCTAGGAGGAACTGGAGGGACCGGGCTTGGACGTCCCTAGCCCCTGCTCCCTGTGCCTTTGCCTGACAGGCGTCATTAATGGCGCCTTATCCTTCTGATTTTGACGTATAGCATCAGGGCACCGCATGCTGCGAAAAACAGGCAGGCTGCCGCAACGAACGGGGTTAAAACCGAACGAGACTCGTCCGTACTAGTAGCACAGAAACTGTAATCGCCCCCATGACAATGGCGAGGAAGAACATAAAGGACATGCAGTCAGACCCAGATGCCGAGAGCCCGACTGCCGACCTACTTGTGCTGGTGGGTAACTATCATGAGACATGATTCCGCCTCCTCCGTTTCATCTTGAGACCTTTCGTTTGCAAACGCAGGTAAATACCTTGTGTGTCGGGCGCAACTTCCTTCCCCGGTCATACGTTTCTTTTCATATCTTCTCGAGAAATCTCTTAACCGGGGATTCGTTCATTATGTTTCTACTCCAATCATGCTCTAATAAGGAACTACCTCACATTGAGGTCTGAACGGGACCGAGTGCTTTGCGACATCAGATTCACGCCTCAAGAGGACGAAGATGTATTTGGAAGCAGGAGCAATAGTAGGGCCATTAGTCCAATCATTGAGTTCAGCTCCCATGGCCGCCAAGGCCGCCACTTGGAATCTTAGCGGGCAGAGTTGGCGGACTGAAGCCAAACATTCCGCGAGCGTTCCCAAAGAGCATGTTCACCATATCAGGATTGATATGGTCCGCAATCGCAACGGGCACACCTTCCTTGTCAGCCATTGCCTGTAACTGAATTGCACCACCTTCTTTCTCATATATGGCATATCCGTTCTTGGTAGCGCTCCAGAAGAATGTTCCATGTTCGGTCTCAATCTCTTGCGCAAACACTGTATGTAGGCCGCCAGCCGGGTCTCTGACCTTGATTGGCGAACTTGCCTCAGGTGCGCCCCTTGTGGGACGGACAGCCGAACCGATTAGGACCGCTGCAAGCATACCAACACTGAATCCAATGCTCCACCAGTCCGCGCTCTCTCGCCCGCCTTCGGCGTAGGAAAGTGCCATCATACGCATCGTGGCCGATCCTAGAAGAAGCTCCAGTGCAAACTTACCTACCTTCCAACCGATTTGCACCAATGTGAACCGCACCAGTGTGCTGGTGCTCGTCGACATCATCTGTTGGAGAGTCGGAGCTGACTTCCTCGGCGGCCTCTGTCACTCCACCTCCTATTGCTGTGCCTATTGCTCCGCCGAGAAGTCCCAGACCTGCACCTACCGCCATGTAAGTTAGGGCCGTTAACACTGCATTCCATGTTGCATCGCTGGTGAAGTCGAAGAAGCTGAAGCCCGGCTCAAGCATGTATGCGACATCGCATCCAGCTGCGACTGCTATATTGAAGAGTGCCCACGTGAGGGCCATATCTATCAGGGACCGGCCTGTCACAGCTGGTACATGTTGTCTATTCCAAAGACTGCCATCGGGAGACCTACCGCAAGTCCGCCTCCTCCTGTGCACGCAGTCGCTAAGACTGCTCCAATGACCAAGCACAAGCCAAGTAGGAACTGAAGAGCCCTGGCCCATAAATCCTTGGCTCCCGCTGCTTGCGCCTTCGCCCAGTAGGCGTTCCAGTATGTCATGTCGTAAGTGATCTTCAGGTAGGTATAGTCATAGGTGACAAGGTTCGTCATCAGAGACACAATGTCTCCTTTTGGAATCAGCACCGGGTTGGTATTGAATACAAAAACCTGCAGCATGGGCACTGAACTACAAGCATCAGGGTTAGCACCATCATAGACTACTACTCCGGGTTCGGGTGTATAGACGGGTACGTAGTTTCTATCACCACCATAATCACCGCAGCGCATGCTGGTGTGCCCCACGGCTTTGTATCCTGTAATCCGCTTGTTGGCATATTGCGTCAAGTCAAAGTTCAAAGTCATTACTGCCTGCGTCATAGTCACGTTACGGTATATCGTGATGTCTCCATAGAAGAGGCTCAGCTGGACAAAGTATGTATGTCCTGACTGAAATATACCTGTAAGGTTCAAGGTGGTACCGATGCTTGTCGCGAAGACCTGCTGCGACCGGCCACACTGTCTTTCTGTGTACACACACATTTTCCCGTTGCAAAGAAAGGCGACCAGAGCACATAGCGCTTTGTTGTTCTCTTTCCTCGATAGGCACTCTGGGCGTGCGCTAACGTAGCAACTCCGGTATTCATTGACCTAGCCAATTCGGAGTTCGCCTATCTTCAGAGTTTGCCGGCTAAGTCAAGAGGAGTCTGTCAGATGACGAAATTCCTGCTTGCACTGTGCGGACTTCCTGTTTCTGGAAAGACAACCCTTGCGGAGCAAATCAGAAGAAGTCTGGAGATGCCCTCAAAGGTTCAGATTGTAAGCGCAGATCAGTGGCGTGACAGAGAATACTACTCCAGATTCGAACCCAAGACTGTTTCGCCCTTCGAAGCTGAGGCCATAGTGTCACTTCATCCAGAATTTGAGGAACCGGCTCGTCAAAGTCCACTGGCAGTCTTTTGCAGATGAACTTGGCATAGCACCCCCACCAGCACCCGTGGCCCTTGTTCGTCTTCCCTCCCCTGCATCCGTACACACTCTCCAGTGTGTTTGCCTGATTCTTCGAGTTGCCGTGAATCTCCATAGGGCGAGAGCGGAACCTTCTCTCCTTGGTGTCAATCCACTTCTTGACCCTCTGGGCAAAGACAGACCTCGGGACTTCGGGAACTTCGGTCTCGACGAGAGAGGGTTTCCACTACTCGTCCCCCCAATAGCAAGCCTTGCTCATGCACTGATTGGAACATTCGTAGCAGTGAGAGTAGCACCCACGACAGCTGTACCCAATGTCGCCAGCACTCTTCCACCGATTAGTGAGGCGACCATCAGTGTTAGAGAAGGTCGGGGCATAGTGCGCAAGATCGAGCAGGTCGTTGATGGGGCTCTTGCCTCGAATCCTGAGAGGCTGCTCGAATGCCTTGTCCATGGACATCAGTTCGTCTTGGGTATCCCAGAGTGAGGACTGCTCATCGTTGAACCAAGCTGTAATGACTCTTCTGACCGAATGACCGCCAACAGCTTCGTAACGTTCAAGGTTGTCGAGGACACGGTCTCGATGTTTTGCAGGGTCTATCGCGCTCGCCGAACCATGAATGACACAATCTATTCTCGCAAGCCTTTCAAGGACCTGAACCGAAGGCTCAACTCCGAATCGTGTCAGAAGAACAGTTGCCTTGTCGCAGGTATCGCAAAGTTCGGCAACACAAGTGGTTAGTTCCCAATCAAATGAGGGTTCGCCGTTGACGCCGTTTCTCACATAGTCAGACTTGATAGACTCTATGTCTCTTACGAGTAGACTGGCATTCAGCTTCATTGACACAGGAATCCAGTAGTTCATGTGGTATCTTGCCATACTCTCTGCGAGGTAGCAATTGCCATAACACCCCCGAAAACCGTGGACCGCGGCGAAGGAGCAGCCGCGAACTGTGTCTAGGTTGATTCCGAGCTCAGTTACATTCCGTCGTCCGTACGGCTTCCCGCTCGGGCTGACGTTCGACTTGTTGTTTCCAAATAGCCCGATAATCCGCACAGCGAAGCGCAGCCATGGCCTAGACCATCCGGAGCGGGTCCACACAAGAGTAGGCTCGTCTTGTTGAGCATACCCCAGTTGACCGAGGCCGCCTACCACCATGTACCTGCGTCTTGATTTCGGTTAATAACGTCATACGAACTATCATCGCTCAGAACCGACCGAACGAGTATCTTTCCTCGGCAGACATCGCAGCTGGAATTCACTTAGAAGTCACCATCATGCTTATATGGGCAGGTCAAGGCGATGGCCATTGTTAGGAAACTCGAAAATGCCCAGCACATATTGCCGCGGTAGCTCAGCTGGGAGAGCGCGAGACTGAAGGCGGCGGCAGCAGACTGTTGCTGGCATACATCTCGCTGTCACTGGTTCGCCTGGACTGACTGCCAGTCCGGGGCCAAAAAATCCGGTCCGCGGCACCAACTCCTTTTTCGTTCGGTTCGAACTAGCAGTATCTGGTTCAAATCCGGCCGTCTGCACCATCTCCTTTTTCATTCGGTTCATAGCAGCAATGTGCGATGAAGACCAGTTCATCAGCGAGCAAAGAAGCCGTGTCAGTTCGCGTGAAGCTGCTGAACGCTGATTCTAAGATGCCGTCCCTTGCCAACGAAGGGGACGTGGCTTTCGACCTCTATTCAACTGTCGATATTGATCTTCAACCGGGTCAGCGTTTTGCAGTGCCTATCGGAATATCAGTGGAAATACCGCAAGGATATGAGGGACAAATCAGGCCAAGGAGCGGGCTCGCTCTGCAATATGGCGTAACCGTTCTCAATGCTCCTGGCACAATCGACAGCGGCTTTCGTGGCGAAATCAAATCGATAATGGTAAACCTCGGGTCAGATGCTTTCAGTATTACGAAGGGAATGAGAATCTGCCAGCTCGCCATCAGACGCGTGCCGGAAGTGCAACTTGTGAAATCAGAAACCCTCACTCCCTCAGAGAGGGGAGAGAAGGGCTTTGGCAGCAGTGGACATTGAATTCACTGAATGCCGCAGGGCCAGTTCTATCGTTGAGCCTAGGTTGCATGCCAAAGAAGCGCATTCAATGTCGCAACGTTTTTAATTGACTGCAATCGTCGCTCATTAAAACGGGTGGGTAGTCTAGATCGGTTATGATACTGCATTGACAGTGCAGTGGTCCCGAGTTCAAATCTCGGCCCACCCACCACTTCTTCTGTAACGGACAAGACCTAACATACAAACAATGCGTCGCGAGAGATGCTCCTACACGAACATTCCCGCCCTGTGCGGGTAGCGTTTCCGGAACAGTTCGTCCGCGTCTCTATCCAAAGAGACCTGAGTCTTCAGAATGTCAGGACCAAGCGATCCGAGGTCAGGTCTCGTCAATATGGGACCGCTCAGGAAGTGACCTCCATGTTCCTGCTCCATTTCTTCAAGGCTTATTGGTGCCCTCTTGATAATCGATTCCACTGAGAACCGGTTGCTACTGGGGTCGCTCAACGCCTCGAACAGACCTCTTACGTCAGCCTCGCTCAAAGCTCTGAATCCAAATTCGGGCGCAGACTTTAGCGTCTCGACTACAGTGCCGGGGTTCGGTATCTCCACTCCTGCTCCTGTGAACTCAAACGGGTTCAATGGAATAAGCTTGAGCTGGAAGCTGACTCAGGCCCGATGACCATCATTTCCCCCCGTGGGGTACTCAGAACCCTCCAACCTCTGGGCCGGTCTGAGTATTGCCTGAGTATCCTCTGCACGACGCCTTCCGCCGGCTCGCTTTCCGTCATAAGCTATCGCATACACATGTTGGCTCAAATACTCATATCGTTGTCGGTCTATTGCTTGCCGTGCCTTCTCCTGTGCGATATCTCAGGAATAGCTGGGCAAAACCGATTGTGCGAACTCAGCACAAAATGCAGTTCGGCAAGACTAGGGCCGGACGAACAACTCTTCTCCCAACGAAGGCTCGCTCTCTATGGTTCCACGCACAACATTGCATTCCGAGTCGAGCCGTGCCATGAGTTCCTTGATGGCTTCGTCAGTGTCTCTAACCTGATCGTCCCATGTCCGAGACTTGTCAGTTAGGCCATTGTAGTCGAGAATGTACTTGAAAGTCAATGCAACGCCCTTGATCTTGACACCCACAGCGCTCAGTGTGATCCTGCGCAACCTCTTGTCATCCCCAAAGAACGGCGTATTGAAGTACTCCGGAGTGTAGACAACCAGTGCGGCGTCTTTTGCGAACTTCCTGAACTCTTCGTAGCTACTGAGAACGATTGGGGGAATGAAAACGGGGGTTTCGCTGTCCATCTTTACATCAACTCGGTGCTCTTGTTTCCACACCCGCACCCCACCGCTTCCAGTGGAGCTTCTTGGGTTGTGAGCCGCTTTGGCCATGTTCTTGAGCACCAAGTAGAACTAATATGCAAATGAATATAAATCTATTTGTTCAGTACCTCTCGCATCGCGTTGCTTGACAGCCCTTTGTTAGAACACGTGTTCCAATAGGCCAACCCACCACGGGCGTAGCGGTTGCGTTCTATGTGTTTTCAGAAAGACTCGCAAACGGACCGAATCATCTTGATTTGTTCGCCCTTCGTGTGAACAAGGTACTGAAAGAGCCGGCTAATCACTGGAGAGTGCGCTCTCGCTGCTATGGACAAGTAGAAGGTGTAAGCACTCATAGCAATCTTCAACGCCTTGTTGCAAACAAATAACCGAGGGTCGACTTCTGCTCGCACAAGATCGAATGGAGTTTCATCGGGCTCTTCCACGTCAACCGTGCGTGCTTCTTCAACTGCATCGATTACGCTTCTGAACATCATGGATTCAATCTTGTCAATGATTCCTTCCTCGGACTTGGCCAGAAAGAGCAGCAGTTCCTTCATTTCTTCAGTTTGAACGGTAGTTGATGCATCTTGGTAGAACTGATACTGATTGAGTGACGTGGCAAGCGCTACGTTCAGCATGCGCTCCACGGGGTTCTTTTTCTGGCTCATAGGTTCAAACAGGCCTCCACGCATTCATAATGATTGCATCTTTCTTGAGTTCACGCACGTCCCTGATATTTGCTTGGGTCGGCAAGATAGGCTGAGATTGTGGTGTAATCCTCGGGCGGCATGAGATCCTTTATCATTGGCAGGCCTTCGTCCATGAACTTGATCAATGTGTGCAGCTGCATGCCCGAGGCCTTCGCGCGATCACCTGCGCCTTGCTGTCTATCAATGAGAACTGCCACATCATCGCATTTCACATTCTTGGTTCCGCGCTTCTCAAGTTCAGACATGACCTGAGTGCGGGCCATCAGCTTGGCGTCGAGTTGGGTGACCAAATCATCAACCAAGCAAAGCCTGTCGCCCTCTTCGACTTCGCCCTCGAGGAGCGAGTGCTGGCCGTACTGAGCCAACGCCTTCTGCAGCTCCTCATCCGTCGTCACGCCCACAAACTTTCGAGTATGACACGCTGGAATGCCAGATACGATGGACAGAGCTGTTGCTATTGGAACTCCTGCAAACGCGATGCCCACTAGTCTGTTGACGTGAGGGGCCTCCTTCTTCAGCATAAGGGACATGGCCTCGGCGACCTTCTTCAAAGTGGCAGGGAAGGAGTTTAGAACACGGAGCTGAATGTAGAACGGGCTCCACACACCGGACAGCAGCTTCCAACCCTCAGGACGATCGCGTCTCGCCGTCAGCAGCATTCGGTTCTCGTAGATATCGCGCATTATCTCTCGTTTGAGGTTGCGGAGATTCCTGCTCTCGGCCAAGGTTCACGCCCGAGGAAGGAAAAATCCGTCAGCTCTTAACTCTAGTCTCAGAACTCTCATCATTGAGGTGCCCCAGAGTCTTGACGACGATATCTACCACTGAAAACCAGAGAGAGCGCCCTGTTCCTTCTGATCAAACGGCTGGCAAGGACAAATGAGAGTGGGACACCAAGCACAAAGCGCGCCAGCCACAGACAATTACTGATATCAGTGTTTGTAGTCAAGGAAATGCCCAGGATGGCTGCGAGTATCGGAATCAGGTAGAATGTCAGAGGATGAACTTCGTATACCTCCTGAGACACTCCGCCAAGAGCGGAGAGGCCCCTGCCCGGTGCTGAGGACTTGTGAAGCAAGCTGGAAACCTGAAATACTAGAAGACAGCCCGATGTCCCTGCGGCCAAGTAGAACCAGATACAGGCCCCGTATCTGTCCACGGCCATGTCAGTGAATCCATTGAGCTGAGAAAACGTCAGAACAAGAATCGCGAGTGCTAGAATGCCAACGATGTTCTTCGCAACCGACCGACTTGCCAAGGGTTTCAAATCTCTAGATTGGCGCAGCTCGTTTCCGATTAGCACAAATGCTGCGGCAATGAGGACTGAACTGAATCGCCAAGGAACAAGGACTGGGCGGAAGAATGACCAAATCGCATCTGCGGCGAGTAAGAGGAGTACCAACACGGCCCACTTGGAACCTCTCGGCAGGCGGTACGTCATCTTGTCAATCAGTGCAAACACCATCAGTCCGAAATATAGCACGGGAAGAAACCAGAGATGGCTGGCGGAGTTAGGGGGACCATTCCCGTAGAGGAACCAGAACATGACTTGATCTGGTGTCAAGGAGGTGTCGACGACTGGCGAAAGTGGGATGAACAGCACTATCATGATTACGTACAGCGAGAAGTATGGGATGAGAAGAGCGCGCGCCCTGGATTTGGCCAGCCCTCCAAGGTGGGCTCTGTGTCTCTCATTGTCATATGTAAGTCCGGTGAGCATGAAGAAGATGGGAATTGTGAAGCTGCTGAGGTGAGTTGTAACCGGGTTGATGTCTGGAATCATGGAATGAACAAGAATCACAAATGTGACGCCGATGCCCTTTGCAATCTCAATCCATCCGGCACGTTCCTCTGCGAAGGGCGGGCCTTCCGATGATGAACCTCGATCGACTTCGGTTATCACTCCGAACCTCTTCTCCGAGAGCGCTGTGCTTCGACAAGCTTTTTAACGTGCTCGACCTGAAATCCAAGGCGGGCGCTCTTTGTCTAGGGGCTAGATGCTTGAGCTAATCGGCATCACCCACATGATGGATCCCTGCCACGGATCCGGCGCGGGTTCAAGTCCCGCAGAGCGCACCATTCTCTATATGTATCGTGAAAGCCCAAACGTCCATAGGTCGAACCCTTCGTTTCTCAGCCGTCATGAAATCGACGTCTCCTCCGTAGGCTGTATCGAGACATATGAGTCGCGCTTCTCTGGGTTCCAAAGGTACCGGCGTAATACCCTCTTTTCGTCGAGAGCCCTCAAGAAAAACCGCAACTCAAGGTCTGGCATATCAGAAATACCGAGTCGCTCTTGAACTGAGACGTACACCTTAGTTCGCACGCGTCTGGAAGCCTTTGCTGCTGACAGTAACAGCGAGGCAGAAGCTTTAAGATTAAGGAATAGCACAAAGCGTGCACGTGTGTTGGGGGGTCGTTGACATTGAATAAGATTGTTCTTACAGTGCTAGTTCTCCTCGTCCTTTCCATGACTGCTGTTCCTGTCGCTGCCAGTGCAACAAGCGGTGGTGGTCATAAGAATACTGGAGCAACGCAACGGACCAATTCGACGTTGGGTGTTACTACGCCGATTTCCATGAGTGATGTCAAAGATACCTTTGTGAATCTGCCAACTGAAAGCAACAGGTCGCAGAGCTCTGCTCCCGTAGTCGTGGCACCTGTAGCAAAGGGTAATCTGTCGATGTCTTCCACCATCTACTCTCAGTATTTGTCAATGGGACAATACATGCCCTGCGTAACTGTGGCAAGGGTAACGAAACATCTCTGGGTATACAATGGGTTCTTCTCTCCCACTCCTTTGTTGGTGAGCTTTGCGTTCTCCAATCCTGATGAACAATACCCCCGATATTTCCGAGTATATGTTGATGGGTCGAAGGTATGGGAGCAGGTGGTCCAAACTACGCGCCTCGAAGGGGCGTTCTGGCAGAGCCTTGCAAATGGTATGCACGAGTTCATTTTCGAGGTTTACTATGGTGGTTATGCAAGAGGTTGGGCACTTGAATACGCAGAGATACAAACAGACCAAGCTATAACCTTGGAGACGTCCGCAGAGCTCGCCCACAATCAGTTGTTTCCTCTTGTTGGCATTGCGCAGATTGTGAAGTTTGTTTACGTGGGGGACCTGATAAACAGTCTAAATGAAATGGTACATGTGGCTGTCTCTTCACAGGACATATACAGCCGCTATTTGCGCATCAGAGTAAACGACGCCTTAGTATATCAGGTCGTGATATACAAGTCATACGAAACAAGCGTTGATCTGTCGCAGTATATAACACAGGTTGGAATCTCGAAGATGACCATAGAGATTCAGTATGCAGGGTACATGCAGTGGAATCTCGTGTATCTCGCAGTGGAAAGGACTGTATCCAAGTATGTTCCTGTGGCTCTTTCATTGACGCTGTCGTTTGAGTGGTTTCCCGACACAAACTACCTGAACGATTTCATTGCAGGTCTCAGATTCTTCGTAAATCACTGTTGGGATGGCTTCGAACAGCAAGTCATTATAACGCGAATTGATGTATATCAAGGTGGGTCGATGTGGAACTCAGCCAACATACGCGTTCACTCAGCTAATAACTTCAACCCATATTCAAGGGTGTACGCGCCAAGAGACCAACAAGGGAATCCCATACAAGGCGCTTTTCGTGGGCTTCAAGAGATTCACTTGCCCAGGTACTGGCCCAATGACTTCTCAACATGGACGACATGGCCAAGTTACTTAGCAATCACTCACGAACTAGCCCATGCCTTCTTCAATGTAGTTGATGAAGGCGTTGGAGGCCACCCGGAGATAGAGTGCCGGTCATGGTACGAATGTGTTTCTATTATGGACTATGTACCAAGGCCGTTCATGTTCGAAAAGACAGAGTTCTGTGTTCGCATCAATCACGATCCTGATGGAGACACGCCACAGACCGCGTGGTGGTGGGGGTGGTCCTGCTGGGAGACAATAGCATACTTCAACGCTGAGATGTACGAGCCCTTCGTAGTATACAGTACTCCGCAGACTGTGGCATCCAGTTACATGCAGGTTATCGTACATTAGGTGAGGAGTTGCTTACTGAAAGTGAGCCTCGCAAGAATTGGCACACGCAAACAGACAGCTTGTGTTCTGGTCTTCGCGGTCATAGCTACAACGGCATTCTGGCTTCTGCCTGTGACTGCGACCTATGTTGACACGAATGCATACCATGTTCTTGTTGTGCCGTTGCGGGACGGAGTAGTTTACCAGAATATGCAGGTCGGAGACCTCAACTCTGACGGGCTCGACGACATTGTGTTAACTGGCCACCAATCGCTGGAAGTTGTCCTCCAGAACTCAAGCGGGAACTTCGAACTAAGACCCGCAGTATTCCAAGGGGAAACCTATGGTCGGTTTGTCCTGACCGACCTCAATGGTGATGGCAGCCTCGACATATGTTGCAGGAACGGTTCTTCGTCGCTTGTCCTTGCTTTCAACGACGGAAATGGCAGCTTCGCAAACAGGACGGTCATCGGAATAGGTACGGATACAATCAAGGACATCGTTGTTTTTCACCCCACTAATCTCACAATGTCTATGTTTGCAGTGACGACAATTGGTGCTCCAGGTGAAATGGCCTTAGTCATACTCTCAAGTGACGGTCATGGACACGTTCATGTTCAGGCGACGGCCAACCTTGCGGAATGGCCAGTCGACATTAGTGCTGGCGATTTCAACGGTGATACAAAAGACGAGATTGCAGTAATGGGCGATCGTGGGAACCTCAGTTTGATATCTTGGAACGGCTTGTCCTTCGGTGTTAGCAGTATCAATGCAAGCGGCCTAGCAGGTCTGTTCTATTCTGGATGGTTGCTGCCTATCCGGCTCAACGCTGACCCGTATTGTGATTTGGTGTTTGTGACCGACACGGGTCCGGGGCGGCCCGGAAGTATCGCGTTCTTTCTAAGCACAGGGTCGGCTTTCTCTGAGACGCCATCTGTCAAGTCTCTCTCCGGACCCTTCTTGGGTGCGGGATATGCAGATCTAGATAATGATGGCGAGAGCGATATACTTCTCACTCAGCTTGGTGGAGGAACGCTTGCCATTGAAAACGACATGAGCGGGGCGCCAGCTCGTTACATGATACTTCCTAATATGGTGACTCCTCATTCCCCGGTAGCTTTGAAGTTGGCCGGTGCCAGTCTTCCCTCCGTCGCGGTGCTTTCTGAACGCTACTACGGCGATAACTGGATGCAGATTGTTGTATTCTCAAGGGCAAGCGGAATCCTGAGCGAAGCCGTCCCTTTTTCGA
The DNA here is from genome assembly GCA_963726195.1 of Candidatus Thorarchaeota archaeon. Taxonomy (GTDB): domain Archaea; phylum Asgardarchaeota; class Thorarchaeia; order Thorarchaeales; family Thorarchaeaceae; genus OWC5. Next base: position 12,491 of record CAVSBO010000014.1, read on the forward strand.
GCCAGTATCTCTACAACCTTCCTTTGCTCGTAGCGCAGTGGGCCACAATATTCATCTGGGTATCCTTGGTTGTCATGATAGTTGGAGGCCGGCTGCGGAGATGATTCCCAAGAAGACGCCCTCCTGCGTGATTGAAGAATCGCCAATGACCAGATGGTCAAGGACGCCCAGGATGGAGACTTTCTCCGGGTTCGAGTCCCGGTGGTCGCACCATTTCTCATTCTGAACTGTGAAGAAGTCATGCCGCAGGAAAGCAATGATCCATCCTATCGCTTTGCACATGGACAGTCTTTGCGTAGTGTCAGCTACACAATGCTTTTTTCCACGACGCTGGGACCAGCGCCTGAGATGCTGGCCTGTAACATCGGGGTCTCTTGATGCTCTGGGCTCGGTCATGATGAGGTATTGAAATGAAGTCGCTAAAACACAATGGCATTCTGGTCATTCGTCCTCCCGAAGCCCATGGTCTCACTATACGTGCACGTGGCAGAGAGCTGACGTTGAACCCACTCCAAGAGGAAATGGTGGTAGCTTGGGTGAAGAAGCTAGGCACGCCATATGTCGAGGACCCTGTTTTTGCCAGGAATTTCCTGGCTGATTTCAGCAAAGAATTGGGTATCAAGCCGCCCCTGAAGCTTGAGGAAGTCGACTTCACTCCTGTTGTACAATTCGTTGAGAAGGATCGTCAGCGAAAGGAGAACATGACAAGCGAGGAAAAGAAGGCAGACCTAGAGCGGAGGAAAGCCGAGCGCGAGAGGATGAAACAGCTCTACGGCTATGCTACCGTCGATGGAGAAGCGATGGAGCTGGCAAACTACACGACTGAACCCTCGGGCATATTCATGGGACGAGGGCAGCATCCCCTCAGAGGTCGCTGGAAGCACGGTGCTCTTGAGAAGGACATCATCCTGAACCTTGACCCGAACTCTCCGAGACCGAAGGGCGATTGGGGCCAGATTGCTTGGGCGCCCGATTGTATGTGGATAGCAAGGTGGACTGACAAGCTTACAGGCAATGGGAAGTACATCTGGCTACACGATGCGACGCCGATAAAACAGGAACGAGAAGAGGCGAAGTTCGACAAGGCCCTCAAGATGGAAGTCAAGAGGGAGGAAATCCGTGCCCACATAATGGATGGTCTTCATTCAAGTGATCCCAAGAGGAGAGAGGTTGCAGCCGCGTGTTATCTGATTGATAGGCTGAGCCTGCGTGTCGGTGATGAGAAAGACCCCGATGAAGCGGACACCGTAGGTGCCACTACACTCAGGGCTGAGCACCTCGCATTCAAGAAAGATTCCGTCCTGTTCGACTTCCTAGGCAAAGATAGTGTTCCTTGGCACAAGGAGCTTGAAATGCCTCCGGATGTCTATGCGGTCTTCAAAGAGCTGCATGACAAGGCGGTTGAGAGAGTTGATTCCTTCAAGACCCGCGCGAGCAGCAAGACCAGCAGCGACCCAAAGAAGGTTGCTCAGGTATTCTCGCGTGTGCGCAGTACTGATGTTAACAAATTCCTTGGTGAGATAGATCCAGACCTGACTGCCAAGGTCTTCAGGACTCTTCGTGCGACCGTCACGATTCGAGATGAGCTCGGAAAAAGCGGTGTCAAGCGCAGCGACATGGATTTCATCAAGCGGACAGCGTTCAAGCGAGCGAATCTTGAGGTTGCTCGAGTAATGAACCACACGAAGCAGGCCCCAAGAGGCTGGGCTGCGACTGCGAAACGCTATGAATCAAGAATCGGGGTCGCCGAAGAAAGGGTCGCCAAAGCGAAGAAACAGTTCGATGAAAAGAAGCGCCGGCTAGCTGATGTGAAAAGAAAGCAGGCACCCGGGCTCGCGAGGGCTGACGAGCTTGTCTCAAGGCAGAAACAGACTTGTCGAGAAGTACAAGGACTCTGTCTCTCGATGGAGAGAGAGGCGCGACAAAGCAAAGGTTGCTTGGGATAACGCTCGAGACGACAAACATCGTACGAGAGTCAGTAGGCGCAAGGGCAAGAGGACCAAGAAGGAGCGACTTGAAGAAGCTGAAAACCGGGTGGACAATCTGAAGCTGAGGCTGGACAAAGCCGAGGAAGGGCTCGTGAAAGCACGCGAAAGGTACGAGAAGAGCCGAGCTGCTCTGGAGAAGAAAACGGCGGCCCTTGCTTTCTCCAAGCAGAAGTCAGCTGAGCAGGTTGGCCGAGTCGAGAAGACGGTGAACACGTTCAAGAATCGAGTCAAGAAGGCCGATGCTGCAAGACAGAAGCTTCAAGATGATTACGACATCGCAAAGAGCACACGCACGTGGAACTTGGGTACATCGCTCAAATCGTACATCCACCCCAGAGTCGTCTATGACTGGTGCAGAAAGGTGGACATGGACTGGCGGTCCGTCTACTCAAAGACACTCCAAAGGAAGTTCACATGGGTCGAGCAACCTCGCATCCGTGCTGCCTCATGATAATGAACAGGTGCTTGTGCCCTCGTACGGAGCACATCTAGCCCCTGACCGTATAGCAATGCCATCGTAATCCGAGGGCTAAGTGAGAAAGAGGATGAAGTGGTGCGACTGCCGGGAATCGAACC
>CAVSBO010000015.1:0-129808 GCA_963726195.1 Candidatus Thorarchaeota archaeon
TGATTTCAAATTGATGGGTGGTTCTAATGGCTGAGAGCGCGGCCAAAACCAGAGGAGGGCAACGACAGAGGTCGTACATAGTCATGAGGGCCGAAACCCAAGAGGCTCTCAAACTTGCCGCAGAATCGTGGAAAGAGAAGGAGGCTCCAAACAAAGTCAAGGTGCACAGACTTCGCAAAAACGAGGTCGGCGTTTTCGTTGATCTCTACAACAGATGCTTCATGGCATCGCCCGACCCCTTCTGCCCCTTGACATTTGATGATGCCAAACGCCTCGAAACAGAGGGCATATTCATCGCAGAGCTGTGGGGAGTTCCATGCGGTTTCATAGCCTGCTTCATTGAGAAAAGTGCTGAATCTGACTACGGCGAAATCACAGGCATAGGCGTACTTCCACAACGTCGCAGAAAAGGTGTCGCCACAGCCCTGGTCCACCGAGCGACCAAGTACTTCCTTGATGCTGGTGTAGAAGAGGTCTATTGCGAGGTCTATGAAGAGAACGAACCATCCAAGATGCTGATCACGAGTTATGGTTTTACAGAGGTAAGCAGAAGACAGATTCAGTTGGAGGGGGCAGATAGTGCCACTACCGAACGACAATACCCTGGCGGCAAGATTATGAGGCGTCTCGGTCTAAGGCCAAGACCGGGGTGTGAGGAATGTAGGGACATTTGAGCATGAGCTCGTGCTTTCTTGATTGATGGATTGGCATGCCGAGCTCGCACGCTGCTTACGAGACCGTCCAGTTACTGATTGGCAAAGACAGCAACTCTAAATAGAGACATCCGCGGCCTGTCATCCGAAGTGTTGAAGCAAGCAGCCTAAGTTGGTCTTTTGGACCTCTGGCAATGCCGCCGGGGAGGACGCCGCGATGGTATCCTACGATGTAGTAGTAGTGGGTGCAGGACCTGCCGGGTCGGTTGCCGCAAATGATTGTGCTGCACAAGGATTGAAGACGGTTCTGCTTGAGAAGTGCGCTTTGCCGAGAGACAAGCCTTGCGGCGGCGCTGTCATGTTCCGGGGCATCAGCATACTTCAAGGCAGAATACCCGCTCGCTTGGTTGAGCGCAAAATCTACGGGATGAGATTCATGCTTCCAAGCGGCAAGAACGCCGAGTTCGCTTCAGACAAGCTGATTGGAATAACTACGATGCGGTCAGAGTTTGATGAGTATCTCGCTCGGAGAGTTGTTGATTCGGGAGCGGAGCTTATCGAAGAGGCCAGAGTCGTAGGAGCACAGACCGCAAGTGAGTCGGCAGTCGTAAGGCTAGGTGACGGACGGGAGTTTAGTTGTAGAGTCCTCATAGGAGCAGATGGGGTCAATTCGATTGTAAGTCGGTCTCTCGGTCTAAGACCCGAACACAAGGATTTGACAAGAGTTGGTCTCGGTATGGAAGCCGACTTCCAAGTGGGCGAGGATGGCGTCATGAAAGCCACACATGGCAGGCCTTACATCCTCGAGATTGCCCCCGTTGAGGGGAAAGTCAGCTGACGGGTGGATCTTTCCAAAAAGAGAACACCTTGGAATCGGCATTGCAGGCGCTGCAGTTCACATGTATCCGCTCCGTCCTGCATTTGACGGTTTCGTCGCGAGTACCGAGAAGAGACTCGGGCTCAATCTGCCGCCTCCAAGAAGAAGGACCTATTTTCTTGGGGCTGATGGACTACGCTTCAGGAATGTAACAAACCGTGCGATGATCGTAGGAGATGCAGCCGGCTTCGTGGACCCGATGATGGGCGAAGGTATTGCGTATGCAATGAAGTCAGGAGTGTTCGCGGCCAGAGTTGCAGCCCGTGCAGCCGAAGAAGACAGATACGACGAAGCCTTTCTCTCCGAATATGATACTCTATGTCACAAAGCATTCGAGTCCAGTTTCGCAATGGCTGCGTGGGCTGGCATGAGAGGCACCTCGTTTGCTGAATTCGTTCTCTCTCGCGCCAGCGGCTATAGGATGGCTTCGGAAGTGATGGCAATGCTCGCGCGAGGCGAGATTGGATACGCTGACATACCCGTCACAGTCCTGCGAAGACTGCCCCGTGAGTTGCCTGACATACTTCGACATTATCTTGAAACGAGGAGAGGAACGACCCAACGTAGGTCTCCAGACCAGGGTGCAAGTGTCCGGAGAGAATGAAGATGCTGCAACTGCGCTCGTTCCTGGTTCTCCTACTTGTGGCTCAGCCACTGTTTCCGATTGTCCACCCTTCGTACATACCTGTGTTCGATGGGTCCCAAGCCTTCGCATATTTGACTTCACAATGTAACTTCGGTCCAAGACCCCCTGGATCGAACAATCTCAGCCTCTGTAGAGAGTATATTGTCAGCTGTATGACGACTAGTGGATGGAATGTCACTTGCCAAAACTTCACGTATCTCGGTGTTGCATGTGTCAACATAATCTGCCGGTGGAATTCATCTGGCAACGCATCACTGATTTTCGGCGCACATTATGACACTCGGCCTCGAGCCGATCAAGAATCAAATCCGGCGAATAGAACGCGACCAGTAGTTGGTGCTAATGATGGTGCCAGTGGCGTTGCAGTACTCATGGAGTCTGCATGCACTTTGCCGCAGATCGTGCGCGGGTCAGCGGAGTTCGTATTCTTTGATGCTGAAGATTCTGGAGATATCAACGGCTGGCAATGGATAGTAGGTTCCACTTATTATGTCGGACAAATTGACAGTGGCAGGAAAGCGGCCATCAGGGGGATGATTTTGCTCGACATGGTCGGCGATTCCGATTTGCGATTGCTACGTGAGACTGGTTCCACAAGTTCGCTGCAGGATTACGTGTGGTCAATTGCCGACCACGCTGGCTACAACAAGACATTTCTCAATCAGTACGGGGCTTCAATACTAGACGATCACAGACCATTTCTAGAGGCCGGCATTCCCTCACTGGACATAATCCAGCACAATCCGTTTCCATGGTATTGGCATACTCTCAAAGACACACCTGACAAGTGCAGTGCAACAAGCCTTGAGATTGTCGGCAGAGTTCTCGAGGCATTTGTTGTTCAGTATTCGAACCAGACGACAACATTCTATCAGGGCCCCGCATACCTTGTGTATGTTCCCGTGCTCGTCGTCTTCGCCATCATATGCTTGGTTGCATACGCAAAACTCAGACGCAGGTAGTTATTTCTGCAATCGTAGTGTTCTAGAGTGAGAGAATTCCGTAAGTCAAGCACGCTTTGGTGATTGCTTGTGAAACAGGTCGTCCTTTACAGACCCACAGGTGCGCAGCCTCCTGCTGTGACAAGTGTTTCTGTGGACCCTAGCGGCGTCCGCTTAGTGTGTGGCACATTGGATGGGCGCATTTTTCTCCTCGACGCCAAGACGGGCAAGATACAAAGAGTTCTCAAGGGCCACGAGTCCATGATTTCGGTGGTGCTGTTCATTGATGGAGGGAAGCGAATACTTTCTGCCAGCTGGGACAAAACAACGAGGGCATGGACTCGAGCTGGAGTCCAAGGCGCACACGTGCTCAAACAGAGCGATCAAGTGAAGGCTTTGACTGTGTGGGAGCCATCCCAAAGGGGCGCCGTTGGCGCACGAGACGGCGAAGTGAGAATCTTTTCGACCACGAGTTTGAGGAATTTGAAGAGCCTGCGTGCTCATGTCGCTGATGTTTCGGGTTTGTCATTTGTAAGAGAGGGCAGTCAGACTCGTTACTTCTTCTTACGATGGCGAATGCAAACTGTGGGACGTGCGGAGCGCCACGATGCTGTCCGTGCTTGGAAAATACGATGAGCGCGTTAGGTCAATGGCAACTACGTCGGATGGCTCGCACATCTTCTTAGGAATGCATGGCGGGAACGTACAATCCATCAGCCTTGAGAATCCAAAGGAAACTCATCGATTTGTCGGGCACTCCGATGTTGTCACCTCGCTCTCAATAGACCCGAGCGGTAAGCATCTACTATCAGGCAGTATGGATCGTACTGTCAGGGTATGGTCTACCGAAACAAACTCGGAAGAACTGAATCTCAGAGCCGAGGGCGGCGTGTCGTCAGTAGCATGGGCGGCCAGTGGGGAGGCGTTTTCATCTGACTTCTCTGGAGCTGTGATTTCGTGGGGCCGGCTGGGCGAGCTGTCTACCTAAGCTTGACGTTCTCGACTCGTATGTTTATGTCGACATAACCCTCCTTATGCCACTTCAAGCGAACCCTGCTGTACCTCTCTTGGCCCGCTGCGAGCGCCGTCAGTATGACTGCCTCGCGACTTCTGCTTCTCTTGTCGAATGGCACTGGAATCTCTTCTCCATGCATCGCAAGCACGACGCAGTCAGTTTCCCCAATACTTGCAGTAGGTGCTGAAAGAATCATCCGGCCGGGTTTGAAGAACGGAGATCTATCTCTCAGACTTCTGACCATCCCTGCCATTCTCCGATGGCGGGTGATTTCTGATAATGCAGTTCGAACTACATCCCTGAAGTATCGGTCAACAAACCAATCGACAGGTCCTGTATCTTGTTCGCCCTGTTTCGAGGCAGAGGCTTGTCTGTGCTTCTCAACGGTTGGCGAATCGAACTTTGACTCGAATACAGCCCGAGCGTTCACAAGCGATGTCGTCTCAGGACCATCCGACGATATGGCCAAGGCGAAGAACCTCTTCTCGAAACCATCTCTCAACGTCTCCAAAGCTTTGGACTGCAGAATAATCTGTCTCTGAATCATGAGCTTGATGGTGTAGTTTACCAAGGCTGCATAGAGCTGGAACTGAGAAAGAAGCAATGATTGCTTGTCTTTCGTCAATGGAACACTAAGAAGATTGACGATGAGCGCTTTCCGTTCCGCCATCACAGCTCACCATCGTGATCCGGGTTGGAGGGCCCATTAAGTGCAACTGGTGTCAGGGGTTCAGAGCCTCTGGGCAATGAACTGGGCCTCTCCTATGCTTCGCTTCAATTCCTTTTGTTGAAAGTCGACTGAACCGTACTTAACGAACACTTGATCGTAGAATTCGTTTTCCTTACCTTGCAGCTCTTTCACGACAGCATCTCTCTTCAGGTCTGTCAGGCCGTCTATTGCGAGCAGGGCCAAGCCCAGCGTCATCACAGATTTGCGCATCTCAAAGACAGCCAGTTCGTAGTCTCCGTTAAGTGTCATATTCATGGCTCCGTAGTACTCCCTCTGTGCCTCCGCGAGCATTTCTGCCGGAGCTTTTCCCGTAGCATTCCTTATTCGTTCCTCAGCAATCCCGATCCAGTGTTTTACATCATCCAGAATACCGCGCAAATCCTCTTCTTCAAGACCTTTCAGTTTGAAAGCTCGAAGGAACAGACCGTAGGTCAGCGGGTCGAGCATTCTGACCTCTCTCAAGACCTCAGACGGCTTCATGATGCAGAAGATATCATTCTTCATCAACAGGACTTGACCCAAGTCAAACAGAGCGTTCCACAACTGATATGTCGCGCTCTTTGTGTCGGCAGTTTGCTCCGATAGGTCCATTGCACTGTTGAGAGACGCGACGGCCTGAGTCTTGAGCTCCTTGATGATATCTTGCGGCCATTTGAATTCTGGCGCTCTGTCTTGCCACTTCTTCAGCATGCCTCCGGTATCATGAACGATTCTTGCTCCCTTCAACCTGCAAATGACCTCGGCTACCCTGAAAGAATCCTTCATCTTCTTATCGAAAACATTCTCCACGGTTTGTGACGAAAGAAAGGTCATGTCAATTCGAATGCCTTTTCGGTCCGAGAGAAGTCTCGCTGGAGCCTCCTCATCCCATACGACGCATATATCTAGGTCTGAGTTGGCGGTCGCGGTGTTTTTCAAATAAGAACCATAAACAAGGATGCCTTTCACGTGTTCCTTCTTCTTCCATTCGTCGACGGTCTCGGAGAGCGCAGAATCGAATTTCTTGCGAATGCTCATCGTGTTGTGTCCTCCCCTGTCAGGATGCATTACACTGAGGTCGATTTGTCAGATATGACATCATCGGGAATAAAAGTCTATCTGCGAACTACCCACCCGGCAGCGATTAATAGCAGGCCTACTTGGCCGAGTACGCAGAGGCTAGTCCCATGGCTCGATATGACGGCAGAGCAAATGATGAGCTCCGACCCGTGGAGATTAAACGCGGGTTCCTGAAGAATCCCGAAGGGTCCGTTCTGATAAGAACCGGTGACACACAAGTCATCTGTACCGCAACTGTTGAGCCGGACGTTCCAGGCTGGCTGAGCGGCACGGGACGCGGCTGGGTAACGGCCGAGTATGGAATGCTTCCCCGCGCTACCAATGAGAGGACCGACCGGTACAAGGTCACTGGCCGTGAACATGAGATTCAGCGGCTGATTGGTCGCTCTCTGCGTGCTGCAGTGGATCTCAGCCGGCTTAGTGAACGAGCCCTGAAGGTAGATTGTGATGTCATTCAGGCAGATGGGGGAACTAGGACCGCATCAATAACCGGAGGTTTTGTGGCGCTTTGTGATGCACTTGACTACATGGTCAAGATGGGCATGATAGACGAACCGCCACTGTTGGGTTATGTGGCCGCCGTAAGTGTCGGCATGGTGGACGGTGAAGTCTTGCTCGATTTATCATACCCGGAGGACTCTCGTGCTACAGTGGACATGAACATCGTCATGCGTGGCGATGATTTCGTTGAAGTACAGGGCACAGGTGAGAACGGTGTCTTCGATCACGAGACACTGGACCTCATGCTGAACATGGCCGAGCATGGAATCAGAGACCTAGTCTCAAAGCAGAGACAGTGTCGTTCTGAATGAACGCCAACATGCCCAGATTCAGCCGCGCTATGTCACAAGCTTTATTTAGGAACTTGACATAGTTACTTTGCTTCTCAGGAGTCGAGTAGAGAAGGCGTTGTCGGACGGCTATGGCAGGTCGCCCGTGTACCATTCTGGCGAATCTCGACTCAGAGCAAAGCTTAAATCCAAAGCCCAGAAGGCTGCGGAGGCGCGCACCCTTCCTAGAGGTGTGCACGCGGCGTCCGAGCTCCGGAATCAATGATACCGGACGAAGGCCCATCGGGACCCGACCATGAGATTGGCGTCTTTCCCGGTGGTGGACCGTCAAGCACGCGACTTGGTGCCGTGCACCTCAAGAGTTGCGGGCTGAGACTGCAGAGGATGGAGACATATAATTCCTTGGCAGCATGCTTAGTCATGCTGTGTAGTATATACTACACGACAGGTAATACTGTACTGGTTACATAAGTAGGTCCGCAAATCGCTGTACGGTCACTGGTGGATGACTTGGTTGGCTAGCCGATGAAGGACGTGGCAAGCAGCGAAATTCCGTGGGTAGGGGCATGAACCCTTTGATCCGCGGGTTTCCGAATGGGACTTCCTCACGCGGGTTAATACCCCACGTGGATCCGGGGTCGAAGCCGGATTGGGAACGCTCGGAATTGAAGCATCTTAGTACGAGCAGGAAAAGAAAACAATAGTGATTCCCCTATTAACAGCGAGCGAACGGGGAAAAGGCCAAACCGAATCCCTGCATGACGAGTGCAGGGGGATGTGGTGTAAGGGCCAGGGACAATTGCCGACACGCCTAAGCCGAAGTCGTCTGGGACGACGTGGCGCAGAGGGTGACACCCCCGTAGGTGTAAAGCGTAGGCATGTTCTTGGATCCAGAGTAGCGCGGGTCGGTCTTCTCGCGTAAACGTCGCAGTCGCAATCTGTGAAGCCTAAATACTAAGCCAAACCGATAGCTAACTACGTAGCGCGAGCGAAAGTCGAAAAGCGCCGCGGGAGCGGGGTGAAAAGCACCTGAAACCAGTGATCCATAAAAAGGATGCCGAGTAAAAGAGTAGATGCTCGGGGAACGAAACGAGAGTAATCTCGCTGTAGGACCCGAGCGGATCGATTCGGCTTCATCCGTCTAGAATCACGGGCCAGGGAGTTCATGGGCGTGGCGAGGATAAGGCGTTGAGCCGTAAACGAAGGGAAGCCAACAAGCCCGCAGCCGGCTTGCCGGTCAGGGGCGGCGTGTGAAAGCGCGTGAAGTCACTCTCATGACACGAGAAGCCAGCCGATCTAGGCTTGACCAGGGTGAAGCCAGGCGAAAGCCTGGTGGAGGCCCGAAAGGTTTCTGACGTGCAACTCGTTCCGTTGAGTTGAGCCTAGGGGCAAAAGACCTATCTAGACTGGAGATCGCTCGTTCTCCGCGAATTTGCTCGCAGGCAAGCCTTGCTGGAGACATCATGTGGTGTAGAGCACTCTCGGATTGGCGCGGGCGGCGTCAAGCTGCTCACCATCCTGGAAACTCCGAAGCTGCATGAGTCGTAGAAGGCAGGAGTCGGGTGCCCGGGGTAAGCTCGGCAGGCCGAGACGGGGAGAACCGAGAGCACGGTTAAGGTCCCTAAGTACCAGATAAGTGCGGTGAAGAAGGGAGTCGAGAGCCACAGACAGTCTGAGGGTGAGCTCAGAAGCAGCTACCCCCGAACGAAAGCGTAACAGCTCACAGACCGAGGCTCTCGGCCTTGAAAATGGACGGGGCTAAATCTGGTTACCGAAACCGTGCAGCACGCAGGTAAAACTGCGCGACCTGGTAGCGGAGCGATCCGGTTGGGAAGAAGCAGGGGCGTGAGCTCCTGTGGACCGATCGGGTTTGATGATCCTGGCGATAGTAACAGCGATGCATGGTGAGAATCCATGCCACCGGAAGGGAAAGGGCTCTTCGGCGATGCGTCGTCAGCCGAAGTTCAGTCGGTCCTAAGTGACGTCGTAACACGAGCGTCATGAAAGGGAATCAGGTTAATAGTCCTGAACCTCGGAGATACGATTCGCGGCAACGCTAAGCCGGACTTGCGACACATCGGGGTAGGCCAAGCACGGCTCTCGCCGTGTTTAACACTATAAGCGTGCCAAGTACCGTAATGGTGAGAGGCAGGTAAAAGGTGGAATAGCGGGTGGTTGGACACCCGTTTGGCTCATTTCTGGTGGCCTTGAAAAACAAGTCCGGAAGGATTCTCCGAGTCCGTACCAACAACCGACACAGGTTCCCTGGCAAAGCAAGCCAAGGTGTATCGGGAATCACTCTCCTTAGGGAAATCGGCCAATTAGCGGCGTAACTTCGGGACAAGCCGTGCCTGGGTTGGTGAAAGCTTTCCTAGGCCTTAGTAACTCGGGGGTGCCAACTGTATAATAAAAACATAGCTCACTGCGAGCGCGTAAGCGTTAGTACAGTGGGTCAATCCTGGTCTGTGCCCGTCTGTTAAAGCCCAGAAATGGGTCGAAGCACGGGTTAACGCCGGGACTAACTATGAGTCTCTTAAGGTAGCCAAATGCCTTGTCGGTTAAATGCCGACGTGCATGAAGGGATCAACCAGCTCCCCTCTGTCCCAAGGAGGGACCCGGTGAAGTCACAACGTATCGAATAGGATACGTGGTTCTAGGGGGATAAGAAGTCCCTGCGGAGGTTTACTACGCAGTCTGTCATTGCCGTTTCTGGTTCGGCACAGAGCATAGTCAGGAGCGACGAAGCAGATTCTTCGGGGTCTGTGGATGCGATCATGTAATACTGACTGTCAAACTGGGGACGGCTAACCCGAGGCAAGAGTCCTCGGGGACACTGGCAGATAGGCAGTTCGGCTGGGGCGGCACACGGCTGACAAGAGATCAGCCGTGACCAATGCTGAGCTCAGAGGCGACGGGAACGTCTCGTTGAGATTAAGGGCATAAGCTCGGCTGACGGGATCCCGCAACACGACGGATCCCGGGCGGAAACGCTGGCCTAACGAACGTTTATCGGCCTATTGTGAGCGGTAGACATGACAGAAAACTTACCCCAGGGGTAACAGAGTCGTCGCGCGCAAGAGTTCATATCGACCGCGCGGCTTGCTTCCTCGACGTCGGCTCTTGGTATCCTCCCGTTGCATAAGGCGGGAAGGGTGCGGGTGCTCACCGATTAAAACCGAACGTGAGTCTGGGTTTAGACCGTTGCGAGACAGGTTGGTTTTTATCTCCTAGAACTGCAGGGTGTCTGACGGCAGGCGCTATACGGTACGAGAGGAACTATAGGGCGTGGCCTACGGTGTATCGATTGTCCGAGAGGGCACTGTCGAGTAGCTGAGCCATAATGGATAAACGCTGAATGCATCTAAGCGTGAAGTCAGACCGGAAAATAGACACCCACTTTGCAAGCGTTGGGTTCAAACCCAGTGTGGGACTGGCGACAGTAACGCATAGCTTGTAAACGAGGACTCTCGTAAAAGACGAGGTAAATAGGGCGGGGGTGTAAGTACGAAGCTTCGGCGACGTATTCAGCTCACCGCTACTAATGTCCGAGGCGTGCGGATCCAAAGTGTAACTCGCGCAGTACCTAGAGTCGTTCAAGGAATGAAGGGTCTCCATCCTCTGATGTGTCTATTCTTTCTCAGGCAGAGACATTCTCTCTAGTTCCATGTCTTCGGACAGCGCTTCTTTTCACTCCTAAACTATGATTGGTCCTTCTTGATTGCATCCACTCCCATCGATGCGAGACAAAGGAACTCGAAGACTTTGTAACCCTCGGTGATGTTGCTAGCTGTGAATTCCACATTTAGGCCGTCGGTCCTTTTCACGATGGGCAGAAGTTCAGCTGCATCAGCGAAGTATGTGGATTGAAACGTCACCTTGATCTTGACGGGACGTTCTGCAATGAGCGGCTTGGCTCTCTGCTCTCTCAGGTTTGTCATTGCTTTCTTCACACCTGCCCTCAGCTCCCTCTCGATTCTGCCCATGCCAAAGCTTCTGGCTGCTCCTCTATTGAGAGACCGTTTGAGCGCAACCGTTTCAACCCAGGGTGCGTACTTCTTGACATCATCTTCGATGAGCTGGTAGTCTCCGGCAAGGAATATCACCGGAACTCTCAGGTCTCCTGCACTGTATGCGTTGAGAAGGAATTCACTGGCCTCAATTCTGTTAATCTCGAGACGGCCTATGGAGAGGCCACTATATGTATGGTCGAAGGAAGATTTCATTGTGCCCGCCTTTCCGTGGTATCCTAAGAACAAGGCTGCATCGCATCCTTCTATGCCCGACAACATTGATGTTGGTCGAGGATACCCTCTGACAAGTTCCACATAGTCCGGAAGATTGTCTGTCAGCAGGTTAACCATAGGACCGTGACTGTCAGCGATGACAATCTCATCAACTCCGTTGCTGTGCAGTTCCTCGGTAACGATGAGCGCGACTTTCGTCGCAATCTGTCTGGCTTCACTGTACAAGGTCCCCTTCAAAGATAGATGTCCAGGTATGACGACGTATGGCATTCCTTCCATATCCACAGAAACAAACGCTTTCACCGAATCACCTTCCAGACGTCACCATGATTGTGTATTCAGCTGCAAAAGCATTTTGGACCAAGGCCTCCGATTGAGGTCGGCCTCTCAAGCATAGTTTCTAGGTCCAAAGTCGATTGGTTTATCGGTCGGGCCGCAGGATTGGAAGAAAGGGAGTCCGGTCTCATTGAGCCTTACTGGTCCGCTCTACCAACGCAAGGGCTACATGAAGCTCGTTTTGCATCCGGACAAGATCATGTTGGAGGACGTTCGCAGCAAGTATATGTCCAAGACTATCTTCTTCTACGAATTCATCTGGGATACCCCAACGGCAAATCCCCAAGTTGAGGTTCTCGAGGCCCGTTCTCAAAGCGAGCATACCCAAGCTTTCGTTCAGTGTAGTGATGAATTCTCTTAAGACTCGGGCCGTGGCGTCACAAAGAACCCCGAGGTCTCTCAGTTTCAAGTACCGACACACTGCCGAAGTGGAGGTTACTAGGACTAAGTGACTGCTCGCAGTCGTATGATTCGTGAACAATCTACGTCAAGCAGCAAATCTGGGTTGTTTCGCTATCGGCTGCTGAACTGCCTTGTCTGGCGACGTCTTGGATGATGGGACGTTTTCATGGCACAGCACAGACGCTGCACAAGGGTTATGTCTGGGAATGAGTGGCGACCGATGCCGAGGTCAAGACGATGCCTGAGAAACTCACAGTCGGAACTGCCACAGCAAAGAGAGGAGAGCTGCAGAAAGGTCTCATAAAGGGAATAGAACTCAACACTACCACCAGAATAGACATCCCAGTCCTCGTGATGAATGGGATGAAAGACGGTCCTACTCTGTTGGTAGTTTCGACACAACATGGCATAGAAATCCAAGGTACTGAGGTCGTCCTGAGGGTCATGAGGGAGAAGGTTGATCCCAAGAAGCTGAAGGGCGCAATAATCGGGATTCCTGTTGAGAATCCCCTGGCCTACATGCACCACCAGTATCTGTCTTGGATTGACAACCTCGACCTAGGTGGTGGAGGAAGCGGCAGCCTGCTAACGGCGGACAAGCCCAACGGCACTGCCACAGAGAGACTTGCCTATGCACTATGGCAAGAAGCATGGAGCAAGGCCGACTTGGTCATCAATATTCACTGCAATACTAGACCGGATTCTATCATATTTCAGGAAATCAACGTTGGCAACCCCAAGACGAAGGAAAAGATGGAGAAAATGGCGAAGGCATTTGGGGTGACCACGATGGTTGTCAATGAGCCATTGAAAGATGATGCCCCTCCAATACTATCAAACTTGGTGGCAAAGAAGGGAGTACCAAATCTTCTCATGGAGCTCATAGACGGTCGTTGGATATCTGAGCCCTCCACGAGTGTCGGTGTGAGAGGTGTCCTCAACATCATGAAGGCCTTCGACATGATTGACGGTCAGATTGAACCGCAGCAGGGAATTAAGATCATACCTGGACCATGCAAGGAGTGGGGTATCGTTCGGGCCAATAGAGGCGGGCTCATTCGATTCCTGAAAAAGCCGGGTGAGTTCATGAAGAAGGATGAGGTATTCGCGGAGATTTACGACCTCTATGGTGACGTGATTGAGAGAGTCAAAATGCCTGTGGATGGATACACATGGGCCTATCCTTGCGGTGACATTTTGGGCACGAACACCAGCTTGCAGGCAGTCCAGACAGGCGCGAATGTCGCTTACGTACTAACACAAGAGAGCAAATGAAGCGCTGGCCCTTCATACATTTGGTCGCCTTATCAGGAATCCTGAGCTAAGCGTGTCGCCTAGAATATCATCTTATTGCCAGAGTACACTGTTTCCGGACGTCAAGTGTCTGTGCCACTGTTCTCCCGCGAACACGAGACCCTCAAGAGCGTGTTTCGTATCGAGATTCTTCAAGTCCTCCACCGGGAGCCACCGAAGGCGATGACCCTCCCACTCTTCATTCCCACTCATCCATTCCTTCGGGTTCACTCTACTGGATGCAGTTGATTCAATCAAGAGATTCGCCCCGGATACTCCTTTCACATTACTGACCAAGGCTAACAGATACTTCTCGGGTGCAACCTCTAGCTGGACTTCCTCCTTGAGTTCTCGCATAAATGCCGCTTCAACAGAGCCCTTCACATCTTCCGCTTCGAGCATCCCACCGGGAGTTGTTAGATACGATGGGCAGTACATAGACTCTTGCGAGCGGACCCCGACCAGGATGTGCCTCCTGTCCGGAGACAATACGATTGTCTGGAACCCTAGGGTGCTATGGCTTCCCTGAGCATGTCGCAGTCTCATCAGAGTAATGACTCTAGAAAAGGCGATTACGCCGACACTGAAATGAGCTCCACTGGACGAGACCTGGAAGTTTTTCAGAACTAGAAGCCGACCATCA
The DNA here is from genome assembly GCA_963726195.1 of Candidatus Thorarchaeota archaeon. GTDB lineage: Archaea > Asgardarchaeota > Thorarchaeia > Thorarchaeales > Thorarchaeaceae > OWC5. The sequence goes on from CAVSBO010000015.1 coordinate 13,631, forward strand.
TAGCTACTGGGATACTTCTTCAGAATCTCATTCCATACTTGGGATTTCTGTTTCTCCAGCTCTGGCTCCAGAAGAATCTCATTGTCATCCGCGAGTTTCCAAGTTATGCTATTGAGAGGCAAACGTCCTTCCCACTGCACCGACAATCGAGATTGATGCACTGCAATAGCCGCCCAGTGGCGGCGCTGGGCGAACTGTGGCTTTAAACCTGAGCTATGGTGAACCAGCTGCTACTATCCACGGTTTGTGGCAATCTCTGATTACGTGATTGAAGAGATTTATACTTGAACTCCATCGTGCGTGGGTACCAAGACTGGGCAAACATTCACTTTGGTGAAAGAAGATGACTACTAACGGGATTTGTGTGAAAACCGAACATCTGAACAAGGTATTCGGATCTGTTCAAGCAGTCAAGGATTTGGACCTTGAGGTTCCATGCGGTGGGAGATTTGGCTTCTTGGGCCCAAACGGAGCCGGGAAGACGACAACTGTGCGAATGCTAGCGGGTCTCATGAAGCCAACAAGTGGTACTGCTGTAGTATGCGGCTTGGATATCAATACGCAAAAGGACGAAATCAAAGCTGTGACGGGTCTTTTACCTGAGACTGCGGGCCTTTACTCCAAGCTGTCAGCGGTCGAGTTCTTGGAGTTTGTGGGTGCACTCAAAGGCTTAAGCGGGCCTACCTTGAACCATCGAATCGAGAAGCTGCTTTCAATGTTGGGACTTGAGGGCAGACAGAATGACCTGCTTGAGTCATATTCCTCAGGCATGAAACAGAAAGTGCTTGTTGCGTCTACGTTGCTGAGCGAGCCAAGACTCGTTTTCCTAGACGAGCCGACTTCTCGTCTGGATCCGAGCACTGCAGTTCTTGTTAAGGATCTCATCCTCGCACTTGCAGAGAAGACTAATACGACCTTCTTCATCTGCACACACCAAACGACCTTCGCTGAAGATGTGTGCGATGCAATCGGAATTCTCGTTGAGGGTCAGCTTGTCACTGTGGGTCCTCCAAAAACCATAGTTGAGTCAGTAGGAGCTCACGACCTTGAGGATGCATACCTTCGGATTGTAGGTGGCAAAGTCGATCGCGAAGCACTACTGTCCTGGAGGTGAGAGTGTGGTCCATACTTGGTACCACATTGCTAAGGCCGAATACTTCGTGTCAACTCCTAGCTTGAGGAAGCACAGGAAGCTGTTCGCAGGGACCATATTCATAATTGCAGCCTTGTGGGCGGTCGTGCTTGCACCAATGATGGTTGGTGCTGTCATTGGTGGAATCATTCCTATGCCATTTATCCGTAATATGCTGATGTCGGTGTTTCCCGGGGTCATGCGAGCCGCAATGATGTTCCTGTGGGCAATGCTTCTGCTATATCCGCTATCAAACGCGCTCCAAGAAGTAAAGATTGGACAGTGGGAAATAATGCTGTCTCACGCAGTGAGAACTAGGGATATACTGATTGGCACTTACCTCGGGAAGATTCCTCTTTACGGATTGCTGGTCCTCGCCTTTGCACCAGTATTGATTACGCCTTTCATGTTGGCATTTCAAGTGACGTTGTTCGGTCAGGTTCTAGTTTACATTGTAATAGCTCTGATGGTTCTCTCAACCGTCTGGCTATCGAATTTCATCACGGCTGTAGTCCAAGCACGCCTTGGACAGTCTTCGCGAGGAAACGACATTGCAAAGGCTCTTGCTATCTTGATAGCGGTGATCGTTATCATACCGATGTATGGGCTGATGTACTACCTACCAACTCTGTCACAACTCCTCGGAATGAACGTGTTCCTGTTGATGCCTTTCGCTTGGACGGCAGATCTAATCAGCTGGATCACGATTAGTTCCAACGGGATTGGACTTTCCGAATCTCAGATTGCGGCCTTTTCAAATGTCCTCCAAATCAATGCCTTCAGCTAGCGCTCTTTTGATTGGTGCCTTCGGACTTGTATGCGTGCTTGCCGGATTGGCGTCGGCGGACAGGATATTCACAATTAGCGCCGGAGTGCGGACCGAGAAGATTACAACAGTGGGCCGTGACAACCTGCTACTACGGGGCATTCGCAGAGTGAGCAAGGGCGCCTTCGGAAAACTCGTCACAGTCAGTCTGAAGAGTTTTGGAAGGAAGGCCGAGAATCTTTCAAAGGTGTTCTATGGCATTGTTCTCGCCACCATAATGCCCATAATGGTGCAGCAGGTCGACCCGGGCACTTTCGATTTCTTCTCTATTGCACTAATGGTTGGAATGATGATAGGCATACTCGGCGTGTTTCCATTTGCGGGAACAGGGTTTCTTGAGAGTAAGGACCAGTTATGGATGATTCAGAGTGCACCAAGAGGTGCATCGCACTTCATGAGGGCTAGACTAGTTTCGGGGCTCCTCATTGCAGTTCCTCTTGCTCTCGTCCCAACTACGCTAGTCGCCTTTATGTTTGGGATGACGGCTCTAGAGTTCCTCCTACTCATTGTTTCCTCATGTCTGATAGTGTGGGGGGCTGTGATGGTGAGTATGGGAATGACTGCTCGGAATCCGAATTACGAGGACACCAAGTCTCCTGGGTACCAGGTGGTGATCATGGGATCCATGATGATAACAGTATTCTCGGTCATGGCCCCTATCCTCTTGGATCTGTTCAGTTTCTTAGCCGGTTTCTCCATATTCGACTTCCTTGAGAACGCTTTCGGAACCATTGGTCTTAGGTTATTCATGATACTCTCAGGTCCTGTGTGCGTTCTTCTTATTGGAGCATTGATGATGAACCTCGGGGTCAGGAGCTTGTCCAGACCAGAGCAATGAACGGGAACACAACAAGAGGTGAGTCACAATTCTCTGAACGTGCGGGCTAGGATCATAGAAGGAAGTCCGGCCCGCCCCGTTCCAGAGCCAAACCGGCTGTCGACGCTTATTTCTTAGCAAGCATAATCTAGTCTTTCGATTTCTCCTTGGAGAAAGTGGCCCCTTGATAATCAGAAAACAAGTCGGCCTTGGTGAATACGGAATCAGTCCCCCGGAACTCGAATCTCCTCAGGAGTGAATAGAACTCTGCCTTCCATCCCGCCCGCCACTGTTATAGCTTGGCCGCTAACATGCCCCGACATGGCATCTGACGAAAGGAACAGGATGGCGTTTGCGACATCGGAAGGCACCGCAGTTTTTCTCATAGGAATTGTCTGGAGTATTCTTCTTACCTTCTTGGAATCCTTCAGAGTGTCTTCCGACATTGGTGTCAGTGTCCAGCCCGGGTTCACGAGATTCACTCGTCCCTTTGGCGCTAGGTGCACAATCTCGTTCTTCAAGCTCATCAAAAGCCCGTACATGGCTGCCTTGGATGTGGAATAGTCACAAAACCACGCTTCTCCAAAGATGCCCGCAGTCGAGCCCACTAGTACGAGGGATGCATAATCACCGGGATAGCGTTCAAGATTCTGGAAGAAGTACTTTGCTGATAGAAATGTGCCAGTCAAATTGACTGCCAACGTGTTCTCCCATTGTTTCAAATCCATTTTATGAACGGGCGCTTCCTCATGGTTTGCTATCCCTGCATTTGCTACTAACACGTCAACTCGCCCAAAGGATGCATTTGCTTGCTCAAAGAGTGACCTGACTTGCGCTTCGTCTTTCAAGTCAGCGCTTGCCGTCATCATTTGCTTTGACCACTCACGCCCAATGCGCTTCAACTCTACAGAAGACTGATGATATGCAGCTGTAACCTTCGAGCCCTCCCGGAGGAACGATTTGGTGACTTCAATGCCTATGCCTCCGCTGGCACCAGTGATTAGCGTGTGTTTATTCTTCAGACCAGTATCCATCCAATGACCTCCGCTTACATTGCACACAACGCTTCCCATACTCCCCCTTTGAAGCATTCGAAGATGCAATCCTGTCCATGTGCGCAGCTTGCTAGTCCGTTACAGGTAGGTTCCGTACATGAGCAATGGTGAGCCGAATCATTGATGAGACTGCTTTGTCACCAGCTGCGCGTGCGAGAGAACCTTTCTCTCCATCATCACACGACGAAGCAGAACAGCACAAATAATGAAGGCGGGTGAATGGTAAAATGAAACCCGATCTTGAGAGTCTCCATCGTGCACGGCTATCCACGTTTTCAATAGTAGCAAGGGATCCAAACAACGGCGACCTTGGCGTCATAGTTCAGTCAAAGTTTCCGGCAGTCGGCTCAATAGTACCTTGGGCCGCCGCCGAAGTGGGCGCAATTGCAACTCAGGCATGGGCCAACTCATCTTACGGACCTACAGGACTTGCTCTTCTGTCTCAGGGAAAAACTGCGACACAGACACTCAAGGCACTTCTCAAGGATGATGACATGGCTGAGCATCGTCAGGTTGGGATTGTAGATTCCAAGGGCCGTGCGGCTGCCCATACGGGTGAAAAGTGCATGGAGTCAGCGACACATCTGGTGGGCAAAGGATACACATGCCAAGGCAACATCCTTGCGCGCACATCTGTTGTCACGAGCATGGCTGAGTCCTTTGAAAGAACTGAGGGCGATCTCATAGACAAGCTGTTTGCAGGGCTCAAGGCCGGTCAAGCTGAAGGCGGTGACAGAAGAGGAATGCAGTCAGCCGCAATACTTGTGGTTCGGAAGAACGGTGGATACGGTGGGGGAAATGACCGGTACGTCGATGTACGTGTTGACGAACACCCTAGCCCCATCGAAGAGCTGGAGAGGATATTCAAGATATACGACATGACACTACTTAGTAGAGAGCCTCCGAGCAACCTTATCCGACTTGATGGCGTTGTGGCACAGAAGGTCCAAGAGGCTTTGGTGGCTCTGGGTTACTTGACGGTAGTAGAGCAGGGAATCTTTCCATCAGGAGCTGCGGCCGCTCTTGAGAAATACATGAACGTCAGCAACTTCGAGAACAAGGCCCGTTCTGACGGGACAATATGGCAGAGCGTCCTTGATTATCTCATGGAAGAAGCGGGGCTTGGCTGATCATGACCGATTCTGGGCGCGCTCCCGTGCCTTCCATAGAATGTCCCGATAACGCTCGACGAGAATATCCGGCCAGTTTCCTATCGACCTCAGCATCAAGTCTGCAGTCAGTGTGACCCCTTTGTCGAGTTCCAGTTCTCGAAGCCATGGACAGCCAAACAAGGGAGTTACGTCCAGTCGCTTGATTCTGTTCTCTTTCAACACGATTTCTCGAACGTCGTGACATTCACCGATTGGCGTCAAGTCGACTTCCTGCAGATGGTTGTGATTCAGTCTCAGCCCCTTCAAGTGGCTGCACTTGGCAAGCGGAGTCAAATCAACTTCTAAGAGGGAGTTGTAGCGCAGGCTGAGATATTCCAAGTCTGCACACCATATCAGTGGCAAGAGGTCAACTGACGCAATGTCTCGAAGGTCTAGGTTGATGTGACCTTCAGTTGCCTTGAAGATTTCATACTTTTCCAGACCAGTAGTTGTCGTGTATCTGATGAATACCTCAACCATAACAAACCCCTCGTCTGCAGCATGTGTCTTGAAAGAATCTCATCAGCGCACAATTACCAGTTCTCGCGCCGTGGAGTTGGTACTTAAGGACTGGGCTTATGTGTAGGCCTTCTTAAGGTTTCTAAACGTGCCTGCCAGCGGAGCACAGATTCGCGAAAGAGACAGGCAACACACGAGATAAGAATGAAATTCCAGCATATCCAGTTGAATCAAAAAGCGGGCCCTAGTGGTTCGCTGAATCAGTGGTACTACTTGAATGAGTAACGCTGCTCTTTCCACGGGTCTGCTTCGTTGTGGTATCCCCTGACCTCCCAGTATCCAGGCTCATCTGTCTTGACAAACTTGAGCCCGACCAACCACTTGACCGACTTGTATGCATATATCGAACTGACTACGCTGCGAAGAGGCCCACCATGCTTCGGCTCAAGGTCCTTGCCTGCCCACTTGTAGGCCAAGATTGTGTCTTCTCTGAGAAATGTATCCATTATCGTGTTGCTTGTGTAGCCAGAATCCGCAATCATCACCACATGCTTCGCAGTCGGTTTTGTTCTGGCCACGTCACAAATGGTTCTTCCGAGGACGCCTTGCCATTCGTTTTCGAGTCGGCTCCAGCCGGTCACACAATGGAAGTCAGCAATTATCTTGTGACTCGGCAACGCGAGGAACTCGTCCCAAGAGAGATCAAGAGGATTATCCACCTCTCCTGTGACGCGGAACCGCCATTTCTGCGGGTCGAACTTCATGGGTCGCTCAGCGTTGAGCACGGGAAACCCATCAGTGACATGTTGCCCGGGAGGGATTCTTTCTTTGCTCATTGCAGCCGTGAGACATCTGACTCGGGCGAATTTCAACCTGTGCCTCCATGCATTCAGAGGAATAGTCTTTCGGCATAGAAATCCTGCAAGCACGGCAGATGGTCGGCCACCACAATCGGATGGGCTAAAAGCTAGGGCACGGACCGCTTGGTTGTGCCCATCGACAGGGAGTACCGCAACAAGCTAAGAATCAGTGGCAATCATTGTGGACATTCAGTCTGGACGTCGAACACTGGCAAAATCTGCATAATTCACGGCACCTTGGTGGGAGTCGATGCAGAGTCCTGCAATGGATGCCAGAAATGTGTGAGCGCGTGTCCCCTCGCAGTCCTTGTTTCGTGGACAGACAGTTCTGGCAAACAGATAGTAGATCCCATGAACGAAATGGATTGCATGGCTTGTTTGCTTTGCGAAATTGTCTGTCCTTCGGATGCCATAAGTATCCAAAGAAGCCCCGGGTCGACGGAAACCCTAGAGTCTTTATTGCGCGATGTGTAATCTACTCAGAAGAGAGGTAGATGGTATGTTCGAGGTTCTGTTAACTGAAAGTGAAAGGAAAATCAGGGACGAAGTCCGTGCTTTTGTGAGAGATAGGGTCGATCCTTCTCTAATCCTTAAGATGGACTCCCGTGAGCAGGAGTATCCTTACGAATTCGTGAAGTCCGTTGGACAAGCCAACCTCTTGGGCTTGCGTTTTCCGAAGAAGTACGGTGGTCGTGGCCTCGGCTGGGTCTCAGAGATGCTGGCCATAGAAGAGATTGGCGTTTTGGGCATCGCTCTAGGGTGCACATACTCACTGCCAAGCATCATTGGAGAGGGAATAAACAAGTTCGGAACCGAAGAGCAGAAGCGGAAGTACCTTCTGCCGACACTTCGCGGCGAGAAGATATGCGGAGAGGGCTTAACAGAGCCTCGCGGCGGGTCCGACTTCTTTGGTACCAACACGACAGCTATGAAGCGGGGAAACAGGTTCGTACTTAATGGTGAGAAACGCTTTGTTGCCGGCGGAGTCGGTGCCGACTACTTTCTAGTTTATGCAAAGACAGACTTTGAGGCACCACCACACAAGTCTCTCAGCGCCTTCTTGGTAGATCGAGACTCTGGCGTGAAAGTCGAGGAGCAGTATGAGCTGTTGGGATGCCGTGGGATGGGCGCAGCTAGGATTGTCATGAATAATGTAGAAGTCGACGAGGATAATATCGTGAATGGTCTTGGCGGCGGCAACGATGTATTCAATGCAATGATGGTACCAGAGCGCCTCACGAGCGCCGCAGGTGCAATAGGGATGGGGAGAGCTGCACTGGAGATTGCAGTGAGGTATTCAGACAAGAGAGAAGCGTTTGGTCAACAGGTCAGACGATTCGAAGGGATTAGCTTCAAGGTCGCAGACTGTGCCACGCAGCTTGATGCGGCGAGGGGCCTAGTATATCATGCCGCCAAGAAGGCAGACACTGGAGCATGGTGTCGCAAGGAAGTCTCTCAAGCGAAGTTCTTCGCGACCGAAGCAGGCTTCCACACGATCCACGAGTCCATGCAAATCCTAGGTGGAATCGGTTACACTAACGTCTACCCTCTGGAGAGGCTGTTTCGAGATGCCAGACTGGGAATCACATGGACTGGTAGCAATGAGGTTCAACGGCTGATAGTGCAAAACGAGGTCTACAAGGAGATTTTGTCCGAGGATCGCGGTACCAAGAGGGATGTAGAACTGGATACTCCGGGCGCCAACAAGACTGCCGAAAAGGTATTCACCGAAGCAGCTGACAAGTACTATCAGAAGCGATGATAGGAATCTCCTCGATGCCAAGCTCGGCATTCATCAGCGCAATCTCGATTTCCCCGATGCGCAAGTTCATAAGGTGGGCCGCTTAATTATAGTTAAGGTTCTCACTATCTACAGAGTGAGACAAATAATACGAAACGGAGACCATGAAAATGAGCAAGCTCGTCTGCAAGAAATGTGGAATGGAGATGGCGATGCCGACGCACTGTGGACAGGAAATGCACCAAGAGGGCAACCAGCTTGTCTGCTGGATGGGTGCAGAATGCGGGCATCAAGCGATTCCTAAGCATCATGGCGCACCCATGACAATCAAGGCGTAAAGGCAGACACACAATATTAGCATGGGTCGGAAGGGGGACATCGCTTTTGATGGGGTCTGAACACCTGTCGCATCTCAGATTGTTCACCATGGTGAGACTACAGACTAAAGTGTGTCTCATGACCCAGGCGAGTACTGATTGAGTTTCTTTGCTACAGTGCGGAACTAATGAGAGCGCAAGAATGATTATCTCCAGTTGAATGATCGCCTCCCAGATGAGGCGGTCATGTGTTCTCTCAAATCCTGCCTTCTCTGGAGCTAATTGAGTATGGCATTCCTCCAATCCTAGTGGGCCTCATCATTGGGTATGCCATTGGAGGTTCCTCACATCTGTCTATTCGTGAACGGCTTGGCTTTGCAGTGGTCATCTATCCCTTGGGAGGTCTAACGCTGTCTGTCTTGATGTCTGTATGGTTGCCTGTAACGACCCAAAGTGTACTGTTTGGGATAATATCGTTCTCAGGTGGTTATGCATTCGGAACAATATACCAATGGAGCCCACCTGAAAAACCGTCCTCCAAACCCCATGTCATATTCGAACCTGAAGATGACGAGGAGTTCGACCATGAGATAGACCAAGCTCTTGGTCGAGACGGATAAATTTGTATCAGAAAACATGGCCTTTTGATATTGGTCTCAACATGGTGGACAACCCCATAACTGTTAATAGATAGGTTGAGGCAGGAGTCCTGTGCCCTAACTAGAAGAGTGACATGTAACATGAGAAAGACACTGCCTTTGCTGATTCCTCTTGTGTTTATCACGTGCATGCTGTGGTCAACTCTATTCGTAATGCCATCGCAGGCTGTACCTGTAGGCTGGAGCGGTGATAGCAACTTGGAGTTTCAGCTCAAGTTGAACGGAACACCGGCTCCCGACGCGAATTCCAGCTATCCAGTACCAGTGCTCACTAATCTGACGATGGAGCTGACAATCAATGTCCTCAGCAACCTGACCCTCTGGGAATCTCGTCTCATAATGCAATACTTGGGCATTACCTTAGTTGATGTGCCGTCTCCCATCAACTCTTACATACCCGCGGGATTTAGCGGGAGTCTACTCAACAAAACAATCCCGCTCGGGTCGCTTCTAACATACAATGGAATTGCTCTGATAACCGGAACCATCATTGGATCGTTCTCCTTCGTTTACAACGTTACAGCTGGGACAAACAAGACTGTAGCCCAGAGCTTTGTTCTTCGGGTAGGACCCACTGGCGCAGCTGCAATCATGTCTGTCGCAGGTCTTGTCACGGTGGCTTTGACAGTCACATCTGTTTTCGGCCTGCTATTATCGCTAGACGACTTTCAACGAGGGATTATGGCCGCGAGGAAGACCCACGGAGCAAAAAGGGCCTCGGATGTAGGAATATTTCCATCCGCTTTAATCCTCCGAAGACGACCGAAGAAGGGTGCAGAGCAAATAAGCAAGGATGAACTCGTGCGACGTGTAAGCGAGGCCGCCAAGAAAAGTTGGGATGGAAAGCGATGCCCACAGTGCGGTCACAAGTGGCTAAAGGAGGCAAGCAACTGTCCGAAGTGCAAACTCGACCGTGCGTCGGCGGTAGATTACTTCTCGAAAGACATTGCGGAATATGCACCGAAAGCATTGAGTGTTGTCAAGCCGAAGTCCAAGATGCCAGTCGGCACGTTCTCAAGGCGTCTCAAACTGAAGCGTGACAAGGGTGGTGCGTTGGCTGCGGCGCTGACCGACATGGGCGTCTTTCAGACCAAGAGCGTGAAGGTGCCGCTGATTAAGGTAGCACTGGCAGGCATGACTCTTGCAGGCACGTACTGGAGCTGGATGCAGATGATTGCGGGGGCGACTCCGAGTTGGATAGACATCCTGCTCTTGACCTGTGGTGCTCTTGTTGTATCTGTGCTCGTAGCCTATTTCATGAATTGGCTCGCCAGAGTGCCGAAGCTCGGCTACGAAGACTAATACGAGGTGGACCTTATGGTCCCCTCTAACCATTTTACAATACCCTATGACTAGGCCACTATTTCTCAAGTTCTCAGCTTAATGTCTACAGGCTCGCTACTACAAGGTTCCTAGAAAGAGCACGCACAGACAATCTGCGCAGTTCAGGGGACAATCGTCAGCGCAAGATGCAGAAAAGACTGCTCTAGCCAGAGGATGGTTGAGGCGGTCGTCACTTCAGCCAAAGATAGTATTGACCCGACCTTCAGGTATTCTCTCAGTCTTATCTCGAGACCTTTTCTCTTCATTGTGCCAAGCCACATCAGTATTGCCAAGGACCCCAAGGGGAAGAAGTGCGGGCCCAAGTTGTTTCCGATTATGTTGGCGAATATGAGACTCGTACTGGCTTGCGGGCCCAAGCTTGCGGAGGAAATTGCTTGCTTAACCGACAATAGGCCCAACATCGTCATGGGCCAATTGTTCATGGCGCTGGCACCGACAGTTACAATTAGGCTTGGAACAAGAACAGAGAGTACTGATGGTAGGGTCAGTGCATCTATGAAGAGGGTGGCAAAGAAATCAACGGCGCCTGCGTGTCTCAGTCCTTGCACAACAAGGAAGATTGCTATCATAAAGAAAAGAATGTCCCAATTGACCCTCCTCAAGACATGCAGAGGGCCATCCGAGTGTGCTCCAAGTGTCGGATCTCTTTTGTACTTTAGCGTGTACAGTGTCAGGAGAAAGACTGCTCCTGAAAAGATGACGAATGAAACAGGAATATGATTCAACGATGTAAGAACATAGCCTACATCTATAGCAATCAGTGTGGCTATGCTCGTCCTTAGCAGGAGAGGGCTTGGACTATTCCTGATCAGGTCCTCAATTGTAGTAGTAGAGTAGGTCGCCGGGATTCTCTTCCTGAAGAACAAATAGACGATAAGAATGGTCTGCACTGCTGTGACAACCCCGACGAGGCCCATGAAGACCATGTGCTGAACAAACGTGTATCCGAAGAAATCAGCACTGACGATGTTCACCGGATTGCTCGTAATCAGGGGCATTGCCGCAGTGTCAGCAATGAGTCCTGCGCCAAAGAGATATGCAAGACTGCCTTCCCTGCTGGTATTCAGCTCTTTGACCATCTCCATCACAATCGGCGTTAGGATGAGCACTGCACTGTCGTTCGCGAACAGTATGCTTACTATCGCGGTGAAGAGAGACACATAGAAGAACAGCCTTACTCCATGGCCATGAGCGAGTCTCGCAACCCTAAGTGCCGCCCACCTGAAGAAACCCATCGCATCCAAGGTCACTGACAGCATGACTATGCCAACAAAAGCGAGAGCCGCATCCCATATGTTTCCGAAGGCTACAACGGCATCTGCCACCGTGACGGTGCCGAGCAGTAGAGATGCTACTGCGCCAATCCCCGCGGCTATGCCCAGGTTCATACGTCTCGGACGCTTCACCATGAGAAACAGCGTTACGAGGAATATGGCTACTGACGTGAAAGCTGCATAGTCCACGAGTTCAGCAGTCGCAGTTTCACTGGTCTATAACGCTATCTGTAATGTCAAGGATAGCACTCAAGGCCTTCACGAGGAAACTGGTGCATGATGCTCTTTACGCTGCATCCAACACCGCACGGATTCTCATCAATCCAGCTCCGATGTTGTCTTGCTTGGTAATTCTGAAGTGCTCTAGCACTCCTGTGTGTTCAACATGCGGCCCTCCGCACACCTCCTTGCTGAAGTCACCAATCGTATACACCGACACCTCATCACCGTAGGTGTCCCTGAAGAATGCAAGGGCTCCTCCTTCCACCGCCTGATTGAGTTTCATGATCTGCCGTGTGACCTTCAAGTCCTTCTTTATCGCATCGTTTACGAGGTCTTCTACTCTTTGCAGTTCTTCGGACGTTAGTTTCCTTGAGAAAGTGAAGTCGAACCGGAGACGCTCTTCTGTGATATTGCTCCCGTTCTGGCGAACTGACTCTCCGAGCACCTTCCTTAGCGCGGCTTGCAGGAGATGAGTTGCCGTGTGGAGCTTTGTAATCTCCTCGGTATGGTCTGCTAGACCACCCTTGAACTTGCCTTCTGTCGCAGTCCTCGATGTGTCTTGGTGCTGTTCGAACTCTCTCCGGAATTCATCAATGTCAATCTTGATTCCTCTCTCAGAAGCGAGTTCGGCTGTCATTTCGAGAGGAAGACCGAAGCTCGTGAACAACACAAAGGCATCCTTGCCAGTGATTGTCCCGGTCTCATTGAGAGTCTGTTCAAACTTTCTCAGTGCCTTGCCAAGAGTGCTCCTGAACTTCTTCTCCTCGGCTTCTAAGTTCTGCATGACAAAGTCTCGATTCCTCTCAACCTCGTCATAGATATCCTTGTACATGTCTATCACGATGGCCGCCAAGTCGACGAGGAAGCCTTCAGGAATGCCAAGATCGTCTGCGGACCTGATGGCCTTTCTGAGAAGACGACGCACAATGTAGCCGTGTTCCACGTTGGACGGCGAGATGCGCCTGTCATCTGCCATTATCATGACTGCAGCCTTTACATGGTCGGCCACTATCCGCACGAGTTTCTCGTTGGATTCCTCAATCCTTTCCTTGCCGGAGAGCTGCTTTATTCTGTTCGTCAGGGGAATGAAAGCTTCTGTATCGTAAACGCTCTTGACCCCGCTGAGAATGGCACCTGTTCGTTCCAATCCCATACCGGTGTCGACATTCTTCTGTTTCAGTAGCTCATAAGCACCGTCTTCCTTCTTGTTGTATTGCATGAAGACGTCGTTCCAAATCTCAAGGAAGTGGCCGCATGAACAACCTGGTCTGCAATCCGGGCCGCACTTTGGAATCTTGCTGACTTCCATGAACATCTCAGTGCAAGGGCCGCAGGGTCCGGTCTTTCCGGCTGGACCCCACCAGTTGTCCTCCTTTGGCAGGAAGTCGATCCGCTCAGCTGGTATGCCTAGGCTCATCCACGTTTTTGTAGACTCGTCGTCCTCAGGTGCATCAGCATCACCTGCGAACACAGTGACCGAAAGCTGCTTCGGATTCAATCCCAACCATTTCTTTGATGTCAGGAACTCATAGCTCCAAGTTATCGCTTCTTTCTTCCAGTAGTCGCCCAAGCTCCAATTGCCCAACATCTCAAAGAAGGTGAGATGGCTTGTATCACCTACGCTGTCTATGTCAGTAGTGCGTATGCATTTCTGACAATCCGTGAGACGCTTTCCCTGCGGGTGCGGCTGGCCCAACAGGTATGGTACTAATGGGTGCATTCCTGCTGTTGTGAATAGTACCGTGGGGTCATGCTCTGGCAACAAAGATGCCGAGGCGATAACTGCATGTTTCTGCTGTTTGAAGAACTCAAGATACTTCTTACGCAGCTCTTCCAGTCGCATTCGGGTCACCAAGCCAAAGGTGTGCTAACTTGCCGGAGCCTTCTGCTGTTCTATTTTAACGCTTTTGATGAGTCTTGTCGTAGTCATCACAAGTAGTCACGACTTCACACAAGTATCAGTCCTGATGGCGACATCCTGTACTTTCTGAGCCTTGAGGGTAACCAAGGATACTTGTCCACATAGTCAAGAAACCTATCATTGCTAACAATGTCAGCGTCATTCTTTTCAGCTGTTCTTATGATTTCGAAATCGTCATCCATACCCTTTGGTGCCTGTATGACGCGTTTGGATGCAATCATCTTGAGCAGCTGTTCATCCTCGTCGACTTGATGGACCAAGGCAGCCGACACTACAGTGATTGGCACGAACCCGGCACTGGCAAGGCTGCTGTTGGCCATGACGATATTCTCAACTCTTGGTTTTCCGGCCCGAGTCATGTAGAATGCTACGTTACTGCCGTCTACCACGACAATCTTCCTTTGAGCAGTTTGGGTGGATTGCCCGCTTGGATGTCTTGTTCGGCACTGTCTGACGTGATCATCTAAGTCGTCCCGACTAAACAGACTTATCACAATACGGACATCGCGCTCGCTTTGGCATTGATTCAAACCTCTCGAGGGATGCGATTCTTTGGACTGGGCTTCAGTCTGGATACCATTGTTACGCTGCAGTCTCTTTCTTCGCATTACCTTGACTGTTGCTCAGATACGATCGCCGTATGGGAGACCTGCGCATATGTCTCCCTCTACGAAGTTGGGAATGTCAATCTCTCTATCGTCGATTATGATTTCGGCAACTGCTGACTCGACCAAACTAGCCAATTGGTCATCCGACGGTCGGCCATATCCGAGAGGAACAGTCACTGCAACCAAGTTACCAACCTTGGCCATCTTCCTCACATGACTGTGTCCTGAGATTGAAAGGGAGACCCTGCTATCCTCCTGAAGAATGTGGCCGGTGCTCTCTGCTCCCATGAACGCAGAGAAGAAATCCCAAGGCAACCGACCCTTGTAGTATGATAGTTCTCGGAAGGGGATGTGATGTGACACATATACTACTTGCTCAATTCCGCGCGGCAAGTTCGCCAAGTCGTACTCAAGTTTGCGATTGAAGAGATCCGTGGCCTCGAGATCAGTGAATTCCCAGTCAATGCTGAACAAGTCAAACCAGACTTCCCCCTTGAACTCTTTCCTCTCATATGCGCTCTCAGGAATTCGCAAGTCCTGTCGCCTAAGGGAATAGTCATACCATCCGATGCTTCCCACAAATGCGGTCCTGCCAACTATGAATGGGTTTTCGGGGAGATTGACGAACTTGTTCTTCTCACAGACCTCACCGATTCTTTTCGAGTACTTATCAATCGAGCCTAGCCCGTTGCCCTTCTCAAAGAAGATGTCATGATTGCCGGAGACAAAGAGATTTGTGCAGCTTGGCTGAAAAAGGGTTTCCAGCGAGTCCGAGAGAATCTGGAGATCACTGCTTAGGTCACCTGCTATGATGAATATATCTGGCGACAGTGTCTCCACGCGCGCTCGGATAGTGTCCAGGAGCATGCGGTCACTTCCGTCATTACGCACATGTATGTCAGAGATTGCCGCTATCCTCATTGATGTCACCTCGATGGTTTTCCCTGAGTACAGAGACGATTTGTCTTCTCCAGACAGCGTCTTTGAGTTACTGGTAGTGACATCGCCCAGCCTATACGAGTTACTGACATGCTCCCATGACTAAAGTCATGGGGTTCTGGCGTTGGCTGCATTCATGGCCATTGGGCCTCTGGGGGTGCCAGTGCTCCCGTCCTCTGCATCTCTGTCTGCAAAAGATTGACTCGTGCCCGATGATGCCTTAGCGATATTGAATGCTGCGTTGGCATCGGCATGGTCAACGTGCCCGCAAGCGGGACACCTGAACTCCTTCTTGTTCCTGTCACCAATCGAGCCACACATGCTGCAAGTCTTGGACGTGTATGCAGGATTAACGTATTCGACCTCTACTCCTAGCAGCCTGGCCTTGTATTCTATCATCTTTCTTAACTGACAAAACGACCAGCTGTGCAGGGCGTATCTAAACGTTCGAGTCGTTCTTGCGGTATCTCTGATACCGCTCAGGTCTTCAAGTCGTATCCCGCACCTATGTTCGAATGCAGTGCCCACAATCTTTCGGCTCATCTGGTGATTGAGTTCCGTGACAATCTTCGATTCCCTGTTCTTTACGCTCTTCAGTTTCCGGTACTTTCTCATCCGTTGAAGTCTTCTTCTCATCTCCCTGTACTTCTTGTGAATATGATGTGCCTTCTTTCCAAGCTTCAAGACCTTTCCTGTGGCAGGGATTGCGGCCACTGCTGCATGACCCGTAGCATTCAGGTCGATACCGATGTATCCCTCCGGAGCGAGCGGCTCTGCTTCTTTTACAGTCAGCGAGACGTACAAGAATCTCCTGTCAACCTCTATCTGGTTAATCTTCACAAAATCGTCCCTGAACCTGTACGCGAACTCCATTCCGAGGGAAGTGATTCTTATCGTTCTCTTCTCTCGGTCGCACTGTATGCCTTGACACGGAATGGTCAGCTTGACAGAACGCACTTTCCTAGTCTGCTTGTTTCGTCCGTATTTCCTGAGTACCTGGTTCGCTATCACTGACTTCAGGCCGATGTGTCTTACAGCGGGCGTCGTTAATGGGACAGGCGAGTTTACCGCAATCCTTGCAATCGTTCTCGCCTTTCTCAGCTCTTCGGAGAAGTCACGCTCGTGCCGAACCTTGTACGTCAGTATCAATGATTCTTCTGCTCCTCGATGTACTTCTTAGTGCTTTCCATACGAATATACACTCCTTCTTTGTATCGACTGGGTGTAGGGATTCATCCCACAACCGAAGTCGTGGACTCTCTCCTGCTTCCATCGTAATAGCGAAACTCCACACCGCAGTTTTGATATTCTCTCGAATCGTGGAGCATTCACTGTGAAGGCCTCGGTGAGCTCAATGACCAACGAGATTAAGGCAATCAGACCTCGGCCATCTGACCTGTCAAAGATGAAAATCGTTTCGGAACCCAAGGAGATTATTGATGCCTACGGTCCGTACTTGGATGACGAGTCACATTCAATCGACGGCAGAGTTGACATGATATACTTCCCGACGAGCGAGGATGACATCGGAGTCGTTCTGAAGACGGCAAATGAGAAGGGCAAGCCTGTAACTATCCAAGGCGGCAGAACAGGTCTGACGGGTGGTGCAGTACCCGAGGGCGGTATTGCACTGAACCTTGAGAAGATGAACCAAATCCTCTATGTCCATTACATTTCCGAAGAAGACACCTACTCAATTGCAGCACAGTCTGGGGTGCTTCTTGAGGACCTAGTAAAGGCGGTTACGTCCAAAAACCTCGCAGCTCTGAAGGCGAAGGGCACAAAAGAACAGCAGGCGGCACTTGACAAGTTCCTGAGCGATAGAAGAGCTTTCTATTTTCCTGTGGATCCAACCGAGACCAGTGCGTGGTTGGGTGGAATCGTCGCCTGCAACGCGTCGGGAGCTCGGACCTTCAGATATGGCGCTGTCAGGAATTGGATTCGAAGAATAAGGGTCACTTTGGCCAACGGAGAGATGTTAGACATCGAGCGCGGCAAGGTCATCGCAATGAATCGTAAGTTCAGGATTACACTGAGCGACGGTTCAAAGATGGATTTCTCTGTGCCAAGCTACAAGATGCCGAATGTAAAGAATGCAGCAGGGTTGTACGCGAAACCTGACATGGATCTGATTGACCTATTCATAGGGTCTGAGGGCATCTTGGGTGTAATCAATGAAGTGGAACTCAAGCTCGCCAAGATGCCTGAGAACATCATGTCAGTCATGGCGTTCTTTCCAACTGAGAACGATGCAGTCGAGTTTGTAATTGATGCCAGATCTCCTGACTCGAAGATCAAGATGGACTTCCTAGAGTACTTCGGGGCAACTGCTATCAAGATGATTCGTGAAAAGGCTGGGTCGGCAGGCATCAAGGTGCCAGCGTTAACCGACATGACCCAAGCCATCGTGTTCTTCGAGTTTCCCTATACTGAACAGGAAATGGAAGAGAAGGTGACCTTTCTAGAAGCGATGCTGAACAGGCACGAGTCGTCCTCAGAATCAAGTTGGGCCGGGCTCGACCGTACTGAGCTTGAGAAGATGAAAACTATCCGGCATTTCGTTCCTGAGACAATCAATTCAATCATTGCGCAGCGCAAGAAGGAGTATCACGACGTGCACAAGATAGGTACGGACATGGCTGTTCCTGATGACGCACTGAAGACGTACCTCAAGTTCTATGAGGATACGCTGGACGGCCAAGGAATGGAGTACGTCATATTTGGTCACATTGGCAACAACCACCTTCATGTGAATATGCTCCCACGGAACAACGAAGAGGTGGAGCAGGGCATGGATAACTATCTTCTCTTCGCAAAGAAGGCCGTTGAGCTGGGCGGCAGTGTCTCTGCGGAACACGGAATTGGGAAGCTCAAACGGACATTCCTTGAGGTGATGTACGGTCGTCAGGGAATCTCCGAGATGCAAGCGGTGAAGAAAGCACTTGATCCCAAGTGGATTCTCAACAGAGGCGACATGGTCCCCGTTCCGGTCCCATTTCAGCTAGTAGGTTGACCAGTCCTCGAATAGACCACCGCTTCAGCCTTCCTTATCTTAGCGCACAAGTCTGGCTCCTCTTGACACAGCAATTCCATGTCTCTTACGCCAACTTCCGCCCAGTATCTATCGAGTGCTTCTCTTGTCTCCAGGCCGGTCGGTTCAATACACGGAGTCAGGCTACGCTGGATCCCATCCACGATTTCATCTAATGTCTGATTTCTGAGTCGCACTCGAGCCCAAAAATCGCATTTCTCACCTCTGCAGGGCCCTTTGACCATCACGCACCAGACCATATGATCAGCTCAAGTCCGAATCCGGGCAAGCCTTGCGTTTCTTAAGGCTTGTTTCATGTGTTTGGTCAGGATGTGCTAGCATTGGATTCTTCCGATGTTGCATTCGCGGCTTGGCGGTTTATGACTGTGTAGAATACGCTTTTGCAGCTCTAGCTGAGTCAAACCCGGTTTCTCAGGATGCGGGCTGCGCGGAGAGCTGGCACCCACGCCATGTCACTCGGGTTCTTTCCATTCGCCGTGACTCTTGAGATACTCAGCCTTCTCTGCAGCAGGATGAAGCTCGGCCACAGCGCCCATGTACTTGCCATTCAGGTCAAGAAGCGGATAGATATACTCATACAGAATGTTGCCACGAAAGTTGACCCAACCTTGATACTTCTTTAGTTCTCCACTCTTCATTTGTCCGATCATCTTCAAGACGCCGGGCTCGGCTCTCTCGGGATGACAACGAAGAATGGAGCTGTCGAATCTGCTTTGTGCATCCTGTCCAAAGAGCTCACCTGCGGTCCGATTGAACATGACGATGCGTTCCTTGTCATCTATTACCACGACTGCGACGTTCAGGGATTCCATGGCTGTGCGCAAGATATCGGGCTTAGCTTTCATTTGAGGCCACCAGTCTTGCACCATCCGCGATATGTCGGGTTATTGTCCTTTCCGATGACAACCTATTGGTGTTCTCCATCTAGGCCTGCATTCGCACTTGGAGTCGGTTGTGTTTTTTGCTCACTGACTGCGGCTTGTAATATGATAGTTCTTTCCGGCCTTAACTAACGCATTGACATTCTGGACTGGCGTTTCGATAGCCAAGTCACAGCCTGAGCTCAGGACAAAGCCATCAACAACCCCACCAACAGCTTCGATGCATTTCCTGCTCGCGGCTGCCACTTCCTCTTGCGAGCCATTCAACAGCAACGTTGTGTCCACATTCCCAATGATTGTACATCTGCCATGTGAGATCTTGTACGCATTCGTTAGACTGGTGACAGAGTCCAAGCTGAGAGCGTCTGCTCCAGTCTCACACATTGCATCCAGAATCTTTGTAGTGTTTCCGCAGATGTGAAGCGTGGCTTTTGCACCTCTTGACTTGATGAAAGAAACTAGGCTCTTCACGTTTGGGGCGCAGAACTTGGCGAACCACTCGGGAGATATGACGCTTGAGCTCCCCGTGGGCTCGAGTATTACGATATTATGAGATTCGGCACTCAGGAGTTCATCCACGTATGGTTCAATGACTCTGCGGCATTCCTTGGCAACAAGCGCAGTCTCCTCAGGGTTTTCCATTGCTAGTTCAAGCAGATTTTCTGCACCCATTAGTTGACCGGCCAGTGTGAACGGGCCAATTACGTAACTGCTTACGAGGTGGGTTTTTCCAACTTGACGGATTAGCTGCTTGGTGGTCTCTACGAACACACTCAACCTGCAGGTCTTGATGGATGGTAGTTCCAGATTGGAGAATACGGCGGCCTCTCTGATCGGGTACAAAGCCAAATAGGGAAAGGCCTTGTCTTGGAAATTGACGGGAGCTCCCAATGCCTCGGCCTCTGCAGTCAGGTCCATGCACGTCATGACGCCATCGTAGTCCACTTCTTGAGAGTCATTAACTGTGAATGTGCTTGCTTGTTTGCGTCTCTCAGAAGCTCAATCACAGAGTAGCCCGAGACCGTGGAGGAGAAGAGTCCCGCGAGAGGTATGACGGGCACGCGTTCTGGTTGCCTACGTTCTATACTCTGTAGAACCACATCCAGAGGTCTTGTCATTTACGAGCACTTCTGCGCAGGAGTCGAATGCCCGTCATTAATCCTTGGTGATATCGACTGGTCGTCTGAATCTCATCCCTCTTTTCTGATTTGCGCATTCATCTGGCCACGAGAAAGACCTCCGCTCCTAGAGAACGCATTCGATGGCAAGCATGAGTACTCTTGGTCTCTCCTCAATCGGTATGTGACTGTAGCAAGGCAGTCACACATGATTAAATGCACTTTTGGTCAGCCCGTTATCTATAGGTTGGGTGTTAGATATGATGATTGACAATAACCTAGGGGCGGAACCGGACGCCGTTCGACTCACAAAGAGCCAGACAATCGTACTGGATCTTCTCCGAAAGAACGGAATGAATGGTGCAACTCCTAAGCAGCTCTTGGACAAAGTCTCTTTTGCGCCAAGAACTGTCAGATACGCCCTGAGAAAGCTTCTGAAGAAGAAACTGATTAGGCGTGTGCCCTGCTTGCAGGACATGAGAACAGTGGATATACGTGCCAGCATAGACGGCCCCTGTAAAGACTGAAGTCTTCTTGCCCTCTGTGCTCTGGCAACAAACTCGAATGACATGTTTTTCAGAAGAGTGTCAATACCCTTTTCGCAGTTCCATTCTCTCTGAGGTTCTGCTATCACTCCCAGCAAAGAGAATCTTGCCATGCGCTTTCACCAGTTCAGAGTAGACATCTATCGGATTGTCAATTCTGCCCAGTTCGTGGGAGTTGTAGGCACAGATTGCTATCATTGGAATGTCAAGAGTCGTATGCAATGCTTGCTCGTACTCGAGGAGCTCCTTGGTTAGTCGATGCTGAATGAAACAGCTCATTTCACCTGTGACTCTTAGCCCCTTGAATCCCATGGCCATTGCTTCTCTATAGTAGTTGCCCCAAGAATCCATCACATCTGGGATAGAGAATCTTCCATCCTTGATGTAGACGCTTGTGTAGTTCAGAATGTCTAGGGCACCTGTCTTCTCGTATTCCTCAACGTTGACACCGAAGCTTCTCATGCCCTCTCTTATCTCGCTTGGAGTCTCCTCCGAACAGACGTACTTGGCTGCTTCTCCTCTCTCTAGACCGTACCTCATGTAGGCAAAGAGGGCTTCGCGTTTCACCTCGGGAGAGTTGTAGACCAGTATTGCATGATCCCTTGGCTTGAGACCCTTGAGAACCCGGGTCAGCTTGTCAGACGCCGAAAAGTGCATATCCCTCCAGTCGGTCGCCGTACGGAATTGATCCTCAAAGCCCCTCTGCATGAGAGTCACGAGGCTACTATCATCTGTCCAGAGCGTATTGTTTTCTGCCAATCCTTCGTCCGGAGAAGTTGTAATCATGGATTCCCTGCCGTCGAAGATGACGTATCGACTCGGAATCTCATCATGATATTTCAAGCTGAATGAGTCTCTCGGTATGGAGCTCTCTAACACTCTCGGAACAGTGCCCTCATCACTGGGGCAGTTCGTCAGAATGCGAAACTTGACTCCCTTGGTACCGGCTTTCCTGAGTGCGTCAGCATAATTGAACATGAAGCGGATGATAGAATCACTGGAGTCTGCTAGGTCAATGCTCTTCCTTGCGTTCGCAGCTAGGATGGCTGTTCTTCTTGTAATCGCTTCTTTCTCTGATATCAAGATGAAGTGTGAGCCATTCTCTCTGAAATCTTCACTCTTGACTTCGGGTCTAAAGTTGCGGAGGAGTCTGTCCTTTTTGGTACTCAGTTCTGAGACCTCTTTATCGAGTTCCTCTTTCCTGTGTTCAATCAGGAGAGAGAGTGCATCTTCCAAAGGCAATGCCCTAACCTTTACGGGTCTGCCCAGCACTCTGTCAATGAGTCCCGTCCTCTCCAGTTTGGGGAGCGTCCTATAGACCTCTTCTCGACGGATACCAGCCAACTTTGAGATCTTGCTCGCTGATGTTGGTCCCAATCTGACAACGGCCAAGTATACCTTGGCTTCATACGGCGTGAGGCCAAAGTCAGACAACATCTTGGCACCGTCTTCCAAGTGCGACATGGCTGTGAGTCTCCTCCCACAGAGATTGTCACTGCGAAGATGCGCCGCCAGCGTATTTGAGACTATTGTACCAAGTTGTTTTGTACGGTTGTCTCTACGCGACTCGTGCGGGGCGCCTAAGGAGAGGCAAGTAGCAAACTGCTAATGCTTATTTCGGGGATGTGACCCGGCAAACCATGAGGAAGGAACTTGGCAAGGGAACCGAGGTATCTCACGCTGTTCATCCTTTCAGTGATCATCGTATCGTCGACCTACATGGTTTGGTCTGCTGAGCGGGGATTGGGTGAAGTCACAGTTGAGAACATGCAGATAACGCGAACAAATGGCCGGGTGGTTGATTTCTCGGTCTACAAACCACGCATCATTACATACGGCAAGCCCCTGCCAGTCGTTCTTACGATTCATGGTATCTCTGCATCAAGGGGAGAGATGCTGCCCATTAACATTGAATTGGCCCGCAGGAACTTCACGGTTGTTTCCGTGGACTTGGCTGGACACGGAGTCTCATCCGAGAACGTTCAGCTTCGCGACGTTCTTGGAAATCGTCACGGACGCTTACGAAGCCGTCCACTATGTCCAGGCTAACGACGCTGATTCTAGCAAGTCGACTTGGGGTGTTATTGGTCACTCACTGGGCGCTGGTGTTGCGATGCTCATGCAGGACATGCCAGTCCAGCCCAATGCCACGGTAATCATAGGCGGAGGCATGGGCGAGAACTTTGGCGGTCTCTCTATGCCCTTGAACCAGACCAGCCCACGCAACCTGATGATAGTATGTGGACTCTACGATGAGCTCGTTTCGCCGGAGCTTGCGTATTCGACTCTAAGAACCGCAACGGGACTCTCCAGCGTTTCAGAGGGCACGACTTACGGTGACTTCTCGAATGGGAGCGCAAGAAGCTCGTGCTCAGCACCACAGACCATCTTTTCGAGGTTTCTGATGCCACCATAGTAATGCAGTCAGTGGACTGGCTTGGCCGGTCCCTACAAGGAGTATCTCAACTTGTTCAACACACGCTTCCTCCTTCAAATCAAATCTACCAGTATGCGGGAATAGGCGGCTTGGTCCAAGCTTCAGCGCTGCTGCTCTCCGTCTTTCCGTTGTACCTGATTGCGTACTCCAGATTGCCAGCTCGGCTGAGACCGCGTGCTGTCACCGATGAACGTCCTCCCGTAGGGTATTCGAGAGCTTTGAGATTCAGTCTCCTGTTGGGCTCCGTAACCGCCGTGCTGTTCTTGTTGCTGGTATTCACAGGTCTCATAATGGAGTTTGCAGGGATTGTCATAGTCCCTGTGTCTTTCGGCACAGCGTTCACGTTTTTGTCTTTGGTTACGTTCCCGATCTCCGTTTACTTTGTTCGAAGAACCTTCGGGCCGTCACAGATGCAGCCTCAAGTTGCGCCTAGCCCAGCGTCTAGAATGAAGCGGACACTTGACAATCTTGCGAGGTCACTGATACCCATTATTCCCATAGTCGTATGGCTGTGCGTGTGGTCTTACCTCTCATCATCACTTGCTGGTGGCAAAATCGGTGCCACACCCCAGACCATCGGCGGCGCTGTGCTGGTCAGGGCACTCTCCACAGTTGTCCTCACTTTCACACTCTACCCTCTATTCTATGCAGACGTTCTTTGGCTTGACAGAGTCGTTGGCATCGTCTCCGGATGGGCTTCATTTATCTCGCTGTCCAAGAAGTCCGTGGCAATAGTCGTCTGCAAGCTGGCGGGGTTTGGAATCGTGATAGCAGCACTGTACTTGCCATTTCTGGCTGGAATTCAATTCGGTTTCGTGATGTTTGTTGCCTTGTTGATGCTCCCCTTTGCCTTAATCTTTGGCCTAACTGCTCTGATGACCCTGTGGGCGGGAGGGCTGTCGAAGAGCTATATGTCTGTAGCCCTGCTCAATGCATTTCTTCTCGCAGTAATCATTGCGAGCACATTCGAAATCATCTAGCATGGTGTAAGAGACTGAGGAACAACAGCGTCCTCAGTCGTCGTCCCATTATGTCCCTTCAGCATATGCTTTCGCATATGCGGTCTGTTCCGTTGTCAACTTGTCGATCTTGATGCCCATTGTCTCAAGCTTTGCCATGGCCGTCTGTTTGTCAAGATCATCTGGAAACGTGTAAACCGCAGGCTTCAACGTCTTGCCGTGCGCGGACAACCACAGCATCGCATTCAGTTGGGCTGCAAACGAAAGATCCATCACCTCCGATGGGTGGCCCTCAGCCGCAACAAGGTTGACTAGCCGTCCCTCGCCTAAAAGGTACAAACGTCTGCCGTCCTTAAGCACGTATTCATCAAGTGATGGGCGGACTCTCTTCTTTCCCGTACTGAGTGCATCAAGGTCATTGCAGTTAATCTCCACGTTGTAATGGCCGGCATTACCGAGAATCGCCCCATCTTTCATGACCTTCATGTGTTCGCTATTCACTATGTCCTTCATGCCAGTTGACGTTATGAACAGGTCTCCTTCTTTTGCTGCCTGTTTCATTGGCATGACCCTGTACCCGTCCATGCGTGCTTGAAGCGCCCTGACAGGATCAACTTCTGTTACTATAACATCAGCACCGAGACCTCTCGCCCTTGTCGCAAGTCCGTGCCCACAGAAACCGTAGCCGGCTATGACCACGGTCTTTCCTGCAATTAGTATTGCAGAAGCTCGCAAGACTCCATCGAACGTGCTTTGCCCTGTACCGTACACATTGTCAAACATATGCTTGGTGGCCGCATCATTGACTGCCATGATAGGGTACTTCAGAGCACCATCCTGTGCCATGGCCCTTACTCTAATCACTCCGGTTGTTGTTTCCTCTGACCCTCCGTAAAGGTTGGTAATCAAGTCCTCATGCTTACGATGCAGTGTGAATATAAGATCCGCACCGTCATCGAGAGTCAGGTTTGGGTGATACTCCAACGTCTTCTCTATGCACCAGTAGTACTCCTCTTTGTTCAAGCCATTCCACGCAAACACGGGCACATTGTTGGCCGCCAGAGCGGCTGCGACCTTGTCATTCGTTGAAAGAGGATTGCAACCGCACCACGCAACTTCTGCTCCTGCTGCTCTCAGAGTTTCCACAAGCACAGCTGTCTCCTTGGTTACATGCAGGCAACCAGACACCCTCATGCCTTTGAGCGTCTTTTTCTCTGAATGCTGTTTTCTCAGATGCATCAGCACCGGCATGTGCTTCTCCGCGTAATCGATTAGCATCCTGCCTTCTTGGGCAAGTGCAATGTCCTTTACCTTGTAGTCTGTCATGTTGCAGTCGATTCCATAGAAGCCGTCTGCCTTATGAATCCTCCATTAGGAAGATACAGTTTGGCGGCTCAGTTTCTAGAACCAACCCCTCCAATGCGGCTCCAATATCAAGTCCCTTCGTTGTCAGTATGCGGCGGCATGTCAGCTTCCAGATTGACCAAGCCATACACTACTCCACAGCGCATGTCTATTCTTCACGGCGATTGTCATCAGTGATACAAGCATTATCAGACTCACGAGCACATTTGCAGCGAAGAAACCCTGCTGCAGATCTCCTCCTTCAGCGAAGAAAAGCACAAGAATGCCGGGCAAGGCTGTCGGATTGACCCACGGCCACAAAAGCTGATTGTAGGGATGCATAGGGACATCCAATAGAAGGTGACCGAGTAAGCCCAACAGACATGAAATCCCGAGGGTCCTATTCATTGTACACGCGTCGTTGAGCTTTGCTCGTTCGATTCCAAAGAGCCGGGCGATCACAGGAGGATAAACAAAGTGTGTTATCCCGAGCGCGATGAGAAGCCCAACAGTGACCGCACCAATCAGACTGTGCAGAATCCAATGGTCGTAAACCCCATTGCCAAGCATCCATAAGACTGGAACCTCAATGTCCGGTACAAACGATCCAATGACCAGACCGGGCATGGAGAGCCCTTTACCAAGCGCATGAAGTGCATACGGAATGGGGTAGTGGAACGGAGTGAGTGGCATCGATGTTCACGAGCTGCCGCGCGATACAACCGACCGATCAAGTACTCTGATATGAGGACCTGACTACTTCACCACGACTCGGGTGCACGTTACACTCTGACCTTTGAGCAGAGCGATAAGGCTCCCCTGTTTCATCATTGAAAGCAAAGTGACTTCCAGACCTGCTTTGACCAGGTCTTTGGCCTGTGCAATCGACGCCAGTTTTCCCTTGATTGCGCCACTTGCATCAACAGTTGTCGAAGAGCCGATTCGCGTCAAGACTTTGTCGATATCGTTGAGGTTGACCTCGTCAATGATAGATGCTTTGGGATCCGTCTTGGGATTGCCTGTGTAGATTCCTCCTACGTCCATCGCGAAGATTAGACGTTTGGCTTCAAGCTCACGAGCCATCAGCACTGCGAGTTGATCGCCGCTTCCTACACTGAATCCCATCGCTGTGTCATATAGCATGTCACCACCGAGTAACGGCACCATTCCTAGGGATAGGTATCCTTTCAGGGGGTCTAGGAAATACTTGACAATGCGCATCTTCTCTGCCACAACCATCGAGGACGGATGAAACAGATTAACGGGCAATCCGGCCTGTTGGAATTCGCTCTCAACCATTTGACGGAACTCATTCACAATGCGTTGCGTGTTGGACAGAGGAATGAGTTGTTCGGGTCCCTTGAAACCCTTGTGGAGATTGTGTTCGAGAATCGGTGGATGACCGTATGACCCGACCCCTTGCACTACAACCAAGGACTTGATGAGTCCACCATCAATGCATGTCTTGAGTTCCCGTGTGACAGACCTGATTACTGATTTGCGTGCTTCATAGGGCTTCGACTTGTCTGTAAGGAGCGATCCGCCCAGCTTAATCACTGTAAGGTCCTTTTCCATTGCCCCGACACCGCCTGACATCCTAGATACTTAGCAATGCGAACGGCCACCATGTCGGCATAAAGTAGATGAACAGAAAGACCATGACAATCACCGCAAATGGCACTGTCCAGTTGTCTACGTTCTTGGGTGAGAGCGCTTCGATTATTGTGGCCACCAAGCTGATTACGAGAATTGGCAGAAACAGGTGAACGAGATTATACGTTGCGATTTCTAGGGAGAAGATGACAATCAGGACATAGCTGAACAGAAAGGAGCCAAAGAACATGCCAGCAGACCCGACTAGTGTCTTCTCTGCGCCGCCGACACCGAACTTCCTGTTGCCGCCATACTTACGGCCGATGACATCAGCAAGTCCGTCACCTCCAGCTGAGGCAGCCAAAGATGACGAGCCCTAGGGGAGTCACAGGATAATAGAACCAAAAGAACGTCACTATGACTATCATTATCGCGTAGTAGAGAGTTCCTCTAAGTAGCTCTCTTGGATCTCCAGAGCGCGACATCGATGCAACAAAGGACTCATTCTTCACCTTTCCAGCTCCTATTGCAGCGAATAGAAGCACAAACAAGATGGGCACAATCATTGCGAAGTAGCGACTGTAGGTATCGCCAGGGTATAGATACCAAGTCAACGCGAATACGGGTGCCGCAAAGATGTGTACGACCTTACGTGTCACGTTAGCCGATAGCTTGCCACTCTTACGAATGGCTCCGTTTATTTGCACGACCATCATGACTGCTATTATAGACAACACCATTGCAATTAGGTTCCAGAGCAGTACTGAGCTAGGACCCAAGGGATTCAGAAACAACTACTTTTTTCCTCCTCTCGCATAATGTGCTACTTGGCTTGGCCGAGCCACCCTATAAATAGTGTTGAAATCCGGGCGCGGAATGTGTGTCGCAACTCTCCGAACGGTCTTCCGGTCCGTCTGTTCAGTGAGCAGGCTAGCTGTCCGCTATTGTTTCAATACTCTTTTAGCCCCCAGACTGTGAGTGATTTTTGGTGTCAGAACGATGGGCTTGTACAAGTTCGATGGCAAGATGCCCAAGGTTCATCCCGGTGCGTATGTCTCTTCTCGTGCATCTGTAATTGGAGACGTCGAAATCGGGGACGGAACAAGCGTCTGGGAATTCGCAGTGATTCGTGCTGACATGAACAAGATTCGCATTGGGAAGAACACGTCTATCCAAGACAATTGCACAGTGCACTGCACATTCATGAATCCGACCACGATAGGTGATTTGGTCACTGCAGGTCACAACTCAGTGATTCATGCGTGTGAGATAGGTAATCAGGTCGTTGTGGGTATCGGTGCGATAGTTCTCAACGGTGCCAAGATTGGAGATGGAAGTGTCATAGGTGCAGGAGCAGTTGTCACGGAGAACACTCAAATCCCTCCAAACTCTCTAGTGCTGGGAATACCTGGAAAGGTCATCAAGGAGGTATCCCCAGAGATGCACGAGTCCTTCAAGACAAATGCAGAAATGTACGTCGAGCTTGGAAAGAAACACAAACAGGAATCGGAGCGTTCCAAGCAGACTAAATAGGGCTTGCTTCGACCAAGAACAGTCATCGGCTTAGTTTGCCTCCATCTCCTCTGTTTTGGGCAGTATCGGTCTGTACAGAGTCACATCTTGTGACTCTCAGCAGTGACCCCGAAACGTGGCTTCGCATTATATACTAAACCTGAGTCGTGTTGCTCGTGAAATAACATGGCACACGAAAGCAATTCCCGGAACATAGCTGTAACGAAGAACAGAAAGATTGCAAATGCACAGTCCACTGCTGCACTGGCGTACGCCTTCGCAACTGTTGTGAGGTGAACAACATGGTTGAGACCAAGAACGCTCGTAGGACGATTGCTCTTAAGCCAAGGTCCTCGACGGAGGCAATTGTCTTCGTCTACTTCTCCAGATAAGAAAAAACCAGCCTCGTGCAGTTCAACGACCACACGAGGCTACGCGAGTGAAGAGCTGAGATGATCCCTTTCTTCTTCATCTCGTTCATTCGGAGTTCTCGTCTTAGTACCTTGCCCACTTGCGTGAGAGGTAGTGATTGCACAATCTCGACTTCCTTGGGTCTCTTGTAGCCTGCGAGTTTCTCTCTGGCCCACTCAAGTATTTCCTCAGGTGTTGCCTTCTCTCCGGGCTTCAGGACTACATAGGCCTTGACGTATTCGTTGCCCATGTCTTCCTTGCTCTTGGGGATACCAACGACGGCTGCCATTGCGATTTTTGGATTCTCGTAGAGTGTGTCCTCAATCTCGCGTGGATAGGCCTTGAGCCCGCCCACGTTGATCATCTCTTTCTTCCTGTCACTGATTATTGTGAAGCCTTCCTCATCCATGTGTCCTATATCACCAGTTAGGAAGAAGCGCTTTCCGTCGATGGTCCTAAAGACTTCCTCAGTCTCCTTAGGTTTGTTCCAATAGCCCATCATCACCTGTGGACCGCAAATCGCTATCTCACCGGTTTGACCGATGGGCAGTTCCTTCTTTCCGGTCTCCATGTCGACAATCTTGCAGATTGTATCCGAAATAGGCAGGCCGATAGAACCGAACTTACGGTCCTTCTTGTTCGTGGGATTGATGTGAGTGACCGGTGATGTTTCGGTGAGACCGTATCCCTCGAACATGATTGCTCCGGTGACAGCCTCGAATCGCTTTGCAAGTTCGGGAGGAAGCGGCGCTGCGCCTGAAGAACATACTTTGATCGATTTGAGGTTGAACTTCTTGACATCGGGATGGTTAATGACACCCGCATAAAGCGCCGGCACACAGCAGAAAATCGTGCCCTTGTAGTCCTGCAGGTCCTTGAGCAAAGCCGTCATCGGAGGCTTCCCTGCTCTCGGGTCGGGGATACAAACCAGCTTCGCGACAAGATATGTGCACATGAGCATGGTCAAGGTGAGACCGTAGCTGTGGTACCATGGAAGGGCCCCGACAAACACCTCTTTTCCCGCTTCCATCTTCGGAGGTGTATCCTTGATGTCATCCGGCGAAAGGGTCACCCATTCGTAGATTTGAAGGACATTCGAAACGAGGTTGCTGTGCTTCAAAGCAGCGCCCTTTGGTGTACCTGTGGTACCGCCCGTGTACAGAATCAGCGCAATCTCGTCCGGGTTGAAGGAAATCTTGGGTGGCTTTGGTTCGTACTTCTTTATTATGTCGTCGTAGAAGAACGTGATTCCGGGCTCGTACCTCGGGCTTTTCGGTATCTTGCCGAGTGCAGCTCCCAGCTTCGCTTTTGACCCCGGCAGGAAACTCTTTACACTGCATACAACGACAGTATCAACGCCGGTTCCTTTGATGGCCTCGTAGCAGGTCGGTGTGAAGGTCTCGTGATCAAGCACGAAGACAACCTTGGACCCCGAGTCTTTTAGCTGGAAATTCAGTTCTCCTGCCTTGTACGCAGGATTGCATGTCACAGTCGTGGCTCCCGACTTCAGTGCTCCAAAGAAGACGGCTGGAAAATGCGGCACATTAGGCAGGAATATGGCAACTCTTGTGTCCTTCTTGACACCCCTAGTGACTAGGAAGTTGGCAATTCTGTCAGCATGGTCGCGTATCTCTGCATAAGACTTCGAGGCGCCTTCAAACAGAGTAAACGGGTTCTTACCATGCTCGTCTGCTGCTCTGTCAAGCATGGCAAACAAGGGTTCCTTAGGATAGTCTAGATTCTTCCGAACATCCTTTGGCCACTTGTGTTTGTACCAGATGTATTCCTTATCCAATCCTATCCGCTCACTACTCTCTTTTCATAATTCTTGAGTTCGATTGATAATCAAGAATAGGCGGCTGATAGAATCCGTGACTGATATCTCTTCTGTCAGAAGAGAGACGGGTATTTAGCCTCGACAGCGCCTCTTGAGTCGGGTTCAGGTGCATCATTGCGAGCACAACAATTAAGAAACTGCGCAATGAATCTCTGTTGCATTCAATCGCTCGACACAAGAGCAAATGAGCGAAGGTTATCAGTTTGAGTTATGAACAAGCGACTGTACAATCGAATAGCCAGGGTTTGAAGCTAGGCACGACCGAGAAGCTCACTCTCGGGTACATCTATCCGCATGCGCCTCTGGAAATCATCATGGCCCACGGCCTGATTCCGTCGTTGGTCCGTGCCAGACCGGGCGTTGTCGGTGCATTCGAGGCGAGCTTACAAACATTCGCGTGTTCCTACACTCGGAACTTATTCAGTCAACGTGTGAATGACGAGCTTCCTCCCCTGGCAGCACTATTGTTCCCGGGCAATACCTGCGACTCGCTCCTCAATGTCGGTGATATCTGGCGTATTCGTTATCCTGATGACTTGGTTTTTCGTCTCACATACCCTGCGGCCAATCAAGGCGATGCAGGAGTGCGCTTCCTTGCAGATGAAATCAGAAACCTCAGCAGTTCGATAGAGAAGGCTTTCGGACTTCCCTTCTCCCCCTCTGGATTCGAAGAGGCTGCAAGTATGACTCGGCAGTTCCGAGAAGCATTTCAATTCCTTTACGCAGCAAGGGCCATACTTCCTCAAGTTCTTCCGTATTCGAAACTCGTTGCTCTAGTTCATGCATTTCTAATGTCTCCTGACCAGAAGTCAGTAAGTGAAACATTACGTGCTGCTTTGCAGGTTCAACGCGCACTCACAAAAGCGAAATTGTTGGAGTCGGCTAAGAAGACTCAGGGGCAGCTATTGAAGCGACATCTTTCAAAGACATCTTTTCCACACGACACGAACACACCCCGACTGGCTGTAGCCGGGGGAATGATTGACCCCGGAGCCTTGGTAGCACTCCTATCTTCTGCAGGCATTTCAGAAAATATGTTAGCCATCGATCTTCTCACTTTCGGTTTCAAGACAGCATTCACGTCGCCTTGCCATTTGGAGGGAGACCCATTCGAGAGCGTTGCGAAGTCTATCCTGTCATCTCCTCTGGAACCGACACAAGAAGGTCTCCAAACGCGTCTTGCCCTTTTGAGAGAGATTCTGACAAACCTAGCCATCGATGGCCTAGTCATTTGCGAACAATCATTTTGTGATCCGGATGAGTTTGAGGCGCCAAGTCTTGAGGCGGAGGCACTGAAATCTGGGGTTTCTGTGCTCCATCTTCCTATCGACCCCGAGCTTTCCGACCGCGAGCGGCTTGGCGTTCGCCTCCAGAGTTTCCTTGAGACTATCAAATCCAAGAGTCAGAGGTGACCGTAGTGGAACAAGAAGAAAGAAGAGCCGAAGAAAAGGTCTACAGACAACTACGCACGAATTCGCTCCTGCAGCAGGTCATGTTTCGCTATATGCTTGAGGGTCATGCTGCCAGTGAAGAGGGAAAGCTTGCTTGGGTCACATCCGGCTTTCCAGTAGAGATACCCGTGGCAATGGGTGTGGGCGTCAACTATCCAGAACAGTACGGAGCTGTGATTGGATCCCAAAAGGTTGGTCCAGAGATTTGCGGTTTCGCGGAAGAGTTGGGTTACTCGCAGGAATTATGCTCGTATGCTCGTTCCAGCATAGGCGCAGCACGCTATCCTGAGAAGAGCCCGCTAGAGGGACTGCCAAAGCCTCAGGCTTTGCTGGCATGCAACAACATCTGCGGCACAGTCTTGAGATGGTATGATGCCATATCTGAGATGACAGGAGCGCCCGTCTTTCTCTTCGACACTCCTCCCATACAGGGTGAACAGACGCCTCACCACAGGGAATACGTACGCCAGAGCGTGATGAGGCTTATCGACTTTCTATCAACTACTTTCCACGCCAGCTTTTCAGAGGAGCGCCTGCGAGAAGTAGGGGCTCTCTCAGGCAAAGGCATTGACCTGTGGACACGCTCATTGAAGGCCTGCCGAAACAGACCAAGCCCGTTGAACTGTGCCGACAGATTCCTCGCAATGGCTCCCATTGTGTCACTGCGGGGCACAGATTTGGCAATCGAGTTCTACCAAGCTCTTCTCGAAGAGGTGGAGGAACGGGTTGCACAAGGTCTGGGTGCAATACGGGAAGAAAAGATACGATTGCTATGGGACGACATTCCTCCTTGGTTCACTATCTTTCGGTTCTTCAATGGGCTTGCTGCCAGAGGGGTGGTCTTTCCTGCAGACACGTACACTCATGCTTGGTCGGGTTCACTCAGTGGAGCAGATTTGCTGGACAGCGTTGTCTCTGTGTATTCCAATGTCTACCTCAACAAAGGCTTGGAAGCCAAAGTCGACAAGATGTGCGAACTCATTAAGGAATACTCCCTTGACGGCTTCATCATGTTCTCTGTGCGGTCCTGCAAGCGGTACTCCCTTGGGCAGCTAGTAACCAAGGAACTTGTCATGGAACGTACAGGCGTACCGGGCGTCGTTATTGAGGGCGACATGGTCGACAGTCGTCTCTTCAATGATGCCCAGATTCAGACTAGGATTGACGCACTACTTGAGATGTTTGTCTAGGTGACAGCGATTTGACAAGACATTCATCCATGGGAGTCGGTCTCGACGTTGGGTCAACGACTACCAAAGGTGTGCTAGTCAACTCGTCGACTATGGTCCTCGCTAGTGCACTCATACCCACCGGCTCATCAGCGTCCGTTGCCGCGAGACGAGTGATGGAGGATCTCACACGGGCCTCTGGAAAGGATTTGGCGGGACTGCCCATAGTCAGCACCGGATATGGAAGAACGTCTGTTGAGTTCGTTCATGACGCCGTGACCGAGATAACTTGCCATAGTATAGGTGTTCACTCGCTGAATCCTGACATTCGCCTCCTAATCGACGTAGGCGGTCAGGACTCGAAGGTGATTAGGATAGGGCCCAACGGACGACCAACAGACTTTGAGATGAATGACAAATGCAGCGCGGGCACAGGCAGATTCCTTGAGGTGATGGCCAGAGTTCTCGAGGTGTCTATCGATGACCTAGGTCCACTCGCCCTTCAATCGAATTCACCTTGCGCAATCAGCAGCACATGCACAGTGTTTGCTGAGAGCGAGGTCGTGGGCAAGATCGGAACGGGTGTTGCACCTGCTGACATCGCTGCTGGCGTACACTCAGCTATGGCTGCAAAGGTAGGCGCTCTTGCGAAAAGAGTAGGGCTCGTGACTCCCATCGGTGTGACAGGCGGCGTAGCTCTCAATCCTGCCTTTCGTCACTATCTATCAAAGCAGCTCAACAGCCCTCTTTGGATGCCAGAAAAGCCTCAGCTGACTGGCGCTCTTGGTGCAGCAATTTTGGCCATCAAGTAAGTCCAGAGTCCTATGCTTGGTCCGCGAGAGCCTTCTCACCCGCCTTGATACCTAACTCAAGGGCCAAGTGATTGATTTTCACGAACTTGGGCCAGCGCTCCTCCATCTGATGCTTGAGACCCTCAATAGAGATAGCTTTCGTGATTGCCGCGAATGCTCCCATCATTACCACATTTGTTGTCTGCTTGCTTCTGACTTCCTCATCAGCAATTCGTGTCGCGGGCAGGCTGTACACCTTGACGCCTTGTGGCAGTTCGCCCTCTACAGTCACTAAATCACTGTCGATTATGAGCACACCATTCTCCTTCAAACCGTGAACATATTCCAGATATGCAGCCCTGCTCATCGCAATGAAGACATCAGGAGCTGTCACTTTCGGGTAATCGATTTCCTCGTCACTGATGACTATCTCGCTCTTGCTC
Source organism: Candidatus Thorarchaeota archaeon (assembly GCA_963726195.1). Lineage (GTDB taxonomy): Archaea > Asgardarchaeota > Thorarchaeia > Thorarchaeales > Thorarchaeaceae > OWC5. The sequence goes on from CAVSBO010000015.1 coordinate 48,499, forward strand.
GCCCCACCGCGCGCTTCTGGACCATAGGATTGGGTCTGGACTACATACTTCTTGTCAAAGAGAGCCGAAGACTCCCCGATTATCACTGCCATCGTGACAATTCCCTGACCGCCGAATCCTCCGATCCTTATCTCGTAGCGGCTCATACAAATCACTTCCTGACCTTGGCGTGCATCTGTTTCAGGACGTCCGTGTACTCAGGCTTCTCAATGTCGACGAACTCCCCGCATACTATTCTCTTGTCATACTCAATTTCAGCTTCGTGTGGCGGCAGACCGTTTTGGATGTCCGTGACTTCAAGAAGGTGCTTATGCATGTCTACGCCTTCACCCAGCTTGTTCATTCTGCCATACGCAGTGGGACATGCGCCGACAATCTCGATGAAAGAGAAGCCCTGTTTTTTGATTCCCTTCTCGATTGACTTTATCGCACGACGAACTTGAACCGCGGTCCAACGTGCGACAAACGTTGCTCCTGATGATGCAGCCAGCTTAACGAGATTGAAAGGATGCTCCATGTTCCCGATTGGCGGAGGGCTTGTTTGGGTCAGCTTCTCATGTTCCGTCGTCGGACCGAATTGCCCGCCTGTCATCCCGTAATTCCAGTTGTTTATGCAGACCACGGTCATGTCTATGTTGCGCCTACAGGCATGGATGAGGTGGTTTCCTCCAATGGCGGCCAAATCGCCGTCGCCAGCAACTACGATAACCTCCAACTCGGGGTTCGCGATTTTCACGCCAGTTGCGAAGGGAATAGCTCTTCCGTGCGTCGTGTGAAACGTTCCAGTCTTGAAGTATCCAGATGTGCGACCGCTGCAACCGATTCCGGAGACGACCACGACTTTGGAGAAGTCAATGCCAATATTGTCGATAGCCCGTGTAATCATACCAGTAGTTATGCCAATCGAGCATCCGGGGCAATAAATCCACGGGAGCCTGTCTTCTCTTATGTACTTGGACATCGGATGCATGAGTACAGCTGGTGTCGTCGTCACAGGGAGTCTGCCTCCTTGATTTTCTCGAGAATCTCATCAGGCAGTTGTGGTGTGCCAGCTGGCTTGGTCATTAGATGAATGGGTGTGGGTGCAGCAAATGCCCTGACCATGTAATAGACCTGTCCCATGTTCTGTTCCGGGACTATGATGTGCTTGACCTGTGAACCAAGTTCAGAGATGATTCTCTCGGGGAATGGCCACACAGTCTTCAGCCTCAGCATTCCAACCTTGATACCCTCAGCACGTGCATCTTTGATTGCTTTCCTGGCGCTTCTTGAAGGCGTGCCATACGCCACGATGGCAATGTCGGCGTCGTCAAGCATGAACCTCTCAACTTCGACTATGTCGTCCACGTGACGCAGTATCTTTTCACTGAGTCGCGTAATCAACTCGATTTGTACTTCGTCGCTGTCGGAAGGGTATCCTCTCTCGTCATGTGTTAGGCCGGTTGCATAGAACTGATACTTGGTACCAAGCAATGCCATGGGCGGAACAAGGTCCTCATCTGGCTTGAACGGAAGATACTCGGACGGGTCGACAGTGGGCATCTTTCTGCCCACAAGTTTCAGATCCTTTTCGTCGGGAATGACGAGTTTCTCTCTCATGTGCCCGACCACTTCGTCAGCCAATATGAAGACCGGTACCCTATACTTCTCGGACAGGTTGAATGCTCTGACCGTCAGGTCGAACATCTCTTGGACTGAGGCAGGTGTGAGGGCGATTATCTGATAATCACCATGACTGCCCCACTTGGCCTGCAATACGTCGCCTTGCTGTCCGCGGGTGGGCTGACCAGTGCTTGGACCGCCTCTCATTATGTTCACAATGACAACCGGGGTTTCTGTCATGACTGCGAGACCGACCGCCTCCATCATGAGACTGGCACCGGGACCGGATGTTGCAGTCATCGCCTTTGTTCCGGCCCACGAGGCACCCAGCGCGCTCGTTATCGAAGCAATCTCGTCTTCGTACTGAACAAAAGCGCCACCAACTTCAGGCATTCTGACAGCCATCCACTCGGCGATTTCCGTTGCTGGTGTTATTGGATAGCCGCCAAAGTATCTGCATCCTGCGCTAATCGCGCCTTCCGCGCAGGCAATGTCTCCCATTGAGAACATTTCACGCCGAGGCAATCAGCCGGTTCCCCCTACCTTTGCAGCATCTCTCTCGAGTTCTGGGATTTTGGTGCCTTCCTGTACTCCATGGCTGTTGAACACCTCTTCGGCTTCGTCTCTGTCTGCTAGGAATATCGCCATGTCGGGACAAATGAGTTCGCAAAACTGGCAATTTGTACAGCTATCGATGTCACATGCCGTGACCGGGTGGTACCCCTTCCGGTTGTACTTATCAGTCAGGCAGAGGACGGTCTTGGGACAGAAACTGATGCACAACTGGCACTGATCGCCTTTACACCTCTCCTCCAACATAACGAGAACCTTCTCTCGCATCCTGACCGGCTTTGGTGTAATTGGTTTTCTCACGGAAGTCATTGAGTACTCACCGACTCCGTCTCGCTCAGACTGGTCGTCAAGTCGCGGCTATATGAGCCTTACCTTGATGATTCCAGCGAACGGCCCCAGAAAGACCACAGTTAAGAGTCAGCATGAAGAGGGGTGTGGCAACATCATGGTGCGGTGTTAGGATTTGCCCGACGAAGAGCCTGATGAGGAAGAGCTGGCCAAGTCGCTCAAGGGCAGGACTCTTCGTGTATACTGGTATATGCTGCGGCACCCCGAGCCTATGACCGCGAGAGAAATCCAGAGAGGTGCCGCCCTCTCCAGCCCATCTCTTTCAATGCATCACCTAGAGCATCTAAGGCAGCTTGGTCTTGTTGACAAGGACATTCATGGGCAGTACACAGTCAGGCGTGACATCAGAGTTGGCGTTCTCAAGATGTTCGTGGGAAGGGGCCGCCTGATGGTCCCCCGGTTTCTCTTCTACGCTACTTTCTACACTTCGGTCACAGCTGCTCTCGCTACGATGCTGCTTGCCTACATCGAATGGTATTCAGGCATTCTGCTCGGTCTTCTCATATCAGCTTGCGCGGTCCTTTGGTACGAGTCTTTCAGAATATGGAGGGAACAGCCATTTCCAGAAGAAGAGGACTGAGTTCTAACAATAGAACTAACTGCAGCAGAGCATGGGCTCACACGTCTAGGTCATGGCTTATGGAGCAATCGTTCCGGAGTCCGGTAGCGGGCACCCGCGCTCACTATGGATGCATGATGATGCTGGCGCTACTTCTGTTGGTTTCGATTTCATCGTTCCATGCCTGCCTGACAAACGCCTCGCCTTCCTTTCTGCCAATCGGACACACGCCTTCTAGTAATGATCTCCGTGTCATGCTGACTTACCATTCGAGATGGAACCCTGCTCCGATGCCAGTTCAATCAGATGATGCAATTTCGGGTGACCACATAATCCTGAATGCCACGTGGCTGCCTCTGGGATTAATCATCAAAACGGAGATTGAGGTGAACGCGACGGCAATTCCAAAGACAATCTCGAATGAGAGCAACTCTACTGCAGCATGGATCGACACCAGAAGCCTTGGCAACAATGCCACCTGTGTCATAACTGTGTCCGGGTGGCTGTCCAATGGAACTCTTGCGAAACAGAAGTTCACGAACGTATTCTTGGGCAACTTCTTCGTGCCTCACGTGAGGGTCACCTCACCGAATGGAGGCGAGCAATGGACAGGAACCCACAACATAACGTGGTTTGGGTGGGACAACAACTCTGACGAGCAGCTCACTTACGAAGTCCTTCTCTCATCCGATTCAGGAGCGACCTTTGAACTTCTTGCCAAAGGACTGAATGATACTTGGTTCACGTGGTACACTCAGGGCTTCCTCAATCTATCGACATACATGATCGAGGTGAGAGTATCCGACGGCATCTACACCAGCCACGACACCTCTGATGGGCCCTTCACCGCAGGGGATATTCCGGTCGAGACAACTTCGTCCACCACAACAACAGTTGACCACAATCTCATTGTTGAGATATTCATCGCAGCGGCCATAATATCAAGTGCCATCATGTCTCTTGTTGTATACTACGCGGCTAAGAGATGGTACTGAGGAGCCGTCGTGCGGTCGGAAGCGCAGACGACTAGAGGATGCGGTCGAGAAGTGCTTGAGTGCTGACAACATGCTTGTGGAGTCCGAGATCCTGAGGCTCAAACCCCATTGACAGTCCCAATAGCTGAGTATAGTAAATCACGGGCAGGTGATACTTGTTCTCTCCTCAGCTCCTTGTTCAGCTCAGCTTGACAGACCTCGAACTGAAGATGGCAGAACGAACAGACATCGACAATGCAATCCGCGCCCGCCTCCATCATATTATCGAGTTTCTCTCGTGCAATATCTATGCTGACAGGAACATTGGAGCCGCGTACTCCACCTCCAGCGCCACAGCACAGGAACTTGTCCTTGTACTTAACGCTCTCGGCTCCTGTGACTTCGACTAGCTCGTCAAGAAATGTCTGTTTCTGAATTTGGTGCCAAGGTCTCAGACTTGCTTGGCCTCAGAAGGTGACATCCATAGTGTACGCCGACCTTCAAGCCTTTGAGGGGACGCGTAACTCTCTTTCGCAGAGGGTCAATCCCCATGCTGTAGATAACCTCGATGAGGTGTTTTGCGTCGACATTTCCCTCGTACTTGAGTCCAACACTCTTGAGGATCTGCTGAACCTCCTTGAGTCGCTCAGGTTTCTCATGGACTATGTTTAGTGCTTCTTTGAAGGTTCCATAACATCCGTTACAGCCCGTGATGATATCATGGCCTGCTTTCTCTGCCAATGCAAGATTGCGTGAAGCGAGGGCGAGCCAAGTCCGTTCGCTGAATGATCTTATCACGCCGGGTGCAGGACAACAGCTTGCTCCCTCCAACTCCTCGAAATCTATGCCGAGCGCTGGAAGAACAACTCTGATGCTCTTCTCCACATTTGGATAGCGATTTGGCATCACGCATCCAAGGAATAATGAATACGTTTGAGGCGCCGTCATCCCTACTTAGCCCCTGTTCCCTCTCCTTCTACAAGGGCCTTGAATCCCGTTAGCCTCATTATCTCCTTGACCTGTGCAAGTGCCTCTTCGCTTGAGTGCGTTGTAGGAGGTATCTCTGGGATACCCAGTTCCCTTCGCATTTCCCGGTTTGCATCGTCCAAGGGCACTGCATGTCCTGTCTGGAGCAGCTTCTGGGCAGACTTTCGATGCTGAGGAAGCATGAAGCCCTCCTTGACAGCCATATTCCTCATAATGATGATTGCATCTGTGATCTTGATTTGTCTCGGACACCGCTCTAAGCACGTAAGACATGTGGCACATAACCAAAGGTCTGGAGAACTCAGAACGTCCTCTCTGAGACCGAGCAAGGCTTTGCGAATAAGCTCACGCGTTCTGAAAGCTGTACGACGACCCGAGGGGCAGACACTTGAGCAAGTTCCACAGGATAGGCAAGTCCGTATCCTGTCTGCACCAGCCTTTTCGATCTTCTCTATGAATGTCGGGTCCATGTCGCCGGATGAAATGGTCTCCCGAACGATTTCGCCCATTGTAAGACCTCTGAACCTGGAGCGGCGGCGGATGTTTCGAGCCTGACGATATAAGCGTTGACATAAGCGAGGCAAAACAGAACTATGTCAGCCGCCTCGGCTAGACTAGCCGCTACCCGTTCGATTCAATCTTTTCGTCTCTGCCCCATAACGAATGCATAATAAGAATAGCCGTGAAGCAACGGATAAAAGGCCGAAGCATTTGCTGGTCCGAACGCTCAGGTGCACAAACTTGACGATTGCTGAAGAAAAACCTCCGGTTGACGTTGACGAGGTGGACCTTGAATTCATCGAAATGATCAAGAAGGCCGGAGGACCGAATATCCAAAGCTGCTACCAATGCGGCACCTGCTCTGGATCTTGCCCCGCAGGAGCCCGCACGAACTATCTTGTGAGAGGAATCATAAGGAAGGCTCTGCTTGGCCTGAAGAACGAGGTCATCACTGCTCCTGAGCTTTGGTACTGCACCACCTGCTACATGTGCACGGATCGTTGTCCGCAAGATGTGAAGCCGACCGATGTCATCAAGGCAATCAGAAACGTGGCAGTCGCAGAGGGGCACATGCTCAAGTCACATCAGGACACTGCCAAGAAAGTGATGGAATCCGGACACGCTGTACCTCTCGACAAGGATACGTGGTCCGAACTGAGAAAGAAGTCTGGCCTCGAACCCCTGCCTCCCAATGGATCCTCAAGCCCGAAGGTAGCAGAAGAGATTCGTAAGATAGCGAAGAAGAGTGGGTTTGACAAGCTCATTGGCTACACTGATTCACCACCCGCTGCGGAAAAGAAGGAGAAGTGAACGGCTTGTCGAAGCGACCTGCATACTATCACTTTCTGGGCTGTATAATACCACATCGCTATCCGAGTATCGAGAAAGCAACGAAGCTTGTCTTCGAGGACCTAGGCATAGACTTGCTTGACATGGTCGGGGCGAGCTGTTGTCCTGCTCCGGGCGTGTTTGGTTCGTTTGACAGGGTCACGTGGGCTACCATTGCTGCTCGAAATCTGACTATTGCAGAGCAGGGTGGTCACCCCATTACAACTGGGTGCAACGGTTGCTTCGCCAGCTTGTGGGATTCAAACCATGAGCTGAAAGAAGACGACGAACTCAGAGCTGCAGTTAACCGGAACTTGGCAGAAATCGGGCGCGAGTTCAAAGGCACGACTGAGGTTACACACTACCTCGATGTACTCCATGATGTTGTAGGTACCCAGAGGGTCAAGGAGCACATCACTCACCCACTCACTGGTGTGAGAATGGCACTTCACCCGGGTTGTCACTGGATGAGGCCGAAGCTGGTGAAGAAGAAGGATGATAGCGAGCGTCCTCACATATTCAGGGAAATCTGCGAAACAACTGGGGCTAAGTACGTTCACTATAAGGACGAGCTGATTTGTTGTGGCGCGGGCGGCGCGGTAAGGACGGCCGACCTCAAGATTGCCCTCGACTTCACGAAGCAGAAGTTTGACAGTATTCTTGCTGCGGGAGGTGCTGATGTCATTGTGACACCGTGCCCATTCTGTTTGCTTCAGCTTGATTCAGGCCAAGTGGAAATCCAGAAGCTCTTCGGAGTTGAGTACAAGTTCGACATTATGCACGTATCAGAGCTTCTAGCGCTTGCTTTCGGCCACGAACCTGAGGAATTCGGGCTGGCAAACCATCTTCAGTATTCGCAGAGAAAGACCGAACCTAACTGGCAGCGGCTCAAGCTCAAGGCAAAGGCAACTGCCTAGAACATATAAGAAGGCCCGCTTCATTGTTAGAAGCGAGGTCCAAGTGCTTTGAAGAACTGGCTGGACGACATGGACTACCTCAGTCTTGGAAAGAGGGTGAGGCTCCATCGACTAATGTACGAGCACGGTCTTGGTAACGGACATATGCTGATAATGCCAATCGACCAAGGCCTTGAGCACGGCCCGATAGACTTTCTCCCGAATCCTCCTTCAGAAGACCCTGATTTTCAGTTCAGGCTCGCTGTTGAGGGTGGGCTGTCAGGCATTGCGCTTCACTTAGGTCTGGCGGAGAAGTATGCAGCGAAGTATGCTGGCAGGGTCCCGATTATCCTGAAGCTCAACGGTAGGACGAGCATTCCGGGAGAGGCTTACCCTGTTTCACCCATGACGGCCTCGGTTGAGGATGCGGTGAGAATCGGCGCAGATGCTGTGGGCTACACGCTTTTTGTGGGCAGTCCGAGGCAGGTCGAAGACTTCAACCAGTTCAGGAAAGTGAAGGCCGATGCTGACCGTTATGGCATGCCAATCATCATGTGGGCATACCCTAGGGGAACAGCAGTAGATTCGAAAGGCGGACGCGACTCTCTGTATGCTGTCGATTATGCAGCTCGTGTAGCAAGCGAGCTCGGAGCAGACCTCGTGAAGATCAACGTTCCCGCGGATAATACAAAGACGAAGTCTCTGGAGCCAAAGCCCTACGATTCAATGAACCTGAGCTATGAGGAACGCGTGAGGAAGGTCATACATACGGCTGGCAAGACTCTCGTGCTGTTCTCAGGTGGGGGTAAGATTGATGACGACCAAATCCTCCGCAAGGCACGGGTATGCTTGGAGGAAGGAGCTGCGGGTCTGATTTTTGGCCGGAATCTGTGGCAGCGGGAGTGGGTTGATGCGCTCAGGATCGTGAAAGATCTGAAAGACATGATCCTAAGTCTTGGCACGACATGAGCGAAATCTCCGCTAGAGCAAACATTTTATCGTCCTGCCATAAGGCCGCCACACATCACCCCCAAGAGGACACATGATGGCAGAGACCTCGACAAAACCTGTGGTTATCATCGGCGCGGGAATCGCTGGTATCCGTGCTGCATTAGACCTCGCCGGAATGGGCGTGAAGGTGTACATGGTTGAGAGGCAGCCATCCATCGGTGGACACATGGCCCAGTTGGACAAGACTTTCCCTACCTTGGATTGCTCGATGTGCATAATGGGGCCATGGATGGTAGATTCTTCCAGAAACCCGAACATCGAGATTCTGGCCTATTCTGAGGTCACAGAGGTTTCAGGCCAGCGGGGCGACTTCACGGTAAAGGTCCTGAAGCATACTCGCCGTGTGGATCCTGGCAAGTGTACAGGTTGCGGCGATTGTCAAAGGGTATGCCCGATTGAGGTTCCCAACGAGTACGACCTCGGCCTGAAGATGAGAAAGGCTGTGTACATACCATTCCCGCAGGCTGTACCCAACATTGCGACAATCGACATCGAGAACTGCATTCAGTGCATGACTTGTGCCAATGGTTGCAAGGCCCAAGCAATCGATTTTGAACGCCCAGATGAGACAGTTGAGATCAATGCCGGCTCAATCATTGTTGCGACTGGTTACAGACTTCTTGACGCATCAACTGTGCCGGAGCTAGGCTACGGCCGTTATCCGAATGTTGTCACTAGTCTTGAGTATGAGAGAATGGTTTCCGCGAGCGGACCGACAGGGGGAGTAATTATGCGACCCTCCGACGGTCGAGAACCCCACCGAATTGCATTCGTTCAGTGTGTTGGCTCACGTGATGTAAACCATTGCGCCTACTGCTCAAGGATATGTTGCACTTATGCCACGAAAGAGGCAATCATAACGAAGGAGCACATGCCCGAGATCCACATTGACGTCTTGTACAACGATATGCGTGCCTTTGGTAAGGGCTTCGAAGAATTCCTTGTGCGGGGCGAGAAGGAATACGGCATCAACTATGTGAAGGGTCTGCCAAGCGAGATTGTTGAGGACCGCGAAAGCCGAGACCTGCTCGTCAGACATAGCGATACAAAAGGACGTGAGATTCTACAGGATCGGTACGATTTGGCCATCCTCTGCCCAGCGATGGTCCATAATGAGAATCAGGATCTGTTTCAGAAACTTGGTGTTCAGGTTGATAGCTACGGCTACTTGGAGGGCATGGCGGGTCATATTGAGAGTGTTCAGACCGGTGTCCCGGGAATTCATATGTGTGGGACCGTGAATGGGCCCAAGGACATTCCTGACTCGGTCGCTCAGGGAAGCGCCGCTGCCGCACTAGCAGCCCTTGACATAGTCGTCCCCAAGCCACCTGAGGTCGAGGCAGCGAGAGAGACCGTCATCGAACTCGCAACAGGGGAACCTCGGATTGGTGTCTTTGTCTGTTCTTGCGGTGTCAATATTGCTGGAACAGTAGACGTTGCAGAAGTCACTCGCTATGCGGGCACACTGCCTAACGTGGTTCATGCTCAGAATCTGCTTTATTCATGCTCATCGGATGCTCAAGTGGTCATCAAGGATGCCATCAAGGAACACGAGCTCAATCGTGTTGTTGTGGCGTCATGCACGCCGAGAACTCACGAGCCCCTGTTCAGAGCGACCACCGAAGAAGCTGGACTCAACAAGTATCTCTTCGAAATGGCTAACATACGCGAGCATTGTTCGTGGATACACCAAGGCGCCAAAGACGAAGCAACAGGGAAAGCCATGGATTTGGTCCGAATGGCTGTAGCCAAGTCCAGACTCCTTGAGCCTGAGGAAGAGGCAGTCACGAAAGTTGAGCCTGCAGTTCTCGTAATCGGAGCTGGCCTAGCCGGGATGTCGGCTGCAGAACTGATAGCTGACAAGGGGTTCAAGACATATCTTGTCGAAAAAGAAAGCCGGGTCGGTGGCCTGTTGAGCCAGCTGCACACAGTCAATTTTGATTTCACACCTGCCCTAGACGTTGTCGAACAACACGAACGAATGGTCAAGGGCAACTCTAACATCGAGCTCATGTTGAATTCAGAGGTTACAAATGCCAAAGGATCGATTGGCGATTTTCAAGTAACGGTGATGACTAGCAAGAAGCAGAAGAGGGAACTAAAGGTCGGGGTCGTCGTCGTCGCAACAGGAGCAACCCAGCTGGAGGAGAAGGGTCTCTATGGCCTCCAGAAGTTTCCTGAGGTCATGACCGAACTTGAACTGAATCAGCGGCTCGCGCAAGACGACGCTTTCCAGGACGGAGAGACCTTTGCTGTGATCCACTGTGTCGGTTCCCGTGAAGATGAGTCTCTTGAAGGGTCACGAACATGGTGTTCAGGAATATGCTGCACCGTTGCCCTTGAGCACACGCTTGAGCTTCTTGACAAGTATCCGAATTCGCGGGTATTCCATCTTTACAGGGACCTTAGGGTCTCGTACACAGCGGAGGACAGGTACCGAGAAGCTCGGAAGAAAGGTGTTGTTTTCATCAGATTCGACAAGGATTCGCCCCCAGAAGTAAAGAAGGGAAAGAACATGCCCCTCAGGGTGGAGGTCACTGACCAGATACTCGGGGCGAAGCTGGGGCTTGATGTCGATCACGTAGTGTTAGCAACAGCAATGGTGCCGCGGGAAACCAACAAGCAGATCTCAGAGCTGTTCAAGGTTCCACTTAACATGTCCGGGTTCTTCATGGAAGCACACCCGAAGCTGAGACCTGTGGACTTCCAAACTGATGGTGTCTATGTGGCCGGCACTGCGACAGCGCCTAAGACAATCGATGAGTCCATTGTTCAAGGAAGAGGTGCTGCTGCTCGCGCACTTGTACCCCTTGTCACGGGTGTTCGGAAGGCTGAGGCGATAGTTTCCGTAGTGGATCCCGAGGTCTGCGTTGGCTGCGGCACATGCGAAATCAACTGTGCTTACAATGCAATAGAGGTTGTTCCTGGTCAGGGCGGCCACGATTATGCAGTATCGAATCCTGTCCTTTGCGCCGGGTGTGGAAAGTGTGCTGCTGGGTGCCCCTCAGGTGCTATCACAATGAAGCACTTCACTGATGACCAGATACTCTCTCAGATTCGCGCTGCACTCCAAGACATGCCGGCGAATCAGTCGCGGATTCTGACAATAGTGTGCAACTGGTGCAGCTATGCAGGGGCAGACAATGCAGGTGTGTCGAGGTTTCAACAGCCGACCAATGTCCGCGACATACGTGTCATGTGCACTGGACGTGTGAGTGTCACGCACATCCTTGAAGCATTCAGGCTTGGGGCAGACATGGTTTGGATTTCCGGTTGTCACACGGGCGACTGCCATTATGTGGACGGTAATATCACCTTTGAGAGAAGATTCGCGATTGCGAAGAAGATACTTGAGAAGGCGGGGCTTGAGACCGAGCGGCTCCAGTTCACGCACATTAGTGCAAGTGAGGGCTCAATCTGGGCCGACACGGTGCGAAAGCTATCTGAACTCGCTGACAAGTTGGGACCAAGTCCACTGAGACCGAGGAGAAGATGAGTAAATGGCAGAGAACTGGGGTCAGCTGAAGTCCTTCGAAGGCAAGAGGTTTGAGACGCTTGATGCCGAATTCACAAAGGAAGTTTCAAAGCTGATCGGCGGGCAGGACCTGACAGCGTGTTTTCAGTGCGCAAAGTGCAGTGCAGGATGCCCTGTTTCTGACAAAGTGAACATCCAAGTCCACGAATTGATGCGGATGCTTTTGTTCGGTCTCAAGGAGGTCCTTGACACAGACATGGTCTGGCTTTGCAGTACTTGTTATCAATGCCAGCAGCGTTGCCCTCAGGGAATCGAGATAACCGACATAATCTTCGGCCTCAAGAACATGGCCTTTCGCAAGGGCATCACACCGTCCGGCTACGTGGCATCGCGGAAGGCGTTGTACGATAATGGAAAGCTGTACGAGCCAACAGACTGGGAACGCGACGACTTGGCTCTGCCTCCTGTTCCCCGTCTTGATGTGACCGAAACTCGCAAGGTGCTTGACAAGACGGGTCTGATGAAACTGAGGGAGGGAAAGTGATGACCCAAACTTACGAGGTATTCTTGGGTTGTGCAATTCCTTCAAGATTCAACAACTACGAAGCCTCGATGCGCGCAATCGCAAAAGAGCTCGATATTGAGCTTTTGGACTTCGAAGGCGCCTCTTGCTGTGGCACAGTCGTTCTGAAGTCTATCGACGAATCGAGCTGGCTGGCGGTCTCAGGAAGGAACATTGCCCTTGCAGAAAAGCGCGGCCATAACATAGTCACTCCATGCAACGGCTGCTTCGGATCCCTCAAGGATTGTGCTCACGTTCTCCACACTAACGAAGCTGCTCGCAAGGCGACTAACAAGACTCTGTCTGCTCTGGGGCTGCAGTTCACTGGCAATGCCACAATCCGGCATTTGGTTGAGGTTCTCTACGAAATGAAGGACGAAATCAAGGGCAAGATTGTCCGACCACTAGATGGGCTAACGGTAGCATTCCACCCCGGTTGTCATCTGCTCCGACCCTCGAAAGTGGCCGGTTTCGATGACCCTGAGCTTCCACGCAAGATCGATGAGCTAATCGAACTAACAGGAGCCAAGAGTGTTCATTGGAGCCTGAAGCTCAGATGCTGTGGTTCACCGTTGCTCATCGCCAGCGAGAGTGTTGCCTCACGGATACTGAAGGAAAAGATGTTCTCAGCCAAGGCTGCTGGTGCTAACTGCCTCGTGACCAATTGTCCCGCATGCCATACACAATTTGATGTTCAAGTCCTTGGCATGAAGGATGATGAAGGCGAATCGCTTGAGATGCCGGCACTGTTCGTGACACAGGTGCTCGGGGCCGCTATGGGCATTGACGCAGACGCCCTTGGGCTGAGACTGAACAGAGTGCCACTCGACCCAATAGCCAGCATTCTCGGATTGTGAACCGTGCTGTCGTTCTACTTCGAAACAGTCCTGTCTTGTCCGTAGAATATCTCGCCAAGCCGCTTCATCGCATCGCGGACGCATTCTTTCTTGCCACTTACTTGCAGGTGACGATCGCCGTCCAGTGATATGCGGACTCGGCAATCCTCAGCCAGTTCCGAAACAATCTCCACCGGTATCTCGTCTGGCAGCCGTATCCGAAAGAAAGCGACGTCCTTCTCTCTCGGGAGGTCAGAAATCGGAGTCTTAGGCTCTGGAGGAATCTTCCCGCCTTTCCCTTGGACTGCATCATTGAAACGCCTTTCCCAGGTACGCCGAACTCCCGCACCACCATCTTGCTCGGCCCACATCATCAGGGTCTCCTTCAGGCGGAGCATCCTCGTCTCCATTTCAGACCTCAGTTCCACATCTTGCTGGTCGACACTGGCAATCTCACGTTCGAATGCCCGAAGATACTCAATGACCATCTTGCTGTTTCGCAAATCTGCATAGGTAAGATCTGGTATGAAGACGCCTCGGTTCTTCAGGTCGCCAAGCAAGTCATTGAGAACCATCCACCCCGCCAACATACCCTCCGCCGATACCAAGGAATCACTCTCTCAGCATGGCCTCGACTTCTTCCATATAGCTCTTCTCGCGCCACCAGCGTAGGTCTCGAGCACCTGTGGGGCAAATTGCAGCACATGCACCACATCCGTGGCATTTCACGTCGTCCGTCACGCTCTTCTTTACTCCCGGCGAGACCTCCATCATCGTAATGGCATCGTATGGACAGATTTCAGAGAAGTGGCACAGGTCACAGCCCACACACAGGTCTTGGTCCACTTCCGCAGTGAGCAGCTCAATCTGTACTGTACCCAGATTGAGTGGAATGCATGCCTCACTAGCTGCCGCCCGACCTTGGTTGATCGAGTCCGCCACGTTCTTGGCGTACGTCGTGCCGAGGAACACTCCGGGTACTGTCGTCTCGACTGGTCTGAACTTCATGTGCATCTCCCGGAGGAATCCGTCTTGACCACGGTTGATGCCCATGGCCTTTACCAGGTCAGCTACGTCATGCGGAGCTTCGAGGCCGACTGCCAGAACGACCAAGTTCGACCTTATCTTCAGTGTCTGTTGCGAAAGTGTATCATAGATCGTGACTATGGCTTCGTTCGAATCCGGGGCCTTATCGACCGCTAGTGGTCTCTCTCGTACCCATCGGATGTATGTGATTCCATTCTGTCTGTTCTCGCGCCACATCTCTTCCATGCCGCTCGCGAATGGACGTATGTGCTCCTTGAATGCAGAGAAGATTCTCACATCCGGAAACATCTCTTTGAGCTCATGTTGCATTGCCACGAGGGCCGAGCAGCAGACTCGAGAGCAGTACCTGTTCCCCTCGCTAGGGTTCTGCCTCGAACCCACACAGTGAATGAACACAGGATTCTTTGGCGGGGTATTGAGTTCCCCGTCTCTGAGCCTCTTTTCCAATTCGAGTGTGGTGATGACTGCTGGAACAACTCCGAATCCGTACTCACCCTTTTTCGGTTCATATGTGTCAGTTCCGACAGTGAGAAGTATCGAGCCAACTTTCACAGTCTTTTTCTCATGTGTGGCGACGTTCTCGAGTATCACGTCGTAGTTTCCATAGGTGCCCTCGCGACCGACTGGTCTTGAGTTCAACAGCACTTGAATTTTCTTCTCCTGACTGACACGCGCCTTCAGATTGTCAACAATGTCCTTCGCCGATTCCATCATGGGAAAGATATGATGCAACTCGTTAAGTCGTCCACCAAGCTTGTCCGTCTTCTCAACAAGGACGACGTTGAAGCCTTTCCTAGAAATGTCAAGGGCCGCAGTCATGCCAGATACTCCTCCGCCTACGACCATGGCTGTGCAAACAACCTCAACAGACTTCATTGGAACGGCTTCGTTATTCACAGCCTTGGCCACTGCACTTCGAATCATATCCTGCGCCTTTTCCTGACGCTCCTCCGTCGTGGCCCTTGCATTCACCAAGGCCAGCAGTTCCCTCAGGCCTACAGGACCGACAAAGTAGTACCTTGAGAGACCTGCTCTTTCAAGTGCGTTCCTGAAAGTCTCTTGATGCTGAAGCGGAGAGCACGAACCTACCACAACGCGATTAAGCTTGTACTCCTTAATTGCATCGACAATCTTCTGCTGCCCCGGGTCACTGCACATGAATATGTAATCTGTCGCAAAGGCGACATTGGGAAGGTCGCGTGACCACTCGGCAAGACCCGGAGAACTAATCATATTGCCTATGATACCACCACAGTGGCAGATGAATACGCCAACTCTGGGCTCAACCCCTTCCTCAAGTGGGGGTATCACCTCAATTGGTGGCACTTCTGGAATTGGCAGAATCGAATGGGCCGCCATGGCGGCACCCTTCCCTTCGTTGACAGTGTCAGTACCATCTCTCGGGCCGTGATCACAGCCCGCGATGAAGATGCCCGGCTTGTCGGTTTCAAGTGCAGCCGTGTTCGGATGCTTCTCCTTCAGCCAGCCAGTGTCGCTGATGTCAATCTTGAGGAGATTGGCCAGCTCCTCGACACCATCACTTGGTCTAAAGCTCGCATTGAGGACTACGAGTGAGATGTCCTTCAGTTCGATAATCTTACCGGACTCTGTGTCCTCGAGCTTCACGAACAGGTCATGCGTATCGAGGTCTTCAGAGATCTCCGCAACTCTGCCTCGAATGAACTTGATGCCTTGGTTCTTTTGGCTGTCCCACAGGAACTCTTCGAGTGCCTTTCCGGCTGTTCGCATGTCCATGTAGGTGTATATGATCTCGCAGTGCTCTGCAGGGTAGTGCATCCGGGTAACTTGTGCCAGCTTGAGACCAAACGAACAGCAGACCCTGTTGCAGTGCTGGCTGTATCCGCTGATGTTCTCTCTGACATCCCTGCTTCCAACACAATTGACGAAGAGTACCTTCTCCGGTTCTCTGCCATCTGATGGCCGAACCATGTGGGAGTCAGTGGGGCCGGTCGGGTGGCTCATTCGGTCGTATTCGAGGCTCGTGACAACATTCGGGAACACACCATAGCCGTACTCGCTGTAGTCGTATGGCTTGTACTCCTGAAATCCCGTGGCAACAATGATTGATCCTACTTTGACCGTGTAGAGCTTGTCTTCATCGTCATACTTGATGCAGTCTTGGGGACAAACTCCAGCACAGGTACCACAACCAATGCACGACTTCTTGTCTATGCGAGCAATAAGCGGGACCTGCTGCCTGAAGTTGAAGTAGATCGCCTTGCGCAGGCTCAAACCAAAGTCATACTCATTTGGAACCTCCACCGGACAGTTCTGAGTGCACAACCCACATCCTGTGCACTTCTTTTCATCAACGTAGCGGGCCTGCTTTCGTATGGTCACAGTGAAATTGCCCTTAGTTCCTGACACTTTCTCTACCGTGGACAAGGCGTAAGTTGTGATGTTCGGGTGCTTTCCTACGTAAGAAGTCAAGGGAGTCATGACACAGGCAGAGCACTCGAGCATTGGAAATATCTTGTAGACGGCCACATAGTTGCCGCCAATGTTCACGTTCTTCTCTACGAGGTGAACATGGTGCCCGCCTTTTGCGAGGTCGAGCGATGCGTTGATGCCGGCCATCCCTGCACCTATTACTAAGACATCTGTTATCTTGGGTGCTGCTTTAGGTGCTACCTTCTTGGTCGTCTTTGTGACCATCAGTAAAGATCTCCGGGCTGCGGTTCTATCAAGGGCGACACCCTGAGAGTCGATATAATCTTTCTGTCAGAGGCCAAGCATTGAGGGCATCTCACCTCGTTGCTTAATCCACATCCATCTGGCGAGATGGAAGCTCACGGGGGTTCTACGTTTGCGAACAGCCCGTCTAATGAGAGCCCAAGATGTATCTATGGGCAAAGCACATAGCGTCTACTCTCTGGAAGTTTCTCGTAGTCGCTCTGCCTTTTCCTTGTGCATCTTTTCCATTGCTTCTCTTACAGCATTTAGTCTCTCTCCATGAAGAGGGTAGTACTTCAAGCAGGCTAGTGCTAATGCCATGGCTATGAGCGGGATTGTCGTCATGGCTAGTCTGAATATCAGACTGATTTCCGGGGTTGGAGGCATACCGCCTTGGTATCCCGTCAGACCGAAAACCACTGCTGCCGTCAACCCACTCAGGACAAACCCAAACCTGCCAAGGAAGCCGTTCATTCCGAAGTAGACTCCCTCTCTCCTGATTCCCGAGTAGACCTCATCTTCGTCAATGATCTCACTCACCATGACCTCGGGGAGCATCATGTATCCGGAGAGGCCAATGCCAGCAAGTAACATCACGGGCAACACTTGGGTAAGACCCGAAACAAACAGAAATGGTTGGAGCGAAATAGCGAAGACAGTCATGGTCACGATGAAGCATTTTCTGGTTCCATATTTCCTGTAAGCTCTAGCCCATACCGCAAGACAGGGCAGCGCGGAAACGAACATGCCCAGCAGGAGGATTGTCACGTCCCCTGGTGATATACCCATGATGTTAGTTGCAAAGAACTGGAGCATGCTGTCCATCCATAGGAAGGCATACTGGATCATCAGGTTGGCCACAGCGAAAATGAGGAATGTTCTATTCCTTAGCGTGGTCTTGAGGGTTTGGCCAAGTGATGGATTCGCTTCCAAGCTCACTCCTTTCTTTCTTTATTCCAGATTACAGAGATTATGAAAGGTAAGGACCCGACTGCACCCAAGAACAATCCAACCAGTCTATACGCATCATATACTGTCATTGCCTTCGAGAGATTTTCAATCATCATTGGCATGGAGAAAGCCAGTATGAGAACCTAATGCAGCGAACAGCTGTCGGGCAAGCTGAGCCTGCGATCTATCCTTAGGAGTTTCGTAGAGTTCCGGAAACATGGAAACGTAAGGAACGCTGACCAGCGTGTAGAAGCCGTCGAAGGCGATTATGGTGAGAAGGAAATAGATGAAAATCGGGATATTGAATGGTTCCGATAACGGAAGATTCGTCGCCGGGGGAGTCCAGACCAATAGGTAAGTGACAAAGAGAAAGATTGCGCCAATGAGTATGTAAGGTCTTCTTCTTCCCCACCTAGAACGAGTTCGGTCCGAGAGAACGCCGAAAAGTGGATCATTGATTGCATTCCACACGCCGTAAATCGCTATGGCTATTCCGTAGAGGACTCCATCGAGTCCGATGTATTTCTTATCGACATAGAAGGTCAAAGCGAACGTCGCGAAAGCATTGTAGAGCAAAGACGCTCCCAAGTTTCCCGAAGCATAGCTTATCTTCGCTCCCAAACCCATGTTCGCAGCTCCCTATCTGCCCGTTGACTGTCAGGTCTTGTTGCCTTCGTTCTGCACTACGGCTCACGGGCATTTATCCGGATTACTTTAACTTGCTCCTCATCTGGATTACGTCTGAAGTCGTCGGTCTGTGTAGCTGAATGAGCATCCTGACTAGAGGTTACATACTCGAGCTAATACACAGAAGATAAATCCACGATTGCATTCCGTTCGGGTTAAGGTATTTGGATGTCCCAAGAGAAGATACTGGCTCACCTCAAGGAAATTGCCAAGCGATTCGATGACCCAAAGATACAGAAGAGATTCGTGGGCTACAATAAGACGCTCCAGTTTGTGTTTCCCGACATCAAAGCGAGCATGTACCTGAAGATTGGCGACGGGAAAGTTCTTGCAGTCGGAGAAGGAGTAGTGCCAGCGGAACTGCAGGTGACAATGGACTCTACGGTCTTTCTTGGCATAATGGCAAAGACAGAAAGCCCGATGGCTGCGTATTCTGCAGGCAAGCTCAAGACAAAAGGCGAGGTCCCCGATCTGCTGAAGTTGCAGAAGCTCCTGCTGTAGGTTTAGACATCCACTTCTCAGGTTAGTATCGTTTCATCGGTCCTTGTTTATAGTATGTGAGCTGAGATTTGTTGCTTGTGACGGCATTCCTAACTTGACGAGATTGCATGAATGTTTTAAAGGGGCGCTCATTCCGGTTCAACACGCGAGCCCCGGTGATAGACTTGAGAGTACTCATAACTGCGCCATTTTCCGAATCAGGACTGAAGACAATCAGAGATGCCGGTGTGACGGTTGTGCACCAGAGCTGGCTCGAGACCGGCAAGCTCTACCTAGGCGACTCTTTCATCAAGCCGATTAAAGAAGCCGGTGCTGAAATCATCGTGGTGGAGGGCGATGAAGTCAAGGAAGAGGTGATTGCCGGCACTTCTCTCAGGCTAATAGGGTCTGCCAGGAATGATCCAAACAACATTTCCATCCCGGCTGCGACCGCAAAGAAGATTCCTGTAATCAGTGCGCCGGGCAGGAACACGAATGCGGTCGCGGAGCTTACAATAGGACTGATGTTGAGCGTTGCCCGCAAGATTGTATCATGTGAACGTTTTCTGAAGAGCGACTTCTTTGTGAACGATTTCAGCGATTTCGCACGTATGTACAAGACATTGACGGGCTTCGAGCTGAACGGGCGAACCGTGGGCATCATCGGTCTTGGTTCGATTGGGTTTGAGGTCGCGAAGCGGCTCCAAGCGTTTGGCGCCCGGCTTCTTGTCTTTGACCCGTATGTAGACAATGCAAGAGTTCGTCAAGTAGGAGCTGAGGTGGTGAAGCTTGATGAGCTTCTGAAACGCTCTGATATCGTAACGGTGCATTGTCCGCCAACGCCCGAAACAAAGGGAATGATTGGAGCTAAGCAGTTCGCACAGATGAAAAAGACAGCCATATTCATCAATACGGCAAGGGCGATAATCACCGATGAAGCGGCACTTCTTGATGCTCTTAAGTCCGGGACGATTGCCGGCGCAGGTCTTGATGTCTTTTCGATGGAGCCCATTGACTCCGACAATGTATTCCTGGGCCTTGACAACGTCGTTGTGACGCCACACATGGGAGGCAACACAATCGACACTCTAGAACGTCAATCAGCAATGATTGCAGCCGACATTGTCGCCTTCGTCAAGGGCAAGAATCCGCAGCACGTACTGAACCCTGAGGTGTTCGATAGGAGGGCCAAGTAGATGGTAGTAGCAGCTATTGATGCCGGGACGACAGGTGTAAGATGCATGATCGTGAGTCGTCATGGCGAAGCCCTTGGAATAGGCCGAAGACCGTGGGGCTACACTACTCCTGCCAGTCTTGAAATAGCAAAGGAGTTCAGCCCCCAAGAGTTCTGGAAGCTTACATGCACCGTTACTCGTGAGGCTCTGAAGGTCTCGGGCATCCCCAAATCGGAGATTGAGGCTGTCGCCACCACAAGCCAGCGCCATGGAGTCGTGATGCTTGACAAAGACGGACATGAGCTCTACGGAGGCCCGAATATGGATGCTCGTGGGGCCATGAGCCAGTATGTAATTGAGGACGCGCTCGGAGAAAAGTTCCATGAAATTTCGGGATGCTGGCCTCCAATGGTCTTTTCCCCTGCGCGGCTTGCTTGGTTCGAAGAAGAAGAGCCCGAGATTCGTCAAGCCGTTGCACATCTTCTTCCAATTAACGACTGGATTACATACCGACTATCCGGTTCGTATGCGGCCGACCCTTCCTCTGCGAGTGGTACAGGCTTCCTAGATGTGAAGTCACGTGCTTGGAGTTCTGAGATAACGGATGCACTTGAAACCGACAAGTCAATCCTGCCAGAGATACACGAGGCGGGCACTGTCGTCGGGGAGGTCACCAAACAAGCAGAGAAGGATTGTGGGCTCCCAGCGGGTCTCAATGTTGTTCAAGGTGGGACTGACACTCACTGTGCCCTGCTCGCGACAGAGACGGGTGTCAACGAAGTCACTGCAATAGCAGGCAGTACTGCGCCGTCGATGCTGGTTACAGACTGTGCGATATGTGTGCCTGATCAAAAGCTCTGGACAAGCTGCCATATGATTCCTGGCCAGTGGACTGTGGAGAGCAACTCCATGCTGACTGGTGCGCTCCTCGATTGGGTCGTGCACCTGCTTTGTGAACGTGCCGAAAACCCGGAGAAGTGCATCAGCCAAATATACGGGAAGCTCTCGGAAATCATAGCCCCGGTTCCTCCGGGCAGCCATGAGACCTATGCTGGCCTAGGACCGAGCATCATGGACTGCAGAAAGATGACAGAGGTTCCTCAAGCAAGGATCTTCTTCCCGCAGCCTGCTCTTCCAAGCGTTGTCTCTCTGGATACAGCGAGTTTGATTAATGCAGTTCTTGAGAATATCACTTACTCAATACGTGGGAACTGCGACCAGCTGGCCGAGTTCGCGGAGGTAAAGGCATTGAAGGCGATAGGCGGCCTGACTCGTGCTCCTGCTTGGACAAAGATGCTTGCCAACGTAGTGAACAAACCAGTACATATCACGCTTCAATCCGAAGGTAGTCTCCTTGGCGCAGCAATCTGTGCGGCGCGTGGCGCTGGCTGGTATCCCAGCCTACAAGCTGCGGCTCATGCAATGGTACGGTGGAAACCAGTTGTCGAACCTGACGAGAGAGCGAATGCCTACAAGACGTGCTACTCTAAATGGACAGAGATTTGGTGCGGTTTTCGAGGTGAACAGTAGTGTACGAGAAAGTGAAGAAAGAGATACAGGGTATCTGTAAGGAATTGCTGAAGGAAGGTCTTGTTGCCGGCACGGCGGGCAATGTGAGTGCAAGGGTCGATGATCATGTTGCGATAACATACAGTCAGAAGCATTACGACCAAATGCTCCCTGAGGATGTTATGATTCTGGACATGGAGGGGAATGTAGTCGAGGGTAAGATGAATCCCAGTTCGGAAACGCCAACGCACTTGGAGATTTACCATCAGAGAAAAGACGTCAATGCTGTGATACACACTCACAGCATGTATGCCACGGCGATGGCTATCTTGCACAAGCCTCTCCCGCCCGTCATTGACGAAGTGACGGCAAGGCTTGGCGGTGAGATACGAGTTTCCACTTACGCACAGCCCGGCTCAACCGCGCTAGGCAAAGCAGTGGTTGAAGGGCTTGAGATGAGAAGTGCTGTACTGATTGCCAATCACGGAGCTCTGTGCTGCGACAGAACACTGAGGGATGCTTTCGACGACGCAGTCCTCCTTGAGAGAGCATGTAAGATATACATGCATGCGATTGCCCTCGGAGAACCGGTGCCTATCCCAGAAGATGTGCTTGAGAGCGAAGGGGACATTTGGAGAATAGTGAAGGGAGTATAGGAGACCTGCAAGTGAAGGCCTATGCCGGCAAGATACTCGTCGCAGACCTAACAAAGGGAAAGACGAGTTCTATTGATACTGATTCTGCTCTCGCTGCCAAGTTCCTTGGTGGTGGCGGCTATGCCTGTGCGATGCTGTACGGCATAATGACCACTCCTCCTGATCCGCTTGGCCCAGAAAACTTTCTGCTATTCATGACAGGTCCACTGACTGGTACGACGGCTCCTTGCAGTGGTCGTCATGTTGTTTGTGCGAGGTCTCCTTTGACAGGATTCTGGGGCGAGTCAAACTCAGGTGGCCACTTCGGAGCCAATCTCAAGTTTTCGGGCTTCGATGGGATACTAATCAAGGGGCGAGCCAAGAAGCCCACCCTCCTTTTCATTGACGACGGTTCCCCGAGTCTGATTCCCGGGGAGCATGTCTGGGGTATGACTACCGACGCTGCTCAGGACAGAATCAAGCGCGACCTTGGAAGGGTGCAAGTCGCCTGCATCGGCCCTGCAGGAGAGAACAAGGTTCGATTTGCTAGCATAATGAACGACGAGAGATCAGCAGCTGAGATGCGGCCTTGGAGCAGTCATGGGTTCAAAGATGCTCAAGGCGATTGCAGTTCGAGGCAAGAATGAGGCCCCGCTAGCAGATCCCAGCGGTTTCAAGACGTTGGCTCAGAAAGCATTTCAGACTCTCGGTGAGCTTATGGCACCACTGAGAGAGTCGGGCACTGCAGTGTACGTAGACATAGGCATGGACTTCAATGATATGCCCATCAGGTATTTTCAGGAGACATCCTTCGACGTCTCATCACTCAATGCGAAGGCCATGGCATCGATCCTGACAGGGAGGATTGCATGTCACTCATGTCCTATTGGTTGTGGTCGCAGGATTTCGATTCCTGAGATGGGTCTCGAGAACGTTGCTGGACCTGAATACCAGACAATCGCGGCTTTCGGAACGAACGTCATGAATGCCGACATAAAGCAAGTAGCCAGAATGAATAGGTTGTGCAATCAACTTGGCATGGACACAGTATCATGCGGCAGTACTCTGGCTCTCGCAATGCACCTGCGCGAAACCGGTGCCCTCGACATAAATCTGGATTGGGGCGATACAGAAAAGATGGCGGATATGATTCAAGCCATCGCCACGCGCGAAGGGCAAGGGAATTTGCTTGCGGAAGGGTCCAAGAGACTTGGCGATTCTCTTGGTTCCAGTGACGAAGTCATACATGTGAAGGGAATGGAGGTTCCGAATCACGATCCTCGTGCATTCTCTGGGATGGCGACAATCTATGCCATAGCATCTCGCGGCGCCACACACCTTGAGGGAGATATGTACAGCGTTGACATGGGTGCTGACGTAAGGGAGCTCGGAATAAATAGTGGAGACCGGCTCGAGAATGAGGGCAAAGGAGTCATCGCCGCAAAGGCTCAGGACTATAGGGCCTTTTTCGATTCACTTGTGATGTGCCATTTTGCAATACTGCCGCTCCAAACGGTTGTTGACCTGGTCAGCTTGGCCACAGGGCGCACGATGAATATCACCGATATGCTGACCTTCGGCGCACGCAGTGTGACTATGAAACGATTGTACAATCTGAAGTGCGGTTTGACTCCGCAGGATGACAGACTGCCTACCCAGCTTCTCAAGCCTTTGCCTGACAGTGCAACTGACGACTTTGCGCCGGATATCGGGCTCCAGCTGCGTGACTACTACAAATACCGAAGGTGGGATGAAAGAACGGGCAGGCCCAGCATCGAATCACTCAAGGAACTGGGACTGGAGTCTTAGGCACTCAGCAGACGCTGAAGCTTCAGCAAATCCCTGACTGGCCCCTTTGGTTTAATCCGGCCCTCCATAGCTGCAATCGAGCCCGAGATTGTTCCATTAAGAACTCCCAGTATGGTCATACTGTCTGTCACTACTGTCATGTCCGGATTCTCCGGAGTCCCTTCTGTGGCGGACCCGTGTCCGTCTTGGAAGACCATCGTCACGTCGAGTCCTATGTCACTGAAGCTCATGAGCAGAGTTTTGTTGTACCCCTTGAAGTGCTTCATCATCTTGGGATCTTCTGTCTTGGCAGCCATCTTGCGCATTGCTTGCATAATATCTTCCTTAGTTGCCACAGTGTTCACGCCTCTGGTCTATGATGTTGGCATTTCCAGTTTGACCAATGCTTAGAATTGTAATGCCTATACAAAAGCTTGCCGAGCCATTTCTTGCTCGCGCGTGATGGCAATCGGACATGCGCAATGGCATGTCCGTATCAGACACCTTATTTCGTGTCCCAAGACGGCTTCAAAACGGCGTAACACCGTGCAGATAGCTCAGGATCTTCTACTCAGATTCGGTTTGTTCTATCTCCTGATACTAGTAGGATACTTGATGAGCAGGGTGTCACAGAAAGTATTCACATTCGGCAAGCTCCTCAACTCTCTTCTGATTAACTTGTTTCTACCTTTTCTCGTGCTCTATACGCTTCTGAATGCATCCGGTCAGGCCCTCGTGGAACTCTCTGCTATCATCGGGATAGCAGTATTTGTCCACGTTCTCGGCGCGGCCCTAATGCTCGTGAGACTCAGGAAGTCGAAACTCGAGCGAAGGGCACAAGGGGCTCTGCTGCTTTCTGCTGCGTACCCCAACAGCATCTTCTTGCCGATTCCACTTGTCCTGATTTTCATAGGACCGCAGGGTATTCCGATTGTAGCACTGTTTTCCGTTGTCCAAGTAACGCTTCTAGCTTTTCTGGGCCCGATTGTGGGCTCAGCGTATGGCGGCAAGAAGTCCGACTGGAAGTCTGCCGCCCGGAAAGTCCTCCTGTTTCCACCTCTGCTGGCAGTATTCCTTGCGCTTGCGCTGATGACCTTAGGTGTAGTTTTGCCAACCATCGTGACGTCGGGTCTCTCTCTGAGCGGCACACTGACGACGTATCTGGCACTACTTGAGGTAGGCATTAGCGTCGGACATCGCTTCACCTTGGTCGATGCAAGGACCGCGTTAGATGCGATAGTCGTTCGCCAGCTTGTTGTACCTGCGATTGTTTTCGTTCTTCTGCTATTCATGGGCCTATCCCAAGTCACTTCGAAGGTTCTTATCTTAGAAGCCATGATGCCAGCGGCGGTAACAACAGTCGTCTACACGGCAGGTCTGAACCTAGACTCTGAGCTGACGGCGACGGTTGTTACGGTCGGTACGTTGTTGCTTCTCCCGACAATTCCTATTCTGTGGTTAATAATCGGGTAGGCGGTCTTAGCGCCCGCTTGTGAAATACTTCATAGACTACTCCATCCGAACGCATATATGACGCAGTTCATAGTCACTTGCAAGCAGTGAGTTGAATGAGCGGACGCGGTTCTGAAAAGGAGCGAGACCCCAGCAAGATCAAGAGGTCGCTCGATGATGCAGTGCACAAGCTTGACCAAGAGCCTAGTTCCAGCGAGAGCTGGGGTGAAACCCTGTCTCAGAATCGAGAGGAGTGGGAGGAACTCAAGAGGAAAATCAAGGAACGACAGAGAGCGCTGAAGGCTCTGGTGCGTGAGAAGAGGGCAGGCACGATCGGCACAGAGGAATTTGATAGGAACTACAAAGCCCTACAAGATGAACTCACGGAACTCGAGTTTGAAGTTTACAACATGCGACTAGGAACAGACCTGCATGTTTGATTCTCCCATGCTAATCATCGTCGACTATTCATGCTTCGCGCGCTGAATAAGTACTACAGTTTCGATTATCGCCACAGTCGCCAACAAACCTGAAATCATAATCAGTACAAGGTTGATAACGTTGCTTGAGTCAGCGGAGGTCTTGTGCTCAAGGGCAGAGACCAAGACCCCAAGGTTGTATGACATCATTGCCACGTAATCTGCGAGGCCTGAGAACGACACAGTATTCCACCAAAGCAGTGTGCCTCCATTGTCTTGGACAAGTTGTACTGCATACTCTCCGCCGGTCTCTAGCCGAGAGACATCAGATCCGAGGATTAGTTGGATGGAACCGTTCTTGAGTGCATCTCCGACTCTTTTGAGTTCATCAGGGGAGATAAATACGTTCTCAACCTGTAGCACAGCGTCGCATTTGATCCAGAATGCTTCCGCTACGTAGGCCTCCTCTGCAGCGACCGCAATCGCTCTCATGCTATGGAAATGGTACTTCGCGTCCTGTATGGCGACAACGCTTTCGAAAGACTGAACGCTAGCTACGAATTGCCTGAAGTTTGCATCCCAGACACTGGACATTGCAGAGTTGAGAATCCCGAGAGCTGCACGCGTTGCGTTCGCTATCGCAATTGCGTTTCGCGGCAATAGCCAGTATCCATGTGGGTTGGCGTTTTCTTCTTGGGTTGTTTGGTTGCCTATCCCTGCGCCGGGCATGGGCGACAGTAATGCCCCGTAGTCTTCGTATCGTCCCATCGCGCTGCTATCCTTCAAGCTCACGAATGGTTTGCCTGTCTCGTTGATTAACTCAGATTCCCACGCGAAGTGACCCGTAAGAACGAGCAGGTCCGCAGCGTTAGCAGTATTCACAACATCCAAGGTTAGCTGAGATTCATGGGGATCTATTCCTTCAGGGAACAGGGTGGATGCATTAACATATCCTCCTCCAATCCGCTGCGCAATTCCCGTGAGAGGAGAAATGGCCCCTGCAATCTTCAGAACAGACGAACTAGTAACGGAAGGCAAAGCAGTTGCTGTCGCTGGACAAAGTGTCAGAAACAAAACGGAAACGACAACAATCATGGCTCTATCCGCGGCCACTATTCCCATCTCGGACTTCATGTGATATTAACATTTCATGAAATGCTAATATTCTTAAGGATTCCGGCCAGTGATGAAATACGCTCTCACGTTGCAGTGAATCGTTTCTGTCAAACATAATGCTGGCTGTCAAGATGGCGATAGTAGCTGTGTCAATGTCTGATTCTGAATTGAACGAGCTTGAGAACATGCAAACCGACGGTGGCTTTTCCAGTAGGTCAGAAGTCGTGAGACACGCACTTCAGTCTCTGATTGCAGAGCAGAGAACGCTTGAACAGGCTTCAGGTGACATTACGGCTGTCCTCACGGTCGTGTATTCAGAAAAGGGAAAAAACGACCAGTGTGATCAGGTCCAACACGATTACAGTCAAATGATAACCGCGGTCATGCATGCTCACGCGACCGATGGCGGTTGCGTCGAAGTGATGTTGGTCAAAGGTGGGGCAAGCGATGTGAGGGAGTTTCTGAAGAGGCTTAGAGCCCAAAAGCACGTGATTCGTGTTCAGGTTAACCTTGTTGGAGCGCAATGACATGGAACCGAAATACCTCTTTGATGCCGCGAATCTCTCAGTCAGATATCCGAATGGAGAGGTAGCATTACATGATGTCACTTTCAGAGTGAAAGCTCCATCGTTTACTGCTATCATCGGTCCGAATGGGTCAGGAAAGAGCACATTGCTCAAGACCGCACTAGGCATGCTCAAGCCTCTCACGGGATATGTAAAGGTCCTAGGTTATGATTCAGTCCGTGACAAGGTGAAGATTCGAAGACTCGTACGATACGTGCCGCAAAGAGACAGAATCGGGCTCACTGTGCCAATGAAGGTCAAGGACATTGTGCTCATGGGCCGATTGCTGAAAAAGCTCCCCCTAGGCTTGCTTCCAGTAATGACATCGAAGTTGCCAAGACTGCATTGAAACAGGTCGACATGCTCGACATGTGGAACCATCCTTTTCCAGAACTTTCCGGCGGTCAACGCCAAAGAGTTCTCGTTGCGAGGGCATTAGCCGGAAAGGGCGAAATACTCATGCTTGATGAACCTCTTACTGGCACCGACATAGAGAGCCAGGATTTGATTGTCAAGGCCCTAAGTGATTACCACCAGAACAACGACGTTAGCATTGTAATCGTCACTCACGACCTCAACCCAGTTCACACGCTAGTTGAGAATGTCGTCCTTCTCAAGGGAACCGTTGAAGGAATCGGTGAGCCATGCAGCATTATGGATCCTGAGATTGTTGCTCGCGTCTACGGGCCAACTGCTAGGATTGTGGAATACGGTGGACACAAGTACTGTGTGATGAAGGACCTGGGGTTTGATCATCATGATTGACATCATTCAACTCATCCTATCAACGCCGTTCTTGCAGCGCGCACTTGTTGGTGCAATACTCATTGCAATCGTGTCTTCTACCAGCGGTACATTTCTCGTGTTCCGAGGTCTCTCGTTCATGACGTCCGGTGTTGCCCATGCCGCCCTAGGGGGTGCAGCTCTCGGGTTGTTCTTGCAGTACTCGGGACTGGTCCCTTGGTTCGATCCAATACTCGGGGCACTTGTCTTCAGCGTCTTTGTGGCGCTGGTAACAGGGTACGCTGGTGAGTCAGGATTGACGGAGAAGATGGAGGTCGCAGTCGGCGTATCATTTGCGTTGTCGATGAGCATTGCGGTATTCCTGATGTACTACATTCCGCCAGCACAGGTTCCGCAAATATGGGGCTATCTCATAGGCGACATCCTACTGCTTAACACCTTCGATATTGTCATGCTTGCAGGAACAGCTTTGCTTCTTCTCCTTGTCACGATGATGTTCAACAAGGAGTTCGTCTATGTCAGCGTTGACATGGAGGGTTCTCTCGCGCACGGGTTGAACGCACGTCTGTATCACTACTTGATGCTCGTGATGTCAGCACTTGCCATCGCTCTTGCCACCAAGGCGGTCGGAGCGATTCTTGTGTACGCCATTATGGTCGCCCCTGCCGCGGCATCCAATGAGGTTGTTCATTCCGTCCGAGGTGTTGTCATAGCGGTCTTCTGCATTGCAGTTTTTTCAGAGATGGTTGGGCTTGCAGCGTCATTTGCAGTCAGAGCGTCACCAAGCGCGATTGCGGGCATCATTGCAGCATTATCATATGTCGTAGCGATACAAATCAAGAGAACTCGTGAGAGAGTAAAGCACCTAGACGTGCCATCAAGCCCGGAGGATTCGAAGAAGGTCAATGTAGAGGAGGCATTTGTCCAGCCAGATGTCAATCATTCCCATTGACAGGAGCAAGTGCCTGCACAATATCTCCGGTACACTATGCAGTTTCTTGGCGGTATGTTTAAGTAAGATACGGGGGCTCCCCGCCGGCAAGGTCGGTGAGAACGGCTGTGAGCGATGAGGTTCCAGAGCGCCGCGAGGTTGTACGATCCACCATAATCTCGGTGATGCTTGCTGTGGTTTTTCTTATTCTCGCCATTGCTTTCTGGGCTTGGTCAGCTCCCGGACTTGTAAGTCCGGTTTCTCTCCTGAATTCCGTCAATCCATACATAACCGTGGTCCTTGAGATTCTGGCGATGTTCGGTTTCTTTGTTTTCGTAACAGTAACCGTGGT
Organism: Candidatus Thorarchaeota archaeon; assembly: GCA_963726195.1. Taxonomy (GTDB): domain Archaea; phylum Asgardarchaeota; class Thorarchaeia; order Thorarchaeales; family Thorarchaeaceae; genus OWC5. Next base: position 78,197 of record CAVSBO010000015.1, read on the forward strand.
GAATCTCCGGCTTGGTCTCACGGAGATACGTGCGGGATGGACTGAGATAATCGCGATGATTGTCTTGGTGACGGTAGTCTCCTGGGCGATGTTTGGTGCAAGTGTAAGCGGAGCTAGCATGATTCTCTCGCTGGCCTTTGTAGTCTATCTGTACTTGCTCCAAGATTGAGCGCAACAGCAGGCGGCGCGCGAACAGAAGCATGGCCTCTAACTTGGAAACACCATAAGGTTTATGTGGTAAGTCCAAGGTAAGCCCGATTAGTCCAGTGGCAGAACTCGAGAACGCTAGCCGCATTGAACGCGTCTGAACTGGCTGGCCTCATCGGCTGGCTCTAATGGTTCTGAGCTCGTGACCTCGCGATATTGTTGCGAGCACTACTTGGAGGATATTGTCATGTTTGGTATCAGCGGCGCAGGCTACGATATGAGCACTAGCATATTCAGCCCTGACGGCCGTATATTCGCCGCAGAATATGCAAAGAAGGCTGTGGAGCAAGGAGCGACATCGATAGGCATTCTCGTCAACGACGGAGTGGTTCTTCTGGCCGAGAAGAAGATGATGCCGCTGCAGGAATCAGAAAGTGTAGAGAAGATATCCAAGGTCGACGACCATGTGGGCGTTGCAACGTCCGGCTTCATGGCTGATGCTCGGAGACTGCTTGAGGAAGCGAGAATCAAGGCACAGTCTTACTGGGTCACGTATGATGAGCCTATTCCTGCCGAGGCACTAGCCGAACACATATGCGATATCAAATCACAGTTCACACTCGATGCCAGGGGTCGTCCATTTGGAGTAGCGATGATCATCGCATCAGTCGATCCGGATGGCCAACCTCATCTGTTCGTTACCGACCCAGTAGGGACCTACTTTGGCTTTCTCGCTGCAGTAATCGGCCGCGGGAGCACTCGAGCGGGAGAATACCTTGAGAAGCAGTACAAGCGTAAGTTGAAGCTGCCCAGGCAACTACTCTGGCAGTTGATGCTCTTCGCCAAGCCAGTGATACAGAACTAACTTCCGAGAATGTTGAGATAGCCAGAATAGCTGTTAGTGACGGCAAGTTCTATAGACTTACTCGGTCAGAGATTGACGGTCTCCTTACGCCCGCGAAACCAGAGAAGAAGTCCTAAGGAGATGGCAGAAAGTTGATGGGTTCGGGCACCAAGGCGGGCGACAAGTGGGTAAAGCTTGATTCCGTAATCATAGGCTGGCAGAAGGGTCATCTTCGGTTTGAGATACTCGTGGATCCGGAATTGGCTTTCAGGTACAGACGGGGTGAAGACGTGCCCCTTGAGGACATCCTGAAGTCCTATGATATCTATGAGGATGCCAAGCGAGGGGGTCACGCTTCAATGGATCTCGTGAAAGACACATTCGGGACGACCGAGATATTCGAAATCGCTCCCGAGATAATCAAGCACGGACAATTCAAACTCACGGCGGAGCAACGAACGCAGCTTGTGCAAGAGAAAACCGAAACGATCATTGCTAGCATCGCGAAACGCGCTATTAACCCACAAACAGGGCACCCACATCCCCCAGAAAGGATTCGTCAAGCAATGCAGGAGGCCAAGGTCAGGGTTGACCCGTTCATCAAGGTTGATGAGCAAATCCCCAATGTTGTCAAGGCACTACTTGTAATCATTCCGATTTCCTTTGAGAGTGTCAAGATCAGGATTACGATACCTGCGGCCTATACAGGAAAGGGGTACAGCATGGTGGCCAATGTCGGTGTGGTCAAGTCGGATGCCTGGGAGCGTGATGGCTCGTGGTCTGGACTTGTCGAGATACCCGCATCGGAGAGACAGACGCTCTACGATGAACTGAATAAGATGTCGAAGGGACAGATTCGGATTGAGGTGGAGAGGTAGTTCTCAATCCCAACCAAGCAATCAAGATCATCTACATAAAAGTGAAGAATGAGGGAATAGGAATACATTGGCAGGCATATTCTTTCAGAAAAGGGAGATAGTGGTCCCAGGCCAACTGTTGGCCGAAGGAAGATATCGCGCCACGACAGGGACTTACTCCGAAGCCGATGGTAAGATATACTCGGCATTGGTTGGCCTCGCAGAGCTCCGGGGAAACACGGTGAAAGTCGTTCCACTCGAGGGAGTCTACATTCCGCGAGAGGGAGACTTCGTCATTGGGACTATAACGCAAGTAGCAGGTAACAACTGGAAGCTTGACATTGGTGGTCCCTACGAGGCGTCGCTCCATGCCAACAATGCGCTTCGACGTCCATATGACGAGGACATTTCGCACTACATGGACATAGGCGACGTGATATCTGCAGAGGTCATAACATTCGACAGGAACAGCGGACCATTTCTCTCCATGAAGGGCAGGGGTTTCAGGAAGCTAACCGAAGGGATGATTCTTGAAGTTAGCCCTGCAAAGATACCTCGAATTATCGGAAGAAGAGGTTCAATGATAAACATGATAAAGGATTTGTTGCACATCCAGACTGCAGTTGGGCAGAACGGTCGGATATGGATTCGGGCTTCAGACATCCCGACCCTACGTCTCGCGGTGAAGGCCTTCAAGATGATTGAGGAACAGGCCCACACGTCGAAACTGACTGACAGGATCAATATCATGCTTCAGGAAGAGACGGCCAAGCTGAAAGGAACTCAGGGTGCACAACTCGGAAATGAAACTGATGATAGTGAAAAGGAGGATTCGAACTAAAGATGAGTCCAGAAACAAGACCAGACTTTCTTATCACACCCGAAGGTCTGAGGTTAGATGGTCGTAGATTCGATGAGCTGAGGCCGATTGAGCTTCAGTGTGGTGTGCTGAAAACCGCAGACGGGTCTGCTTCGATACGACAGGGCAAGACATACATCTTGGCAGCTGTCTATGGTCCGCGAGAGCTCCATCCTCGCCATCTCACCCTAGGTGACAGGGCATTCCTAAGATGCGTCTACAGGATGGCGACGTTTTCGGTACCTGACAGAAAGAAGGCTGCCCCCTCACGGCGAGAGCGTGAAATCTCTATGGTCGTGTCGAATGCACTGGAACCAGCCATATTCTTAGAGGAGTTTCCAAAGACGGTCATCGATGTCTTCTTGCAGGTAATCCAAGCAGACGGGGGAACTCGATGTGCTTCAATCACTGCAGCTTCTCTCGCTTTGGCGGATGCAGGTATCCCAATGCGCAGCCTCGTTCCTGCAGTTGCCGTTGGCAAGGCCGATGGCAAGCTGATTGTAGACCTAGGCGATGAAGAGGACAAGTATGGTCAGGGTGATGTACCAATAGCGATTCTTCCACGTACTGAAGAGTTGACACTTCTTCAACAGGACGGCTACTTCACACGCGAGGAGTTCCTAGAGGCCATGCAAATGGGCATCACCGCATGCAAGTACATCCACGAACTCCAGAAGGACGCTCTTAAGCGAGCATATGCGAAAAGGGCACCTGAAGGGTCGGAAGAGGAAGAGGACGAAGATGAGGGCGGATCGGAATACGAGGACAACCTTGAGGCCGATATCGGCGACTCCGACTACGACGAGGAGGATGAGCGATAAATGGGAGACTTCAGTGCCGAAGTAATCAGCCATATTGACCGCAACTATATCATGGAGCTTCTCAAGAAGGGTGAGAGAATTGACGGGAGAACCTTTGACCAGTACAGACCCATTGACATCCAAGTTGATGTAGTTCCTGCAAAGGCTGACGGTTCAGCGATTGTAAAGCTTGGCGATACGAGTGTCATTGCCGGCGTTAAGGTACTAGTCGGCGAGCCATTCCCGGATACACCCGATGAGGGCGTAACCATGATTTCTGCAGAGATGGCACCAATCGCATCTCCGCTCTTTGAGGTTGGGCCTCCGAAGGAGGATGCCATAGAGCTGGCCAGAGTGGTTGACCGTGGTGTCCGAGAGTCTGAGACAGTAGATGCCAAGGCGTTGTGCATTGAGTCTGGCAAGAAGGTCTACATGGTCTTTGTGGATATCTACCCGCTCGAGCACGATGGCAATCTAATCGATGCCTCATCCATTGCCTCCAACGTGGCGGTGATGACGACGAGGTTTCCAGAAATGAAGTTCGAAGACAAGGAGGTCGTACCAACAGGTAGGCTGATTCCGATTCCAATCAAGAACTTGGCAGTGGAGTGTACCATTGTCAAGATTGGTAAGAATCTGATAGTCGACCCCGTCCTGAAGGAAGAGTTTGTTCAGGACTGCAGGCTGACTATATCAGTAGATCAGAATGATAACCTGACGGCCATGCAGAAGGGCGGAGGCTCTGGCCCGATATCTCTGAAGGAAATTGAATCGGCCATTGACATTGCACTTCGAAGATCGAAGGACATCAGGAAAATCACCGAGGAAGCAGTCAAGTCAAAGAAGCCACCAGAGGAACCAGCGAAGTCAAAGAAGTCGCGTTAAGTGTTATATGAGTGCTTCTACGACCTGGAGCACTCATGTAATGCTTTGATAGATAGATATGCTAATAAGACGAACCAACCCGCGAGAGTCAAACCCTGCCTTCCCCGTATGGGGAATCGTTTCTGGGTAATGCTCGCATGCATCTAGGAGAGCAGTAAGATGCCACGAACCAAGAAAGTGCATAGCACAGGCAGATTCGGTGCAAGATACGGTGCTAAACTTCGTCGCAGAGTCCTCGACATCGATAACAAGCGACATGAACCACATCGTTGTCCATCGTGCGCGACACGTGCTGCTCTGAAACGAGAGGCTGCCGGCCTGTGGAGATGCAGCAAGTGCGGTCTGCTTTTCGCCGGGGGCGCCTATGTTCCGTATACTGAAGCAGGGAAGGCTGCGCTTCGTGCAGTCTCACAGAGGGTATCAGGTGACTTTCTCGCTCTTCAAAGCGAAGAGAAGGCCGAGTAGTCATTCCGTGATGCCCAGTTAGCCCGGGGGGCTTCGAGTGCCCTCAGTACTCATAACAACGTCGCGGAGGACGTCAAATCGTGTGCGTTCCTTCACCCGCGATCTGATGTCAGTCTTTCCGAATAGTGAAAGGTTCAATCGTGGCGGTATGAGTCTTGAGGAACTTATCGCTAGGACCAAGCAATCCGGAGCAAAAGCTGTGCTCATAGTGTCGATTTCGAAAGGGAATCCTCACGAACTCAGCATCATCTCGGCTACAGGGGATACAATGCTCTCGGCTTTGATAGACAGCGTACAGTTGCGTAGAGAGATACATCCGTCACAGGCTCCTCGCATCAATGACATTCTTGAAATCGAAGTTGGTGATTCGCCCAGCGCACAGGCTCGGCAGATTTCAGAGATGATGTCTTCCTTGATGGAAGTACCTTTGAAGGCGTCTGGAAGCGTGGCGCCGCTGGGAGAGCAGGGTGTCAATCTGGCAATCATGAGATTTGTAGACATTTCTCAGGGCAGACTTATTTGGACTTACCATCATGCGTATGATGGAATCGAGATTGGCCCACGAATTCGCGTCTTTTCTGTGAGGAGGATTACGCCCAATGAGTATTAGGATGCTCGGCGGTCATGCAGTTCTCGAAATCGATCTAGAATCGAGTCAGATGGCAGAGACCATCAGGTCGGCCCTAGAACCAGAGACTGACTCAGTCCCTTCTGAACGCTCAGCAACTCAGGTGCGTGCAGAGGGCACGAGGCTCATCATTGAAATCACTGCCGAGGATCTAACTGCTCTGCGGGCCGCGATGAATTCATACTTGGCATGGATATCCGGTTCCAAGAGGGCGCTGGAATCTGTTGATCAGGAGTCCTGATTGCTGCGAAAGAGGGCAGCGTGAAGCTCACAGGGGAAAACGCTTAAGTTCCGAGCCCAGCCTCGCATCGGAGATAGACTAGTATTTCTCATGGAGTGGTCATATTATGGCACAGAGGGTTCCTCCGAATCTTGAGCCAAGACTGGGTGAATACAGAAAGATGCTGGATGAATACGAAAGTTACTCGGCAACAGCAACTTTGTGGGAGAATCAAGTTAGCGAGCTGAGGTAGGACACTGGAAGAGCTGGGCAAACAGCCTGATGATGTTGTCACTTACAAGGTAGTGGGCCAAGTAATGTTCAGGGTGGAAAAATCGAAGATTATGGAAGAAATGCAGGCCGAGAAAGAAGAGAAGGAAAGAAGTCTCGCCACTTTGAAGAGGAAGATTGAAACCAAAGCCACGAAGATCAAGGAGAAACACGATGAGCTGCAGGTGGAGCTGAGCAAACAGAATCTAAGGCTTCCGTGAGAGAGATGAATCCGGTCGTTTCCATTGGACTGCCGAGTCTTACGGACTCGGATGTTGAGAAGCTGGCAGAAGAATGCGAGTCCGAGATTAGCAGGTTCATCCTCGGAAAAGCCCCAAGAAAAAGCATCTCCGACATGTCTGTCGTCTGCAGGATGGAGTTGTCTCCTGACCGAAGCCAGCTTGACACTGACATCCAAGTAGACATCTCGCAGAGTTATGACACGGGACAATCACTGGACCATCTGGTCGATGAGGCAACCAAGCGAGCCTACGCTTGGCTTGAGAGGCGATTGATGGAGATGAAGGGAGCTTGAGCATAAGAGCACTTCTTGAGGAATCGTCAAGCCTGCTCATTCTTGGTCATCAAAACGCAGACCCTGATGCTGTCTGTTCCATGGCCGCCATCGCTGAGATGTACAGGTTCGTCAACAAAGACGGGACAGTTAGTCTGGTTTGCGATGATGTCAGCCGTCTTGCTACACAGGTGCTTCAGACCTTCGCGCCCGGGATAACAGTGTCGCGGGCTGTGGAGGGAGAGTATGAGCTTATCATAATTGTTGATGCAAACAACAGATTCCAGCTTGGTGAAGCCCTCAAGTCATTCAGGAATGACCCATCCAAGACTATTCTAATCGATCACCACGAACCAAGCTCTGAAGCTAACGAGATAGCAGAGCATCTGGTGGTCAAGAGCGACAAGTCATCTGCCTGTGAAATCATCATCGATCTATTCGATGACCTAGGCTTGTCCTTCACTGAGACCACAGCTAACCTCTTGCTTGCAGGGATTCTATTCGATACCAGGCGCTTCTTCTACACCACCGCCACCACATTGTCAACCGCAATCAGACTTGTCAAAGCCGGAGCGAACTACCAAGCATGCGTTAATGCTCTCGTGACGAAACCCGACCGGTCGGAGAAGATTGCAAGGCTGAAGGCCGCTGCGCGTTCGGAGACATACATTCTAGATGACTGGATAATTGTGACATCTAGAGTGAGCGCGTTTGAAGCAAGCGCCTGTCGTGCTCTGATTGAATTGGGCGCAGACGTAGCAATCGTAGGGGGAACTCCCTCAAAGGATATAGTCAGGATAAGCTCTCGTAGCACGACCGAATTCTATCAACAAACACACATCAGCCTAGGGACGGATGTCATGGAACCTCTGGGTGAAATAATCGGCGGCGCGGGTGGCGGGCATCCAAATGCGGCAGGAGCCAACGGCAAGAGGAACTGTGACAGAGCGCTTGCTAGGTCCGTGGAGCTCATCAGGGAGGGAATGAACAGAGGCAAGGTTCCCGTGAAGGAACCAGCGCCCTGAGGAGTCTGCATGTCAATGGTTCTTTTGGAGTTTGTCGACTTCAGCTTCAAATACCTCGGGGCAGACTCTTTGGCTCTGAAACATATCAATCTAAGAGTCGATCGGGGAGAATACGTAGTTGTAACTGGCCCGTCAGGCTGTGGAAAGACGACGCTATGCAGAGCGATTAACGGATTAGTTCCACACTTTCATCGCGGCTACATCGGCGGGCACGTGTTTGTTGATGCGAAAGACACGAGAGAGAATGAGGTCTCTCAGCTGGCATCAGTGGCAGGTTCTCGTTTTCCAAGATCCAGTCAATCAGCTCGTCACCCTGAACGTTGAGAGAGAACTCGCCTTTGGGCCTGAGAATCTGGGCGTAGAACCGGATGAAATCAGGCGGACAGTTGAAGAGCTGATATCTCGTCTACATCTTGAAGGTCTCCGTCAAAAGCACCCTCATGAGATGTCGGGGGGCGAGCAGCAGAGGGTGGCGTTGGCCGCAGTCCTTGCACTAAAGCCCAAGATTCTCGTGGCCGATGAGCCGACATCGAATCTGGATCCCAAGAGTGCTGAACTCATACTCGGTCTAATCGCTGAACTGAACAAGCAGGGAATGACTATCGTACTTGTAGAGCATAGACTAGACCTTGTGTCAAAGGATGCAACTCGGATTATCCTAATGGACAACGGGTCGATTGTCGCTGATGGCCCTCCTCGAGACGTTCTAATCACGGACCTCTGCCAGCAGATTGGTATCGGGATTCCGAAGGCTACTCAGGTGTACAAGCGGCTGCTATCCCGAGGCATTCTGCTGCCTTGGGTCCCTCTGACAGGTGAAGAGCTCGCGACTGCCGTGGAGGAGGCCAGATAGCAGTGATAATGCTTGATGACGTTTACTTCAGCTACGAAGGAATCTACACTGCACTTAGAGGGGTCTCCCTGCAGATTGACGATGGAGAAAGAGTTGCAATCATGGGAGCAAATGGCGCGGGCAAGACCACTCTAATGAAGCATTTGAACGGCTTGCTTCGCCCACAGAAAGGCCGCGTCTTTCTGGATGGCAGAGATACGAGCAAGCTTTCCGTAGCGGAGATGGCAAGAGTCGTAGGGCTTGTCTTTCAGTCACCAGATTATCAGCTCTTCTTGGATTCCGTTCACAGTGAGATAGCATTCGGCCTTAGGAACCTTCGCTTCACCGACGAGGAGGTCGAACAGCGTTGTTCGAAGACAATGGAGCGTCTTGGACTCACCGGACTGTCTGAACGCTCTCCATTTGATTTGTCCGGTGGCGAAAGGAAACGTGTAGCATTGGCGTCAGTCCTAGCGGTTGAGCCGCGGGTCCTTGCCCTTGATGAGCCAACAATAGGACAGGACGCGCGGCAGAAGGAACGACTAGCTGAGCTTCTCATGGACCTCAACAAAGCAGGACGTACTGTCATTGTTGTCACGCACGACATTGAGTTCATTGTTGAGTATTTTCCCAGAACAGTTGCGATGGCAAATGGCAAGATAGTTGCGGATGGTCCAACCAATTCAGTGCTGAGTAATGAAAGAGCAATCGAAATGTGCTCTCTCACGTACCCTCAAATGACGCAGGCTGCGCGGGCAATGAGACATGTCTTTCCTCGGGTGTCAGACCGTCTAACTTCATTGACAGAAGTGGAGGACACTATTGTGGGTCTATTGGGAGGAGGGCGGCAATGAGTCTGCTCGGTTTTCTAGAGGTCTTCGAATACACCCGCAGAGATTCCATGGTACACAGTCTTGACCCGAGGTCCAAGTTGTTTCTCTCGATTGTCTGTGCTTTGATTTCCGTCCTTTTCGCAGATATCCTGCCTCTCCTGATTGTTCTCTTCTGCCTGCTGCCTTTGATTGCATTGGCCAAGTCGATGAGGCGATGGGCAAGGAGCATGAAAGGTCTCTCAATACTTCTCGTCATGGTTATCGTCTTCAACACTCTGCTGTCTCCGGTGAGTAACCCCTTCTCACGTTCAATTGCATTGACAATTCGCTTGATGGCATTGATGACGTCAATATCGATCTTCTTCTTGACAGTACATCCCGATCAGCTCTCACAAGCACTTATCCAGATGCATGTGAAATTCGAGTTTGCGTTCGCGATGAGCATGGCCATGAGATATGTCCCTACATTGGCTCAAGAAGCATATGCGATAATGGACTCACAAAAGGCTCGTGGAGTGGAACTTGACAAAGGCAACCTCATCAAACGAATACGGAACATCATACCAATTATCGTTCCCATGATTATAGTCTCAATGCGGAGAGCATTGTCAATAGCGGAAAGCATGGAATCTAGAGGATTCGGTGCATCCAAGAAGCGCACATACATGGACAGACTCAGGTTCAGAAAGCGAGACTGGGCTGTAGTGCTGACATCTCTGTTGGCGCTCTTCTTGTTGATGTACGTGAAGCTGTACATTCCTCTGCCCGATTGGCTCCTATGGTCTCTCCCGTTCTAATTGGCGATGATATCTCTGGTAGAGGAGCAACTCGTCCATGCTCAGAGAATTTATCTTGAGGTTGCGCCAGTAATCTTAGCTAATGACAGGGGACAAGAAACTGAAACTGCCTTCGAGGGACAAGTATTCAGTAGGGGATTTGTTGGACGATTTGAAGTTAATCGAGCCCATTCCTTCAAGTCTGTACAAGATTGGTTCTGAGGTCGTTTACTACGAGTGGACATGCTGCAAGGACAAGCAAGGCGACGAGAGTTCAGTTACCAATGGACTCTCCCAGCTACTCAGTTTCATGCAAGGCGGATATGAGGAGAGACTGGTCAAGGGGGATTTATGGAGGACAACCGACACTCCAAAGGCTGCAATTCTCCAGTTTCAGAAGGATATACCAAACGAGCTCATGAATTACACGCTTGAACGGCCAGCAGACTTTATCCAAGGCGTTCTACAATCGGCATACACGCAGCAGCTCCACGATTTGAAGGACTACGAACGGCTCGAAGAAGGTGTTCGCACAGAGATCAAGGCCTCCCCGGATGATGCTGATTTGTACAATAAGCTGAGGCTGCTACTCTGGGTCCTAGGTCGCTACAAGGAATCCAGCCAAGCATTCAGGGTAGCCAAGAAGCTTGGATGGAATCCGGAGACCAGCAAACTGGTCGGGCTGTGAGCAATTCCGAACAGGATGTGCTATACTGTCCCACACGAGAATCAACAAATCGCCTTCGCACTCACCAAGTAACGGCAGAAGCGAAACGGCCAAATGATACCTCGATGTCGTACACTCTCATGATGAGTCTCTTCGGGCGATTCGTGATTATCGCAATCGTTGTTGTGACTATCGTGGACTTTGTCGGGTACTATGCGATAAACGACGACCCAACAAGACTGACAATACCGTTCATTGTTAGTTGGACAAAGTTGGACACAGGAGCCTTCGCCCGCCCAAGAACGGCATTGGGCTCAAGCTCCTTGAGGCCGAGTTCGTGTCGTGCTAGCCTCGATCGTGTCTCTCACCACTTGGGCTTATAAGCTCCCACAAATCAATGTCCAAGTTTGTCCAAGTTCTCGGCAGCTGCCGCATACCCTTCGTTATCATGATGATTCTTGGAACGATAATTCCATTGGCAATCAACTTCTGGTATTGGCTGGTCTTCAAGCAAAAGAGCACGCAATGATGATTGATGCGAGGCGTGGAGTTCATCGACATCGCAGTTTCGATAAGAGACTAAGGTTTCAATCGGGAACCTGACCCAACGTGCCGCGGGGCAGTCCCGATGATATGGGTGTAGCTCACATCCAGACAGCGATGATTCGATGTCTCAATGCTTGATTCCGTAGTACGTCATCATGTCAACCTGTTTGCCGGCCAACTTCAAGTACATCCATAGCTGCATCTTGTGCATGGCCATGTGCGTGGTAAGCTCCTGCAAGTAATCGGCCCATCTCCTTGGTGGACCCTGTTCGTAGAATGGCTTCACCTTGGGATCAAGTATTTCCTTGTCCGTTAGTCGCTTGACATACTTGCTGACCGAGTCTACACCTTGGTCGAAGACCTTCAGGATGTCTGGAAGCGAATCACGATTCAGTTTCTTTTCCATGACTTGAGCTTGTTCGGGCTTGGTAATCTCCCCGGAGAGAATGGCCAAGTCCATTTGCGGAGTCTGTGCAAGGTGGTTCGAAAGCTGTACAAGTGTTCGCATTCCTTGCTTTGCCTGAAACTTCGGGTCAATGCCCTGTGTAGTTTCGATGACTACTCTTACCTGCTTGGCTTCGTGTGTGAAGCCGTCAAGCAGCACGCTAGCAATAGTAACCATATTCACGTCCTCAGTTCTAGGAATCTGGGCTTCCTTCGAGATAGAGGTTTCGACTCCTAGACGAGTGCAAGAATATGGTGAAAGAAGCAGAATTAGACTATTCGATGGTGGCTCTTTCAACGCTTTAGATCTGAGAGTTCTACTGCAGAACCCTGAGTACAGTAGTACTTCCAACGAAGGCTCATAGTTTTAGCTATTGAGCACTTCGAGCATAGGCATCCCTTCTGATTATGGATTCCTTCTGATTTTCCTAGTGTACAGTATACCGCATTGATTTCTCCAGTTTCAGTGTTTGTTGGACACTTGCTGCATTGGCAAAGATGAATCACATTCTGTGCACTTCTCTTCTGGTCTGCCTCAGACATATTGCCCATCATCATGCTGTACTTTTCTTCGAAGGAAGCCTTGGGCCATCTTTCATCTGGAGTTGCCATTCACATCACCAGCATTTCACTCAGTGTATCGAGTTCGAGAGCTGTACGAGCGTTCGTATTCCTTGCTTTGCCTGAAACTTCGATTGATCCGCGTCCTCAGTTCAAGGAATCTGGGCTTCCTTCGAGATAGATAGACGTTTCGGCTAACGTGGAATTCGAATCTCGTATTCACAGTGTGGCAGCCGGATGGTTTCTCATAAGTTGTGAAAGCTTAGCGCTTGGCTGCCACCATACTTCTTTATGTTGTCCTCGTGCATAAGGTACTCAGTGCGAGGACGTGGTTTTCTTGCAAACTGATGTCTCGAAGGCAATGACGATCAAGCTGTCATCGGAACTTCCTCCCGACCCTGTCTTTGACCCGAAGCACAGGAGAGCTCCGGACAGGGGTTTCGATTTGGACCCTCAGGAGACCGTCATAGCTATCAAGAACGCACTGAGGTACGTGCCTCAGAACCTGCATGCTAAGCTGGCACCCGAATTCCTGAACGAGCTGATTACTCGCGGAAGAGTCTATGCTTACCGCTATCGTCCGCCGGGCGCCATCAGAGCGAAGCCCGTCGATGAGTACAAGGGCGTTCTCGAGGCCAGAGCATTGCAGCTGATGATGGACAACAACGTCAGCTTCGAAGTTGCCCTCTACCCGTATGAACTGGTGACCTACGGCGAGAGCGGCCAAGTCTGTCAGAACTGGATGCAATTCCAATTAATCAAGAAGTACTTGGAAACAATGACTGAGGACCAGACCTTGGTCGTCAGCTCTGGACATCCCGTCGGCCTGTTTCCGTTCTCACAAGAATGCTCCTCGGGCCATCCTAACGAATGGTCTGATGGTGGGTATGTTCGACACTCCGGAAGGATTTCATCGGGCTGCGGTTCTTGGGGTTGCGAATTACGCGCAAATGACAGCAGGGGGCTGGATGTATATTGGCCCGCAGGGGATCGTCCACGGCACCTACATCACGCTGCTGAACGCTGGCCGACTCTATCTCGGTATTCCACAGAATCAGGACATACGCGGTAGGGTCTACCTCTCTTCGGGTCTAGGCGGTATGAGTGGGGCTCAAGGAAAGGCAGTCGAGATTGCAGGTGGAATCGGTGTCATTGCTGAAGTTGACAAGAGCCGCATAGACACAAGAAAGGAGCAGGGCTGGCTGAGCAAGTGGTCTGCCGACTTGAAGGAAGTCTTCAACTGGGTTGACCAGTATCGCAAGAAGAAGGAGCCGATATCCATCGGTTACTATGGCAATGTCGTGGATCTCTGGCAGTACGTAGTAGACCACAAGATCCCAATCGACTTGGCATCCGATCAGACCTCCTGCCACGATGCTTATGGTGGTGGATACACTCCACAAGGTGTTACTTTCGAAGAAGGCAGAGAGTTACTCAAGAGCGACCGTGAACGGTTCAAGCAGCTGGTCGACGCATCACTTCGCAAGCAATTCGAGTTCATTCTTACGATGACAAAGCGGGGCACTCATTTCTGGGACTACGGTAACAGCTTCATGAAAGCAGTCTTTGATGCAGGTGTCATGGCGATTGCTAGGAACGGTAAGGATACCATGGAGGGCTTCATCTTTCCGTCGTATGTAGAAGACATCATGGGTCCAATCTGTTTCGACTATGGTTATGGTCCGTTCCGTTGGGTCTGCTTGAGCGGGAAGCACGAGGATTTGATAGCAACCGACAAGGCAGCGATGAAGCGCATTGACCCGAATCGGCGCGGGCAGGACCGTGACAATCACACTTGGATTCGCGATGCGGAGAAGAACAACTTGGTCGTCGGCTCGCAGGCGAGGATTCTCTATTCAGACGCTGGCGGCAGAGTGAAGATAGCACTGGAGTTCAACAGGATGGTGCGAGAAGGCAAGATTGGACCTGTAATGCTTGGCCGCGATCACCACGATACTGGTGGAACAGATTCGCCATTCAGAGAGACGTCGAACATACGAGACGGAAGCAACGTCATGAGCGACATGGCTCATCAATGCTGGGCGGGAAACGCTGCACGCGGGATGACGCTGTGTGTTCTGTCAAATGGTGGAGGAGTAGGAACGGGAAAAGCCATCAACGGTGGCTTTGGACTGGTTCTCGACGGCACGCCAAGAGTGGATGAAATCATCAAGTCTGCAGTGGATTGGGACGTAATGGGCGGCGTTGCTCGCAGGGCTTGGGCACAGAATGATCATGCTATCGAGACTGCGGTTGCATGGAATGACAGTATGAAAGGCAGAGGCCATGTCACGCTCCCATTCATGCCGCAAGAAGGCCTCGTAGAAAAGCTCGTGAAGAAAGCCCTCGAGAAATGAGAGAGCTTGGTGTCAGCTACAGTGGAGCTGCATTTTGCCTCCTACGCATCCTGCCAACAACAGCTTTGGTTCCAGTCCAAACAAAGAGCGAAGGCCCAACCATCAGTATCATCAAGTAGAGCACGCCTCCCACAACCGAGTCGATGATGGGTGCCGCGCACATGATTATTATCAATACCACAAGTGCGCCAAAGCAGTACTCAATGCCCCTCCACGTAATCATTCGGAAAGGCGAGGCGGGCTCCATGCCGGTTTCGTCTCTCGCGGGGTCTGTCAGGATTAGCATCACAACAAACGCATACAGACTTAAGGTCAGAAGGATCGTCGTCAGGCTTGGAATGGCTTCGGGCCGAAGAAGCGGGAATGTCACGACGTAGAAGAGCAAAACGTACAGAGTGACTATGGAGAATCCTGTTCTGCCAAGTCTTAGAGAGTGAATCGACATCTGCCCTCTATACCTATGCCTGATCAATCTCACAAGAAGGACGATTATTATCAGACTAACAAGCGCAGTCAGACCTGCCCGCTAGTACATTCAGGAGTGAGTTGGCCGAGAGAAAGGCTGCCCCACCTACGAAAACGATTCCAAACAGAATCGAAGTATGCTTGCTTCTCTTCAAGAACCCAATGTGGCTTGGAAGCACAATCCGCGTAACATCTCGTCCTTCGCCAATGGATACTGCAATAATCTGGAAGACGAGTACTGGTACAATGAATGACATGACTGGGTGCCAGAAGAAGACAATGACAGGTACCTCCGCCACAGCGAACCCGAGCACAGTACCCCATGCTGGTGCCTGTCCGAAATAGCCCGCCCATACTACTTTCGTGATCCAAGACTCGTATAGGCCAAAGAGCACCCCTAGGAGGTACAGGTCAGAAATCGAGGTACGTCTGAGTCTGAATGCGATGTTGAGGAAAAACAGTGTGTGAGACCAGTAAAGAGGCAGCGTCACGAGCCAAGACCAAACACTAAGGAACCAAAGTACGGAGGAACCAGAAAACGCCTCTGCAAACACCATGGAAAGGATCCCCACGAGTACTAACGCAAGCGGCCTAGAGCCAGTGGCTACGTCTTTGTCAATCACGTGGTATGCCAATGTGCAAGCTTCCGATATCTCTTCTTCTGACTACGTGGTGACAGCTTTGCGGTGTGGAGCAGATAATGAAGCTCAGGAGCAAATCGTGGGAAAGCACCGAGACCGGTGGTTCGGTTGATTGACTACGGTACGGGCGTGGCGCCTGTCTCACTGATTAAGTTAAGTACCGGGAATTATCATTCACGATGGAACTGAATCGAGGTGAAACCTGTGACTGTAATCGTCGATGGCACAAGTCTCACAATCGATGATGTCATCCGTGTCGCAAGGCACACAGAGCAGACCAAGCTTGCGGATTCTGCCCGTGATGGGATTCTCAACAGCCGCGGCGTCGTTGATGCGGCCGTAAAGTCAGGTCGCACGGTATACGGCGTTAACACTGGTTTTGGTGATCTTGCCCAAGTAACCATACCGAAGAAAGACCTCTCCCGTTTGCAGCTGAACCTGATAAGGAGTCACAGCGCAGGCGTAGGCCAACCCTTCTCCTCTGATGTAGTGCGGGCAATGATGCTTCTCAGAGCCAATGCATTGGCGAAAGGCTACTCCGGTGTACGCCCCGAAGTCATAGAGACCTTGCTTGAGATGGTCAACCGCGGAGTCACACCTGTGGTACCTCAACAGGGATCTGTTGGTTCGAGTGGTGACCTTGCGCCGCTTGCACACATGGTCCTAGTTCTGATAGGAGAGGGAGAGGCTTACTACGAAGCCGCGAAGCTCGATGGAGCGTCTGCGATGAGAAAAGCGAAACTGAAGCCCATTGTTCTGGAGGAGAAGGAGGGAGTCTCTCTCATCAATGGCACTCAGCCCATGACTGCGGTAGGTGCCTTGACAGTTCACGATGCGATGGACCTTGTTAGAGATGCCTCAATTGCTGCTGCATTGAGTCTGGAAGCTCTCAGAGGAACAAGAAAGGCCTTTGATGAACGGATACATTCGGTGCGACCTCACAAAGGCCAGATTGCAGTTGCAGCGGCCATGAGAACAATTCTTAGCGACAGTGAAATCAACAGGTCCCATGCAAACTCTGGGAAGGTTCAAGATGCTTACTCGCTCAGGTGCATTCCTCAGGTTCTCGGTGCGTCACTGGACACGATCAGATATGTGAGTAACGTCATCCAAGTGGAGATTAACTCTGCAACCGACAACCCCCTCGTATTCTCTGATACGGGGGAAGTCATCTCAGGCGGCAATTTCCATGGAGAACCCATAGCACTGGCAATGGATTTCTTGGGTATAGCACTGTCCGAAATCGCCAACATATCCGAAAGAAGGGTGAACCGGCTGGTCGACCCAAAGCTGAGCGGTCTCCCTCCATTCCTCACACGAGATAGCGGGATTCAATCAGGCATGATGATCGCTCAATACACAGCAGCCGCACTTGTCTCCGAGAACAAGGTGTTGGCACATCCTGCAAGTGTGGACTCGATACCTACGAGTGCTGATCAGGAAGACCATGTGAGCATGGGGACAATAGCTGCCAGGAAGGCTTCCCTGATACTGGAGAATGTCCAGAATGTTATTGCGATAGAATACATGTGTGCTACCCAGGGCGTGGACTTGCTCTCACCGCTGAAACCCTCAGAGCCTCTTCAGAAGGCGACGGCAGTGATTAGGAATTCTGTAAGGACTCTCGAGGATGACAGATCACTGCAACCCGACATAGCAAAGATAAGAGAACTGATGAAATCGGGAGCCATCGTGAATGAGGTGGAGAAGATTACCGGTCATCTCTATGAGGAATGAGAATTCTCCACAAATGCGGTGCGAAGTGGTGTCCATAGGAACCGGGGGAATCTCCTTGTCCTAGGGTCCCAGTCTCGTGTGAATCACTTGACCATTTGCAATTACAGTGTGAACGAGATTCACTCCGAACCTATACGCCAAGTACTCGGGATTTGGGCAATCAAGGATGATGATGTCTGCCCTCTTGCCCTCTTCGATGCTTCCGATGCTGTGCCCGCGGCTCAATGCATGGGCGGCATTGATTGTCACCGCACTGATTGCTTCACGCGGATGCATCCTCATTTTGTGACAGGCCAGTGCAATCGTGAAGAAGAGCGATTCATTCGCACAGTTCGGATTGAAGTCGGTGGCTAACGCGATAGGGAGACCCATTTCAATCATCTTGCGTGCGTTCGCAAATTCGCTGTTCATGCTGAAGGAGGTCGCGGGCAGGAGTGTTGCGATCGTTCCAGCCTTGCGCATAGCTTCAAGTCCGTCATCAGATGCCATTAGCAGGTGGTCGGCTGAGATCGCACCTACCTCTCCCGCTAGGTCGGCTCCGCCCAGATGCATTATCTCATCGGCATGCACTTTGAGCTTCAGTCCTGCCTTCTTGGCTGCCAGAAGTATGCGCCGAGACTGCTCGATGTCAAAGGCTCCCTTTTCACAGAATACGTCGCAGAATTCAGCCAGCCTGCGCTTGGTTACTGCAGGTACCATTTTGTTGACAACTAAGTCGACATAGTCATTGGTCTTTCCCTCAAACTCAGGCGGAACAGCGTGTGCACCAAGAAAAGTGCTGACGAAGCCCGTCGGCAGGCGTCCTCGCAGAGCGTCTACCACCTCGAGTATCTTTGTTTCATCAGCCACGTTGAGGCCGTATCCGCTCTTCGCTTCTACGGTCGTTGTTCCTTCACCAAGCATATTCGAAGCAAAGGAGTAAGCTCAGGTTCGACAGCTGATCCCGGCTGGCCGCACGAGTCGCTCGCACGGTATTCAGAATACCACCGCCAGTCCTGAGTATCTCCATGTACGTTCTTCCAGCGAGCTTCATTGTAAAGTCGTTCTCGCGGGAGCCGCCAAACACTAGGTGAGTGTGACTGTCTATGAATCCCGGCAGTCCTAGCATCCCCGGAAACTCAAGGCTAGGAAGAGTGGGGTCGTCGGTCACTTGGGCCAAGACATCCTTCGTGGTGCCCACGGCCGCGATTGCCCCGTCTTTGATAGCAACTGCGGCATCTTCCACTATGGAGAGTTCTTTCATGCCTTCTCCTGTTTTGGGCGCCTCACTGTTGCCCTCAAGGGTCGCTAGCTTGCCAATGTGAGTAAGCAAGACATCGGGTTTCAACGGATTCCACGCCAAGGGTCTCAATGAATCGCCTGATTTGTATTGCGTTAGCCATCATCAGAGTCGCATTAATTAGGCGGCCATGTCTGCCAAAGTCAAGGCTTTCTTGGTGGTTCCAAGAGCAGTGAAGTACATTATCCTGAGTTGGCAGGACGTCTACAACCTGACCTTACAGCTTTCTGAGCGTATCGTAGAGAGTGGCTTTAAGCCGCAGGTTATTGTTGGCATAGCGAGAGGCGGCTGGATTCCTGCAAGGATTCTTTCAGACGTGCTTTACACAAGTGCGATGTTCAACGTACGAATCGAGTACTATAGCGAGCTGGGAATCAAGGGCCCAGAGCCGAAGGTGACGCAACCGCTCTCGGTTCCGATAGAAGGCAAGAAAGTACTACTCGTGGATGAGATAGCAGACACTGGCGAAAGCCTGACACACGCAATCAACTACATAAAGAAGCTCGGAGCTAGTGAAGTCCGCTCCGCAGTCCTACAGATCAAGCCGTCCTGTAAGATTGTTCCCGACTACTTCGTACAGAGAGTCGACGCTTGGACTGTTTATCCATGGGAACACCGGGAGTCGATAATAGCCATAGTGAAGGCGTTTAAGGCAGAGGACCCATCTCTCGATATGAAACGCATACGCGAGAGGCTCGTGTTTGAGGTTGGCTTTGACCCGACTGTTACTGATTACTTCATTAAGCGTCTGTAGTTCCATGCGTGAATCGAGGTTCAGAACGTGCTCTTTGAGAAGCTGAGGCAACAGGACTCTTTTCTAGCCATTGCCATTGGTCAGCTGAAGAATGACAAGCACTTGAAAAAAGATGATTTGGTTCACTTTTCTACTCAGAAGCGCAACAGGATCCTCGCAGTTCAGTTTTTGGACCCCGCCCTCGTTGCCGGCGAACTTCATATTCTTTCAGCAGCGCAAAACGCAGTGAATGCATGGTTCGGAGGATATGCTGTTTCGAGGGGTCTAGATGTTGAGATTGCAGTATATGCTTCGGGCCAGCCGCAGATAGGGCTCGCGCTGGAATCGATGGGGTTGCGAGACAACATGGTTTCCCTTGCTCTTGTTGTGATTGGGGATGATGACTCGGCGGTCAAGGGCACATATGAGGAAACAGTCGCCTCAGTCGGCTCAGAGATTCGTCCCAGCTTTCCCATGAGTGCAGACAAGAAACGAAAGATCATGGAGCATTTCGGGATTAATGACACTGAAATCAGGGCAATGAGCGATTCGGATGACCCCGGCCTAGTCCGCGAGGCACTTTGCAGATGCGTTGCGAGTAGGGTCTCAATGGTGGCCATCGAGAACGTAAGGCATCGAACACTCAAGTTTCTTGAACCTACAAAGCTCCAGGAATATCGCTTTCCAGTGTTCTTACAGACAGAATATCGTTCTCTGCCACTAGTACGGAGATTCCGCTGAGATCGCCGATAATCTCGACCCACACGGTCTTGTCAGGTCTTTCCAGGTCTACTTTTCGCGAAATGACTTCCGCTACTCTATGAACAACGTCCATAGAAGCGAGATTGGATTGCCTTCTTCTCACCGTCACCCGAAACTTCTCATCATCCAGTATCTTAGTTCTGAGTTCCACAACGGCACTCACAATTTCGTCGAGGGTCGAGGTCACGCATTTCTCGATTGGTGTGAATCGCAGAGCAAAACGGAACTGGTAGGGGTTTTCGACTGCGAACTCTCTGAGCTGGTGTATTGTTTGAAATGGGTCGAGATTGGTCCAACATGTGAGGATGCCGGAGCCGAGAGCGGTCGTGATGAGAATGTCCGGATCATCAAGCAAATCCCCGATGAAATACTGGACCTCCGACTTTGCAGCACGTTCCCTCTCACGCGGACACCCAACAAGAAGATTGAACCTTTGCAGCAGCAATCCCTCATCGGTCTGCATAGACTATTCTCTTTGTCCAGAGACCCAGCGCCTTCGCATCGACCTTCAGGATTTCGCTCAGTCGTTCGACTGTGAGTTCACCTTCACGATACACCTTGATGTTGCTCGGATCGCCGGGTTCAACCCCTATTATTGTGGAGTTAGCCGTAGACTTGGACGGCCCGCCGTCGACATAGAGGTCAACAGAATCCCCAAGTTGGTCTACTGCCATGCCAACCTCAAATGGACTTGGCCCACCACTGATGTTTGCACTTGTGCCAACGATTGGTCCTCCGACCTCCTTGGCAATGTTCCTCGGTACCTGATGGTTTGGAACCCTTACGGCGATGGAGTCCCTCTTCCCTGAGACCTTAGCAAGAACTGGGTGTTTCGCCGTGACAACAAGTGTGAGGGCACCGGGCCAGAACAGCTTGACGAGAACCTTCTCAAGGTCCCCGAAATCGTGATAGGTTTCACATTGGGCGAAATCAGCGAACAGCAATGGGACTCCCATACCGGGGTCTCGTTTCTTTGCTGCTATCAGCTTGTCCATGGCTTCCTCTTGTGTCGAGTCGCACCCCAAACCATAGCTTGTATCGGTGGGATATACGACAAGCCCGCCGGACCTGATGACTGACACTGCCCTCTTGACAGCTTTCCTTAGATTCTTGGCTGATTCGATTGTGGGTTTCTTGGTCCGCATGTCGTCACTGAACCTGACCGGTACAAACACACATATGGCCGTTATGTTTTGCTGTCTTTGAAGGAGGAACCCCTCATCCGCGCGGTGATACTGGCAGCCGGCAGAGGAGAAAGGATGCGACCGCTAAGCGACCTCGTGCCGAAGCCGCTCTTGTTCTGTGCGGGCATGACGCTGATACAGCGACTCATTCGTTCTTTTATGGAAGCAGGTGTAAGGAAATTCACGGTTGGCGTGGGCTGGAAAGACGACCAGGTGCGAAAGCATTTGACAGCTCTTCCCGAAAGTCGGCTCATTGACGTGGTAGATGTGCCCGAGTACAAGCGCGGTCCTCTTCAAACCCTCGTGACAGCTCTGTCGAATGTCGACGACAGAACCTTCCTCGTTTGCCCGGCTGACTACATTGTTGAGGGAGAAACGATCTCCGGACTAATATCCGAGCATGACCGCGGGACTGGCCCTAGAGTTATGACTATCCTCGTTGATTCAAACAAGAATGAGGGCACACCCGTGTTTGGTGATGCAAACGGACTTGTCGCTGGCATGGGCGATTCTGCAGTAACCTTCAACAACGTAGGTTGTAGTGCCATGTTGCTGGTTGCTGAGCAGAGCTTCAAGGCTGACTGCGGGGCGGCTCTCAAAGAGGGCAGCACGCAGGTCGTGTCAGCGATCAACAGAATCGTCTCCGAGAACAAACCAGTACGATATGCGGTGGTCAAGCAGCAATGGTTTGACATTGATGATCTATCTGCTCTGATGCGCGTCAACCATCATTTGCTGGAGCATATGACATCAAGCGCCACAGGCACACTGTTTGTACCTTCGGGGCAGGAGGTGGATTGGCGCACCAACTTGTCGTTATCGGTGAAGCTCGACCAGGGAGCCAAGGTGACCGGTCCCGCGCTGGTGTGCGAATCCTCTCTCATAGGAGGAGAAGTCATTGTCGGCCCGTTCGTAACGATAGGACGCAACAGTCATGTTGGAGCACGGACTACAGTTGTCGAGTCAGTTCTGTTCGAGGGAGTGAACCTACCCGCCGGCGCTAGAGTCGAGAATGCTGCTGTATATCGAAAGACAGTGTACAGGAGTGAGTCCAAAGATGTCCCCTAGTAGGTTTCGACTCAGACGTGTCTTCAGAAGGCCCATTGGATTCATGGCTCGCCCATTTGTGAAGGCTGGAGTTCGCCCAGACACAATAACCTACTTCTCACTTCTTGTCGCGGTTATCGCGTGGCTCACCCTTCTGATTTTCGACTTGCCAGTAGAGTATGGCATCCTCGTTTTCATCGTGGGCATTCTTGATGGGTTGGATGGTGCAGTCGCAAGAGGAAGTGGTCGGGCTTCAAAAGGCGGTGCATTGACGGACTCGGTAGTTGACAAGGCTGCCGAGGTTGTGCTGCTTATTGCAATTGCGACAGCGTACCCCGAGGATACGATTCTAGGTCTCTCCGTCAACATTTGGGTTGCTCTTTGCATATCTGGCTGGTTGCTCACTAGCTACTCCCGGTCAAGAGCAGAAGCATTGGGAGTCACCGACCTAGACGTTGGTCTCGGTGGCC
Organism: Candidatus Thorarchaeota archaeon; assembly: GCA_963726195.1. Classification (GTDB taxonomy): domain Archaea; phylum Asgardarchaeota; class Thorarchaeia; order Thorarchaeales; family Thorarchaeaceae; genus OWC5. Next base: position 101,045 of record CAVSBO010000015.1, read on the forward strand.
GCTCTGAACGCCTCCTAATTCTAGCAGCCTTCTGCTTCTTCAAGTTCCTGCTTTGGGGCTTGGTAGTATCAACGTTCTTGGGCTTGTTTACTGCCGGCTACCGTTTCAATCATTACAAGGCCGAACTTAGAAACGCAGAGCGAATCACATCATGACATGTGGACAGATTCATCGGCGCCTTTGGGACCACCATACTTAAGAGCCGCCTCAGGCCGGTCGCCTCTTGAGAACACCAAGCGGGGGTCTCGCGACCATGGCCACATTTAGGGCGGATTACTACTTGACGGCGGAGTTCGAGAAGGCCGATCCCACTACTGACACAAAGAACGTTCTGGAAGCTCTGCAAGACATAAAGGAAATGAAGGATCTCGCGGTGGTCTCCAGAAAACTGGAGGGCAAGCAGTGGTCTGAGATTCTAGGGCGAGTTGAAATTCCTGCTGGTTCAAGAGAATTCTTCGCAATGGTCAAGAAGGAAACAACTCCACGTGAGCCCTACCACCTTTTCATAAGAGTCGACATTAACGAAGAGGCTCCTGACATCGCAGCAGCACGCGCTGCAGCTAAGGGCTGGATTGAGAAAGAGTTTGTGCCGAGAATCAGGACGAAGGTATCTGTCAAATCCATAAGAATCCTTCAGCCCGAGGAGCTGTACCGACCCAAGATTAGCTAGCAAAACATCACTGTTCTATTGTGATTAGGTTCAAGATGTTGCCGACAGCCTGCGCGATTTCTGCTTTGCCATCTCCATTGAGATCACCCATTGCCAACAGAGAATCGATAGGCTTTGTCGCAGTCTTTAACGAGGCGTCCTGAACTGACTTCTGCCCGTCGTAGGAGAGTAGAAGGACAGTTGAGTCTCTGAGGCCAATCAGGATGTGGTCTAGACGCGAGTCTTTCTCTAGGCGGCCGACATGTACCGAGCTACTTCCGACGGGAGTTGTAAGACCGTTTTCGTTTCAAGCGTTCTTTGTCCCATAACGAGCAGACTCAGAGACCGGCCGTCCGATACCATTACGACATCATCATTCTTATCCCCCGTTATGTTGCCCGTGGCCAGAAGATGTCCCTCGCCTCCTACGGGCAGCTTGGAGAGTTCCTGTAGCCTGTCGTCCGCATAGTGGTAGATGTATAGAGATCCGGAATCATCACCGAATACGAGCCCGCTATAGGGCATGCCTTTGTTTCTCAAGGGTCGCACAGAAAAGGTCGGCCTATCCATTACTTTGTGGGCCAACTTGTCAAGGGCTGGCCCAAACCAGCCGTAGCATCTCAGCGCTCCATCATTGGTGGCTACTATCACTTCGGCCGCCTCGTTACCAACAACATTGGTTACGCAGAGAGCAGTAGGCAAGTTGCCTAGTTGGACTGTATCCATCACAACCAGCTTTCTTTCCACAGGCGATATTACTCGCACAGCATTGTCAAGCCCACCAACGACAAGATCGGTACTACCTTTGTCCACGACATTTCCGGTGGAAAGAACAACCACGGGCGGTAGTCCAGTTGCCTTTGAGACCTGAACTAGCCTCGGCTTCCTAGCGGTTTCGATTCGCATAATCCTAACATCGCCATCAATTGTCGAGACTACGACGTTGCTGCGCTCCCGCCCAAAAGCCGCCACTTCTAGGGAGGTTATTGCTTCCTTAAATGAAAACTCAGCAATGACTCCCAGATTCATCCGGTCGCGACCTCACGGTGGTTAGATTACCGCGAGGTCGTTGAGAGTCGGTGACTTGATTTAAGACTTGTTCCACTGGAACTATCGATGAAGGTACAGGCACAAGCTAAGGAGTGTGCATGTAGTGATGTGCTTAAGACATCCTGTGAGTAACGCGAGTGCGAACTGCGCATGGATGAACACGATGGCAGCATTACCCTGAACCCTGAGATATGGGCGGTATCGCCCGAGCGAGTAGCAGAAGAGCTGTGCTCCTTCATAAGGGACATGGGCTCCTTCACTCCGGAGTGGTTCGCGGAAGTGAAGTTTCATCTCCTTCGGCAGTCGGGGCTCACGAAGGAAAGCAGAGCGGAGCTGTGTCGGATTTCGATTCGAGAGGGTCATTGCATGAAATGCGAGGCGCTATACCAACCGAGAAACTGCGTCTTATGGTCGCGTCTATTCTCGATGGCGAAATCTGCCATGGACGACCGTTGTCCTCCGTGTATCAGGACAGCGCTCGCAAAGAACAGCGTCAAGACCGTAGCCAATTTCCTGACCAGCGCATACTTAATTGATGCCCCATTCTACAAGGGACGCAAGGCCTCATCCTGCAAGACAATGACACAGTGGGGATATTGCCGGCCCGATGAGTATTGTCAGAAAATAAAGAGCGGAAGTCCTCTCGAATATATCTCGGCCAGGGAGAAAGTCAAGCTGAGCCGACCGATTCGTTAAGCGATGCTCGCCGGGAGTGTGTAGCTCCTTAAGTACACCTTGCCACATAATCCCCGCGAGGTCAAGTGCCTTGCCAAAGAAGCATACAGAGGCTGAATCATCGCCTTACGGCGATGTGGACCTAGGCATCGCAGAACTCATTCGTCTGACCGGGATGCGAGAGTCAGCGCTGGTCGCCGCCCGCAAGAAGCAGGATGAATCTTGGAAGAAAATCAATGAAACAGTCTCGGAACACAAGCGCATCGTTGCTATTGGTGGCCGGCACACACGCCAGAAGGCAATTCAAGATCCTGTCCATGGCGCAATCATCCTTGATCCCTGGGAACTAGACTTGGTATCAAGTTGGGAGATGCTGAGGCTTCGCTACATCAAGCAGCTCGGCCCTGCCTGTATAGTCTATCCCGGAGCGACCCACACGCGATTTGAACACTGCCTTGGCACAAACTTCCTAACGCAGAAGTGCATTAGAGTCGTCAATTACTGTGAAGACCTTGCCGATGCGTGCTTCAAGCCTCTTTCCGAATTGCTGGATGACCATCAGCAGAAAATCTTCAGAGCTGCCGCTTTGCTACATGATGTCGGTCATCCACCGACATCGCACACGATTGAATTCCCGCTAAGAAGCTGGACCGGACTCAGTCATGTTGACCTCGGTGAGATTCTCATCATGCGTAGCGGTCTCACTGACATTCTTGAGCAAAGCGGTATCGAGCCAAAAGCTGTCGTCGATGTTCTCATGCGTCGGTCGACGGACCCGGTGCTTAGCCTTCTTTCAGATTTCCTAGACTCGCCACTCGACCTCGACAAGACCGACTACCTGATTCGTGATGCGCATTTCAGCGGTGTTCAGCTGGGCATCTTTCCTGCCGAACGGGTCATGCTCACCAACCGCGTAGTCCGTGACTCGGAAGGCAGGTACGTGCGGGCATTCATGTTGAAGGCGCTGCATTCACTTGAGGCACTGATTCTGAGTCGAAATTGGATGTTCTCAGATCTCTACCTGCACCATGCCGTGCGAGTCGCAGAAGCGCTTACCTCCAAAGCCACATACTTCAGGATGAAGGAGGAGCAACTCTCCAAGAACGAGTGCATTGGAATGTTCACGAGAATGACTGATTCCGACCTTTACCAATGGCTCGGCGAGTCTGAGACCAACTTTGTTCGCGAATACGTAGCCAGAATCAGGTATCGGCGATTGTTCAAGGTGGCTGTGTCGAGAACCGATTGCCGCCCTTGAACCGGATGCCCGGAAGCGCGTACTGGACATGGCTTCTGACATTGATCGCCTGCTCCAAGCTGAGACCACGCTCGATGAGAATCCCGGAAAAGTAATCATTGACGTGCTCAACCCTGAACTGGGGTTCCGGTTCCTATCGACCATTCCTCTCCTAATTGGGAAAGAGGACTCGAGCCTAGAGATAGTCAGTCTAAGAGACACCTACGAAGGGAGACCTCTCGTGCAGGCACTGAGTCAGCAGAGATTTACCATTCCGTCAGTACGAGTCTATTGTGACCCTGAAATCGCTCCTGGCGTCCGACGGCGTTTCGATAGAGAGTTCCCGACCGCGCCACGGGCAAAAGACACAGAAGATGATTCTCAACGAACTCGCAAGCCCTACCATCATCACGAATCATGAGTCATGCGTCGAGTTGTCATGCTCCTCAAGATGAAAGATGAGTCGCTTCACCTCATCCAAGCCCTGTTCAATGTACACGATTCCATAGACGGCCTCCAGAAGTGTGCCCTTTGTGTGGCTTATCTCGGACTTTGTGGGAGTTGGAGGATCGAAATGAATGCGATACTCGTAGAGCCCCCATTGATCACACAACCATGATAGGTGTTCGTTGCTAACGAGCTCGGCTCGAGATTGGGTCAGCAGCCCTGCATCGGCAAGCCTCGGACGCCACAGATGATGAAGGACTGCCATTGAGATTGCCGCGTCTCCTACCAAGGCCAGAACTCTGGCCATATCACTCAACGATTTCAGGTTCACGAAAAGGCCCGAACTGAGAGGTCCGTCTTGGTTCGCGAAATGCGTTTCAAGTTCAAGAAAGAGGCTCCTCGTGCTGGGCTGAAACATAGCTATTGAGAGAAGTTCAGTCTCTTCAAAGCGCAGTCCTAGAATGGATGAGATCTTTGGCTCCAAGATGGTGTGAATCTGCGAGACCGCAGCAATGACGGTCTCAAGCTGCTGTCTCCAACGCTCAAGCTTGCCAAATAGCCGTGCGTTCAGGCGAGAAGTGTTGGCTTCGCCGGACTTCACGACTGCAAGTAGCGACTTCAGCTTGTCTTCAACGCCTACATGGTCCCAGTGCAGCTCCGTCCCGGTCACGGCTCTCATATCATGCCCTCTCCAGGGACTATGTGGGTTACCGCGGTTCTCTCTCCCTCATGACGCTGTATGTAGATGGCAGTAAGCGAGTACTGCATGGCGATAAGGCACAATGCAAGCAGGATTACAGAAGGGCCCGTGGAAAGGTTCACTATGGGCTCAGACTCCGGCAATGCCTCGAGGACGACCTTCTCAATATGTGCGTAGGTCGCCATCAGATCTCCTCTTATTCGGGTTTCTTCGTAGCCCGCCACTTTTGTTGGCATCTCGTGCCAAATAGTTTGCCACTTCTTTGTGACTCCCTCAGGGACGTATCTATCGATGTTCTTGCTGACGCCTCTCGCGAACCGCTCCTGTTCGACAACGAGTCGGAGGAACTTGAAATTGAAGGTCATTTCCTTGGCAAACCACATCATTAGCGGTCGCGCCTCTTCAGGCTGACTAATAGACGTGATTAGAGTGCCCGGCCTCGAAATCCCGAGGGCCCTTCTGACAGACTGAATTGCTCTAGGGTGCAGTTCGTATATTCTCTGTTGGGAATCTTTTCTGCTTACGATTATTCCAAGGTCCTCGAGATGCTTTGTGTTGAAGTAGAGCTTGGGATCGGTCACCCTGAAATCATCGGGCTTTACGTTCTTCATGCCAGCTTGAACTGCCTCGGTCATCATGTTCTTCCTGATACTCTCTCGGAGCTCCGCTCCTGTCTTTGAGCCGCCTTCGAGCTGGTCCAGTATTATACGACGAACAGCAACGCTCTCCACTTCCGTCTTGACGAGCGTGTCGATGTGGTTTTGGAACATCATATCTGTTCACGACTTAGATAACAGTTGATTGCTTAGCAGAACGGTTGCATATATGAATCATGTATAGTCCACCCTACGGCGAGGCGGCGCCATCTACGGCGCCTAGGGCATGTGATTTCGCAACCCCAAGAATCCAACAAGGCATATATGACCTATATGGGTCATGTTGTTCTATGCCCATTTCGCTGCTTTTGGGAGATTCGTCCACGTTCGACTTATATTCCCCGGTCGGACTCTTCCTATCAATTAGGGTTCTAGTAGGATGCTTCATGCATTCTGAATCTTAACACTTGAAAACAGAAAACAAGAGGACCGACATAAAATGGCTGAAGACGAATTCCTGGGCGCAAAGCCAGTTGTCATTGACAATGGCACTGGCCTTAGCAAGAACGGGTACGCAGGTGAGGACCAACCACGAAGTGTCTGGCCGACGCTGATTGGCTATCCACGATACGAGTCAATCATGACCGATGTAGATCACTACACTCGTGACTACTACATCGGTGAGGAGGCCATCAACCTACGAGGTGTCTTGCGTCTTGTGTATCCCATTACTCATGGAGTAATTGATGACTGGGACGCTATTGAGAAGATTTGGTCTTACACATTCTACAACGACCTCAAAGTTGACCCGAGCGAGAATCCTGTGCTTCTTACTGAAGCTCCATTCAATCCGCGAGAGAACAGAGAGCGAATGGCATCAGTGATGTTCGAGAACTTTGGAGTCCCAGCCGTCTATGTAGCGACGCAAGCAGTGCTGTCACTGTACGCGTCCGGAAGAACAACGGGTCTAGTCATTGACTCGGGTGACGGTGTAACTCACATAGTCCCGATTTACGAGGGCTTCGCGATTACACACGCTATCCGAAGAATCGACTTGGCTGGACGTGACGTCACAGAGTATCTGCGTAGGCTGCTCAGACAGAGGGGTTACTCCTTCGTGAGCGGTGCTGAGAAAGAGATCGTTAGGGACATCAAGGAGAAGCTCTGCTATGTCGCCCTCGATCCTGAGAGGGAAAGAACAGTGGCTGACAAGGCAGGTGTCGACAAGCCCTACATGCTGCCAGACGGCGAGGTAATTACCGTTGGCGCTGAGAGGTTCCAGGCACCGGAGCTGTACTTCAACCCGAGCGCGATAGGCCTTGACACTTCACCTCTCGACGACCACATTGTCGAGTCAATCAAGGCATGTGATGTGGACCTGAGACGTGACCTATACGCGAACATTGTCCTATCTGGTGGTTCAACCATGTTCCCAGGACTGAAGGAGAGACTCCACAAGGAGATCACCGAACTAGTCCCGGAGAACATTGAGGTCAGAATCATCGCTCCTCCTGAGAGACAGTACTCAGTCTGGATTGGTGGAAGCATCCTTGCTTCACTGAAGACCTTCCAGAAGATGTGGGTCTCGAAGAAGGAGTTCGAGGAGTCAGGCCCCGAAGTCATTCACCGCTGTATCTAAACGCGACAGTTTCCGAAGGAGTGGCTGCGATGCCCTCCTTCAGACTCATTTTTCTCATGCCCTGAATCCTGACTGGATGACATCCAACCACAAGCGACCTGCTGGTTCTTTCTGCAGGCAATTCCGGTGCTTTTACAGTATTTCTTATTAGAAGCACTTGGCGGATGTCAGAGTCCTGACTCTTGCGAAGCCCCTACGACGAATCTTCCCTTCTCGACGCTTCAGCGAGTCCGCGCAAAGGACAGGGACACTCAAGCAATGAACGAGATTTCAAGAAACCATCGCTTGGCTTTGACACTCTCTCCTCTCTGGAGGATTCTTGCGTCACGCTTGGCGGTCAAGTGTGAGAAATGCGGACAAGAGAGATTGCTGTCGGTTTTCCAGTTCTACTCGAAAGGTCAGCCTCCTCGCTGCCGGAGCTGCTTACTCGCCTCCGCGACTATGATGCCATTTATAGACCTGCTATTTCGGCGACTCGGAGTCCCCAAAAACACCACGAAGTCGTTGCTTGGGGATGCGATAACTCGCAAGTCCATGCTGAGTGTCGTGAAAGGCATTGCCAGCTTCGGAGTAAGATATCCACAGCCCGCCGGTGTGCCGATTGCCATTGTGTGGAACGTCACCAATAGATGCAACCTTCGCTGCATCCACTGCCATCAGGACTCATCGCCAACGTGTTCCGATTCGGAACTGACAACTGCGGAAGCATTCAAGGTCATAGACAACGTGAGCGATGCAGGGCTTGTAACACTGACGTTCTCAGGTGGAGAACCCCTAGTTCGGAAGGATTTGTATGACTTGATTGGGAGGGCTAATGACAGCGGCCTATTATGCACGATAGCATCGAACGGCACTCTTCTGACCGCAGAGAAAGCCAGAGAACTTGCGAAGGCCGGAATCAAGCGAGTCGAAATAGGCCTAGATGGCTCGAGGCCTGAAACGCATGATTTTCTTAGAAACAAACAAGGGAGCTTCGAGGCCACCGTTGAGGCTATCCGTTGTTGCGCTGCTCAGGGCTTTGATGAGATAGCAGCGACCATGACTCTGTACTCGAAGAATGCTGACGAATTACATGACACCATGGAGCTTGCTGAAAAGCTCGGTGCGACGAGATTCTATTTGAACAGACTCATCCCTGCAGGTCGGGGAGTGAGCGCATCCTATCTTGACGTAACTCCCAAACAGAAAGCTGACGCGCTGGAGACGTTGTATTCTAAGTTCCACAGGAGTGCAACCTGTGGTTCGGGCATACAATGCTACGCTAGAGGAATGACATACTACGCACGTCTAGGTTACGAGTGTTCGCGCGGCAGACTCTTCACGGTGAGTGAGTCTTTATCGGGTCACGAAAGAATGTTCGAAGACAAGTTTGGCTCACAAGTCTCCAAGATTGTAAACAGGCTTGCAGAAGGCTTCGGCGGATGCTCCGCTGGATTGACATATGCTGGGCTCACCGCCTCGGGCGATTTGACACCGTGCGTTCCGGCGTCAGAACCACTGGGTAACCTGCTCAATCAGAGCCTTGAGGACATATGGCTTCACAATCGAACTCTAAACCGCATAAGAGACCGCAAGGCATTGGGAGGTTCGTGTGGTACATGTAGTGACAATCGTATCTGTGGCGGCTGCAGATACACTGCATACGTAGCAACGGGTGACTGGCTGGGATCTGATGTGTCTTGCCCGTGGGGACCAGCATGGTAAACGTTGTTTTCGGATGCGACAACTTAGCGTAGGTACGCGTGCCGCTAATCGAATGTCCCTAGGACATCCGTTCAAGTCGTGCAGTGCTCTTACTCTGTCTTCTCTTGACACAGACAACTGCAACTGTCACAGAGGCTGCCGCCGCCAAGGCGAACGCCAAGACAGGTATGTCCGGAACTGGGTTGATCCGGGGTCCGACTGTCTGAATGGTATAACCAACTGGCAGTTCGTTGACGACGTGAACTGTTACGCTGTCTGAGCTACTTGTCCATCCTGCAGAAACAGACAAAGCAAACACATGGTCTCCGAGCGAGAGGCCATCCACACTGATTGTCAACGACCCAGTCCATGACCAAGACTCGATGAGATAACCGTCTTCATAGAGCATATAATGGTTCGGACCTCCACGCCCGATTTCCCATGTAACAGTGTGGCCAGTGGTTCCTGTTAGGTACCACAGATCGGGTGTATCATAAAGCTCTATTGGCACGCCATCTTCGACGTAACCACCGAAGAGTATCTGGTAAGTACAGGTATCCGTGACTGCCCAGTCGTTTAGCAAATCCTTTGCAGCATATTTGACTTGGTATGTATATCCCTGAAAACCTGTGATGGGCGTCTCACTCAAATTGGCTGGAAAGAGAAGGAAGCATCTAAACCAGCTGGCGTTCGAAGTATCTTCAGTCATCGATAGGTTCTGCCAAGGGCCTTCCGCGTATGAATACATCATGAGTACCGTGTCGACTCCGTTCGGGTCCTGTACAAGCACCTGCAAAGAGAGATTGAATTCAAATTCCCAATAAACTTGGTAGTAGTACTTCCTAAGGTAGTATCGCATGGAAGGGCCAGTGATATCTATTGACTTCGTCTGATTTTCGTTGTACATGATACTGGGTTTGGGCACGGCTACCGGAGAGGCTTGATTACCCAAGCAGAGAAGGTCTACACCCACGATCAGTATCAGCAAAGATACTACTAAACCCTGCCTCCAATCGATAATTTTCAATGCCTCGAGATGCCATATCAGCCGCCTGAGATAAACGCTTTCATGCCCCGAACTCTTTGGTCAGAGAAGTAACTCTTTTCTTGTGAACTGTAACTGTCAGACTTGCGTTAATGGTTTGCCTGAAGTGCCGTACAGACGCCATGACCAGACCTCTCTCTGACTACTCACATAGCAGTTGAAAGTGCGATCCGTGTGCGGCACGCAGACGACTCAACGAATCAATCAGCGTTTCCTCTTTGTCTCCAACAAGAAAGACCGATTGTATTTACAACCGTCTGTCTCTTGTTTGCACCCAGCCTCGAACAAACGACATAGGTTTGCGGCCTCCCCTCGGTACGACTCGCGAACGATGATATTCTGTAGGCGCAGTTCATGCAGCTCTTTGGCAAAACCACATTCTAGGCCTCCTCGATTAGTCAATAACACGACATCGCTGCTATGTCTTTCTCCCGATTAAAGGGTCCTGCCTAGGTAGGGGACAACAGAAAAGGCAGTATCGAATATCCGCTGAACAAGACTGGAGCAAAGTCGAGTAAGAAATGAATACTGGCAATTGGCCACATGCTCTTGGTCTGTCTGTAGAGAAACACATAGCCGATGGGTATCATGAATTGAATCGGGAAGAAGATTTCCGTCCAGAAGAAAGCGTATGTGCTTCCGAGCAAGAACTTGCCCCAGAAGAAGGCATGAACGAGACCAATCAAAGAAAGATACAACAGCGTCCCGATGGCAATCATTGCTGTTCTCTTTCTGCCAGCATCGTAATAGTCTGCATATGAGTCGAATGTGTAAAGCCAGATTAGTTGTTCAGACATCGCATTCGCAGGCGCCCACAATAAGAGCGTGGCGAGCCATCCAAGTGTGTTCACTGAAGAGACTCGAATCACAGTCGCATATGATGCCATAACAAGCACAAGCTGTAGCGCGAGAACGACAAAGAAGAGAGGTGTTGCGGATCGTTTCACCTTGCGCCATATCGGTTCTCGCTCTATGCCGTAATCAAGGCGTCCCCTTCTCCATTTCACGATCACCCAAGAAAAGATGACATAGTAAATGAACATCGGAACCAACGCCCCAATCAGACTGTAGGTGTAGCCAAGAAGCAGCGGCAGACCAAGTGCTGCGAACAACGCAATGGCCAGATCTGCTCTCTTCGGTTGAAACGACGGTTGCCTCCCTTCTATACCGCTCAAAGTCTCACCACTGGCTGCGTCAGGTTGCTGCCTTATAGATGTCACCGTGCGGACTCGTCAGTGCACTTATATCGTGGCACCTCGCGCGAATTGCGCCAGGTGTAATCATTATGGACAGAAGCGGGTACCATCGACTGTTGTTTGTAATTGCAGCAATCTGGAACTGGGTCTTAGCTGTGCTTTTCTTGGTGCTTCCGAGAATCAATATTGACTACTTCCTGTTGGGCGGCAGCCCAATTCCTCCAACATTACTTTGGTTCGATTGCTTCATGGGCGAAGTCTTAGCTTTCGGAATTGGTTTCTATCTCGTCAGCCTAAATCCGAAACAGAATCACGGCCTTATTGAGATAGCCATCTTCGAGAAACTGTGGGTATTTGTCATGGGTCTCGGCTATTTTCTCATCGCACAAGCATCAGCTTTGCTACTTTCGATAGTCACTGGCGACCTTCTCTTCGGTCTACTCTTTGTTGAGGATCTCATACGAATTCGCAAGCTGCCCTGATTAGTGACAAATCATTAGCCTATCACATTCGGAAAGGTTAATCATGTACGGCGGTCCCGGAACATGGTCCAAGCTCAGTTTGTGACGGGTCTCGGGCAAGACGGGACTAACTAGAGGCTTAGAAGATGGCCACGAATGCATACGAGCGGCTTGCCGCAGTGCTTGACAAGATACCAAACGGCTTCGTTCATACCGAGTCGGGTGCACATCTCAGATTGCTCAAGTGGATATTCGCACCGGATGAGGCCGACTTGGCGAGTCGGATGAAGCTGAAGGGTGAGACGGCAAAGGAGATGGCCGTCCGTCTCAAACTGAATGAGAAGGATCTAAAGAGTCGCCTTGAGAAGATGGCCGAGAAGGGCTTGATACGTGCATGGACGTCTAGCACTGGTAGACGATATGCTCTGATGCCTTTCGCTGTGGGCGTGTATGAAGAGCAGCTTGAACGAATGGACAAGACGTTGGCTCGGCTGGTAGAAGATTACTTTATGGATGCGAGAGGGTCTGGATTGTATGAAGCGGAACCCCCCATCTTCAAAGTCATTCCTGTCAATAAGGCAGTGCACTCAGAGCTTGAGATTTACCCATACGAGGTTGCTGAAGAGCTGATCGAGACCTCTAAGGCTTGGGGCGTCAGGGAATGCATCTGCAAGAAACAACAGGGATTGCTTGGGAAGCCATGCAAGTACCCTTCCACTGTGTGCATCGTGCTATCCCCAAAGAAGGAGAATGTGTTCGAAGAAGACCATCTAACGAAGGCCGTCACGAAGGAAGAGGCGCTAGTGATTCTGCACAAGGCGGAAGAGGCAGGACTTGTCCACTGCTCACAGAACATGCAGAAGGGGCATTTCTACATCTGTAACTGCTGCACATGCTGTTGCGCCATTCTGAGAGCCGTTGCACACTGGGAGATGCCGTACGCACTGGTCAAGTCAGACTACGTGGCCACTGTTGATTCGGACATGTGCGCTGGCTGTGGTACCTGCGAGGATCGGTGTCAGTTCGGCGCGCTGAAAGTTGTTGATGATATTAGTCGTGTGGACGCCACACGTTGCATCGGGTGTGGCGTGTGCTCGATTACCTGCCCCCAAGGTGCTCTAACCCTTACGATGAGAGACCCTGCCAAACGCAAGGTCCCGCCTGAAACACTCATGGACTGGATGGTCGAGAAGGCCAAATCAAGAGGAGTCAACCCAGCTGATTTGCTATGAGCCGGTCACACCTCCTCTCATCACATTTCTCCATATGGTTTATGAGCCGTAACGACAAGTGCGCGTAATAGAAGACACCTGCAAAGGAGTTTCAAGAGTGGGCCATGACGCGACAACGCGCGAGAAAGTATGTTCCGCATTTGGCAAGATTTAGTTTCAAGCCCACTTATGACTGGACAGTCGAAGAAGCAAGTGAGCTCTACGCAGCGACAAGGCCTCCTTCATCCAATACACAGCTCGACCATGTGTTCTTTGAGGACTGTGTGAGCGGCATGGCGCGACTTCCTGGCGAATGCATTGACCTAGTCGTTGCAGATCCTCCATTCGGAATCGATTTCGATGGGAAGAGCACCGCTTACAATCGAGATAGTGACTATGTTCTCGGGGGCTATGAAGAGATTCAAGGCTCATACGATGACTTCACTCGTAGGTGGATGCACGAACTGCCAAGGATTCTGAAACCCGACGGGTCTGCTTACATATTCAGTGGCTGGACCAACCTTGAGGATGTTCTCAGAAGCGGCCGAGAAGAGGGTCTTATACTTCTGAATCACATTGTCTGGCATTATCCCTTTGGTGTGTACACAAGAAAGCGGCTTGTGACAAGCCACTATCACATACTGCTCTTCGTGAAAGACTCGCATGACTACTTTTTCAATAAGATAGAGCACTATCCTGAAGATGTCTGGCGAATCAAACGCCCGTATCGCATAGCACAAACCAAGAATGGCATGCGTCTTCCTCTCAAGGTCGTAGGTAAGTGCATCGACTTCTCATCTATGCCTGGTGATGTCGTTCTCGATCCATTCATGGGAAACGGAACCACCGCCCTAGCGGCCAAAATGAACTGGAGGCACTTTATTGGCTTCGAAATCAATGAACAGCTAAAATCAATCATGGAGAAGGAGTCTCCAGGACGCGAAAGCGGGTGAGGAATATCGGCCGTACAGCGAGAGACTGCCTACGCCGGAGGAATTGGCCAAACTGTATCCCAATGCCCATAAGCAGTTCCTCAGGGATTCCAATGGTGATGAGCAATCATCAACACGTTCCGTTGATTGACACCCTGGCAGGATTTCCTTTGCCCGTTTCCTAGGTGGCAACAAGCATGGACGAGTACGAGCGATTGTTGCACGAAGGCACAGAGCAAGACCGGCTTATTGATTCAGTGGGCAATCGGGATGTGTTTGACAGGGAATCTGGGGCGGAACTGGCCAGTTGGGAGCTCCGGCTTCACAGGGAGTTTCGCGAGAGAATAGGCAGTAGGACATACAGATTCAGGGGGTTCGTCCATCATACTCGTGAACTCTCTCTCATCATGCTCACACCGAGTCCTTGGCTACTAGGCGGCGTGTTCGTGCATCTCCACGAAGGGCAGGAGATGCCGCCCGAAGGAGCATTCGTTGAGGTTACCGGCCCCACAATCGCGGCACCCACTCTTCTTCAGCGTTCCCAGACCCTTGTCAGGGCGATTGCGGCCGAGAGCCTGAGCGTCCTGTCTCCCGAGACGCCCCCCGGAGTCTCTCCTCCTCTCACTCTAAAGGACCTCTCCGAGATGCTGTTTGAGCATGTCGGAATAGCGGAGGCCAGCAAGGGAGCGTTTGCTCGACTGTTCGTCTCAAGTCCTCCGTACAAAGAAGCTGTGGGTGGTCTCACTATGGGGATTCTAGCTCTTGCTGCAGAATCTGAAGTGAAGAGGCTGCTCAATTTCGTCCGAAGGGTGCTTCCCCCAACGTTCAGGACTAGGTACAAGTCATATCGGTCCATAGACGGCATAGATGTCACATTGCCCAAGCTATGGCGGTTAGAAACTGGCCAGACATCTGAGCCAAGAATGGAATCGATATGCGTGAAGCGAGTTGATCCTCTTGGCTACAGAGAATGTCCCTTGGAGCTCTGACGGATTCAAAGACTGCTGTTTTCCCTGATGTTCCTCTTGCAATTGCCTCAGGAGACTTCTGGGTGGAGGAGAAGGACGCTTCCCAATTGATGCTCCCGGTCCTCAAGGCCGCTATTACTTATCAGCTCCTTACTCCAATTGTCAGTGAACGGTCCATCGACTCAGCAACAAAGCATATCGTTTCCCGTCTGGAGTCGCTGAGGGATAGCTACGACCTTGGTGATTCGGCTCTGGCCAGAGGAGGGCTTCTTGATGCTGACTCCATGGGCAGGCCACTCAGCACCCTCAGGCTCGCACAGTCTACTGCACGTGCAGAATGGAATGATACGGTCAATAGTGGCGAACTGAAGCACTCTTGGGATCAGATACTGGAACCGGCCCTCAGAGAGTTCATTGAGACCAGCGAGCTGAAAAGTGAGAGAGAACAAGAAGGGGGTCCCGGAACCAAACTGGGCAAGTTCGACACCAAGATTCTTAGAGTCTTGAAGGCGTTGGACGATGGTGTCCGTGGCTCTCTGGGACCGACTCTTGAGCTGATTGCCGGAGAAGCGAGTCTGGAGCGACATATCGCTGCCGAAAGCCTGACGAAATTGAAAGATGCGGGGGTCATCTACGAGCCCCGTGCCGGCCACTACAGACTAGTGTGATGGCGTTCTGGCAACTCATTGTCACTATGTTCAACGCAGCAGTTTCTTGATGCTGTCTGGTTCCTCGCCCTCGTCGACGAGTATGATTCTCTGGGCTCCTACTCGTTCTGCATCGTACTTGCGTGCGATGATTGTTGCGTCGAACTTCTCACGTGCACTTGCCTTTTTGCCACGCCAGATGTAGATGTTGTCCCAAGTGTCCAAGAGGAACACGTACTCGCTCTTGAGCGAATCACGCGCCCATGGCACTTCTGTAAAGAAAGTCTGTCCCTTGACATTAGATACTCGCCACATCTTGTATTCATGTTTCTGAAGCTGGACCTTTCTCAGAATACCGGCTGTGTCTTCGTCTGTAAGCTGGAAGCTCTTGAAAAGTGCTTTGAACGCTGGAGGCTCATCTCCACCGTCAATACGGACCAGCTGGGCTTGGCCCTTGCGTGCTGTGTCCCTGAAGACCGCCTCGGCAGCGGCTAGGAACTGCTCATCCGCTGTCGACTTGGGACCAATCCACATGTACACCGTGAGGCCCCCATCGACAAGGTAGCAGTCTCCCTGTCCGAATTTGCCGGGGTCCGGCACCTTGACAAGCTTGCCCTGCTGGATGTGATACACAGTGACTTCGGGCATGATGGTTAAAGATGCAAACATCGTAGTTAAGTCATGTTCCTATAGACCACACTATTGCCCAAACGAATTGGGCTCTACATACGGTGACTCCTATGCCCGAGCTGCCAGAGCTAGAGGTAATTGCGGAGAGATTGAGAGAGGTTCTTGCCGGTGAAGCAATCGACGACATCGCAGTCCATAATCATCTTGTAATTCACGGAGGTACTGCAGATCAATTCATAGCGAAAGCGAAGGGGAAGTCGTTTCTTGCTTTCGGCGCGGACGGGAAGTTTCTCATCATGAGCCTAAGCGACTCGCTTGAGATTGTGATTAATCCAATGCTGACAGGCCGGTTCAGGATTTCCGAGAAGGAGAGGTCGGCCTCAAAGTCCGATATCTTCTCAATTCGGACATGCAAGCGTATCCTGTGGTACGCTGATCAGAAATCGATGAGTCGAGTCTACATTGTAACAGCGAGAGAAGAAAGCAAAGTGGCCGGGTTCGAAGGCAGAGGTCCGTCCGCCCTTGATCCTGGCCTCACCCTAGAAATCTTTAGAACACGTGTTCCAAGATTCCAAGGTCAGATCAAGAATGTGTTGGAAAACCAGCGGTTCATCAAGGGAATTGGTAATGCATATGCTGACGAGATTCTGCTGTATGCGGGAATACTGCCTTTTCGAAAGCGGAGTTCCTTGGACAGCGAAGAGATTGAGCGGCTGTATAACGCCATGAGAGGTGTGCTTGGCCGCTACCGCGAAATGCTATCGCACCGCAGTCTTGAGGACTTGGGACCAGAGAAACGCGATTTCCTGATGATTCACAACAAAAAGGGAGGGATGTGCCCGCTCTGCGGCGGCCGCATATCCGAGGTAAGCGCGAACCGATTCAAGACCAACTACTGCCAGACATGCCAGAAGTGAGATTAAGGCGATACGCTAATGAATAGGCTATGCTGCCGTTGGTCAGCAGTTAGGAGATCTGTGATTCGATGGACAAGTGGGAAGAGAGCTTCCTCAGAGAAATTGTCGAACTGGATACAAATAGCGAGCAGAAGAAGAACTATGTTGAGTGCGCCAAGGTCATAGCCAAGTACTGCGAAGAGGCAGGGCTCCGCGTAGAGGTGTTTGACGGAAAGCCGGGGGGCGTACCACAGCCGAACGTGGTTGCGTCTCTCAATGCAGGAGCTAAACAGACAATCCTTCTCTGTGTCCATTATGATGTAGTGCCTGCCGGAGACGTTGCCGCTTGGAAGAAACCTCCTTTCAAACTGACTGTTGAAGGTGACAAGGTCTACGGCCGGGGCGCGACGGATAACAAGGGAAACATCGTGGCGGCGGTGAGTGCCGCAAGAGAACTCATCAAGAAGCGCAGCTCCAAAGTAAACTGGAAGATACTGATTTCTCCAAACGAGGAGATTGGTGGTGAGTGGGGAATCGAGTACTTGATGAATGGCCCGCCGAAGATTAGGGGCGACTTCGCGGTGGTTGTCGATTCTGGTCCCGCTTACGTTAGCATTGGAGCAAGCGGAATCGTCGCAGGCAAGATAACGGTTCACGGAACGCAAGGGCACGCTGGCTACCCCTTCGCCTTCAATAATGCAATCCACCTGTCTCTCCCACTCCTCAATGTCTTGCTCGACTACATCGATGTTCGCGGAAAGGTCGAGTCAAAGCTGCCCGCACCGCCGGGTAGCCCGCACACGAATCTCTGGGGGCGATTCTCTCTCACCGTTTACAATGCAGGCACGAAGACTAACATCATCCCCGGCAAGGCTGAGATATCTTTCGACTGCAGGCTAGTTCCCGAAGAGAAACCTGATGATGTTGCAAAGGACTTCGAGCGGTTCTTCGAGAGAGCAAAGGAAGAGACCTGTGTTGACGCGTCCTTGGAGTTCATTACCAAGGCTAGTGGATGGGGCTCAGATCCCAACAACAAATACATGAAATCTTGGGCTGCCGCGGTGAGAGATGCAATTGGTGAGGAGATTCCGATGGCAGCAGATCTAGGCGGGAATGATGGCCATTACTTCACTTCGGTTGGCATTCCGACGGCATGCTTTGGCACAATCGCCGACGACACCCACTTTCATGGTATCGACGAGTTCATGCGTCTTGCGGATTACGAGAAGGTCAAGAAAGCACTGATCTGTTTCGCTGAGAAGTGGAAGTGAATGACTGACCTAAGCAATCTCCAGATTGGCACCCCAGGACCGTTTCTACCTCCGTGGGAAAACGCCGCAAAGAACGCTCGTCTGATAGACTCCCTGGGCTATGACAGCATGGCATTTCCAGATCACTTTGCAGGCTTCGTGCCTGAGAGCATCTGGACCCCTGACGTAACCCCGTTGGCCATGATTCAGCAGTCTCCTCATACGTACTTCGAAATGAGTACCATAATGGCTGCCTGCGCCGCTGTCACAGAAAGAGTGAAGCTCATTTCATCAGTCACTGAGCCGATAAGACGAAACCCTGTACTAATAGCACAGACATTCCTCACGCTTGACCACGTGAGCAACGGCAGGGCCATCATGGGAATTGGTGCGGGAGAAATCGAGAATGTCGAGCCCTATGGATTCAGCTACTCAGGCCAAGTGGGAAGACTCAGGGAGGCTCTTGAAATCATTCAGCGAATCTGGTCGACCCAGGAGCCATTTGATTACGATGGCCGATTCTACAAGCTCAAGGGTGCCGTGATGTCTCTTCGTCCTGCGGTTCAGGACCACCCCCCTGAGATATGGGTAGCAGCTCATGGTCCAAAGATGCTCAGTCTTGCCGCTGAGTTTGGTGACGGTTGGATACCCACGGTTCTTCGCCCAATTGATTATGGTCAAAGTCTAAAGAAGATTCAAACCGAAAGAAAGAAGCTCGGCAAGACGGGTCCATTCACTCCTGCTCTGTGGAACTGGTGCATCCTCGATGACGATGAGTCTGAGTGCGAGCGACTGATGCATACTCCTCTTGCCAAGGCATTCGCACTGCTCTATCCTGCAAGTGAGTGGAGAAGATTAGGGCATAGACACCCGTTTGGGAAGGACTTCTATTCACTTAGGGACTACATACCAATGCGCTACGAACGAGAGGAAACTCTGAAAGCAATCGAGGAAGTACCCGATGCTGTCCTTCATGAGTTCTACATGTGTGGGAGCTCTGACAGCATGATTGAGAAGCTAGAGGAATATGTCAGACAGGGACTTCAGCACATCATTATTTGGAATAGCACAGGTATGTTTGACCTTGACAAGACTCGGTCCTCATACAAGGTAATGAAAGAGGTTCTCGCCTACGTCAAGGGATAGTATCATCCTAGTCACGAGGAACCCGAACAAGCTGCTTGAGATACAGCCGCTCTTCGAGAAACGAGGAATCAGGATTGAGGCCTCCCCGGTTGACAAAACAGAGGTCAAGTCAGACGACGTCGTCGTGGTCGCACGCGAGGCTGCGAAGGAGGCCTATCGTGCCCTTAGGCGTCGCGTTGTTGTTGATGATACCGGTCTGTACATATCAGCATTGAACGGTTTTCCGGGGGCCTATGCGGCATTTGTGCAAAAAACAATCGGCAACTCGGGCATTCTTAGGCTCATGGAGGGAATCACCGACAGGACTGCCAACTTCATAACAGCCGCGGCCTATGCAGATGGCAGAAACACCGAAGCGTTCGTAGGTGAAATGCCTGGGCGTATCGCACTTGCTCCTTCAGGTGAGGAGGGTTTCGGGTATGATCCCATTTTCATTTGTGATGGCGAGACACGGACATATGCTGAGATGAATATCTCACAGAAGATTGCGGTGTCACACCGGACCAAAGCATTCACTTCATTCCTCGACTGGTATGAGCAGCTTCGCTAACAATGCTTAAGACAGGGCTCAATAGTAACGTCTCTTTCGGTGCACCTATTGTCTACTAGCGAGAAGACAGTGAGGGCTCTGAAAGACTTGGGTCTCACCGAGTATGAGACCGCTTCTTACTTGGTTCTCGTTGAAAAAGGTCCTATGTCAGCCTCAGAGATTAGCGCGAAGTCCCGTGTGCCTTACTCACGCATATACGATGTTCTGACCAGACTGGAGGAAAAGGGCTTTGTGCAGGTACGTCGAGCGCGTCCTACCGTTTATTTTGCAAAAGCACCCACCGAGGTAGTGCGTCTCGTTCGGCTGGCATGGGAAGACAAAATTGACAAATCGAGCAAGGTAGTGGTCGGGGAACTTCAGCCGCGATTCGAGCGAGAGGTCCAAGCGACAACTAGGGATGTGTGGGTGATGCATGGCAAAGCGTCTATTCTGGCGAAGGCCATCGAGATGCTCACGTCTGCGAGGGAAGAGGTCAAGCTCTCAATCCCTAACCTTGATGCAGATCTTGGCGACATCGCTTCACTCGCTGACAAAGTCCTTCAGGTCAAAGCGGAGAGAGTGTACATCTTGACTTCTCGAGTTTCGGACTCACTCAGAAACCTGATCCCAGACAACTTTGAGATTCGAATCCGACACGTATTCGGGGCCGGTCTGGTTGTCGATGGGCGCGAGACTCTGATAATGCTTGCAGGTGCAACCGAGGAACTGGACTCTGAATTCGTTGGTGTATACTCGAGTCATGCTGTCTTCGCTGCTATGGGCGGGGCATACTTCGACAGTCTTTATGCTTCCTCTCAGCCGTTCAAGACACATTAGTCGTTTAAATCAAGGTCATAGCACTATGAATCGGTGCAAAGCGAGCGGCAGCGCGGGTTGCCAAGAGGGAATTAATGATAGTGCCGGACAGCAAGATTCCTGAAGACATTGAACGCATCCTCTCACCCTCTGCGAAAGCATTGCTTGAAGTTCTGATGCGCATGGAACTCAAAGAAGAGACCGCAGTCTTTCAAGAGAGCCCCGACACAAAGAAACTCAGCATGATGGTCGGCACATTTCGTGGCAGTTTGTCAGCTGCGCTCATTAGACGGTTATCCGGTCTTGCAGGCAAGGGCGGGGTTTCTACAGTCACACAAAACGACCTCATTTCGTTGGCCGCCGAGCTATGGGCCGAGAATCTATCACGCTTCAGTGGCACAGAGGTCGCTGTGTTGAAGGCATACGCGGAGACGCCCGGGGTTAGTCTGAACGATCTAGCCACCAAGATTGGTCTGAGCTATCCACAGGCGAGGCGAGCTTACAAGAGACTGCACGATTCCGGCATTCTACAGATTAGAGGCCTCCTGAACATCGAATACTACGGCATCGAACGGATGTTGCTGGCTCTCAAATCGCCCAGTCTTGCAATAAGTGGGCCCTACATTGAGAAGTCGCTCTTTGTTGACGGCCCTTCGCCTTCAGCGTACCTAGTAGCAGCTCATCCTGCCGAGCGAAAGGAGGATTTCCTTCAACTAGTCAAGACACTGAGAACTGCGGGCAGAGAGTGTCTCACTCTGGCATCTTTCAAGGGGAAAGCTCGGCTTCTCGGATGTATACCTCGATTCTCGTACAGGGCAGTGGAAAGTAGATCTTCTTCATTTTCGCTTGGGATGCCGTAGTGGTGGAGATTCAATCGTACTCGGTGAGTCTGGCACTTTGTCAGCAGGTGCGCCAAATCCCACGCCAGCAGAACTCCTGATAATAGACCAACTTCGCATCAACTATGAGTGCACCGCAGCTGAGGTCGTGGAGGCGACTGGGCTATCAGAAAGTACATCATTTAGGAAGTGCCGGGAGTTGAGAGACGGTGGGGTGGTTGGTCCGCGCACAGTAATCACCATCCCGAATCTTACGGAATATGTACTTGCTTTGGTGTCCCCCAATGCTGCCGTTGACTTGGTACGTGCTTGGCAAGCACTACCCGTCAGTTACGTTACGAAAATCTGGAACATCGAGAACCCTGCAGAGAACAGGGTCCTGCTTGTTGCTGCTCTTCCAAGAGGAACGAGCACAGATATCGTGAATGTTTTGAACTCCGAACTCAGCCGTGCAGATGACTTTCTAGCTCAAATCGTGTCCGCAGGAACAGAGAGTTTCGTCTCCACAGCAGCAATGTTTGACCGCAAGAGCAGGTCTTGGAGGTGGAGCCAAGGCGACTTCTTCGATGTTCGGTCTTATGGTATTGTGCGAAAGGAAGCGGAAGCAGGCACAGTCCCAATTGACTTGGCCTGATGTGGCGCACATGCATAAGCAATATCTGCAGCAGCGTAGTCCACAGCTTGAGTCTTTGCAATGCTGCGAATTGTCTTCCTAGGTACCGGCGGCTCGATGCCAACCGAGGGAAGGAACTTGCCCGCATTCGCAACAGAGTTCGATGGATGGGTCTTGCTATTCGATTGCGGAGAAGATATCCAGCGGCAGATAGGGCGTGCAGGCATCGGTCTCAACAAGCGTATGTCTGTGTTCATCACACATATGCATGCCGATCACATTCTGGGTCTTCCCGGTCTTCTACTGCGGCTATCATTGCTTGGTCGCATAAGGCCTCTCAGCATTTTTGGTCCTGAAGGATTAATCGAATATGTGAAAGTGAATCAGGCGACCATCAACCTCGGAACAACATTCGAGGCGACGGTTCACAGAATCGAATCAGGTCCCGTGTTCTCGGCAGAGGCTCTTTTGGTCAGCGCTTTCGAAGTTGACCACCGTGGTACGGCATTTGGCTACAGAGTAACCTATCAACGTCCTACTGGCAAGTTCCTGCCTGAGAAGGCTCTGAATCTTGGTGTTCCCAGGGGTCCTCTCTGGAAGGCATTGGCCTCGGGAGAAACTGTGACACTTGATGACGAACGACAGGTGACACCTGAAGAGGTCACGAGTCCAAAGCCTCGCCCTCTGACTTTGGTTTACTCCGGAAACACAAGGCCCTGTCAGACTTTGAGAGAAGCCGCGGTTGGAGCGGACCTAATGATTTGCGAGGCCATGTACACCTCTGATAAAGCTGGCCTAGCACACGAGAGGGGCCATATGACAGCCGCATCAGCCGCTCAGATTGCTCTTGAGGCGGATGTGCGTCTACTCGCATTAACTCACTTTAGCCCAAGATACGGAGAGGGTTCAGCTATTCTTGATGAAGCTTCGGTGGTCTTTCCTCGCACCATTTTGGCACGCGATTTGATGAGCATTGAACTTGGGAGCACCGGAGAACCCACTGTCATAGAACACAAAGGGAATATGCCCAGTGGCAGTCCCGATTCATCCCAAGCCCATTAGGGCGCTTTGTAACGGATGATGAATGAGCATTCGCTTGAGCATGGTGCTCTTGAGTTCCTGAGCCGACTTTGACCCTACCACGAATTCTGTGATGAGCTCGCGCATAACTTGATCTTCTTCTGCAACCTCACATGCGATCTCAAGGCATCGCTTCGATTTCATCAACCTGCGAATGATGAACTCTGCAGATTCAAGTTCGGGTACCACCTTCTCCCTCATTCTTTCCGCAAAGGTGACCACTTCCTTTGGGTTCCTAGATTCTACTGTCTGTACTGCCACATCTGCTGCGATTGAGCCAGAAACAATGGCGTAGTAGATGCCCTCACCTGTCAGGAATGGCCGCAGTGCCAGATACTGTGAACCTAAGGCTGGCAGCCGCGGTTCCTCAATCACAACTCAGCCTATCTGACATTGTTACGACACGCTGCAACAGTCCTCCACCTTGGATGTGTCCTCCACGTCCAAGATTGTCCAACTTCTACGCAGCTGTTGCATACCCCTGTTTCTAGTGGGATATCTTAACACAACATCAATAAACCAATGTTCACTGAACATGAAGAGGGTGTGCTTTGGCGTTGACGAAGGATATGCCGCAGGTATGCCTGATGACCACGGGCGGTACGATATCCAGTGTTTACGACCCGAGCATTCAGGCGCTGAGACCGGGTCTCTCGGTCGATGCGTTACTCGCGGGTCTTCCCAAGGGCATGGGAAATATCGAAGTCGTGAAGAGGGAGCTTTTCCAGCTGGACTCTGCGAACGCACAACCACATCATTGGCAAGAAATCGCCAGTGCAATAAGGGAAGTCTACGATGAAATGCCTGACATAGACGGCATTGTCGTGACCCATGGGACTGATACGATGGTCTACTCGGCATCAGCGGTTTCTTTCATGGTGCAGGACTTCGGGAAGCCGATTGTTTTCACAGGCTCACAGATTCCCGCTTCGAGTCCATGGAGTGATGGACCGCGAAACCTGATTGACTCTCTCCGAGTGGCGGCATTCGGCGATTTGGGAGAGACCTGCATAGTGTTCAATGGTGAGATTCACCGGCCCACAAGAGCCAAGAAGGTCAGAGTTATGTCCTACGACGCGTTCGATTCTGTTGATCCATCTCCGCTAGGCATGCTGGCGCGTGACATAATCCTCTATGAGGGCCGAAGAAAACGCCGCAACCTTGTTCCCCGATTCGATACTCGCTTGGACGATCGCGTGTTTCTTTTGAAGGTGTTTCCTGGTATGGCCCCGGGCATCCTTTCAAGAATAGTTGACATGGGGTATCACGGAATTGTAATCGAGGGCTTCGGGGCGGGCAACATACCGACTGAGGAGAATGCCCTGACAGGTGCAATCATGCAGGCTGTCTCTCGCGACTGCTTTGTGATAGTGAGCTCACAATGCGCATTTGGGCAGGCCGACCCGATGACCTACGAGGTTGGAAGAGTTGCACTTGACGTCGGAGCGATGAGTGCCTACGACATGACATCTGAGGCTGCACTTGTCAGAGCTCTCTTGGGTGCTGGGACACACACGAGACCCCGACCGTGTGCGTGAAATGATGCTAATAGACTACACAGGCGAGTTGTCTTTCAGAGAAATGACAGCTCCTCCGTCAGAATAGGCACAAGATTGCTCACAACATCATCATGCTTAAATGGAACTCTCCATGCGTGCTCTAATAGTGCCCGGGTAGCCAAGCGGTTACGGCGGTAGCCTGGAGTCGTCCTCTGTCTTTTACTGGGACGAAGAGAAAGCTACTCTCCTAACAAGGAGGCACGAGTTCGAATCTCGCCCCGGGCGCCAGCTTCATCACTTGATTTTTCGAGATGAATCCGGAAAGGCAATCTCCCCGATGATAACCGTTATAAGCCGTTTTCAAGAAGCGAACAAAGCCTCAGGTTAGATGGGATGAGGTAGTTAGAAATGTCCGAGCGAGAATACAGGCACATCATAAGAGTTGCCGGTACAGACATAGATGGACAGCAGAACCTACTCCAGGGTCTCACGAGGATTCGGGGAGTGGGACTGAGGTTGTCAAAGACAGCTATAGCCAAGTTGAATCTGGATCCCACTTCTCGACTCGGCTATCTAACGGATTCAGAGGTTCACAGGATTGAGAAGCTCCTGAGTGATTTGTCCAATGCAGGATTCCCTATTTGGTACGTGAACCGACCAAAAGACCGCAGCAGCGGGAGGACGCTTCACCTCATAGGCCCGGACTTGGAATTTGCCCACCGTAGCGATATCGACCGTCTGAAGAGGATCAAGTCATGGCGCGGAATAAGGCATTCATTCAACCTCAAGTCTAGAGGACAGCATACGAGATCAACCGGGCGGCGCGGAGTGGCCGTGGGTGTCTCAAGAAAGAAGGAGTAGTCGGAGGAATAGGGAATGGGGGATCCACGTCGACCGAGAAAGCAATATGCGACGCCAAAGCGACCATATGAGACTGACAGACTTGAGCAGGAGCTCCAGTTGATTGGTTCTTACGGACTGAGAAATAAGCGGGAGCTCTGGAGACACAGAACCGCCCTTTCGAACTACAGACGGGCCGCGAGAAGCTTGCTTGCTCTTCCACCTACAGACCGTGCAAGTCTTGAGAAGGAGATCGTTGACAAGCTTGTTCGGCGAGGCATTCTGAAGAAGGAACCGACGCTCGACAGCGTTCTGGACCTGACCCTTCAAGATGTTCTGGAAAGAAGGCTTCAGACCATTGTCTTTAGAAAGGGACTTGCCTCTTCGCCGTACCACGCTCGGCAGCTGGTGGTTCATGGTCACATCGCGCTTGACGGCGCGAGAGTCACGACTCCTGGACGGATTATCACAGTCACCGAAGAAGATAGGCTCGGATACACAGCCAATTCTCCCCTGATTGACGCATCTCACCCTGCAAGAGTTGCTGCGACAAAAGCGGCCCAAAGAGCCACAATGCCTCCTGAAGAGGCTGCAGGACGACGTGAGGAAGGACCTCGTCGAGGGCCTCGCGAGCGAGTCATCAAGGAAGTCATTAAGGAAGTCAAGGTCAAGGAAGTCAAGGTCAAGGAAGAAATCGTTGAGGACATTGCAGCCGTAGACGTAGATGAGGAAGAAGAGGGTGGAGGCGCAGAAGATGAGTAGCGAAGAAGAGCGTCCGAAAAGAAGAGACGAGCCTCTGAAGTGGGGCATCGCCCACATATTTGCATCTTACAATGACACCATCTGTCACATCACGGATATCACAGGAGCCGAGACAATCGCAAGGTCCACCGGAGGCATGATGGTGAAAGCTGACAGGAATGAGTCGTCTCCACATGCTGCGATGCAAGCTGCATTTCAGGCTGCACGTGAGGCAAAGGACAAGGGCATCTACGGGATACACATCCGTGTCCGCGCACCGGGCGGCCATGGCCCGAAGACTCCTGGCCCAGGTGCACAGGCTGCTATTCGTGCTCTGAGCCGAGCAGGTTCTCAAGATTGGAATTATCGACGAGGTTACGCCGCTTCCTCATGATGGGACAAGGAAGCCGGGCGGGCGTCGAGGTCGAAGAGTTTAGTTGCCCAAGATTCGCCCCTGGCAAGCAGAGTCACTTCAGGGGAAATGCCATCGTTCTAATAGACTGGCTGGCACGCCAGAGTTTGTCCTGTTAATTCGTGCCATGGGTCTGGTCAGGTGTCTCTGGGCTCCTAGTGGTGGCAAGTAAAGACCTGCATCAAGAATCCTGTCGACTGGAATCTCGTTTTTCTGTCCTTCCCGGATTCTGAACCCGCACGCATCACATTTGAAGCCCTTTCCGCTACCAGCACTCTTCATTCTCTTTCCGCAATTTGGGCATATTGGGTTCATGACGGTGACTTGCTCGGACAGTTTAATCACTTCGAAACCCTCGACATTGAGAGTGAGACCGTGGTTGCTCGATGCAGGGCGCACGCCTGAATGAAGACGCACTTCATCGCCAATCGCAAGCAGGAGCGCCGTTTCCCTTAGATTGCGCGTGGGTTCGTAGACCGCGCAATCAATTGTGCCGAACCCATCAGACATTGAGAACACGACATGTCCTCCCTCCATCATTGTGGGTGTTGATGCAACTTTGCCCTGAACGAGAGCGGCCATGTAGGGTCTGAGATCACAGACTCGCACCCTGTGTGTGAGGTGTTCTCCAGTGCCCTGATTCGTTCTGAAGACGGTCCATCTCTCCTTGGCTTCAGTAGTGCGGACATAGCTCGCAGCCTCAATTACGTACTCGGGCTTTTCACCCCGAATGCCGTAGATTACCGGGTCGGGTCCATGCGGCCCTATGAGTATCTCACCCGACGACGGGTCTATATTGGAAAACACCCTATCTCCCATGACTCTATCCATCTCAATAACCGACTCAGAATCGACTCCTCTCGTTCGTGAGAGAGTAGTAATCGGTCGGTAAGCGAGATATTCGTAAGTATGGTCATTGGCAAGTCGATTTCCGATTGCTGACAATGCACCAATAAGTCCGCGTCCGTTGCCCATAGTGAAGTGTTTCAACGAAAGACTGTCGACTGTTCTCTGAGCCACAGCTATGGGGAGAGCTCTCCACAGCGCCAGCTTTGCCAATTCCGTCACCTGTTCAGGTATGTCCTCAGTGACCATAACGAATCCCGGGTTTGTGTTCGGGTAACCTATCTCGGCATATCCTTCAATCAGTCTCTTTGCTTCTGACAGAAGCTCCGTGATTCTCTTCTCCTCGATACGAAATCGGAGGGCAACTGCCCCGTTACCGCGTGTTCGATAGGGAATGTTAGGATTCAAGCGAACTAAGTTTGGATAATCGAGCCACTCAACGTGCCATCTTTCCAGTCGCTCAACAAGAGTGCTGGCAAAATGCGTGGTGCAGCCTCCCCTTGGGCTGTCAATGTCATCCATTCCCAAGTGCACAATCGTCAGACTTGCTCCTCTCCTGGTTTACAGTCATCACAATATGTAGCCTCTCCGAACCTAGTTCCATGATCCTCACAGACGAGTCTCCCGCAGACATTGCAGGCTCTTGATGAGAGGTTCTTCTTGCATATCTGACATCTAGCTTCAAGACACACAAGGCAAAGCTTCTCCTCCGCAGACATACACCTTGAGCAGACAGAAGCTCCGCACATCCGACATTTCTCTAGTCTGACGCGGTCTGAACCACATATCTCACATGATTCACCGGGCATAAAGAGCATGGAGAACACCGTCGGCTTTACCGAGCATGGGAACGTTGAAATCCCTTTCGAAGTGAATGTCTCTTGATGGTTTCCATTCAGGGTACAGGCTCACCCAAAGTGATAATATTCCACGCGGACCAGTGCGATCCAAAGAAGTGTACAGGGATTCGTCTCGGGCAGATGAAACGTGCCATCTTGGTGCATGACTCGAGGGAGATTTCGAAGAAAGTCTGTTGTTCTAAACCCCGTATCTGAGGTCACTCTTTCTCCATCGGACGCAGACACTGTCAGGCGAGCAGGGATTGTTGCTTTGGACTGCTCGTGGAATCAAGGTGAGCAGATATTCAAGGAAGCTAAGTTCGGCATTCAAAGGGCGTTACCTTACTTGCTGGCCGCCAATCCCATCAACACTTACAAGCCGATACGTTTGTCAACCGCGGAGGCAATAGGAGCGGCTCTGTACATTCTAGGATTCAGGGAAGCAGCACATGATACCATGTCTGTCTTCAAATGGGGCCCCGCGTTTCTAACGTTGAATCGCGAATGGCTCGACGCTTATGCTCAATGCAAGACGAGTACAGAGGTTGTCAACGTTCAGCGTGAGATTATGGTCAGCCACACGAAATACCAAGGCTGATGTGAAGGACAGGTCTACGGGTCAAGAACCCGTTGCTTGAAGCACGATGTGTTG
>CAVSBO010000016.1:0-289674 GCA_963726195.1 Candidatus Thorarchaeota archaeon
TACACAATGCTTTTTTCCACGACGCTGGGACCAGCGCCTGAGATGCTGGCCTGTAACATCGGGGTCTCTTGATGCTCTGGGCTCGGTCATGATGAGGTATTGAAATGAAGTCGCTAAAACACAATGGCATTCTGGTCATTCGTCCTCCCGAAGCCCATGGTCTCACTATACGTGCACGTGGCAGAGAGCTGACGTTGAACCCACTCCAAGAGGAAATGGTGGTGGCTTCGGTGAAGAAGCTTAGGCACGCCATATGTCGAGGACCCTGTTTTTGCCAGGAATTTCCTGGCTGATTTCAGCAAAGAATTGGGTATCAGGCCGCCCCTGAAGCTTGAGGGAAGTCGACTTCACTCCTGTTGTACAATTCGTTGAGAAGGATCGTCAGCGAAAGGAGAACATGACAAGCGAGGAAAAGAAGGCAGACCTAGAGCGGAGGAAAGCCGAGCGCGAGAGGATGAAACAACTCTACGGCTATGCTACCGTCGATGGAGAAGCGATGGAGCTGGCAAACTACACGACTGAACCCTCGGGCATATTCATGGGACGAGGGCAGCATCCCCTCAGAGGTCGCTGGAAGCACGGTGCTCTTGAGAAGGACATCATCCTGAACCTTGACCCGAACTCTCCGGACCGAAGGGCGATTGGGGCCAGATTGCTTGGGCGCCCGATTGTATGTGGATAGCAAGGTGGACTGACAAGCTTACAGGCAATGGGAAGTACATCTGGCTACACGATGCGACGCCGATAAAACAGGAACGAGAAGAGGCGAAGTTCGACAAGGCCCTCAAGATGGAAGTCAAGAGGGAGGAAATCCGTGCCCACATAATGGATGGTCTTCATTC
The DNA here is from genome assembly GCA_963726195.1 of Candidatus Thorarchaeota archaeon. GTDB lineage: Archaea > Asgardarchaeota > Thorarchaeia > Thorarchaeales > Thorarchaeaceae > OWC5. The sequence continues at coordinate 843 of CAVSBO010000016.1, forward strand.
AAGTGATCCCAAGAGGAGAGAGGTTGCAGCCGCGTGTTATCTGATTGATAGGCTGAGCCTGCGTGTCGGTGATGAGAAAGACCCCGATGAAGCGGACACCGTAGGTGCCACTACACTCAGGGCTGAGCACCTCGCATTCAAGAAAGATTCCGTCCTGTTCGACTTCCTAGGCAAAGATAGTGTTCCTTGGCACAAGGAGCTTGAAATGCCTCCGGATGTCTATGCGGTCTTCAAAGAGCTGCATGACAAGGCGGTTGAGAGAGTTGATTCCTTCAAGACCCGCGCGAGCAGCAAGACCAGCAGCGACCCAAAGAAGGTTGCTCAGGTATTCTCGCGTGTGCGCAGTACTGATGTTAACAAATTCCTTGGTGAGATAGATCCAGACCTGACTGCCAAGGTCTTCAGGACTCTTCGTGCGACCGTCACGATTCGAGATGAGCTCGGAAAAAGCGGTGTCAAGCGCAGCGACATGGATTTCATCAAGCGGACAGCGTTCAAGCGAGCGAATCTTGAGGTTGCTCGAGTAATGAACCACACGAAGCAGGCCCCAAGAGGCTGGGCTGCGACTGCGAAACGCTATGAATCAAGAATCGGGGTCGCCGAAGAAAGGGTCGCCAAAGCGAAGAAACAGTTCGATGAAAAGAAGCGCCGGCTAGACTGATGTGAAAAGAAAGCAGGCACCCGGGCTCGCGAGGGCTGACGAGCTTGTCTCAAGGCAGAAACAGCTTGTCGAGAAGTACAAGGACTCTGTCTCTCGATGGAGAGAGAGGCGCGACAAAGCAAAGGTTGCTTGGGATAACGCTCGAGACGACAAACATCGTACGAGAGTCAGTAGGCGCAAGGGCAAGAGGACCAAGAAGGAGCGACTTGAAGAAGCTGAAAACCGGGTGGACAATCTGAAGCTGAGGCTGGACAAAGCCGAGGAAGGGCTCGTGAAAGCACGCGAAAGGTACGAGAAGAGCCGAGCTGCTCTGGAGAAGAAAACGGCGGCCCTTGCTTCCTCCAAGCAGAAGTCAGCTGAGCAGGTTGGCCGAGTCGAGAAGACGGTGAACACGTTCAAGAATCGAGTCAAGAAGGCCGATGCTGCAAGACAGAAGCTTCAAGATGATTACGACATTGCAAAAAGCACACGCACGTGGAACTTGGGTACATCGCTCAAATCGTACATCCATCCCAGAGTCGTCTATGACTGGTGCAGAAAGGTGGACATGGACTGGCGGTCCGTCTACTCAAAGACACTCCAAAGGAAGTTCACATGGGTCGAGCAACCTCGCATCCGTGCCGCCTCATGATAATGAACAGGTGCTTGTGCCCTCGTACGGAGCACATCTAGCCCCTGACCGTATAGCAATGCCATCGTAATCCGAGGGCTAAGTGAGAAAGAGGATGAAGTGGTGCGTCTGCCGGGAATCGAACCCGGGCCCGAGCCTTGGAAGGGCTCAATCATAGCCCCTTAGTCTCACACTAGCCGCCTGTTGGATTGTCTTCAGGCTAATGTGACTAGACTACAGTCGCGCCATTTCTGCCCATAAGCCAGCCGGCGTGATTTAAAGTTATTCGATGGTCATCATTGTCATGCTGAAGAAAAACTGCATGTCTCACTAGCTTGAGAACCGCTTTCGGCTGATGCCCGTCCTCAATGAATAGGTCCATAGTACCTCCGCACAAACGTGCCATGCCATCATGACCTCACCATCAAGGCTCACGTGTTCTTTGAACAGCTGTGGTATGGACTTGTCGAAATCGCCGTGAGGAAAGGCTCCGATACCAACAACGACTGACGTGTCTAGATTCTCTGGAAAAAGCGACACGAGAGCGTCAATGGTAGTCTTCTTTCCGTCCTCGACGGCCAGGATTGTCAGCGCATCATTCTCTTTCCCTGACAGTTGTGAGATTAGCTCTGGCAGTCTCTGGCTGGTCACCCTCATCAGGGAAGGTCCCTCGGGCGGAACTGAACCCACAGTCAGAAGCTGCTCCACAAGTCCCACGAATCTTTCGTAATTGCGCGGCAGTCGGACATCCGGTCTTATCTCAACAATACGATTGTCCTGCAGATGCAGGTGAATAGTGAGCAGTCCTTCCTTGCACAGGGGCGACTCAAGCATTGACATCAGGCTAAGAAAGACAATGTCAGGTCTGCCACGGCGATCGAAATCTTGGAGCCGCGTCATCGACCGACCATGGTGCGTTTGATCGAGCAGGACCTCGGGAGGCTTCTTTCCCTTCAGCGATGCGAATCTCTGTATCTCCTTGAGCCTAGTTAGCTCTGGCGGAACGAGTTCGAGTGGGCACTCCAACAACACAATGTGCAGCAATTCGCTAGCCGTCGGTACTCTTTCTGGCGAATGATTTAAGGAGTGCGTCCGCTTTGAGTATTTGGCATGACTTGATGGCTAAGAGAGCTCCACCAAAGGCCGAGATAAGAAAGCTGGCCCAAGATAGGATCGAGATACTCTGGGCGCAGTCTCTCAGTGTAGCGGAGACTAGACCTGATCTTGCACGCCGCTGGATGAGCATCGCCAAAGCCCTAGGTCGGAGAACACGCGTAAAGATGCCACGTCATATCAGCAGGAGGCTCTGCAAGAAGTGTGGCTCGGTACTTATACCGGGACAGACCTGCAGAGTTCGCGTGAGAAATAACAGATCTACTCATGTTTCGGTGACCTGTCTCAATTGCGGAGCAATCAGAAGATTTCCTGTGACGCGTGCGGCGTCTGCTTGAAACTTGGGCAAATCGTTTTGTGATGAGAGATAGGCTAGGCAATGATGCTTAGAAGCATCATGGCGCCTAGGACTATGAAAATCATTGCAATAATCCTACCGAGCGCTTCCTCACCCAGTCTATTTGCCGCCACAGCGCTGAGACGAACTGAAATCAGAGCCCCTACACTAATGATTAGCGCCGCGACCAGTTCCAGATTACCGCGAATGTAGTAGCCAGCTGCACCTGACGCTGCGGTAATCGCCATGATGAGTGTTGATGTTCCAATTGCGACGTGGAGTTCGTAACCTAAAACAAAAAGAAGAACAAGAAGAAACAGATTTCCGCCCCCTGCGCCGACAAAGCCGCTTGCAATCCCAATTCCAAATCCAAGCAGAACGGACGCGACAATCGCTCCTCTTCGTCTGGCCATGTCCTTGTTTCCATCGGAAGGTCTGCTGCTTCTGACTCTGTGTACTCCTCTCTTCAGGATGTATGCGCCATTTATGATGAGGAAAGCTCCGAAGGCCCAAGTTAGGCCGAAGCCGGGCGTCGAAGCCGCGATGAGGCTGCCGAGTTGCGCGCCGACAACCGCTGCGATTGCCATCCCTACTCCTCTAGACATGTCGAGGTTCTTGTTTTGATGGTATGTGTAAGAGGCGAGCAGCGAGGCCATGACGTCAACGAAAAGACTCGTTCCTATCGCTAGATGCACAGGAAAGCCCGCGAAAAAGATCAGCGCGGGAACTACAACTGAAACTCCACTTCCGCCCATTATCCCAGTGATTGCCCCAGCGCACAGCCCAATTGAGACGAGCAAGGAGATCCAGAACAGAGGATTAGCCAGTATATCCAAAGCCAACCACCGGTAAGTAACACATCTTGTTCATTTTTGCGGTTTCCTCCGCATTATGAATGCATCTCCACCGTCAGAAGAAGAAGCTTAGTCAACTACCTGCGACCAAAGTCGCGGGCTTGCCACTGCGATCCGCGGTAGGAATTCCACCTCGTCATTTCGCGCGACGTTCGGGCGGTTGACTTTCGCCCTCCCGACCACAGCATTGCCATGGTCGGATATGTTCCTTGCGGCATTCAAGTCTGCGTGAATCGAGAACCCACATTGCTTGCACACGAACTCGGAGCCGTGCCGATTGCTCTTGGCAACGTGCCCGCATCGCGTGCACCGCTGGCTCGTGTACTTCGGGCTTACGAAGAGGACCATTTTGCCCCTTTCGAGTGCCTTGTTCTCCAGAATCCGCTGGAGCTGATAGTATGCCCAGTTCGCAAACTTCTTGCGGGCATGCTTGCCAATGCGATGTTCTTTCCTGCTGTTGGTCTTGATGCCCTTCAAGTCCTCTAAGACGATACAATCGAACGGCTTGGCCACTAGCCATGATGCAATCCTGTAATTCTCTCCAGTCATGAACCGTCTTTCCCGCCCCGCGAGCGCCTTGAGCTTTCGCTTGCAGCGGCGGGTGCCTCTTGATTGGAGAGATTGCCGCAAATACTGGTACTTGTATTTCATGTTCTTGATGTGGTTAGAACTGTAGAAGGTGTTGTCCGACGCTACGACCGCGTTGTTGATGCCGCGATCCACGCCTAGGAACGTGACCGGGTGGTCATTCACGGCGGGATCGGGTATCTCGATGTTTAGAAACGCGATGACCTTGTCTTTCTTTACCTTGAGCACTACCGCGTTCACGGTCGAGAATTGATACTTCCTGAAATACTCTGGAATGAGGAGCGGATACATCTTGCGCCCATTAATGGTCGAAATGGAGATTCCTCCGCTCTCCAAGAACGGAGTGAATGTGCGCTGGTTCAGCCGTATCGAAGACATCGGTCTCTTTACTGGCTTCTTGCATTTCCAGTTCTTCTTGTTGGCCAGTTTCAGCGATGCCGATGCCATGTCACGCGCACATTGCACAAGAGATGATTGCAGGCGCGGCAGTCGTTCCCGGATGGATGCGTAGGTCGCCGCGTGGAGGACCTTCTTGTTGTACGTTCTCCGATTCCATCCGGCACCGATAGCATCGTTCGCCGCTTCGTTGTACTGGCGGATGGTCTCGGCCAGAGACGGGTCGAGCGGCAACGGACATTGGATAGTGCGTATCATGGCTTGGTTGTTACCGTGTACTTCATTAGAGCTTAAATCCTCGTATCCCGCAGCGGCGATTCCTCCTCCGAAGTCGGAGGGTCTCTTCGTCGTGTTTCTTTGTGAAGGACCTACGTGTGGGCAGCGGAACGATATGACCACGAACAAGCCAGACCCTGTCAAAGTGGGAATCGCTTGGCAAGACCCAGCCATGATGCAGATAGGCAAGTCCGGAATGACGGACGGGGTAATTGAAGAAGCCAAGCGCCTTCTGAAGAAGCACAAGTACGTAAAGGTTCGGCTTCTTCACAGCTCGATAGGGGAGACCGACTCCAAGCAGGCCCTGTTTGAGAGCCTCTGTGCGAAGGCAGGAGCAATGCTGATCGGCATTAGAGGAAACACGGCTGTCATGTTCAGAGTTCGCTCGATGCCTCTCAGAAAGAAGCAGTAATGGACGCGCCGGCCCGGAGCCAGATGATTTTCGAGCAGGGATGGCGGGCCTACGGGTTACAGGCTGATAGTGAAAACATAGAGAAACTAGGCCATCAAGTACCGAGTCTGTACATGCATTGAACAGTACAGCCGCCGGCATCGAATTAGGCCTTCCAGCACAAACACGGCGAGGCAGACGAATCAACAACGCTTCGAGGCATCTTAATAAGACGAAAACGTGGTGACCAGAAGTGAAGGGGAGGGATGTGTTCTCGTATGGAACAGTCAGTCGTTGAAGCCGCAGGACTATCGAAGAGGTATGGTCAGGTTCAAGCCCTTGATGGACTTTCACTCAAAATACCCCCGGGAATATCAGGAATTCTTGGACCCAACGGTGCAGGAAAGACGACACTGTTGAAGGTCCTGTTGGGGCTTGTCAGGGCGGACGCGGGTGAAGCTCAGGTCCTAGGTTTTGATGTTCGACGCGACTCTTTGGAAATCAGACGCAATAGCGGGGTGCTGCATGAGCGACCTTTCTACCCAAAGGATTTGACAGTATCTGAGTATCTCAGGAAGGTATCTCTTCTCTACGACGAGTGTATTGACACTGAAGAGGTTCTTTCGGCTGTCGGACTCACAAACGCCAGCGAACGCCCGATTCATGCGCTGTCAGCCGGGATGTACCAGAGGTTGGGGATTGCCCAAGCGATGATTGGACGACCCAAGCTGGTGTTTCTCGACGAGCCCACCTCGAATCTTGATGTTATTGGGCGCGACCAGATACTGAACATGATTCTTGAGACCTACAACCAGAGCCATGTATCGTTCATCATTTCCTCTCATATTCTGTCTGAGGTCGAGCGACTGTGCCACTATGTCGCTTTTGTTCGGAACGGGCAAGTAATCGAGAGCGGCACTGTTAAGGACATAATCGACGCTCGAACATCGAGGAGATACAGGGTCTCGCTCTCTGATCCTGCGAGTCTTCTAGGTCAGATGGAGAGCTTGGATTCGGTGTCAACGGCTAGAGTGGACGGCGCCCATTCAATCTCCATCACGATTGATTCAGGAGAGATGCAGCATGTGGAGATGGAGATCAGACAAATCGCCCAGCAGATGGGCATCGAAATCTATGGTTTCGTACGCGCATGCACACTGGAGGACGCCTTCAGGGAGGTCATGACGAATGACAATTCGAATTCGTAAGAGTCTGGCCCTCCTTAGGTTTGAGCTTGGTACTCACTATCGTTTTCCCATCGTAGAGTCTGTGATTGCCTTTGTGCTCGGACTGTCTTTGGTAGTCATCATTGCTTCTGCGCAAGACCTTCATCTATCAATCACCCATGGTCCTGCTTGGAATGGCAGTGAACAGGCTGACTACTTTCTTGAGATTGCTCGAACAACTGCGGTATCGGTCTTCTCCGTCACAGGCGATTTGCTATCATACGTCGTAGCCTTCGTAGTACCAATGATTGTGGGATTCAACTTGGGCAAGGGTATAGAGAATGGGTTTGCTGAAACGACGGTGTCATACCCTGTTAGCAGAAGAAGCTTGATTGCCGTCAAGGCTGCCGCCTTGATTAGTCTGGTGCTGATCTGTGGCTTAGGCATTCCCTTCCTGTGCAATCTGCTGTTCATACCCTCGGAAAAGCCTGCCGACTCATTTCTGCTAGTCGCATTCTCGTTCTCTGCTTACACCGTGCTCGTGGCATCAACTTCCCTGCTCCTATCAATCATAGGAAGGAGAGCATCTGCATCTGCAGTTGGAGGCACGGCAATGTGGCTTCTCCTACTTCTAATCGTCTCCACTACTGATCGGTATCCCCTAGTTCGCGGAATCATAAACCCAGTACAGATAGCAAGCGACTATCTTTTCCGAGGCACGACAGGCCCTCTCTTTGCAGATGTGTTGATATCCAGTGCAATGTGTCTGCTGCTTGGCGTCTTGGTACTCGTCGCGTGCATTCTGCTTTTTGAGCGAGCAGACCTGTGAGGAGAGTCATGACATGCGGCTTGGAAAGGCTTTGATCGTAATTGGTGTGGTCCTTATAGCGGCATCTTTCTCACGGCTCACGACCTATGAAGGGTTTGGCGGAAACGTGGCACACGGTGATTATGAGGGGATTATAGTGAAAAATGCGGGCTGCTTTGGACTGGAGGTGCACCTTACCGATGGCCACCCCTTCAATCTCTATGTATTAGGCTTCGAAGAGGCAATCTCTGTAGTCAAGGGCGGCAACATATCTGGCGTTTCCTCATTGTACAAGTGGGAGAACATTACGGGGTTCTCTGGGAGCATATCGGTTATGGAACCCGGATGGTACGCTGTTCTTCTCTCACCTTTTTGGAATGAAACCGTCGGTTATGAGGTAACCGTCTCAGGAGCAATTCCCAACCCCAGCATAATCCTGACGGGCGTTATTGCTTGTGCAGCTGGGGTTGTGACTATCGTCTTGAACAGAATGCTTCACGCACGAAAGAAGGCTAGAGCTGGAATCTCCGGGCTGCCGAGTACTTCACTAAATCAACCAAGACAATCATGAACAGTTTGCGGGCAGTAATGCTGCGCTGACTGATGGTAATGCTTTTATGTGCTCTCAGGGGTGGAGTGCCAGCCTTCTGAGATAGGCAACCGGCCCAGTCCGGGTCTGGTGACCGTTTCTCAGGCTGATGTGGTGACAGACCCATGCCCACTGTATATGACATACCCGCCAACATTCTGATACGTCGTCTGGCTCAAGAGCTCAGGTCTCGAAAGGATATTCAGCCTCCCGAATGGGCTCCTTTCGTAAAGACAGGAGTACACCGTGAGAGACTCCAGATGACCCGGACTGGTGGTATGTGAGATGCGCCAGTGTTATGAGGAAAGTGTACATCGAAGGCCCCATCGGCGTAGAGAGACTCAGAATCGAATACGGCGGAAGAAAGAGACGCGGCGACAAGCCAGCTGAGGGAGAGAAGAGGTGGAGGATCGATTGTCAGACTCAGTATCCAACAGCTGGAGAGAGCCGGTTTCATCAAGAGACGCGCCAGCAAAGGACGCGAAATGACGGATATAGGCAGATCATACATGGATAAGTTGTCAGGCACTCTGAAGAGTGAGCTGGCAAAAGCAATACCAGGTCTTGAGAAGTACTAATCGAGGACTGGTTTCAATGAGTGACGAAGAAGAGCTCGAAGCGATTCGTCAGAAGAAAATCGCAGCGATGAGAGATCAGGCACTGCAGGAACGGTTTCAGGAACAGCAAATCGCAGAAAGAGAAGCCAAGAAGGAGAGCATATTGCGACAAATCCTGACTCCAGAGGCCCGCTCACGGCTCACCAACATCAGGATGGTGAGACCCCAGTTCGCCGAACAGCTCGAAATGCAGCTTATAGAACTGGCTAGCGCAGGGAAGCTCAAGGAGCAAGTCAGCGACGAACAGCTCAGAGCACTGCTGGCTCAGATACAAGGGCGCGAAAGAGAAAGGAAAGTGACATTCAGATAGTGCTGCTGCAAAGAGGTGTGTACTATGACAAGAACCAAGACACTCGGAAAGAAACTCAGGCTCGCACACGAATTGAGGACCAACAGTAGTGTGCCGACATGGGTGGTAATGAGGACTGGGGGACAGGTCAGGAGAACTCCAGCGCACCGGCATTGGCGCGAATCGAAGATCAAGCCTTAGTCAGGTGATTATTGATGAGCAGACGATGGAAGAAACAACCTAAGGCTACAGAGGAACCGGCAGAGACTTCGGAACCCGAAGAAGAGACTGCTGCAGCAGCTGAGAAGATAGAAGAAAAGGAAGCAGAAGCACCAGCTGAGAAGGAAGCCGCCGCACCAGCCGAAGCAGGAGCGGAAGAAGAGATTATCGATGAGAGAATCTATACCGTGCCCTTCCGCAGGGTGTACTGGGCGCGTAGCCGCCGTAACAGGGCAAAGAGAGAGGTCAGAGTTCTCAGGGAGTTCGTGCAGAGGCACATGAAGCCCGAGGGACTGCTGATACAGCCCGAAGTGAATGAACGGATATGGGCTCGCGGCATGCAGAGACCACCACGCAAACTTAGGATTAGGGCAACCAAGAATTCTGAGAATGAAGTGAAGGTCTATCTAGCGGAGGCGTAGCCCACCGTGATCGCCCGGACTGATTTCGAGGGCGATTCAAATGTCGGTGTTTTTGGAATCGCCACTGACAAGTTCGTGGAAGTATCCCCACGTATGTCAGACAAGTCACTTGAGACTATCAGTCGTACATTCAATCTTCCATTGGTGAAATCGACTGTAGCAACTCTTGATGCAGTGGGCATAATGTGTGTGGGAAATTCAAATGGACTGCTGGTGCCCTATACGATTACGAGTGACGAGCTTGCGCGATTGAAAGCATATGGCGATGTCAGAGTCGACTGGATAGACAACAAGATGACTGCACTCGGTAACATAATCCTTGCAAATGATAGAGGCGCAATCTGTCACTCTGACTTTGATGCCAAAGCCCGACGCAAGATATCGGACACGCTAGGAGTGGAAGTCGTTCCCGGAACTGTAGCTAACCTGCCGATTGTTGGTGCAAACACGGTGGTAACGAGCCGCGGCGCAGTGGTTCATCCCCTCGCCACGACTGAGGAGATTGAGCAGATAGCGGAGCTGTTAAAAGTTGATGTTGAAGTTGGAACAGTCAACAGAGGCTGTCCGTACACAAGACTAGGAGTGCTGGCCAATAGCGGTGGCATGATAGCGGGCACTGACACGACTGGTGTTGAGCTTGCCCATATTAGCCAGGTACTTGGCTTCGTGTAGTGAGGTGTTCTTGAATGGACGAAATAGCATGGTCAGTAACTGGAACGTACCGGAAGAACAAACACACATTCAGGTTTGAGAAGGAACTGATTGGAGAAAAAGAGGCGCATATTCGAGAGAGAATCCTCTCAGACCTAGGCAGTCGTCACAGGATCAAGAGAAGGGACATAGTAGTCTCTGAAATCAAGAAGCTTAAGCCAGCCGAAGTCAAGAGTCTCGAACTGCGCCGACGCCTCGGTGTGGAGAGCGCCTAGTAATGACTGAGGATGTGCAGGGGCGCGCCCAGAAGCTCCTTGAGCAGCAGAACGTGCTCGAATCCAATGCAGAAGCTGTACAACAGCAGTTGGAGATACTTGGTGCATTGCTAACGAACTACAGGAACGGACTAGCCGTCCTTGAAGAGTTAGAGAAGAAACAGGGAGCGGAGGAGATACTAATCAGCATTGGCGGCAACGCATTCGTCCAAGCTCAATTGGCTAACCCAGGGGAAGTCGCCCGAGAGATTGGAAATGGAATCAGGATAACCCAAGGTCTGCAAGACGCAAAGACGGATCTTGAAGAGGTTATTGCCAGTCTTGAGCAGCAGTATTCGCAGTTCGCCAAGGAGTACCGAAACATACTTCTGCAGGCCGCCAGCGTTAATGCCCAACTCCAAGAGCTTGCACAGAAACAGGCTCAGGAGGAGCAAAAGGGTGTTTGACAAGCTCCGTGGTGCTTTAGATTCTGCTATAGCGAAAGCTGTCACCAAAGAGCTGAATGAAAAGAACCTCACCGAAGCAGTCTGGCAACTGCAACTCGTTCTAATCCAGAATGATGTGGCGATGGAGGCAGCCGAATACATATCCGAGCTCACAAAGAAGAAGCTCATTGGAGGCAGAGCAGGCAGACTTGAGAACCTCACAAAGGTATTTAGAAACGCAGTTTACGAGTCCATTCTTGAGGCCCTGACGCCGAAAACCCCGCTAGACCCCATCCAGTTTGCAGCACAGAGGAAGAGCCAAGGTGATACAACTGTAATCCTCTTTGTCGGTGTTAACGGCACCGGAAAGACGACCACACTCGCAAAGGTCGCCAACTTGTACAAGAAGAACGGCTTCTCTATAGTCATCGCTGCGAGCGACACATTTCGTGCTGGTAGCATCGAGCAAATCGAACTCCATGCTCAGAAACTTGGTATAAGAGTAATAAAGCAAGACTATGGGTCGGATGCGGCCGCCGTGGCATATGACGCCGTCGCTCATGCGAAAGCGAAGCACATCAATGTCGTACTGATTGATACCGCTGGAAGAATGCAGAGCAACAAGAATCTCTTGGCTGAGATGGCGAAGATTGCCAAAGTGGCAGAACCCGACATCAAGCTGTTCATCGGAGATGCGCTCACAGGCAACGATGCCTTGTCTCAGGCAAAGGAATTCAATGAAGCAATCGGAATAGATGGCTCAATATTGACAAAGATTGATGCGGACCCATCCGGCGGGTCGGCTCTTTCCATCGCTTATGTCACAGGCAAACCGATAGTGTACGTGGGCACAGGACAGACTTACGACGACCTCCAACGCTTTGACCCCGAATGGTTTGCGCGCAGACTTATTGGAGAAAAGTAGGCAGTGAACAGTTTTATTACCGGGTGCCTGTGAAGCCGCGTTGGGTTATCTTCACAGAGGTGCTTCTATTGAGTCTAAAGGGTCGAGACTTCATCGATCTCTCGGATTTCGAGAGACGAGATCTTAGAACGATATTGGATACTGCGTACGACCTGAAAGCTGAGCTCAAACGTGGCAAGCCGCATGAGCTCCTGAAGGGTAAATCCCTTGCCATGATATTCATGAAGTCGTCCACTCGTACCAGAGTTTCATTTGAAGTTGGAATGACACAACTAGGAGGGCACGCGCTCTATCTGGAACAAGGAGGAATGCAGCTCTCACGCGGCGAAACTATCGCAGATACAGCCCGTGTACTAAGCAGGTATTGCGATGTAATCATGGCGAGAGTGTTTGCTCACAGTGATATCATCGAACTGGCGAAGTACGCCAATGTACCCGTAATCAACGGCCTGACCGATTCCTCACACCCATGTCAGATAATGGCCGACTTAATGGCAATCGAAGAACACAAGGGGAAACTTGAGGCACTCAAGATTGCGTACGTTGGGGATTCAAACAACGTGAGCAATTCCATCATGGAGGGTTGCACGATACTCGGTATGAACGTGAGTATAGGATCACCCAAGGGATACACCCCCAACAAGGAAATCACGAAAAGAGCGACGGATCTCAGTCAGAAGTATGGGACCGTTCTGCAGGTCACGAGCAATCCTGTCGAAGCCGTAAAGAATGCTGATGTGATTTATACTGACACCTTCTTCAGCATGGGGCAGGAAAGGACCAAGGAGAAGGAAGCGGCCTTGATGCCGTACCAAGTGAATAGCAAGTTGGTCGATGCAGCCAAGAAGGACGCAGCGATTATGCATTGTCTACCAGCACACAGAGATGAAGAAATCACCGGCGAAGTTCTCGATGGCCCTCATTCTATCGTGTTCGACCAAGCCGAGAACCGGTTGCATGCTCAGAAAGCGATTCTCGCATTGATTGTCTAAGGGGTATCTGCAGTTGTCCCTCGAGGTTGTAGCAGTGGGACGCGCAAACATAGATGTGTTACTGAGGGTCGAGAAGCTTCCAACGAAGAACGAGCACCTCATGTGTCAACAAGGGCACGTGTCTTTCGGTGGTTCCGCCGCAAACTTCGCGGCACAATCAGCTCGCCTCGGGGTCAAGACTGGCCTTGTTTGTTGTATAGGAGACGACTTCTATGGCCAGACGTATCTTCGGGAGCTAGCCCGAATTGGAGTGGATACCGATTCAGTCCTTGTACTGGCAGACCAATCAACTGGTGTGTTCGTAATTGCTGCTACCCCTAATGATGAGCACATAATCATGGTTGACCCAGGTGCCAACAGGTTTCTAGAGAAGCATGTGCTTGAGGAGGAGTACTTGGCAAAGGCTAGGACGATACATGTTGCGGGCGGTCTGCCGATGACTACCAGCAAAGCTGTAGAGATTGCAACAACGGAAGGACTGCTTCTGTCTCTCGACCCTGGAAAGACCGCAGAGGCAATTGATTACTTCAGCATACTGCGTCACACGGACCTTCTCTTCGTGAATGAACATGAACTCAGAGAATACTTCAAGATAGAACCAACAGAAAGCGCAGTACGAGCCCTTGCAAAGACCTTTCCGGGCGTCGTCATAGTAAAGAAAGGAAGCGAGGGCGCAATCGCGACTGACGGCTTCGAGTTCTGTTCGTCACAGGCCTTTGATGTTCCAGTTGCAGACACTACCGGTGCCGGAGACGCGTTTGCTGCAGGGTTCCTGACTGCGTGGACAAGATTGGAGAAGATTGAACAAGCACTTCATATGGCAAACGCCGTAGCAGGCTCTCAAGATCATGAAGATCGGAGCACAGAATGGGCAGCCGTCCCTAGAAGAGGTTGCGAAACTGCTCAACAAACATGGGATATCCATCGAGCCTGTTCTCAGGAGCTTCAAGGCAGGAAAACAGGAAAGAGGAAGACGGAAGTAGCGTTCTGCTGACATACTCCCACGGTTAAAGCGTGTGAAATTCTGAGGTTGGTGTCATTCTCACTATTGCCTCTCTGGGGGTATCAGTGCTCCCGTTGCATGCATCTCTGTCTGCATGCAATCGACCTGCGCCACGACACAACGCTATGTTGAATGAAGCGTTAGAGTCAGCGTGGTCAACGTGCCCGCAGTTGGGGCACCTGAATTCCTTGCCGCTCCTGATACCTATGAGACCGCACCTTGAGCATAGCTGGCTCGTCAGTGCAGGTTCGTCATAGGATACCGGTACTCCTTGCAGTCTGGCCTTGTAGTCGACGAATGTCTGTTGCCGATAGAAGGACCAGCTGTTCAGGGAGTACCTGAACGACCTTGAGTGTCTCCCGTTCTTCGTTATCCCTGTGAGGTCTTCCATTCTGATCATGCAGTTGTTCTCTTTCGCAGACTCCACTATCTTCTTGCTGATTCTGTGGTCTATGTTCTTGACTATGTCTCGCTCCCGACGGCTGACCTGCTTGAGTTTACTGTACTTCCTGAGCCTCTGGTATCTCCGCCTCAGTCTGGAGTACTTCTTATGAATGTGCCCAGCGCTCTTCCCGAGCTTCCATACCTTGCCTGTCTGGGGACAGGCGATGGCCACGCAGTGCTTCGTTGTGTTCCTATCCACGCCAATTGCGCCCCGGACCATGATTTCTGGCGGTTCCGCTATTGATACAGAAACACAGGCGTACTCGCTATCGATTTCTATCTGGTTTACCTTTTCAAAGTCGTTCCTGAACTGGTAATTGAGACCCAGTCTTAGATACGGTACTGTTATACATCTCGACTTTCTGTCGATCCTGATGGACTGTCCTGGAACGGTAAGTGGAACGCTTCTTACTCTCATGATGCTCTTGCGCGAATACTTCTTCAGAATCTGGTTCGAGATCGCGGACTTCAGGCCTATATGTCTCACGTCCGCAGAACTCCTCGACCTTGTCACTATCGCAAATTCGGTCACCTTCCGGGCGAGCGCCAGCTCCTTCGAGAAGTCAGTCCCATGCTTGATCCTGAAGGTCAGTATCATCGTCCCTTCTGCTCCTCGATACACTTCTTGATTGTCTGTTCCGACATATGGCCGCATGATTCGACATAATAACTCCTACACTTTGCATTCATCCCAGGAGTGAACTCCTGGGCTTTCTGCTCAACATTACGTAATACGTCGAGAGTATTCCACTTTTTCTTTAGACAATATGTACGTGATAGCAGAGACTAGAAGGTGTTTTGAAGAGTTGCACCCACTGCTTGAAGACGTACTAGGTGGAGCGGGATCTAACCGTGACCTACCGGGTATCAAGCCCGTAAGAAAAGCCAGCAAAGGCGCCATTACTGATGAAGAACTCGCGGCCATCCTAGAGTCTGCCACCGCGAAGATACTCGTGGTTGGAATCGGTGGAGCAGGCAATAATGCTGTAACCCGCTTGATGGATGTGGGGATTCAGGGAGCAGAGACGCTGGCCATGAATACAGACGCTCAGGACCTGTACTACTGCAACTCTCACCACAAGCTTCTGCTTGGTCGCGAGATATGTGGAGGTCTTGGTGCTGGCAATAACCCTGACATTGGTGAAAAGGCCGCGCTGGAATCGTACGAACAGATCAAGGATGCAGTCAAAGCGGACCTCGTGTTTATTGCAGCCGGAATGGGCGGCGGAACCGGAACAGGAGCATCAGGACATGTTGCTAGGGCGGCAAAAGAAAACGGTGCACTCACTGTGGCTATCGTTTGCCTCCCATTTGAAATCGAAGGTGCGATACGGAAAAGCAATGCGATGAGAGGACTAAAGAGCCTGATGGAGCATGTAGACACTCTGATTGCCATACCAAACGAAAAGCTGCTTGAAATTGCTCCCGACCTGTCCCTTCCCGAGGCTTTCATGGTAGCTGATGAAGTGCTAGTACGCGCAGTGAAAGGAATCTCGGAACTTATCTCAAGACCTGGCCTCGTCAACCTAGACTTCGCAGACGTGCGGACCACGATGAAGAATGGTGGCGTATCGATAATCGCTCTGGGCGAAGGGCAAGGCGAGAGTAGGGTCGAAGAGGCAGTCAACAACGCGCTGCGAAACCCGTTGATCGATGTTTCGATAGAAAATGCACACAATCTTCTCATCAACATAAGCGGCAGCACCGATCTCCAACTCAGAGAGGCAAAGCGCGTCGTCGAGCTCGTGACAGAACAGGTGAATCCGGGTGCGGAGATTATCTATGGTGCGGTAATAATCCCTGAACTCGAAGACAGAATCAGAGTCACAATAATAGCCTCCGGCGTCAGCTCGCCCTATATCTTCGATGCCGAGTCTATGCCGGTGACACCCCTCGCAGAAGACCTGAAGAAGGAACTGGGACTGCCGAAACTGAGCTAACATGGTCTTGGTCTGTCAGCAAGGGTTAAAAGTGCACCAAGGGTGTCAGGCACTGTTTCCGGCGATATCGGACACAGATTGAGCAAGGATGTGCCGCACCAATGGGCGTCGGTAGTTTCATCAGAGAAAGCATGCGAATCCTGAGGCTTGCCACAAAGCCATCGCGTAAGGAGTTCTGGTCGAGCACCAAGATTAGCCTCATAGCGATGTTCGCCGTAGGGTTCCTGAGCTTCATAGTCCAATTGCTAATGACCGCACTGACCAATTTGTGGGGAAAGAGCTAGAGACGGTCAGACATAGGACCTTGAAGGAGGGTCTGATATGCAGTCAAAGACGAGCATCTATGCCATAAGGACAACCATCAGTCAAGAAAGGTCTGTCGCAGATCTGATTACGACAGCCGTGACAGGAGAGACTGACCTGTGGCAGTGCCCGTACTGCGGTGAACAATTCTCTTCAGAGAAGAGCACAACGAAGCACATGGAAAGCTGCAGCAAGGCTGGTAAGAAAAAAGGTGAGGCCAAGCTGGTGTCCAAGAACCAGTTGCTAGGCAGAGTCATGGCAATACTTGTGCCAGAGACCCTCCGTGGTTATGTCTTCCTTGAAACAATGGAGTTCAGGGACGTTGAAATAGCGATATCCGGTGTGCCACATGTCCGAGGACGTGTGGGAGGAAAAGTTAGTTTAGATGAAATTGATAAGTTCCTTGCTCCGCCGCCAGCCGCTGAGGGCATCTCAATCGGAGATGTGGTCGAGATCATATCAGGACCGTTCAAGGGCGAGAGAGCAAAGGTTTCGAGAGTGGATACATCTAAAGAAGAACTCATACTCGAACTACTTGATAGCCCGCACACTATTCCTTTGAGAGTTCATGCAGACTTCGCCAAGATTGTTGAGAAAGGCAAGGCAGTCGGAGAGATAGCGCCGGGTGAGAAAGGTGAGGCCCCTCGTCCAGAAGAGGAAGAAGACTCTTTCTGGTCACATTGATGAGAAGTCATAATTTGCCATGAATGGATATGGGCTTTGGAATCAGAAGCCGTTGTTCTCGCCGATACTCGAAGTCATTCCAGCATTCCGTCGGTGCAGAATCTATGAGAGTCCTGGAATCTGATTGAACAATTGATGCGTGGCTCTCATCTTATTTCATCCTACGACCAAACTCACGAGCGAGTACTGCAAGCCCCTTCGGAACACTTAAAAAGTGACTCTGACTGGGAGGCGCTGCTCCTTAATCAGACACAAGCGCGTTGACGCTGTGCCAGGGGTGAAAACGAGTGACTTGTAATGCAGTAGACCAATCTGGACGTATCGCTCCTTGTTTCCAGACGGTCGACCCTACTGGTTGCGCATCAAAGAACCACGTTTACTGCATCAGGAGTCGTGATTTGAATGAGTGAACAGAAGACCAAAGTCTCTGCGATGGTTGAGGGAGGCAAGGCTTCGGGAGGACCACCAATTGGGCCAGCCCTAGGGCCAACCGGAGTCAATGTCTTTCAGGTTGTGCAGAAAATCAATGAGGTCACGCAACCCTTCGCCGGCTTGAAGGTGCCCGTAACAATCATCGTGGACACGATAAAGAAGACTTTCGAGATTGAAGTCGGGATTCCGCCTACGAGCGCCTTGATTCTGAAGGAAATAGGTGCTCCTAAGGGGTCCGCGACTCCGAATACACAGATTATTGGCAATATCACAATAGATCAGCTGAAGTCGATTGCGAAAGCGAAGGAAGGGGATCTCACAGCTCTCACGATGAAGTCGGCTGCATTGATAATTGCTGGTACTTGCGTCTCAGTGGGCGTCACAATCGAGGGAAAGCCCGCAAAGCAATTCCAGCAGGAAATCAAAGAAGGAAAATGGGACCAACAGCTCAACGAGCCTCTTAGGGGGAAGAAGTAGAGAATGTCGTACAATCTTGAGACCATTGAAGCAGCTGTGTCTGAGGCGAGAGCGAAGGGGACGGAAAGAGGCATCAAGTTCGAACAGAGTTTCGACATTGCTGTCAACTTCAGAAGAAAGGAGTTGGATGTATCAAAGTCTGAGAACAGGCTCAATCAAGAACTGATTATTCCAAATGCCCTGATTCCTCCCGCAAAGGTTTGTGCCTTTGGTGACGGGGAATTTGCAGAGAAAGCAACTGCTGCAGGTGCAGAACATATCGTCTCCAAAGACGAAATCCCAAAGATGGGCGAGGATAAGAAGACTCGCAGAACACTGGCCAAGAACTACGATTTCTTCATCGCATCGACTGACACGATGCCCCTCGTCGGTCGGTACCTAGGTCAGGCACTCGGTACAAGAGGCAAGATGCCCAGACCCTTCCCTCCACAGGCAGACCTGAAGGGCGTGATAGGGCAATACCGTCGAACAGTAAGAATACGGATGAGGAACACCCCCACATTCCACGTGAAGGTCGGTCACATTAAGATGAGTGACAAGGAGATAGCCGACAATATATTGGCAGTGCTCCGCTTCGTTGAGAGCAAGGGTCATGCGTCGAAAATCACTACTGTGAAAGTCAAGACAACAATGGGCCCGCCCGTTCAGATATCTGTCTAGAGGTGAGCATGGATGGCAGGATATGAACACGCCGTACCACAATGGAAGAAAGATGAAGTCACCCAACTTGTCACGATGATCAAGAAGAGCAAGATGGTGGGCCTCGTCATAGTGGGAGGAATCGGCGCAAAACAACTGCAGGCAATCAGAGATAGCTTGCGCGGCTCAGCAACCTTGAAGATGACACGGAACACACTCATGATTCGGGCCATCAAGGAAAGCAAGGCTAAGGGACTTGAGCCTCTGGCCGATCATGTGAAGGGACCTGTTGCTCTCATTTTCAGCGACAAGGACCCGTTCACACTGAGCAAGTTCCTCAGCGAGAATAAGTCAAAGGCGCCCGCCAAGGCAGGTCAGACTGCCACAAACGACATCAAAATTCCTGAGATGAATACCGGTGTAGCGCCGGGTCCTTTCATCAGTGAACTTGCGGCGCTCAAAATTCCAGCACGTGTCAAGACAGGAGTCATACATATCACGGAAGACACTATTGTGGTTAAAAAGGGTGAGACAGTATCAGGTGCAATGGCATTGGTACTGAGTCGACTGGGAATCGAGCCCATGGAACTACGGCTCAGGCTTGCCGCGGCTTACGCAGAAGGGTCTGTTATCACTTCCGAAGCCTTTGAAGTCGACCTTGAGAGTCTACTGAAGGAGCTTGTTCTGGCCCACCAATACGCGATGAATCTCTCGGTCAACATCGAGTATCCGACCGCAGAGACTATTCCGCTCATGTTAGGGAAAGCGAGTCTCGAAGCCAAGAATCTGGCAATGAAGATAGGCTACTTAGTCCCAGACTTGCTCCCCCAGTTCTTGGCCAAGGGAAACTCGGACGCACTCGCACTGGCTTCTGAGCTGTCCAGTAAGAGTCCGGATGCGGTACCCCCTGATGTGCTAAAGAAGACTAAGTAGTGAGGTAATGAAACATGGAGTACGTATACACAGCACTTCTTCTCCACAAAGCAGGTCAGCCAATCAATGAGAAGAACATGGATGCCGTTCTTACAGCAGCAGGTGTGAAGACGGATAAGTCCAGAGTGAAGGCTCTGCTCGCAGCACTCGAGGGCGTAGACATCGACGAAGCCCTAAAGAGCGCCGCCGTGGCTGTCGCAGCCCCGGCTGCTGCACCAGCTGCAGCTGGACGACCCGCAGCTGGAGAGAAGAAAGAAGAGAAAGAGGAAAAGAAGGAAGAAGAGTTCACTGCAGGTCTTGGAAGTCTATTCGGTTAGAACAACATCGCTGCTCCGCACTCTTTCCTCTAGATTCACCAAGGACAGACAGGTCGCGAGCCTGCCTGTCTGATGCTATCTTTTATCTGCAAGCGCCAGTGTTCTCCTAGATACTCGTCTCGACTAATGGACAGGTCGGATGTTCAAGTCATGCACAGTTGAGATGTTGAGCCTTGAAGATCATCTTCCATCCGCTCATGAGGGAATCCTATGACGATACACCAGCTGGGGCGCCGGGAAGACTTGATTCAGCCATCAGCGTTTTTCGTGGCCATCCCGGGTATCAACTGATAACTCCTGAAGCCGCGTCCGAGAGCGACATCCTCCAGGCACACTCTTCGGCCGTTATTGAACGCGTCAGAGAGAGAAGTTTGACATCTCAAGGCGGCGAACTCTACAGGACAGCGGCTCTTGCCGTAGGCGGGGCCATTCTGGCTGCAAGCATAGCGGTCAAGGGAGAACCGTCATTCGGTTTGATTCGACCTCCCGGCCATCATGCATCGCGCAACAGTCATTGGGGCTTCTGCTACTTCAACAACATGGCAATCGCTCTGCTGCATCTCCTGTCCCAAGGTCTAATCAGCTCTGCATTCATTCTTGATTTTGACCTGCACTTCGGAGACGGAACGGTCGATATTCTTGGCGGAGATAGAAGAGTGATCATCTACAACCCGCAGGGGCAAGGCGATGGCAATTACCTATCTGATGTCAAGCTTGCTCTCGACAATAGCCCCGATGTTGACATAATCGGTGCTTCAGCGGGCTTTGATGAGTATGAGCATTGTTGGGGCCACAATCTGACGACTGATGCGTTCAGGCGCATAGGATGGTTGGTCTTCGAATTCGCGCGGGAGCGGTGTGACGGACGACGCTTTGGTCTATTGGAAGGAGGATACAATCATGAGGACCTCGGGAAGAATATTCTTGCTTTTTGTGACGGACTGCAGGGCACATCCAAGATAGGAGGGCTGCTGCAGGGTATTGAGACATCGTTGGATAGGCCGCTATGATTGAGGGACAGCGGCTGTCGGCCTTACGTATACAGTATCTGGTGCTGCGACCGTTCTCTCTCATCCCTCCTCTGGGACCGGCAGGCCCGCCTTGTCTAGCAGAGCCATGGTGTCTCGGGTGGCTTCCAAGAGATCATCCTTCACAACGCCTTGTTTCTTGAGATTGGCACTGACTTCTTCTAACAAGCCTTCATAGTTAGCTCCAGTGAGACCTTTCTCCCACCTCACTGTCATGAGCTCTACAACTTTCGCGTTTTTCCTATCATGGACCGGAACCAATGTGACTTGCACGCGATATTCTATGACCATCTTCCGCCTGCCAACGATTACCTTGGCTGACACGTACGCCATTTGACCTTCTTCTTCTCCAACAGGGCTCTTCTTTTCCTCCTCACCTGAGTAAGAGCCCGGCCCCTCAGCCGAGTCATAGCTTTCCTCCTCCAACTCCGAAAGCAGCTCCACAAGTCGGGAGTCTGATATGTCGTCAGGAGCTCCAAGCCCGACCACGTTCTTGACATTGACTTGCACAGGATGTACCAGACCTGACCTGACATCGATGAGCTGCTCGCAGTCTGTCAGGAGAGCCACATCCCGGACATTCATCATTCTCTTCTCTAGGCCCTTCAAGTCAGACTCCTCGTCGAGACCATCAATGGTGACCCTGAGATGTCTGAAGTCTTGGTCACTTCGTTCTCTATTCCACGGCAGGACTCTGATTGTCACCCGCTCCCCCATCTCAAGGGTGAACAGCTGAGCCGCATTGTATGGGAACATATAATCTCGGTCAAAGAACCGACTGCGATGAACAAGAGGCCTGAGGAATGACAGCCTGATGTCCACCTCACCCCTTCGAGTTGGTACTGTTGCAACACCGTAATCGATATCCTTTAGATGGTCCCAAGTGAGGACTGCTCCGTCCTTTGTGACCACCTGTTGTTTGCCTGTGATGGGCGACCTCAGCACGGACACGATTTCAAGGGTGTCTGCACTCTCAAATCGCTCGCGTGTCTCACGGCTGGGCAGCACAGGATCGCGAAATGTAATCACATACGCTCTCTTCCTAGTGTCCAATGAGACCTCACACTTCACATTCTTGACTTCGACATTCCACTCTGCAATCTTCTTGAGAGGGCCTAGTAGCCGCGACACCGACTCTGAAGACGGTGCGTCAACAGGTGTGTTCTCAGATACGCCCAGCGAGGTCTTCAGGTCCAATTGTGATATCTTCAGCCATGGTATGGTTGCGACTCCTTCTCGTTCGTTGATTTGATACTCGAGTCGTCCCAGAAGCATCCAGCCGCGGGCGCCTTCCTCGGGTCGCTGCCAGAGTATTTCGGATTTGCCCACGGTGGTCACGGCCAAGCGCATCTGAATGTCGTCGGTGCTCTTGTGAAGAATGTCCTCAGCAGCCTCAGACATCTGTGCAGGATTGGTCGAACATCGATACCAGCCTGTGCCCAGCCTGCCACCGGGACTCTCTAACAACCCGCATACAACCCTCCCATCATCTGTTTTGAACAGGAGCCAGCAGGAAGACTCCTCCTCACCAACAACTATCCCCTCTCTATACTGATACGCCTGAGGCCTCCTCGGTGTGGCCTGTGATTCTTCTTTCTGAGATACGAGGTTCGTCGTGCGGAAGAGCAGGTTGCCATAGATTGACGCGAAGTCGTATCTGGAACAAGCCATGTATGGCGGCCTATCTGCGGGCTTGAAGCCCATCTGATATAGCTCCCACTCTGCAACCGCTCTCCATAGAGCGAGTATCCCCAGATCGACGGGGTCATCCACGATTCTCGTGATGGCAACGATTGCGGCAAGGAACAGGTTGTTGCCATATAGTGTCAACAGATCAGGGTCACGAGAGATCGCTTGTTGAACCGCGGCACGGTTCTCAAGACTCAGAACGTCGCCAAGGGTGTTTCGCTCTTGCTCTATAAGAGCCCATGCACCCCGTCGTCTCGTGTTCCCGAGAATCATATCGCGAATCTTGAGCAAAGCCTCAAGATACAGTGGACCATCTTTCGGACCTTCAAGCGCGGAAAGGCAGCAAGCAACTATGTCTTCGAACAGGATCTCCAAATCTTCGCCGGGGTCGAGTCGGTGCTTGAGATAGTTGGCCGCATGCATCAGTCGTCTGACTTCACGCCTTCGAGTTGAGTCGGAGTCGATTCTCTGAGACATGGTCACAGCATAGAGTGGAGGCCGCCGGATGATGCGCTTCCTTTTGAGGTTCTCCTTGTCCGTCTTTCTGATTCTGTGCTGCCATCCGCGTGTTATCCGCTCCGGGTCCGTGTATCTCAGCTTGGACCGCCCGGGCTCAGGAGGGGGATGACAAGGCTGGAGATGCAATCTATCACTAAGGGTTGGAGACGAGGCGTCTGTGACCATCACGGAAACCATGGTCATTGATGGCTGTTTGGCGTCCGGTATGACTTGTTGTTCTTCCTTGTTTCTTGATCTGAGGAGGCTGGGAGCGAGACCCATCGCTTTCTCTTGAATGTCCTTGATTGTCTCACCAGAAAGCTGCTGCATATCGGCTTGGATAGAAGAAAGCCGGACAGACCGACCGTACATGTCTTCGTCTGTCAGAAGACTGGACCTGACTTCATATTCCTGGATTGTCACTTCCCTGTTCGATAGACCTCTGAACTTCTGCGGCCAGTGTCTTAACATAGGCACATCAATTACCGTTGACCAGAGAGGTGCTGAAGTGGCAGTGTCCTGAATGATTACCCTCTTGTCGTCAAACCATGGTGCCTGCCATCCGAATCCCTTTGGCGGCAAGGGCATGTTCCATAATATCTCCCCGAGACGAAGCCTGCGGAGTGAATCTGCCTCTAGCGGATGCACGCATGGTCTCTGGTAAACCAAGTTCATCTTTGTGTGCTGAATTCCACTGTCAACCCATAAGACTTCGTTATCTTCTGTGACAAGCTTCTCCACGAGAAGCTGTTCAAGGGCTCTGAGTCTCTGCCTTTCAGAACCGTGGACCATTTGGCGGAGTTCGCTCCATCCATCAATGACGACGATGAATCGGGAGCCGGGCTGCCGTGATTGCCCGATACTGGTCAGCTCCCGTGCTATGTCTGGATCAGCCCTGCCTGCAAGGTACTCTCGCACCGTATTTCCCATGTCACGAAAATCGACTTCATCTAGAATCTGTCTAAGTGTAGCTAGAAGCGGCCCCTTCTTGCTGTCGATGTTCTCCAGTCGAAGGGCATGTCTGCGAGACCCTTCAGGAAAAGAGCTGGTCAAATCCAGCCAGACCACACCAGCGACGTCCCGGTCTCTTTCGCGCAGTTCTTGGATATGGTTGAGCAAATGCCAGTTCTTGGAGTGCCATGCAGCGGCTCTTCCTCCGGATGTTGCTGATGCGACAGGTATGTAGAGCGTCAGATTCCGCTGATGCTCGGTACTGCCTTTGAACGGGTCCTCTATGAAGATGGAGTCTGGAAATGTGGTCCGACTGAGCAAGTGGGACGGCCCCTCGGAAGGTGACATCAGCAATGCGACTCTCGGACTCCTGTCAAAGAGGTCTTTCATGCTTATCGAAGACCATCTTCCCTTTCCTGATGGTAAATGACGAAGCTGCACGAGGTTCTGAAGGAGAGCAGAGAAGGCTTCGAAGGTCTCTTGGTATCGTTGTGAGCTGTCAATCACTATGACACCTTTCCACAGAGAGACTGGCGGCGAATGATCTTCAGGAACCAGCCGTCGGTACTCCTCTATTAGCCCTCGTTCATAGAGCTCTAGCTGTCGCAGGTTGCTCTGCGGCGGTTCTGACGAGACGATGCTCTCCCACTCTTTCTCTGAAAGGGAGACCTTCCAAGGGCAAAGGGCTGGCACAAACGCGTTCATCATCTTGGTTCGTGGTCTTATGCCGTAGAGTGCAAAATCGAAGGAGCTTCTCGTCTTTATCTCCAGAACCATCACAGGAGTCCAGACTATTCGGGGGCCCACTTTTCTCCTCAGAAACAGGACAATGTCGGCCTGCCCCTGATTTTCAGAATCTTTCATTGACACTTCGGCCAAGAACTGTCTATCGGAGACAGTCTCAAGCATCGAGTCACCGCTCAAAACAGCATCGATGAGAGAGCAGTGATGCAGGCCTGATAGAAGCACCCTGTGCCAGTCATTACCCTCCTGTTTAATTAGAGCGACTATGTGCTCCCTGAGCCGCCTCACGTCCTTCTCGGTGAGAATCTCTTGGTCCATACTGTCAAGTATGCGCTCGCACGCCTTCCGAATCTCAGGGTCTTCGGTGCTCTGGAGTAGTCCAAGGGCCTTCTCTCTGAGCGCAGCGATACTCACACTCGGAGTTCCCTCTTGCTGAGCCATCTCAGATGTCCTACGACCCTGTCCAGCTCTTCTGCCGTAAGTGGACCGTATCTCGAGGACAAGATGCCTGAGTTCCTTTTCACCGTCGGGACAGAAGTTCTTGCGACCTGTCTTTCCTCCCGTGTAGACCCAGTCGAGGAAAGGCGTCAACCGAGCAACCAAGAGTCGGATGTACCTATGAGCATCATCGCGAGGCACGTTGTAGATAAACAACTGACGAGACAGCTCGACCAGATGCGCCCGGATCATGTCCACGAAATCCATTTCTGGAAGAGTTGGGTGTGCTAGCAACACCCGCGGGGCTCTCGATGTCCCTGGGTATCCTGCCTTCCAGTATCTCTTTACTGAGCCGTCAGTGGGAAACTTGGATACAACGGATGCTGCGAGAACCTTCTTGGAGCCATCTGGGTACACTCTCACCTGATAGCGGTGGGGTGTTGGAAAGGAATAGCGGGTAGCGGCTAGGTCTCTAAGCCTTGCTCCAAGGTAGTTCAGAAGGCCGTTAAGCGGGCCAACAGAACCCTGTCTCCAATTGTAGACCCGTTTGAATTCGCGGTTTCCGTAGCGTTTCGTGCTGTACCAGAGGAACTTGAGATGAAGCTGTCGAAGACTGTGCTCTATGGCCGCGATTCGTGACACGATTGCAGATGCTCCGTAGTGCGTCGTGGGGAGCATTTCGCCCAGTTTGGTAGATGCTTCAGACCAACACTGTGCTATCGAGTCGACGTACTTCATCACAGCGGAATTGGAGCGACACCTTGTCAGTCTGACTATGGCGGCTAGGCCCATTGACAATGAATCTCTCAAGACCTCACTTGGTGTAACATCGGTTTCACGCTTGGACACGATAGTGCTAGCGCCTGTTGAACTTATAAGGAGCTTGTGACTTTATGGCTAGACATCCAAGGAATATGACAGGCAGTAATGGCAAGGATGGTAAGCATAAGTCTCCATTATTCAACTTGGATGATAAATATGATTGGTGCTCCTTATATGGACCGGAAAAGACAGACATGTTGAGGAACTGCCGTGAAACGACCTGTCCAGCGCCACCCCCGGACGCAACAGAACATGCATATAACAATGGGCGGCAAATATGATTGTGCTCACGGTCCAAGATATCTTGTCGAGTCCTTCACTCTGTGTTCTGAAAGTTACACGCCCTCGCGCAAAGGTCTTGGAAAGCGGCCAGACCCAGCCTTCAGCAGAAGGAGCGCCTTTCTCCCAAACGCGCCCACCTCTTCTCAGAGAACACTACGTACCTTATTCGTCGGCTTCGGCAGGAAGATCGGAGACCTCGAGTTAGTCACCATAGGCAGTCACCTCGACAGGTATGTGAAAGCAGTCAATCTTGCACTTGACCGGGTCTATTCTGATTCTGCGAGAGCAAAGAGGCTAGGTGAAGAGCTGAGCAACTACAGAGGGCAGGGCTATACCTTGCTGAAGAAGGAACGGGATCTCTCTTACCAGCACAACGAACAATTCAGACAGCTTGTGTTCGAAAGACTTCATAGGAACGCGCTGGAACAGGCTGCCCGGACGATTCAGGCTGACCACACTCGACGAAGGCTTGTGGAATCTGCCCTCTCTCTTCTGGATGCCTCGATTACTGACCAGCTCCGCCTGCTCAGGAACAGATACATTCCAGCGGACCTGATACGAAAGGTGAGAGACTCCTGTGAGGGTGCAAAGAACAATGGTACAGGGTATCACTATGCCTTGGGTGCCCTTAGGCAAGTCAGGAGGGCTCTTGACGAGCACATTCTCTCCTCACTTGCTCAGCCCCTTGGGTCGAGATCGGCGCAGAGGAAGCGGGTCGCTGACCACCTGCAGACCAACTCTCCCGAGTTCGGGCAAGTGACATCGCTCGTAGCTGAGCAAGTCGGTCGCTGGCACAAGGAGGGCTATCCCTTTACAGTCCCTCAGCTCAGAAAGTGGAGCATTGACTACTCAGCATCGACAGAGAACAGCATCGGGCAGGGTTATTGGTTCACAATCGACAACGATAGGGAGAATGAGGTTCTTCTCCACATCAAGCTCCCTCCCGGACTCGATGGGACACCCAGCGACCGTTCTCCATATGGCACTCAGACTCTGACCTTCAGGTTCCTCGACTGGCTCCCTCGTGCTGCCGCAGACGCCGGTATTAGAGCGGTGGCAGCCGAGAAGGAGGGAAGAATCGCTCGTGCAACACAGCTGAGGTTTAGGGCAGCGAAGCTTCAGGACCAACACCAACAGCTCATGAACACCATTCGAGTCCAGCACGTAGCCTACGCGCTCTCACGACTCAGACAGAAGAGAGACTCCGACCCCGAAGAGGTGGCGAGGCTCGAGACCGACATGAAGAGCTTGAAGTCCTCAAGGAGAAGTGCTCCGCCCCGCCTGCTTCTGAGAGGCCACCGCGTCACACTCCAGATCCCCTTCCTTTCTCCTGATAGAAGAATCCTGCTGCAGGTCTTGGGACAAAAGGAGTACACTGCGCTAGCCGGCGTCGATAGGGGTGTCAGAGTCCCCGTTACCCTGTCAGTTCAACAGGATGACAACTACGTGGACGAGCTGCTCAGAGTGGAGTATCTGCTGGAGAAAAGGGAGAGGCTCAGAGAACAGGCCTCGCTGCTCAGATCCGAAGTGGACAGGAGAAGGAACAACTGGGACAGGAAACGGCTGGGGCTGTCGCGTCCCGCCTTCCTGTTGAAGAAGGAAAGGCATCAGGATGCTGTCTGGCAGAAGGTGTGTCGCCTCGACCGTGAAGTATCCCGGTTGCTCGCTTCGCACACTGTCTGGTTCTGTGAAGAGTACGGTGTAAAGACCGTTTACTTCGAAGACCTGAGGAACTACCAGACCCCGGGTGGTCAAGGAGCCCTGTCGTGGAAGCTCTCCACCAACCTGTGGGGAGAGGTTATCGACACAGTCCGGTACATGCGAGAGGCCCTTGGTCACAGTCCGTACAGTGTGTGGACAGTGAACCCCGCCTACACCAGCCAGACATGCCACGTATGCAGACAGAAAGGCATACGTGTCGATAGTTGCAGGTCAAAGGCGGAACAGAAAGGCGGAGAGTACTTCTACTGTCCAAACTGCGACTCACACATTCATGCGGACATCAATGCTGCACGAAACATAATTCATGTCCAGAGACCCAGTGCCGTTCCTGGGAGGACAAAGAACGTATGTCCAACTTTGTCCAACTTACAATGAACGATGTATGAGCCAAGCACCGATGACAAGAAACGATTGGGACTGTCTTCAGGAGTTTATATCGCATTTGCACGCACGAGTCTTAGGATGACATCGTGCCGCTATTGCAGATTCTAAGCCCACTAACAGATTTCATCGGCGTAATCGCAGGCTACTTGGCAGACGTGTGGAGCTTCGTTGTATTCGTAGGCTCGGTCTCTTCGGTAATCGTGATTCTTGTGGGAGCAATACTCTGGTTCACCGATGTAAACCAAATGAGGGGAAAGGCACTCGTCCTTAGTGGAATAATCTTGGCCGTTGTCGTGCAGTACTTCATCATGTATCCACCCAACTTTCTGCTTGGATAGAAGCAATGAGTGATAGCTCAACCCCGAGCTGACAGGTCACCGTGAGAGCAATGCACTGCTGTGCACCGAAGTGTCTATAAGAAATGTCTATGGGGAGAAGTCTGCGTCAGTCTCGGCGAGCCGAGATTGGTCGTGGGCCCGTTGCCCAGCCAGGACAGGGCGCTAGCCCTCTATAGGCCATGTCTTCAGACAGGCTTCGTTGGAAAGCTAGAAGTCGCGAGTTCAAATCTCGCCGGGCCCGCCACGACTCATTCTTGTTAATTCGTCTTTGGTGATGCTGCCACGCTCAACTCGACTGGAAAGACAAACACCTCTTGAACCAGTCAGGTAGCTCCATTGAAAGACGCTCTTCCATATGCTGCACGTCATGCCACGGTCCACCACTTTTCATGCTCGCAGCTCTTTTATCCCCAATTCCCGGCACTGCCTTCCATTGGGCTAGACTGGCATGATTGGGCATGAACGGATAGGGCAGAACGGTAACAGATCTTGGTCCGTGGTCCACGACGAATACATCTGCTGCCTCGGATACTTCCTGCACCATTGGCATGTGACAAAGCAAAGGATAGGTAGCTAGCGGGCGAAGTAACTGAAGATTTCCCTCACGTTGTTCCGGGTATGCAGAATGGATGATTGTGCCAAAGGGAGCTACTCTTGCAATCATCACTTGATCGATTTGTTCTCTGATTTCGTTTTTGTGTCGGATGAAATCATTGTGCTTCAGGCGCCCCTTCTCGGCCCGTGAGATTGGGGTGTCAGGAAACCTAATCACCTGTCTGATGTTGATTCTCCTCACTACTAGACCCTCGGCTACCAGTTCCTGCAAGAACTCCATGTTGTACTCCAACGTCCGATTGCTCTCGCCCGGAAGACCGTAGAGCAGGTTAATTCCAGGAAGCAGGTGTGGAAGCTCCCAGTCTGGTCTCTGGCCGCCCACTTCATTCAGAATTCTAATCGCGGTCATGGCCTCGTCACTAGTAACCTTCAGGTTGTTCCGCCTCTTCACTTCGGGATCCAACGATTCGATACCGAACGCGGCGACATCTCCAACCGTATGGTACTTCATGATAATGCGGGTCACCTCCTTACTTTCCTCAGGATGTTCCGCAATCGTTCCCGGATTCACATTGTCGATATGCAGTACCTGCAGCTTTGGAGCAACGGCACGTATTCCAGAGAAGAGAGCCTCGATGACATGTGGGGCAGGAGTAGGAAACTCGGCCTCTCCCATTTCGCTGGAACCGTAGGTAAACAGATCTGCCTGTCTGCCGATTCGGAATGCCCTCACGCCGTGGTTGTAGAGTGCCTCAATCTCTTTTACAATATCCTCGGGCTCACGTTGTGCTGGCAGTCCATAGAGGGGTTCAACACAGAAGGAACACCCACCTGTTATGTAACGAGGACACCCTCTGTAGGTTTCGATTTCGCAGATGAGATAGCCTTTCGAGTGACCGGGATGTTGGTCTACAATTGCGCTTCCTCTAACTGCGTATTCAGTGATGTCTTGAGGGCTGCTTCTGCTCTCGGCCAGATTGACAGCTGAGAAGTCCCAACCGTTTTCTACAGCCCTGCCGATTACTATCTCAGCGTCTCCTCGGACAATGTAATCGAATGGAGGAGACAGGACATCTGAGCCCAGAGCAAGCCTTCCGCCCTGCAGCCCGCAACCAAATCGTGCCCATGGGCCGACCAAGAGCTTTGGGACGTTGATCAATTCGGGTGCTGAGAACAACTCTCTTGCTTCCCTGACGGAGATTGGAGTCCCGCCGATGTACTTGCCCGGTACGATCATTCCGGCAATCAGTATCACCGCTCCTGCATGAACCCAAGTGGAACGGATTTCGTCTTTGGCTTCTCGCAGCTGATCGATAGTCTGGTAGAGAATCTGGGTATGAGGAGACTGCGTCCATATCGCTCCTGCTATGTATCGGGGGTACGGACTGATGTAGGGCGGGACGCCTAGGCACGTGGGCTCATCGACATAGCCATCTACCATGACAATACGGTCCAGCTCACTCCACTCCCTGAAGTCATCATAACCCTTCATTGGGATGGGAACGGGGCCCTTCGGGCTCTTCCAAGTCACACCGCTGCCATCTTGTGCGCGGCCAATCGGAATGAGCTCGGCATGGGTTCGTCTGGCGACAGATAGTGCCTTCTCCAATTTGTCTGCGGGCAGAGTAAGCACCATACGAAACTCTTCTCCGCCGCGCATTATCAAATCGAGAAGACCGATGCTGTGCGCTTCTGCAAACTCAGTGACACCCTGCGCTACCGGAAGCTGGTCGATGTTGAACGCAAGATGAGAGTGAGAAGCCATTGTGTTAAGCGTGATTCCAAGGCCGTCGCTACTGTCCATTGATGCGGTGATTGCCCCTTCCCTCGCAAGCATTGGGACTAGGGTCAGGTCGAGTTCAGGCTTGTACGCCGCCGCGAGTGCTATCTCCCTCAGAGGATTTGGTGCTTCCAGGCCACCTAGTAGTATCTTGAACGCGACGGATGTTAACCCAAATGGCCCAGTTACTGCAATGATGTCGCCTTTCTTCGCTCCACCTCTCGGCACAATTCCGTTATGAGGTGCAGTGCCTAGTCCGACGCCAGTAAGAACGGTTCCGCAGGAGACGCCCATGTCACCACCAACGAAACTCATTGCACATTGTGTGCAGTACTGAGAGAAACCCCGAATCATGTCCCGAACACCAGCTGCATCGCGGTCTCCCGGAACGCACAGCGACAGCATGCTTGCAACTGGAGTTGCACCTTTGGCTACGAGATCACTGATTACCATGACCGCGGTCTTCCTCCCGACTTGAGCCTCCGTCATGCCAGGTAACCAATCGGACCCACTATTGAAAGCATCAACCTTGACAACCATGTGTGTTCCGCCGGGGAGAGGTATGTCTGATGCGTCATCATCAAATTCAAGTCGTGCGCCCTTTACTTGCTTGACCATGCTTGCTATACTCGCAAGAAAATCGCGCTCACCCACATCACGGATTGTCAAGGACCATGCCTCCGCAACTTCCTACGCTGATTGATGATAAACCTTTATTAGAGAACCGGACGGGTCTTCGGCTTAGTCGGGCCTCCGTGGCTTAGTGGCTATAGCGTCCGCCTCGTAAGCTTTGCAGCAACACAACAGCCTGTAGGCCAAAACAGCGGAAAGTCGCGGGTCCAATTCCCGCCGGAGGCTCCATCTCAATTCTGAGCCTTGGTCCAATACCTGCAGCAGAATCGTCCATGGGCGGACTCAAGATACAGCCAGCACATTCTCAAGATTACTGGACATGATTTCTGCACGCTTCATTAGCCTTTTAGGAGTTCAGACACCAATTCTCTAGAGGCGGGGGCGGAGGTGAAATGGAATGAAGCATAACAAGAAGGAAGAGCAGAAGAACAAGCGTGATAGACCACTCCCTCCTTTCGAGTGGTATGCAGCGGCCACAAGGTAGTCTGGTACTGCCTGACTGCGTGGCCAACCAATTGCATGTCTGAAATCTCGTTTTCTCTTGGATGGTCATGTTGATTTATCAACAGACGACGGGGTGGCATCCAGCAAAGGCTGCTGTCATGAAAGACCCCCGACGACTGCCGAAAAGATAAAAAGTGCCGCACATGGCTCTCTGCTTGTTCAGGCATTCAATTCCTTGCGGAGGTTGCCAAGCCAGGTCAAAGGCGCAGGCCTGAGGCGCCTGTCTCGCAGGGGTTCGAGGGTTCAAATCCCTCCCTCCGCACCAGACTTCTTCATATTCAGACACTGTTTGTTAGTCAGCCCGAATGAAGCACGAGTCTGATTCACTTGACCAGATTGAAATCAGAGGTATGCAATGTAGAACTGTCCTCTGAGCATGAAGAGAATGCGCCGTGGTGGTAGTTATAAAGGACATACAGTATCTTGAAGGTGCAGCCCAAAGGAGCCTCAAGCCATGGTCTCAGTAAAGATTGGAATAATCGGCGTCGGTAGCATGGGTCAGATACATGCGAGAGTGCTCGGAAACATGCGGGCACTCACTGCGGTCGCAGACAGTGATTTCGAGCGAGCAAAGAAAGTAGGCGCCACCTACAATGTGAAAGCGTTTGACAACTTTGAATCCATGATTGAGGATGCCGAACTGGACGCAGCCATAATATCTACTCCTACGCCCACACATGCGGCTATTGCAGAGAAGGTTGCCAAGAACTACGACTCCATCAAGGGCCTTCTTATTGAGAAGCCACTTGCCAGCAATCTCGAGGACGCAATCAAGGTCGCAGGTCTGTTACGCTCGAAAGGTATCGCCGCTGTCGTCTCGCACTCCGAGGTTTACAATCCTGTGGTCGACAGAGCGCTATCTCTGATACAATCGGGTGCTATTGGTACCCCTAGGAACGTCATCCATGATAGACGAGGCTTTGTCCTAGTATCCAGAATTCCTTCACTTGGAGATGTTCTCGAAGACATAGGCGTACACGACTTCGACATAATGGCTAGGATAAGCTCAGGTCGAGCCAAACTCTATGCTCAAGGCAATTCCGATGGGGGAATCCTAAACTCAGCTACGGTGATTATCAAGTTCGAAACGGGCACAGAGCATACCTTCCACCTGTCAAGGCAGTACGCAGGAAGAAGAAGATACATGGACATATCAGGTACCAAAGGAACGCTTGTGCTAGATTTGTTCGCTCAAATCATAACAGTACAGGACATGGATCAGGCACCTTCTTCGGACAGTAGGACGCTACAACTCCCTGAGAGAGGCCTAACAATAAAGGCATATGGTGAACCAGTGCAGGAAGTGGTGAACGACTTCTTGAAATGTGTGGAGACCAAGGCAGCCCCGAAGGTAGGACTTGAAGATGGCGTGGCGGCCCTACGCATTGTGGAGGCCGCAAGGGCCAGCACAAAATCTGGGAAAGTCCTTGATATCACGGTTCAGGCCAGAGGTGCAGCCGTGAAATAGGTTCGATTAGCAGAGATTATGCGAACCTCCACGTCTTCGCCCAAGTGCAACGAATCGTGAATTACTATTCGTCGATATGCCCAGTTTCTGCAAACAACCCCGCCTTTTGGTCCAGCCTCAGTAGCAATCACGCGACCAGTCCAGCCAATCCAACAAGTGTTTGCCTTAAGAGCAGACTTAGCCACCACCGTTGACAACCTTCGGCTTCTTGCTTTCTTGATTGACGTGTCCACCTTTTCGGACGACGCCAACGCCGGGGTGCCGGGACGGTCGCCATACTTCGATATGTTCACTATCTCAGGAGTCGTGCTCTGGATGATGTCAACGGTTTCCTGAAAATCATCGTCTGACTCTCCAGGGAACCCTACGATGATATCCGTTGCAAGCGTCGCGTGAGGAAAGGCCTTTTTGATGCCGTGCACGACAGACATCCAATCTGCTGCCAAGTAGTCGCGGCCCATTGCACGGAGCATTCGATCACTTCCTGATTGCAGAGGAACATGGAAGAACTTGAAGAAATGGTCGGATTGCATTACATCAAGCAGATCATGCAGCTTGTCAGAAGCAAGATTCGGATTCAACATGCCGAGCCGGAAGAGGTGTCGACCTTCAATACCATCCAAGGTTCGTAGCAGTTCTACAATGTCCTCATTCGTATCATGTCCGAATGCTGAGGCATCTTGAGCTGTCAAGCGTATTTCGCGATATCCTTGATGTACACAACGCTCAATCACCTGCTGCAACTCAGATATCCTATAGCTCTTTACATGCCCTCGGGCAAATCTAACTGCACAATAGGTACAGTGACCAAGACATCCCTCACAAATCGGCACCGTGCACACAACACTGCCGGACGGTCCTTCGAAGAAGCTCAGCTTTGATCCGGAGTCTGCTTCAAGATGAATGATACCCCGTTCGCCCTCAAGGACGCGCTTTACGATTGATTGAATTGAAGCTATTGACTGAGGACCAACAATAGCTGCAAACCGGGCATCTGCGCGTTTCACGCGTTCAAAGGATATCTTGGGCAGACATCCTGCGATAACCAAGGGAATGCCCTCATGCGACAGTTCCTCAATTCTATAGACTATCCTGTCCTCTGTTCGCTCCTTCACGCCACAGGTGTTGATTATGAGAACGTCCGCCTCTCTTGGTAGCTCGATTCTGGTAGCTCCGATTCTTCGCAGCTGACTCATAATGAGGTCGGAGTCCGCAGAATTCAGAGAACAGCCATAGGTCTCGAGATAGAACTTGGAGCCCACCTGCATCTACCCACCCTGCACATGAGGCAAAACAGCAAGTTCGTCTCCAGCTTTTACTATTGTATCTTCTCCGGCAAGTGTGTCGATGTCTCTCTTATTCAGCAGTAATATTAGATTCCCAGACACACGATCCCCATCCATGATGTACCGTTCTAACTCAGGCCCACCTAGTGTGATGATTTTCTCAATGACGCTCCTAACTGTTGATCCCTCGGGTAGGTCGACTTCGACTATCTGTTTACCGAGAATTCCACGCAGCTGACCAAAGGACTTGAAAATGACACGCATCCTGCTCGCCCCACTGCAGCTCTAGGTGGGCTTCCCTTGCAGAGATATCATCTCGTCCACCATCATACCCGCAGTCTTCACGGCCCCGTCAATCTCGTCCCGTGATGCTTTGTCCATGTGTATTCCGGCTACGACCGTCGTGACGACTCCAAAAGCATTGCATATCTTCTCTGCCGCTGAGTTGGCCACGACGTAGTCCTTGTGGCCGGGCACAGTTATTGAACTGAGGCTCACGGTTGTGTCCCCTCTATTCGGACTCTTTGTTGGATATGCAATTGAAACGGCACCTATGTGGTGCTCATCGCCACCATGAATCACGACCAAGATATCCCTGCCAATTGTGCTCGCATCCAGAACAATGGAGTGGCGCCCGACTTTCTTCTCGATTCTCATTGCTACTAGAGTCTCCTCCGAATCTCTAATGCTTTCGCTGACATACTCCCACGGCCAAAGCCCGGGGTTTCAAGGTCTGCATCGTCCTTGCAGTTGCCTCTTGGGGCGTGCCAGTGCTGCCCTCCGACATATCCCTTTGTACGTCGGATCGAGAAATGCCTGTCTGACGCAACGCTATGTTGAACGAAGCGTTGACGTCGGCATTCTCTACGTACCCGCACGTTGAACACCTGAAGCTTTTGCCGTTCCTGTTTCCTATATGGCCGCACCGGGAGCACATCTTGCTCGTGTATGCTGGCTCGATACCGACTACAGCTACTCCTCGCAGCTTGGCTTTATACTCTACGAACCTTCGTAGCTGGTGGAAGGACCAACTGTTCAAGGAATAGTTGAACGACTTAACATGTTTCCTGTTCTTCCGGATACCTTGAAGCTGTTCGAACTTGATACCACATTCCGAAGCCTTGGCTATCTCGACTATCTTCCTGCTCATTTTGTGGTTCAGGTCACGCATGATGCGTCTCTCCCGGTCCTTAATCTTCTTGACCATGCCGTACTTCCCAAGTCTCTGGAGCCTTCGTCGGATGTTCCTGTGTTTCCTATGGATATGCTGGCATTGTTTACCGAGCTTCCACACCTTGCCTGACTTTGGGTCGCCAACCACGACAGCGTGCCCCGTGGCGTTCAGGTCCACGCCGATGTAATGCTTCGGCTCCACAATCTCCACTTCGGGTACCGTTACCGATATGTAGGCCCACTCCTCATCCAGCTCGATTTGGTTCAGGTGCTCAAAGTCTGGAACTGATAGGATAGAACCAGCTTCAGAGAAGCCACCATGATGATTCGTTTCTCATGGTCGGCCTTTATGCTCTGCGAGGGCACGATGAGGTTGACGTTCCGAGCTTTCTTGATGGTCTTGTTCCGACCGTATTTGCGGAGTATCTGGTTCGCTATTACGGATTTGAGACCAATATACTTCACATCCTTGCTCGTGAAGGTTCGATACCTGATCGCATGGTCGGCCACCTGCTTCGCCTTTCTCAGCTCTTCTGAGAAGTCGCGGCCGTGCCTGACCTTGTACGTCAGTATCATTGATTCTTCTGCTCCTAGAAGTACTTCTTGGCGCTTACCATAAAAACCCACTATCTCTCTGTATGTCGACTACGTGTGCGAATTCTTCCCACGACTGAAGTCGTGAGCCTTCACCTGCTTTCATCGTGATCTGCCGGAGCCACGACTGATACGACCTAGCTCTCGTCTTCCTCTTGACCGCGTGCTAGATGCATGCGCCATGACAGAGTCAATGTCTTCGGATGAGCGGCTCTGTACTCGTCAAGGCGTCCACGAGCGGTTGAGTGGGGCGCACTCATCACTAACTCAGGGTTCTGGTGCGCTTCTTCAGATACCTGTTTTATGTCATCGATGAGCGCGTCGACTTCCTGCTTTGATTCCGACTCGGTAGGCTCGATCATCAATGCCTCAGGTACTATCAGAGGAAAATAGATTGTCGGGGCGTGAATTCCAAAATCTAAGAGACGCTTGGCTACATTCATGGCTGCAACTCCTGTCTCTGCCTTAAGGCTCTCGGCGGAGAGGACACACTCATGCATTCGTGGTGTATCTTGAGAATAGGGCAGACTGAACCCGGGAATACGGCTGACATGGTACGCACAGTAGTTGGCGTTGAGAACTGCAGTCTCAGATGCTCTCCTGAGGCCCTGTCGGCCCATGGCATATATGTACGAGTAGGCTCTGAGAAGGATACCGAAGTTGCCATAGAAGCCATGAACCTTCCCAATTGAACGAGGAAGTTCATAGTTCAAGTCGAAAGCCCCATCCTTCTTCCTGATGATGCGCGGCACTGGCAGGAACTCTGCAAGATTCTGTTTCACTCCCACGGGACCGGCACCAGGACCGCCACCTCCATGAGGAGTTGAGAATGTCTTGTGAAGGTTCAGATGCACAACGTCGAATCCCATGTCGCCTGGCCTGACGACGCCGACGATAGCATTGAAATTGGCACCATCATAGTATAGCAACCCGCCTGCATCGTGCACAATCCCGGCAACCTCCTCGATGTTGCTTTCGAACAGTCCAATCGTGTTGGGATTGGTTAGCATCAGGCCGGCAGTGTGAGGACCCGCCGCACTCTTCAATGCGTCAAGATCAACAAGGCCCTCCTTGCTCGAGGGTATTACGACGACATTATACCCAGCCATTGCCGCAGAAGCCGGATTCGTGCCATGACCTGCATCAGGTATCAGCATCTCATTTCGTTGGCTGCACTCATTTGTGACACACTTGTGGTACTGTCGGATGACGAGAACGCCCGTAAGTTCTCCATGAGCGCCTGCAGCTGGCTGGAGTGTAACTGCATCCATTCCGGTTATCTCTGCCAACCATTGCTCGAGTTCCCACATCATTTCCAGCGCGCCCTGCGCTGTAGTAACATCCTGCAATGGATGAAGAGAGGAAAAGCCCGGATTTGCGGCAGCCCACTCGTTCACAGCCGGGTTGTACTTCATTGTGCAGCTTCCGAGTGGGTAAGTTCCAACACTGACAGCGAAATTCATCTGAGACAGTCGCGTATAATGACGTGTGACTTGCAGTTCGGAAACTTCAGGCAATCTGGGACTCTCAGCGCGTTGCATTTCCTTGGGGAGAATAGTGTCTATCGAGCCAACTGCGTTCCTTATGCCTTCCTCCACAGACGGAAGGACGTGTCCAACGACACCGGACACCGACTTCTCGAAAATCAAAGGCTCATCCCACTTGGCTTGACGACCAGTACCACTGATAGTATGATCAGCCATTATCGTCGACCTCCTCGTGCCACGATGTCCTTGACCGCTTTGACAAGCTCGTCAATGACTGGCTTATTGTGCACCTCTGTTACACTGAATAGCATTGATTCGCCAAGAGCCGGGAATTCGTTTGTCAGAATCGTACCGCCGTGCAAGTTCCGTGCAAGGAGACCCTCATGCACGGCGCGGGCCGACAGTCCCTTCTCGAATCTAACGACGAATTCTTTCCAGATGGATTTCCCAAGAGCGGGGGCCACGACGCCGGGTATGGAACCAAGTTCCTTAGCCGCGTAATTCGATCTGTAGGCGATTGTCTCACCGACCTGTCGTAGTCCGGCAGGGCCAAGAAGTGAAAGGTAGATAGCACTGGTCACAGCAGCCAATGCCTCGTTCGAACAGATGTTGCTGGTAGCCTTCTCTCTGCGAATGTGCTGCTCACGAGGGCTCAGAGTCAACACAAACCCGCGCTCGTACGGTTCTTCCATCGTCCTAGTCATGCCAACAAGCCGGCCGGGCATTTGGTAGACAAGCTTCCTATCCATGTTGCATCCAAACACTCCGAGGAGAGGGCCTCCATACGAAGTCGCCGACCCGAGTTCTTGGCCCTCGCCCACAACAATGTCCGCGCCATAGCTGCCCGGCGGCCTCATGATTCCCAGCGAGAGAATATCTACCCCAGCAATGAGCAGTGCACCTGCATCATGTGCAATGTTGTTGATTGAATCGACTTGAGTCTCGATGAAACCCAAGTAGCTCGGGTTCTCAATGTAGACCCCTGCGACGCTTTCATCAATCTTCGACTTGAGATCATTTGTTGACATCAGTCCTGTCTTGGGGTCGTAATCCACCTTCTGAACCTCGATATTGGCGGGCTCTGTATAAGTCAACAGCACCTTGTAGTGGCGGGGGTTGATTGTACCCGGGACCAGAATTCGTGAACGATGTGTGCCGATTCGGACTGCCATTCTTCCCGCTTCTGCAAGACCACTGGCCATGTCATACATGCTGCTGTTCACGACATCAATATCCAAGAGCTCTGCCATGAGACTCTGATACTCAAACAGTGTCTGAAGCATTCCTTGGCTAATCTCAGGCTGATAGCTGGTGTATGCAGTGACAAACTCCGACCGCCCCGCAAGGGCCCTGACAGCTGCAGGAATATAGTGTATTCCAACTCCTGAGCCAAGGAACATCCGGCCGTCTCCCATCAACCGGTTCTTGCTTGCCAGCTCTTGGATTCTTCGTGTTACATCAGAGCTCGCTGTGTGAATCAGGTATCTTGAGTTCTCTTCTGAGCCGGTATTTCTCCGGAATAGTGCTGAAGAGCTCTTCTATCGATGCGCGTCCAATCGACTTGAGCATCATCTCTTCATCGTCTTGCGTGATTGGGAGATAGGGATGCCTGAAATCCATGATGGTGCACCAAGCCTGTTCTGATTTGATTTACGGCGCAATTCACAAACCAAATACGTCTTTGGATTAGTCGATGGGGGCCGCAAGCGATTGGCTTTAAATCGTCATGACTAATCCAGCAAGCGTCAGCGGGGATGATAGAAATGAAACGCTGGTTGATGGACATCATTGCGTGTCCGCGTAGTGACTGCAGAAACAAGCTCAATCTAGACGTATACAAGTCACGCAAGGTGGTTGTTGAGGGACAAAGCAGCGAGGAAATCGATGAGGCACTAATCACCTGTCCCAAATGTGGCCGCTGGTACCCCGTCATTGATGGAATTGCATGCATGCTTCCGGACGATTCAAGATTACAGGGACGACAGAAAACCGAAGAGACAGCCTTTCTAGAGAGGTGGAAAGACCGAGTGCCAGTCGATATCCTCAAGAAGGGAATACCTTTTGGTCTGGCATCCCAAAGCTGATATATCCAGCGCGAAATGCGCGTGGTAGCATTAGCCCCGTGGTGTAGTGGTCCAGCATCCCGGGCCTTGGAGTCTCATGGCTTCGCGCTATGCGATGAAGAACCCCGGAAACCAAGGTTCGAATCCTTGCGGGGCTATCCTCCCCGTCCTTCTCTCTCTTTGACGCTCATTTCCGGCGGCGAATCCGTCATCTGGACCTTGAACAGCCTCTTGACTTGAGAAAGAACAAGCCGATCGCCGTTCACCAATACCTCTATTGCAACGTAGTCGACCAATCCAGAAGTCGATACCTTCTTCTCAAGAACGGCTTCGACCTGAAAAACCCCTGCGGGATTGTCCATATCAACTGATATCGAGAGCGGTTTCTCCGTGCCATGTTCCAAGATGACATCATTGATTGCCATGGCACTCACCGAGTGTATGTCGACCTTGCCTTGCTGATAAGGTATCGATGTCCTCCCTTTCGTCATATCGCAGCCATCACCCAATTTGGTAACGCCGGCCTCGAAAGTCAGACACTGTGTGTCGTCATCGTGTGCATATACGCCGTGAAGCACGAAGGAGAGTATGTCAGTCGCTTTCGCGGGATCGTCGTAGAGTGCTCCAAGCTTCTCTTCTAGGATACTGCTAGCAAGAAAGACCCCAGCTTGTGGATGTTCGGCGCGATGAACAACCATGCCTATGTCGTGGAGGTAGGTCGAAGCAAGAACAACCGTGCGAGCATCGTCAATATCGCCTATTCCTTCCGCGACAACATTGGGCTGGAAAGTTTCACTCAATATGTCGAAAGCCGTGAGAGCATTCCATGTGCTGACCTCTGCATGAGTTGGCCCGTGGTCAGTGTACCCCAAACGCGAGACCGCCATTCGGTTCGCACTTCGCAGATACGTCTGGACCTTTGGTGACATGCTTAGGTATTGATACATTTCCAGCGCCTTGGTACCGGGACTCAAGAGACTGCGGACGCTGACCCTTTCCCTGTCGAATGCTGTTCCTCTTCCCATGGCTTTACTCCCCGTGCAGCTTGTTAGATATTCGCCAGATTTGATAAGAATTGCTGAACGGCTCTGATACTAAACCTCACCTGCTTCCTCCTGAATGGTGAGCAGTATCCGGTCTGTGGCAGCTACGGCTTTCTTGACTGCTTTGAGGTAGTCCTGACGTGTCCTTTCGAAAGCACCAGAACTAATCTTCTGCTTCTTTCTGCGAAGTAGGAGTTGCCTAAGACCTGC
This sequence comes from Candidatus Thorarchaeota archaeon, assembly GCA_963726195.1. Classification (GTDB taxonomy): domain Archaea; phylum Asgardarchaeota; class Thorarchaeia; order Thorarchaeales; family Thorarchaeaceae; genus OWC5. The sequence goes on from CAVSBO010000016.1 coordinate 42,311, forward strand.
TTTAGCACCAGCAATACGTTCGTCTTGAAGATCCAACTGAGCTATCATGTCCCTGTACTTGGGTCCATACGAAACAACCTCATTCTTGAGCTCAATCAGGTCCTTCTCGACGGTGTCTGTTTGTGACTTGATGTCGCCTTCGCGAATCATGAACTCTCTCTGACTGACCTTGCCCCTCTTCCGTCCGTCTTCCAGCTTTTCAAGTTCTAGCTCAAGTGATGTCTTCTTCGAGTAGGTTGTAGCGAATTTCCGCAGAAGCTCAGGCGGGGCTTGAGCTTGCTTCGTCGTCGCGGCAGATGTCTCTTTCCCGGTCTCAGCTGTGGTCGCTGTCGCCGCCCAGAGTTTTCTGTAAGACACGTAGGCTATCGCCACGAGACCCACAATCAGTGAGAATGCCAGCGGTCTTGCTATGGTCCATACAGATATGTCATAGCTCAGCAACAACGCCGGGACATTGTACGCCGTCGTGTTGTATGCTGTGTACCTGAATATAGTGCTGAAAATACCGTAAAGGAGTCTGTAGCCCGGAGATATGTCTCGTACACTGGCCGAGAGTGGCAGAATCAAATTGATGATATGGCTAGTGACTCTCATATCGCCCAAATTGGTCATGGGGATTGTCAGGACATCACCGTTGGGAGTTGAATTGTAATGAGCTGAGGACAACACTCTGTATGAAAGCTGGAAAGTATAGTGTTCTCCGGGCAGGAAGGCGTCCCCAAATCGGTCGGTCTTGAGGTCGACCGTTAGGTGAATCGTACTATTCCACGACTTGCTCTGAGCAGAAATCTCTGTCGATGTGAGGAGACCTACCACATCGTAGATCTTGATGTCTGAAGAATATGCAGGCATAGTAATGTCGAATGTGGTCTCAGTTGCAGGTCCAGTGTTGTCAATTGATACGGTCTCTTGGTACGTCAACCATCCCCAAGGATCCACCGTGATATCGGTCTCTCTAGTAGCAATCAGCAACGGAGAATACGAAGTCATTACAAACGCAAATGGCTCTATTGTCATGGGAGGTAGATAGCTGACGTGGCCCTCGGGAGAAGACGAGACGGGAGTATCGCCGCTCATAAGAGCAAAAGACAATGTGGCGTACAGAATAACGTACGGAACGACAGGATACTTCAAGAACGATATCTGGTAGGTATTTCCACTGAAGGATACCAGAGTATCGATAGAGTGGAAGTACATCGTGGTTTTGACAGTGGACGACTCTTGGAATCCGGCGGGCTCAAAGAGATAGATTCTCCAATGCATCAGCCCGGCACTATCATTGAGTTGTATGCTGCTGAGCATCCTGTTGGACCCATCAACAGCGGTCAGGGATAGGAAATGCGATGCAAAGGTGACGGGCAGATACACTTCGAACGCGCCAATCGGGGCTGAGCCGTTGTTCGTAATTGTGAAAACATCTACAACCCGTGTCGTGTGATACGACAAATCGGCAATTGTTCGACTGACACTGAGATGCATTCCCAACAACGAAACGTACGGCCGATTGATGGTGAGATTAAGCATGAGAACTGCTGTTAGATTTGACGGATCGGTCGCATTGAATCTGAACAGGTGAGTTCCATTGGCGTACTTGGTCAGTTCGAACGCCGACTCCCACATTGATGTCTGGAAATTGTAATTCAGCCTCGTCCAGTTCCCTTGGTCAATCTTGCAGGAAGCCCTCCTGACATATGTGTTGTCAGTCGCGTTCAGCAATATGGTAGTGACCCAGGTAAGCGATTCATTCGCTTTTGGACTCTGAAGCACGAGCGTTGGCGCAACATTGGGTATCATCTGAACTCTCAGAGGGAAGGACCAATCACTGTGCTGAGTAGGCAGAGCAGTAAAGTCCTCACTGTTAGAGAACATGAGAACAAACGGGAACCTTAAGCTGGTTGAATTCAGTAATGGAACACCGGCTGAGCTCGTCCTGTTCATCTTGATGTAGTACTCGACCTCAGTGGTGACGCCATCGTCACTGGCGTTGGCCGATAGTACTCTGCTCTGATTTGCGTAGCTCAGGTGCTGTAATGTGCTTATTCCGTGATGATAGCTGTAGGAAATTCGACTGGCGTGAGCAGGGTTATCAAAGGTCGAGCCGATTCGAGTAACTTGAACGATATACTCCAGATCCTGACCATACAATGTGTCTGTCGGATCTGTGTAACCTTTGGATGCAGGAATTATGAAATGCCGTACTTCGCCTATTCGCATGCCGATAATGTTGTCCTTGTAAGCCTGAAGAAGTGATTCGCTGCTGAATGCTGTCGTGGAGGAGTCGTCAGGTGCATTTCCTTCCTGGATGAGGGTACCGTTCCTCATGAGTAGCTTGTAGTGTACCGTAATCGGTTGAGCACCTGTCACCCTCTGGTAACTTGAATGGGGGGTTCCGGGTGCACACCCGAAGACCAAGTCACTCCCGTTGATGCCCTCTGTTGCGAAGTCCAAGGTGCTGTTCTTCCACCCAAAAGCAATCCATCCAGAAGTGTGAACAGACAAGCCGACGAAGAGGACTGTCGAATTGTGCTCGAGATAGATGGTTATTCCCGTGACAGAATCGGTATAGTTGTAGGCATACTCAGTCGGGTCTATAATCCCGTCCGCATTACCATAATGAGCATCCACATAGGGGACCGAGGCGTTCAGCGAAGATCCAGCTACAGTTACGCCTCGTTGTGTGTTCCGAGCTTGTGCTTGGGAAACAATAGACTCTCTCGATGGTACCATTATCATGATGCAGCTCGTAACGAGCAGCACAAGGAGCATCAGGGTGCTAGCCCTTCTACACAGCAGGCTCAAGACTTGTCACCGTGGATTAGATTGTGAGCGACGGGTCGCCTCTGGCCCAAGGTGTCGCAAACAATGCGGTCGAGTTTATGGATTCGTTAAATACGTTTCGTAGATACGAAAGTTGTACTTTGAAGGCCACGGTCCGAAAAGTGTAATAACCGGACAAAAGGCCACTCCGCCGTCGAAGGTTTCTACATGGTCATGATACTCATAGCTTTCGTGGTGTCATTCCTGATTGTAATCACAGTCATCCCTAGGACCATAAGGATGTTTATAGAGAAGGGATGGACAGGAATCGATGTCCACAAACCGCACAAGCCTGAGATCCCAAAGGGGGGAGGAGTAATAATCCTCTTTGCAATAGTGACGAGTCTGCTGTTAGTCGTAGGCATCACCACATTTCAGGAAAATGTGGCATCCCCGTTTCCTTTGGCTGCCCTCGTGTCCATTCTAATGGCGGGCATGATAGGAGTTCTGGACGACAATCTGAATTTCAGGAACAGAACAAAAATAGCGCTGCCTATGCTTGCATCGATTCCGATGGTAGCGATGGCAGTCGGCAAGCCCACGATGACGCTGCCTATTATCGGGACAGTGAATCTAGGTGTCCTTTACCCTCTTGTCGTCGTACCCCTCTTCATGACCTTCATTATCGACGCAACAAATATGTACGCAGGCATGAACGGTCTGGAAGCTGGACTTGCCAGTGTCAATTCCTCGGCACTCATCGTCTATGTGATGCTAACACCCTTCTTCACCGGTGAGACCATGACAGAAGCAGGCACCTACGCTGCGACGATTGCGGCAGCACTGTTTGGGGCGTCGATTGCGTTCCTCGTTTTCAATAGGTATCCGGCAAGAATCCTTTCAGGCGATGTCGGCAACTTGCCGCTCGGCGCGACTATTGCGGCCGCACTCATCCTCGGAAACATGGACCGCCTTGCGGTGATACTCTTCCTTACATACTTTGTCAACTTCATGCTGTATATCTTCTACAGAATACATGTCAGGCGCTCGGGCGGGAAATATGCCAAGTTCGCCTCTCCTCGAGATGATGGAACACTCGAAGTCGTGGGGCCGTACACGATGTACTGGATATTGCCGTACCTGTCAAAGACGATGACTGAGAAGAGAAACGTGAAGCTGCTTGTATTGCTTCAGGTCATAGTGGCCTACACGGGTGTGTTCCTGCTCCTATTCGCTAAACCATTGGGTTTAGCCTGGTTCTAAGCCAGCTTGCCGGCCAAGTACGTGTCGACCACGTAGTCCATACCATATCTGCTGAAGGCCTGCTGCTCCGCTTTCCTTCGCAGCTGTCTGAAAGCTTGTATATGCTGTTGCCATTCGGGTCCGGTGTATCTTGAATCGAGAGCCAACTCGTCAAGTCGCTTCAGATCTGCATCAGTCATCGAGTCACAAGGTAGCGAGTACTTATTGATATCTTCTGGTGTGACACCAATCCATTTGGCATCAGGAATCGTGAGCCCCTTGATGTGGGCCGCGTTCGCGCTACCAGCAATGATTACCTGCGCAATGTGCATTCCCCAAGGGTCCCCATCTGTGAAGACGTAGACAGGCAAACCCAGTCTATCATGAAGACCACGCATTAGTCGCCGAGTTGATCGCGGGGCCTGCCCTCCGAGATGGATTAGCACTGCTTTGAACCGTTCCCAAGCTCTCGTCTCGATTAGTCTGGCAAACATTCCTCCGCACTCCACAGCAAGCACGATTTCCGCATCAGTCTTCACAGGCTCAGCTGTCATCAATGCAGGCCCTATTGGCAGACCATCCGGACTCATGGTAAGGTCAACTTCGCGTCCGCAATATCCGGGCACTGTGTACCGCATTGTCACTTGGCCATATACCGATGAATGCTCTTCCGGAAAGACACCAAAGTCTTCTCGAGCTATCCCGGTAAGAGATTCAAGGTCAGCCACTATGCGGTCGGACTCGGCTTGATCAACGAACTTGACACCGAATGCTTCGCTTGAGTAGTAAAGGTCTCTCAATGAGCTTGTCCGTGAAGAATCCAACAGATTCTTCGCAAACGATGCAACCCAGACCAGTTGAGCAAAGCTCCTGACATGTCGTACGTTGCTTGAGTCTCGCAATACGCGAGCACTACCCAGGACAAACTGCCCCTCTTCTGGGTCGAAGATTATGTTTCCCGTACTCCTGTCAGGTATCTCAAGTCGTGGAAAGTCATCATTAAGTATGCTCTGAACGACCTGCTTCCCTAGTTGAACAAGAGTGTCACGACTGCTATTCGACTCGGTCATCACCACTCACCTCGAAAAGGTCTGCTATCAGACTCTCTGTGGGCGGGACATCAGTCCCTGCGAGCGACGCACCAAACTTTGCTACTAATCCGAACGACTTGGCGAACTCGTGCATCCTCTTCCTATTGCGACTCTGATGACCCAATTCCTTTGCTGACTTCGACAAGTCCCTGACAAGTCCCTTGAGAAGAGCAAGCGCTTCGGCCTCAATCTCGGGTACAGGAGCAATTGACTGCTTTCCGGCGGCCCTGTAAGGTATCCTAGTTGAAGACAGGTGAAAGAAGACATAGATTTGGTGAAGGCTACGAGAAGAGTATCTCGACCAGTCAATCTTCCTTAATACCTTGGTAAAGACATCCTCGCTTGCATCATATAGAAGGGGAACCTTGTTCGCGAACCTATACAGAAGGGGAACATCTGACTCCGCGCCATGACCGCCTAAGGCCAATACCCCTTCGATGATGAAGGGATTACCTTCCCATTCGGACGGCCCCCTCTGACCATAGCTGCAGAATGATACAGGAAATATGGACTTCACCGATGTTAGAAATGACTCTCTACCCAGAGGACTTAGGCAAGTACCATCCGGGCGTGCAAACCCGTCGAAGTTCCTTAGAGCCGTGCTGAGTCGCGAGATTTCCTCACGGTCGAGAGAACAACCAGTCTTTCGCGAGTCAAGTGCTGCGTGTCTTAGTAGTCGCGTAGCAGTATGATCACCGATTTGCTGGAAAGAGCCTGTCAGAATGCTTCGTATAGGTTTCTCCCCGTTCTTCGCTATCAATCTCCTGAGCATTTCCAGGTCTGCGGCCCGGGGATGCGGCTTCGAAACCATAGGAACGTACGGAGGCTGTTCGGTCCACCGTCCTAACTCAGCTTGTGTGATGCCATTGACTCTGAGTATGATCCTCGCATGAGGACTGGAAACCGTAGTCATGCGCAGGTACTCAATGATTCTGTCTTGAGCGCGTTTCAAATCGCCTTTGATGTGTATGGTCACAGTGGTCCCCGGACCCTCCCGATCCAGAGCAGTCTCCGATTCCACGACTGGTTCATTGCGTTCTATATCAATCAACAACCTGAACACACGACCTCCGGTACTTCCAATCTGAGTGTGCACCTCTACAGCATGCTCTGTCGTGATTTGGCCATACAGAACTGCCATTGTGGCCCCGAGGCCGAAGGTACCACGTTTCTGGCGAGCTTCATACTTGCTTCCGTACAGCATTCTTGCAAAAGCTTCTGGCACATGTTCGTAAGGGACTCCAGTTCCGTTGTCAGCAGCAGTAACGGAGACAAGACCTGGAGATTCATCAACCAAGTCGATTAAAATGACTGGCAGACGGCCGGAATCCTCACAAGCATCAAGACTATTCTCTACAAGCTCTCTCATAGTTGAGTACACAGCTAGGGTGGCGTTCCCAAAGCCGGCCATGTGGCGGTTTCTGTAGAAGAACTCTGCAGGCGATATGCTATTGAAGCTACCCGCCAACTGCACCTCTTCATTCATGATGCTCGCGGCGAGGATTCGCTTGGATATCTTATTAGAGCCGGTATTACGAGATGCTCAAATCATTGCTCTGATTTTTCCCATATCTCTGCCCTATCCCGATTCATGGCCCTTCGCATGCTTTCGAGGTATTTGTACACGTTGGCGTGCGGCAGCCCCTCAATCAGCATATTGATGGCTCGCGCGGCATACTCGATACCGGGGTCAATTCCTATTATGGAAACCGTGTGACCATACACCGATATCTTGGCCTCGGTGATTTCCTCCACGGCTCTCCTTGTACGACCTCGCTCCCCGATTATTCTGCCAGCGACTCTCTTCAACTGATCTGGTGAGGCGCCGACGCTATCACGCAATGATATTATGAGTAGTCTCGAGTCCTCGTCGACCAGAGTTAACGCATTGCTGGGACTGAAACCCCTTGCCATAGCACGCACAATATCTCGAGCTTTCCAAGCAAGGACTGGATCAGCAGCATCCGGTGCCGCTGTAATCGTTACAGCGCCATCCGGATCAACTTCAAGCTGAACATTGGTAAGCTCCTCAACTCTTCTCTTGACTCTGCCATCGTGGCCTACTATGACGCCGATTCTTTCCACCGGCACCTTGATGGTTTCACGAAATGCCATTGTCATGCTCACCAGAGGATAGGATGTATTTCATTATTACACGAGGATCTTCAGGTTCGACTCCTAGCTTCGCGAAGAAACTTGTTATGTTTTGAAGGTCTCGGTAGAGATATCGTTGTGCATTGGGGTGACTAGTCAACACAGCCTGCGAGACGTCGATTATCACAGGCCCATCATGCCACAGGATATTGTACTCACTCAAATCGGCATGGACCAAGTCGGCCTTCTTGTAACCGTTCTCAATCATCTGCATTATTTCGTCGTATGTGTCCACTGGCGAAGGGATTGTAACGTTCTTCAAGAGAGGGGCAGCGGTACCAGTTTCGATATCGCCGATAAACTCCATGACAAGCACATTTCGTTCTATGTCGATTGGTTGGGGTACTCTGACTCCGGCTTCGTGGTACCGCCGAAGATTCTTGTACTCTTTGAGCGCCCACATAGGTATTAGTGACCTGTGCCTGCGCCGAACATTCTTGAAACGTGGATCGCCAATGATGTAATCAAGCATGAAGTCCGACTCAGCGGTAGTCACTCTGTATATCTTAACTGCCACAGACCTTCCATCTCGGTCTTCTCCGCGGTAGACACCCGCTTCCTTGCCGGTACTGATCGCACCGTGGAGAGCACGAAGGGTGCCGCGGCTGAGCAGTCTGTAAACAGCCTTAAGCGTTGGAGGGTCTATGACACCTTCTACAACCTTGAACTCGTCATCGTCCTTCCGCCTTTTCATCTTCCGGCGATCAAGGTCGGACTCAATCTGTCTGTACTTAGTATCGTCGCGCTTCAATTTCCGGCCCCGCATGGACACTCTGGTGATAAGCCAGATGCTGCAAATTAAGCGGTCTTACATCCAAAAAGCAGTTGGTGTTAGAACAATTTGAGGATGCCGCGCTTCTTCAACCAGTCTCACTCGTTGTCCTTGTATCGCCAAACCACATCACATTTCTGATCTGACTGGAAGTCCCATGGTACCACTAATACCGTATCTCCTACTCTCATCCAGACTCTCTTCTTCATTCTCCCGGGAATGCGTCCGACACGGACCTCTCCATCCTCGCATCTGACTCGGACCCTGTCGAATCCGAGCATTTGGACTATTGCTCCAAACATCTCGCCTTCATTCCGCTTTGGAGCCCTCACTCTCGCGAGCTCTTCAGATGAGGAATCCGCATCGGTCTTAGCATTCTGTTCCTTAGACAATATGATCCTCCGTTTCGCGGCCGGCCAGCACGGTCTTGGGCCTTTTACGTCGAATCCCTAAGACGGCATTTAAGCGTACCGACAGGTTGCGAACTGCGACCACCACAACGAGTCTGTAGGCGACTCAGTGCGAGCGTGCTGACGAACATACTTGTCAAAGAGGCTCTTGGCTGAACTACTGGTCTTGCATCCGGCCTGCTATTCCGAACTCAATGGGGCAGACTTGGAGCTATCTTTAGGCAAAGCGTAGAGTCTGTTGTCAATGATAACGAAAAAGGCTGTCTCACCGGGGGACAAGTCAGGGTCTAGTTTGTCTTGATCGACTTCTGTGATTTGGAAAGTCTTTGCGTCCATCAATTGAGCCGGCTGTCCATATGAGCGTGATAGAACTTGATATTGACGCTTCTCCGACTCCGGGGCAGCGTAGGTCAACAAGCGCCAACTAGAGCTCTTTGGCGTAATCGTGAATCTCTCGCTACTTGCAAGGTCATGGCATGTTAAGCTCCCTCTGCGAACATATACAACTTGACAGGGTCGGTCACCAACCTTCACGAAGTCGCCGACAGACCATCGGGGTAGTCTGACAAGTATTGTTACGCGGTACTTCCTTTTTCCCCCCTTATCTTGGCCGGTCAATTTGTAGTTCTCTTTTCTCTCGGCCAAGTAGACATACTGAACCTGATCTGCCACAAGCCGGCACATATGTTCCGATCCCAGTTCGAGGTCAAATCCTTTCCGCGTTCTATCTTTCTCAGTGGCATAGGCCTTTGAATCACGGCCGTATTCATTCGCTGCGATACGGGTCACTATGGCAAGTATCTCTTCCTCCTCTTCTTCGGTGACGTCCCGGCCGTCAGCCCTAATCTGAAGGATTGCCTCGTGGTACCCGCCACTGATCATCCCACAGGTGTCACATGTGGAATAGCTGAAACGCACCTCTACAGGATAGACCTCTTCATGCGGCGCTAACGAAGGATGAGACTGACCGAATGCTCTGAGGCGGATGTGTACTACACGGTCGAGCCTTTTTTCGATTTCATACGAAATCTCAGCTGTGTTAATCAAGCGCTTGACTTGTTGAGAAAGGAGCTTGTCTGATCTGCCGCCTCACAAGCTCATCGTCTTCAGAGGAGGAGAGAGTGATTGTTTTCCATCCGCCTGGCACCTTTATCGAACCACACCGTTTACAAGTCTGGATTTCCAGAGGTGATGTCACGTGGACTAGCTTGTGCTCGTTATTGTAACACTCGTTACAAAGACCGTCGAGCACTGCCGGCTTTCCACAGATGTAGCAAGGAGCCGCCAGATCATCACCCTATGCCCGATATCGATTTGCGCTTAAAACGTGAAGCATTCTGTCTTATCAACCGACAACGTCGGTTTGTATTCAGGTCACACTGTTGGAAGAGGACAAGGACTGATGCTCATAGACGGACCCACTGTGCATGTGGATGTCCGTCAATGTATATCACCGCCTGTTCATGGACCATTCCCGCGTCAATCGCAGCCTTCACTGTGTCATTGCCAATCATGTTGGCGATTGTAGCCTTCTTGAGATGTTGGAGACATGTGTCTAACTCAACAAGCTCTCCGCCGTAGAACTCCTCGCTGACCTTGAATTTGATTTTGCCCTCTACTAGCGTTCGACCTAGTAGATTCTTATCGCATATCGCAACTACATAGTGCTCCGATGTTTCTCGAACGCGCATATATACGGACGCCAATATGTGACCTCCAATGATTAGACCAGTCAGACACGTTCATGGGTGCTCACGACTGTTAAACACCAGTCACGGTCCTAGCCAACATCGTGCTTATGGAAATGCCATTACTCTCAGAAGAGATTGCTCTAGTCTGCTATAAAGTATTGTGGACCAGAACTCTGCAAGGAAAGCATTGACTGTTCAGTGCCCGCCCTAGACAGGCCGGATTGAAGTCCTTGCTCCACATGCGGAGCAACTCAGCCAGTACGCACTCTCGTCTCTCAATTCGCTAGTATCGGGGCGTCCGCAGACTGGGCATATCACATAGTAGTCGATATAGTGAGCCAGAACATCATCCACCGCATCGGCAGTGAACTTGCCCTGAAAGACAGCATTGCTACCCTCGAAACCGCCAGCCGTCGCAAGCTGCCCTGAGATGTACTTAAGGACCTCCTTGCCTGGTCTATTCAGGACTTCTACGATCTCGTGAAAGTTCTGCCAGAGGCTCCTGTTTCCCTGTACCATCAACTGAACCTTCGGAACCTGAAAACGCTCTCCGGAGCGCTTGAAAGCATCAGCAGGTACCTGGGACCTAGCTCTCTGGAGAATCTTCTCGTAGTCGTCCATGCTGTTGGCCAGACCGCTAGCGCTATTGAACCTTCTGCTACAACAGCACCTGCCGCAGGCTGCGTCTGGCTGAATATGAGCCGCACCATTGTTAGGTATCGGTCAATACATACCGTCCGACCTTCACTTCCCTGATTCTGTCTTCTCCCTGAAGGTCGATTACCTTTAGTTGGATATGAGATTTGGAGTGGCCCTTCTTCTCAAAGTATGCGACAATGTCTTCAATCGGCACCCCATCGGGCTTCGCATGTTTCTGAATGAATTGAAGAATCTGCTTCGATTTCAGTTCAGATGAAGTATCCTCAGCAGGAGCCTCGGATGAACTTACTGTAGGGCGGGCTTCAACAGAGATGGCAGTGCCTATCACGTCTTCTTCTGCCAGACCAGCTTCTGCAGTAGATATCCCGCTGCGAGTAATCATAGCCCTAAGACGTTCCAGCTTATGAAGTGTGATGTAGTTCGGATCCGTCAGTTCACGTACAATCTCGGGAACTATGTAAACCTCGTTGTCGTATTGCCTGACTTTTCCTATAATCATAACTAGTGTGTTGGGCGTAACCTTCTCCAGCGACACGGACTCGGCACCCCAAGCCTTGGCTCTGATAGTCTCCGTCCCGTCATCAATCGTCACACTCGCGTAGTTTCCTTGGCCAGTGTATTGATTCACGATGACCCCAATAAGGACCACACGCCTCAGCTCAACTCCGAATGGAGAGACTATCTTTGGTCCATCGTCCTCACTGTATGTGCCGTTAACTATGTCTGCAACAGACGTTCTGACGGCGACCAGTCGCTCTCTCATGATTGCAATTCACCTGCTGGTAAGCGTTGATGTTCGAGTTGGTATTTATCGTTCTCGGAACGCAGCGACCGAGGATTGTTTGCTAGAAGTAGTCCGTCAACGACCTCTGGTCTGACGAACCTGCAAACTGCTTCATAGACCCTTCAACTCTGTCAAGACTGAAGTTATGGTCGTCGCAAAGGATTTTGACTATCTTCTCAGGCTCCAAAGCGGACCACCTCGGAGCTTCGAGATGTATCTTTGGCGGATTCAGGAATATGCTGCGAATCTCTTGAAACGGGAACTCCAATTTCGTGTCTGTTTCTGCCATGATTTTCTCAAGTGTGCCATGCTTTCGCACTAGCTTTAGTGCGGTTTTCTGTCCGATTCCCTTCACACCCGGGTTGTAGTCAGTACCTACTAGGATTGCTATGTCAATGAGCTGTTCTCTGGTTATGCTCAGCATCTTCAGGTTCAGGTCCAAATCTATCAGCTCGGGCTCGATTGTCTTGTACGCGTTCGATCTCGCAATGCGACGCCGCCCGCTGATTGTCAGATTACGTATCATTCTGGGGCAGTTATAGAGAAGTGAATCATTGTCTTGGCTCGCGCTGGCCCATGCATGACCTTCTCTTGCCATCTGTGCGGCAACTGCCTCGCCCTCCGAGGGAGCTTGAACGACGGGAATGCCAAGTGATGAAATCAATACCTTACTCTCGTCCACCATGTCTGACGTAAGCCTAGAACTAGCCTGCGCCGCCTTTCGAGCATCTTCGATGCGCCCCTCCTCCTTGGCTTGCTGCCATGCTTCGTAAGCGGCGTCACGCACCTCGCGTCTGCGTTGGACCTCTCCAGCCTTCAAGACAGGAGGCGTGCCGTCGAAAACGTATACAGGACGTACACCGTTTTCAAGCAGATTGAGGTTTCTATAGAACAACCCACTAAGATGGCTGGTCACGCGGCCTTTGCTGTCCATTAGAGGGGTTCCGTCAGGCTGGCGAATTGTCGATAAGAAAGCGTAGATCGTGTTGTAAGCGTCAATTGCAATAGCACGACCTGCCAGTTGACGCAACGATATTACATCGGCGTTGATGATATCGCCAAGCTTGGTGCCCAATGTATCAACCCCAGAATAGGGCTGCCACGCTACTCTCAGGCCGTGCATATATGGTTTGGGCGTGTCTCGCCGTGTTCCGGATATCCGTAGAGGGATTGCCAATCATCGACTCTTCGGTAGATTTATAAAAAGCACCCCGCTCGAGGCCGAAGACCAGCACTCTCTGCCATTTCCTTGGTGATTATCTTGTCAATCATGAGAGCATTCAGGTGTACTTCGTGTCACGGTTCAATCTCCCCGAGGGAGAACAGCGTCAAGTTTCAATGCCCGTCTTGCGGCAGTTTCACAATATGGCGCTGCGAGTCTTGTAGACGCTTCTCGAACAGATACAAATGTCCCAGTTGTGGTTTTGAAGGACCTTAGACACGAGAGAGTGTGATAACCATGGCCAGAGTAGTGATTACCCTCAAGATTCTGCCAGAAGACGTCGATGTAAGCCTCGATGGTCTGCTCAAGCGGATAAGAAAGGTGATCCCGAAAGGGACTGAAATACGAGCAACAGAGATAGTGCCCGTGGCATTCGGCCTGAAGGCGCTCAGAATGAATGTGACCAAGGATGAATCGCTAGGCGGTACAGACGACGTCGAGGAATCAATCAAGGCCCTGAAAGGCGTGGCACAGGTCGAAGTTGAAATGGTCTCGAGGGTCTAGGTCAAGGGCGCTCTTTTCTTCATCTCAGAGTTTATATGAGATTTCTGCCGCGACCAGCATGACGACGCCTTATCCCCGTCCGCAATTCATTGTGGGCAGAGAAATGCTCAAGAGAGCAGAATAGGAACAGATAACACGAAGGCGCTGGGGATACAAATTCATGCCATCGTGGTTTCTGGGAATGGAACCGATATTTCGGAGGATGTGTCAAGCCAGTGGTTGAGATTGTACTCAAAGTGGCTGAGGCCGAACATAGAGACATTGGCAGATTCATCGTGAGAATTGATGCCGTGTCCATGGAGAAACTCGCGGTAAGAACAGGAGATATCATTCAAATCAAGGGTAAGAGGATGACCGCAGCCATTGCTTGGCCCGCATATCAAGGGGACAAGGGTCGCGAGATAATCCGGATGGACGGCCGAATAAGGAGAAATGCTGGCGTAAGCCTCAGTGAGAAAGTGACGGTCGCAAGGGCAAACGAAGAACCCGCCAGAAATGTGACACTGGCTCCAACCTCGGTGCCAATCCGTCCCGAGCCGAGATTCGAGGAATTCGTCAAACGCAAACTCCTGAACTGCCCAGTCAGTGCTCAGGATACTGTCTTTATACCGATTCTTGGACGAGCCATTCCATTCAAGGTTACATCAACAAAGCCCGCAGGCACGGTTGTGGTACAGCATTCAACAATTCTTGCAATCGCAGAGAAGCCAACTGGGGAGACAGCCGGTGCTTCTCAAGTTACATACGAGGAAATCGGCGGGCTTGCAGAGCCAATTCAGAGAATCCGAGAGATGGTTGAGCTACCCATGCGCCATCCCGAGATTTTCAAGCGACTTGGAATAGATCCACCGCGAGGACTCATTTTGCATGGACCGCCTGGTACTGGGAAGACGCTTCTTGCCAAGGCTGTGGCCAGCGAGTCTGAAGCGAACTTCACACATATCAACGGACCGGAAATCATGTCCAAGTTCTACGGCGAGTCTGAACAAAAGCTGAGGAAGATATTCGAGGATGCTGAAGAAAATGCACCGAGTATTATCTTCATCGATGAGCTTGATGCCATAGCGCCGAAGAGAGAGGAAGTTCAAGGAGAGGTGGAGCGTAGAGTAGTTGCCCAGTTGCTCGCCACCATGGATGGGTTGAAGTCCAGAGGGCAAGTTGTGGTCATTGGAGTGACAAACAGGCTAAATGCGTTGGACCCAGCCCTAAGGCGGCCAGGAAGATTTGACCGGGAGATAGAGATTGGAGTTCCTACCGAGGCAGGCAGGCTAGAGGTTCTCCACATTCACTCTAGAGGTATGCCGCTGACGACCGAAGGCGACAACCGAGTTGATTTGCAGGAATTGGCCAGAGTCACACACGGTTTCGTGGGAGCTGACTTGCAGGCTCTCTGCAGAGAAGCCGCCATGAAAGCTCTGAGAAGATACCTCCCACATATCAATCTCGCAGAGGAGGAGATACCTCAGGAGGTCCTCGATCAACTCGAAGTCAATTCCGAGGATTTTTCGGGAGCACTAAGAGAAGTGCAGCCTTCTGCCGTCAGGGAGGTATACATAGAGATACCCAATGTCAGATGGGAAGAGATAGGCGGTTTGGCTGCAGAGAAGCAGGAACTAATCGAAGTGGTCGAATGGCCTCTGAAGAGACCCGATGCGTTTCGGCGCATGGGTATCAGTCCTCCGAAGGGCGTCTTGATATTTGGACCCCCAGGATGTGGGAAGACTCTGTTGGCAAGGGCTGTAGCAACAGAGAGCGAAGCAAACTTCATCAGCGTGAAAGGGCCAGAACTCCTCTCCAAGTGGGTGGGTGAGAGTGAGAAAGCTATTCGGGAAATCTTCCGGAAAGCTAGAACTGCGGCACCAGCAATCATTTTCTTTGACGAAATCGATGCCATAGCTCCCACAAGGGGACTCAATGCCGGTGACAGCCATGTAACCGAGAGGGTAATCAGTCAGCTCTTGACTGAGATGGATGGGTTGGAAACCACAAAGGACTTGCTTGTGCTGGCTGCCACCAATAGACCAGACCTTATTGATACAGCCCTGCTTCGTACCGGCCGATTCGATCGTTTTGTTTACGTCGGCGCGCCCGATGACAAGGGCAGGGAGGAGATATTCAAGATTTACACTGCCAGTATGCCTCTAGAGTCGGATGTTGACATCAAGAAGCTTGTCGAACTCACTCCGTATTTCGTTGGAGGAGACATCGAAGCTCTGTGTAGAGAGGCAGGAATGCGCGCACTGAGAGACAATATGGATGCCGACAAAGTTTCTTGGAAGAACTTCGATGATGCATTGAAGTCGATTCATCCGTCGGTGAAGCCTGAAGACCTCCAGCGCTTCCAGAAGATTAACCAAGAATTGCGCAGGACCACGACAATTTCTGTCGGGCCTCCGGGATACATATGAGAAATGGGAAGTGATAGGAATTGTCAGGTTGGAATGCAGTACCGCTCAGGAGCCTAGTAGTGACCATACTGAAGAAGCGTCACGGCGTAACGCTTGATGACGAACTGATACGCGCGCTCAAGAAGGAACTTGGAGCTGAGCCAAGCGAAGCCGAGTTAAATTCTGCGCTGATGCAGCTCGAGATTAATGGGCTCATACACGTAAGCCAAATCACAAAGACAAAGCGGCGCATCGAGATAATCGGAGAAGGTACAGAGTTTCTGGCCGTGGACGAGGATTAGGTGAGACTGCACCTAGGGGGCGCTTGCCTATGACCGCCAAGAAAGTGCTGACTGCTGGCAAGTTCGATATCCTTCACCTTGGTCATCTGGCATATCTCGAGCAGGCAAGAAAGCTCGCCGGACCGGATGGCGAACTCATCGTTGTTGTTGCTTTGGACAAGACCATAGAGAGAGAAAGAGGGGCACCGCCCGTTTTTCCTCAGGATCAAAGGCGTCGGCTAGTCGAATCTTTGAAAATCGTAGACAAAGCAATTCTAGGTTATGATACCGATGACCACACTACAATTGTGGTTGACAACAGACCTGACATTGTCGCCTTGGGTTACGACCAAAAGACAAACATCGAAGCTTTGGAGAGAAGCATAAAGGAACACGGCCTGAATACGAAAATAGTGCGGCTCGAAAAGGGAAAGGTGAGCGGACTCTCGTCTTCCACTGTCATCAGGAGGAGAGTAATCGAGTTCTACAGCGACAATGGGCGGGAGCGACCACTCAAATCACAAGCTCGCCCCGATCCTGAGCCTCGTGAATGAGACGCGCTTTCAGTTCTCTGCGTTCAAAAGTCCACTTCCACACGCGGTATGACACAAATGTGAGCATTCCCATAAGGGCTAGCCCTCCTAGCGTTTCCCAACCAGAAGTGAAATGACCCATGAAATCAGGAAGTGGACCACTTATGAAATACCACCAATTCACGGCTAATCCGTACGCGTAGAGCAGACCCACGACCGTCACTTCCTTCAAGTAACCGATAGCTTGCCTATCGTTTTCGAAAGAGAATATCGCGATGCCGAGCCAGAAGAGATACCACGGCATAACCCAGCGATAGACGAATAGCAAGGAAGGAAGAAGGTACACATACAAGGGCACCAGGACCTTGATTTTCTCGAGCGTCGTCTTGCCCTTGAACTCGCTTCTCTTGGGAATGTAAAGACGAACTGTGTAGAGCATGAATGTGACGTAGATAATCAGCGGTATCAATGCCGGAGGCCATATGTAGTAGATCACCGGATTGTGTGTCAAGTCAGGAGTTCCGAAGTACAAGCCTGGATACATCGGATTTACGATATATGACGAGTAGGTTGCAGTGTTCAGGAAGTGGGATAACAGTGAGTCGAAATTGGCGCTTAGGAACAGAAACGGAATCACAGTGAAGAGCATGGACAGAAAGAACCAGATAGATGATATTGGCGAGTCTAGGAACAAAAGCGGAAAAGCCACTCCCGGGTATATCTTGGTCTGAACACCAAGACCAAGAGTGAACATCGCCTTTCCCATCTGACCCTCCCTCCATAGTACAAGCGCCATCAGCATCAAGCAGTCAGCGAGGGGTTCGTTCTTGCCGCCCCCTGCAGACATCAAGAGACCGTAGACATAGTATCCGCCAAAGAACATCCGCGCCCAATTCTGGGTGTATATCTTGTCCTTGAGCAGAATCGCTATCAGGACGAGATTGAGGTTAAAGACAAGAACCAACAGGAAGTTCAGCCACCAATGCTGTAGTGCACTCTCTTGGCCGGGGAACAGCCAAGTCGCTATAGCAAAGAAAATCAGACTGAACACGGGGTACTCGTATGTGACGGAGCCAAGATAGGGAGGTAGTGTGTGTCTAGTGTCATTGAATACTGGCAGGGCATGAACGACCTGTGTGTCCGTCATGTTGTAGACTCCGAAGCCAAAAACCCAGAATGCCTCTCCGTACATTTCATTCCTGTTGCGATCGCGCTCGATTACAAAGGAGTCCGCTATCGGAATAGCAATTATCGATATGATTAGGCTTAGCACCAAGTACTTCCGCATCTCGTATATCTTGTAGGAGATGGCGCTAAGCATTCTAGGAGACCGCCGTGATTCTTACTGCGAAAAAGCAACGTTAACGAACTCCGAGCTGAGGTTTTAATTAACCTTTTGTCGAACGTGAATCCCGAATCGGCAAACTAGGAAACTAGCAGGACTGGTGTCTCGATATTGGCCCTGATTCCTCGAACATAGAGGCAGCGAAGACTACCCCAAGTACGTCGGGCATGGCCAACTGTCGCATTTCATGCAGTGAATGCACTTTGCCTCATCTACCGATATCTTGCTCTCCTGCAGGTTGAGTGCGGCCTGTTCACACTGCGGCACACACGAACCACAGGCCTGACAAAAGATGGCGCGTCGGATTGCGCGCTCCAGTTGCCTAGCTACTCGCCCAACCGTTTCTTCATTCTCGCCACGCACGATTAGAGAACCTGAACTGAAGAGCGTTATACCAGTTTCATCCACCTTTGTCCTTAGAGCACCGATATCCTCAGAGAAGTGAGTGGTGCCAAAGATTGGCAATACCTTTGAGACCCTGGCAAGGTCAACCCCTGCCGAGAACTGGCCCTCAAGACTGAAACCTGAAGATGTGCATGGAGAGACCCCTTTTACGATGTGGAGCTCCAAGGCCTGCGATGGCGCTTCTCTATCAGATTCAATCTTCAGTCCCATCTCGTTGATCACATTCATCTGACCGCTTGGCAGTTTCTTCCATCGCCAGAAGCCGAGCTTAGCCCATTCCTCTGGAAAGCCGTACCTCTTGGCCCACTCCCGGAGCTTCTCGTGCCACCTTTCGTAGAGAAGAGGATGTGTTTCCGCAAGGCTCTCAAGCTCAGCCAAGGGAGTAGCAGGACAGAGATAGCAGCCCATCCTGAGAAAACCTCTGTTGTAGAGCGGATTGAATTCCGCTTTCTCTTTGAAGATGTACAACCACACTTCGAGTGCATTCCAGTTGTGAATCGGGCTTGCAGAGACCTGCCCGGGAACCCAAGGGTTTGACGCTACTCTGGGCTCGACGGATCGCTGAAAGGATTCTAGTTTTCTCTGGCCCATAAGGACCAAGGCCTTGCCGCCCAGCTCTTCAGCTATCGACTTTGCTGCTGGACCAAGCTTGAGCACTTTGCAGCACCAGCGGAAGTCACGGGCAGGAGGGCCGAAGACTTCAACTGAGTCCCAGAACTGATTGCCAGCGTTGTGCCCGATAATTCTAACACCGCGGCCCTTGGCAAACTCCTTCACATAGGATACTGTCTCAGGCAGTTCTAAGCCAGTGTCTGTGAAGAAGACTGGAGGGCTCTTGCTCAACGCCTTTTCTGAAAGCAAATAGGTTACGAGAGAATCCTTGCCCCCGCTGAATCCCACCACTACGCCAGCGTCGTGCTCCTCAGATGTACGCCGGATAAAGCCCATAGCTTCTGCTTCTATCGAGCGCAAGTCGTCAGAATTTGCTTTCACGGCGTAGTCCCAAGTAGCGTCTATGTTGTTTACGGATGCATCCTTAGGATCGTCAACCTCTCGCACCTTGACGGCATAGCCGGTCTTGGATTCTTTGATTTCCAATCCTGTCATCCGGGCTACTCCGACGCCTATCACATGCCCCCGTAAGTCTGTGAGCCAAACCTCGTCGCCAGCGGCAATGTCTGTGTCACAGTCACCGATACCGGGAACTAGTAGGTTCGAGCCCTTCTTGAGATACTCAAGAACACCATCTTGGCAAGAGACCCATTTCCGCCTGCTCAGTGAGCTAATCCTACGCCCCCCCTCAAGCGAAAGCACGAATGTGTAGTCACACTCAGGAATATCATATCTCAAACGCCCTATTACATAGCCGTCAACGATGATTTCGTACATGGCATCCAGAGATGATACCTTGTTCATCACGATGGTCTTGGTGGGTGGCAACAGAGTTTCGCCAACGCCCTCACCAAACTGCTTGTCGACAGCGCTCTTTGCGCGTTTGAGATGCCCGTCCATCGCTGGGTACGGATCACCGGGTGGGGATAACCCAACAGGCCTTGGCGGGTCTCCACAAACAGTGCACTGTGTATTGGCAATTCTGGGGACATTGCATTTGTCACACCAATAGAATCTGATTCTTGTCAGGTACGGTGCGTGCCCACGGCGGAACTTCCTTCCTCGATTTGGTGCTCTTGCCAGTTGAATCAATCCCCATCATGAGAGTTCTATTCATTCGTTGCTTGACTAGTTCAGTCTAGGCCTTGTCCAGACCAACACGTTTGAGCCGCTCCTTGGTTGGACGACCTTCTTTGTCCCAGCCCCGGAGAGAGTAGTACTTCGGCAACATTTCTTCCAAATGTACCACCCGATTTCTTGAGCCTCCTTCGGGCAAAGGCTTGAAGAAACGCGTTGGCAACTGGTCATCTAGAGCAGTGAAACCTTCACGGTTATTGAATAAACGCTCCAAATTCCAGATACGTTCTCCGATGTTGAGAAGGCCGGGACCGTTGATACGAAGCCCGCTGCAACTGCTCAACATTTCAGCGTAGTCATCCACGCTCCAAGCGAAGCTTGTGAATCTGCAGAGCACCATCGAGTCCATTGCGGCAGACAGATTCTGAAATAGAATAACCAGACCGGGCTTGCCCTCCGTCCGATCTCGATCTACGAGAACCGGTGCACCCATAATCTCAGGTCCGATTAGATATGATCTTAGGTGACAACCACCGCGATTGGAGGTTGCAGAACCAAGTGCATGTCCCTGAACACCTCGAAGGTCATAGGCTGGCAACTCAAGACCTTTGACCTGCATAGCCAATTCGGGCGAACCATGGTTTGAGGCGAAGGCCCGAGACCCTTCACCCAACTCAGCTCCGAGTCCTCTACCGAATGCAATGTCATCGATGACTTCGAGTACTCCCTCGGTCTGACCGAACTTGAGTGAAGAATCCAGTTTGCCCTTCTGAGCTAATTCCATCGCACAGCCGATTGTGCTTCCAACAGATATTGTATCCAGACCTAGAAGATTGCAGCGGTTGTTTGCAGTGATAATCCACTCAAGGTCGTTTATGCCACACTGGGGGCCAAGAGCCCACATGCTCTCATACTCCGGTCCTCCAACTTCCTCTCCACGAACTCGACTTATCCGCCCACAGCCAATGGGGCATCCGAAGCAGTGGTACTGGCGAACCGAGAATCGTTCTAGCAGCTTCTCTCCGGATACGCCCTCGGCGTCGTTAAAGGTACCCTCTTGGAAGTTGTATGTAGGGAGCATTCCATGCTCGTTGACCAGACTAACCAAGACCGGAGTTCCATAGATTGGTAATGATTTGTCCGTCACTTGGTTCTTCTTTATGAGTCGGCGGGCTCGCTCCACAGCACTACTCAGGGCCTGCTCATCACTGACAACAACCTTGCCTGTGCCTCGGACAACCACAGCTTTGAGATTCTTGGATCCCATGACAGCGCCGACGCCACCGCGTCCTGCAGCACGGTGTCGGTCAGTAATGATAGCGGGAAGTTTGACTTGATGCTCGCCTGCAGGGCCGATACATGCAACTTCCGCTTGCGAGTCGGTGTCCTGTAGGAGCTGACTGGTAGTCAGGCTAGTGTCCTTTCCCCAGACGCCAGAAGCATCACGTATCTCGACTCTGTCATCGTTGACCCAGATATACGCGGGTGATTTTGAACGGCCCTCCAGCAGGATAGCGGCATATCCGGCGCGCCTCAAATGTGCGCCAAATGAACCGCCGGCATTGGAATCAAATATCGTCCCGGTCAAGGGTGACTTCGTAATTACTGCAAAGCGGCCTGCTGTTGGCACACTCGTTGCGGTGACAGGTCCTATGGCGAACACCAACAGATTGCTGGGTGACAATGGATCAACATGCGGTCCCAGACGATCGTACAGAATCTTGACACCTAAGCCACGACCCCCAAGAAACCCCGTGAATAGGGTAGGAGATAGAGACTCTCTTCGAATGCTTCTATCAGTGAGCGATACACGCAGTACTATTGCATCTTCATACCTTCCGGATGCTGGCTTTGACAAGATTGTTCCTCCTAGTCATTGAAGACGTTCTGATCCCTATCAGGACAGTCGAGGCAGCGCTGCTTATACCAGAGATAGACTTCCTTGGGTTGTTTTGTCAAGTTGGCCTGTCGGCTGGGACAAGTCCAGCACGGTTTGTCATGTTGCATCCAGACATCGCTATACTGAGCCCAGCGAAAGTCTTCGACAACTGCGACACTAGAGCTGCAACCCAAACGGTCAGCTCCAGCTTCAATCATCTGAAGTGCGTCTTTGAAGCTGCGAATCCCACCAGCAGCCTTCACACCCATTTCGGGACCTACGGTCTCGCGCATCAACCGCACATCGTAGGGAGTCGCGCCCATTGGGCCGAAGCCTGTTGACGTCTTGACGAAGTGTGCTCCGGCCTCCTTTGCGAGCAAACAAGCCTTTCGTTTCTCGTCGTCGTTCAGAAAGCCAGTTTCTAGAATCACTTTGGTATGGGCATCTCCGGCGGCTTTGACTACAGCTTCCATGTCAGTCTTTACGAGATCATAGTTCTTGTCACGGAGGGCACCAATGTTCATTACCATGTCAACTTCCTGCGCGCCTAGTCTAACCACTTCCTTAGCCTCATAGGCTTTCACTTCAGAAAGTGTCGCGCCCAGTGGAAAACCAATTACACAGCAGACCTTGACATCAGAGTCCTTGAGCAGCTCGGCTGCATACTGAACATGGCTGGCATTGATACAAACTGCAGCAAACTTGTAGGTGAGAGCCTCCTCACAAAGCTGCTTGATTTTCTCTCGTTTGGCCTCTGGCTTGAGCTCTGTGTGGTCAATCATGCGAGCCAGTTTCTCGACTGTGAGATCCATTGGAACCGCTCCGAATGCCAGGAGCATCTTCTGAGGCTATTAACGTATTCGAAGGGAACTGCATCAGAACACTATCGTGCGCTAAAGTAGCTGCGCATGTCGTCCAATACTTCCTTCTGAAGCCTGATTACATCGTGGACTTCGATCTCTTCGGCATCCTTTACATTTGAGTTAAGTTGCACTACAGTACCAACGGTTTCAACCTTGCCAAAGTCGACAGGAAACTCTACCTCTGCGCCTTTCACAATGAGCTCAGAGCGGGTCGGATTCAGTCCGATTCTTATACTCCGGACTATGCCAATTCTCCTCGCCCTGTTGTCAAGCACCTCTTTCCCCAGAAGGCGACCAGGCATGCTGAGCTCGTACAGTTCGGCTTCCACGCTGGTCAATGATTCCTTTGCGGTCATCCTATCTGACTCCTTCAGATAGACGCAATGTAGGAGGCTTTTTACACTGTGTATTATCAGAGCTCATAGACAAGACTTTCATACGGACGAGAAGAGGCATGGCAGCAGCACCGTCATTTGTTGAGATGCCGCTGATTAGGAAGAGCATCGTTGAGTACAGAGAGTACCAAGTTGGACTCTCAGAAGTCGCTGACACCGAAAGCACTCTGATTGTGCTGAGCACGGGTCTTGGAAAGACTGTCATCGCAGCTCTGACTGCCGCGAGACGGCTTGCGAAGTTCCGCGAATCCAAGATACTGTTTCTTGCCCCGTCACGTCCACTTGTTGACCAACAAGCCCGGACTCTCAGGCAGATGCTCGATATTGAAGAAGATTCTGTCATCTGTTTGACAGGTCAGGATCCTCCTGAACAGCGGCGCAGGGAATGGTCTGGGGCTAGAGTTATCGTCATGACCCCTCAATCTCTTCAGAACGACCTAGTGCAGCAGAGCTATTCCCTCAATGATGTCTCCCTTCTCGTTTACGACGAGGCTCATCGCGGAGTGGGCAACTACGCTTACACTTTCATTGCAGAGCTATATGAGAAGCAGGCGCAAAATCCTCGCTCTTTGGGTCTGACAGCATCACCAGGTCATGATGCTGAACATGTCAAGAGGGTATGTGAAAACCTGAAACTCAGCCACATCGAGGTGAGAAACGAAAACAGTCCCGATGTGCGCGACTACGTTGTTGCCATAGCCACAGACATCCGATATGTCACTCTGCCTTCTGAAATCCAAGTGCTGAGAGACATGTTGATTGGATTGCTGAATGACTATACAACGCGAGTGCTGAACTATGGATATACCCTCCCGGACAGCCGACGACTTAGCAGGAAGGAAATACTCAAGGTCCAGACTGAGGTCAGAAGGGAAATTGGAACCTATACGAAGCCTCCACCACATCTCTATCTGATAATCCGAGACTTGACGGCAGCACTCAGAGTGGTGCACCTGATCGAGTTTGTCGGAACGCAGGGGATAGGACCGACCCAAAGATATGTCCAAGGAATGTACGAGGAGGCTCGCAACAAGAGAAGCTCCAAGGGCGTGAAGGACCTGATATCTAGGCCTGAGTTCATGCAATTCGAAAGCTTGCTGCAGGCTCTTGTAGCCAAAGGCTATCGTCATCCTAAGGCAGATGCTTTGCTTGAAATCATAGGGGAGCAGCTGTCAACAGACTTGGATTCTCGGATACTCGTATTCACGCGGTTTCGAGATACAGCAGCAGAGGTCAGCCAAGTAGTGGAGCAATTGGACGATGCCAGAGTGAGCCGCTTCGTTGGGCAGAGCTCAAAGGGTTCGGACCGTGGCTTCAGTCAGAAGAAACAGATTGAGGTTCTGGACGGTTTTCGAAATAACGAGTTCAATGTGCTTGTGGCCACTCAAGTAGGAGAAGAGGGGCTTGATATCCCCGAATGTAATCTTGTGATTTTCTACGATTGCGTCCCATCGGTTGTGCCCTACATTCAGCGCCGTGGCAGAACTGGTAGAAGATTCCCGGGTCGAGTCGTGATCTTCGTGGCCAGAGGAACGCATGACGAGTACTATCATTGGAGTGTGATTAGCAAGTTGAAGAAGATGCCATCGGCCCTCAAGGAAGCAGAGAAGGAGCCCGAGGAAAAACAAACGAGTTTGGAGGAGTTCCACGGTGAAATGGGTCGAGCGGAAAAACCTGAAGCAGCTATGGAGGCGCAACCCGCTACTCCAGATGGAAGGGTGAAGCTCATTGTCGATTCTAGAGAGCTACCAACAGCTGTGGCTAGAGAACTTGCACGGCTTGATGTCTCCATTTCGGGCGAAAGCCTTGAGGTTGGCGACTACATAGCTTCCGAGGATGTGGCAATTGAACGGAAGGAATCTGGCGACTTCATACAGTCACTCATAGATGGACGACTATTTGTCCAACTCAGTGCTCTGCGATCTACCTATCGCAGGCCTGTACTGATTATCGAAGGAGAACAACTAACAGGACTGAGAGCAGTCAACCCCGCTTCGATATATGGAGCACTTGCCTCAATAGCGATACGACTTCGAATCCCAATTCTATGGACACGCAATGCACAGGAGACGGCCAATGTTCTCTACAGGATTGCACACCTTGAACAGATAGAATCCAAGAAAACACTGCGAACCCGCTCGCCTGAGACCAAGGGCACAGATGCAGAGACCTTGGAGTACATACTCTCGGGCTTCCCGGGTATTGATACGGTGATATCCCGTTCGATACTCACGCAGTTCGGTACGCTCGAAAAAACATTCAAGGCAGAAGAGAATGAACTAATGAAAGTGAAAGGTGTGGGCCCGAAAACGGCAAGCAGACTGAGACATATGCTCACATTGGAGTATCCATCATATCGAGAACAGAACGAGTCCGGATGATGTGTCTCAGTAAACCTCGGGATTCTTTCCAGTGCCCTCGAGATACATTTTCCGGAACATATCGCTTACAGCCCTGCTGACTTCCCAGTATTGAGCATAGTCGGCGTCTGGTAGTAGAATAACGCTCAGAAGCCTCCTGAGAGTGAGGTATTCCTCAGGATCGAGCTGAGACATCTTACTGAGGCTTTCATCAGAAGCTTCCCTGCCTCTTCGCCAAAGTGTATCCCACTCGACATACTTTTTCGTGGCCTCCCTGATTGTGCGCTCGTCCGAGACCTCAAACCCGAGCCTACGGATGAGGTCTGTGATGTTCAGCTTCGTGGGGGGCCTCGGCGCGCTCTCGCCAGTTCTGCTTGTGGCTATGAATATGTTCTCTGCCGCCGCCCGCCAGACCTTCTTCATTATGTGCGTATCCTTTTCGCCAGCAGGCTCGTACCCATCCTGTCGTATCAGTCCGCCATGCTCCAGTTCCTTCAGGTGATACCTGACCGTCTGAGGCTTAACGCACTTGTCAGGATGTTCACGTTCGAGAAACTCGATTATTTCTGACGTGGACATTCTCCTGTTCTTGAGGAGCGACAGAATCTTTCTGCGACATTCATCATTGAGTGCACGAATCGCTTCAGTTGCTTCCTCGCCGGCCAGAACCCTCAAGTGCTCCATTTTCTTCCTCCTCGAGTTCGCCAATCACTATGCAGGCGGGCTTTGTTATAGGCTCCATTACCTTGGATACTCACGCATTAGAGCCATATTCCATAGCATGAAAGAGTGCCTCTAATCTATGCGGGTACGTAAATCCACTGCCGCATGTCCTGCAAGCAGGGCACTCGCTTGATCAGATTCCTCTTGAGCAGTTTCCTAAGCGCATACCTGACAGTCCTAGGGGCAAATGACACATTGTCAAGGAGCTGTTTTGGCGTGACGCCCTCTCTGCCGGTTTTTCTGAGAATGCTAAGGACAAGCATCTGACTCTTTGTTAAGCTTCATGTCCTTGATCTCTTCCGCGAGTTCCGAATCAGTCATCATTGTGAACATTCTCCTAATCGCGACCCCCTGAAGCTTACCTCAGGGGTATCTGTGATTCTTTTTTTCTATCACTTCACATGATATTCTAACCTATATTAACTTATCGCCGTCTGGGACCGCGACACTCAAGCTCAGCCTGCGCAACCCTGCTCGCGACCTATACGGACGCCAATCTTGGAGCCCTTGCTCAGGAGGCGACCCGGAAAAGGCTCCAAGTAAGATGCAAACTCTTTATCACCGTCCAGAACCCAACAATCACCTATGATAGCGAAGGCAGCCCTACTGGCAGCTGGCGATTCCACACGCATGTTGCCGCTGTCTGCCAACATGCCCAAACACCTTCTCCCTGTGGCTGGGGAGCCACTGATATTCCACACTTTGAGGGGCCTCAAGTCGGCGGGAATTCGAGATACGCTCATCGTACATGGCTACCACGGAGAGGAACTCCAGAAGGTAATTGACTCTCATGATTGGACTCCGATGCGGATTTCGTACGTTTTTCAGAAAGAGCGAAAAGGAACGGCCCATGCGGCTGCACACGCACGTGAGTTCGCTCGCAACGATCCAATACTTCTCGCGTATGGCGACGTCATGGTTGGGCCAGACAGCTTCCCAGGCCTGTTGACGCTGTGGAACAAGGGAAAACTCGACGCGGTTCTCTCCGTGACCCCAGTCGATGATCCGTCCGCCTATGGAATCGTTGTAGTGGACCGTGACAAAGTGACTGGTCTAATCGAGAAGCCGACTCCCGAGCAGAGCACCTCCAAGCTCGTGAACTGTGGCGTCTACATCGTGGGCCCAAAAATCTGGGATGCAATCGACCGGACAGGGCTATCATCCCGAGGTGAATATGAGCTCACGGACTCTGCGATGATATTGATAAAGCAGGGTAACGTCGGAGCCTATCGTCTGCCCTCGTGGTGGCTAGATATCGGTAAGCCGTGGGACCTGCTGAGGGCCAACGAACTCGTCCTGAGTATGGCTGTAAGAAGAATCGAGGGCGAGGTTGAGGAGGGGGCGGTAATCAAGGGAAACGTCATTGTGGAAAGGGGTGCGATTATTAAGAGCGGAGCATATGTCGAGGGCCCGGCATTCATTGGGTCGGATTGCGTAGTGGGTCCCAATTGCTACATCCGTGCAAGCACGACTCTCTGTAAAGGAGTGAGAATCGGGAATGCTGTTGAAGTCAAGAATAGCATAATAATGGAGGGGACACATGTCGGGCATCTATCCTACGTCGGCGACAGTATCATGGGTCGCAAGTCGAATTTCGGCGCAGGTACAATCACTGCAAACCTGAGAACATGATGACCAGCCGGTGCGGGTCACAGTGAAGAACCAGAGACTGAGCTCAGGCCGACGCAAGATGGGAGCCATTATCGGAGACAATGTCAAGACCGGCATCGGCACGCTCCTCAGTCCCGGCGTCGTAATCCATCAGGGCGCCCGTACAGGTATCGGTGTTATTGTTGACAAGGACATTCCACCCGGGGTTCTGGTGGTTGCCGAGGAGCCCAAGAGAATCATCGATATGAATCCAGAGCGTTGAGGACTGCGGCGTGCGTACCACGAGTATCAGGGAGTTCAATGTCGTCCGGAAGGACGTAAGGAAGGTGAAGGTACTCTTTGGGTATGCGTATCCATCGACTTATCGGACCGGAATGACCAGTCTCGCAACCCATCTGTTCTATTCCATCCTTAACAGCAGAGAGGACACATCTTGTGAGCGCTACTTTAGGTACGATGTGTCTTCTCCATGTCACTCGGTTGACAGCGGCAGACCATTGAAAGAGAATCACGTTGTGGGTTTCTCGCTCACTTACGAAGAAGACATAGTCAACCTCATTCAGATGCTGGAACTCGGAGGTGTCCCAGCTCTAGCAGCCGAGAGGTCGGAATCGGACCCAATAGTTCTTGTCGGGGGACCCGTTCCAAGTTCGAACCCGGAACCATATGTTGACTTTGTTGATGCATTCGCAATCGGAGAGGGCGACAACGTGATACACGAAATCGTCGATTCCATAGCTCAGACGTCCTCGCGCGAAGAGGCCCTCGAACAGATGGCGCAGAAGGATGGTCTGTATGTGCCCAAGGCCATGCAATCCGAACTTCATAGATTGATGATAAGCAACTTAGACGCCGTCTATCATCCCACAGCACAGATTGTGCCTGATGTTCCAGATGGCGATAGACTTGAGCCCGTATTCGGCAAGTCGCTTCTGGTAGAAGCGACAAGAGGATGTGGTCATTCCTGCAAGTTCTGCCTCGTAGGTCATATCTGCCGCCCTTGGAGAACAAGATCGCTGAATCGTCTTCAGGACATTATATCGAGAGGGTTGGCTGAAACACCAGTGCATAAGGTTTCACTGATTTCTGCTTCTCTCGGCAGTGCCGAGGGCTTCGAAGAACTCGCCGCTTGGATTGTTGACCAGGGCTGCCGAGCTCTCGGTGCCATCACTAAGAGCAGACTCAGTGTCGAAAGATTTCCTCTCGTCACTGGCAAAGGGAGAACAAAGGACTCTAACAATAGCCCCGGAGACCGGCTCACCCGAGCTGAGACGGAGCACAGGCAAAGCACTGTCGGACGAAGATATCGAACACACAGTGCAGCTTGCCGCCGAGTCTGGATTCAACGCGCTGAAACTCTATTTCATTATTGGATTACCCGAAGAAAACGAACAGGACGTTGCTGCCATACCGTCCTTGGTGAGCCGCCTCAGTAAGTTGGCAACCATGCGAATCACTGTCAGTATCAATCCGTTCGTGCCGAAGGCTCAAACAGAGTGGGAACGCGAGCCACAAGCTCCAATTGAGGCCATCCGTTCGAGAATCAGAATTGTAGAGAAAGGCTTGCATGGAGTTCCCCGTGTGTACGTTGAACCACTTGATCCAAGGGACGCACGAATCCAAGCGGCACTATCAATCGGAGGCAGGTCTCTAGGAAAAGCCATTCTCGTGGCGGCTAGATATGGGGGCTACGGAGGATGGAGGAGAGCGGAGAGAGAGACAGGAATACCTGTGCTTTCAATGGCCAGCGACCAGAGCCGCCTGCAAGGAGACCTTCCATGGGCCTTCATCAAGAACTAGTCAGTTAGATTCGGCAAAAGCCGTCAGCCGAATCTTCATAAGGCATATTTCGAATGCTTCTCAACAGCATAACTGAGTGTATGTCTATGGCCCGGTGAAAGACCATGGCTAAGAAAAGAGTCCTTGGCGATGAATTTCCAGCCTTGAGCGACGAACTAGAGGAAGGGAAAACCAAGACATACAGAGTAAGCGGCACAAGGACCTTGTCTGAGGAGCCACTTTCTGCAGATTCTGAGGAGTCTGCCTCTGCAGGCCGTGAGGAGACCTTCCTGCCTGACGTCGTTGACTACATTCGAAGATGCGATAACGAGTCCGAGGCATTGGAAATCATTGAGTTCATGGTGAGGCGTAGCGAACTGACCGAAACCCAAGCCAAGGCCATGAAAAGGCAACTCAAAGATGAGGGTCTCAGAAGCTTCGGAACAAAGAAGGAAAGAGACCACTATCTTCGCTATGGTGTCAAGTGAATCCGGTCAGAATTCAATCTTACACCTGCCCATGATTATTCTCTTGGAACAACTATGCAGTTGTATCGTGGCTGAGTGTTATTAGGCGGATTTGTACACGCCTTTCTTCTTGGCCCATGATATGGTCTCTGGATCGCATCTCTTGAGTTCACGCTCTGGGAAATCGCTGAGCAGATTCCACCCAAGGTCAAGGGTCTGCTCGAATGACCGGTCCTCAAACTCGCCTTGGTTGATGAACTGCTGCTCGAACTTGTCAGCGAACTTCAGGTACTTCTGATCCCGTTCCGTTAATGCTTCCGAACCCACGACCGCGACAAGGTCTCTAAGGTCACGGCCCTCAGAGTAGGCGTAGTACAGCTGTGCCTGAATCTCTTTGTGATCGAACCGCGTCATGCCCTCCCCGATGCCCTCCTTCATGAGCCGGCTCAGCGACGGACCCGGATCTATGGGTGGATATATGCCACGTCTGTGGAGACTCCTGCTGAGAGGAAGTCTGTCCTTCAGTGATGTATCCCGAAAGATCAGGAATGGGGTGCGTCATGTCGTCTTGGGGCATCGACAGAATAGGCATTTGCGTGATTGTTCCCTTTCGGCCATGAATGCGTCCCGCCCGTTCGTAAATGAGACTAAGGTCTGTGTAGAGATAGCCAGGATATCCTCGGCGCCCTGGAACCTCAGACCTTGCCGCACTAATCTCACGCAGAGCTTCAGCATAGTTCGTCATATCAGTAAGGATAACCAGAACATGCATGTCTGATTGGTAAGCCAAGTATTCTGCTGCAGTGAGAGCGGCGCGCGGTGTGATTATCCGTTCAATCGCAGGGTCATTGGCAAGGTTGAGGAACATGGTGGTATGCTCGAGTGCACCGGTCTCCTCGAAGGATTTCATGAAGTACTGTGCTTCAGTAGCCGTGATTCCCATGGCCGCGAACACGATTGCGAACTGGCCTTCTTCGCCTGGAATCCTAGCCTGTCTGACAATCTGAGCCGCGATTCGGTTATGTGGAAGACCTGAACCGGAAAAGATGGGCAACTTCTGACCTCGAATCAAGGTGTTAAGGCCATCAATAACTGACAGGCCCGTCTGGATGGGTTGATGGGGATACTGCCGAGCATATGGATTGATTGGAGACCCGTTTATGTCCCAGTGGTCTTCAGCTGTGAGCGGAGGGCCTTTGTCAAGAGGATTGCCAGACCCGTCGAGAACACGACCAAGAATCTCAGTTGAAACCGGGAGCTTCAGAGTCTCGCCTGTAAAGCGTACCGAAGTGACATCAACATCGAGCCCACTAGTGCCTTCGAAGACCTGTATGATGGCTCTTCCATGACCGGTCTCTAGTACAGTTCCCGTTAGAAGCTCTCCTGATGGGGACCTGATCCGTACCACTTCGTTGTAGCTAACGTTGTGAGTATTCTCAACGATGAGAAGCGGTCCACTAACATCTGAAACCGTGCGGTACTCAATGACAGATTTCTTTGCCATCAGAGAGACCATCCAAGTCGGGTCCTTCAGAAGCCCCGTGAGCGGCCTTCATTTAAGAGTTACGTCGGGCGCGGCTTTCAAATCCACGGAGAGACGTTGAAGAAAACTAGAGCAGGCGCCAGCATTAATGCTCTCACCATGAGCGAGTGCCCCTTGGCCTTTAGGTCATTTGATGAAGGCGTGAGGTAGAGAATGACACCAGTTAGCAGGCAAATGGAGAACAGTATGTCGCCTAGAAAGACCATCATTGCAATCATATCGCTGCCGGCTCCACCAAATAACCCGAGCCAAGCAGCGGTGGCGGATTCAATTGTCGGGGGCTCAACGCGTGCCATCCCTGCAAAGAAACTGACGAGATACGGGCCTCCGATGTATATGATGACACCAAAGACTATCAGCGCTTTGGACAGGCCATCGTTGAGTCCCGTCATGAACAGGATTAAACCGACTAGGATGAACAGAAGATATCCTCTTACTGCCAATCCGTACATGCCACTGAGGACGCGCTCTATGAAATCGGTCCATCCTGGAAGGTTTGGACCGTTCGGAAGTGCCTGAAGCGGGATAATAGTCAGAAAGAGAATACTCCATTCGCTCACGACTGTAAGTTTTCATCGAGAAATATAACCGCCACTCAGTCCAGCAACTTGCGAAGAATCTTGAAGTCCTCGTTCATTGCTTCTCTGGTTCGAGGAAAGCGGAGCGCAGCTGCAGGATGATACGTCATGAAATACGTCCTGCCCTCCCCTTCATGCAGACGCCCATGACAATCAGATATCTTCCACGGCCCTATGACCGCCGAGACAGCAACATTTCCCAAAAGCACCACAACTCTTGGGTTGAGTATCTCGATTTGTCGCTTGAGGTACGGGAGACAAGCGTCTATTTCCGACTGATTGGGAGATCGATTGTCGGGCGGGCGCGACTTCAGAACTGAAGTAATGAATACCTCGTTTCTCGAAAGGCCCAGTGCATCAATGAGCTGAGTCAGTAGTGCCCCAGACCTACCGACAAACGGTCTGCCGGACTGGTCTTCGCTGGCGCCAGGGGCTTCACCGACGAAAACAACCTTCGGTTCAGCAGGTCCTTCGCCCGGAACTGCATTCTTGCGAGTCTTGTAGAGAGGGCACCTTTTGCATTGCCGAATCTCTTCTGTTAGGCTCAACAACTCGTCTAGGCGGCTCATGTCGGCAATTTGCTTGTCTTGTTATGTGATAAATACCACTCCAAGGCAAGCGCGTGCGCATTTATGATGCAGTGGGTAAGGGTGCGCCTACTCCTGAGGTTTCTTTCAATAGAGCTTCAAACTCCCGTTCCATCTTGCTCTCAATAGTGTCCATGGTCTTGTTGTATGTGTCCCAAGGTGCAATCTTCATGCGGGCTATGTTGTCAAGCACACTGAATTCGAGAACTCTTCGTACATGCACACCCGTCTTTACGGCTTCAGCCATCTTGCGTGAGAAGAGCACGATGATGCGAAGCATACGATAGGTCTTCCCTATAGGACAGTAGGTATCGATTTCGTGCACTGCGCTCTGAGTCAGGAAGTCCTCTTTGATCATCCTTGCAGCCTCGAGGACTGCACGCTCGGACTCTGGGAGTGCATCCGGGCCGACAAGCTGAACTATCTCACGCAGTTCGTTGTCCTTTTGGAGCAGCGCCGTGGCTTCGGCGACAAGCTCGGGCCAATCTGGCCCGAGATTCTTTCTGTGCCATTTCTCCAAGTTGCCGTGATATAGGGAGTAGCTGGTAAGCGTGTTAATGGCCGGGAAGAATCTTCGAGCTGCAAGGTCCTTGTCCAGGGCCCAGAAGACCTTCACAATCCGTAGTGTCGCTTGTGTAACCGGCTCAGAGAAGTCGCCACCAGGTGGCGAAACCGCACCACACATCGTCACTGACCCCAGCCTTTCTACGGAACCGAGGGTCTTGACTCTGCCGCCGCGCTCATAGAACTGTGCAAGACGCGAGCCGAGATAGGCAGGGTATCCCTCTTCAGAGGGGAGCTGACCGAGTCTGCCTGAGATTTCACGAAGTGCTTCTGCCCAACGAGAAGTGGAGTCGGCCATGAGAGCAACGTCGTAACCCTGATCTCTGAAGTATTCCGCAATTGTTGCAGCCACGTATATTGAAGCCTCTCGCGCTGCAACTGGCATATTTGATGTATTTGCAATCAGAACTGTGCGCTCCATCAGAGGACGACCAGACTTTGGATCTTCGAGCTTTGGCCACTCCTCGAGGGCCTCTGTCATCTCATTGCCGCGCTCTCCACAACCGACGTATACTATGACCTGAGCATCAGCCCATTTCGCAAATTGGTGAAGTGTGACGGTCTTTCCTGTCCCGAACCCGCCAGGGATTGCCCCCGTGCCTCCTTTGGCCTGAGGCATGAATGTATCAATTACACGCTGGCCGCTGATGAGAGGAGTATCCATTGCAACCCGCTCTTTGAATGGGCGACCAATTCGGACCGGTG
The DNA here is from genome assembly GCA_963726195.1 of Candidatus Thorarchaeota archaeon. Taxonomy (GTDB): domain Archaea; phylum Asgardarchaeota; class Thorarchaeia; order Thorarchaeales; family Thorarchaeaceae; genus OWC5. The sequence goes on from CAVSBO010000016.1 coordinate 76,292, forward strand.
TCTTCTGCATCATCACTACATCGTGTACGTCTCCATATCCGTCCTTCACCTTGCAGACAGAATCAACGACCAAGTACTCACCCTTGGGAACGATGCTTACAATCTCGCCCTCGACACCAACAGGAATCATTATCTTGGACGTGATTATGCCCGTCTCAGCGACTTCGCCGATGACGTCCCCAGGTACAACATGACTGCCAGCTTTGACGGTTGGAGCAAAGGGCCACTTCTTCTTCTTATCCAGGCCTTCCACCGTCAAGCCCCTCGTGATGAAGTCTCCTGACATAGAACGGAGCTCGGGCAGAGGTCTCTGAATGCCGTCGTAAATCGAGCCCAGCAGACCCGGACCAAGTTCCACGGAAAGCGCGCCTCCGGTCGAAATGACGGGTTCTCCGGGAGCCAAACCAGAAGTCTCTTCGTAGACCTGTGCTGTGAACTCCTGCGCGCCCACTTCGATGACTTCGCCAATCAGCTTCTCATTGCCTACCCTTACAACCTCATACATCCGGATATTGTGGATTCCGCTGCACCTTACAACCGGTCCAGCAATGCTCTCGATTCTTCCAGCTTTTTGGCTCATTGTAGGGCGCTCCTTCTTGCAGAGATATCAGACATTAATCTCAACACCAACGGCCCTGCGTATCAGTTCTTTCAACACGGTCTCGTGCGTCCCAGTGGATCCCAATCTGTCTGGAATAAGCAGGATGACAGGCACCGGAGCCTGAGAAAGCTCAATGATTGTATCTTCTACTGCCGATGCAAGGCGTTCAGTTATGAGAATCAATCCCATTCGCGAATCTCTGAAGTACTCAAGTAGCTTCTTCCTAGTTTCCTCTGGAGACTTGGGAATCGAACCTTCAGAGACTCCGACCATACGAAAGCCGGTGACTGTGTCCCTGTCACCTATGACTGTAATCTTGTCGCTTACCATGGGACCTCACGTTGAGCTTATTCAAGCGCGCCACGGACACCCCATTAAAAAGGGTATGCAACAGCTGCGTAGAAGTTGGACGATCTTGGACATCTTCGAGTAGGGGCTTAAATAGCTTGAACCAGACTGCTCTTTGAGGCTAACTCGACATAGACCAGCCTCAAGGAGTGCGACCCCAGTGCCGTTTCTGGGAGGACAAAGACTCCTGTATCCAACTTTGTCCAACTCACAATGAACGGTTCTGCACATGCGCGATTCTGCCATCGCAAGTTGTAGTAACGGCTTGTGGCCGTGGACGAGAGCCGGGCATGTCGATCACGCACGACAAACCGGTCTCTCATTTCCTCAGTGTGAATTGAGATATGATTTCTTCATCACTTACCATTGTCCAGCAGTAGAGGCACTTCAGCTGGATCGGGGACCGAGATACTACCTGGTAGCTCGGAGTGATTGGCTCGCGTTCTTGGTTGGTAATGCACCGTGTGTTAGGACACTTAATGACATTACTGATGATATTCGGAAGCTGAACACGAGTCTTCTTCACGACCTTTGTGTCCCGAATCAGGTTTATGGTTGCCTCCGGTGCGACCAAGGCAATCTTTGCCACTTCGGCGCTATCGAGGAACCTCGTCTCGATCTTCACTATGTCCTTGCGGCCCATCTTGGAGCTGGCAACGTTCATAGCCAGACTTACGATTGCGCCCTCCTTCCCTGTAATGCCCAAGATCTGAAGCACCTCAAGAGCATGACCTCCCCTAATGTGGTCAATGACTGTGCCATCCTTGATTTTGTCGACTCTCAGTTTCTCGTCAGTTGTGGTTGCAGCCATGATTCTCACCGTATCTTCTACAGACAGACTGCAGAGCAGCGTTTTATCATTTGCTCTGGACCACGTAGGCCAAGCTTGATATGTAGAATGGGAGGGAGTGTTCCGGACTAAGAACGGTGGAATGTGAATGGTCCTCGAAGCCCTAGGTAAGGCCCTGAATTCAGCACTAAAGAAGCTCTTCGGAGCTGGCGTCATAGACGAGGAACTTGTCAAGGAACTAGTGAAGGACATCCAACGTGCTCTGCTACAGGCAGATGTGGACGTGAACCTAGTCATGCAGATAACTGACAGGGTTCAGAAGATGGCATTGGATGAATCGCTTCCCAGAGGAGTCTCCAGAAGAGAGCATATTGTCAAAGTTGTCTGGGACAGTCTTTCTTACTTCCTCGGGGAAAAGGCGGTTCCCCTGACCATTAATCCGGGCAAACCCAACCTAGTCATGATGGTGGGAATCCAAGGCTCAGGAAAGACAACAACGGTAGGCAAGCTCGCCCGGTACTACCAGAAACGTGGTATCAAGACTGGTGTGATATGTGCTGACAATTTCCGTCTGGGTGCGTATGCTCAGCTCAGACAGACTGGCTGAGAAATCGAGCGTGCCATTCTATGGAGACGAGACCGAAAAGAACGCAGTGAAGCTTGCAAAGAAAGGCTACCAAGAAATGGTAAGCAAAGGCGTCGAACTCATTCTGCTAGACACGGCAGGCCGTCACCGCGAAGAAGCGGGATTGATTAAGGAAATGCAGGAGATTGCCAAGGCCGTCAGCCCACAAGAGATAATCCTCGTTGTGGACGGGACTCTTGGCCAGCAGGCAGGTGCTCAAGCCGCGGCGTTCAAGAATGCAACCGACATCGGGTCAATCATAGTGACTAAGCTCGATGGAAGTGCGAAGGGGGGCGGGGCTCTCTCTGCCGTAGCGGCTACTCAAGCGCCGATTAAGTTCATCGGTACGGGAGAGGGCATAGACGCCATCGAACCCTTCAATCCGACCAAGTTTGCAGGCCGATTGTTGGGGATGTCAGACATCAAGGGTCTGATTGAGAAGGTCAAAGAGGCCCAAGTCGAAATCGATGAGGACGCCGCCAAGCGTATCATGAAGGGACAATTCTCGCTTACAGATATGATGGCTCAGCTCAAACAGCTCAAGAAGATGGGCCCTATCGGTAAGGTCATGGAGATGCTCGGTCTGAAGTACAAATTGCCGGACAATGTGGCAGAGCTTCAGGAGGAGAACCTGAAGCGCTTCGAGGTCATTATGAATTCCATGACACGTGAAGAACTGGACGACCCAAAGATCATCAAATCATCACGAATGAGACGAGCTGCAATGGGTTCCGGAACTCGACAGAGCGATGTCAAGGAGCTCCTGAAACAGTATGAACAGATGAAGAAGATGCTGAAGGCCTTCGGAAAGTCGAGAAGGGGCAGACGAGGAGCTATGCCGGGCATACCCGGCCTGCCCGGCGTTTGAACCATGTCGTATCTGTCAACCGGACGTGTTCAATTGATTACTCGTCGCTTCCTTGTAGGGTTCAACGGCATGTCAATCGACGCGGCGCAAGTGAAGTCCGGTCTGAATAGCAGGGAGACCGTTGTTGCATGCAGGTGCATTAACGTCGGACTATTTGTCTCTGATGACCTTCGGAGGGATGTGGAAGTCAGCCTATGCATTGGACATGATTTGGACCTCCGTATCATCTCCTTTTCTGGAGAGAGAATTAAGAGGGTATCACCTGATGAGCGGTCAATCTCTTTCTTCTTGTTGAAGGCGATGCAACTGCTGGATGAGATGGATTTCGGAAGGGTCAGGTCCACGGACAACGGGATTGTGCTATCAAGAACCAACTCAAAGGATCTTGTCACAAGCTGGTCCACAGAGCGTGTGCATGTGGCGGATCGATCTGCACCAACAACTGACTGGAGCTTCGTGTCGACAGGCGGATTATTCGTTTACGATATGTCGGATGTGCTTTCGCGTGGGTTCACGAATAGTTCGACATCGCTGCTGCATCGTCCCCAAAACCCTGAAAGGTTCATCCTTGATGCGAATATGCACTGCGACCTGCTTGAGGCTTCGCTCCTGAAGAAAGCTTCATAATAGCATCCTCCATATCTTCTGTGTAATCGAGTACTCGTGTGTGTGTGATCTCGCGTGCCCACGAATGTGACTCCTCAATTCAGCGCACAGCGGCAACGGTACGAAGACGCAGAATCATTGGAACAGAAGATTGCAGAACTGGAGAAGCTTCTGTCGCTGGCTCCCGGCCACAAGGGAGCAGAAAAGATGGTTTCTGACTACCGAAAGAAGCTGGCTCGTCACAAGGCAGACCTTGAGAAGAAGAAGGAAATCGAACGGACACGAAGAAGCTCGGGCAGTGAAGAAGGTGCAATCAAGAAGGAGGGAGCAGGACAGGTCTGCTTAGTAGGCTTGACCAGCAGCGGCAAGTCCGCATTGATTAACTCAGTGACCAATGCGAGTCTCGCAGTGGGGGACCATCCCTTCACCACAGCTGTGCCGGCTCCTGCAATGATGACTCTGGAGGATGTCAACATTCAACTTGTGGAGCTTCCCGGCGTTTTTGAGGGCAGCCGTGAGACCAGCATTGGCAGACAGGCGATGGCGCTTGCACGAAACACGGATTGTATCGCCATCATAATCGACCTGTCCCAAGACGTAGACTCACAGATGAGTGTGATACTAGAGGAGATTGACAGGTCAAGGATCAGGCTTAACAAAGAGAAGTCAGCTGTGAGAGTAGAAAGAGTCGGTTTGGGAGGACAGATGATTTATGGCGCCCAAAACTATCAGGGCGATATACAAGAAGTGTACGAGTATCTTAGGGCCCGAAAGGTAGTGAATGCTATTGTCCGCTTTCAGAAACCTGCGACTTTTCAGCAGTTCATCGATGCGCTGGACACGAGCGTTGTGTATGTGCGGGCTTTTGTGATTGCTACGAAGGGAGACGTCACGGGCTCAAATGAGCGGTACGAGGAACTCAAGGGCAAGTACGGCAACAGATTTGACATAGTTCCAGTTTCCGCCTCCATGGGACAGAACTTGGAGGCGATGAAATGGGCCTTGTACAACCATCTGGACATTCTTCGTATTTACACGAAGAGTCCGCGCAGGGACCCCGATGAGAAGCCGATTATCCTTCCCGAAGGATCAGTCGTTGAAGATGCTGCACGAAAAGTGCACAAACAGCTGTTCGTAGAGAGATTCCGTGCCGCAGTCATTTTCAGAGGGAACGACAAGATTAAGCGAAGACAAGTGGGGCTCAGCTACCCACTTCAGGATGGCGACATAGTTCAGCTGTTGCATACGTGATCGACTCCTCCGAGAAGTAATCATCATGAGGCAAGTAGATTGGCGAATCTTTCAGGTTTAATCGTCGTTCTTGTCCAACCGGAGACTCCGGGCAATGTCGGTTTCGTGGCAAGAGCCATGGCAAACTTCGGCATTCAGACGCTCAGAATAGTCGGTGCAGATCCCAGACAGGACGAGCAGGCAAGGATATTCTCTGTCCATGCTCTGGACATTCTCGAATCCGCCGAGATATTTCCGGACCTGCCATCTGCCCTTTCAGGAACTCATGTTGCATGGGCTGCTACAGCAAGAGCTGGCGGGAACTTCAGCGTGACCCGCGCCGTTGTATCGTTGACCGAGCTCCCGGACCCGACATCTCTGAACGGAAAGGTCGCATTGGTCTTCGGCAGGGAGAGCTCCGGGCTGACCAACGAAGAAATCGATCTATGTGATTTGGCCTTCTCAATACCCACCTCTGCGAAGAATCCTAGCATCAATCTGAGCCATGCGGTCGCTGTAACTCTGTACGACCTGTTTATGCGGTATGCGCCGAAAAGGGAACGAACTCAGTCCGACGCTCGGCCCGCGACAAGACAAGAGCGGGAACAGGTCTGCAAATTCATAGATGAGATCACGGACCGTCTTCCAATCCCTGAACACAGAAAGCCCATCACGAAACGTGTCTTCAGGAACCTGTTGGGCAGGGCTTACATAACAGGGAGAGAAGCTTTCACAATGACCGGGTTCGCTCGCGTGCTGAGAGACCTTGTACTAGAGAAAGAAGGTGACTACTCTGCACCATAACCGAGTTTCCGTCTGAGTTCAGGGTCAATTCGGTCGAAGACTATCCTGCACGGTGTAGGCATCTTTGGAGCGGCCTTTTCGAGTGCCTCGCGCGCAGTCTCAATCTGATCCCTATTGACACGTATAGTGATTATAGCTTGCCCGGGACGAATACGTGCGGAACTCCCGATGACCTTGCCCCAAGACTTTCGCATACCGTCCTGCACACGGTCTGCTCCTGCGCCTGTCACCATTTTGTTCTCTCGAAGCCACTGATATGGCTTGACACGAATCCTCAGGTGGAACTTCTGTTTCGCGGTCTTCTTGGACATGTGTCTGTTCGCAGCGATACGCGCAGCCTCAAGGGCTTGATTCCTGATCTGACATCGCTCGAGACCAACGAGAGACATCTCTACCTCAAAATCGCCATTGGGCTGACCCATGTCGAAGCTGACAAGCTTGGAAACTGGCTGCCTGTGGATATACCGGGTCCGCATGAACGCGGGTCGATCGCACTCCCTATAACAGCGGCCTGGACGCTTACCCATATCGTTCACCTGAGACTGCTCTATAGACTTCTCTGCTCAGACTCAGGGAGAGCCTCTAGGCATTCAATAAAAGGGTTGTGGCACGAACGAACGGATGTCAGTTCAATGGCGGCCGCTACGAAGAGGAGGTTCCACTGACTTCGAATAGGCAATGACCCCGTCCGAAGACTCCATAAACACTGACGAGTGTAAAACCGACAGACAGGGTGGGACAGAATTGATGCGGCGAAGTGTTTTGGGTGCTGCCATTATTGTGGTCAGTGTCTTAGGAGTTACCGGAGGAGTCCTCGTGCTCTACAACCAAAGTGCCGGTCTGCACTGGGCAGTGGAATCGGGTACGGAAATCACCTACGCTGTCAAAGTGTCTGGCTTCACTGAGTATTGGCCGTTCAACGGGTCATTGTACGCCCCACCACACGTTGAGCTGAACAACACGTTCGTAACAATACGAATCGACAGTCTTCCAGAGATTCCTGCCTTCCTCAACGGAGGAACATTCGCAGAGAGCATACTGAGCAACGTGAAGACTTCCATCACAGGACCACTTGTGTATATGAACGGGACCGAGGTTGTTTCGGTGGACTACTTGTTTCTCAACAATCTCTTATCTCAGTCCATTCTGCCTGTGGGAAACTGGCCCTTCATAGACTCCCTGTATCCGGACATACTGGAATCAGACCCACTTTGTGATACCTATTTTTCATCTCTGAACACATCGTTCGTGATTGGCCATAGGACGTATCTATATGACGCAGGCTCGGGATGGTCCGCCACCGTGGATATGACCACAGGACTCCCGACCAACGCCACCGTTTGGGCGTCGCAATTCTATGGGTACACTTTCTATTCGTACGAAATCACGCTGACTCCAGTGCCATCTGGCTAGAGTGAAATCCCGAATTGGGAAGTAGGACATTCCATCAACGGTGCACTCCCTGTGATGAGATCGCTGCGATTACGACGAGCGGAAAAACCACGGTCGCGTCCCCGATGACGGTCTCATAGTTCGCATCGGTCTGAACCTTCTGCCAAGAAATCCCTTCTCCAATGGGGGCTCCGCTCAAGCTTCCTCCTTCCGGCCGGTCCAACGTAATCTGTATCGCCATGTCGAGACCTCCCCGCAATATCGTGCTGCCCATTGCAAAATGCTTTGCAAGACCGCCCCCAAGCATGATAGCACCCGTCGTCTTTGTTGCGGTGATCATCTCACCGAGTATCCGGAGGTCTTTCACGAAATCGAGCGACAGAGGCTGCATAGTGCTGTATGTATACAAATGAAAGCCGAGCATGGAATCCATAAGCCCCGGCGAAAAGATTGGAACCTTCTTGAGCGCGGCTTGATGCACTATCGACATCTTGTCATTCAGCGTTTTTCCCAGTTCTGTCAAGAACTCACTTGGTGCAAGAGTGAGACGCTTGTGCTGAGGCAAAGAGTCGAGGAACTTGTAAATCATCTTTTCAAAGAGCTCGAAGTCTTCGTTCCGTACGATTATGTCGGCAATCCGTCCCATGCCCATCTGCCTGAGCTCGGCATCGTCTTTCTGCGCGGGAACGCGATAGTGCGCACCACCATACGCTTCGACCAAATCATGCACGATGTTTGCTCCACTCGTGACGATTGCATCAACGTAACCTTCTCTTACAAGGTAAGCCATTAGGTTTCTTAGTCCGCCTGGAACCATTGGACCGGACATGGAAAGAAAAGTGAAACAGTCAGGATCTTGGAACATTTTCGATACGATTGCAGTAGCCCTGCCAAGACGGCCAGCTCCGAGCACCCCGACGTCCTGCATCGCGTGCACGAGCTCTGCAACGGACATGCTTCGTTGTGGGTCGATGTACTTTACCCGCTCCATGATAATCAATTAGCCGGACACGGTCAGGCGGTGATAAAGGATTCTGTCAAAAGGAGGAGAAGGCGGCGAGCCCAAGTCAATTCCGGGAGGGCTATGCTCGGGTTCGCACGCCTAAGAACGAGTTCTCGATCGCAACATGAGCACAGTCTTGATTCAGGTTTTTGGGTTGCCGCTGTGGCTCCCAAAGTAGGATTCGGGCCCGGAGAGGTTGTCGAAAGTACTCGTATTCAGTTCAATATGCTTAAACGGGCCCAGAGGCCACGAAACCAGCATGCAGATGATTGCAGCGGGCTACTGGTATTTTATCTTGGTAGCAGGTTTGGTGGTTCAAGGAGTCTGGATGCTATTTACCAGAAGAGGGCGTGAGGGGTACATCCGCAGCATTACCAACTTTCGAAAGCCCTCTTCCGCCTCAGAACGGTTCTACGGCTGGCATCTTTCAAGCCCGGGCAGTGCAGCGCTTGAGGGCACTATAATCGACAGTGTCATCATTCTACTGGTACTCTATGTGACATTCACATTTGCCGACATGAGCTATTTCGTAGGGGCTCTGCCAGTCTTGATTCTTGTCCTAGTACTGTCAATTGCAGGTCCGATCCAGACAGCCAGACGCGTCGGAGGATTGGTCCGCATCGAAAGAAAGCTGTACGACGATATCGATACGGCACCAGACAAAGTGAGCCAAGTGAGAATGATTATTGATAACCTCCTGAGTCCGCTGCAGGTACCAGATGGACGGTACTGGTTTGCACTATTCAGAATCGCGTTGAGACAGGACCCTGTTGGCTATTCTGCACGAGACGTGCTAATGGAAAAAGCGAAAGAGCTCGATGTTCTGGCAGAACGAGTGCGCCGAGGCGAGAGAGTTCCCATGAAGAGGATGGGCTCGGAAGGCGGCGCCGACATCGAGTAACAAAAGGATTAGGTACTCGACATCATCATTTAGTAAGTTTTAAATGGTGTCTGGCAAGAGGCCTCGAGAACTCACTCAGCGAGGAGTTGTCAATGCCGGCAAGGAAAGTCGTGAAAGGCCCCACGGGTAGTGTAATCAGCTACCGAAGAGGAAAGCATCTTCAGCATTTTGGCCAAGTTATTCTGGAGTTTGATACTGTTGACTCGAAGGACGCAGCAGCAGCTCTTGTGGGCCGGAATGTCAAGTGGGTTGCACCCAATGGCATCGAGTTCCTCGGAAAAGTTCTAGGTGCACACGGCAACAGCGGAGCTGTCAGAGCAAAGTTCCGCACAAACCTCCCGGGGCAGGCTTTGGGGACTTCTGTGACCCTACTCTGAGCAGAGCCCTCAACTTTTATCAGAGAATCATCAGACACTGGTATGGCTCCGGTGATGATCTTGGCTATCTGAGGACATCCGTGCCCTACGACGAGTCATAGTTAGACTGAGGAGCCACTTCCGCGTTGATAGCTTGAGGAACGGCTGACAGAATGTGGTGTATTATATACCTCGCACTGTACTGGTCTGCGGGATTCACGCTCAAGGCTGGAGATGACCTACTTGATGAGCTGAATCGACCTAATCTTGCTTGGTTTCCGTTGGGGCTTTCTGGTTTCCTCTTTGGCTTCATAATGACGCTCTCACAGTGGGATATGGTGTTGCTTAGCGCAGTAGTGATTGGTGTACTGCTGACTGGCAAAGTCAATAGGCCGCAGTTTGTGATTGGCTTCCTATTGATTGGAGTCATGCTAGTCGTCAGAGGCATACCTGTAGTCACTGACTGGCTTGAATGGTGGGGTCTTCTCGTGATGTTGCTGCTTGCGGCGGCCATCGATGAGGTGGGTCACGAAGCAAGGGGAAAGGAGACGAACTCAAACGCAGCTTGGCTCTTCAAGCACCGATTCACTCTGAAGCTATCGGCCCTATTCCTCAGTATTCTCTGGCCTGAGTTCTTTCCCAGTGCTGTAGGCATATGGATGTTTGACTTTGGCTACGAGATTGCGGGGAGGCTCGCTAAGACTAGATCATCAGTCATGTTTGGTAAATGAGGCTACAGCAGACATCTTTGAAAACTGGCCTAAGACCAAGTGCCCGTCCGGCATCGACCCCTTCTTGAGTGATGTATGCTATGCCGTTAACACCGCATTTGACAGCAAGAATGTCAGACTCAACCTTATGGGAACCCATCGGGCGGGCGCAGCCCAGAAGAATAGGCGTCGATTCCAGCCCGAGCCGCGCGACAGCCAACAAGCGGCCAACAACTTCAGCTGGCGGCGGCAAGAGATGCTCCATGGCTGTATTCCTTATTGGATTGAACACAATGAAGACTACTGCAGCCGGCTTGATCGATGAAATCATCTGTAATGCCTTCAGCTCGCCACTTAGTCGCCCGCGATCAAGCCCAACAAGGATGTGAGGAACAACAGGCACTCCTTGTTCCTCCAAGACTCTGAGAGATCGCTCTGTTTTCTCAGGGCCGTCCTCTACATGATAGACTTCTCGAGCTACTCTTGCATCGCCAACGACGTCCAACATCGCTGCATTCACATGTGCCAATGCCAAGGACTTGGCGGTGGCTTCATCGACAAGGCCAGTATGGACAACAACCCTTAGTCCTAGGTCGTGCCTGATTGTCTGTAACACATCAGCATACTGCCCAATTGGCACGTGACCCATTGAGTCTGAACCGCCGCTCACAAGCACTCCTTCGGCTCCATTCTTCTTCAACGTCTTACAACTTCTGAGAAGCGACTCAGGTGTCAAGGCAGGCTCCATTCCGTGAAGGAGATGCCCACCGCAGTGGTCACACTTCAGAGCGCAGCTGGCACCAGTTACGCTAAACGAAACAAAGTTACTCTGATTTGATTGTGCGTGGTCTTTGATTCTGTAAGGGTACCCAGTGGGACTATAGCACATCAGGTCTCGGCCAAAATGCTTTATCCTGATGTCAAAGCCCTCAGCAATGGCACTTTCAAATTCCGCGGCAGGCGCGGTCATCAGAACAGAGCCATCGGTGAGAATGGAGAAGGTCATTACGTTGTCTCGAAGATGTTTCATGCCAGTTGCTATTAGGGTATCGATGAGAAACGTGTGAAAACCCACAAGTATAACTAACATGCTAAGCAGGCACTATCTAGGAGAGCTGAGAACGATGGCCATGCCGTCAGGCGTTGAGACCGCAGGCATTGACTCCTTCTTCAATGCAAAGGCTGTTGCGGTCTATGGAGCATCGGCCACACCCAACAGCGTAGGTCAGGCCATTCTTCAGAATTTCATCAAACCACAATACACAGGAAAAGTCTACGCTGTTAACCCGAAATATCCCAGTGTTCTCGGAGTACCCTGTTATCCTAGTTTGAAGGAAATACCCGACCCAATAGAGATGGTAGTTGTTGCTGTGCCCGCCAGACTGACCCCGCGAGTATTCGAAGACATCGGGAACAAGGGAGCCAAAGCGGCTATCGTAATATCAGGGGGATTTTCGGAAACCGGACCGGCAGGTGCAGCCATCGAAGATGAAATGGTTGCCATCGCCAAGAAGTATGGCATCAGGATAATCGGACCCAATTGTGTCGGTGTAATAGACACTCAAACTCATGTCGACTCGTTCTTCTTGCCGGAGTACCGCTGTGGAAGACCAAAGTCTAGCACGGTGGCAAACATATCATTGGTCTCTCAGTCGGGAGCGTTTGCAGCAGCAATCTCTGACTGGACCTCACAGCTGGGAATTGGAATAAGCAAAATCATCAGCTTGGGCAACAAGTGCGATGTAGATGACGATGATCTTCTGTACTACCTTGGAGACGACCCTTCAACGCAGGTTATCTGTTACTATACAGAAGGTTATGATGAAGAGAAGGGCCGAACGTTCTTCGATACCGCAAAGACAGTGACCCCTCGCAAGCCGGTTCTCGTCGTGAAGTCGGGCAAGGGAAAGCGTGCTCGGGCTGCTGCTGACTCACACACTGGAGCCATCGCTGGCTCAGACCAAATCGCGGACGCAGCCTACAGGCAGGCCGGGATAATCAGAGCAGATAACTTCGAGCATATGTTTGACATGGCCAAGGCCCTTGCGATGCAGCCGCCCGCGAAGGGAGACAGGGTGCTAATGGTAACGAATGGTGGAGGGCTCGGAGTCATGACAATAGATGCGCTAGAGGCTCTTGGACTGTCGGTTCCAAGCCCCTCCCCGCAACTTGAAGAGAGATTCAAGTCCAGACTGCCCGCCTATTGTGCTTGGCACAACCCGGTGGATGTTGTGGGTGACACCGATGCCAGCCGATATGATGCTGTGTTCGATGAGGCAACAAAAAGCAACGAATACGACGTGTTTGTAGTTGGGATGCTATTGCAGACACCCTCCTTGGGCATGGATGTCACCAACGTGATATCCAACTATCAACGCCAATCTGGCAAGCCCTTCGTGGTAGTGTCAATGGGAGGAGCCTTCACAACAAAGGCTGGAGAGATTATGGAGCTCATGGGCACTCCCACGTATGCCACTGGAGAAAAGGCGGCAGTGGCTGCTGGTGCACTTGTGGCATATGGCAGGATTAGGTACGGCAATGAATTCATGCAAACTGCGGAGACTGAGAAAAGATAAAACGGACATTGGTCTGCGAATGAAGAGATAGAGGTCTGATGTTAGGATGAAAGCTGCCAAGAAGATATTCGAGACTGCCCTCGCGGAAGGTCGGACCTTCATACTGGAGAGCGAAGCAAAAGACATCATGAAAGGGTACGGTATTGCGGTTCCAGCGTATGATACAGCTAGGTCTGCAGACGAGGCTGTCACGAAAGCGAAGAAGATTGGATATCCTGTAGTCCTCAAGATACTGTCCAAGGATATTCTTCACAAGTCTGATGCTGGAGGGGTCAAGGTCAACCTGAACGACGACAGCCAAGTCAGAAAGGCGTTTCAGGAGATTATGGACAATGCTAGAAAATACGGCAGCGACAAAGGCATTCAGGTAGATCTCAGCCGTGGAGTTCTCGTCTCGGACTTCGCAGATCAGGGCACCGAGGTCATCATAGGAGTCACACGTGATCCTCAGTTTGGGCATGCCCTGATGTTTGGCCTCGGAGGGATCTTTGTCGAGGTACTGAAGGATGTGACTTTCAGGCTCATACCAATGACTGAGTCCGACGCGCGCGAGATGGTAGGTGAAATAAAGGCAGCGAAAATACTGGATGGCGTTCGTGGTCAGCCTCCTCGTGACGTAGACGCGCTAGTGAATGTGATAATGGCTATCTCAAGGATGGTGAAAGAGAACCCTGAGATTGACGAACTCGACTGTAACCCCACTTTTGTTTATGACAAGGGAAAGGGTGCACTTGTCGTAGATGCACGGATACTGATTGAGGGCCCAAAGACTACGGAGAGCCCTGCTCACTGAGCATTTGGTTCAGAGACATCAGACCTTTCTTCAGATCAACATCTCGAAGAGGCGAGTCAGATAGAGGTCTCGTTCCACTCGCCAGCAGCAAAAGTAGTGAGACCAACCGGGGGACCAGTCTTGAGTACTGGAGAAGGAAATCATGGCTCCCGGCTGTGTCAATGATTAGTCCCTCAAGACGCCTTGTCAAAGAACTAATCCTTTCGCCCATTTCGTCAGAGAAGCGCAGACTCTTGAACAGCTTAGCAACTGCGTTCTCGTCTTGAAAGAGGGACGATTCTACACCTGCTTTTTGAAGCGTCTCGATGGCCTTCATTATCATAGGCTCATAATCGCTTTCCTCAATACCGGGTGCGCCTTTCCCAGCAGCTGCAGACTGGGCAAAGAAATCGAAGCGAGTTAGTGAGCACAGCACGAGAGGCTCCCGAAGTCAAAGCTGCGACCTTTGCAAGGTTCTCTCCGTGCAATCTTTCAAGACGTGCTGCCACTGAAGAATCAAGTTTGCGCTCGAATCCTGGAGCCACTGTTATTCGTGCAATTCGTGGGAGCTTCGCGTTGGTCCCAGCCTTTCTGACTGCAGTCAGAGCCATGAAATCGTCAATCGGAACATAGAACAAGAGAACCCGAACTGTATCATGTGCGGCCTCGAAGTCGCCTTCTGAAACAGCGCCCCGGCCTTGGCTCTTACAAACGAATCCGCTTAGCAGAGTCCAGATTGATTCGAAGCCTTCACAAAGTGCCTGTCGCGTTCGACCATCTGCAATTCCATGCTCAGACAGGAACTGTGACAGCTTCTCGGTCGAGCTAGTAATCCTGCCTGATGCGTCATTGCCAAGCTGAATATCGGCAATGGATTTCAAAAAATCGCGCGGGTCTCGCGATGGTGGCCTCGGAATAATGGCAGGTTCCTTTCTTGAGATTATCCACCATTTGGACGTGGACGTGAAATGATCGAGCAAGTCCACAGCCATCTCGAGATTGCTCACATTGGCAATAGTTCTTGAACTCAAGAAAGCAGTAAGCCGGGAGAAGAACACAAGGAATCTTGTCAAGTGATCAGATATTCTTAGACCCGCAAATGAATCGTTTGAGAACCGACTAACAAGTGGAGAGATGTGCCCGGTGATTTCGTCAGCTAGGCGAACCTCAACTAGGCCTCGATATACCTCAATTGGTTGCCGGACCAAATCCATGCGTTCTCCTAGTCAGTCGCTCATAATCTGACGCTGCGAATGAGATATGTCAGATCCTGTTCAATCGTCTGTCGAAAGACCGGAGACATATAAAAGACTGTGTCACTGAAACATCCTCAGATTGGGGCTAGGGTTCGCTCCACACTGATCTCTCACTTGCCGAATCGGCGCGATCGCGTCTCGTACGAACGGAGCGCTCGCCAGATGTCAATCCGCCTTATGGCAGGCCAGTATATTTGCACGAAATAGAGCTCAGAATAGGCTGATTGCCACAAGAGAAAGCCGGAAAGCCTCTCTTCGCCGGAAGTCCTGATAATCAGGTCAGGGTCCGGTACGCCGTTAGTGTACAGATGGCTTTCGATAACATGCTCATCAATATCAGTTGGAGATGTCTTGCCTGATTTGATTTCTTCTCCAATCGCCCTGACTGCATCAACGAGCTCACTTCTTCCTGAGTAGCCTATCGCAACATTGAGGATATGGTCGCTGTAGCTCTCCGTGTCGGCCTCAGCCTTATGGATAGCATCACGTACATCAGGGGGAAGGAGATCCACACGGCCAATCGCCCTAATTCGGACTCTGTGCCGTTTAACATCTGGGTTCCCCACAACATCAGCAAACTTCTGTCGTGCGATGGTCATGATCTCGCTGACTTCATCTCTGCTCCTTTGGAAGTTCTCTATCGAGAAGGCATAGATCGTGCATACCTTGACACCCGCCTCCCAAAGAATGCGAAGTACTTCCATGACCTTCTGGGCGCCTTTGCGATGCCCAATCCACGGCACATCGAATCCGTGTTCCTTCGCATATCGCCGATTACCGTCAAGGATTATGCCCACATGCCGAGGGGCCTTCTCCTTACTGAGTTGACGATAGAGCCAGTATTCATACAGCCTGTAGACTGGTCCGGCGAGATTCAACCAAATGCACGACCTTGGACTGCTGACGGAAACAGCCGCTCATAGACTTAATGCTAGAACAAAAAGCTGAGACTAGATGAGCTCTGCAATCTTCTCGGCTGCCCGCTTCATGTCTAGAAACACTAGACCGAGCTTTGCGTTGGCCGTGGTTGACACGGTAAGGCAAGCATTCATGCCTGCTTGGATCACTAGCACCCAGCCGTTGGCGCCCTTGACGTTTACCTGTTCGAGATTGCCTTTTCCGAGTTCAACCGCTGCCTTCTCGCCCAGAGTCAGCATCGCAGCCGTAATTGCTGCAAGCTTGGCTTCATCGACATCGGTCGGCAGGGCTGAGACAATAGGGAGCCCTTCGACACTGACTATTGCACAAGCCTCGATTTCGGGAATGCTACCTTGTAGTTCGTTCAGGACTCCATCGAGTGTTTCGCCCCGCGACTCGCTCATCAGACTCACCTAAGTGCGATTACTTGTACATTCTCTTAAGGATGACTTCTCTTGCTATGGCTTGGAAAGCTCTCTTGACACCTACACCTTGGACGGCGATAGTCTCATAGATTGGTACATTCCCGCCGAGCCCGAGAAGGTCGAGCATCTCATCGCGGGACATACGGTTGGGCAAATCACGCTTGTTCAGCATAATTACGATTGGCGTATCGCGGCCCAATGTATCCCCGAGAAACAGCTTCAGCTCCTCAAAGCTCTCTACATTCTCCTCTCTTTGATCAGGCGACGAGTCTGCAACAAAGAGAATTCCGTCAGCGCCCTGCAGCACGACCTTCCTTTGATGTCTGTGTCGTTTCTGGCCAGCAACTGTGAAAACATCGAAGAGAACACGGCCTCCCGCACTCATAGGTACGTAGTCAAAGAACAGAGTACGATTGGTCTCGTCTTCGATGGCTGTGAACTCCCCCTTCTGAAGACCTTCGACTTTTCCATAGAGCCAGCGAAGTGCTGTTGTCTTGCCGCCTAGGCTCGGACCGTAGAACACAAGCTTCAGATGAATCCGGCCTTTGTCGTCCTTGCGCACTTTCACACCTCGCTGTTGGGTTATTGTCATGAAATCCTGCGTTTCGGAGATGGCAGCAGGATTACTTGACCAATAGTATATTACTTGGCTGGTGGATACCGCTTGGGGTCCAAGAATCGAGCACCAAACCCCGAGCTTGATATCCCGTGTCGGGATGCGGGCTGATTTTACATTCTACTCTCATAAAAGCCTTTGGCGTTCATTGTAAGTTGGACAGACTCGAACATTCCGCGTTTGTCCATGCAGGAACGACACCGGATACTTTAACCTGAATGATGTTGCATGCAGCATTGATATCTACATGGATATGTGAGACTCAGTGCGTACAATAGAAACAGTCGATTTCTTTCTTTTCTGTTTCAGAAGCTGAAGCTCCTGCGTGAGTGTCGTTCCGCCTGTGGATGAGCCGATTTTGAAGTCAGGGATTTCAACCATGCAAAGGAGCTGATTTCCGGCATCATCCCCGAGAAGTTAGTGAGCAGAAGTGAACCAGAAGAGAGAATGAACCGGTTTCCGAAGACGCCCGAATCAGTGGAGAACAAAACCAAACGCGCAGAATCTATTTATGGAACCGGACCTCTGCGATGGTGCTGACACTATTTGTTCTGGCTTTGGCAGATCGTGCTTGATTCAAACTCTGGATGGAAGGCATAAAAGCATAGATTCGGAACGAGGCAGTGCGCAAGAGGAAGCTTCCAGAATGCGAACGGTAGCAATAGTGACGACCAAGAGCCTCTATCGCCCAGGTGATTCCGTCGAGGGTCAGCTCGTCGTCAACTCTGACAAGGAGTTGACGTTCAAAGAGGTATCTATGACCTTCACTGGGAAAGAACGTACAGAGATTGTTGTGCAGAGGGGAAAGATTAGAGAGAACTGCAAGTTTGAACATGTCTACTTCACTAACAAACAGTACATGGCGCTCAGAGGCATCATGCCTACGGGTGAGACCAAGTTTCCGTTCAGTTTCACCCTGCCGAATGATGTACCGAGCAGCTATTCGGGAAAATACGCATGGAATGAGTATGCGCTGAAGGGGATAGTGGAAATCTCGCGATGGTTCAACCCGAGTGACGATATAATGCTTCAGGTGAGGAGACGAATGCCAGAGCCTGGCCGCGAAGTCCGAAGCCAAGCAAGGACCGAGCAAGGTTCTACCATCTTTGAGGCCGAAATGGAAAGAAACTGTGTCTGCCTTGGCGATTCAATCAAGATAAGATACAGGGTTGCGCGTGACGTGAAGACACGCGGAGTCCGTGCAGAACTACTAGCAGAAGAGCAAGTTATTACTCTGGAAGCTAGAAGAGAAAATAAGAGAACTCTGGCAAATGAGTTCATAAAAGACCGTGAGATTCAGAAAGACCAGTGGATGAACCTCGAATTCAAGACTGATGAATCTATGCCAGTTAGCTTTGAAGGACAGATATTCAGGAATAGGAACTCGGTCAAACTCACTCTCGACGTCCCCTGGGCACCCGACAAGTCGGTTCTTATGCCCGTTATGCTGGGGTATTGCACGCGCGATTCTGAAGGCGTCAGAACAGAACGATGTGCATGACAACTGTTGACAGTGCCCATTGATGGAGCGCTGTCAGGCAATCTGAAACTCCCGCCACTCATTGCGGCCTTTGCAGCCGCTCTCTTCATGCCTCACAAGTTCTGCTAAGGCCTACTGCACAACCAAGAACGGAACGGCAACGCGAGATACGTAAACGGCTACGTGTGTCCGACGCTGTTTGATTCTATGGCATCTCCCGCGTACCCTACACTTTCTCGAGCTCTGCAAGAGCAGACTTCAGGTCCTCCTCGTCCAGCTCTTTGCTCTTTGTCGGTGCCATCGGTTCGACTGCCAGAAACTTGTCCAGCTCGTCTGAAAGCTGCACACCCTGTTTCTTCATAATCAGCCGGATGAGCCCGATATTAACCTCGGCTTCGGAAACAACACATAATACTCCTTTCCCACAGGCGGAAGCGAAGATTTTGCCTTCTGAAAACTCAGAAGTCACGATTTCAAGTTCTCCAATCTGCAGATTCTTGCCCTGCTCCTCGCTTGCACAGAACACCGCACTGGCAATGGCACCTATGCTGTCAGTATCGACTGGAAAGTAACTGAGCTTGCTCACGTTCGCTATGGTGAGCCCTGTCTTGTCCACAAGAATGACTTTCTTTATCCCCTTGTCTTGGCGGATGATGTCTGTGAGGATCTTGTCGAACACTTTCGGATCGCTCATGGCAATGTGTCTCCATTCAGCTTTGTTTCTTGAGGACGACTAGTATCAGCCCCTCTTTCACGTCGGGGGCTATGTTGATTTGACCTTTCGTTGTGTCCAAGGTCAGGAAGGACAGAGACCCCTCTCGTCAGCTCTCTAACAGCGTCAAGTGCCTTGCCTACGAGAGAAGTTGTGATTGCAGCAATGGTTTCGGTGGTGTCAGGGTCGAGGTCGCTACTAAGTGGGAGGCCTTCCATGTTGGTAACTACCACGCCTCTCACTCCTGGCTGAGTCTTGAGCTTTGAAATAATTGACCGCAGCTTGTCCTGACTTACCAATTGCTCTATCCTCGTTGCTGTCAATTGTGCATTTACCGTCTCCTACGCCACGCTTGGGTATTTGAGACTTGTGGCAACAAGGTCTTCATTTGCGCATTTGTCTTTCGTCGAATGACTTTCAATTCCGGCAAAGGAAGCACGAAATAGGACTCTGACAGACCCCCAATGACAAGACCACGCTAGTGGTGCCGCATTTCAGGAGACTACTTCTCCTCTTCTTCCTCACCAAACAACTCCTTCGATGCGCGCTTCATCTGCCTCAGGTTCTCAGTGAATGCCTGATCAGCAGCGGCTGAAGGTGCACCCACAGGAGCCTGTTTCATTTCCGTCTCTTGGCGAGCTATTGTTGCCTCTTCGCCAGCGAGCGCCTTGTCAGCTTTCTTGAAAGCACCCTGTGCGGAAGCCGGAGCAGACTTTGCCTGCACCTTCATAGCAGCACGGAAATTGGAGATCCTGCTTTTCCCAGCAGCACGAGCACCACCAAACGACTCCTCGCCTGCTTTCTGCACGACGAACGTTGCACCAATAGTAGGATCCATAGTCTTCATGATTTCTTTCTGATCTGCGGTCACACGAAGCTTCTTTGTCACAGTACGTAGTCGTCTGGACCCACCTTCGTCAGTGTATTCGACTTGTACTTGAATCGGTATCTCTTTGGCCTTGATTTTCTCCGATGGCTCCATCTCAAAGTACAGCTCGTGATTCTCTCCTACGACTCCTATCTTGCTCTGACTCTTCGTCCTGAGCTCTTCTACGACTGCTCTTGATATACCGGAAGCGTCCTTGATTTTGACACCCTTTGGAGTAATCAACCGGACTTGCACGTCGCGCCCAAGCAATGATGCACCTGCAAGCTCCGACAAACTCCGGTCGAGTTCGTTTGGTGTCACGTAGTACATCTGGCCACTGGTGGCCTCCGGAATCAAACCTAAGGTTTTCAATTCCATCCCAGCACCCGAGGCAATACCAACGACATCGAATGCCACACTTAGATCCTTGAAGCCTCGTCCCAAATCCTCGTAATAGTTGCCTGCTGGGGTGACTTGGTAACCCTCGAGGGCGCCAATCCCTTCATTGGCCAGCCCATCGGTGAGAAGAACAATCCTGCCGATGCCGCGATGCTTCGCAATGGCATAGGCCATTCCGACCGCCGGACCAAGGGCAGTTCCACCTTGCTCGCGTAGAGCACCAATGTGGCGCTTCAGACTGCTTGCATCCTTTCCTACCTTCACAAACTTGATCCAGTCCAGAAGCTTTGTTGTTGCCTCCTCAATAGACTCCAGGTTTTGAAACGATTCTCTTGGGAGTTGTACAGCCTCACCGTTTTCCAAGTTACGAAAAAGAACTGAACTCTCAAACTCTATCAATCCGAACAAGGTGTCTGGTGCATTCGCGGCCAAGCTCTCGACTGACGTAGTCAAGCTTCTTTTCACGGCAGCAAGGTTCGGTCCACCCATTGACCCGGAAACATCGAGAATAGCTAGGAAAGACTGTCCAGCCGAAGGCAAAGAACTGGCTGTTGTCTCAGTCATGTCAGGAGGCAGCTTGATGACGAAATCTGTATCAGCGCCAGCGGTGAATACCTCTCCCTCAATCACATTCATTGTGCCACAAAACGGGCAGATGAAGTGCTTTCCTATTCTACGGTCTTCAATAATCTGATCTGGACTCATGAGAAAACCGTTGCACTTCTGGCACGCTATAGGCTTGCCAGTGATATGAGTAACCTCGCGCGCGAGATCTTTGAACTCAACACGCATCACATAGGGAACGTCACCCATCATATCCCTCGAGGCCGGAAAGGCCTCTGAACTTGTCCTCAACATAGGCATGTATTGGATACCTCAGCAGTAGTCTGTCGATTCCCAACTCAGGATTCAGTGTCTTAAGTCAATTGCTGGTCAACTACCTGCGACTAAAGTCGTAGACTTGCCACTGCGATCCGTGGTAGGAACTCTACCTCGTCATTTCGCGCGACGTTCGGGCGGTTGACTTTCGCCCTCCCGACCACAGCACTGCCACGGTCGGATATGTTCCTTGCGGCATTAAGGTCTGCGTGAATCGAGAACCCGCACTGCTTGCATGCAAACTCGGAACCGTGCCGATTGCTCTTGGCAACGTGACCGCACCGCGAGCACCGCTGACTCGTATATCTCGGGTTTACGAAGAGCACCATCTTGCCAGCTTCGAGTGCCTTGTTCTCCACGGCCCGCTCCAGCTGGTAGTATGCCCAATTGGCGAACTTCTTGCGGGTCTGCTTGCCAATACGATGTTCTTTCTTGCTGCTGGTCTTGATGCCCTTCAGGTCCTCCAAGACAATGCAATCGAATGGTTTCGCCACTAGCCACGATGCAATCCTGTAGTTCTCTCCAGTCATGAACCGTCTTTCCCGCCCCGCTAGCGATTTGAGCTTTCGCCTGCAACGACGGGTGCCTTTTGACTGGAGGGATTTCCGCAAGTACTGGTACCTGTATTTCACGTTCTTGATGTGTTTGGAACTGTAGAACGTGTTGTCAGACGCGACAACTGCATTGTTGATGCCGCGGTCCACGCCTAGAAACTTGACTGGGTGGTCGTTCACGCCGGGATCGGGTATCTCGATGTTCAGAAACGTGATGACCCTGTCCTTCTTTGCCTTGAGCACGACAGCATTCACGGTAGAGAACTGATATTTCCTGAAATACTCTGGAATGATGAGCGGAAAGGTCTTGCGCCCATCAATCGTCGAAATGGAGATTGCGCCACTTTCCAAGAAGGGGGTGAATGTGCGCTGGTTCAGTCGTATCGAAGACATCGGTTTCTTCACTGGCTTCTTGCATTGCCAGTTCTTTTTCTTCGCTAGTTTCAGCGATGCCAATGCCATGTCACGTGCACATTGCACGAGCGATGACTGCAAGTGTGGCAATCGTTCCCGGATGGACGCATAGGTCGCCGCGTGGAGCACGTTCTTGTTGTACGTTCTCGAATTCCATCCAGCGCCCATAACATCGTTCGCCGCGTCGTTGTACTGGCGGATGGTCTCGACCAGTGATGGGTCGAGCGGCAGAGGGCATTGGATAGTGCGTATCATAACTCGACAATTACCGTGTATTTCATTAGAGCTTAAATCCATGTATTCCCCAGCGGCGATTCCTCTCCCGACTGAAGTTGGGGGCCTCCTCGCCGCGTTTCTCTATGAATTGTACCCGTTCGAGTCCAGAACTCTGTGGTCAGAACAGACTGAAACAATGTAACTCCGAGCCCATAATGCAAGAAAATCACGACCATACCAGTAGCGGCCTGTGAACAGAGAAGATATAAAGACCCCAGTGACCACTGCCTGTTCAAAGCAGGCGATGCTCTAGAAGGACAGCCGCGATGGTGGTTGATAAAGCTAAGATAGAAACGGTCGTGGCCCAGACCATGGCAGCAAATGCGGACATACAGGGGATTATCGTGTGTGATGACAAGGGCAAGGTGTTGTTTTCACACACGATAACTGCTGGAGTCAAGCACACTGATGTGGCTGCTCTTGCAGTGAAGATAGCCGCCAACTCTTCGCAGCTCGTAGGTGCTCTTGACAAGGGCACTCTGAGGGAGATCAGTATCGCCTCTGACAAGGGCTTTGTTATCGTTCTTGGCGATGTTGAACTCGTCCTGACTGCGGTAGCCGGAGAAACAGCAAAGGAATCAATCGGTCTTCTTCGGATAGCATTGAGGCGCGCCCTCCTATCGATGGTTAAGAAGTGAACTGGCCTTTCAGAGCTAGCTTTTTGTAGGTTTCAGTTCCCAAGCAGCCAGAAGAATGTCTAGGTGTCATCCTAGTATCATCGGTGTTATACGAACGATATTTAGGTCTCCATATTCCCTAGATATTGAGTCAGCCACGCCGCTTTGGAGACTCTCACCTAGGTAGCCGGACGGATAGTGCCTTGGTCTATATCGAGAAGCTTGTGTGCAAGGGCTTCAAGTCATTTGGCCGGGACACCGTAACAATTACTCTCAGCTCTGGGTTCAACTGCATTGTGGGGCCAAATGGATCAGGCAAGTCGAACGTAATCGATGCATTACTGTTCGTCTTGGGACAACTGAGCGCAAAGACGCTCCGTGCGAATGTGTTTTCCGAATTGCTGTATTCTCCACCGAAGCCTGACATGCCCCCCAAAGCCTCATCCGCTTTGGTCGAACTGCATTTCAATAACAAGGACAGAAAGCTAGAGATTGATGCAGACAAGGTCGTGATAGAAAGACAACTGGATGAATCCGGAAAGTCTGTATGCCGCATAAATGGCAAGATGGTCACCCGGTCCTCTGTCATAGAAGTACTGGGGGGCATCGGAGTCGACCCAAATGGTTACAATCTGGTTCTGCAGGGCGAAATCGCCCAGATGGTCAAAGTCAATCCAATCGAACGCCGCAAGTTGGTAGAAGAGATTGCTGGCATTTCAGCGTATGATGAACAGAAGGAAAAAGCACTCAAGAAACTGGCAGAGAGTGAAACGAATCTAGGCAAGGTCGAAACACAACTGCAAGAACGGCGACGACAGACTTGAGCGTCTAGAATCAGAGAGAAAGGACGCGCTGCGTTATAGCTCCGTTCGTGATGGAATACAGCAAACCAGAATCGAGAGCCTCGCTTGGACTATAATCAGAGGTGACAGCAGAAGCAAGACAATAGACGAGACTCTCGCGGAGCGAGCTGCAGATGCAGAAGGGCTCGCGAAAGAGCTCACCAAAGTCGAGAAGAATATGGCAAAGACTGAATCCGAAATCGAGGTGATAGAACAGGATATCGACCAAATCACTGGTGGGGATGCCTCGCGAGTTTCCGAACAGTACGGCGTGATGTCGGCCGAGGTTGATCACATCAAGGGTGGCCTCGAGCGCGCAAGAAACGACTTTGATAGGACCAAGCAGGAGAGGAATAGCCTCGAATCACAGATTGATACAACTAAGGAACAGATAGCATCCAGTGAACAGTCCACAGAGGACAAGGAGAGGGAACTGGCCCGCCTTGAGATAGAAGTCAAGGAGTGCGCGGGCAGATATTGAGCGGCTCGAACAGCTGCAGGAAAAGGAGCAATCGTCATACTATGATACCACACGAGAACTCCAAGACTTCAACAATCAAATGGCCCACCTTGATGAGGCGATAGCTGATGTCAGGTCGACAATCAAGTCCGATAACAAGGAACTAGGGTTAGCGTATGAGGAAGTCCGCGATGCGGAGGATACTCTGAAGAACACCGAGACAGATTTGTCAGAACTGACAGTCATTGCTCCAGCGAGAACGCAGGAACTCCAGAAATCACAGGCAATGGAGGAAGAGAAACGGATCGAACTCGAGAGTGTAGAGAAGCTGCTTGCCTCTGCGGAGGCTCAAGTGACTGAATCAGCGAAGTTGGTGGCTTCGACACGAGAAGAAATGATCAAGATACAGGCTCGACATGACGCGCTGAAAGAAGCAGAGGAAGCATTTCTGAAAAGACAGAGGGCATTGGCGAGGATACTCCAACTTCGTGACAAAGGTGAGATGGAGGGAATCCTTGGAACAGTGGCAGAGCTCGGCACCATCAACCCAGATTACGGGACAGCACTAGAGGTGGCCGCGGGTAACAGGTTATCGCATATTGTAGTGGAAGACGAAGATGTGGCTACTAGATGCATTGATGTCCTCAAGAAGGAAAGAATAGGGCGTGCATCCTTCATTCCTCTGGGCAGAATAAGGGCACGAAAGCCCGTCAAGGCTCCTAGCGGAAAGGGAATTATTGGCAATGCACTGGACCTGGTCAAGTTTGATTCAAAGATGCGGCCAGCGTTTGAATTTGTATTCTCAGACACGGTCGTAACAAAAGACTTCGAGACAGCGAAAGCAGTCAGTCTTAGTAAGCGGAGAGCAGTCTCGCTGGAAGGAGACCTAGTCGAGAGATCAGGCCTGATAACTGGGGGATATTTCCACAAAGAAGCGAAAGGACTCTCGCTACAGGAACAGGACACAAGCCCTCAGGTCGTTACTCGCCTCAAGGGGCTCGAGGATATTCTGTCAGAGCTGCGACAGCAGGAGGAGCAATTAACGGACGGGAAGAAGGACCTCGACAGAGACCTTCAGGAACTTGCCAGACACAACTACAGGGAACGTATCGAAGTCGAAACACTCGAGCAGAAGCTTGCAGATAGAGAAGCCCGAGCGGAGAGTCTCGGAGAGAAGATCCGTAAGGCGAAAGTCACAATCGATGAACTGGAGAAGCAGATATCCGAACTGACGGCACGCGATGAAGAACTGACCAGTCAGCGTGACAAGATAAGGGAGCAGAGAGACCGCTGCAATGAGGCGCTTGCAAAGTCAGACACCGCTCGATTGAACCAAGAAATCAAGGATTTGAAGGAAGTCCTAGAACATCATAGAAGAAATCGTGAAGGCATTCAAAGGGATATCGCTTCGCTCCGGGTAGCGCTGGACGAGCGATATTCACCTAAACTGGCAGAACTTGTGGCCAGAACAGAATCGCTGGACTCGGTGTTACCAGGAATGGAAGGGGATGTACAGCTTTCTGAATCGGAACTCGCTGGGAAAGAAACAGAATTT
Organism: Candidatus Thorarchaeota archaeon; assembly: GCA_963726195.1. Lineage (GTDB taxonomy): Archaea > Asgardarchaeota > Thorarchaeia > Thorarchaeales > Thorarchaeaceae > OWC5. The sequence goes on from CAVSBO010000016.1 coordinate 102,145, forward strand.
CTCAAGCTGAGATCGGAAAGAGAGAAGATAGATACAGCCGTGAAGGACAAGCGGGTGCGTCAGCTAAGGCTCAAAGAGACTGTCAGGGACCTTAGGCTCAAGCAGGAAGAGATACGCGAAGCCCAGACATCGAACGAGAAGCTGTGTACCGACTTCAGGTCGAACGTTCTCGCCTAGAGAATGACTTAGTGGGATTCAAAGCCGAACTCGGTACCATCACTGAAGTGGATGCAGAGCTGGAAAAGAGAGCTGACCAGCGTGAGCTGACTGCTAAGGCAATCGAAGACTTGGGCGAGAAGATTAAGGAACTCGAGAGAGAACTTGAAGCGATGGGTCCGGTGAATCTGAAGTCGCTTACGGACTATGACGCGGAAAGACAGACCTACGACGAGATAGCCGAGAAGAAGACTCAACTCGAGAAGGAGCACAAGGAGATTCTCTCGTTTATGGAAGAGATTGAGAAGGAGAAAACTCAAAAGTTCCTTCAAGTCTATAACGAAATAGCAGACAACTTTTCCAAGGTTTTCGCAAAACTGTCGCCGAGCGGCGAAGCAAATCTCATGCTTGAGAATCCCGAGCATCCTCTGATGGGGGGCGTAACTGTCAGGTCAAAGCCGGCAGGCAAGGAACTGGTTTCACTAGACGCCATGAGTGGTGGTGAAAAGACACTGACCGGGCTGGCATTGATTTTCGCTGTCCAGATGCACAGTCCTGCCAGCTTCTATGTATTTGATGAAATAGATGCAAACCTAGACGATGTGAATGCTCACAACGTGGCCGTACTCATTTCGGAGATGTCCAGATCGTCCCAGTTCATAGTTGTATCGCTCAGAGATACCACTGTGCGTAAGGCAGACATGCTTATTGGCGTGTCAAATCAAGATGGTATATCTAGGATAGTCGCCGTGGACCTGCAGGAGGTAGCGGAAACGGCTTGAGCGACAGATATGGCTCTCCGTTTTGGGCGAACCCCCCTTACATTCTGCTAACGGATGTTCTACAGCTTGAAAACATCGAACCTTGGAACGTGGATGTTGGTAAGCTGAATTGCTGGATTCCTTCAGGAAATGAGAAGGCTTGGAGACATCGACTTTCGAGTCTCCGGGAATGCTCTCTATTCCGCGTCAGTGATTTTCATGAAAAAGACCCGGGAGCTCGTCGAACTGGGCCTCATCCAGTCCGAAGTGTCTGAAGAAGAAGAGCAAGAAGTAGTCATTCCCAAGATACTACCTCCATTCAGGCTGAACAACCGTCGAGTAACCCTCGAAGAGTTGCTCCTAGCAATGGACCGAGTTCTCGGCAAAGGAGTAAGAGAACGTCCGGTACCTATGTCCCGACGACGCAGAGTGGATGTTGAGCCCTTGGCCTTCGCGACGGAATCAGCCCGGGCGAACATAGAGGAAACGATTGCTGAGGTGTACTCGGACATTTGCAGGATTGTAGGTGTCGGTGAAGTGATTCGATTCACTGACCTGCTGGTGAACAACACAAGGAAAGAGATAGTCCGCATTTTCTTCTCCATCTTACACCTCTATTCTAGAGCACTGATTGACCTCTGGATGGACAAGCACGACGTGATCTGGGTCAAACTGATGCCGCCGCCCCAAGAGGAAGAGGCAGGCGAGGAACATGCCAAGCCAGAAGCAATGAGTAGGTGATTTGCTTGCACAATGAGTTGGTGACACTCGAAGCGGCATTGTACGTTGCCGGCAGACCGCTGAGCCTGCAGGAGCTGGCCGATATTATCGGAAAAGCTGAGTCCACTGCCAAGCAGCTCATAGAAGACCTTGAATTCAAGTATCAAGAACGTGGCGGTGCTCTTGAGATTGCGGAACTGCCAAACAGCAGGTATGTGTTACAGCTCAGGCCTGAATTAACGTCACGAGTCGGGAAGCTTATACCCGGAGGACTGCTCTCGTTTGGTACTCTCCAGACTCTTGTCTACATAGCTTTGAAACAGCCAATCCTCCAGTCGGATCTCGTATTCCAAAGAGGAACCCACGTCTACGACCACGTCAAAGAACTGGAAGATAAGAAATTCATATCGGCCACTCCCGAAGGACGAAGCAAGGTGTTGATAACAACTCCATTGTTCTCCGACTATTTCGGCCTTGATGCTGACGTAATCCGCATGAAAGCAGAATTGAGCTTCAAGATGAAGAAGATAAGGGAAGATCAGAGTGACGCCGAAGGCGGGCCTGTTGCTGCCAGTGATTAGCAGACCCGAGGAATCGGCTCGCCCAATGGAATTTGCAGAACCATTCTTCCTCCTACACCAGTCTTCATGAGCACTCTTGAATCTCCTTTTCGCGCCTTTCCAATGACACACGCGTTTTCTGTTGTCTTGAATCTTGCAAGCGCATCCAGAATACAATCTGTGGCCGATGGGTCCGCTGCTATGATTGCTCTGCCCTCACACGCTATGTGGAAAGGACTGAGGCCTAGGATGTCACATAAAGACTGCACTGCAGTGCTTACAGGCACAAGGGTCTCATCTATCTCTATTTCCACACGCGATTTCGATGCAAATTCATTCAGGGCAACCGCAAGCCCACCGCGGGTAGGATCCTTCATCGCATGAATACGAAGACCAGCGACATCAAGACAATCATGAATAGGTTCCCACAGAGGCGCGACATCGCTGGTGAGATTGGTTTCGAACTTCAGCCCCTCCCTATGGGCCAACAAAGCTGTACCATGGTCACCAATGGGTCCAGTGACGATAACATCGTCGCCTGCCTTGACTCCTGCGTCTGCAATCGGCGAATTCAGGTAAAGCATACCGATACCAGTTGTCGACATCACAAGCCCATCAAGTGCACCCTTCGGCATAACCTTGGTATCTCCCGCTATCATTGCAATCCCAAGCGGTTCTATAACGCTGTTCATCGACCTTAGAATTTCGCGAAGAATATCAATCTCGAAACCCTCCTCGACGACAATCGTGTTTGTCATTGCAAGGGGAGATGCTCCCATGACTGCAAGGTCGTTTATCGTGCCACATGCAGCCAGTGTTCCAAGGTTGCCACCCGGGAAGAAAAGGGGCTGAACAGTGTGCGCGTCTGCGGTCACTATTAGACCTGTGCTACCGACCGGAAGCGTTGCGCCGTCGTCCATCTCATCGAGCCCGATGCTGCCAAGCTTTCGGAGGCCAAAGGAAGGAATAATCACTTCCTCCAGCAGACGCTGCATAATCTTTCCGCCAGCACCGTGCGCCATCTCTATCTTCGCCATTCACGCACCTCTGTCCGCGCTCTACCATCATTGGTCCTGCTCGTTGTATTTGAAGGGAATGCTTTGTACAGCCGAAAAGAGCGCCGCCGTTTCGATAGTTCTTTGAATGGTGGGCATATATAGTCACAGGCCGTCACATAGGCTACAGAACGAGCGCATCGTCGCGAGCGAGGATGATGTTCCAGTGATTAAGACGTACACGCTCAAGCATGGCCTCCACTTAGACGGGTTTCTCTTGGCTTACCGGGATGCGCTCAACAAGATGATCTCCAAAATCTGGGAGAACATCCGTTGGATAGAGAAGTCGAAGAAGAGCAGCAACCAAGTGCGGGTATTCCCGTCAATCCCCAGCTATGCGTTCAAGAAGCGGATGCGGGGCGAATTCCTCAACGAGTGGGAGTATTCCGCGCACTGGATCGACTCCGCGCTGAAGACCGCGTTCTCTATCATCGACTCATGGAAGAAGAACTACAACAAGGGACAACGGAAGCGGAACAAGCCCGTTGTGAAGCGATTCTTCGTCCGGGTGAAACAGACATTGATGAAGGTTGAGAACGAACGGATGCGAATCTCGATTAAGCCGAATCAGTTCGTTTACGTAGACCTCTCCAAGCGGTACTTCCCACTGGACGGAAAAATCGGGGAACCGATCCTCACTGACACGAGACTGCACATCCCGATCACGCTTCCGGATGGTAAGCCAGACCCGAACGACGTGATCGGGTGGGACTCCAATATATTCTCCATCGACGGATACTCGGAGAGCCGCGGTTGGGTCAAGGTGGACATCAAGTCGTTGCACACCATTCACGTCACGTATGACGACAAATTCAGGAGCATTAACCGGGTCTACGCCCGCAACAAGAAGGCGGGCAAGAAGCTCTATGCCAAGTACCGGGCACGGTGCAGGAACCGGGTGAAGGAATACTTGTGCGACGTTGCCAACCTGATGACCAAGGTTCCTGCAATCCATGGGTTCGAGAATCTGGAAAAGAAATACCTGTTCAAGAGCTATCGCCACCGCTGGAACCGCAATCTTGGTCACCGGATTGGCGGCAGCTCTACCAGCTCGTCAAGAATAAAGCCGAGACCGTCAAGGTGAATCCGGCATGGACATCGAAGCGCTGCAGCAGGTGCGGGGCAACCAACAAATCCCTGAGAGCTGAGAAGGTCTTCGAGTGCCCATCGTGCGGATTGAAAATCGATCGGCAGTTCAACGCGAGCGTCAACATCTACCTGAAGATGAGAGGAGTTTCACCGGAAGTGCCATGGTTCGATACCACGGTGCTCCCGGCCGGGTTGCCCTTGATGGGGGCAGAGACGAGTGATGCCGATGAACTCGCGAGGCATTTCGATGAACTGATGAAGCCCCAAGTCTACGTAACTCTGTCAAAGACTACGCCGACTATAACCCACTGAGCAAGACTTAAAACCGGTTCTAAGCGTGCGTCAATGACTGAACCCGGAGGTAGTCTTCATGGGTGTCTGGCATGGTAAGACTGGTCGCAGATTAACTGGTGCGCGAGTTAAGAAATCCAGAGGCAAGAAGAAGTACGAAATGGGTCATTCGCCAACAGAAACAATCGTGGGCGAAACCAAGAGACGCACCCTTGGCAGCAAAGGAGTTCATCATAAGAAGAGACCAGCTCTGCGAGTCAAAGAGGTCAACGTAACCGACTCTAAGAAGAACCAGACTTTCTGTGTAGAAATTCAAGAAGTAGAGAAGAATCCAGCCAACCTAGACTACCAGCGACGGAAAGTGATTACTCGCGGCACTATCATTAAGACACCAAAGGGCCGCGCAAAGGTCACCAGTCGTCCAGGTCAAGATGGCGCCGTAAACGCTGTACTAATCTGAGATTCTATCTCTTGGCAGCAGGGGCAACCTCAGCCTCGATATTTGTGATGAAGAAGTCCTTGCCGCCTGTGATCATCGTTGCGCTGCTACCGCAGTTCGTACATTTCATTGGTGCAAACATTGCTGCAGGACCAAGCGCCTCATCAGGACTGCCAGCCTCCCCTTCGTGCCCACAGTCTTTGCATTTTACTCTCCCCTTGACCATCTTGATGTTGAGCTCACTCCCTCCAGAATCGTCTTTTGAGTCGCAATCTCGAAATTAAACTCGAGTTGCTCGGGGACAAGAAAGGTGAACTCACCGACCTCCACGTTAACCACCGTGACTCTCTTGACTTTGTGGCTCTTGGCAGCCTCCATGACTGCGTCAATGATTGAACAGGCAGCCGAGTATTCGTGCAGGCCGAGTCACCACAGCAGAGAAAGCCTGAAGTGTGTTAAGGCGTTTTTGATACAGCAAGCATTGCTAACACCCCTTGCCCAATTCGAGAACCGCATTCGAGTCCTTGAATCCCGGAGACAGAGACTTGCCCAAGCCAGCGAAAGCAAAGAAAGCTACTGTGAAAACATACGCTGGAACAAAGAAGGGCAGAACCACAAAGAAGTCCGGGGTTGATGTTATCGAAAGAAAACCTGCGAAGGCCAAGCAACAAGTTGCCATGGTCAAGAGAGTACCCATAAGTCCAGAAGACCAGAACTATGTTCTGAACGACCTCCTCATCGAGTCGCAAAGTGCGGACGAACAGATGTCGCTTGGTGCAATTGACCGTCTCGGCCGTATGGATGACACGCGTGCAACGGCATGCCTCGTCAGCTGCCTCAAGGACCCGAGATTCATAGTCCGTATCTACGCTGCTGCTCAGCTTGGTGAGAGAAACGATGCGTCAGCAGTCGAATCGTTGATAGAAGCTCTCCACGATGAATCTGTGTTTGTCAGGCAGACTGTGGCAGGAGCCCTAGGGCACATTGGTGGCGAAAAAGCCGTTCAAGCAGTGAAAGAAGCTGAGACTGAAGGGCTGCTACTCAACGAACTGCCTGAAGGAAGGCGACTTGACCCGCCTCCGGAAGTGTGAGTATGCATCCAGGGCTTAGCAGAGAGTAGTGGTTTCCCAGAAATCTATCTTTTTGTCTTCTTGGTGTCGCCCTTTCTGTAGGACTCTGCTAACAAATCCGGGATGTATCGTGTCTCAATGTTGGTGCCCTTTAGGATGTCAGTTATCTGAATCGTGCAGAACGGACACTCGGTCGCAACCATCTGGGCCCCCGTCGCTTCGATGTATTCCTTCTTCGTAGTTGCTATCTTCATCGAAAGCTCGCGCTTTCCTGCACGTACGCCGCCGCCCGCACCACAACAACGGTTCTTGTATGGGTCGTCGATATACTCAAGCCCGGGAATCATCTTGAGCAGCTCAATTGGCTGTGTTACGACTCCCTGCCCGCGGCCAAGGTGACACGGTTCGTGGTATGTCACCTTGATCTTGAGCTCGCCCTTCGGCTTAATGATGTTTTCTTCGCCAATCGCATCCAGCATGTATTCCGCGAGGTCATAGACCTTGAACTTTGGGGGCTCGCCGCGCATCTCCTCGACGAGAGGACGATGGTCCTCACGCAGGGTCTTGCCACAACCTGCGCAGGCGACAACGACTGTGTCCAGCTTGTACTTGTCCATGACTTTCTCAAAAATCTCGGTGACCCTTTTGGCGGCGTCCTTGGCTGTGTGGGTGTCTCCGGTTCTGAAAGCAGGACTTGCACAACACCACTGCTCCTTTGGAACAATGACATCAATGTTGTTTCGGTTCAAGACCTCAATCAATGCCCTGCCAGTGTTTGGCATGCGATAGTCAATCAGACAGCCGGTGAAAAATGCGACTCGACCACGTGGCTTCTTGACGAGGAACTCCTCTGTGCCTATGCTCTTCAGAAGAGGCGCTTCCTTCTCAGGAACCGACCTGCCAGTAGCGTTAATTGAATCTATGAACGCTTGCTGACCTTCTGCAAGGGCGTAGCCAGCCTCAACAGCTTTTGCTCTCAACAACTCGACTGCTAGGCTTGGTATCTTGATTCGCTTGGGACAGATATCCTCGCACATTTTGCACGTGGTGCAGCTGTAGACGGACTCGTCCATTGCCATGGCGACACGATCTTCAACATCACGTGGGTCCAGCTCCAATCGAGCGAGTTGTCTGATAATCATGGGCCCAGGATAATCCCAAGTCTCATGCACGATTGGACAATTAGAAAGGCATGCCGAGCACTCAATGCACTTCCGTATTTCCCGAACCTTTTCGATTTCTTCGCTGTGAATTATCTCGGGTCTCTGAGGAGGTGTATCCCTTGCGACATAAGGTCTGATACGTCTAATCCTCATTGTGACCTGTGCCAAGTCCACAACAAGGTCCTTGATGATTGGCATCTTCTCAAGCGGCTCGAGCTTCAGGGAGGAAACGTCCGGGTTGACTTTCGTCCGACAGGCTATCCGGGCTGTGCCGTTAACCTTCACAGCACAGGAACCGCACTGCCCGCCTCTGCATTCCCACCGAAAAGCAAGACTTGAGTCGTACTTATCCTGAATGTATAGTAATGCATCAAGAATAGTCATTCCGGGTTCGAAAGCGACATTGAAGTCTTGAAAGTAAGGCGCATTGTCAATGTCAGGGTTATATCTCTGAACACTAGCCTTGAAGGTCTTGGTTGCCATTGCCTATTCCTCCACTACGGCGGCGTAATCTTAGTGATAACCAATGGGTCCTTTCTCAGCTGCATCTGCCCATCGGGGCCCTTGCGTATTATGATATTGTAATAGCCCTTATCATTGGGGTCAGCATCTGTCCTGAAGTGCGCACCTCTGCTGCCCTTCCTCAGCAGTGCGGCTTCGGAGACCATCCTCGCGGTTATCACCATGTGCGCAAACTCGATAGCTTGGTGCCAGCCCGGATTGAATCGTTTTATCTGTTTGTCCACCTTGACCCTTGGCACCATTTCCTTTTCCATTCTTCTGAGTTCTTGAACAGCATAGGAAAGACCCTTCTCATTCCTGAATATGTGCACATTCTCTTCCATTAGTTTGGTCAGGGCCGCGCGGGCTTCAGCTGGCGAAACTCCTTCCCTGCGCTGCAACATGGCCTCAAGACGTTCGAACTCATGAATCGCATCATCTCTATTGAAACCGAGCAGCTTGCCGCCCTTCGCATACTTCGCCGCGTTCGTTCCGGCAATCGAACCGAAAACCTGAGTGTCGGCTAGGGCATTCCCACCGAGCCTGTTGCCCCCGTGCACACCACCTGTGCATTCTCCAGCCGCGTATAGACCAGAGATACTCGTTGCCGCTTCTTCGTTGATTCTAATTCCACCCATGAAGTGATGGGCGGTCGGGGCAACGACCATGGGCTCCTCATGAATGTCCACGCCAGCGTCCTCAAACTGCTCAACCATGCTCTCTAGCCTGTAATCAATAATCGACCTTGGCAAGTGCGCAACACTGAGGTAGACCCCGCCGTCTGGTGTACCTCTGCCCTGCATTATCTCGGTCATTATCGCGCGCGTCACCTGGTCACGACCTGCAAGCTCAAGCACGTCCGGATAGTATCGTTCCATGAAACGTTCACCGCGAGCATTCAGCAGGATTCCTCCTTCGCCTCGCACAGCTTCCGTGACAAGTCGTCCGCGGGCGGATTCTGGCTTGACTTGGCCCGTTGGGTGGAACTGCACGTGCTCCATATCGAGCATTTCACAGCCCGCATCATAGGCCATAGCGTAACCGTCGCCTACGTCGAGCTGAGCATTACTGGTAACCTTGTAAACGCGCCCCGCCCCACCTGTTGCCATAACAATGGACTTCGCTCTGAAAACCAGATAGTCTCCGTACTTCAAATCGATAGCCGTGACGCCAGCGACCTTGCCATCTGTGATTAGGAGTTTCGTGGCGAATATCTCATCGAAGACTCTCACAGAGGCCTTTCGGATCCCCTCGGTGAGTGTGACCATTATCTCAGAACCTGTTCTATCGGACGCATAGGCAGTCCTTCGCCAGGTTTGCTTGCCGAATGCCCTTTGTGCTATCTTTCCTTCGGGAGTTCTGTCAAAAACTGCGCCCATCTCTTCCAAGTCGTAGATCCTTTCCGCGGCGTCCCTCACCAGAATCTCGACAAGCTTCTGATTGTTCAGGTAGTTGCCACCAACGATTGTGTCTTTGAAATGTGTGTCAGGTTTGTCAGCGGAGTCTACATTTCCGAGTGCAGCGTTGTAGCCGCCTTCGGCCATTGATGTGTGAGCCTTGCCAAGAAGTTCCTTACTAAGCATGATCACATCTAGGTTCTGCTTTGATGCCTCTATCGCGGCGCGGCATCCTGCTCCGCCAGCACCGACGACAAGCACATCGCAGACAATCGTCTTGTAGTCCAAGTAAAGTCCTCCCAACGTGAACTCTTTCCGACTCGACGGCGGTCGGTCATTGAGCGGCTTTTATCCTTACTGTTCTACTTGGTACTGCATGCTTGATGCGAATTGTGCATTTACTTCTCAAAGGCAGGCATTCTGACAATCGTGACAGTGAATCTGGCATTTGGCGCCAAGATTCGCCTATTGTGGTACAGACTAATCATATCTAAATGGGTCCGCACGAATAAAGGCGCAGGATAATGGGGTGCCGAATCATGGATGTCGAAAACGTCCTGCTGGCTATCGCATTGTTCGTCCTAGTCTTGGTCGCTCTGTACGGAATGACTGTGCCGATGCTGAGCGCACTGGGAATCTAAGCAAGAGGACTGAGCAAGAGAAGCGTTTCCAAATGCCCGTCGTGATTCGTAAAGAGCTGCGACGCTGCAGCCAAGTCCCATGTGATTGACTACTTGGATAATGGCTGAACTACGGCTTGATGCCCAGCTTCGCGTAGACCTCTGCTTTCTTGGCCTCCACCTTTTTTGCTATGTCGTCGTGAAGGCTATTGCCATGTGAATCCATGGTCACGAGAAGCGGTCCGAAGTCTTTTGCCGTAATTACCCAAAGGGCCTCTGGCATGCCGAGATCCTGCCACTCGTACGCTCTGACTTCCTTGAGACCCTTGGCTGCGAGCGCTCCGCAGCCGCCCGTATAACTGCAGTAGACTGCACCGACCTCCTTCAATGCGGCCAGTGTCTTGGGTCCCATGCCACCCTTTCCTACGATTATTCGTGCTCTGAACTTGCGTAGAAATTCATCTTCGAAGAGCTCCATGCGCGTGCTCGTAGTTGGACCCGCGGAAACTATCTGCCATTTGCCGCCTTTCTTCCACGCAACCGGACCAACATGGTAGATGACGCTTCCATTGAAATCGACAGGTGGTTTCTCCCCTTTCTTTAGCAGCTCCAGCGCACGCTGGTGGGCCTCGTCACGGGCGGTATAGACATGTTCTCCGGAAACGTATATAATGTCGCCAACCTTCAGCTTCCTAGCATCGGCCTCCGAAATAGGTGTGGTTAGATGATACTCTGCCATTTCACTTTCCTCCCGGGTGTGTCAGATACTTCACCTTGAGATCCTTCGAAATCACGGCTGTGCTCCTTCTGGCAGCCCAGCACTGGACGGCAACGCCAACCGGAAGACTAGCGGGATGGCGCATTGCATAACCGATTTTCACAGCTAGGACTGTTGTCTTGCCACCAAGCCCCATCGGTCCGATCCCTGTCATATTCAACGCATCCGCGAGCTCCTTCTCAAGCTTCGCAACTTCAGGCTCAGGGTGGCTATCGTCCAGCGGTCTTAGTAGCTGCTGTTTGGCAATCTTGATTGAAATGTCAGCTCCCCCGCCGATGCCTATGCCGATTATGTTCGGCGAGCAGGCTTCGCCCATGTACTTCATTGCATTGTCGACCACGAGCTTCTTCACTCCGGCGAGACCGGCGCTAGGCTTGAGCATGCCAACTATCGAGACGTTCTCACTGCCGCCGCCCTTCGGAAACACTGTTATCTCTAGCGAGTCGCCGGATACAATCTCCCAGTTGACCCAAGGAATCTTCTCTCCTATGTTGTCACCTGAGTTTGTTCCTTTGAAAGGATGGACTGCATTCGGTCTGAGCGGTATCTCCTCAGTCGCCTTTCTTGTCGCTGATGTCAGTGCATCCTGAATGGAATCAATGTAAGGGAATTTAGCTCCGACCTTCACGTAGTAGATAATGACTCCAGTGTCTTGACACATCGGTATTCCCGTCGCAGCAATCTCCAGGTTCGAGATGATTGCTGAGAGCTGTGTCTTTGCGGTCGGGTCGTCCTCGTTTCTGTACGCTGTCCTAAGAGCCGCTTCCACATCGCTTGGCAGTTTCGTTACTGCCATTTTCAACATGCGAACCACAGTATCTTGGATCACCTGACTCGCGTCTGTCATGACTATCAGCTTCATGATGTTGCTCCGCGGAAATTGATAACACCTGTCCCAGCGGGGTGACTGCTCACTTCAAACGGCACCTAATCTGTATTGCTGTCAGTTGCAGAACTGTCTGAACATAAGAGAAATCCACATCCGGGAGATGGTTATATCTCAGGTTCCTGCACATGAACATACAGCCTCACAAGACGGACGAAGGCATGAAGTGCGGGCGAAGATTGAGAGACCATGATTCCAAGCCTAACGATGTCATCCGTATTGTCCGTTCTGACTGCTCTGAGCCTCCTATCCTTCTACAGCTACCTTGACATACGCCATCGCCAAGTATCAAATACTGCTGTACTGCTCGGAGGTGCGCTCGCATTCGTCGTGGTCGTATTATCCGGCCATCTACAGGCTCGACTTCCGCTCCACCTGTCTGCAGTCATCTTTGTTCCTTTGCTCTCATACTCACTGTTCAGGATTGGCGCTCTTGGTGGGGCAGATGTGAAGATATTATTGATCACCGCAATAGTGAGCCCGGGCTTTGAACTCATGGAGATGACCAACGCTCTGTTCGAGTCGGTATTGTCAGCATCTATTCAGATGTTTCTCATGTTGCTGGGCGGCTATCTGTATACACGAACGTCCGGCCACAAGAACCATGCAATCTCCCCACCGCTAATTCCATTCCTCTTTTTGGGGTATTTCGTGATACAGCTCATGGCACTGGTCTAGAGCCCCGACCTGCCAAGCCCCGCAAATACGAGCTTCTGAAGAATGCTGGAAGGAACCGCGAATGCATAGAAGAGAGTCCAAAGCACTACCCACATGAGCAAGTAAGACATCAAGGAATTGGTGACTAGTCTTTGTCGTCCGCCCATGACAGTTGGATCAACATCCAAGAGGTAGACAATGACAAAAATCGTGAGCACATACATGAGGACGCCGAAGATAAGCCCTCTCAGTCCTGCGAACGTCTGACCGCCTGCGGCGCATATGATGGCAGTTATGATGGCAAAGAGCATCTTCACGTAGAAAGTCTGATCCTGGGGACGCTTTTCCCATCTGCCGAATAGCTGTTTGAAGACAGACTTGAAGCTCACGTTTACTCACCGGTCGGACTGGAGCAGGGTCGGTTAATAAAGTTATAATCGTATCGCTCTCAATCATGGCATGGATCCGACGGTATCGAAGAGAATTAATGGATATGTGGTAACAAAGAGTTCGAAACTACTGATAGAGACTCGTGAAATAGACTGCTTAGGTCTTGTTTTCACCCGTAATCTCATTGATTTCGACAGAATTCAAGACGTCGGTGATTCTACCGTAGGCTGGCGATTACTGAATGAAAGATGCGATGAGCAACATTGACATCATGTTGGTACTTCCAGAGATAAGGAAGGCTGCAGAGGGGGCCTTTGTCAAGAACATCTATCATCATGGCCAAGTCTTTGTACTGAAGCTTTACCAGCCCTCTGGTGGTAATGCGCAACTCCTGATTGAGCCGGGTCGTCGGATCCATCTAACCGAGTTCCATAGAGTCGCTGAGAAACAACCAACAAAGTTCGTGACTGTCCTACGCAAGTACCTACGGGACAAGAGAATCGTTAGTGTCAGGCAGCATGAACTAGATCGCATTGTCGTTTTGGAAACCAGTGACGAATCAGGAACACACAAGCTCGTGGTCGAACTCTTCGGGGAAGGCAATCTGATACTACTGGATCCTGAAGACGCCATCTTTGTGGCAATGCATTACAAGAGAATGCGTGACCGAGACTTGATACCTAAGGCCAAGTATGAATTGCCGCCGCCAAGAGGAATAGATGTGCGCACGCTGGAAGGACATTCTCTCAGGGAGATAATGTCCGATTCAGAAGCGAACGTTGTGCGAACACTGGCGAGCCGTCTGAATCTGGATTCGCTAAGTTGCGAAGAGGTATGTGCACTTTCGGGAGTCTCGTCGAAACTTATGGTGGCAGACCTCGACGACCAGGGATTCTTGGACCTTGAGAATGGGCTACGCTCATTTATAGAGAAACTCAAAGCAGGAGTCAATGGCCCTTGTCTAGTCTTTGAGGAGGGAGAGGAGTCAGAGAATGAGAAGTCACCAATGGCATTTCTTCCATTCGAGTTCGCGTTCTATCGTGAACTACAGACAAAGCGGTTTGATACCTACAGTCAGGCAATTGACGAGTTCTTTGGAGTATCGCCTCAAGAAGAGGCAGAAGGAGAAACAAGCGATAAGTTCAGTGAGGAAACGCAGCGTCTACAGACAATCATCGACAAACAACAGGAGAGCCTTTTGCTTCTTAGAAAGAAGGCCGAGGAACTCAGGAATCAAGGGGAAGTCATTTACGCGAACTTCCGAGTCGTTCAGGAAGCACTTGAATCCATAACAGGAGTTCGATCACGTGGACAGCCTTGGGACCAAATACTCCGTAGAATCGAGGAAGGAAAGAAAGATGGGGTCGGATCAGCGGTCCTAATTGAGCAGATTATACCCTCTCAGGCACAGATTGTCATGAACTTTGGTGGGGCCAAAGCAACGCTTGATATGAGACTGTCCGCTCAGGATAATGCCGCAGCATCTTATGACGAGGCAAAGAAGATGGAAGCCAAAGCCGAGGGTGCGGAGGCTCAGGTCGCCAAGACACGTTCTCAGCTCGACCGGATGCAGGCACCGGTAGTTCCACAGCCAACAAGAGCAATCTCCACTAAGATAAGGAAGCAAAAGTGGTATGAGAGATATCGCTGGTTCATGTCGTCAGAGGGCTTTCTTGTATTGGGTGGTCGAGACATCAAGAGCAACGAACAGCTTGCAAAAAGACAGATGACTGCAAACGACGTCTTCTTTCATGCATCACTTCATGGTGCGCCATACGTCATTGTGAAAGTCCCGGATCAACCGCCTAGCGAACAGACTCTAATTGAGGCTGCACAGTTTGCAGTCGCGTTCTCCAGCGCATGGCATGATGGCCTCTCCTCTGGCGATGCGTACTGGGTCAATCCCGAGCAAGTCAGCTCTCGCCGCCTACAGGTGAGTATCTGCCACCGGGCGGGATCATGATATATGGCACGAAGAATTACATAAGGGGTGTCCCAGTGGAAGTATCTGTGGGGGTAATGATTGAGGGAGAATTCGCGATACCGATTTCGGGACCCACATCTGCGGTGTCAACCAGCACCAGCTATCATGTAAGGATTGTCCCTGGCAAGACCAAGAAGAGCCAGCTTGTAAAAGAGATTGCAGGGCACTTGGCGCGAATGGCTCCAGAGGAAATTGCTCCTCTCATCACTCGCATACCTCAAGAGGATATGATGCGGGTTCTTCCTCCGGGTGACGGAGAGATACTTCTCTGAGCTCGACGCCGTCATCTAGCGCCGAACACATTCCAACCACATGCTCCAATCAGGGTCAATCTGATGCCGACAGCACAGACAGATTTAATAAGTTGGTTCAGAGGAAAGCTCACGAAATCACCCATCCGGCTATATTGATGGGATGACTCTCTGACGGACGGAGGTCGTTTTCATGGCTGAAGGTTCACATGACATGTCTATGAGGGATATCATGACTTCTGACGTGGTCACGATGTCACCTGAGGACTCTGCCCTTGATGTCGCGAAGTCTATGAGCAAGGCAGACATAAGCTCAATTGTCGTTGTAAGCAAAGCAAGACCCGTAGGTATCATAACTGAAGAGGACTTGGTAAGGCGGGTAATTGCTAAAGAGCTGAATCCTGAGACGACCAATGCAAGTCAAATCATGAGCTCGCCGCTCATACACGTCACCCTAGATACATCTCTCACTGATGCAATGCGTGTGATGGCGCGAAGCGGAATTCAGAGAGTTGCCGTGTTGAAGAATGAGTCTCTCGTGGGTATTGTGACTTCAAAGGACATTCTTCTGTGGTCTCCGGAACTTATCGATATCTTGGTCGAGTCACTAAGGATGAAAACCGGCGGGACGGCCAGACCTTACGAAGAAGAAGACGATATCGTAGGATACGGAGGAATTTGTGACAGCTGCGGTGAGTACTCCACGGACCTAGTTATGGAAGACGGCAGATACTTGTGCGAGGCATGCCGGAGCTAGTTCGGTTTATTAGCAGCATCCGGCCTGTATGGGTGAGCACGATATAGGAGGACTAGGCATTGGAGATATCTCAGTTAATGACTGACCCAGTCACGATTGCTAAGGATCAGAGGTTGTCTTTTGCTCTCGACCTTCTTGAGAAGAAGCGGGTGGATAGGCTAATCGTAACTGAAGACGGCAATCTGAGGGGAATACTGACATACGCAGACATCGCTGACCGACTTGGCGTGAGCAAAGTCATTGCGGTCTCGATTGGAAGACTCCACGTTTCGAGCGCTATGACTGAGACTGTAATCACGGTTCTGCCTACGGATGATGTAACGAATGTCGCACAGCTCATGATTGATAGAGGAATGAGCGGGTGTCCCGTCGTAGACAAGGATGGCAGACTCGTGGGTGTAATAACTAAGGCTGAAATCACAACGCTTGCGAAGAAAATTGAGAATGTAAAAGTGAAGGAACTTATGACCAAAGAGGAGCTCTTGGTAGTCAGCCCGGTAGAGAGACTAATCAAGGCGAGATCGGAAATGCTTGCGGCCGGTTACACTGGGCTCCCAGTAACTGACGGCAAGCGCGTGCTGGGCCTCCTGACCGAAAGAATGGTCGCAGAAGCCATGGCGAAATTCAGTGAGGAAGTACCAGACAAGTATCGTGCAAATCAAGTCAGAATGATTCGAGTCGTGGATGCAATGATGCAACAACCTCCTATGGCGGAACCAGACGACCCGATATCGGTTGCGGCAACAAAGCTGCTCGAGGCATATCTGAACACTCTGCCCGTCGTTACGAAAGGAAATAAGCTGGTTGGGATAATCAGTGCCACAGATTTCACCCGTTTTGTGGCAAACAAGTTCAAGATTCCTCAAACTCGCTAGTCGTTCAGCGTTTCTCATGAATGTCCGATGGTGGCCTTGGTAGTAGATGTCAGTGGACCTCCTCCTCAAGAATGGCACCGTGATAATTGATGGCATAGAAACTACCCGTTCTGTTGCTGTGAAGTCGAGTAAGATAGAAGGGCTCTATGACCCCGGAAACGAACCCAGCGCCCAGAAAGTCATTGATTGCGATGGGCTTTACGTACTTCCAGGAGCTATCGATATCCATGTTCATCTAAGAGACCTTGGCGAATCCCACAAGGAAGACTATGCCACTGGTACAATGGCTGCAGCCGCAGGCGGTGTAACGACAGTTGTTGACATGCCCAACTCGGTTCCACCCATACTATCAATGAATGACCTTAAGGAGAAGATTGCAAGCGCACTGGAGAAACGCTTCGTCAATGTTGGGTTCTATGCAGGAATTCCAAAGAATCCTGCAGACTTTGATTCGTCCATGGTCCCGCACATTCTTGGAATGAAGGAGTATCCCCATTCCCCGTTGGCAAAGGGTGCTACGAGCGCCCATGAAAGGCTCTGTGGTTGTATGGATATTTCCCGGAAACACGGTCTCCCGCTTCTCTTTCATCCAGACTCCTCAAAGCCGGGTTCGAGGGCAGAAACTCTGGACGCCTACTTTGATCTTCATAGCTGTGAAAGCGAAGTCAAGTCAATCCAGCAGTTTCTGGACGCTCAGAAGGAAGTCGGGGGACATCTGCACGTCTGCCATGTGAGCTGTGCAACGGGGATTCGACTCATAGGAAAGCACAGGGCGGAACAGAGCGTTACCGCTGAAACAACACCTCATCACTTGCTCCTGTCAAGCAATCAGTTTCCGAACACGGATGGCACTGCAAAGATGCTGCCCCCACTGCGATCTTCATACGACAACAGTTCACTCAGACAGGCCCTATGCGGACGGTGTACAATTGATTGTGTTGTCTCCGATCATGCGCCCCATACGGAGCAGGAGAAGCACTCTGCATTCCTGAAAGCCTCGTCGGGGATACCAGGTCTCGAAACAATTGTACCCTTAATGCTGACAGAGGTTCTCGAAGGACGATTGTCATGGGTAGATTATCTGCGATGCTGCTGCTCGGCGCCTGCGTGGGTGTTGCAGATTCCTGCGAAAGGCGTCCTGTCAAAGCACTACGATGCGGATATCACCGTGGTTGAGAAGACAGATACGGTGATACATGGGGCAGACTTCCAGTCAAAGGCCAAGATTACACCTTTCGAGGGGCGGCGCGTACTGGCTCATCCTGTGGTGACTATTGTGGGCGGAGAACCCGTTTATGACCATGGTAAGTTCCTAGTCGGACATGGAACCGCAGGAAGAGTGCCAGTGCGAGCGAGAAGATGAGGACCTGCTCACAGATGTGAAGTCACTGGGGGACTTGAAACAGCGACAGGAGCAGTACAAGCACACCACTTCAGTCGTGATATCAATCGTCCACCTAGACATACGGAAGGAGTGTATATCTGCGTGATGAGCATCAAGTAATGCGTCGAGGGGCAGAAGAATCGATGATACTGACATACAAGGTTCGGCACGACCGCGACTTCTCCGAAGAGCTGAGAAAAGCAAGAAAGATTGCAAGGATTGCAGTGGAATCGCCTCTTCTATTAAGAACACCCGTGTGAAACACATCGGCCTGAAGTCAGTGATAGCGAACCAGGTACTCAGGAAGTACGGACGAAACAAGCAGACTAGGAAAGTGCGTTCTGTCAAGACTGACCATTCCGTGTCAAGGCATACAGTGCGACCGAGAGAAGAGAACGATAAGGATCACTTCCCTCGGAATGGAGTTCGCGTACAGGTTCAGGGACGATTTTGTGAAGATTAACCAGATAGAGGTTGACAGGAGATTCTTGTACGTCTCGCTGACTGCAAAAGAAGCAGAGCCGCTCGCTCTGGAGGGATACATCGGTATCGACCTGAATGCTACGGGTCATGCAGCAGTGGTCGCAATCCCTGCCACAGGAAAGGTCCTGAAGCTTGGAAGGAAAGCCTATCACATACACAAGAAGTACAGGGAGATGAGAAGAAGACTTCAACACATGGGGAAGTACCGGAAACTGAAGAGCGTAAAGAACAGGGAATCGAAGATTGTAAGGGACTCAATCACCAGATGAGCCGAAAGATCGTCGACACTGCATTCGAACACAGATGTGGAATACGACTTGAAGACCTGAGCGGTATCACCAGTACTGTAAGGACGAGGCGTTCGTTCAGATACTCCCTGCACAGCTGGTCGTTCTATCAGCTGAAAGACATGATAGAATACAAGGCTAGGCTGCTCGGAGTAAAGGTCGAATATGTCAATCCTGCATATACGTCAAAGACTTGCAGCAAGTGCGGCTCGATTGGTGACAGGAGTAAGAAGGAGTTCATGTGTCCCGCTTGCGGGCACGTTGACCATGCCAATGCAGCATTCAATATCGCAAAGGCATCGTCGGGCATGAGCCAATCCTTTGCACATAGAGATGCAGAGGACGGGAGCACTGACACCCCCAGAGACGCAATGGTCATGAATGCAACCAACGCCAGAACCCCATGACTTAAGTCGTGAGTGTGTGTCAGGAAAAGCATAACGGCATGATGTGCAGGAATTCTGACATAGGAGTGATGACAGTTGTCGAGCGCGTATTCCGACGCTGAGGGAATCTTTCTCGTGAAACTTGCCAGACAGACCGTGGAAGACTATGTCCGGTCTAAGAAGAAACCTGAACCGCCTGCGGACACCCCGGCCAACCTTAAGAAAGAGTCTGGAGTATTTGTCACTCTGAATTCACTTGCAGGTAGGTATGTAGAATTGAGAGGCTGCATCGGGCGTCCCTATCCAAGTGAGCCCCTAGTGGAAGCAACGATTGACTCCGCCATAGACGCGGCCGTTAACGACTTTCGATTTGGAGCAGTAGCGCCTAAGGAACTAAGTACGATTCTTGTGGAACTCAGCATACTGACACCGCCGCAAAAACTGACTTACTCCAATCCCGTCGAACTGCTAGACCTAGTTCAAATTGGCCGTGATGGCTTAATAGCAGGTAGGGGTCGACAACGCGGGCTTTTGCTTCCTCAGGTCCCGGTGGAGTACGGATGGAATGTGAAAGAGTTTCTACAACATACCTGCAACAAGGCGGGTTTGCCAGCCGATACTTGGATGGACCCAAGAACCGAGTTCATGTCATTCCAAGCCGAGATTTTCGGAGAAGTCAAACCTCGAGGAGAAGTGGTCAGGAACCCGCAACATCCGAGAATGTGAATGAGGGAGAGAATGCTCGTGAAGGGGCTACCGCCAAGCGTCGTTGACACCCTGAGGGGTTTTCTGGAGGAGGACATTCGATCGGGTGATATCACAACCGATGCCCTCGGGCCATTGAATGCCGCAGCAGTAGGCACAGTGGTGGCCAAGAGCAAAACCATCGTCGCGGGGCTCGAAGAAGCTGCGGCTATCGCTGATATCTCTGGTCTTAATCACGAAGTCCTCGTATTCGAAGGCAACTGGGTTGCACCCGGAGAGCCCGTGATTCGCTTGATGGGACCTGCGAGGATACTGCTCAGTACTGAACGAGTTGTTCTCAACATAATCATGCGCATGAGCGGAGTTGCAACAAAAACCTACAACATGGTGCAGGCCGCAAGAAGAGAAAATCCAAGGATAATTGTTACCGCGACGCGAAAGACAACCCCTGGTTTCCGATACTTCGAGAAACGTGCCGTCGAGATAGGTGGCGGAGATCCACACCGCTTCGCACTGGACGATATGGTGCTGATAAAGAACAATCATATTACACTCGTTGGAGGCGTCACGCAAGCCGTGCGGATGGCGAGGGAACGCACATCCTTTACCAAGAAGATCTCATGTGAGGCTAGGGACTTGCAGGAGGCCCTAGAAGCAGCGGAGACAGGTGTAGACATAATCCTGCTTGATAACCTCTCTCCTAGAGACATCGAGAGTGTGCACAAAGCACTGGTGCAGAGAGGAATGCGCGACAAAATCATTCTAGAGGCCTCTGGAGGAGTGGATGAGGACAATGTGCGAGCATTCGCAAAAAGCGGTGTGGATGTCATATCGTCGGGTGCTCTCACTCATTCCTACTCGTCGTCCGACTTCAGCATGAGCATCTCATTGGCTCAGCAATGAAACAGAACGGATTGGTCAGTTTGGAATTGGTGCCCCGGCCGGGATTTGGACCCGGGTCGGGGGAGCGAAAGTCCCCAATGCTGGGCCGGACTACACCACCGGGGCCTAGACGCACCGGACTGCCTGAAGCAGTTATTAAGATTGTGACACGCTTCGTACGAACTTGTCGTTTTTGTGTCAGAGATATCAAGTGTGAACGGAGACACGTGAATGCACGTCCACTTTCTAGTGCTTGAGCGTAGGACTCGGCTGTTCCTTTTCATCGCAGAGTTTCCCAAGGGCTCGAGCATTGCGCGGGATTCGGCGTGAATGCGCGGGCCCTACGGCGCTGCGTTCTGGCTTCTCAAAACAAGGGCTCTCAGAGGATTCCGTCTTTGGTGAACTGCAATGGCGTATAGAGCTTAGAGGGGGCCAGGGGTCATCACCTATTCCACGTGAGAAGTCGCCAACAGCCGCCTGTAAGATGAACGATTGGAGCTCACTCTCGCTTGGCACGCCGTATAATGCCTTACAGCCTGCCACAAGCGTGGGCACAACCATGATGCCGTATGCTTCAGCAATAAACGGATGCCTCTCCACATTTACCTCGTACACCTGTGCAACGTCTGCTAGGTCTGATTCGTCTTGGTCGAGCATGCCTTTGACCATATTGCATAACACGCAGTGATTTGATGTAAACAGGAGAATCATCCAAGTTGCTCCATTCGGCTTTTCTCGTAGTCCCGCCCCGGTCATTTAAAGTCAGAAAAACATGAGGCAAGTTGCGCCGTCTCAAATGCGATGTGTTTTCATTGCGAAGGGGTTACCGCATGGAGAGGATAGTCTTGGATGGGTTGAGGTCGGTGGAGCAAAGAGCGCGCTTTCTTTCGCAATGTTAATATCACGAAGGCGGAAAGGGTTCCTTGTCCAATCATGTATTGAGTGGGCCCGTAGCCCAGCTTGGTAGTGCTTGTTCTCATTATGAGCGAGCGCCGTGAGCAGCAGGCTCATAACCTGTCCGTCGCGGGTTCAAGTCCCGTCGGGCCCACCACAATCAGGTTCTTCTCATCTCTCTGGGTTGTGTCCCTCAAAATTGTTCACTGTCTCTTCAGAACATCTAAGGAAAAAGTGGCGCCGCCGAGAGGGTTTCCGGACAGTCCGGGACTCGGAGAGTCTCTCGAACCTCTGACCAGTCGTCGCGCGTGCCAGAGCATTACGCTACAACTTAACAGGCTGTCGCTCTACCGACTGAGCCACGGCGGCACTCGACCGCAAGTTCCTTGTCGTCACAATATTAACGTTACTGTCAGACAGGGCATTAGTGCCGAATACTTCGTTGAAACCCCCAACTTGCTGGCTCAGCGAGATAGTGACAATAGACGACTTAGGCCGCGTAATTCAGAACAAGGCAAAGAACTGTTTCGTGTCCAGAAAGCTCATTCCGCTGATTTCAATCACTACTATACGCCAAAGACTGATAACATACGGTTATGCCCGAGAATTTCATGGTGTCCGATTCAGGCCACAATTCTGCCCTTGTATGGTGTCCACTCATACCGCTTGATGATTTGAGTGGATTGGCCGGACACGAAGACGAGCTTGAGAAGATAAATCAAGTCTACGACGATTGGCGTTCGTCAATGAGAGGACGACAGACCGCGGTGGACGATGTCGGTATCTTCCTCGATAGGATACGAATGCTGTGGATCAGTGTCGGAATAGCATGTGGTGCAGAACGCGTTCTTGCGGAGAGAGTGCAGACAATTGTCGGGACTCAGCTCAGAAGAGGAGCGCTAACACTTGTTTCAAGGATGTCAAGCGAGAACTCTGAAGAAGTTGCCGTGAAGCACACACTCACCAGCTTCTTTCAGCAATTAAGGTTCGGCCATGATATATTCCCGCTGGAAGAAATACAGAAAGTTGCTGTGCCTCCGGACCACTCGAAAAAGCCGTCAGACTCTGCTTCATACCACAAGACCCAGAGAGAATCCAAACGGGAAAAGAACATTGAAGATGCCCAGAAGAATGTGTCCGGTTACGGAGTTGTCGGAACTGCTCTAGGTGAGAGCCTGAGGATTCTCGGTGAATTGTTCGCGCATCTTCTGAGCCCGGACCCATGGGGAGTAGAGTAGCTAATACGAAGTGCCATCGAGACAATTATACCCGAGATATCGCTTGGCCTGATTTGATAAATGCCACCTCCGATGTTCTCATGTCGACCCAGTCTGTGTGATACAGAGTCACTTCAACTCGAGACTGCGAAATCCCCATCTCGATGAAGCTTGCATCAGTACGTCCTTCCCACCCGCCTGTGGACCCTGAGATGCTCCCGGGGTTCAGGAAGAGCCGCTTTTCGTAAAGATCTATCGCCTCATCGTGGGTGTGACCATGGACCGTGACATCGGCATCGACACGTTTAGCAATCTCCCATAGCTGCACAAGATCTCCTCGTGGTCTAATCTGCGTACCGTGAAGAAGCAGGATATTGATGTCTTCTATCTTGATTTCCTCGTGCATGTTGTAACGCCCCTCAAGATCCATGTTCCCCCGGACGATATGAGACTGGGGCAGTGGTGGCATGGCCTTTCTCATGTCGCTCTCGCGCACCAAATCGCCAGTGACTAATGCCAAATCGTATTGCGTTGATTGAATATGCTCATAGAAAGATGTGGGTATCGAATCTCTGCGTGTTGGGATGTGAGCGTCGCCAAAGACCAAGATGCGTTTCAAGTCCTGACTCGCCCTCCTGGTCCTGCCTTAGACATTATGTTGGAGCCATCAGGAATGCTCTTTGGTCAGATTGTCGAGAATCTTCAGGTATATCTCCTTCTTCTGACCCTTCGAGAGCTTCGCAAGTCTTTCCACTATTAGCTCAGGAGTGCTTCTCGCAAGCTGCCCGAAGCGGGGTGTTCTATCTACAATCAGTTCGAGGTTCTCATCAAGGCCACGCGCTTCGATTCCGTCTATTCTTACAGAAACGTTGGTTACTTCCTTTATCTCTCGAGCCAAGTGGCTGCAAATGACCGTACAGGTCTTCGGGTCGCTCTGGAGCAACTCTATCAGTCCTGCAATCACGTTGGCTGCACTTCCAGGCTCTGTTATGGCTTCAATTTCATCAAACAGAGCAAGCTTGGATTTGTCGGAAACAACAATCTCTGCGAACTGCTTCAAGGTTGTTTCGAAAGCGCCTGCGCTCACGACGCCTCGGCTCTTGTAGAAGAAGTAAATCTCCTCGAACACCTTGACATAGGCTTTCTTCGCAGGAACTGGGAAACCCGTCTGGGCCATGGCCGCGATCTGTGCAAGCGTCTGAATCGTTGTTGTCTTTCCGCCGCTGTTAGCGCCTGAGAGGATAGCGCAGTTCTCGCCGTTTGTTCCCTCAGGACGAAATGGAGTTTCACCAATAGCATAATCAATGGGCTGAACGGCGCCATGTTTTCCCTTAAGCATGCTCTCGACCAAGAAGATATTCCGCGCACCTTGAATCCCCACTCCGTTGTAGTCCGATGAGATGTCTGGGAGCTGTAGGTCGTAGTCAGCTGCGAAAAGCCCCACAGCCAGAAACAAATCGAATTCCAACAGTGTTTGCACCGCATCAGTAACGACTGTCTTCAGCTTTTCCAACTGTCCGGCGAACTTCTTCATCAACTTGAATGAATGCTCGGCCATGATTCTTCTTAGTCTATCTTCCAGTTCGTTCGAGCGATTCGAGTCCATCTTCACTGGCAATGATATCTCTTCGCTGATTATGCCTGTCGCCCAGTCAGCCTCCTTCGCACTCAGGCCCAGCGTTTGAACGAGCTTGTCTTCCGCCTCTTGAACCGTGTTTGTGAACGTTTCAATAATCTCCGCGGGCAGCATGTTCCGTAGCGACCCGGCGTCTGCACCCTCCATATCCGTCGACTGCAAGATACTTATTATCTGCTGACCACCAAGAGTGATTTCGCTCTTGGAGATTCTCGACGTTACCTCCTCGTTGAGCCAAGCTTCTGTTTCAGCCATAGCAGTCGGGAAAGCCTTGACCGCCTTGCGATACCGGTCGAGCTCGGGGTCGATACCTTCTGCAACACCGCCGTCTTCGTCTAGGCCCTTCAGAATCTCACCCACTTGGGCAAGTTGCTGGAAGTCAAGCCCTTTTGCGAAAACAGTAACAGAGTCATTCATAGGAAGACTGCCAAATTCCGCAGCAAGTTTGCACGAGGCATCAATTACCTTGTAGTTCTTGGCATAGAATCCCACAGTCCTCTCTGGGAGAACATCGTCGACACTCCAGCTCTTCCCTAGTATCTCGACATTGTCAAGACCGTCCATCGACTCGTCATATCCACCCTTGGGAGAAACGAACATCACGAGATCGTAACCCTGAGCATAGTCTGCACCACTCTCGCCTTGAGACAACAAGTAGACCGGGCACCATTTGTCGACACCGTCCTTGACTAGCGTGTCGAATACCTTGTCACTGTCAGTGATTATCACGCGGCCCTGTACTTTCTGGCTCTGTATCTTCCTGAAGAGACCTCGAACCTGCCCAAGGAGACTCTTGAGAGTCTCCTTCTGCTCGGAACTTAGCCTTCGGGCCATATCTGATGCATCAGCGAAGTACCTCTGACGCTCAAGAATCACGTCCAGCTTGTCCGGAGGTAAGGGGAAGTAAAGGAGAAGCTTGTCCTTTGCGTAGCTTGTGTTTGCATATTCACGCATGATATCTAGGATGGAGTCGAAGATTTTCCTAAGATCGGGGCTCCGAAGAATCATGTTCGCGGTTGCGCCAAATTGAGTCTCGAATGCGGCCTTCACAATATTGACAGCCTGTTTGTCGCCAATACCCGGTACTGCCGCAACCAAATCAACTCGTGAATCCAAGATGACCTTGAGTGCGACCGCTTCGTTTCCAAAGTGGTCGACCAAAGCCTTCTTGATTTTGTCACCAACGCCCGGAATGTCTGAGAGTTTTGTAACGCTCACGCTCGATACCCCAACGACGGGATTGAGGCGGCCCTCGTCTGAGTCCTCCTTAAGGCTTGCTCTAGGTCGCGCTACACGTCTTTCTGCAGTGGTATGTTGTGCATAATAGGCTAGAAAAACCTGTCAGGGCTTGCTGCACGCCTCAGTCGCACACAGATAAGCCTCAAGTTAGCAGCAGATTATCTAGTACGAACGTGCAACGTATACAATGGCTTTCGCTGCCTTGCCACACACGATACAGGCCCCTGTTGCGGTCTCCTCGACATCAATTCGCGTGCCTCGGACCTCGCCACCGGTCTTGTTCTTGATTTCGTCGGCACAACTCAATCCGTCTGTTTCGGTCGTGCAGAACTGCACTCGTCCTATCTTGCCCTTGTCCAACGCATCCTCGAGGGCACCAAGAGTCTCTGCTTCGACTATTAGGTTCTCGAACCTCGACTCGGCATCGGCTCTAAGAACATGATCATAATCCGCACCCACTGCCTGAACCTTCTTCGCGAGTCCAACAAGTGCAGCAGTTTCTCGTTTCATCAAATCTCTTCTGAAAACCACTACCTTCTCTTGTTTCACTTCGCGTTGGCCGACCTCAACTCTGACCGGCACACCTTTCATTTCCCAGTAGTTATATTTCCAGCCCGGCGTTGCGTCCCGACTGTCAAGATACACTCTGATACCTGCATCGCGAAGTGTGTTTTCGATTTTCTGACAGTAGCCGGTCACATCGTCGGTGCTCTTGCCCTTAAGTATGGGGATAATCACAACCTGGTAAGGTGCGAGCTTGAAAGGCAGTCTGAGACCGTTGTCATCTCCATGGACTGATATCAGAGCACCATAGATTCTGGAGATGGCTGGCCCGTAGCAGGTCTGGAACGCGTACACTGTTTCGTTGTCCTCGTTGACGTACTTGATGTCAAAGGCCTTAGCAAAGTTGTCACCGAGATCGTGAGTCGAAGGGAGTTGCAGCACTTTGCCATCTGGCATTAGTGTGTCGGCAGCATAGGTGTTGACGCCACCAGGGAACTTATCCCACTGCGTACGCCTGAACACCATTGTTGGAATGCCAAACGCTTCCGTGACAACTTCCTTAGTGGTCTCGAGATCTTCCCTTACCTGTGCTTTTGCCTCCTCGTGAGTGGCAAACACATTGTGGCTCTCAATCCAAAGGAACTCCCGGCCCCTAAGAAAAGGCCTCGTGCTCTTTACTTCAGACCTGAACACTGTGCAGCGCTGGTATCTCTTCAGTGGCAGGTCACGCCAGCTTCGGACCCAGAGTGAGTACATCGGATAAATCGCGGTTTCGCTCGTAGGCCTGAGAGCCAAGCGTTCCTCTAAGCTTCTCGCCTTCACCGAACTCACTTATCCAGAAGACTTGGGGAGTGAAACCTTGCACGTGGTGCGATTCTCTGGACAGGCTGCTTTCTGGGATTACAGTTGGGAACAGCATGGGAAGATGCCCTTTTCTTTGGAGGACTCCTTCAAGGATGTCGAACATGAGTTCCATGGTCATGACACTCCATGGCAGGAATGGTGTGAAGCCTTTCACACCGTACCTTATGTCAGCCAGTTCAGCAACCCTGCAAATCTCTCCGAACCAATCTGGAAAACTGTCCTTTTTGCTTATGTGAAAGATTGCCTCTTTTTCGCCCTGTGCAGCTTCCCCATCGGTCATTGGTACTATCCTCTGGATTGATTGGTTGTGGAAGAACGTCTAGGATGAAGAAGTAGTCTGCTGTTAGTGCGGAACGCGCTCACCTAGCATGCTCGTTCACCATCGGAGGGTCGTCTGAATCTCGTATTTAAGCCAAACTGTTGGTAGTCTGGAAAGCGGGCTTCACCGTTTGATGGTCACTTCGCCGATTTCTCTGACCCGTTCATCGAGTTTCAGTTCCTTGATTATCTCAACCACGCCATCGGGCACAAGAGGTTCCCACTCGCCGCCCCATCTCATCAAATCGCGGATATGTCTGCCACTGTAAGTACTCCTCTCAAGCAGCCCCGTTTCATCCATTTGATATCCTGCATCCATCAGAAGTCTTCTCACAAGGGGATTGTGGCTGTACGCCTTGTCGACTCGTGGGATGAGTGACATTAGATGAGACACCCATAAGGGATGAATGCCGATGTCCGGCACAGGCACTATATCGATACGGTCGAGCGGGAGGCTTTCATCTATGATAGCACGCTTGAAGAACATCATTCTCTCACCCCCTGTGAAAGGGTTATCGGGAGTGTGAGAGTATTGCGCGCTGCCAATGGCAATTACAACATCCTCTCCTCTGTCCAGTATCTGCCTTACAGTATGCATGTGACCATTGTGTACGGGCTGAAATCGCCCTACGAATAATGACCGCATCCCAATCGTATCTCGGTTTGACATGGACAGCAAATAAGCATTGGGCCGCTCCGAGGGCCAAGTCAGATGACCTAGTGTGGGCCCCTGTTAACTTCGCTGTCTGAATGGCATACCGAAGTTCTTAACCTCAAAACGCTCTCTCGAAATGGCGGTTCTCCGGACATGATGGATATTGACGGCTCATACGGCGAAGGTGGAGGGCAGATACTCCGTACCGCCGTGTCCTTGTCAGCACTTGCAATGCAACCAGTCCGGGTTGTCAAGATTCGTGCAGGCAGACCTCAACCGGGTCTGAAGAACCAACATATCGCGGCAGTCGAACTTACTGCAAAACTCGTGAAAGCGCGCGTAAGCGGTCTCAAAGTCGGCAGCACAGAGGTGCGGTTTGAACCCGTCGAAAGATGTGGCGGCGACTTCAGCTTTGATGTCGGTACAGCGGGGTCAATCTCGCTTGTTCTTCAGGCGGCGCTGCCTCCGGCAGTCCTATCAAGCGAGCCCGTCAGTTTTCACGTGACCGGAGGCACTGATGTCAGTTGGAGCCCGTCTATCGATTATATGCGAGAGATCTTTGTGAGGATACTCGGACGTATCGGGCTCGCAGTGAATCTGGTACAAGAACGCCGAGGACACTATCCTGCAGGTGGTGGCAAGGTCTCCTGCATCGTCAGCACAAACAAGCAGATTCTTCCGCTAGATTTGGTCGACTTTGGAAGGCTGAGAGAGATTGGGGGCATATCACACTGCGTAAGATTGCCAGCTCATGTGGCTGACAGGCAGGCTGCTTCGGCAGAAGAGGCTCTTCGTGGTCAGCACATTGAGAGTTTGCACATCACCCGGGAAAGCTATCCAAAGAACGCAGACCCTCATCTGGGCCCGGGTAGCGGTATTGTTCTCTGGGCGGAATCTGAAGGTGGAATGAGGTTAGGCTCTGATTCCTTGGGTGAGAGAGGCAAGAGCGCAGAGAAGGTAGGTTCGGAGGCTGCACAGGCCCTCCTTCACGAAATGGCCTCGGGAAAAGGCGTAGACTCACATCTCTGCGACATGCTTGTCCCTTACCTCGCCCTAGCCCCACGTGAGAGCCGAATCGGGGTTACAGAAATCACATCGCACCTGATGACAAACATCTGGGTGATTCAGCAGATTCTTGGCGTAGGGGTTGATGTTCAAGGAAAGATTGGGGAGCCCGGAATACTACGAATCCGAGGAGCTGGTCTGCCTCTGAGGGAGAGCTGAGAGATACTTGCGCACTGACTCCTGCATCGATGTGAGGTCAACAGAATCAACTGCTTCTCTCATTCAGCTCTTGAACGCCAACGCCTTCAGATGCTACTAGTTCGCGAGCCCCGGGAACCCTAGACCTTGCGGCTTCAAGTCTATCAAGTGGTGTGATGTCTACTTTGTTGAAGACTACAATCATTGGGCTCACGGCAAACATTCTCCGGACTTCGGTGTAGAGATTGTATTGCTCATCAAATGGCCATCCGCAAGTCTCCGATGGGTCCATCATGAATATCACGACATTCGCAAGATACTTGAGAGCCGCAATCGCCTGCCTCTCAATTTGGTTTCTTTTGCTCATGGGACGGTCGAGAATACCCGGCGTATCAACGACCTGAATGACATTATTGTCGACTGTCATGTGCCCAACTATCACTTCACGCGTGGTGAAGGGATAGTACGCAATCTCGGGCTCGGCAGTTGACACGGCCTTCACGAGAGTTGACTTCCCAACATTGGGAAAGCCAGCGCACACAATCGTGGGCGAGTTGGGATTAACACCCGGTAGGGAGGCCATGAGTTTCTTCGCTTCGATAATCGTATCCAAGTTCTTGGATGTCTGTCTCAAAAGCGAAGAGACCCGCCCTTTCGCAGCGCTACGAAATCTCTTGATTTGTTCAGGCCCCGTGGCACGCTTCATCGCCACGATTTCCGAGCCGACTATCTTATCTATCAATGCAATGCAGTTGAAAACCGCTCCGAGAGCCTGCTTCAGCCTGTCAATACCGATGAGTATCTCCGCTAGCTCAAGATAGAATGGGTGGAGCCGCTCCAGAGATGGAAAGGTTTCAACTGCTTCTCTCAGCTTGGCCTTTACTTGGGCAGAGAACTCCTGAGTCCTAGAAATCTCCCGAATCCGTGTCCTCTCAAGTTTCGGTATTTTAAGGGAACTCTTTACGTTCTTGCGAACCGATCTGTTATGTGCAAACTCGATAATCTCCTCTGAAGTCATTATTCGAGGCATATCAACGAATGGATTCAACGATGGCATCTCAAGACCGCTTCCAGAGGACTTATCAACAGAGCTGATTGAACAAGTCAAAACGTTTTAAAAAGACCGCAACTGACCCTTTTGTTGTATCAGAATCCCGAAAGGAGAGCACACGACCATGTCAATTCCAACCGGAGCAACCGTCGTCGGCATCAAGTGCAGCGACGGAGCAGTAGTGGCGACTGACTCACTGATAACTTGGGGCACATTCGTTTTGAGCGAAAAGGGCATCAAAGCATACAAGCTGACTGACACGATTGTCTTTGCATCCGCCGGTTTGACTTCTGATTACCAGATGCTCGTCAAGAGGCTTCAGGCACAGATTAAGCTGTATGAGCTCAGCGAGAAGAAACAGATCAGTGTGAAGGCGCTATCCAAGATGGTCGCAAACATCCTTTACGCGAGAAAGCTGGATCCTATGTATGTTCAACCCGTGATAGTAGGCATTGACAAGACCGGGCCAGTCCTCTACACACTGGACATGGGAGGGTCGCTTATTCCCGATGACTACACTGCTGCAGGCTCGGGGATGCAGACAGCATACGGTGTCCTTGAAAGAGAATACAAGCCCAATCTCACTGTGAAGGAAGCGGAAGATATAGCTATTCGTTCAGTCAAGGCAGCAATTGCTCGTGATGTTCAGTCCGGCGGAGAGATTCGAGTAATGTCTGTTACCGAGAAGGGCGTCGAAGAGAGAGCCGCCTAGACAGTGCGTGTGCAATTTGTGAACAGGAATACACTCATCTTCCGGTTTTACCAGCAGTCGCGTTATAGTGCGGCAGCCCTGCTCGGTGCTGTCGAAACGGACCTGAGATTAGCCTCCTTGAATGTACTCGTGCCGTCGAATTCTCCAGAGGACGCCATAAGAGCTTCATTGGAACAGGGACCGGTAACTATAGCGTACTCGGTCATGTCCTCGCAAGCGGCGAGGATTATTGAAGAGGTCAGAAGCATCAGGAGTAAGCATGGGGATGCAGTGACTCTGATAGCCGGTGGACCCCATGCCAGTGCAAGGCCTTGGGAGCTATTGGACGCCGGGTTTGACCATGTCGTGATAGGCGAGGGTGAGAAAACTTTTCCCGAAATCCTGTATCGACTAATGAACGGACTTGATGTCGCTGGAATCGAAGGCGTAGTATCAGAACACATGGAGATCTACCCCAGACCACATGATCTCCCAAGACTTACTCTCGATGAGTATCCACCTTTCGCAGTTGGTTTGAATATTGTGGGGCCAATAGAAGTCACACGAGGCTGTCCATTTGGCTGCAGGTTTTGCTGTACACCCTTCCTTGCTGGTACCGTCGTCAGACACAGATCTGTGGATTCGGTTGTACGATGGTTGAGTCTAGCAGTAGAAAAGAGACATTTCAAGAGGACTTGGTTCCTGTCTCCAAACGCACTCTCTTATGGTGGCCATGGAACAACTGCCGAACCCGAACAACTGGAGAGCCTCCTTAATAGGACCACATCAGTGGACGGAATTGAAGGGGTATACTTTGGCTCTTTTCCGTCAGAGGTAAGACCTGAGTTTGTGAATCAGGGAATCCTAGAGATTCTGCGGCATTATACGGCAAACGAGACACTTCAGATTGGGCTACAGTCGGGCAGTGATAATGTACTGAAGAATGCCAACAGACGGCACACGGTTCAGCAAGGGTTGGACGCTGTCAGAATGGCTCTGGACTGTGGTTTCATTCCTCACGTGGACATGATCTTCGGCCTGCCAGGAGAAGAAGAGAACGACCTCAAGGCCAGTCTCAATGTATGCGATGAAATGACAGACATGGGTGTGAAGATACATGCTCACGTATTCATGCCACTTCCCGGAAGCCCCTTTGAACAAATGCCGCCAGGTCGTCTCGATGAAGAGACTCGCAAGTACTTGGGCAATCTTGCGAGACGCGGATTACTGACAGGGTCTTGGGGTGATCAAGAACAGATTGGAAGAAGACTAGCTTCAGACTCCTCAAATCTTGGTTCAGGTTAGCCTATCAGGGGTCTCATCGCTTTCCAACAGCATGACTCGCTTGGCCAAAACCTGATAAGATGTAAACGCCCGAGGGTCGCGAAGTAACGTGAACACGGAGATGCTTCCTAAGCTCAGAGAGAAGCTCGCACGCCAGGGTTATGATATTCTGGGCGAGAGAGGAGCCTTCAAGGCGTGCCAGTGGCAGAAGAAGAGCCTACTACTGGGCGATGTGTGCTACAAACAACGATTCTATGGTATCGAGTCTCACAGGTGTATTCAGATTACGCCTCTCGTAGACAAGTGTAATCAGGAATGCCAGTTCTGTTGGCGGGTGACTCCATCTGATATCGGTGATAGCTGGAATCAGACTCATGTGTCTGAGTCCGAAGTCCTAGAGCCGAAGCAACTCCTCGATGCTGCCATCATGGCCAACCTTCGTTCGCTCGGAGGATTCAATCCAGAGATAGTGAACGGCGTTTCAGAACAGAAATATCAAGAAGCTCGTGAACCAAGGCATGTGGCCATATCTCTGGCGGGTGAACCAACTCTATATCCAATGATCAGCGGTCTGATTGACGAAATCAAACGGAGGAGAATGACCTCGTTCTTGGTGACGAACGGTACGCGTCCCGAAGTCCTGAACAGGACTTCGCTTCCTACACAGCTTTATGTCACACTGGCCGCTCCGGACGAGGAGACCTATAGAACTCTATGCAGACCGAAGGATCCTGATGGTTGGATGCGGCTGAAAGAAACACAGGTACTACTGTCGTCGCTCAAGTGTAGGCGAGTCAACAGACTCACGATGGTGGCAGGCCGAAACATGCACGATGTTAGGTCGTATGCAAGACTGATTTTGAAAGGCGAGCCAGACTACGTTGAAGTAAAGGGCTACATGTTTCTGGGTGCGTCAAGACATAGACTTGGCGTGGGCAATGCACCTTCACACCGGGACATACGGGCTTTTGCCGAAAAACTGTCTTCAATCACAGGGTACTACATTCTGGATGAGCAAGTTGAAAGCAGAGTCGTTCTCTTATCACGTGAGCCACAGATAGAAAGGATAAACGTATAGTGAGGATACCAAGATGGAACTGGAGAGCATTCTCGGGCCCATAAAGGCAGAAATAGACGCTGACGACACCATCCGTGAAAAAGCCTTGCCCCTTGCGAGGGAGGCTGTGAGGATATGTGGAGAGACAATAAAGCGAGCACATCGAAGTGAGTTTGCAGAAGCATCAAAACTGCTAGAAGAGTCTCGGAATCTCCTAAGCAAGGCCGCGGATGAAATATCACATAGTGAATTCATGTTGAGCTCAAGAGTGTTGGACGCAGCGTACCAGGAAATTGCGGAAGCAGCCAACGTTGTTTCTCTGCTCAGTGGCGGCTCATTTATCCCGCCAGATCAGATTGGGGTTCCGTCCAGGTCCTACCTCACGGGCCTCGCCGACGCAATTGGCGAACTTAGACGCGCCGTACTTGACTGCTTGCGTGCGGATGATACAGCCCGCGCTGAGCGATTTCTTAGCCTAATGGAAGAAACATTGGAAGGCCTTCTCGGGTTCGACTTTCCCAACGCTTTGGTCCCCGATCTCAGGAGAAAGTGCGATGTAGCAAGGTCTTTGGTAGAACGCACTCGGGGAGACCTCACTGCAGGAGTGCAACAGATGAAGCTGGTTCAGGAGCTGAGGAAATTCGAGGAGCACATCAAGGATGTTCGCAAACGGTGAACTGGCTCAGACACTGGCAGAGACTGCAATCCAACAGGAGATCTTAGCTAGGAGAGTCGTCATGCACGATGACCCTCCATTTAGCGGGAAATTCATCACGGGTGTGGATGCCGCCTACACTTCGACCGAGGCCGTGGGTTGTGCCGTGGTCATGGATTTGGCCACACGTCAAACGACCCAAGTTAGAAAGGTGATAAGACCCTGTACTGCGCCCTACGTGCCCGGGTTCTTTCAGCTCCGCGAGGGACCCGTGGTAGAAGATGTCCTGAAAACAATCGATTGTGACGGGCCCATTCTGATCGATGGTAACGGGATTCTGCATCCGCGCAGACTGGGCTTGGCTTCATACGTGGGTGTAAGAGCGAACAAACAGACAATCGGCGTTGCGAAGGGGCTCTTGGTCGGGCAAATGGGGTCCCGGCACGGTGATACCGCACAGATAGTTTATTCGGGAGAGACTGTCGGTTCGGCTCTTTGGTTAGGAAGTGGGAAGAGACCGGTATTTGTGTCAGTGGGACATAGAGTTGCTCTTGAGACTGCATTGAGCATTGTTAGAGCCTGCTCGTTCTCTGGTTTTCCCGAACCGCTTCTTAGAGCTCACAAGATTGCAGAATCACTGACAAAGGATACGGAAAGAGGAACGGCAAAGTGATAGATCCTGAGACATGGTTTACTCTGTACGCTCTGGCTCGAACAGGGGCCATGCACCAAAGGAGACTGCTTACGACCCGTCAGCTCGGTCAGCTCTTGGGCGTGAGCCAACAAACAGCGTCGCGACGAGTCACGCACTGCGTTGACATGGGATATCTGAGTAGAATACACACAGCTAA
Organism: Candidatus Thorarchaeota archaeon; assembly: GCA_963726195.1. Classification (GTDB taxonomy): domain Archaea; phylum Asgardarchaeota; class Thorarchaeia; order Thorarchaeales; family Thorarchaeaceae; genus OWC5. The sequence goes on from CAVSBO010000016.1 coordinate 136,791, forward strand.
TGGTATCACAGTGCAGCTGAACTGAGAAAGGTCGTAATGAGCTCTTGCAGGTGTTCAACGGCTTGGAGGTGGCCATCACCCCCACCGTCGAAGAGATCATAATTCAGGGCCAAGTTATGGATGGCTTGGGTGAAGGGGCCTACTACGTTGATGTCTACTCTTCACGCTTCAAGGAGGCATTGGGCTTCAGCCCATTTTCCGGAACTCTGAACGTGAGAGTCTCAGACGAGGAATCACGGAAGGCAGTTGGAAGAATGAAGGACAGCCCACCCTTGGTTGTCAAGGGCTTCAATCTTGATGGCAGAACCTTCGGAGATGTCATCTGCTATAGAGTCAAAATCAACGAAAAGGCGGAGGGCGCGATTGTCATTGCGCAGAGGACGCACCATAGCCAAGATACGTTGGAGGTAATCTCTCCGGTCAATCTGAGAAAGAAACTGAACTTGGGCTCGAATGATACCATAGTTCTCAGATTCGTTCCTCTACATCTGGCAACCTAGACTTAGTATCCATACTCGCCTGTTAGAGGTACGAATGCGACGCCACCCCAGCTCTTGGTACTGATTTTCCCATCTGCGGTTTTCTTGAAAACCATCAACTCCTGATAGAAACCACGCCCGCCAACGGGAACAAGCATAGTACCGTTCTTGGCAAGCTGTTCAAAGAGTGGTGGCGGCACAGATGGCGCAGCCGCTGTCACAAGGATACGGTCGAAGGGTGCCTGTTCTGGTAGGCCCCTTCCGCCATCACCGTGTGTCAGAGTGACCTTGCTACCATACCCCGTTCGTTCCAAGTTGGACCGTGCGAAACCGATGAGGTCATCGACAATCTCGATTGTGTGGATATGGCCGACACTCCGAATACCTTCAGGGGCAACAATCTCTGCACAAAGGGCAGCATGATATCCGGACCCTGCCCCCACCTCCAGCACCTTCATTCCCGACTCTAACTCCATTACCTCGCACATGATTACGCACATATGAGGTGCAGAAATCGTCTGTCCACAAAGAATCGGAAGTGGAGTGTCAGAGTATGCCTCACTCCGCATCTCGGGCAGAACGAATTCCTCCCGAGGAACCTTCCTAAATGCACGCTCTACCTTCTCACTTCTAAGGTACCCGCTCATCTTCAACCGTTGGACAAGCCTTTCCTTCTCAGTATTCAGTCGGTCCGCGGGCATATGAACCGGTATGCGGTGTTATGTGCAATGATAAAAGCCTTGAGAACACAAGAAAGGCCATGCGGAGCGTTCGCTTTCGTGCAGCCGGACACGAGAACATCGTTGGCAAGCACGAAACTACCCTAGAGATAACGAGGGAAAGCGACCTAACCAAACGAGGAACATGTGTAATCGGAGTCCGTGCAAGCCAAGCTCTCAGAGACTTGGACGATGAGATAAAAGATCTGGCGAGAAAAAGGGAGACCCGCATCTGCCTCAAGATGACTATTCACGGTCAGGTTGAGGAAGTGGAGGGCCGAGGTGACCCTGGACTCACATACACGGACAAGACGAGTATGGTCGTGCGGAAAAGCGCGTACCTGTGCGGGCGCACAGTCTTCGTGAATGCTGACAAGGCGGCCTCAGATTTGGACCGCGACTTCGTACAGAAACTCAGAGACTCCAGCGCTATACTTGAGTGCGAACTTCTCTATTTCAACGAATGATTAGGTCTGCTACCATCTGGTATTCATGAGGGGCGCTCTCGCGAACACGCTTCACTTGTCCTATTTCCAGTACTTCTCGTCCATTGCTCTTGATTAGCCCTGCAACTCTCTCGACCAGTTGCTGTTCAGGATTCTGCACCCCGACAAATTCGTAATAGTGAACTATTCCGCCCTTCTTGACCGCTTGACAGGCCTGTCTCATGAATTGGAATGAATTCGAAGGATGGTTCATTATGACACGATCTGCATTCCGATTGAAGTTGTCCATAACGTAGTCGCGCGAATCCGCGACGACCGGAACGATGTCACCTTTGAGAACGATTCATCCTAATGCTCTGTTCCAACAACTTGATGGCTTCGGGATTAATGTCGATGGCCACAATCTGCGAACTGCTGAGTCTGGCGATGTGCAACGCAAAACAGCCGACACCGGTGAACATGTCCACGACCAGTTCGCCATCATTTACCTGCTTGGCTACCCTCTGATGTTCTTCAAGCAATCTGGGACTGAAGTAGGCAGCGGCCAAGTCTACAGCTATTCTGCATCCATATTCCAGCTGCACCGTTGCTGTCTTGTTGTTACCCGCGAGGAATTCGTATTCTCGTGTCCTTGTTATGCCCGATACAGCTCCCTTCTTTGCGAGCACCGTTGAGACACTCTTGTGTGCCGCCAGAAACGCTTGGCCTATCTGCTGCTTGTATTGCGACATCTCATCAGGGATTTCAAGCACCGCTATGTCCCCTACCAAGTCGTACGCCCGGGGAAGTAGTCCAACCTCCTCCTCAGTCAACTTGCCACCCAGTGCGTCCTTGAGAGTCTTGGGAGTTCGCAAGACCGGGACAAAACGCCTGACACCGGTTTCAAAGGCCTCACTTCCGACAATGCTGTGAATCTTCTGAGTCTCCAACTCCCCTAGTAGAGGAAAGAACAGCATGTCATCCTCTGATTCGATTTTGCAGTCGGTATCGAGCAGTCGTGCACGCAAGAGAGCCTTCCTGACTCTGTCTCCCAGACTCGCGGACACCTTAAGGAAAAACCTGTCAGGAGACATCGAACCGGACTATGGATAGATGCCTACAGAAACCTATCGGAAGTATCTTAGGGTTATAGTTTAGCCTTTCATTGGACATCTTAGATAAACTTGCGGCTTCACCAGTTCATCGAGATGCCTCGCGAGTTCATCGGCATCTCTCGTCTCCGCCGCTATCAAGGGTAACCCGGCCGGAAGTACTGCGGCATCGAACCACGAAACTTCCGGTGAAACTCCTCTCATCTTTAGGTAAATGTTGATGCCCGCGTTGAACTGCCGGTCGATTTTCAATCCACATGACGGACACTCGAAGACCTTCTCAGCTCTCAGGGATTTGTTTGTTGCCCCGCACCTACTGCAGCGCTTCGATGTCCATGCCGGATTTACCTCGATGGTCTCGGCTTTGTTCTTCACGAGCTGGCAGAGTTGCCGCCAGTCCGCATGGTCAAGATTGCGGTTCCAGCGGTGTTGATGGTTCTTGAACAGGTATTTCTTCTCCAAATCCTCGAACCCGTGGATTGCGGGAACCTCTGTCATCTGGTCGGCAACGTGGCGCAGGAATTCCTTCACTCGGTTCCTGCACCGTGCGCGGTACTTTGCATAGAGCTTCTTGCCCGCCTTTTTGCTCCGTGCATAGACCCTGTTGATGTTTCTCAGCTTGTTGTCATACGTGACGTGGATGGTGTGCAACGGCTTGATGTCCACCTTGACCCAACCACGACTCCTCGAATATCCATCGATGGAGAGCAAGTTGGAGTCCCACCCGACCATGTTCCTCTTGTCTGCCTCAGCATCCGGAAGTGTGATTGGGATGTGCACTTTAGTGTCGGTGAGGATCGGTTCTCCAATCTTCCCGTCCAGCGCAAAGTACCGCTTGGAGAGGTCGATGTAGACAAACTGATTCGGCTTGATTGAGATTCGCATCCGTTCGTTCTCAACCTTCATCAATGTTTGTTTCACCCGGACGAAGAACCGCTTCACGACGGGCTTGTTTCGCTTCCGCCATCCCTTGTTGTAGTTCTTCTTCCATGAGTCGATGATGGAGAACGCGGTCTTCAGTGCGGAGTCGATCCAGTGCGCGGAATACTCCCACCCGTCGAGGAATTCGCCCCGCATCTGCTTCTTGAACGCATAGCTGGGGATTGACGGGAATACCCGCACCTGTTTGTCGCTCTTCTTCGGCTTCTCCGTCCAGTGGATGTTTTCCCAGATCTCGGAGATCATCTTGTTGAGCGCATCCCGATAGGCCAAGAAGAACCCATCTAAGCGGAGGCCATGCTTGAGCGTATATGTTTTAATCACTCGACATCATCTTTACCCACGATGATGCTCCTAGCGGCGTCGACCATCCGTTTCGACTTGTGGCTTCGCAAGCTGTGCGGCTTTCCCGAAAAGTGCGCGATGATCGCAATAAGGTCTCGGACGAGTTTCTCTCGTGGAGTGGTGTAGGCACCGCGTTGTTTTCATGCGTCCACTACGGGCCGTACGTTCTTTGAGGGAGTATATAAACCACGCACTGCGGAAGGCGTTCTCGTAATAAGAGCCTCCGTCACGTACTACGAAGTTGTATTTCTGGCTGCGGGCATGGCTCCAAATGCATTCTGTCCAGATACTACACACCTAACCTAGTAGTACTAATGAACTCCTTGCCGTACCCATCCTTTGTACCCACCATAATCTGATAAAATGCCCTCTTGTCGCGGCCACGTTTTCTAGAAGTAGGTTCTACTCTCTGTACCACTCCGGTGACGTCAACCTTGTCACCGGGTTGCAGTAGGCCTCTGAAGATTCCGTCGTAAATCATGATGCGAGTCACGATATTGCCTTGGGTCGCGTCTGTGGGTTTCGAAGTGCCCTCATATATCGCAGGCATAAATATCCCATACCTCGAATCTTCAATCTCCATGCTGATGGTAACTGGATTTTCAACTAGTGATTTGTAATGCTCGTCCCCGTAGCGTATTGGTGCCTGTGTTGGCAATAGCACAGGCATTACCCCAATTCCCCTTCCTTCAAGATGGAATTCCCTGCGCCGGGAGGACAGCGTTTCGTAGGCATTGGAGACCGATGTTGGCAGCTTGTTTGCGGACGTGGAATCCCCTGAACGCCTACCTGAGAAATCTCCAACACGGACGCAGCTGTTCTGCTCTGCAATTTCGTCATAGCCTTCCTGAAGGCGCCACGCTTCTTTGAAACCATAGACATTCATGTTGATGTCCGAACGCTTGGGGTCGTGAGCCTTCCAAGAAATGCTGCCAGTGACTCCGAGGCTGTCGAAGGAGATGTCGAGCGTATCATGTATGATTTCGGCCAACCGCATGGCGCCTGCTTCGAGCTCGTCGAGCGGGCCTTCGTGAATTATCTCTCTCAGTCTCAACTCGGGACTAAAGTATCGTTTAACATCCTTCCTTGGCAGCTCGAGCAACTCCGTATGGAAGTGCAGGTCGTCGACCAGATACGTCGAAGGCACCAAGCTCATGCCCTCGACTACAGAGCTGACTTGGCCCCAGAAAATGCGCCTGTAACTTGTGCTTCCGCTATGCCAGTCGCCGTCTCGGTCTGGAATGTATTTCAAGAAGCAGATTATGCGGTCTTGTGGCTGTACATATCCAAGAGTGACAAAGACCCGCCCGTCTATATCATGAACCACATCGCGATCTCTCAGTTGTTTGGGCAGGCGGGTCGTGGCGGCCTTGGTCAAGGCTCAGTTCCTCTTGGTGACTGAAAATTGAGAGTTAGACTGATTAAGATGATGTTTCGCAGATTGAAAAATGGAGCCCTGTAGATGAGAATTCTTCATGTCTGCGACAGCCTGAACCCAGCAGGGGTTGGGGGATACGAGTCATACTTGCATCATCTATCCCGAGTGTTCGCATCTGAAGGGCACGAATCGTTCATAGTGACTCAGTCGCCTGGTATTGAGTCGCCCGAGTCCATAACACAACCACATTGTCGACTGTTCCACCTTTCAGGCAATTTGCTGGAGGCCAGGAAGTGGGAATTCTTGTCGTTGCCTGAGGAGAGGAGGGCTTCAGCAGCAAAAAGCATGTTCAGTGAGAATGATGTCACTGCTGACGTTCAAATTTTGACAGGCCAACTCAGAACACTGGTCCGAGACCTGAACCCCGACGTAATCCATGCACACAGCACATACGTCGTCTTCAACAGAGTATTGGCAGAAGTGCGTCGTGACGGGATGCTTGCTGGGATACCGGTACTCGCGACAATCCACGGTCTTCCCAAAACTCTCGTCCTTCCGGACGGAAGAACAACAACCGACTACGAGCAGCTCGCTCAATCCTGTCCGTTTGATACAATTACTGCGGTGAGCAAGTGCGTAGCGGTTGCTTTGCGTGAACACCTCCCCAAGGGGCTAGATGACTTGGTCCAAGTGCTCTACCTTGGGGTGGATACATCTGTCTTCCGACCTCAGATCCACGCGAACAAGCGCTGGGACTTGGCATTCTTTGGCAGAATTGAGCAGGTCAAGGCTGTAGACCTGTTGCCAAGCGTATTATCGGCTCTAAGACTCCGCCTTTCGGAGATTCGTTTGGTAATTACCGGAGAAGGGTCATATCGAAGGACGCTCTTCGACGAATTCAAGAGAGAAGATGTTACAGATTTGGTAGACTATCTAGGCGTTGTGCCCATCGAGACGATTCCGAACCTTCTAAACAGTACCCGGGTCTTTCTTTATCCCTCAAGACAAGAAGCCCTTGGCCTATCATTGATTGAAGCAATGGCCTGTGGCGTTCCCGTAATAACCACGAATGTCTTCGGTCCCTCTGAGATAGTGACACACGCTCGTGACGGCATCGCTGTGAGACCGGGAGATTCGATAGAGCTGTCCGAAGCAGTCCTAGAAGTACTCACTGACTCCCAACTGCGCTCCAGACTTGGACGGAATGCACGTAAGACCGTAGAGAAGCGATTCGACCTGAAGAAACACTCCGAGCAGTTGCTCTTGCTTTACCGTGGGTTAAGGCATGCTCGTCATCAATCATAAGTCACTCAAGGGCACGCAAGGATATGTAACGGTGGCGGGCCAGGGGGGATTCGAACCCCCGACCAACAGGTTTCTCGGCCTCTCAGCGGATGCTGAATGATCTAAGAGCCTGTCGCTTTGGGCGGCCTTGGCTTTACAGCACATCGCTATACCTGGCTTAGCCACTGGCCCGGTGAGTTGGCATCTCGCCCATTTCTGGTTATAGAGATTTCGGAGCATTCCCGCGACAATCAGGAAGTTGATTTCAAGACGGTTAGATTAGCAGTTCGCGGTCGCTCATTCATTCTCTCGTGTCCTATGTCTAGAGGAAGGCGTTTGTCACGAACTGTACTCAGCGTTTGCAGTAATGTTTCAGCCGGTTCTCTCGGTCTCCTTCATGGTGTTTCCCACCATCTCTCGAACTCCTGGCCCCTATGTTCTATTTCTGTGATTGCTTTCTCCGTTTTGATAGGTCTGCTTTTCAGAAATGTCTTCATCAGCTCCCTCTTTCTGATATCATTGGGTGGAGTGATTATGCCAAGCTTCGCAGTGTCCTTGACGCTTTTTGTTCGAGCATTCCAGGCCACACTCACTCTACCTGTGGCGGGGTAGTATCGGATCATATAGGGTTTCGTCTCGACAGCCACGCCCAAGCTCCGAGCAATCTCAGTTTCATCCATAATCAATCTGTTACGATTGCGTCCCACGATTTCTTGTAGATTGGCGGGAATTCGGGCAGTCTCATTGTCCGAGTTCTCAGCCAACTCATGCAGCCGTCCCCACGATAGTGACCACGCTTTCTTCCCACGATCCCCATGTTGCCTGATAAGCCCTATTTCCTGTTCTCCGGCTTTTGGCTCGAATCCATATTTTTCTGCCTTATTCCCTGCATGCAGTGCGTTGGCACGAGTCCATATTACCTTTCCTTGACCAACACATCCCTCTTGACATATCAGGTCCTCCATGTATGCTCGCCTGACTCTCTCGGAGCCCTCCGTGATGCTTGAGAAAAGGCCCGGATTCTGAAGAGTCCTATCGCCTGCTGGAATACCCAAGGACATCAATGCTATTCCTATGACAGAAGGAAAATGAGTCATGTAATGGCCTTGACCCTCGACATACCTTGGTGTGGGATCGATGTCTCCGAAGCGTCTGAAGCTCTCCACAACCCTATCGATTCGACTTATCTCGGGCTCGCCGTACTTGATTACCCCATTCGGTTCAATCGTGCAGTCTGAAACCACTGTTGCCGTAATCCTTGAAATTGCAATCTCACGTTCCTCTCGCCCGGGAAAGCGAGGGTTCTGAAGCCCACCTGGTCCACCACGTCCTGCAATCTTTGATATCTGGCCATTCAAGTCGGAAAGAGTCTTTCCTGAAATGTCATTCATCAGACTGACATGGTCTCCCCGAATTCGGTGAGTGCGCACGTTAACGCAATTGGGTTCTACCGGGTCTGTCAATAGCTGGGGAGCCAGCTTGTCAAGACGCTTCAGGATTTCATCTCTACTTCGACCTTCTAGCCCCAGAGCACCTCCAAAATCAGTGATGTATCTGTTGAATGTCGTCACATCACGGAAACAATAATACAGGCTGCCATAGGCATTCTCAAGTCTAGTAGGAGTTAGGTCTGGTTTCCATAGATAGAGCGTTCCATCGTCCATTCCGTACCGAACACCCCCTTTCCTATCGAGGAACTCGTGAGTCTGATGGAGTGCCTGTCCAAGAGAGTGAACCTCCTCTGTTGACAGGGACGAACTCTCCTGAATGTCCATACGGAATATCCTCGATGATTCGGGTAACCTACGACTGAGGCTTTCCAAGGCACGAGAGAGACTATCCTTGTTCATGTCCCCGAAATCGGAAAACACCTGTCTTGACTCATTTCTGGATATTCTCTGAAGCCCCTTATTCGGCTCTCTTACACCCTCCTTTCGTTCCTTGAACTCTGTTCCTGTCTTCTCCGAGATATCCTCGATTCCAGCCCTCTCACCGAACTTCTGGGCAATCTTCTTCGACTTCTTCTCGGTAGCATCTTCTTGGTTCTCAGTCTCCTGAGATCTGAGACGCTCTCTGCCTGTCAAGACAGGTCTTCCGTTCATGTCGCCCCTCTGAGACAGGTGACCTTCCTTTGGCTCGACCCCCTCACTTCGTCTTCTAGGCGCTCTGCCATTGGTCTCCGACCGTCGTCTTACCTTGAACTCGTCTGCTATTCGACTTGATTCTGTTTCGGCCAGTTTCTGCCGGTCGGTGTTATCTCTCGGTTGTCGGGACTCCTTAGGTTGCAGTCGTCTACTCACCCTCCTGTACCGATTGCTTGTTGTGAAATGCCCTGAACTTCTCAGTTATGGTGTTTGATAGTTCTTCAGCGTGCTCCTGCACCCCCGCACCTAGGTCACTCCAATGGCCACCTGAACTCTTTGTCGTGGTATCCTCTTTCTGTGCCAGCTGGAGTTTCCAACGCATGGACCTTGATAGTTGTTCAATTCGGGACTCCTCCTCTGTCATATCTTGAGGGAGCAGTCTTCTGCGATTCGGGTCATCTCTCCTCACAATGACAATGTTCCTTGCAATCTCCTTTGCAAGCATGTGGGTCCGCTCATCTTCTTTGGACTCTCTTGCCGAAGCAACCCGTTCTGCTACACCAGCTCTGTCGGCGGGCACAAACTCAGGAGGCATGAAGACTCCTTCTTCGGTCCTTGCTCAGAGGGTTTTCATTCAGGAGATTCGAGATAAGTGCGAAGTCGGGCTGTCGCGGTGGAGGACCGCACAAGGCAGACGCAAGTTCAACTATGGTGAAAGCTGTCTCGAACGGGGTTATTCGAACATAGGGCATGTGTAAGGCATAGTGCGCGACCAGCTCTTCAAGCATGGTTGACTCCGGATTTTCGACGCACTCTGCAAGAGATTCTTCGTACAAGTTACGAAAGGCCTTTGTTTGGACCATGTCTCGAATCTGTGCCACAGACCTGTCGCCATCCTGTTCGGAATCCTCTTGTGCCATGCGACGCCTTAGAACAGGAATGGTTGGGGTCTTGGCAAACTCAGGATGATGCGCGTAGAAGTCAAGCATCCGCCTCTTCACGTCAGCATCAGTCCAAACCCTGTTCATCTCTGGGTAGTAGTCCGGGTCGTGAATGACTCTCACCTTTGCTGGAACTATGCTCGATGGCTCCGCAATCACAGCTTCTCCTGTCTGGAGAGCGGGAATGTGCGCTTTCTGTTCATCATTCGAGTTTGTTTCGGCAGCCATGAGCTCGATGTCATCAGGACTCGTGAGCTTGTGCACGATCCGTGTGTGGCAGTTCTTTATCGCATCCCGGGCAAGGCGAGTCGGTATCTGCTCGCACAGAACAACACCCAATCCATAGCTCTTGCTTCAGCAATCATGTTGACGAACTGGTTGACCACCTGACGCTTGGCCATCGCATGCTCGCCCATGTCTAGAGTCTTCGGCAACTCCTCCAAGACACGGTGTGCCTCATCTACGACAAGGAGAGGCTCGTAATCTGTCCGACGGGCCGAGCTGCCTGAAGTACTCGTAGACTCGCACGAGAAGCAGGCTGAGCACGAATGCCTTGAACTCGGGGTCAGTGAGGGGTTCGAGTTCGATGATTGTAGGCTTCGATATGATTTCGGACATGGGCAGGTTGCTTACCGTGTTGAATATCGCAGCTCGTGCCGGACTGCATAGGTCTTCGGCCCTCGCGATTAGCGCGCCATGGAAATCCTGAGACAACTCAGAGCCATACTGCAAGACCTCCTCGCAATACCTGTCAACCTCTTCACGGAAGGAGTCGAGAGTGATGACATTGCCACGGACTTCGTTCACGGGGTCCCAGCCGTTGTGAATGTAGGTTTCTTCAAGCATCCTTCGGACATGGTTTGCCAACATACCGTAGAGCGGCCATGCAGCCACAAAACAGGAGTAAAGGAAGCCGATATGGGACTGTACTGGTACGCCCGGCTCAGGCATGAAGGGATTATCCCGCCAAGGTGCAATGCTCTCCTGTCCAACAGTGAAGAGCCTCATCTCAGGAATAACTCCAAGCAGAATGCGAGCATCTGTCTTGACTGGTTCGATGATCAGACTAGGTACGCCATTCTTCCATGCGTCGATGATTAACCTGTTCTTGGATGTGCTCTTTCCGGTGCCTGTCTTCCCAACGATTGTCACATGATATCGGAGAGATTCGAGCTCGATTGTCTTGAGATAACGAGGGTCTGGAGAGTCTAGGCGGTAAGGCTGGCCCAAGACAACCTTGCCGGGCTGAAAGGCTACGTCCTGCGAACCTCTCCCGACCGACTGACTGCCGGCAGTTGTGAAGGATGCCGGGCTTGAAGACGCAAGGCCGAGCTCAATACTAGGAATCTCGAACAGACTGACTGCTTCGGCAGGTGTGAGGAGCGTCGCAGGAAGTTGCCCCTTGCCCACGAGCAATCTGCGCAGAATCTCAAGAGCCTTCGTTCCTTTGAAGCGATTGACTCTCATCTGTTGTTTACTGTCAGCAGAGGATATGGTGGAGAGTAGTACGCCGACTGCACGGTCCAGAGCCGTCCCGGCATTCTCCGAACCCCAGAAGGCAAGCGCTACCTGACAAGCGAGAACTCTTCCAGACTGCATCCTCTGATATGTTGCCTCGTGCGCTGATGAAAGCCTCATGGAGTCTACATCAACCTTGGACCCACTCTCTTGCGACCGGAGCAATCCTGAGCTGCCACGCTGACGTTGCGACCTTTCCAAGGCCGACTTGTATCGCTTTTTCGACAAATAGCGAACAAGGTACTCAGGCCTTCTCGGCCGTGCCGAGACCTGATACAATGCCGTACCGGGATATTGAGCCATGATGTGAGCAAGTCCGTTCAACGGCTGATCTGCTGGCTTAGGCACTCCTTTCACGACAACAATTTCGCATGGTAACTCAAGAGGGGGCAGAGAGTCAAAGACGTGTGCTATCTGGAAATCAGGGAACTGTGCCAAGAACGCCGACTCTATGGCGCTCACACTTGGTTGGCTGCGCATCCCTCCATAGAGCAGGCGGATGTTACCAGCGTTTGCCTCAAATCTGAAGTGTACAGACAGATTGGCAAACATCAAGGCACCGAGGAAACGCTCAAACTTAGCTCTCCTGCCTGCAGAACCATGTCCGTCCGCTTGCTCGTGGCGTGGAGACTCTGTTAGGACGATATACCCACGAGGTATCTTTTCGATCCTAGCACCCACGGTTGCGATTCTTCTTGACACATCGCTCCTGACTCTCAAGAGTAGGTGGCGCTCATCCCTAAATAACGCCACAGGAGAGGCCGTGTTGCGGTTAAGGTAGTCCAACCACATAATCATCTCTCTTGCCAATTCAGTAGAACGGGCTTACTTATCCAGTCGGGGTAAGTGCGGACAGTGGCGATTAAGGGAACAATCAAGAACAAAGAGTTTAGTTGTCTCTAGAGAGACGACAGTTGCTGAAAGTAAGGAATGGCGATTAAACAGGAACACCGTTGTCATTGGACAGGATGAGACCTTTGTCAACAACCCACAGGAACACCGAACGGATGCTATCTGAAGCAGCGCAGATAATCTCAGGTTTCTGCATTGGAAACGACAACTTGCTCCTTGGCGCGTAAAACGTACCCCATACAGAGTATTTCTCGCAGAGTGTCTGCTCGTGCGTACACGTGCTGACATCGTCGCATCTCGATTTGAGACTGTGTTCAACTGTACCTGAACATTGGGACCTTGGCCAACGCAAATGAAAGCGATTCGCAGAGGTGCGAAAACCTTTTGGCCTCGTGAAGCGAGCAGGTCTGATAATCAAGGCGGGAAATCACATCTGCGGAAGGCACGGGGGGCGCATACCTTCTGCTATGACTGAGGCTGGATGTGCCCGGAATAAGGCTGTATACGGCCGCGGTAATAAGGGCTCTTGCCTTTGGCACGGATGATGTACCAGCAGACAGCAATGTCTTCCGCTTTCTGTCTCCGGTTCACTGGCCTCACGGCAGGGCACAGAACAAAGGGTTCCAGTGAGATCAAGGTCGTTGGTTCCACTGTTGTCCCCGGCGAACAAGGTTCCTACGGCCGAGGCGTTATTGGCTTTCACACGAATCGTATGCAGACCAAGAAACCCAGAATGTGCCAAGTGCCTCGTGACATTCTCTTGTCACTATGCTCGGACGAGAAACAGAAGATAGGTCCCTCATCCTGACTCTAAACGTCAGTGATGGTTAGTATGACTTGCATAGGCTCTAAGTAGGGCGAACGCAACTACTCGGGCCAAACGAGGTGGAAATGCGTTCCTACTGCCTTGAACATGATTCCTTCGTGCCAGCGAACAGAAAAGAATCCGGAAACGTTTTAAGCGCGCAGCCTCTGTATTGATATGCCTCGGGCTTGTGAAGGATGGATAAATCGACCCTTGGAAGGCTGTATGCACCCGGTAGTTATTGTGGGAGAAACGGTATTCCATGCGATTCTGCCATACACATCGTCGTGACCTTCATGCGCAAGGTGGCAGTTGAGTTGTAAGATTGGCTGGCAGTCGAACCGCTGTCTCGTTCTTTGGAATCGCCTTCAATCGTTGAATGACTAGTCAGACTATGCCGATTGGCATTGTGTTGTGTGTAATCTCTGGATGAGTGGCTCGGGCGCAGCATTGGCAGATGGCTGATTGCATCACGCACTGTACGCCATGGCTAAGTTGAGAGACAATGCCATTTTGGGTGCTGCATATGTTGCTGCTGGCAACTTGGGATTTGCTTTTTCGATGCGATGAGAATGTAGCGCATTCTTCTTTGAGGAACTCATAGTCGGCAGCATCGATAATACCGTCATCGAACTTGTACCCATATGCCGGAGATGGGTACGTAGCTCTTGCCATACCAAGTATCGATGACACGAGCCACATTTGCGAACATTACAGCGTTTGGCTGCAGAGCCTCCACAAGTTTGATGAATATGAGCACCAACTGGTTTCTAGGGTCGGGAACCTAGTGTCTGCGCATTCTACTAAAGCCTTGACATGGGGGACATCTGACTAGTACATCGAAGAAGCCGGCTTGAAGGCAATAGGGCCATGAATGAGGTCCCCGATGATCGCTTGGCTAGCCAAGTTCTGAGAGAAATTATGACAAGAGTCGTAGTCAATATCGATACCGACTTAGCTCGATGGTATTCTCAATCGGTGTAATGCCTGAGTGCGCGAAGGGCCGTTCCTCCAGCGCCACAGAACAAATCAAGTATCCGGGTAGGCCTTGTCTGTGTGTCTGCGGTGTTGTGTTTCAAGGTCTTGTCACACGCGAAAGTCCAGAGATGTCTCTTTCATCGACTGCTAGTGGAAGCAGACTTATCCTCTTGCTGGCTCTCTTGAAGGAAACGTTCAATGAGAGTTTGGACCGTTTTGCTGGCCTCACGCTGATGAGAGTACCTCCAGATCAGATGCTTGAGAAACTTGTCCCAGACATCTTCGTCTATGTGGAGAGTGACTTTCCTCTTCTTCGCCTTCTTTAACTTCTCCTGCATTATGCTGGCCGACATGCACATATGCGCTCATTGCAATTATCCGTTATGGACGTAGGGAAGCGATTAGTCAGTCTAGGCTGCTAGCCGTCTAGCATGCTAGCGGTTTTTCGCCAATCTAATATACAAAAGAACCTATCGTTCTGCCGTGGTTTATTTGGCAAGCGAAAAGAGCAAAATCGGCAGAGTCGTGGCGACAGAAGGAAGCCCTTCCTTTACGCAAATTGACATCCGTTTGGATTCTGCGAACAGTGTTATCCCCGGTCAGTTACTTTATTGTGATTTGACCAACAGCGAAACGGAGAAGCAGTATGTGATACTCCGCGTGGCAACCGCTTGGGAATACAACAGGTATGAGAACCCGCTGAGTCCACAGGTTCGCGAGGTTTTCAGCATCGACTCCTCAAGGGGCCGAGAGGATTTGCTGGAAAAGTTCGTACTAGCCCGCACGCAGGCCCTCGAGGTCTTGCGTGTTGAACAGGACGGCAAATCCGTTTCAGATGATCCCAGCATCATAGTTCCTGCAGGGACAGAGGTTTTTCGGATGGAACCGGACGTGTTCAAGAGAACCATGGGATTTTTGGACGACGCTGCAGGTGCAGGCTTGAACGTCGGCACCGTGGCCGGGAGCACAAGCACCAGTGTCATAATAGATGCGAACAGTGCATTGCCCCGGCACATCCTCGTGGTCGGCTCAACAGGCACAGGGAAATCATACTTGCTCGGTGTAATCGCGGAGCAGCTGAGCTGCCCTTGGAATCAGACATGTGAACGTTGACGTGCACGGAGAGTCATGCAAGGCTACCGAGGAGCTGAGGAGGCCAGAACTATGTTCCGGGTGTTCAAATGAAGGTGCGCCTCTCGTCTCTAGCAGAACCTGAGCTTCTTGAGATGATTCCCATACAGCATCAGCTGCACGAAGAAATCGTTCAGAAAGCCTTCATCAATCTGAAGAAGACTGGGAAGCCCTTTGATGTCGACGATTTGGTGGCCGAAGCCCAGGAAGTGGGCTCGGAATATGGAGCAAAAGGGCCGACCATTGCGATAGTAACTGCGAGAATCGAGTCTCTCAAGTCCGTCTCATTTATTGGGTCGGGATTTGATTGGCAGAAGGCTCTAGCCCCGAGTGGGGCCTTCATCAACCTTGACTGCCCGCGAACTCGGCCACTCTGAGCTGCAGGCTGTTGTTGGCGCAGTGGCCAGAGAGCTCATGGGTCTGCGTAAGAAGGGAATCATAGGACCGCTGGTCATGTCCATGGATGAAGCACACCTGTTCCTGCCCGCTGGACAGACATCAACATCATCTCAGGTGCTTGCCGAGCGAATAAGATTCGGAAGACACCACGGCATGGGAATCATAGTCGCAACCCAGAGCCCGGTCGATATTGACAGACGCATAGCCAAGATTACCAATACCCGCTTCATATTTGCAATAGAACCATCAGAGCTGCCGTCCATAGCAGGCCTGCTAGGCGATGCGCCGCCCGAACTGATACAGGCACTTCCGAGATTCAAGGTTGGAACGTGCCTCTTGGTCGGAAGCAGGGAAACGGTGAAGCACTCATTGGTGATTCAAGTAAGAAAGAGATTGACAACCCACGGAGGAGAAACACCTATGATGACGGATGTTGGTCGAAAAGCGCCCAAAGAGACCGGGAGGTTGACGAGCAGTGACGGAACTCAGAGAACGCGTTCTAGAACTCCTAGGGAGTGAGGACAGGGCACTAGCGCTCGGTGAGATACTCGAGCTGCTAGATGAGGAAGGGCTCGGCATCTCGCCTCTGAGACAGATTCTGAAGGAACTGGCTGACGAATCCAAGGGAATTGCACTCCCTGAGAAGACAGGTGTGGGAGGACGTCCGAAGCTGCTGTATCGCGCCATATCCGAGAGAGCCGTCCGCTCCTCACTTGCCAGGGCAGATATCGAACCCGAAGCAATTCGTGACGAACAACCTACTCTATATCGTCAGATACTAGAGCAGTCACTCGGCCGCTATGCGAACGTGCACCCTGAAGAAAGGAGGAGACTTTTCGCTGAGACGGCTCGGCGACTACGGCAAGAGAATCCTGCAGAGTCTCTTTCTACGCTTTGCACGATGGCTGAAGGAACGCTACGAAGAAGAGCTGGAATCGATGCGCAAGTGCATCAACCAAGGAAAGAAGAAGGATGCACAACGCCATCAGGAAATGCTTGCCCTCATGGAGGACGTATCAACTCGGATATTCGATCGGCTTCTAGGAGTGCCTCGTAGAATAGTGATTGACAGACTCCGGTGTTGTGAGGTTGGCTGATGGGCCTTTCTTGCTCGCTAAAGACAGGAATCAAGAAAGCCAAGCCAAACTTGACGAAGAGGTGACACGCAAGTACTTGGGCTACTCGATTCACGGTCAGTCTGTCATCGAGACTCTCAAGACCGAGAAGCCCGAGTTCCCGGTGCATATGGGCGGGACGGACGTATCCGTTCAACCAATTGGTCTCAGCGAGGTACTGCCTTGGAGCACAAGAGGGGCTGATGCCCAAATTCTGACAGCGGTCGGTGTGAGGTATGACATGTACAGACGAGTTCAGGATATCGAAAGATACCCCGACCCGAAGATGTTGGCCCAGTATGAGAGGCGACAGGCAATCGAGGAAGGACTGCTCATCCCGCCACCGGGCACAATAACATTCCCGTGGGACATGGAATCCAAGGTGAGAGAAGCTGCAATGGACCTAAGGCAATACAAGAAGGACTTTGAGCTCATGTTCGAAAAAGACCCTGCGTGCACCGTGCACTTCAGAGACGGCAGAATACTTCCACTTGAGCATCGGATGGCAGATGCCGTTCACGGCGGCCTCCACGGAGAGATTGTGCGGTACGCACTAAAGACTTTCAAAAACATAGTCAATGTTGTTGGCGCGGATGAGGGAAGAGTCTTGTACTGCGGGTACGTGAAGCGGCCAGGTGTAGATATCATTGCCGCACTTGTGGCTTGGTATATGGGATTTGGGTCTGCCCAAGAGGGTTCGAAATCTATCGACCCTGAAATGACCCTTGAGCAGCTGCTCACTTACCCGGAGGGTGACGACCAAGTGATTGCTGAACTCTTTCTGGCATTGAAGGACACGCTTGGTCAGGGTGAGTTCCTAACCACGTTCAGGCTACTTCGAAGATTCCCGTCGCTGGAGGAGGACTACATCCGCTACTTCCCGCCTTCAACAAACAGGAAAGAATGGGAGAATCGGCTTTCGAGTTATCGACAAATGCTGGATGGACTGCCCGATGACACTACTGGCATTGACCTAATTGCGACACTCTGCGCCCGAGCAGCTGTTCTGTCCTTCTATACGAGTCTGACCAATCTGGACAGCCCCGGTTACTCCTCAGTACTATCGATTCCCCGACTTGAGATACTGATTCCCTACCCAGAGCTTGAGATGATGCTTGAAGGCAAGGGACACGCGCTGCGCGAACTTGACTATGTGAGAAGACTGCTAAGTCTGCTCCAACATCCGGGCGCGCTTGACCGATATCCGGACGCTCTCTTCTTCCAGCAGGAATCACCAAGAGTATTCTTGGCCCCGAGAACTATCTGCGAAGCGCACACTGCAGCCAAAGGGATTGCACTTGTATACAAGGACGACATCCTGAACCTCTTGGTAAAAGAGGCGAAAATCCTCTGGAATTCTCGGGAAAGATAGACCCCGAAGGTTCGGAACGGCTTCTGGACGAACTGCGGAGAGCATCACCACGATCCACTCTGTAAAGCCCGTCAGTTGGTGGTCATCATGCCGCGGAGACGGTCATATCAATGATCCGGATATGCATTGCACATACAATGCCGTAGGAGCGGTATCGAGTATATGAAACAGTGGAAGAACGACTCTCAAGACCAGTATACCGTTGCGGTCGAGCCACACTTCTCGGTATGCTCCTGTTGAGTTGTGGGACAGGAATCGCTTCGCCGCGGCATACATCCTTTTCCCTGAAAGGGCCGAGAACTACGATTACGTTGTGTCTATAATGGTCTCGCCGCGCTACAGAATCAGGTACGGAGAAACCTGTCATGATACGAAGCAGCGGGCAACCATGGGGTCCGCTTAGCCTAACGGTACAGGTGTCATGGAGATTCTAGCCGATGCTTGTTTTGATTACGACAGAGTCTTTCGAGGCGAGCAGATAGAGCGTACTGACACGCGGCGGGTGCGAATCATTTAAGTGAGTTAGGATAACTTGGAAGAACTGGAGGAACAGAACTTTGTCGAAGGATGACCGATTCATATTCCCAGACCCGACTCCAATACCCAGTGAAAAAGCCTCCGTAGGTAGGGGGAAGAAGATGTTGGAAGCACAGGTGAAGAATTATCTCAACAAGCATGCTGACAAGTGGATTTTCGTATATGAAGTGGAAGCGGCACTGAAAGCGTCTGATGAGGACATCTCGGAAACTGCCAGACAGTTGGGCTATCATGTCCATCATTCGGTGCACGCTGACACCCTTGACAAGATAGTCAAGTTCACAAAGAAGTGAATCACAACCATTGGCCGGGTGGGACCTCCGACAGCCTCTAAGGCCTGCAGCACTCCCACAATACAGAGGCAAGACCTGAAACAGTCGTATGAGTGCAGATGTTCGTCTTTGTGCAGGTTATCAGCAGCTACCACTGGCCCACAGAACGTCGGATGCCACGGTTGACTTTAAAGAGGTTACGGTGTTGCGTTGCCTAGTGATGACGCAACTAATATAACGAAGTGACCCCCTGCGGCTTAGCGCCGCCTAATCCCAGAAGGATGTGCACGAAATGAGCGAACACAAGAAGCTATACGACAAGGTGTTCAGTCTGATAGAACAGCATGACAAGTGGATGACCAAGACCATTAACCTGATTGCATCGGAAAACGTTTCATCACCCGCTGTAAGGTCTGCGATAGTCTGTGACTTTCGGGATCGCTATGCAGAAGGATGGCCGGGAGAGCGAGTCTATGCAGGATGTACGTACATCGATCAGGTCGAATTGATTTGTATTGACCTAGCGAAGAAGCTGTTCAGAGCTGAGTTTGCTGATGTGCGTCCGGTCTCAGGGGTGGTTGCAAACCTCATGATGTACACTGCAATGATGCCGCCTGGTGCCAGGATGATGGCTCTGTCAATCGCTCATGGAGGACACATCTCACACGCAAGAGAAGACCTCGGCGGCACGGCCGGAGCGGTCAGAGGCCACAAGGTTCGCAACTATGCATTCAACGAAGAGGAATTCAACATCGATGTTGATGAGAGCATAAAGGACATCCGGAGCCTAGAGGCTGAAGGGAAGCACACTGAGTTCCTGCTCTTTGGCGGAAGCGTCTTTCTCTTCCCTCATCCCGTCAAGGAGTTTCGTGATGTTGCAGACGAGTTCGGGATGCACATAGGATACGACTCTGCTCACGTTTCAGGGCTAATTGCTGCCGGGCGTTTCCAAGACCCATTAAGGGAGGGCGCCGATATCGTTACTGCTTCCACACACAAAACCATGCCTGGGCCGCAGCATGGCATGGTGCTGGCAAAGCCCGAGTTTGCAGACCGTGTCAAACAAGCTGCATTTCCAGCGATGCTGAGTAACCACCATCTGCATAATGTGGCGGGTCTGGCTATTGCTCTGGCTGAGATGACAGAGTTCGGAGAGAAGTACGCGGACCAGATTATCAAGAACTCTAAGGCACTTGCTCAAGCGCTCTACGATCGTGGCTGGAAGGTAGTGGCGGCTGACAAGGGTTTCACCCAGTCCCACACGATTCTCATCGATGTGTCAGAAACACCGATGAAGAATGGTCGAACTGTAGAAGAAGAGCTCGAGAAGGCTAACATAATCATCAATCGGAACTTGCTTCCATGGGACAAGAAGATGGGGCGCGACTACAAGAAACCCGGTGGCATTCGCCTCGGCACCAGCGAGATGACCAGACTTGGTATGAAAGAGTCTGAGATGGATGCAATAGCCGAGCTCATTCACCGCGTGGTAATGAAAGGCGAGGATGTCAAGAAGATAGCCGCTGAAGTCGAAACGTTCAGGAAGAACTACCAGAGGGTGCAGTACGCCTTCGATACACAGACACCTGCGTATGCCCACTTGAGATTCAAGTAGCATTCGAAAGAAGCATTGGTCTCTATGCAGGGGATCCGAATGGAGATAATAGAAGCACAAGAACTCATGCGCCGCATTTACTATGAAAGAGACGCTGCAAGAGGAGTCGACAGGACTCTGATTAGGACCTTTGAGGAACTCGGAGAACTCAGTGATGCTGTGCTGAAAAAGAAGAGCCGCGCGGCCGTCGCAGACGAGATGGCGGATGTCTTTGCATGGATATGCTCATTGGCAAACCTGCTGAGTGTGGACCTGTCTTCGGCCTTAACCAAGAAGTACAACGGTGTATGCTCCCGATGTAAGAAAGCGCCTTGCGAATGCGCTGACACGCCCTAGACTATTCCGCCCTTATGGACATCCAGTCAGCAATTTGGTTGATGGGTCAAAAGAATTAAAAGCTCAGGACCAAGATAGCCTCAGGCCTAGGAGACAAGACAATGCCAAAGACTGCTAAGAAAAAGAAGGGCAAAAGAGGTGAAGGACCAATGCCCTCAGGAGGCGCAGGGCTCATCAGGTTCTTTGAGGATGAGACACCGGGCGTCAAGATAGGTCCAACTGTCGTCGTGATATTTGCAGCGGTCCTGGTGATCCTCACAGTCGCAGCCCATATCCTGTAGTTTTCACTCGGTTAGCTTTGCGATGCCGCGCCCCAAGGGTTATAAACAGCTCACTGCGGGTGGTGACGGCTCAATGCTGGTGATCCTGACATGAACATTAAAGGGTCGATGAACAAGTACTGTCCAAGATGCCACAAGTACACTGAGCATACCATATCCACATACAAGAAGGGTCAGGATCGAAACAGGGCACAGGGAAAGCGGAGAATGGACAGACATACCAAAGGCTACGGTTCTTTTCCAAAGCCGATACAGCATCGTTTCGCCAAGACCACAAAGAAGACCGCACTCAAGTACAAGTGCAAGGACTGCGGATATATAATCCAGACGAAGGGCATGAGACTGAAGAGGCTTGAAGTAGTCAGAACTTAGTCACAGGAGAGTCACCGAGTCGGCTCGTGAGTGATTCAAATCCCTTGCCATCATTTCTTTCAGCAACAAAGGACCCTATCTTCGATTAGTAGTATTGACGTTATGTCGATAGAGTTATAATGAAACTCCCACCCGGCCGTAATGAGTGCCTAGGTAGGGCACCCTTTGCCGACTAGAGCACACGAATGTTACTAACGATAGCGGTGGTATTATTGACTAAAGGTGATGTCGTTCAACAGCCCCGTTCGCGATTTCTGAAAGTCAAGTGTTTGGACTGTGAGAATGAACAGATCATCTTCGGATATGCCACGACCGAAGTAAAATGCCTCAAGTGTGGAAAAGTCTTGGCTAAGCCCAGTGGAGGAAAGGCAAGACTGGAAACCAATGCCAGAGAAGTCGAGACCCTTCAATAGGGAATGTCTATAGTCTCGTGCCAGTCTGGGGGGCTCGTGAACCGATGGTCAAGAAACGCGCTGAGTGGCCACAGGCCGATGAGTATGCAGTAGCTCTCGCGACCAAGGTCGCCCCGTATGGTGCGTATGTGACATTACCAGAATATGGTGACAAAGAGGGCTTCATCCATATCTCGGAAATAAGCAGCACTTGGGTAAGGAATATCCGTAATCACATACACGAAAACATGAGAACGGTCGTCAAGGTGCTACAGGTAGACACTCAGAAGAAGCACATAGACTGCTCGCTCAGGAGGGTCTCTGCTGAGGCAAAGAGAGCGAAAAACAATGAGTGGAAGAGAGCGCAGAAGGCGGAGAAGCTCCTCGAAGTAGTCGCAAAGGGGAACAACATGACTCTCGAACAGATTTATGACAGTCTTGGATGGCCGCTTGAGGATACCTTCGGGGAAATCTACAGGGGACTTGAACGCGCTGCAGATACAGGGGTCGAAGCCTTCAAGGACGTTAATGCTCCGAAGGAATTGCTGGGGCAGATTGCCGATCTCGCAAAGACACGCATTGAGATTCCTTCAGTTGACATAGACGGCGAGCTTTCCATAGTTGTTCCAGGTCCTGCGGGGATTAACGTAATCAAGCAGGCCTTGACAGCTGCACTTGACCAAAGGAGCGTATACGAGAAATCCTCCATAGATATCTACGCCTTGGGGGCACCGCGATACAAGTTGCATATTGTCAGCCAGAACTACAAAGAGGCAGAAGAGATACTCCAGAGCATCGTGGACTTGGCCACCAAGGGTATCGAGGGCAGCGGCGGGACTGTGAGTTTCTCGCGCAAGTAGGTGGCACCGGGTCATGACCCATCTTTTCAAGTGTGTCAAATGTGGCAGATATACCCTTCACGAAGATGCATGCCCAATATGCGGGGGGCATCTCCGCGACCCTCAACCAGCCAGATTTTCGATCCAAGACAAATATGGCGAATACCGTCGCAAGGCGAAAAGGAGCTCTAGGGCACTACCTGTTGGCCTGTAATTCAATGAGCTGGGTAACACATGAAAGGGCGGCAGGCCAATCCCACTAGTACAATTGGGTTGGTACCCAGAAAGTATGCCACTCAGACGCCAGCGTTGGCTCACCCGAAGTGACTCGGTCCCAGAATAGCACCCGGATTTGATAATTCATTCCGGGTCGAAGATTGACCTCTTGGGAGTCGGTGGACCCAAATGGCAGAAGGAATTCCGTTGCATTAGCGCCGGATGCAAACTGAGTGACATTGGCGCCTGCCGTATTGTAAACCCAGTTGCCATTGTAGTCAATGTGACCATCATAGAACTGATGGCCCTCATAGTTGACGAGACGGAGATTGGACTTTTCTGGCGCACCCAGTGGGGCGATTTGAATCCCTATAGCATCCTTGCCCAAGTCATAGCCGGGCAGGTTCAAGCCAAAGTATATGTGAGTGGTATTTCCTTGGATGTGGACTTTGGCATCAAATCCGCCTCCTAGCACTGCGTCAAAGCTCGCAAGCGACTTCTCGATTGAAGATAGGCTGCCGTCCATCGCGATGGATGTCAAGTTGCCAAACTTTGGTGCCCAAGTAGCCTGTGTCTTGTTGACATACTGATTGTACATAGTGTAGTCGATATCGTAAATCTTCACAAGACCATAGTCAGAGCTGACGTAGGGGTTCTTGAAAGCACCGTGCAAATCCACCGGCATGTGGCCCACCCAGCGAGTGTCCGACATGTATCCACCCGAAATCTCGTCGACGGATAGTCGGGTCGAGCTCAGACCCATTGCGGAGCCTTCATCGGCAGTCGCCGGCTCTCCGTAGGACAGCAGCTTGAACAATGTGGATGAGTAGAACGGGTCGAGCGTATAATCAGTCTCGTGAACGTTCAGGGTAGATGGATCGTCACCTAGGTATGTGGCATCGGTTATCACCTTGCTCCCAAGGTAGTCCTCTGCAATGCGAACCATCCACGGCCACTTGCCTTCATCTCCACCGAATCCAGCATATTCGTGCCCCCAGTACACGAGGACCTGCGTTGCATTCCACATCTTGAAAATTCTAAGAGATTCTGTGAGATTGAGAGCCATCAGGGCGTAGCCCATCAGAGCTATCTGTGTGCCATTAATGGTTGCGTTGTCATCGATTGTCTTGGCGCCGCCTGCTCCGTTAATCCAGTATCCGTAATCCCACCAAGCTGCAACCGTAGCTCCCGCCGGCATAACGCTGCGCAAGTGCGTCATCGCAGTCTGCCAGTCTCTTATCTGGTTATTGTTGTAGATACTGACAGGCGCAAACTCGGGACCAGTCATACTCACACCGTACTGGACGCCCAAGTAGACATTGACTGACAGCAGGAGGCCTAAGAATGTGAATGCTGCCAGGGCATGTTCTGACGTCAAGGATGTGCTAATCCTGAAACGCCGACGCTCGAATACCGATCTCTGGGCAACTACCTTGGCAAATGGTGCAAGGATGGAGTCTGTTGCGACTGCCGCCAGCAAAGCTGCCGCTGGCGCCAGAATGAGAGCTGAGACGAATCATACTGCCTGTGAAGTATACAGCGGTCAGTCCGAACAGGACGATGAGCCAGTCTTCATCACGGCCTCTCTTGAACAGAAAGTACATACCTAGTGGGAATAGGAATATCAGGACGGATAATGTCTGATAGAAGCTTGCCCAAGGAGTAGGGAGATGTTCAGCGACCGAATTGAAAATCCGCTCCTGTAACCGGAAGAACGGATTGATAACAGCTGAGGAACTTTCCCCCAACGAATGTTATCGGATTGGACCCCAGCGTTTCTATCGCTAGGTTCTGACCTGTTGCATAAATGAAATACGCAGTCGCTCCGATAGTGGGGGCTATCAAGCCTAGCAGCAGTGGTTTTGTGTGGGGAGCAAGAGCGCCTGCCGTGGCTTTGCGGTACTTGGTTATCCGCAACCAAATCTCATAGCATGCAAGCAGCACGCCCATGCCAGCAGGAGCGAGGAATGTAATAGACGACAGAGTACCGGCATTTGCAAAACTGCTTCTTGGCAGCATGCCGCCTATGAAAAGTCCAATGCTGAGAGTGACCAGATAGCTGGTGAGCAAGCGTTTACTGTATCGACCGGTAAGTAGCATGAGCATTCCAAAAAGAGCAAATAAATCAGTTAGGAAATCAGAGGCACCCCATGAAACCTGAAGATAGCCTAAGCAAAGACCTGCAGCTACTGCTGATGGCAGAGATCCTCTCTTCAGCGCCCGGACAAAGAACAGAAGCGTAATAACAATCGCAAAGATTCCGACAGCCTCGTTATCAAAGAACCCGGCAGTGGTTCTCTCTAGGTAAGCCGGCATGAATGCCATGAATAGCGCACTTAGTAGACCTACTGCTTTGTTCGACAGTTCCTTGCCCAAGAAATAGGCAATTATCGTTGTACATGCACCCATGAACGTACCCATAGCTATGGTGACGGACAACACACTCACGCTGATGCCGAGACCATTCACAAGGAAGTAGAGCGTCGCTGCCGTGAATGGAATACCAATGTAAGTCGAAGCAGGAATACTGCGACCGAATGGCACCCAACTAGTATAGTCATACCAAGTGAAGAATGATGCATAACCATTTTGGGTGACATACTGTGTCACTTTGAGCTGGTACCAACAGTCGAATTCGTGGAGTATCGGCTGCGTGGCTAACGTAGGAGCCAGACGGACCGCCCATGCCGCAAAGAACAGGATTGCAAGCGTAACAACTAACAGAATGGAGCCTCTAGATATCTTAGCCTTCGGTTTGTGGAACACCTGTCGGAACAATCTTCCGATTGACTTCTTGAAGCTTCTCAGACTCGGCATACGGTGCTCTCCGTTCGAAGCTGCATTCGACCGACGCAAACTTGGATGCGCTAAAAAGGTTGCTGTTGGTGGAGCCATCGTACACATGTGTGCTCAATGAGAGTTAGTTCAAAGCAACGAAACGGTCTATGTCTTCCCCAGAGGATTATCCCGCGAGATTCTGTTGTCGGAATACGAGTACTGCTTGTTCTATTTTGAAACAGTGAAAGCAGAATAGGCTTTGCTGTCCATCAGCTTCTTCAAATCCTGCTTCAGTGTCGAGGACTTGATTTTGCACATCCAGCCCTTGCCATAAGGATCCGCATTCACGATTTCGGGGGCATCATCCAGGGCCGTGTTTACCTCTGTGATTTGTCCACTCACTGGCGAGAATACATCGGAGGATGCTTTCATGGACTCAACAAGACCGCATTCCTCGCCTGCAGTCACAGCAGTACCAGGTTCCTTAATCTCGACGAAAGTGATTTCATGAAGAGCGTTTTGTGCGTAATCGGTTATCCCAACGATAACCAAGTCACCTTGCACCTTTGCCCATTCGTGTTCCTTGGTATAATACAGCCCATCGACAACTTTCGTGCCTTTTGCACCCTTGGACATCCAAACTCGCCTTCGTTCTTGACTGCAAATGAGACCGCTTTAAATCACTTTGCATTCTATCGAGCCCGATTTTCACCATACACCTGAGAGTCGTAGAAAGGCCAGCCGGTCACTCGTGCTTTTCGTACTCTGCCCTTGATGTCAATATCTACTGCATCGCCTTCTTTTGCGCTGTCTGGCCTGACATATGCCATCGCAATGCCACAATCTAGCACGGGAGACATGCCGCCACTTGTGACTGTTCCTATCTTCTCACCGTTGACCAAAACTGGGTATTGTTCACGAGGAATTCCCTTGTCTATCATTATCAGTCCAATGCGCGTCTTTGTGACACCAGTCTCCTTCTGCTTTGCAAGAGCATCATACCCAATGTAGTGAGGGTCTACCTTGAATTTGACTGCATAAGAAATACGAGCCTCGAGTGGGGTTGTGTTCTCGTCGAGCTCGTGACCGTAGAGCACTAATCCAGCTTCAAGACGCGTTGAGTCTCTCGCACCAAGTCCACACGGCTTGACCCCGAAGTCCTTGCCCTGCGTAAGTATCTCCTCCCAGAAAGCAATGGCCTTCTTCTTTCCCGCTTCATTGAAGGGGGTATCTAGCAGCAGTATCTCGCCTCCCTCTTCGCCTGTGTATCCGGTTCTGCATAGGTAGCAATCCCGTCCAGCAATCTTTACGGAATTGCAGCTGAACCGTGGCAGCCCCCTCATGTCTGTCCGTGCCATCTTTGAAAGCAAATCTAGCGCCTTTGGCCCTTGCACTGCAATCATGACCACGTCCTTGGACCGGTCCTCGACGACAACTTTGAAGCGCTTGGCATTTGCCATCAGATGAGACTTGATCTTCGGGCCATTGGACGCATTGGTTATCCATATGAATCTCTGTTCGCCAATCCTGTAAATCATTAGGTCGTCATGGATCCCGCCATTCTCATTGAGACACGTAGCATAGTGACCCTCATTGAGCCCAAGCTTAGCAACGTTATTCGTCGTCAGAGTCTGCAGGAAATCAGCAACCTGTGGGCCACTGATGAAAAATCGTGACATATGTGTTGTATCAAATACGCCGACTGCTTCCCTGACCGCCATGTGCTCTTCACGGATATCAGTGAACCGCACCGGCATCTCCCATCCTGCAAAAGGAACAACATCGCCATGGGATTTGTGCCACTCATAAAGGTGAGTTCTTTCTAAGCTTCTCGCTCAATGATATCACCGCATTTCCTGCTGGGGGTGTCAAACCCTCTAGGTTTTATGTTCTTCCATATACCTCCGTCAAACGAGGCGAAGAATCATCGGCCGCTATAGTACCAGCATATGCGGAATTGAAATTGGTGCGGGACGGCGGACTAGGGTCATGGGAGTGCTCAACCTTTCGCCAGAGTCGTTCTACCGTGGTTCGGTTGTGAGCGACCCCGATGAGATTCATGAGGCGGTGGAAGGCATGGAGAAGGATGGAGCGGATTTCATCGATGTGGGAGCGGCCTCGACAGCGCCCAAGAACGTCTATGGTACAACAGATGTGAGCGAGACGGAAGAACTGAGAAGAATCAGGGACCTGCTAGGATTAGTTGTTGAGCGCACAAGACTACCGATATCGATTGATACAAGGTCGGCCTCAGTTGCAGAAGCGGCTCTAGATATGGGCGCCTCTTTGGTCAATGATACTTCCGGCCTTCGTGAAGACACCCGCATGGCGAAGCTTGTTGCTGACAGGGCAGTCCCCATTGTATTAATGGCCAATTGCGGAGAGCCGTGCGCAAATCCTGAGGCCGCCTTGGATTCTCTTGTTCTCAGTATCAAGAATGCAACAGACGCGGGGGTGGGCTCGGATCAGATAATCATAGATCCAGGAGTTGGGTTTGGTAAGCCCGTAGAGACGGATTGTGCTATCTTGAAGAACCTGAGGATCTTCTCGCTACTTGGACGGCCGCTTCTTGTCGGCGTATCTAGAAAAGCATTCATTGGCGAATTGCTTGGTTTGCCGGATCCAGCACAACGACTTACTGGAACCATTGCTGCTACCTCAATCGCCGTTCTGAATGGTGCCGATATCATACGCGCACATGACGTAAGAGAAGCGCGTGCGGCTGCTACGATTGGAGAAGCATTGAGAATGCCTGTTTCATGGTGTGGGAATGGCATAGAGATACTCGCTCCGTGCAATGAAAAAGAGGCAGAGCTGCTGATACAGCAGGTTGGTACCAGTGCAGAAATCACGAGACAGCTTGCCAGCAAGGCCTCAATGCTCAGCATCTTGGTCAGAGATGTTCAGACGCCGGCAGCCCTAATACTGAAACAGGAAATGCTTGCAGTCGGAGGAGACGCCGCTTATCATCGTGATGTGATAGACCACAAAACTGATCGCACAGACGTATTGGTAATAGGGACTCCTCTTCACCTCAACAAACTGGTAAAGAGAATAACGACAATGCGAGACTTCGGGCTCGCTGACATTGGCTCCGGAATTCAGGACGTTATGAGCAAGCGCAACTTAGACTCAGGGTGATCGTGGATGGATTGGTCAGAATGGCAGCCGGCCTATCTTGCTATAGCGAGGAGACTCGGTCTGAGTATTGATGCTGACAGGAAGGCCACAGCTCTGCTTACCACGTTGCTCAAGGACGTTAATCCGGTCCCCCTTCTCGAGCAGCTCGAGAACAAGATTCAGAACCGTACTGTGGTGGTATGTGGCGCAGGTCCATCTTTGGGACGACAGCTGGATGAAGCGATATCAGGACAAGGAACAGCAGATGCAGTCTATGTGGCCGCGGATGGCGCCGCATCTGCATTCTTGGAACTAGGCAGAGAGTGCGATATCCTCGTGACCGACCTTGATGGGAATAATGATGACCTGAAAACCGTGATAGACCATGGAGCTCTGCCGATAATACATGCACATGGCGACAACATGAATAGAATAGAACGATTCGTGCCCCGACTCACGAAGACACTTGGCAGCACCCAAGTGGAACCGACTGATAGGGCCCTTCTGTGGGGAGGATTCACGGACGGAGACAGGGCGTGCCACATAGTTCTTCATTATGCTCCCAAACGCCTGATACTTGTCGGCATGGACTTTGGAAACGTGGTAGGACGCTGGTCGAAGCCAAACAGACCCTCGCATTTCGAAGCAGACAGGAGAAAGCGAATCAAGTTGGAAATCGCAGAACAGCTGATTTCGGGTCTGTTGACAAGAACAAGCGTTCCATGTGCTTTCATGGTCTGATGCTCACAAATCTGGCACGGATAATCTCTGTCAGCAGTCTGATGTTTGGTATCTACTTCAGGCTGTAGAGGTAGCTCATGATTAGGAACGCAGTTCCACCCAGCACTGCACCAAGAATCATCAGACGGGTTGCATAGCCCGGCTGAAATACATACTTGGAAGCGAGGTAGAAGAGCCCGACGCCAACTGTACCGATGAATATGACAGCCGATGCTACAATTCCCTCCAGTCCAAGCTGAACATCAATGCTGGGTGCAATCAGAATGGGTGTGCTCAAGGAATTGGCAGCAATTGCAGGAGGTGTCTTGACAAGAGTGTAGATGTTGCCACCAAGAATGAATAGCACTGCCAGAAACATAGCTCCAAAGATGATTATGTCAGGGGGACGTGCTGGCATACGGAACCGGGGTCTCGAAAGCCGGACTCTTGGTTTGACAATGAATTTCGGCCACCATACTGGCAACTGGCGAACCTCGCAGGCAGAGTCCAGCAGTCTGCTTTTAAGAATATCGTGAAATGCAGTCTTGTACTATGACACGAGCATATCTTCTGAGGCACTGTTTAATATTGTAGGTGCATCAGCACTAGAACGAACAAGGAAAGGCGACTAGGAGTGTCTCGTGTTCTTGTGATTTCTGAGAAGCCAAATGCAGCCAAGAGAATAGCCGAAGCCCTCGACGAGAACGAGAATCCTCACGAAATCAAGGTTGGCAGTGTTTCTTATTATGAGTGCACCAGAGGTGAGGATACGATATGGGTTGCTTATGCTCTTGGTCATCTCTACGAACTCCGCCAGACGGAAAGGGGGTGGAGCTATCCGAGACTCGAGACTGAATGGGTTCCGAAGTACGAAGTGGAGAAGAAAAGTGCGAAGACTCGGCCTCTTGTTGCTCTCTTCAAGCGACTTGCAGGACAAGCAGATAGATTCGTGGTGGCCACTGACTACGATATCGAAGGTAGCCTGATTGGTTACTTGGTATTGAAGCTCGCCTGCGAGGTTAACACAGCAACGGCCCAAAGGATGGTGTTCTCATCGCTCACCAAATCGGATCTTGTGGAGGCATATCAGAACGTAAGGTCGAATCTTGATTTTCCAATGATAGAATCTGGTTGCGTGCGGCACCAAGTAGACTGGCTCTATGGAATCAATCTCACGCGAGCCTTCACTCTCTCGATTAGGAAGGCTAGTGGATGGTTCAGAATAGTCTCAACGGGTAGGGTGCAGGGACCGACACTGGCATTCGTGGCCCTACGTGACAAGGAAATCAACTTGTTCGTGCCCACACCATTCTGGGACATCACCATCCAAGGTACCCATGACGGCCACGAGCTGGAAATCGAGTACAGCGGTGGTCATATTGACACGAAGACCGGGGCATACGCATTGGCTGAAGAAATCGGGGGAAGGACAGCCTATGTGGATTCAGTCAAACAGAGGTCCGTCGTGCAGCCTGCGCCAGCTCCGTTCAACCTGAGCGATTTGCAGACTGAGGCGTACAGGCAGTTCGGATTCAGGCCAAGCAGGACTCTTGCCCTAGCACAGAAGCTTTACCTTGAAGCTCTGATTTCCTATCCCAGAACGAGCAGCCAGAAGATTCCGCCAAGTCTTGATATCAAAGCCATTCTGAACGGTCTCCAACAACTGACAAGATTCGGTCCTCTTGTGAGACGCCTGCTTCAACAGCCACAGCTGACTCCGGCACAGGGTGAGAAAGACGACCCTGCTCACCCTGCAATACATCCAACAGGGGCCCGAGCGAGCGAAGAACTGACACCAAGCGAAAAGAAGGTCTTCGACCTCGTTGTGCACAGATTCCTTGCATCATTTGGAGAAGCAGCGGTCAAGAAGACCGTCAGAGTGGAGATTTCATGTGGCGAGCACTCATTCTACATGAGAGGAGCAAAGGTACTGAAGGCAGGATGGATGGAGTTCTATGGTCCCTTTGCACGATCAGAAGAGAGACCCGTGCCGTCACTTAGCAAGGGAGGTGAAATCTATCTTGCATCAGCGAGAGTCGATGAGAAGTATACGTCACCGCCATCCAGGTTTAACCCATCGAGTTTGCTGAGGCTACTTGAGGAAGAGAACCTAGGTACGAAGGCCACCCGGTCCGAAATCGTTGATTCGATTGGCTCACGAGGATACACCGCGGGAGATAGATTCGAGCTGTCATCGCTCGGTTACGCTGCCTATGAGACCCTTCAACAGCACGTTCCGACACTGCTATCCGCTGACATGACTCGCACGTTGGAAGAGAAGATGGAAGAGATACAACAGGGCTCACTTCACAGGGAGAGCGTGCTTTCAGAAGCCAAGAACAATCTTATCGGTCTACTCGAGAACATCAGGTCTCAAGAAGATACGATTGGTCAGGCCCTAGTGAAAGGTTTGCAGAGGTATTGGAGAGAGGAACAAGAAATCGGACCATGTCCTGTTTGCAAGGACGGAACTCTCGTTGTGGTCTATTCACCAAGGAGTGGAAAGAGATTCATCGGATGCTCGAACTACCGCAAGGGCACATGTGGTACGACTTTCCCGTTGCCTCAGAAGGGGAAAATCGTTTCCCTAGACAAAGTGTGTCCTCATTGTGGTTACAGAATGATCAGAATACTGTCAGGCAGAAGAGGATGGGAAACGTGCATCAACTGGGCGAACTGCCCGGGTCGACAAGAGGAACTCAAGACTATTGCGGAGAGGAGAGCAGGCAAAGGGAGAATCAAGCCAGTCGAGGATGGAGATACATGACCGACTGCCCCATTTGCTCTCGCGAGTCCACAAGCGGCACGGACCTTTGTGAATACCATGAGGAAGCGCTGATTAGACTTCGTGATGCTTTCAAAAAATGGGAGAGAGCCATGGGTATTGGGTGGGACGAGTATCTGTCCAAAATTGCCCGTGTTGAAGGCTTAGGAGCTTGGGTTCGGGAAATTGTCGCATATCTCACTTCGAGAGATGCTGTCTCAACGCCTTCGTAATGTCAATCATGAGAGCCCTAGTTAGATCCTTCACAGCAATTATCATCATACACATCTGACCAGTGCTTTTTGCAACATTCTCTGCCAAAATGCGCACTTGCATGGCGTCATCACCGACAGACAGAAGCCCAGTGGAGGTCGGTTCAACTCGGCCTTGGCCTGCAGGGATTGCCACTGCTGATAGGCCCAAGCGAAAACGTTCAGAGTCGGATATCAATACTAGTAGGCCGTTCTCAAGGCCCATCACTCTAATCTTGAGCCGGCCATGCTCACTTTCGTACTCAAAATCGCGGACACCGTCGAGCGCCATGTGACAATCCCGATTTATACTGTAAGCAATTGGCCATAAATCAGTAACTAGCGGACTGAGGAATGTGCTGGTCTTGTTGTTCGAAGGTAGAAAACAACACTGTTATGTATCGAGAGGAACCTGTTGACGTTGGAAAGGACAATGAGTGGCAGATTCTCCCACATGGACTTCTTCCCTTACTCCGAAATCCGGAAAGGGCAGGAAGACATGATGCAACTCATTGAGAACTCAGTCAGGGAAGGAAGAGACACATGTCTGGAGGCGCCGAATGGTTTTGGAAAGACATGTGCGGCGCTCTGTGGTGTCTTGCCTTGGGTCAAAGAGAACAGGGGAAAGAGCCTCTATTGTGCTAGGACACACAGGCAGCTCGACCGGGTAATAGAGGAACTTGATGTCATATCCAAACGCATGGACGTGACGGGTGTTTCTTTCAGAGGAAGGCAACACATGTGCCTGAATGAGTTCATCACGAAAACCACGGACCTCATCGCACCAGTCAGCGAGGTGTGTGGGCAGCTCAAGGCGGCACATAGCTGTTCATACTACGAGCATTTCAAGACCTTGGTCATGTCAGACGACCCTTTTGAGGACATGCCAAAGAAAGCAATGAACGCGGTGGAAATCATATCCGTTGCGAAACAATGGAGGGTATGCCCGTACGAGATGGCCAAGACATTGGCTAAAGCAGCTGACATTATCGCTCTTTCGTATCTCTACGTGTTCGATCCGTTCATCCTTGAGTCCTTTGCACCAGAAATTGGAACTCCAATGTCGATGGCTGTACTCGTGCAAGACGAGGCGCACAACGTTCCATTTACAGCCCTCGATTCGGCCAGTGATTCACTGCCCCTCGGGACCATCAGACAGGCAATGAGAGAAGCCGAAACATACAACGATCACACAACAAGGGACTTCTGTCGTGAGTTGGCTAAGAAGCTAATAGAACTATCCAGCGGAATGGGAGAGAACGAAGAGACGGGCATAGATCCAAAGGAACTCTATAAGTCAGTTGTTGGTGCATCAGGCCTAAGCCCGGAAATCCAGCCTCTGCCCTACATGAGTAGCTTCGGTTCCAAAATCAGAATGGGGCTCCTGAGAGCGGGCAAGTTCCCCAAATCAGCAATCTACAGGGTTGCAGAGTTTCTTCTGAAATGGGTGCGATGCAGCCAACGTGACGACTATGGCTTCATACTGACTTCAAGACATGAAAGCGGGCAAAGCAAGAGAATCTCCATTGACCTTGTCGCATTGGACCCGACGAATGTAACTGGTCCGGTACTAAAGCAGGTGCACTGTTCTGTTGCGATGTCAGGCACACTCTCTCCACTAGATGCTTATTCAGAAATGCTGGGACTCGAAAAGGACAACATGAAAGCCGCATTTCGCAGTCCATTTGGGCCACGCAACAGGCTTGGCATAATCGTGGAAGGCTTGGACACCTCGTACGAAGGCAGAAGCGCAACCCTGTTTCAAAGAATGGTTGACCACTGCGTTGCTGTCACTAACGCGACACATGGTAACACAGGGATATTCGCAGTCAGCTACTCGGTCGCAGATTCTTTGATCAAGGCAGGACTGGAAAAGAGGCTCAAGAAGAAACTGTTCATTGAAAGGCAAGGGTCGAAAGCAAACGAAAACGACGTCATGATAGAGGATTTCAAGGGAAGAGGAGAGGGTGGAGGAGCGGTCCTGTTGGGCGTTCAGGGCGGACGAAACTCTGAAGGAGGGGATTTCCCCGGTCCGGCCATGGAGAGTGTCGTGGTTGTGGGCGTTCCTTATGCGAGGCCAAGCCCACGAATTGAGGCGCTGATACAGTATTTCGACAAGCGCTTCTCGGGTAAGGGAAGAGAGTATGCTTATGTCCTGCCTTCAATGACAAGAGCGATTCAGGCCGCTGGTAGGCCGGTGAGACGCCTGTCTGACAAAGGTGCGATTGTATTCTTGGACCAGCGTTTTGCATCACCATATCTTCGGAAGTACTTGCCTTCTTGGCTTGATGAAGTGACAGGAACAATAGCAGATGATCCCACCGCGGTCGCAGAAAGAATTGAGGCGTTCTTCTCAAGCTAACTCGAATCATCTAGAAGATTCTCCAACGAGAGGCTCCCAGAAATCACCAAACGTGCCTTGGCACTCGTCAATGACCTCTTTCCCTCAGTCATACGAAGAAACAGCTGCTTTATGGACTTCACATACTCCTCTTTGGGTTCGAGACGGACATCCGAGCTCTTGGGAGCGCGTCCGTGCCGAGATGCGATTATTGTCGCGGAAGACTGGTCGGAACCTGCACCACCCGCTATCGTCGTATGATGTTCGTCCACTAGTTCTATCGTGGTGCCAGCCGTCTTGTCAACAATGCCCCGTAGGTACAACACGGCGTACAAAGGTGATCCTATTCCTATCCTTAGTACCATGTCACACTCAGGATATTTCGTTGTAACATGAAGCAGCCAAACCAGAGTATTCCTTGCAGCCTCAATTGGTGACGAGAGTGCCTTAGTGTGGATCGGAATACCATCCATCGTTATCGCTAGTCCGATGTGCATTCCAGGATCCACGCCGATAGTGACAACCGAAGGCCGCTCTATTCTGAGTAGTCTCATCTTGATTTCAATCGCTGTCAGGTCTGGGTCTGGATCAAGTCCTACTCTGACTATGCGGTCGTCTTCCGTGAGCCATGCCTCATCCTCCGTTGTAATTACAACGTTTGCGAGATTGCATTCTGAGTCACCGGGATTGCAGATGCTGAATCCAAGTTCGAGACTCTTGAGAAGCTTCACGGTGTTATAGAGCGCCTTTGGATTACGGATTGCAACTGCAACTTTAGTCTGGCCCATGTCAGAGGCCTTCTCGGTAGACTTATGACTCATCAGATGTGTTAATGATGGCGATGGCTCCGGATTTGATTCTTCCGTCTGGTGTCTTGCCTTTGGACCATGTCCTGAACGGCGGTCTACACACGGGTCTGGTCACGCATGTCTATGGCGAGGCCGCATCAGGCAAGACAACATTGGGCCTTCAATTTGTGAATGCCGCCTGCAAATTCGGAGCACGGGTAATGTATGTCAACTCTGAAAGCTCTTCAATAATAGAGAGACTAGAACAAATCGCGGGCAGGCCGTTCAACGAGATTGAAGACATGGTCAGAGTTCTAGCGCCTAAGGCTTTTGCAGATCAGGGCGTACTCATTGACGAACTAGAACTCTACGTAAGGGATGGAACGAAACTTGTTGTCGTTGATACTCTTACTCGCCTCTATAGAACAGTGCTTGAAAACAAGGATGCTACTTATGCAGCTCACCGTGAACTCAATCGACAGGTGGGTTTCTTGAAGGGACTTGCGAAACAAAGAGACATGGCTATTTTGATACTAAATCAGGTGAGAGGAGTCCCAGGCAGCCATGATGCCCTTGAGCCTGTGGCTAAGAGCATCTTAGACTACTGGGCAGACTGCGTACTTTGGATGCGTCTGGGACAGGCCAGAGGAGAGAGATTAGTGGATTTGGTTAGGCCCAATGAGAATCACCGGACCGCCGTCTTGTACGTCACGGGTACTGGTCTCGCGGGCGCACCAGACCAAAAAGAAACAGTGAAATGGGGGTACCAAGAAACCAACTGAAAGGAGTAGTCCCAATGTATGAGACTCTCGCCTTGATTGAACTGGCAGTCTGGCTTGGATTGCCAGCTTGGGTTGCGAACTCGACGCCGGTTATTTTCGGAGGCGGAATGCCGATAGATCGGGGAAGAGTCCTTCGTGATGGGCACAGGCTTTTTGGAGACGGCAAGACGGTGAGAGGATTCGTTGTTGGGGTAGTGTTTGGTACGTTAACTGGAGCGGCTCAGACCCTTGTGGCACCGTACTTGGAGCCTATCCTTGGGTTGTTCGTGACAGTCACGCCCGACATGGAAGCAGTCTTGTTGATGAACCTGCCCGCAGTGTTTCTTATGTCGGTTGGTGCCCTTACAGGTGACCTCGTAGGATCTTTCATCAAGAGAAGGGCTGATATCAAGAGCGGAAATCCTTCACCGATGCTAGATCAGCTTGGCTTCGTCATCATCGGCCTTATTGCAGCATCATTCTTCATGCTGCCAGCCCCAGTGTATGCCCAGCTGCTCATACTCATCACTCTCGGTGTGCATTGGCTGAGCAATGCATTGGGCTACCTAATGGGTCTAAAGAAGCACCCTTGGTAGCGCCCAGAACCTGGACGCACAGGTCTCCAAGCTATGGGACGCTGTCATG
Source organism: Candidatus Thorarchaeota archaeon (assembly GCA_963726195.1). Taxonomy (GTDB): domain Archaea; phylum Asgardarchaeota; class Thorarchaeia; order Thorarchaeales; family Thorarchaeaceae; genus OWC5. The sequence continues at coordinate 173,695 of CAVSBO010000016.1, forward strand.
AACATGTGCAGGCATCAATTGCGCAAATAACCAAAGATAGACATAAAAGGCGCAAGACGTTTTCACTGTTGCTCTGGTTGGAACACCGATTAACTCAATCAGTGGAGAACTCAATCAGAATCTAGCACTATTCTATTATTGTTGGAGTTGTCAAACGATGAAGGTATCCGAATGCATGCGGTCAAATGTTCCATACTTGACAGTGCCAGGTACCCGAGAAGATGTCTTGCAACTGATGACGGAAACACAAGCTGAGCGGCTTCCCAGTCTGCAAGAAAGGCACAAAGACAATCGTAGGAATGATTACCAGAAATGACCTCCTTCGCAAGCCTGACGAGAATCAGGTAGGTATGTTGATGGTAAGAGACCCCGTCGTCGTGAGCCCTGATGCAGATGTCAAGAAAGCAGTGGACCTTATGCTCGAAAAGGGCTTCAGAAGGTTTCCAGTGGTAAAGAGTGGCGATATGGTCGGTGTCATATCCATTCCAGATATACTTGGGTACGTCCTAGAGGATGACAAGGAGTATCAATCAGCCAGCATAGCAGACTACGTGGATAGAACTGTGGTTGCGGCATGGCAAGAAACACCTCTATCTCTGTCTTACATGATCATGGAGATGGCTGGGAGGAACGCAATCATAGTCGTGGATGACAGAGGGGGACTGGCTGGAATGATTTCAGTCAGTGATTTCATTCGCCTATCGGAAGTGAGTGTTGAGGATAACGTGTCCAAAACCTATAGCGGCACTGAACATTCAGTCGAATGGGGTTGGACCTCCAAGGACTATCTGATGGTGACCAAGAAGCTTCTCAGACTCCCAAATATCCCTGTTAGGCAGGCAATGACCAAGAACATAATCAGTGTCAGCGAAGTGTCAAGTGTCTCTGATTGTGTGAAGACGCTCAGGAAGAACGAGATAGATGAGGCGCCTGTGCTTTCGGCCGCCGGATCTCTCACAGGAATCATTGAAGATAGAGAGTGACTTAGGCTTGCGGCGAAACGATTGACGCCTGTACAAAGAACGGAAAGGTAGGAAGACGGACAACTGAACGGACTAGTGAGCGGAAGAAGCTTACCAGTCTAAAGAAAGTCTGTGAGAGACGTCTGGTCTGAGAGAAACAGCGAGTCTATTGCTGAATTGATTAATCTGAGCCCGTCCTTCATGTACTGGCCTAGATTGTGTTCTTCGATAATTCTCTGAGCAATTGGCAAGTACTTCGATATGTTCTTGCGCCTTACGGTTAGCGACAGCCCAAAACCACATTCACATTTACCCGAAAGAGGAATTCGGCGGTATATCCTGTGGCATTTTCCGCACTGTATTTTCTGAGTGGAGTAGGCCCTGAGATTCCCCTTTATGTCACGAATGAAATGATGAGAAAGAACTCGCTCGGCAACATCACGTGCGTCAACTGCATCTATCAAGGCTGCCAGACGCAACTGTGCGTCAAGCTTCTCGTCCATGCTTCCCAGTGCCTTGTACCTTGTGTTTCGTGGACCCGCATCAATAGACGACGTTCCATGCGTGAAACCAAACCCTTCGTACTGGGCTTCTGTGTTGAGCCGTGATGCAACTATGTCCACCAAGTGCTCTGCTTCCTTGGGATGCCGCGCTTGGGCTACGATTTCGAAAAACTGTGCAGGATAGCGAGTGCACACGTCTAGGTTGTGAGCCTCACTATCCACTTCAGAGGGATTGAGAATAACTGACAGGACCAGAGGAGCGTCCATGAAACCCCCTCTACCTGCTGGAAGATACGACCTTGAGAAGTTGATTAGAGCATCCATAACAAGAAGGAGAGCATCCTCGTCCCCGTCACAGTTCCTGCGTTTTGCGGCATGATAGTAGGGGTGCGCGTAACATACACTTGCATTAGTGAAACCAATTATCCTTCCGATTATCCCTGCAGACGTGTGTGGTGCAAGCCCGATCACAAGATGCCCAACAACGTCGTCTTGTGACTCGAACTTGTAGAACCGGTCTAGACCGTATATCTTCTCAAGACAATCGTCAACAAAACAACCGACCCTGTACAGGTACTCAACACAGTTTTCCGAAACAACCAAGTCCTGTACTTTTAGTTCGACCACTTGGTCGTCAGATTCAAGGGGCTCGCTCCGGCAGTCTGTCAGGTAACCCATTTGGCGCAGACGTGCAACTGACACGCCTATTTCCCTCGGGGTAAAATGTGTGAGAGGAGCATCGGTTGCATCAAAGCGGGCAGTACCATCTCTGTAGCAGTATACTGAATGCTTTGCTCGAAGAATGCCTTTCCCAAGATACTCGGGAATCTTGAGCTCATTTGTCAGTCCGAGGACGCCGCGTAGACCATAAGACTGAGGCTCATTGATTTCCACCCTGACGCGATCAAGGAACTTTCGGATGTCTACTCTAACCTTCTTCGTAGCACGTATCATGTTGACGTCGTGACTCAAGGGGCACATGCCGGTAGCATTGTCTATTGTGCGGCCGCAGCCCTCTTGGGAGCACCACCTACGTATTTCGGTGTGGGAGAGGCACTTTGGGCAGCGAGACTCGAATGTCTCAGACTGGCAGTGAGGACATACACGGAGCACCAACTCAATCTCAGGACCAGACGCTTTTGCAGGTTGGCTGTCAAGGTATGTCTCATCGTCAGAGAAGCCCAGAGTAGAAATATGCTGTGCAGATCCTGCGACCTTCTCAATGCGTCTTTCGCTGGCGAGTGTTCTGCCGACGGGAAACAGTACATGGACAGGCGGATGCATTTTCCGTTCTTCTGCCTTCTCCGGTCGGCCCATTCGCGCCCCAATTGAAAAGCCGAGCTTGTCACGGAGTGGAACATCCGCGACGGAAGCCAGGAGCTCCATGGATTCTTTTCCGCTCGGCGATTTGCTGCTTGCCCCCAATTGTGCCAGTATTGTCTGCGAGCTGTCGGTCAGTTCTAGGAGTTTGTTATCGCTGCTAACTCTGTGTGGTAGACCAATTCGCTCCAGAAGCGTTTTGTATTCTCTTTCATTTGGAACTAGCATTAGCTCCCCTTCAGAAGAACTCACTCTGCTCTTCTTTGAGAGAAGCCAGTTTCTTAGTCTGATGAGCTCCTCCGGGGAGAGAACAGACCATCTGTATTGATACTTTGGGTGTAGCGGCACATCGAATTGCTTGGAGAGCTGAAGAGCTTGGTGTGGCGTGGGAATCCTCGATAGAGGTAGGTCTATAAATGCAGTGAGTTCCTCTTGAAGAATCCCCGAATCTGACAGGTGCTTCTTTAGCAGTTTGTCCCCAAGCCTCGAGCAGGCCCTCTCCAAATCATGTGACCACCATTCCTCACAGTATCCCGAAGGTACGAGAGGGTGGTTGTTCTCGAGGAACTCGCCCATTGCAACGAGAATATCACCCAAGAACATTATCCTCTCAATCTTGCCCTGAAGACGCTTGGCCTCCTCAATATCACTGACCTGCTTGAGAGTACCATCCTTGAGCAAGACGATTGGCCCTTCAATGGTATCGACAGGTGCCACGATGGCGCCTTTTCCGGGACGCTCAGTTCTGATGTGAGTGCCAGTGGCAAGAAACTCGTCCACTACATACATCGTAGCAGGATGGATACCAACGCCCGCAAGTCCTGTATTCCTTGATCGTCCGTATCTCAGTCTGAAACCGCCCACACGGGATGGATGAGCAAAAACTGGTCGTCCACCTATCACATCTGCTAGGTACTCAGGTTTTGGAGCCAGCTTCTTGGAAATCGACTCCTCACCCTCTGATGATCTGGCTTTCGAGGTTTTGGTTGCGAGTTCGGTTAGCCAATCCCAACCAGTTATGTGGAGCCTGCTCACAATCTTAGCAAGCTTGGGCGACCTGCCAACGACCCCATCGCTTAGGACTAGGACGAAACCACTTCGAACTCGATTTGTTTCGATTCGCTCAAGGTCGCGGCCGCCAGAGACTTCATACTCCTCTGTGGGCTCGCCTGTCAGCATGATAGGCAATCTTGAGGATGCAAAGCGGATTAGGTCGGGATATACTGGATACTGAAGATGCGATGCTCTTGAGTAGAGCTCAACCTCTTCTACGGCGCGCTCCACCTCATTTGGAGTAGCCTTGAGAGAAGGTATGCCAAGCACCTGTCGAACCTGATCTGCAACCAAGACCGTCATGGCGGCATCTGTGCCGCCTGCAGCACGAATTGGACCTGCAAGATATAGCGCGAGGTATCGATCCTCTCCGGACCCCCTGATTCGTACTTTTGCAATGCCTTCCAAAGGAGCAGCAGTGATACTCTCGGTCAATATGGCTAGTGCCACACGGACAGCCTTGTCAGCCGCTTTTTCGGGGTCTGTAATTCCTCCAAGCTCACCTGCAGCTATCTCTTGTGCAACTGAGAAAGCGACCTGCTCCCTTGGCAGTGTCAGCTCAAGTTCTCGTATCCGTTTAGCAACCCCGACAGGCCCGTCCAGAGTGGCTTCCACCCTTGCTGCCACATCATGTGCAGGCGGAATCTCGACCTTAGTGCTGGGATCGAGACCTTTTGCACGCGCCTGTTCTGCCACGTCGTAGATTCTCTTGAGTTCTTCACTGAGAACGGCGAAATACTGACCATAGCTGATACTGTGTTTCGGTAGGCTTGGTTCCGAGTCGCTCACTGACGTTCGGTCCTCTCTTGCTAGGTGCGGCCTTTTCTGCTTTCTCTAAGGCCACATGCTGTCTACTGTAATCCGGAGTAGCGTGAGTGATTATCAGAGCCCTTTAAAGGAGTACACACAGACAATCCCGCGGTATATCTAGGAATCGGGACGGTATACATCGTGCTCACACTCGAAGAGACCATAGAGCTGATTCTGAAGAATTCATCGGAGTATGATCGGAAGGATATACTCAAACTCATCGAAGATAAACGCAAGGAACTCGGACCGGAAGTCGTCAATGAAGAGTCAGCTGCCATGATTGTGGCCCGCGAGCTCGGGATAGACCTGCAGCAAGTTTCTCCGAAGGCACGTCTGAGAATAGAGGATATAACGGAGGAGAATAGAAGCGTTACATTGACCGGCAAGGTTGTCAGTGTAGGTACAGTTAGAACCTTCTCAAGGTCAGGAGCTGGTGAAGGCAAAGTTGCAAGCATAATCGTGGGCGATGAGACTGGCCAAATCAGGGTTGCTCTCTGGGATGAGGTCACTTCCGCGATAACCGAGGGAGCTATTAACGTGGGTTCTGTTATTCAGATTAGGGGCGCGTATGTGAAGAAGGGACTGCGAAACGCCCTTGAACTGAATCTGGGGAGAATGGGGGGAATCAGAGTGCTTGAGGACGACGAAGCGAAAGAGCTCGAAATCAAAACCGCTGAGGGCGGAACAGCCCACGTAGGTGACCTTCATGACAGGATGTTCGACGTAACACTTACAGTAAGGCTAGACAGACTCCAGAATCTTTCCACATTCACGCGCAAGAACGATGGCGCAGAAGGCAAGGTGATGAGCGCTGTTGGAGTGGACGAGACCGGCAGCGTTAGGGTTGTCTTTTGGGATGACCACGCAGAGCAGATGCAGGATGCAAAAGAGGGCGAGGTAATCAAGCTGACCGGAGCTTACACCAAGACCGGACGCAATGGTGAGATAGAAGTCCATGCAGGGAAATCTGCAAAGATAGAACGAAGGGTCAAACAGAAAATCGCGGCCCCCAAGACAGCGGCGACTCTAACCACCGCGCAGGTCATTGGAAGAAAGAACATCAGTGAACTCTCGGTCGAGATGAAGGATGTTGATATTGAAGGAAAAGTCGCCAAGGTGTTTCCCCCGACAGCTTTTGAGAGAGAAGGAAGGGCTGGAAAGGTCCAAAACGTACTTGTCGCTGACGAGTCGGGGACCGCCAGGGTCACATTCTGGACGGAACAAGTGGATTTCATCAAGGATCTGCAGCAGGGTGATGTAATCAGAATAAGTCATGGCTACGTGAAGGAAGGGCTTCGTGGGGCAATCGAGTATCATGTAGGCCGCCGATCTGAGATTGAGATCAATCCTGAGGATACTGACCTCGCTCAGCTCGATCTCTCAGAGATAGCTCAGAGACCGGCTGTACAAGCAGGTAGAGTGATGATAGGTCAAATTGAGGACGAGACGGAGGGCAAGACTGTCGAGTTGTGCGGTATCATTGTCGCTGTCGCTCGCACGAGCCCTGTTTATGCCTCATGTCCCAACTGCCGAAAGAAGACTGAAGAACGGGACGGAAAGTTCTACTGTGCTGTGTGTGGCAAAGTAGACAAGCCAGAGTACAGAATGCTTTACAAAGTCACGGTTGACGACGGGTCAGGTTCAATACGAGCAACTCTGTTTGGAAAGACGGGAGAGGACCTTCTTCAGATGACAGCGCAGCAAGCCCAAGACCTAATCGTAAAAGCAGGCAACAAAAGCTTCCCCATGGAACAGAATTCTAACAAGATGCTCGGGCGATATGTTGCCATTCGCGGACGAGTAAGCAAGTTCAGAGATAGTCTTGAAGTTTCAGCCTCGGACCTTCTTGTTGTGGATCCTCTCGAAGAGATAAGGCGCACTCGAGAAGATGTGGTCAGGTTGGCTGGGTAACATGGACAACTCCGTACCATTAGGAAGTCTGCTCAATAAGGCTTTGAAGTCCTGTCAGAAGGATGTTGATATCGGCCCGGTTGTTGTAAATGTATATTGAAGCTCGTGCCGTCCCCTTGGATGGTGGAATTCCCACTTGATAGTGGAAAGGTCCCGCACAATGCCATCCACTCCTAATCATGACGGCGTACTTGTCGTTCAGGAAAGTTGCGATGTCATGTGCAGACTCAACTGTGTCAACAACGAAAGTAACAAGCCCTGTTCTCAGATTCACGTCATCCGGCCCGAGGAAGTGCACTTGACTCAGTTGCTTGAGCCCTTCCAAAGCGGCTCGAAGAAGCTCCCTTTCATGCGCTTCAATCTCATGCATTCCGATAGATTGCAGGTAATCTGCTGCGGCCCCGGCACCTATTGCGCCTGCGTAGTTCTGCAGTCCAGCCTCAAACTTCTGAGGAGGCGGGAGATAGGTGGGCACGATGCGGCCATCCTCAAATCTCACGTCGCTGACCGTGTTTCCTCCAACCAGAAACATGTCCATCGATTCTAGGAGATTCATCTTGCCATAGAGCACACCCATTCCTGTTGGACCGCACATCTTATGAACTGAGATGGCTGAGAAGTCCACATCTAGGTCCCGAACATCTAGCGGATGATGTGGAGCGTATTGTGCATCATCTGAGACCACTAACGCACCCCTATCATGCGCAATCTCGATTATCTCTCTTAGCGGCGCTATTGTGCCTGTCACATTGGAAGAGTGTACTACTGAAACCATCTTTGTACTGCTGTCTATTGCTTTCTTCCAATCCTCAATGTCGAAAGTTCCATCGTTGCGGGCCTTGACCACTTCCAACTTCAAGCCAGTTCTCTTTGCCCTCTCTACGAAGGGCAGCGAACCGCTATGGTGCTCCAAGCTTGTCGTCACTATCTTGGACCCTCTTTCGATTCGCACCGAATTAGCCACCAAGTTGAGTGACTCGGTGGCATTTCGGGTCCAGATACACTCGCCCGGTTGTGCTGCGTTTATGAATCTCGCAAACTTGTCTCTGGCTTTCGAATAAGCATCAGATGCCTCTTCACCAAGTGTATGGATGCTCCGACCCGCGCAGGCAGGAAAACGCTCGTAGTACTCATTCATGGCGCTTATGACCTGACGAGGCTTCAGGGCCATACATGCACTATCAAGATACACAATGGGGCGACCATTGATCTTCCGCCCGAGAACAGGAAAATCGGATCTTATTCGGGACCAAGATTTGTCGTTCATTCTCAGTTCCTCACGATTTGCCAGCGGTATCCACCTTTTCCGAGTTTTCTAGTGACAAGACCCCGCTCCACCAGCTGATTGGCAGCGACAACGAATGTGTCACCCCCGGCACAGTCGCTGCATATCTCTGCATATTCAGCCCTCCGTGCAAGGTCTAGAACCTCGGAAGTAGTGAGTGAGACGCCTGCTTCCAAGATCTTCAGTACGCATTGGGCATTTCTTGATAGCGTGGACACTGTCCATTCGGTCCAGAGCGCGGAATAAGAAACCTTCGAAGATAGGACATACTGAGTAACTTAACATAATGCTTAAATGACGCCAATCGGGGCCTATAGTTGTTCTATTTCTTTCCGTGCCTAGTAGCTCGGTCTGTGTGAAATAGGCGAAGGTGTACGGTGATGGGAAGAAGAAGAAGGCAGAAAATCCGGACAAGACCTCAGAAGCGAATTCCAGACATCTATCAATGTCCGGACTGTGGCAACGCCGCAATCAAGATAGAACTCTTAAGGGACAAGAGTATCGCGACAGTCAAGTGTGGGTCATGCGGCCTAGAAATGACCATTGATGAAGTGAGTTCACTCACTGAACCAGTAGATGTCTATGGCAGCTTCATAGACAAATTCTATGAAGGAGACAAAGCAGCGAGATAGGCTATTTGTTTCTCTGCACTCAGCAACGATTATAAGTATGGCTCAGTCAGAAGGAGCCCGACGCCTATGCAGCAAAGCCTCATCCCAATCGTTGACATTCTCCTGAGCATCCTGGGTATTGTGGCCCTTCTGCTTGTGTTGGGTTATATTGCCTACGGTGAAGAGGAAGAGGAATAGCATCCCTTGTATTGAGCGCAGTCATATGAATGCCCTAGAGTCAGTGCTTCGCTTAGCATTCGACAATTCTGCGCCCTATATTACCAACTTGGACGCAGTGCGATTGCTGATTCAGCAGGCCGTGGCGCATACTGTCTCGGTCGACGACGCAATTGCCTACATCGAGAACAGGCCTCCTGATGCAGAGGTCACGCTCAAGACTGACATCCGTATCTTGGTTGCAGCAATTCGCCATGCCGCCCGACAAAGGAAGTTGTCTGGATGAGTGTCTTTGAGTCGCTGGGACCAGAAATCACTGGGTTCCTATCCGACCAAGGCATTCAGTCGCCAACTCCAATTCAGGAACTGGCTATTCCCAAGATTCTTTATGATCGTAGCGATGCATTGCTCTTGGCTCCCACGGGCAGTGGCAAGACAGAAGCGGCACTCTTGCCCCTGTTGAGAATCCTGAAAGAAAAACAGCTCAAGAGCGAGTTGTACGGAATCTACATTCTGTACATAACACCGCTCAGGGCATTGAATCGAGATGTACTTGCCCGCATAGAGACCCTATGCAATCGTCTGGGTCTGAGTGTAGCGGTACGCCACGGCGATACGACACAGTATGTGCGTAGACAACAAGCCCTGAATCCCCCCAATCTTTTGATAACAACACCGGAATCGCTTCAGGCAATCTTGCCAGCCCAGAGACTCAGATATCATCTGAGAACTGTCTTTGCAGTCGTTGTCGACGAAATCCACGAAATGGCAGACAGCAAAAGAGGCACACAGCTGAGCCTTGGTCTCGAACGACTCAATCGCATTGTGGGCTCACGGGTCCAACGGATTGGGTTGTCTGCCACGGTCGGAAATCCGAAAGATGTCGCTGCCCTGTTGGGTGGAACCGGGCGGCAAGTTGGAGTTCTGTGGGCTGGATATGAAATGCGCAAGATGAATCTCAAGGTGGAGATGCCTGTCCCAAATGCGGACGATCAGAGATTTCGAGGAGAATCTCATATCCAATGAACTCTACAGCACGGCTTCGCAGGATAGTTGAACTGATTTTATCACACAACTCAACAATAGTATTCACAAATACGAGGTCGTTTGCAGAAGTCTTGGGCGCCAAGATGCACGCACTCAAGCCGCCGTTTGACTTTGATGTGCACCATGGGTCACTGTCGAAAGATGCTCGGATGTTGGCCGAGACACGACTCAAGCAGGGTTTGTCAAGAGCCGTAATTGCGACCTCCAGCCTGGAGCTCGGCATAGACATAGGCCACGCGGACCTCGTTCTACAGTATTCTTCCCCGAGAGAAGTATCGCGCGCTCTGCAGCGGGCTGGGCGAGCAGGTCATCGCCTAGATAAGGTAGCAGAAGGTGTCTTTCTAGCCACGGTCAATTTGGATGATGTCACAGAATCGGCAGTCATACTCAAACGAGCTCATGCGAACAAGGTTGAAGATGCCAGAATCCCGGTGAAGGCATGGGATGTTCTGTGCCATCAGGTTGCCGGGATTCTCCTCGATGTCGGTGAAGTTGATTTCGACAGTCTTCTGAGGTTTGTGCGCTCGGCCCTCCCGTATGCAGAAATGACCTCTGAGGAGCTGGCTTCACTTCTTGATTTCATGAGTGGTAAGAGAATTGTCAGTATCAAAGGGCTTAGGATCAGTGGGACACGAGCGACCCGCCTTTTCTACTACGACCACCTAAGTACGATTCCGGATGTCAGGCAAGTGAGTGCCTTAGATATGACTACACGCACTTCAATTGGTGTGTTGGACGAAGACTATGTGACGGAAAACATACAGGCTGGCTCTCTCTTCGTGATCCGGGGCAGACCTTGGACTGTTGTTAGTGTGGATGAGGACGAGGTTATCTGTGCCCCAGCTGGTAGTACTGACTCTGAAGCACCACATTGGATTGGAGAGATGATTCCCGTACCCTACGAGGTTGCTTCAGAGGTTTCAGAGTTGTGGCAGCATGTGCTCGAAGGAACTGATAGCGAAGTCAAGTCATGGCTGCACACTCGGTATGGTATCTCTGGACCCCCTCAGGAGTTCATTATCCGAACCGTAAGAGAGAGCAATGATGCCTTAGGTTTCCTTCCGTCTCCTGAGTCTCTTCTGGTTGAGGATTTTGGCACAGGTCTGGTAATCCACGCCCCGTTAGGAACCAGAGCAAATGAAACACTAGGGATTGTAGTCGCAGCGCTGCTCACGACACGCATTGGAATAGATGTTGGCGTTGAAAGAGACCCGTATAGAATCCTCCTGACCTCGACTAGTCGTTTGGATCCTGAACGGGTTGTAGACATTCTGAAAGGATACAACGGAATCCAAGTGTCGTCGATTCTCAGATTAGCAGTCAAGCACACGCAGAGCTTCTCCTCTCGCTTCGTACATGTCGCCCGTAGAATGGGAGTGATACGCAGGGATGCAAGAACCAAGGATGTCCCGGTTAGGCGACTCATAGCCAACCTCGAGGACGGGCCTGTTTTCGAAGAGGCAATGAGGGAAATCTTGCAAGAGAAGCTTGATGAAAAGCGAGTGATTGCCTTATTCGACAACATTTCCAAGGGACTGGTCGAAATACGTGTTGTCACTACCACAAAGCCTTCTCCTCTTGCTCGGTTAATAGTCGAGGAGAAGACACGCTTTGAGATACTAGGAGAAATCACTGATGAGAGCGAAATCCTTAGGCTTGTTGAAAGCAGGCTGACCGCTAGGCAGTTCAGGCTGGTATGCATGGCAAACGGTGATTGGGACTCGGTCCGGACCATATCTACGTTGGGCGATACAATAGAATGCCCAAACTGCGGCTCGCGTATGATAGCGGTCATGTCGCCCAGTGACTCGACACTCATGACAATAATGAAGATGAGACGAGATGGCAAGTCTCTTTCGAGCGAAGAAATGATGGAGTATTCAGCTGCAGTTCTAACAGCAGAGCTTGTATCAACATATGGAAAGAAAGCTCTCGATGGTGCTGGCTGCACATGGGATTGGACCAAGGACAGCCTCTCGGGTTCTGCAATCTGCGACTACCGATAGGCTTACCCTCCTTAGAGAGATTGTGAGAGCGGAACGGGAATATGCAAGGACAAGACCATTCTGGCAGTGAGAGAAAGAAACCTCTCGTGGTGGTTGCAGGGCGAAGTAATGTCGGCAAGAGCAGTATAGTCAGAGCTCTCACTGGCAGGAGAGTCAGAATCGGAAAACGTCCCGGCACAACGGCTCACGAGGAGTTCATTGATCTCGACACTGTGGTCCTCGTTGATATGCCCGGATTCGGCTATGCTGCAGGAAAGAACAGAGCAGCCATAGAACGAATAAAGACCGAGATAGTACGAAAACTCGAAGAATGGGAGAACCGTTTGCTCTTGGCTGTCTTGGTCATAGATGTTTCTCTATTCAGAGAGATTGTGGAGCGATGGGAGAGTAGAAACGAAATCCCAGTTGACATCGAGTTCTACGGTTTCTTGTCCGAGATATCCAAACACATTGTCGTCATCGCAAACAAGATTGACAAGATAACGAATAGGGAGAGGCAGGAGGAGATTGATTTCCTCCGTGCGAGACTCGCAGAGTCCGGTGAAACACCAGACATCATTCCTGTTTCAGCCAAGGAAAAAGATAGCATCAGAGATCTTAGAACAAGAATCGAATACATCCTGAAACAGGAGGGCTTGGAACTCCCCAAATGGTGACACAGGTATCATTGTTTTCCTTTCCGGAATACGTAGACTATGACGCCGATGCCGAACAAAGCACAGGATATTGCGAGCATGGGGAGAACGGCCGAATCAGGGATAACGCGACCAGCTGTCAGCCAGCTCAACATATTCATGAATAGGCGAGCATTGTCAGCCATATAGTACCATTTCGAGGTGGCTTTGGCAATGTCGATTGCGCGACCAGTAAACATGATTGTTGAACCTGAGATTATGATTCTGCTTCCATTGTATTCGAAGGCAGAAAGCCACGGTGGCAGTGTTCCATTGATGGCGGAGTAGTTAAGTGGCCACTTGTTCAGTTCGTCCAATGTCATATTGGGGAACGAGAAGTTTCCCCATGTATTCGGTCCCTTCCGAAACTGGGCAAACGACGTCTTGTATCCTCGTGCAACTGAGCTCGAGAGGGGCAAAGGTTTGAGTGTCGCCGTCATCAGTACGAGCCCGTTGATATCTTTGAAGATAGGATGGTTCGTGTCCCAAGTCGTGGGATCCATCTGTATGACCCACGGGTAGGATTTGTTCACCGCCTGCTTGTAATCAAACATGGTGTCTGCATAGGATGTGTCCGTCGTATTGATGCTGAATCGAACACCTGTTATGTTCATCATGTCCAGAAGTCCGTTTATGACAATGTTGTCACCCAGACTCTGAAGGGCTGAGTCAGTCCAATACGTGGAGTTTTGAGAGATAGTGGGGTCGCCGAGGATTAACAGTGAACTACCGTTGTTCAGAAACCTGTGAATCGACACCGCCTCGGAACTGCTGAACGATGAACCCGGAGAAGCGATAACAAGAACATCCGCACCCTGCAGTACGCTATCATTCAGAGGCGAGCCACTATGAACGCGGACTATGTACCTCGTTGATGCATTGACCATGTCGAGTACGAGCTTCAGGCCTTTGTCTGCATCGTCAGTGGCGAAATGCGGCGAGTGGCTGGCGTCGACTAATATGACTATTGGGTTCAAGGGAGCCTGAGCACTAGCGGGACACTGCAGAAATGACATAGAAAGAGCTGACTATGAGAAGTGTGGTGCCGATTTGAGTCCTACTCAGCCGCGTCATGGATTGTTTCAACCTTCAGGCTCAGACTGGAAGCCTGACGGGAGGGCGTTTTTTAAACTTATCCTCATAGCGAGGGAGTTCATCCGGTCAGCTAGTCGGTTCTTCTCCAGTTGACGAAGAGGCTTCGCCTGTCAGCATCAGTTGACTCTATTGTCTCGTAAGAGTTACGGATTTCCGCAATTCTCTGGGCAAGGAGGTGGTAGCATGCGTCCACTTTCCTTGCTACGACCACTGACTGATAGAAGCTCCTGCAACTGCAATAGACCTCAGGAATGACGAGATACTCTCGTCTGAGCCCTTTGATAATCCATGCAGTTGAGCCGCTCGGTTTGAAATGGTATATAGCGACTCGGCCCTCCTCAACAGCTCTTAACGCTCTGACGAATCTTAGCCCATACTTTCCCCTGAAATACTCGATATCAGCCTGTCTTAATTCGTCTTGAGACAGGAGGGCGACCTCATGGGCTGTAAATGTCATTTCTCATCACGCGATTATCTGTATGACTATGCTAAAATGCTCCGGGCTTCCTTCTTGCAAGCGATGGAGATAATCCTTGACAACAGCTGCCTCGTTGTGCGCTCTAATGTGCTGAATGCGCTTCTGGTGTCCGATATACATTTGGGTTATCATATCGAACTAGAACGCAATACAGGCGTTCACTTTCCGTCAGACTATCCGTCATTGTTGAACCAGCTTCAGGCTATGATCAGGAAGCACTCTGTTTCTTCGCTATACATCATTGGGGACCTAAAGCACACAATTGTCCCTGACATCTCATATGATTGGGAGATTGTCCCAGAATTCATGAAACGAATTTCAAAGGACGTTGAGACCACAATCATACCGGGCAATCATGACGGAGCAATAGAGGCGCTTCTTCCAAGGAAAGTGAAAGTTGCAGATGTTCATGGGTTGGTTATTGGAGAAGAGAATGACTCAATTGGGTTAGTTCATGGTCACGCATGGCCATCCGCAGACCTTCTGCGTTCTTCTGTCATTGTGGTCGGACACAACCACCCAAGCTTGAATCGTATCAGGACTGTGTCGACGAGCATTGATGGCAGACAAATCCGAAGAAGATCAGTTGGATCTATGCCAGTATCGCTCCGTTCGAGATTGAACAAGAACTGTGTCCGCAGGAATATCGGAGTACCGGAAGACCCAGACGACCCCGAAGGCATCCTGATAACCCTGCCAAGCTTTAACGCCCTAATCTCCGGGATTCAAGTCAATCTATCCGGCTCGAATCTGCAGGGGCCAGTATTCGAAAGCGGATGTGCAGAGTTTGGTAGCTCCGAAGTCTATAGTGCCGATGGAGTATTCCTGGGGACTGTAGACGCACTACGAGCGTCAGCGGACGAAACCATTAAATGACTCCTGCCACGAGTCGTGAGTGCATGGGTCGGTGGTCTAGCTTGGCTATGATTCTTGGTTCGGGACTCAAGAACTGATATCCAGATCTTGCCCGAGCAAGAGGTCGCCGGTTCAAATCCGGCCCGGCCCACCACAATTCCGTCGTTGCAGGACCCACTCGTTTGAGACGCGATTGTGTTTCTAGTCAGTAATCCACAGACAAACACTGCCCGGGCGCCCGGTGACATCGCATGGCATAATGCCGAAGAAAACCTTCAAAAGTACCGAAAGGCATTTGCGGGAACTCAGACAGCAGGGAGAGAGAATTGGGTCAAGGGTCTGGCAAAGGGAAAGTCATTCTGTTTGGCGAACACTTCGTAGTGTATGGGCTTCCTGCACTTGCAGCAGGCATCGCCGCAGAAACGACCGCAAAAGTGACTAGGACAAAGGCAAGTGGCTGGACCATTGATGATCGCAGGCCAGAGACACCCGGCTACAAGGTGGAAAAAGCAGATGAGCAGAAGATGTCAACGGAGAACGTCATACGCCACTTGGGTTTGGACCTTTCCAAACAAGGCATCCACATTGAGCTCGGAGGAGACCTAGTAGCCGCATCTGGAATCGGAGCAAGCGCTGCGAACTGTGTCGCTTTGGCCCGGGCACTGAACGAGGAGTTTCGACTCGGCTTAAATAACGATCAGATTAACGAAGCCGCTTACGAAGGTGAGAAGGGCTATCATGGTACGCCCTCAGGAATAGACAACACAGCATCCACATTTGGTGGTCTGATATGGTATGTAAGAGAACCAAGCAGTACAACTCCTGTGTTCGAGAAGTTGAAACTCAAGAAACTGGTTGGGCTTGTCATTGCCTCCACTGGACTGACAGCTAGCACAAAGAAAGTCGTCGATGATGTGGCAGCAAAGAAGAAAGCGGATCCAAAATGGTTTGATTCCATTGTTGACGAATACAGAAGTCTTGTCAAGGACGGGCGTGAGTCCTTGCTCAGGATTGATCTCAAGAAGGTTGGACAGCTCATGAATAGGAACCATGAGCTGTTGCGATCATTGACTGTTTCCTGCCCGGAGCTAGACGGCCTCGTGGAACAGGCAATGGGAAACGGCGCGCTGGGCGCGAAACTGACCGGGACGGGGAGAGGAGGCCTAATGATAGCCCTTGTTTCGGATCAGCGTGGAATGAATCGTGTGGCAGACTCTCTACAGAAAGCAGGTGCGGCTGCAGTCTGGAAGACAAACTTCGGACAGTAATGAAGAGTGCATGATTATGATACTGGAAGACTACATCAAGAAACTGTCTGCGCAAGGCGCACTGAAGACAGTACGCAAGCCTATCTCGAAGAACTTGGAAATAGCTGGAGTCCTTAAGGCTCTGGAACCGACACCCGTGCTCTTTGAAAGCGTGAAGGAATCCGGGTTCCGTGTCGCTGGCAACCTCTTCTGTAACAAGACGCAGATTGCAGACTACTTCGGCATCAAGCCCGAAGAAATGATTCCGACTTTAGCAAAAGCAATCGAACGTAAGAGCCCTCCAGAGAAGACCAAGAGTGCTCCGTGCCAGGAGGTTGTTGAGACCAGTGTGGACTTGGACAAGCTGCCAATCCTTGTTCATAACAAGATTGATGGAGGCCCTTACATATCGGCCGGCGTTGTTGTTTCTGTTGACCCCGAGTATGGACAAAACTTGGACTTTCATAGAGCAATGCAATTCGAGAAGAACCGGATGGCTGTCAGAGTTGTAAGCGGACGCGACTTCCATAAGTTTCTGGAAAGGAACGGAGAAGTCGATGTTGCCTTCTGTGTCGGCACGACGGCCGAAGTGCTTGTCGCCGCGGCAACATCCGTGGAGACCGGAGTGGACGAATTGCAGATAGCCAACGCGCTTAGACCGATTAGGGTCACGCGGGCCAAGACTGTTGACTTGAGTATACCAGCAGACTCTGAGTTTGTGCTCGAAGGCCGTGTGTTCAATCAGGAAAGACATGCCGAGGGCCCATTCATAGATCTCACCGAGACTGTTGATGTGGTGCGGCAAGAACCTGTGTTTGAAGTGAAGAAAATCACCCACAGGAAAACGGCCATCTGGCAGGCTCTACTTCCGGGACGTTTGGAACACAAGATACTGATGGGAATGCCTCGCGAACCAACGGTTTACCGCAAAATCAAGGAACGCGGTGTGGATGTGATAGACGTGAGCATTACCCCGGGCGGTGCAAGCTGGCTACACGTAGCGGCGAAAATCCGGAAGAAGGATGCAGACGATGGGCAGAAGGCAATCGAGGGCGCGTTTGCGGGGCACACGAGCGCGAAACACGTCTGGGTTTACGACGAGGATATCGACATCTACAATGAGCAAGAACGAGAATGGGCTATGGCCACTCGTTTTCAGGGCGACAAGAACATGCATGTCAAAGCAAGGGAACCAGGGAGTTCTCTTGATCCAAGCGCTGAACCTGGTACGAAGATGACTACGAAAATCGGCTTTGATTGCACAAAGTCGCTCGACACGAAAGGCAAGAGCTACGATCGTGCCGAGTTTCCGAAAGTTGACCTGAAACGTTTCTTGGAGAGCGCGTGATTAAATGCTCGAACTGAAACCTGAAGAGAAAGCCATGCTTGAGGGACGGCAGGGCAAGGCGACCCGAAAGGCGATGGAGATAATCACATCGCTTGGAGAGATTTACGGTGCGAAAAGGCTGATTCCTGTTTCCAGCGTACAGATTGCAGGGGTCTCCTATGACAATCTTGGAGAACCCGGTCTGGAGTTCCTTTCGGACATGGCAGTCGATGGCAAAGCACGAGTGTTGACAACACTCAATCCTGCTGGAATGGACCTAGAGGAATGGCAGAAACATGGAATCTCTGCTGACTTCGCCAAGAATCAACAGAGAGTGATAGATGCCTTCGCAAAGATGGGGGTCATGACAACCTGCACTTGTACGCCCTATCTCGTTGGCAATCTGCCTCACTTTGGTGAACATATCGCTTGGGCAGAATCATCAGCAGTCTGTTTTGCCAATTCGGTCATAGGCGCACGGACTAACAGAGAGGGCGGGCCGAGCGCTCTTGCTGCAGCACTCACGGGCGTGACAGCCGAATATGGGCTTCACCTCGACGAGAACAGGGCAGCTGAAGTCAAATATGATTTGCAGACGAACCTGAAGACTACCGATGACTTCGGCTTGCTGGGCCAAGTGATTGGCGCAAGAACAAAGCAGGCTATACCCTACATAACCGGAATCTCGCACGCCACAACAGAGGACCTCATGTCATTCTCTGCCTCAGTCGCAACCTACGGCGGGGTTGCCATGTTCTACATGGAAAGCATCACCCCAAGCAGGACAAAGGTGCCAGAGAAGACAGAGACAGTCACGCAAGATGACCTGAGCAATGCTCGAGGGTCGCTTGATGACAAGGACGCAGTCATTGATTTCATCAGCATTGGTTGCCCCCATGCCAGCATAGATCAGATATCTCGTATTGCCAGCATGTTGGATGGCAAGAGAGTGAAGAAAGGAAAGACTGTGTGGATTACAACGGCCCGGCCGACGAAGGACCTAGCGATTAGAATGGGCTACTATGACAAAATAGAGAAGGCCGGCGCATTCCTCGTGAGCGACGCATGCTGTGCAGTCGCACCCTTGAAAGGACGCTTTACGGGTTTGATGACTGACTCCGCAAAGGCCTGCTTCTATGCGCGCGGCAAAAACAAGTTCAAGACGGAAATACGGACAATCGACGAGTGCATCAAGGAGGCGGTAGTGTGAAACTCCAAGGGAGAAAGGTCTTCAGGGGAAAGGTTGCGGGCGAAGTCTCTGGTGACCACTCAGGATATCTCGTTCTACGGAGGATGCGATCCGCAAACAGGGCAAATCGTGGAGAAGGGGCACGAGCTTGAAGGAAAATCCGTCGCTGGCAAGGTCCTTGTTTTTCCAACTGGCAAGGGTTCAACTGTGGGTTCATACGTACTCTATGCCCTCCGCAAGAACGGAAAAGCGCCCCTTGCGATTGTAAACAAGACAGTGGACCCTGTCATCGCTGTGGGTTGTATAATATCCGAGATTCCCGCGGTTGACCAAGTGCAGATTGACAAGCTGCGCTCAGGTCAGAAAGTTGAGGTAGACGCCGATCACGGCGTCGTGTCAACTTCTGGCTAGTGAGAGCTGCTAGAACCGTTGGACCTGAGGTTCAAAGTCCTCGGGTGTGAATGAGGGTTCAGCATCAGCGGCTAGGTCGCCTTTTTCCCTGAGAACTTGCCTTGTGACGAGGTAATAAACGAGAGCAAGTGCCTTCCTTCCACGGTTGTTGGAAGGAATGACGAGGTCGATGTTCGTGGTGACATTATCTGTGTCACAAAGAGCAATGACGGGAATGCCAATCCTCGCGGCTTCAGACAGCGCTTGTTGGTCAGTACGAGGATCGGTCAATATCAGGAGTTCGGGCTCCACGTAGCTCCTCGGGCCAGCAATGTTGGGATTTGTGAGTGTGCCAGGAACAAAGCGCTCAGTGAATGCATGTGCTCCGATATATCCTGCAAACGACTCAACGGGTCTCTTTCCGTACACACGGCCGGAGACAGCAACTACCCGCTCAGCGTTGAATCTGTTTATGAACTTGCCAGCAGTCCTGATTCTTTCGTCAGTCTTTCTCACATCTAGGACGTAGAGACCGATTGGGCGTTGTCTGTAGACAAATGGTTCCATATCCTGTGTCTTGACCTGTGTCCCAATATGGCAACCTGCTGCAAGATACTTGTCCATCGGGGTCAGAAGCTCGACCTCAGATACTTCAGCATCGCTCACGACTGCTTAGCCTCCGGAGTTTCAGATGTTGAAAACGCCATGAAGTCTGTCTATCACATCCACGTGTGAGAGCAACATTCTCCTGCAACAATATCTATGCAGGCCTAGTCTGTCCAATACTACAGCGGGATCCTCGCCTTGGCGAACCTCGCGCTTGAACTGCTCGTACTTGTCCGCCACAACTTTCCCACATGTGAAGCATCTTACCGGAATTATCATCTTATGATCACATCACCTGTATGATTTCTGGAAACGGCTTCTCGCCGACGGGCCACCAAACTTCTTTGGCTCGGTGCGCCTAGGATCGCCCACAAGCATGGTCCTGTCATGCTCAAGCATTCGAGAACGTGCTTCGAAATCTTGACTCATCTCGATGAGACCGGTGGCTATTGCCATTCTGGCAGCGTCTGCTTGGCCCATGAAGCCACCGCCTCGAACAATAACCCTTATGTCATACTTGGCCCAACCATCGCCAAACAGCAGAAGCGGTTCTTGTATTCTCAGTCGTGCAATATCTGGTTGCACGATTTCAAGTGGCTGTCCGTTGATTCGGATTCTTCCATTGCCTTCTCTAACGGTTGCCTTTGCCAAGGATGTCTTTCTCTTACCGGCAGTCACGACAATGCGCACTTCATTTCACCTCCAGCATCCTCCAACCAAGCTCATGGCTGAGGTCTCCAATGGTCACGCGCTTACGCCGAGGACTGTTGTAACGCGACTTCTCGACCACTATCTTCTCGTTTTCGGCATACTCTTTGGGAATGCCCATGAAAACTTTGACACGCCTATACGCGTCCATAGCCCGTGATGTGGGCCAAGGAAGCATCCCGCGCACCATTCTGCGAAACATCTTGTCGGGACGCTTCTGATGAAGCGGGCCCTTCTCTGGTTTTGTTGAAGTCTTAATCTTGCGTCTCTGTTTGTAAGCGTTGATTACCGTTTTCCTGTCACCAGTGATTACGGCCTTCTCCACATTGACAACCACAACCCGCTCTCCCTTCAGAGCAGCCTTTGCCACAATCGCTCCGAGTCTCCCAGCGATCATGTTCTCGGCATCAAAAACCTTCAATCTCTGCTCGCTCATAGTAACCGCCTTCATGTGATTATCAATACTCCTGTTCCCTTGGGAACTCTATCAAGCAGCTCATCAATTGAAATCAGTGCGCCGCCCGCGTCGACTATCACCGACCGTGCCGAGACTGAGGCGTTCAGAGCAGCAACGGTAACCTTGTGCGTAAGACTACCTGAGCCCAAAACCTTGCCCGGTACGACCACTACGTCACCATCACTCGTATAGCGACCAATCTTGCCGACGTTCACCGCCGCACGCATCCGAGCTGGGCGAGATATCAACTCAGCGACTCGCTTCCATATTCCGGCATCATTCTTGTTGGATGTAGTTCTGAGCGCATTAATGAGCGCGCGCGTATTGGGGTCTGTTGGTCCAGTTCTAACCACCTATAGCCACCTCACAGTGTGCCTGCAAACTCAAGGGCCTCCCGAACTCGTTCCTTAAGCATATCAGCTGCTCTCTCTACTATCTCATCGGGAGGGAGTGCCCCTGACGACTCCACCTTGAATAGAAAACTGTCCTTCTTGGAATCAATTGTAATGGCGCCTGACTCGCACTCCTGAACACACGCTTCGCACATACTACAGTCTAAAGTGTTCTGAGTGGAGACTTTGTCGCCGTCAAGCTTGAGTATATTCTTCGGGCAGATTTCCACACATGCGCCGCAGCGGTCGCACTTCGTCTTGTCTATGCTGACAACTGGCACATATTTGTACGCCACCGTTGCGACGGGCTGGAACTTGGCGTTCTCTATGCCAGTCCCAAGACGTGCATATGCTTCCACTATCAGCCTCTGATGTGGAGCCAACTTCACAATGGGTATGTCTCCTGAAGCCGGGACCACTTTCGGATCCTGTGATGAGAGGTCTCGGGAGTAAACAACTGTCTCTTGGTCACCAGCCTCTTTCTCAAGAGTGAGTGTGCATTGGCACAGACTACAGCCCTTTCCCTCGCAGTCGCATTCCTGAGGGAGATTGTAGTCGTCGAGCCTAGTTACTAGCGGTATGAGCCCGAGTCTATGAGCCAACATCTCATCGTACATCACGCTCGTGTTTTCGATTACAATTACTTCATCGATGGCCATCGCAGGTAACCGTATGAGCATAGTGCGCCGGAGCGCATTCGCAAACGCGATATCCACGCCTTCCACTAGGAAATGGATTGCATCACTTTGCTTATGGATAATCGTGATTTCCATCTTCTCACCTGAGAGCGGAGGCCTTCCGTTACCCAAAAGACACTGTTCCCGGACGGACTCGCTTGAGAACCTCAAGGATCCTCTAGCTCACTCGCCCGTGCCTTGGGTGTCCAAAACGGGAATTGGCTTCGTATAAAAGTGTTGCTCTAAAGCCGCAGGACAACTTCTCAGGAAGCGACACGGCACATATTCCTGAGCTCGTTGATTATCATTCTGTAACCATTGACCCTTTGCTTGGGATCAATTGCAACCATTCCATACGTCGGTGAGCCCAGCAGGTCCTGTACCGACTCGGGTTTCATGGCGCCGGGTAGGTCTTGCTTGTTTGCAATGATAATAATCTGCATCCCCGCGAGGAGATCTTTATACTTCTCAAGGAGTCTGTCGCGTCCGCAGGACTTCCTTGGGCGTACTATCGGTCACCACTACAACCATCGTGCTGCCTTTCAAGAGGTCAGGCCACAGGAATTCGAAATGCGACTGACCAGCCATCTCAACGAGTGATACCTTAGTCGTGCTATCGATGGTTATTGTGCCGCAGTCCATTCCTGCGGTAGGCACATAATTGGAGTCCAGTATCGCCGTTTTGTCGGTGAGCAACTTTATCAGAGTGGACTTGCCAGCGTACCCCGATCCAATTAGAGCAACCTTCACATACTGAGTCATCCGACGCGGCTCCGATTAGTCTTAAGTCAAACAGGCTTCGTTTGACATATCAGCTGTCGTGTTACTGTTGTATCACTCGCAGTGCAGCCTCTTAGCACCCTCTTAACCTGAGTGGTGAGGGTGAGTTCCGGGCTGGTCTAACCTCGACAGAAGCGCTTAACTATGAGGAATAGGTCCCCCCTGGAGAGCTAGCGAAATGACGCTCTTGTGCCCCTCTACGGTCATTGTGGCGAAGAATGCAATAGAGAGGCTCAGCGAGCTCTTTGCGCCCGTATCAGCACATAATCTGTGTAACGGACGAGGTCATTCAGTCGGACTATGGCGAGAAGCTGAGGGGAATCATAGGCTTTGACCCGCAATGGGTGATGGCATCAACCTACCAAGATAGTACACCCGTCAAAGAGAGTGCCCAAATCATAGTAGGATTCGGGGGAGGACGAAGCCTAGATGTTGCGAAACTCATAGCCGCTCGGATAGGACTTGACTGGATCTCTGTGCCCACTGCCGCATCACACGATGGCATCGCAAGCGATGTGGCATCTGTCACTCAAGACGGTTATAGGTATTCCAAGAGATGCAGAAGACCTAGTGCAATCGTTGCGGACTTGTCCATCATGTCACGGGCACCACCTAGGCTGAAGCTCGCAGGAACTGGCGACATCCTCTCCAAGGCATCGAGCCTAGCAGAATGGCGATTGGGCAATCAGAAGAACGGCGAACCGCTTAACGAAGAAGCCTTCGCTCTGGTCAGTTCCGCCCTAGAGTCGGTTCTGAAGAATAGCAGCCTAGAAACTCTGGTAAAGGCTGAGATAGATGCAGGAAAGGCAATGTGTATTGTGGGTAACTCAAGGCCCTGCTCTGGAACTGAACATGCGATTTCCCACGCCATGGAAAGGCGATGCCAAGAACTGCACGGACTTCAGGTGGCTTTTGCAACGCCGCTTTGTCTTCACTACCTAAGGGAACTTGGGTACACAAAACATAGGCCGATTGATTTGCTTCGCATAATGCAAAAGAGAGGCCTGCCTACCACCCTTGGCGGAATGAATGCAACCGCCGACTTGCTCATTGATGATATCCATCATGCTTTGGAGATAATGAAGAAGAGAGACAGGTATTCTGTCTTGAAGGGCATTGACGACAAGGATCTCATGAAGGTTATCACTGAGTTGTATGAAGTGCCTTAGACTCCGAGACTGGTTCGACAGTTTTAAAAGAGGTCGTCATGACAACGACCGGGACGGCCTAGGAAAGGGGTCGTCTGGATTACCAATGAAGTGCTAACAGAGGTATACTGGATGCCAAAACCAAGTTTCGTAGAATGGGAAGCTACTGAAGAGCTTCAGAAGAAAGCCCTAGAAGCCGTAGAGATCGCGAAGGACAGTGGCAGAATCAAGAAGGGAATCAATGAAACCACAAAATCCATTGAACGCGGCATAGCGCGCTTGGTGCTTGTCGCCGAGGACGTTGAGCCGCCCGAAGTGATCATGTATCTGCCCGGTCTGTGCGATGACAAGAAGACTCCTTACATCTTTGTGAAGAGCAAGAAAGATCTTGGCAATGCAGCAGGCATTGAACGTCCCACTGCCGCAATAGCAATCGTCGTCGAAGGAAAGTCAAAAGACCTAGTCACGGACATTGTCGGGAAGATTGCCGCCCTGCGAAAGTAGACCTGCAAGGTGATATCGTTCAATGAGCAAAGAAGAGGAAGCTCTATCGATTCCTGCCGAGGTTATTCAACTACTGGGCAGGACTGGCGTAACCGGAGAGATAACTCAAGTAAGAGTCAAGATACTTGAGGGTCGTGACAAAGGGCGAGTTCTGACCCGAAACGTCAAGGGTCCGGTTCGTATGGGAGATGTCCTGATTCTCCGTGAGACCGAACGCGAAGCTCGTAAGATGAGGAGGCGTTAGCCGTGGTCGGCATACAGAAATGCGTGTTCTGTGGAAAGGACATTGAGCCGGGCACAGGCATGGCCTATGTGCAGACAAAAGACGGAACTGTTCTGTGGTTCTGTTCAAACAAATGCAAGGTCAGTCGGATTCGGCGAAAGATGAAGCCAAGACAGACCAAGTGGACCGCAGGCTACGAAAAAGGCGGAAAGCCGAAGTAGGTGACGTGTAGAGTCTTTGTCTTGCCAACCACGCCATACTCTAAAGAATCATCAGGTAGAGCTCGTTTTGCAGCGACCTAGGTGATGAGTTCAAACATGAGGGGCAGCGGCTTTTAACGAACTGCGGCCTGCTCCTCTCTGCTAATTCCTTGAGACTATCCCATCCAGTTCATAGAGACGTTCTGTGCTAACAGTCCCGCCACCTATGCACGAGCCAAGGGCTGCGAACTCTAAGCTTTCGCTATTTCGTCCTGAATGAAGCTTTGAATAGATCGCGCAAGAGCAGATATCTCACTCTGGCGAACACCCTCTGCGTCCTTCGAAAGCAGCTTTTCCAGCGATGGGACAATGTTGGGCGAAGAACGCTTCTGTTCAATCGCAGTTCGTACAAGCTTTCGAAGATCTGCAGTGTAGTCGGCGTCGCCGGCCTTGTATTTCGTGATGTAAGCTCTCGCTTTGGCTTCTGCATCTGCCGACTGGACGAGACCGCCTTCCTTGGTCCAGAGTGCAATCTCAGCGGCAGCCGTATCAGGAGCATCGGACGCATGTGCAACATTGATACCGGCCCAGATTCCGTAGCGGCCTCTCAAAGAATCTGGTGTGGCCTTTTGCACGA
Organism: Candidatus Thorarchaeota archaeon; assembly: GCA_963726195.1. GTDB lineage: Archaea > Asgardarchaeota > Thorarchaeia > Thorarchaeales > Thorarchaeaceae > OWC5. Next base: position 198,967 of record CAVSBO010000016.1, read on the forward strand.
AGGTGGCGCCCAGCGCATCACGAATTCCTTGAATCACGTTGTCTCCTCCGAACACCATTGCCAAGACACGGGCAGAAGTTATGAAGTCGACAAGCCAACCGAAGAACGGTTTGTCTTTGTGAACTGTATAGTGCTTCTTTGCTAGGGGAACCGGGACTTTCATTTCCCGGAAGGCTTCAATCTTGTAGCCCTTTGCCAGAAGAGCATCTAAGACAAGTGCGCTGACTCTTCTTCGGATTGCGCTATCGGGCTTAATCAGCACGAGGGACTGCTCCAATTCGTACACCGGTCCTTTTGTAATCTGAAGATGAGGACATCTTCAGTTCGTTCTCGTTTCTCAGGCAGGAGGAGGTTATTTTAGTGTTTTGAAAACGGAGACTGCCGCTTGGACAGAAGATTAAGCTTGAAACAAACGACAGTTTCATAAACACAGCTCAGGTGTTCGCGGGAAGTCTTCTGTGAGGTGTCGCCAATGGCACAGGCTGAATCAGGAGGGAAAACTCGACTTCGCTCCCCCATCGTAACTGTCCTCGGTCACATCGACCACGGCAAGACCTCTTTGCTTGACAAGATGCGTGGAACTGCCGTCCAAGAACGAGAGACAGGGGGAATGACTCAGCATATTGGTGCATCATTCTTTCCAACAGAGACCATCCTCTCAATATGCGGGGACCTCCTGAAGACTGTGAAGACGGACCTCACAATAGACGGTCTCCTGTTCATAGACACCCCCGGGCACGAAGCATACCTGAATCTCAGAAGAAGGGGCGGTGCGGTTGCTGATATTGCAGTACTTGTCATTGATATCAACGAAGGAGCCATGTCCCAAACTTACGAATCCCTGAATATCCTGCGAACAGGACGAACTCCGTTCGTAGTCGCAGCAAACAAGCTAGACAAGGTGCCGGGTTGGAAAACGAAACCGGGATTCACACTGGTTCAGACAATCAAAGCGCAGAAGGCGAGTACCCAAACTGAGATTGACAAGCGCCTGTACGACATCGTTGGTGCGCTCTCGGCCAACGGCATCGACTCTGAACGTTTTGACCGTGTGACGGACTTCACCAAGACCGTCACAATCGTGCCCACGAGCGCTAAGACGGGCGAAGGCATTCCGGAACTCCTCATGGTCCTCGCCGGCCTCACCCAGCAATTCATGAAAGACAGGTTGAAGATTGTGACGGGGCCTGCAAAGGGGACTGTCTTGGAGGTCAGAGAGGAGACGGGTCTCGGCTTGACTCTTGACACAATCATCTACGAAGGTACGCTGAAGAAGACCGACACAATCGTGGTCGGCGGTCTCGATGATGTCATTGTGGCCAAAATCAGAGCACTGCTTTTGCCCAAACCGCTTGATGAGATTCGTGATCCTAGAGAAAAATTCAGCAGCGTTTCAGAGGTCAGTGCTGCAGCCGGAATCAAGATAGTCGCTCCAGATATTGCGGGCGCCATGTCCGGAGCCCCGCTCTACGCCTTGGACAAGCCCGAGAATCTGGAGGCTTACAAGAACAAAGTGCGCGAGGAACTCAGGTCGATTCGAATCCAGAAGGACTCTTCAGGGATTGTACTGAAGGCTGACACACTGGGGTCACTAGAGGCTGTTACGCAGTACCTGCAGGAACGCAAGGTTCCAGTTAGGATGGCAGATGTCGGACCGATAGTCAAGCGCGATATTCTGGAGGCAAGAGCTGCTGGGGAGACAGAACTTCTGAACGCAGTGGTACTCGGGTTCAACGTAAAGACTGCACCTGAGATTCCCGATTTGGCTGCAGAGTACGGGGTTGAGGTCTTCCAGAACGATGTTATCTACCGCCTCTTCGATGAATACAACGCATGGCTAATCGTTAAGAGAGAACAAGCCAAGGCAGAGTCGCTCAGCTCAATAATCAGACCCGGAAAGGTCGAAGTCATGCCTGAGTACATTTTCAGACGAAGCAATCCGGCAGTTGTTGGTGTGAAAGTCTCTGGCATAATCAGACCCAAGGTGGGCCTAATCAACTCCGCTGGCAAGCGAGTGGGATCGATTATACAGATACAGGATAGGAACGTGACTATAGATGAGGCCACTGACGGCATGGAGGTGGCGATATCCATCAGAGGACCCACCGTTGGTCGCCAAGTCAAGGAAGACGATGTGCTCTACGTTGACATGCCTGACAAGCACGTTATCGTGGCCCGGACGAAGTTTGCAGGCGGACCTCTCTCGACAGGAGCTTGATGTTCTTGAAGAGATTGTTCAGGCTAAACGAGCAAGTGGTTCCTTCGTCTAGGGTGGGCTTGATAGGCGACTTGTGCACAGGTTCGCATGATCAGAGTGATAACAGTGTCAAGTTCAATCGGTGGCCATTGATAACGTTTTTAGGCGTTCCTTGAGCTTGTGACGCGTGCAGCGGGTAGGGCGACTCGTTTGCCGCGAGCGAGACCACATGGCAATAGTGGCGTCAGTAACCCGGCAGAGTGTGAAACCCAACCCCCTCAGTATTCGTCGAAGGACTATGACGAGTAGTCTCTGAAGTCTATCACGGCCACAGCAACAATCGTAGGATTGTTGTGAGTGGATTAGATTGTCGAACCGGGTCAGGCCCTGGCGGGAACAGCCCTAAGGCTAGGTGATGGAGCCTCAGAGGAAACTGCTCCGAGGAGAGCGACGAGAGACTGCCTGGGAAGGGACAGACGAAACCTAAGGAGCCGCTGCACCTCCTACTGTTCTTTTTCCACCATTCGACAGGAATAGGCAAGTGGGCTAGCGCCGCAACCGCGACGCACACAGTCGAAAGCCCGAGGGAGAAAATCCTCTCAAGGGATATCCTTACTCCCCAAGAAGAATGCAGTATTACATTCCCGGGAGTCTGCGGTGGTTCACGCCGCTCAAACGAGCCTTCCCGATTTCAGCGATGAAATTGGGATGAGTGATCATGACCCCACCGTGGTAAGAACTGTGGAAGGCCTCTCTGCCGTCGGGCACGATACACCGACATCACGACAGGAGAAAAAGGCCAGGTCTGTAGGAGGGATTCCATCTCAGTGATTACAGACGAAGCCTCTGCTAACCCCGCGCCATCAGCAGTCGGGGGGCGGCGACGCCAGACAGAGGAAGGGCAGAACACAGAAGTTTCTTGCAGTTGAGCTTCACTCACATCAGAGAAACAGCGTCAGAGCAGGCTGGCTCCTTGCGCGCCGGCCTGTTTCCTTCGCAATGTTTATGAGAACACCTGTACGCTCTTGTTTCTCGCTAGAACAGCCGGGGTTTCCTAGACCGGTCGGGGCGCCTTTTTTGACGCCACGGGGCGCTATGGAGCCAGCCTGCTAACATTTGAGCATTATGTGTGCTTGCAGATAGTTGGTGTCGAAAGACTCGAGGGTTCAAAGGGTCTCACGGTTTTCGTGAGGCCGGAAAGTCCCTCCCCCGGCGCCACTTCTTTTCCATTACGCGAGCAAGCGACTAACACTGAAGCCTGTAGTCATAATCCTAGGCTAATTCATCCTACGAACAATCGAGTCCTGCAGCTCGGGCAAAGCACGACCTCATCCTCGACCGGCGTCGCATTCGTGATTTCAAATGAGAACCCGCACTGCGGGCATCGGAGCGTGTCCAGACCGGCCACGTGCTCGGCCGGAAGTGCATGGCGTGTCATCGAGTCGAATATCCTCCTCTCGCTGCTCTCGTCGACGGGAGAGATGGGGCGGCCCTGTGCCCAGCGAAATGCTGCAAACAGCATAAGAAGAACCATCGGCACAATCAGAAACGTTGAGAGCAGACCGGAATCGGAAGTGGAGTAGAGCAGAGTGCCGTAGGTTATAAGAATCGCGAGAATGGCAAGGACAGAGAAGACAATCCAACGGCCAGTGTTGCTGCTTTGAGAGGATTCTGGTGCCATCATAGCGATTCGTTCACTGCGAAGTTGGATCATGATAATCAGTCTTGCGTCTGAGGCTATTCGTGCTGTGGTCTAGACTAGTAAAGGCGAACGCAAAAAGAGAGAAAAGAACGCGGGCCGTGCGGCCCGGTTCAATCGACTGTTGTTCGACTACTTGACAGTGCTCATGTCTCTTGGGGTGACATCAAGAACGATTCCGACAGCCACCGTGATGCCCATGTCACGCACTGCGAATCTTCCCAGCTGCGGGATGTCTTTGTACTTCTCGATTGCTAGGGGCTTGAGTGGAACGAGTTTAGCAATCATGCTCTCACCCCTCTTCACGAACTCGGGGTTCTCCTGAATGACCTGGTTTGTACGCTGGTCGATTTTCTTCGTGATCTCGTCGAATCTGCAGGCTACTTGGGCCGTGTGAGCGTGCACGACGGGAGTGTAACCCACTGTGATTGCCGTCGGATGCTGGATGACCATCACCTGGCCTTGGAAGTCCTGTGCGACAGTAGGTGGTTTCTCAGCTGGTCCAGCAACATCTCCTCGGGTCAAATCCTTCCTTTCGATGCCTCGGACGTTGAATCCTATGTTATCACCTGGCACTGCCTGTGTGAGCTGCTCGTGGTGCATCTCAATCGTCTTCACCTCACCGGTCTTGTTGGCGGGCATGAAGCTGATCTTTTGCCCCGGCTTCATAACTCCGGTCTCGACACGACCAACCGGCACAGTGCCAACTCCCTTAATCGAATAGACGTCGTTGATTGGCACTCTCAACGGCTTGTCTAATGGCTTTGGTGGAAGTGTGACGGCGTCCAGAGCCTCAAGCAAGCATGGCCCAGTGTACCATGGGGTCTTGGCCGGAGTCTTCGTCTTCAGATTGACAGCCTCAAGTGCGGATGTTGGAATGAATGGGATCTGATCGACCTTGTAGCCAATGCTCTTAAGGAAGTCAGCGAGTTCTTCCTTAACTTCCTTGTATCGAGCTTCACTGTACTTGACTTCATCCATTTTGTTGATGCAGACAATAAGAGTCGGAACGCCCAGAGTCATCGCAAGGTATGCATGCTCCTTTGTCTGACCGCCTACACCAACGCCTGCCTCGAACTCACCGGTCTTAGCAGACACGACTAGCATCGCGACATCGGCTTGCGACGCGCCTGTAATCATGTTCTTGACGAAGTCCCTGTGGCCCGGTGCGTCAATGACTGTGTAGTAGTACTTTGGTGTCATGAACTTGAAGAACGCGATATCGATTGTGATGCCACGCTCTCGCTCTTCTTTCAGACGGTCCAGTGCAAAGGCCCATGCCTGCTCAGGACGACCGAGTCGTTCTGCTTCGGCCCTGTTGGCTGCGACTGTCCTCTCGTCAAGGGCACCGGCCTCGTAGAGAAGTCGCCCCGTGAGAGTGCTCTTCCCGTGATCTATGTGTCCAATCACAACGAGGTTGAGGTGCTCCTTTCCCTTTTCTTTACCCGCTGCAGGAGCGGCCGCCGGTGCGGGTGCTGCTCCAGCCTTTGGCTTTTCAGCTGCAGGCTTCGGCTTTTCAGCTGCAGGCTTTGCCTTTTCTGCTGCGGGCTTTGTTTCTTTCTTACTCAATGTGCTGACCTCAACTCAGACTAGGTTAAACTGAGCGCGAAAGGGCGGGTGTGTCTTTAAACCTTACGGAATCAATCACTGACATACTCCTATGACCTAAGTCAAGGGGTTCTAGCGTCGGTTGCATTCATGACCGTTGCGCCTCTGGGGGTGCCAGTGCTCCCCTCCTCTGCATCCCTTTCTGCAAAGGATTGACTCACGCCCGATGATGCCTCTGCAATATTGAATGCCGCATTGGCATCGGCATGGTCAACGTGCCCGCAAACGGGACACCTAAACTCCTTCTTGTTCCTGTCACCAATCGAGCCACACATGCTGCAAGTCTTGGACGTATATGCAGGATTGACGTATTCGACCTCTACTCCGAGCAGCCCGGCCTTGTATTCTATCATCTTTCTCAACTGATAGAACGACCAGCTGTGCAGGGAGTATCTGAACGTTCGAGTCGTTCTTGCGGTACCTCTGATACCGCTCAGGTCTTCTAGTCGTATCCCACATCTGTGTTCGACAGCCGTATCCACGATCTTTCGGCTCATCTGGTGGTTGAGTTCTCTGACAATCATCGATTCCCTGTTCTTTATTCTCTTCAGTTTCCGGTGCTTTCCCATCCGTTGAAGTCTTCTTCTCATCTCCTTGTACTTCTTGTGAATATGATATGCCTTCCTTCCGAGTTTCAGGACCTTTCCTGTGGCAGGAATTGCGGCCACCATCGCATGGCCCGTTGCATTCAGATCGATACCGATGTATCCGTCCGGAGGGAATGGCTCTGCTTCCTTTACAGTCACGGAGACATACAGGTGTCTCCTGTCAACCTCTATCTGGTTGATCTTAGCAAAATCGCACCTGAACCCGTACGCGAACTGCACTCTTAGAGAAGGAATCCTTATTGTTCTCTTCTCGCGATTGCACTGTATGCCTTGGGACGGAATCGTTAGCTTGACAGAACGTACTTTCTTGGTCCGCCTGTTTCGTCCGTACTTCCTGAGTACCTGGTTCGCTATCACCGAGTTCAGGCCAATGTGTTTCACGATGGGAGTCGTTAATTGAACAGGCGAATTTACTGCAATCTCTGCAATTGCTTTCGCCTTTCTCAGCTCTTCGGAGAAGTCGTGGTCGTGCCGAAGCTTGTACGTCAGTATCACTGATTCTTCTCCTCCCTGATGTACTTCTTAATGCATACTATACGAATATACGCTCCTTCTGTACATCGACTGGGTGTATGGATTCATCCCACGGCTCAAGTCGTGGGCGTTCTCTCACTTCAATCAGTAGTCGAATTCGTACTCGCCAACTTGGACCTTGGTTGTTAGTCTCTCGCCTTTTCTGGGTCTGCGAATCTCGACCAGATTGAGCACATTGTAGCCCCGCTTTCGAAGGAACGGGATGATAGCGCTGTTGTTCGGATTAATCCAGTTGTAAACCGTGTCTCCACCCAAGGACTCCGCTAGACGTTCTGCCTCGGAGCACAATAGCGAGCCTATCCCTCTCCATCGAGCACGCGGAGGCACGTAGAGTGACTCGGCCCATACTACGTCCTCATCCACCCGACAGACCATATGGCCAAGTACCTTGTTCTTGTCGTCCTCTGCAACGAAAATCGGGAATCCCTTATCCAGATACTCGTGCAGTTCTTGTCTTGCTGAATCATTGTTGGGAAGAACACCCGACTGCTTTAGAGCATTCAGTGCTAGTCTGAATTCCGCAATGAGCTGAACGACCTGATGCTCATCGTTTAACTCGTACTTCCTGACTCTCGCTGTCTGTGTCGTCAACTAACGAAACGCCTCCCTTGAGACAGAACTTGCACTTTCCTGGATTGCAGGTGCAGAGCCCTGAAGAAGCTTGCAGTCCTGATGGGAAATATGCTGACAGGAGTTGTCACATACCAGGAGATTGATGACCAGTCTCCTCTACCTTGCGGATCGTGCTATTCTCTCGCGCTCTTCCTTCCTTGAAATGGCGAAGCTTCCAGCATCACCCTTGTACGCGAGCAGAATCTCGTCAACCAAACACTCTTCGAGTGACTTCGCGCTCTTGTGTGATGACCTGACGGCCCCGACGACAAGATGCCTCAGCGCGAGGTCCACCCTTCTTTGCGGACCAATGTCTACGGAACGTGGATAGGCCATGCCACCATAGGAGATACGTGTGGTCTCTTCAGAAGGAGCCGCGTTCTCTATCGCAGTCACGAGCACCTGTATCGGATTCATTCCGGTCCTGAAGTCAATCATTTCAAACACACGACGAACGAAACCGATCGCTCTGACCTTCTTGCCAGCGTTCTTGCCAGTCCGCGTCTTCTTCTCGTGTCGGTCCCCTGCATTGAGAACCTTGTTGACGAACCTTTCAACAATAGGTACGGTAGACTTGTGGAATCGCTTGCCTGCATGTCTGCCTGATGTGTGCGGTATCAGTATCGGTTTCAGGGTTATGTACCTCTGAAGACCAACGTCCTTGACTTGGACTTCTGTGGAATCCCATCTGCCAAAGAGCAACAATCTGGGGGGAGCACGAGGGACAGGAACCTCAGCTGGAGCCTCGGGTGCTGGTCCTTGTTCTGTGTTCTCTTCTTCTGTCACCGGTACCACCTAGCGTATTGGCTTCTCCACTCTACCATAGATGAGTGACTCAAGACAGACCCCATTGACCTTGACGACACGCCACCGCACTCCAGGCAGGTCTCCGAAGGCCCCACCCATAGCACCACCTATGCCCTCGACAATGACTGCATCGTGCTCGTCAATGAACTTCAGCCCACCGTCACCAGGTATGAATGCCGTGATCTGCTTTCCATTCTTGGAAAGCTGAACTCTCACTGCCTTCCTTATACCTGAGTTAGGTTGCTTGCATTCAACGCCGACCTTCTCAAGGACTATGCCACGAGCCTGAGGAGCACCTTCCAAGGGATCGGTTTTCTCCTTCAGTTTCAGCACCATGGACTTGTACGTGGATTTCTTCCACTGGAACCGCTTTCGCCTGGCCTTGAGAGGCCTAGCGGCGAACTCACCGAGTGGGGATTTGGAGTGAGTCAAGTTCTCTACCTCTTACCATCAGGAAGATGACACAGATGGTCCATCCTGAGGGAATTCAGGCCATCGGCCGAGTGTTTCCTTAAAAGCGTATCTCAAGGACAGCAGTGAATGCACATCCAAGTCTCGATACGTGAAAGGCTCAGGCTATCACAACGTTGTCTACGTCGAAGTGTCGTCTGACTAGTATCCTTGCGCGAGCCACATTCTTGCCGTCTCGACCTATGGCTATTCCTCTATCCTCTGCCTTGACGGTCACACTCGCGACGAGGCTTCCATCCCTGTGCTCTACTATCTTCACATGTTCAACCCGAGCGGGAGCAAGAGCGCTCTTCACAAAATCCTCCGCGGAGTCTGCCATCTCAACAACATCAATAGGCCGGCCAAAAGCATCCGCCGCCGTCTTGACCCTGATTCCGTCGCGACCAATTGCTTTGCCGAGCTGTTTCGCGCGCACTACGAAAATCAGGCGTTCACTCTCATCATCGCGGACAACGTCTACGGCAGAAACGCCAGTGATGCTCTCAAATGTGGCTATGAGACCCATGTCATCCATTGAGAGTTTGAACCGGGGCAAGAAATCTCTCCTCATACCAGTTTCAGGATGTTGGAGTCGCCGGGTTTAATCACAGCGATGGCTGAGACCATGAAAGGCTTTCCAGCAACCTCACCGAGATCCCAAGATGATCCTTCGAACTTGTGTATCTTGGTTCCGGTTAACTTAGCAAAATGCACGATATCTTCGTAATCTTCCTTTGGGCAGTTGGCAGCTACCACGACGAGTTTTGCAATACCTGTCCGGATAGCGTTCATGGATGACTTTGCACCTATTCTGCAGTCACCCGTGCTAACTGCACTTGCGATTGGCTGATTCAGGCTCAATCTTGACGACCTCGTTGAATGTCATGTTGTTTGTGTTTGAGTCTTCCCAGACTATTTGTGCCATGCGCCCATCAGTTTTAATGCTTATCCCATAGGTTATGCCGGATTACGGTTTCTTGGCGAGAGTGCTCGGAGGGTTCATTAGCAAATCAATCGATCCTGTACCAAGTGGGATAAGCTGCCCAAGTATTACGTTCTCCGTTATTCCCTTGAGCGGGTCCCTTGTACCTGCAATGCCTGCACCAAGCAGATGCTTGATTGTTACCTCGAAAGCAGCACGTGCCAAAGCGCTGTTCTTTGCACCCGAAATGCCATGACGACCAATCTGTCTTATGGCTCCATCAGCGGTCATCATATCGGCCACAAGCAGTATGTGTCTCACGTCGACGTCTAGCCCTTGCTCCTTGAGCACGTTCATTGCTTCTAGGATAATCGCGTTTCTAGTGGCTTCTATTCCCAGCACTGTATATATCTCTCGGAGATTGTTGGTGTATATTCTGTGTGGATTGACACCTTCTACTTCGAGTGCTTCCTGAAGGTTTGAACCCTCAGTAAGGAGCACGAACTCATCGGCTTCTTTGCGTATGACAACGTGAGTCACATCACTAATGCCCTTGACACGAACCTCACGGATCTTCTCCATCAGACGCTGGAGGTCGGCAAGCGACTCACTTGTTGGATAGACGAAAACAGCATTTTCGTCTCCCTCAACATCGCCCTTCGCCTTAATCTTCGCCTGGATTGCCTCGACGACGTCTTGGGTCGTAAGACCTTTGTCGTCCATCATCTCGGGATCCAGCCTGACGACGATTGCCTGCCTCAGAAGGTCTATTGAGAAATTGCTGGCCACGCTTTGAACCAAGACCATCTCTATCTTGCGGGCAATCTTTTTCGCTGCAGCTTGATCGCGCGCGATCTCTGGTGAGAGATGTATGGTCATAGTTGGAGTGGCAGGGTTGTTGCGCGCGTCAACTATTTCTATTAGGCGAGGCAAACCGCGGGTAACGCTCAGCTCTGCAACACCCGCATAGTGGAAAGTCCTGAGGGTCATCTGAGTACCGGGTTCACCTATGCTCTGTGCTGCCACGGTGCCGACGGCCTCTCCTGGTTCCACCATGGACCGTTCGTAGGACTCAACAACGCTATCACAGATGTCATCGAATTCCTTTTTGGTAAGGTCTGGAAGCTCACCCACTTTCTTCTCAAGTTCCGTCAATACCTTTGGTGGGAGCCTGTGTTCCTCTCGCATCTGCTCAAAGCGCTTCTCGGCATACTTCTCCATCGTAGCACTGGACACTACTCGCTACCTCCTTCAACGGCCTTGTTCCTTCTGATAACCTTCTCTATCGCCATGTCTATGTTCACGGCCCGTCCGTGATCAGACTTGCTCGGGTCCACGCCATCGTCACCGAACCGGAACTGGACAATGCGTCCGGGCGCGGTCCTGACGGTGCCGTCACTCTCGACTTTGAGGTCCTGAAGGGCCGTCATCAGTCGCCTCTGCATGTACCCAGATGTGGACGTACGAACTGCGGTGTCTACGAGACCCTCACGCCCGCCCGCAGCGTGGAACCAGTACTCGATTGGGTCAAGACCACTCTTGTAACTTGAAGATACAAATCCTCGGGCCCGCGCACTGAGGTCACCTCGTTCAAAATGCGGAAGAGTCCGACCGCCGTACCCGCGGCTAATCCGCTCGCCTCGTACAGCCTGCTGTCCTACAACAGCTGCCATCTGTGAGAGGTTAAGCACTGAACCTCTTGCCCCTGTTTGTGCCATGATGACTGCTGAGTCCTCTAGACCTAGGTGCTCTTTGGCCACATCACCTGCAGAGTCACGAGCCTCTGCAAGAACCGCTCGGATTCTCTGCTCGAGCGTCTGTACAAGCGTCTGTCCGGGGTTGGCTTCCAGCTCGCCACGCTTGTAGGTGTCGATAAGCTGGTTTACTTTGTTGTCTGCATCTTCGAGTATGACTCTTATTCGCTGTATGATTTCACGAGGCAGAGTTACGTCATCCAGTCCCATGGAGAATCCTCTGTCCGTTATCAGACGAATCAAGAGACGACCCACAGAATCCAAGAAAACCCTTGCAGTCGTTGAACCATTGTCCTTCACAATCCGGTGGAAGAGAGAGTCAGCTCCAACACCGATTGCCTTTTCGTCAATCACTCCGAAAAGCAGAATGCCATCTCTTATGACCACAAAGGCATCGTGCTCGCAGTCTTCTTTCTTGCACGTCTTGCACTTCTTGCAGATGTTGGCTTTGAAGGACATGTTTGTGTCACGAGGAACAAACAGGCTGAATATCTGCTTCCCGGTCCATAGTTGAATCGGTGCCTTGATTGCAGGTGGGGGTAGCTCGCCAGCAAAGCTCGCTGTAGCCAGTAGCTGGTTCAATTGATCCAAGGTAAAGAGACTCGACCGCCTTGTCAACAGGAATGCGGCAGTTATGTAGTCCTGCAGAGCGCCGATGATTGGGCCACCGTATCTCGGTGAGAGGATTTGTTCCTGTACTCTCATCAGTACACGAGCTTCCGCGCGGGCCTCTTCCGACTGAGGAACGTGAAGGTTCATCTCGTCACCATCGAAATCAGCGTTGTAAGGTGGACAGACATACAGGCTCAATCGGAAGGTCCGAAAGGGCATCACCCTGACCTCGTGAGCCATAATGGACATCCTGTGGAGGGACGGTTGCCTGTTGAACAACACTATGTCGCCATTGCTAAGATGACGCTCTACAATGAAGCCGGACTCGATTGTGTCAGCGATGATAGATCGGTCCTTTGCAAAGCGGAGGTCTACTCTTCGCCCGTCCGTACGGATGAGATAGTTGGCACCCGGATGTCTATCGGGTCCACGAAGTATGAGCTCTTTCAGCTCGTCTGTGTTCCATTCAGTGACTCGTTGAGGAATGGTCAGTATCTTGGCGATTTCTTCCGGAACACCGACCTCGTTCATGCTCAGGTTCGGGTCCGGAGAGATTACGGTACGTGCTGAGAAGTCCACACGCTTGCCTGATAGATTGGATCGAAAACGACCCTCTTTCCCCTTCAGCCTCTGTGCCAGAGTCCTCAATGCTCTGCCGGACCGGTGTCTTGCCGGAGGAATGCCACTCACTCCGTTATCGAAGTAGGTCGTGATATGGTACTGCAGGAGTTCCCAGAGGTCTTCTACGATGAGAGCTGGAGCGCCTGCATCCAAGTTCTCTCGAAGCCTCTGATTGATTCGAATAATGTCAATCAGCTTGTGAGAAAGGTCGTCTTCGCTTCGTACTCCCGACTCTAGGGTGATACTCGGACGAACTGTCACGGGTGGGACTGGCAGCACTGTCAGTATGGACCATTCCAATCTCGCGGCCTTAGGATTAATACCTAGGAGCATGTAGTCATCGTCAGGTACGTTCTCCAATCGGCCACGAATGTCAATTGGAGTGAGCCGAACAGACCCGGCCTCGCTGACCTCGTAAATTGATGTTGGCTTCTCGAGTTTAAGCTTCAGCTGCTCTGCGCCGCAGTGCGGACACTGCTTGGCTTTTGCTGCGCGTTTGAGGATCTCCTTGGACAGGTTGCCAGTCTTCTGACCGACATCTGGGTATTTCTTGAACAGCCTTACGAAGTGCTTGATTTCATCTTCAGAAATAAGGATGCGATTGCACTCTCTACAAACCGCTCGAAGAATCTTATGAATGACCTTCGCGTAGCCCTCATGCATGACCGGTCGAGCTAGTTCTATATGACCGAAATGGCCAGGACAGTTTCCAACACGGTTACCGCAGGTCTTGCACCTCTGACCGGGGTCAATGACACCGAGTCGTGGATCCATTATGCCGCTCTCTATTGGGTAACCGTCCTCATCGTATGTGTCAGCAACGACAATCTGAGCAACTGACATCTTGCGTATGTCGTCTGGCGAAAGAAGACCAAACTCAATCTCATCAACTTTCTTCGTGACAAGACCAGACATCATTTCATATCATCTCCTTCAGTCGAAGTCTGCAGGCCAGGCCCAGAGACATCATTTCTTGTAGGAGGAGCTTGAACGCGTATGACACGACAACGGTGCTGATTTTCGCATTAGCGCCGCAAATCGGACAGTAGTAGATATCCTTGTTACGGTCATAAACACCAATCAGTCCACAGTTCTCGCAAACAAGCATGTTGCTCTTGTCGGATTCATCAAGCAGTCTGCCCTTGAGTAACATTGCTGCCCCGTGACCAATGAGCACATCCCGCTCCATTTCACCGAATCTCAGGCCACCCTCACGCGCTCTGCCCTCCGTTGGCTGTCGGGTAAGAATCTGCACAGGGCCGCGTGCACGCGCGTGTATCTTGTCAGCCACCATGTGATGCAGCTTCTGATACATGATGCAGCCTATGAAAATGTCAGTCTTGAGCTTCTCACCCGTGATGCCTGAATACATGATCTCACGGCCGTTGTGTTTGAGACCGTGACTCTTGAGAATCTCAAACAGTTCCTCTTCCGTGACTCCACAGAAGGGAGTGGCATCCTGTTGCCGACCAACCATCGACGCGGCCTTCCCGGCAATCATCTCAAGAATCTGACCGATTGTCATCCTACTGGGTATGGCATGCGGATTGATTACCAGGTCCGGAACAACTCCGTCCTCGGTGAAAGGTAGGTCCTGTTGGGGAGCAACGTAGCCAATGACACCTTTCTGCCCGTGACGCGATGCGTACTTGTCACCAAGTTCTGGAATCCTGAGGTCTCTGACCTTGACTTTCACTAGGCGGTTGCCATCGATTGTTTCTGTCAATATCACACTGTCTACTACGCCCGACTCACCGTGACGGACTGCCACGGAAGTCTCACGCCTATTGGGTGACTGAATTTCGAACTCCGAGTACTCCTCAAGGAATCGCGGAGGAGAAGTGCGTCCGATGAGTACGTCTCCGCCCTGTACCTCGACCTCGGTCTCTATTATGCCATCCTCACCCAGATTGCGGTAGGACTCGGATGCTCTGTAACCACGGACGCTTCTGTCAGGAACCTCGAACTTGTCTTCTTGCCCACCAGGGTACTTGCGTTCCTCGCTCTCATATACTCGCATGAAAGTGCTTCGACCCAGTCCTCTCTCGATTGACGCCTTGTTCATAATCAACGCGTCTTCTATGTTGTAACCCTCAAAAGATAGAATCGCAACGACGAAGTTCTGCCCTGCAGGACGGTCCTCATATCCTATGGAATCCATTGCGCGCGTCTTAACTAGGGGCTTCTGTGGGTAATGGAAGAAATGTCCGCGCGTGTCAGCTCTGAACTTGAAATTCGAAGAGGGCACACCCACGGATTGCTTTGCCATTCCGGCCATGTAGACATTACGTGGCGATTGGTTCCGCTCCGGAAAAGGAATGAGCGCGGCAGAGATGCCGAGTATCGTTGATGGGGCAATCTCAAGATGTGTGGTGTGGGTGCCGATCTCGCCAGCATACATGGCTATGAGGGTATTCTCTTCTTCTTCGGCGTCGAGGAACTCCACGAGACCGTTCCTCAGAAGGTCGACAAAGGTCCATTCACCATCTTTGATCATGCGAAGATGCTCGTCGGTCAATCGGCTCCGACCGTTTTCCGCCACGATTAGCGGACGCCTGACTCTTCCTGCGTCACTGTTCGCCTGAACTTCGCGAGTATCCTCATAATAAGCGATATTCACTTCGTGGTCAATCTCACCTGCACGACGCTTCTGACGTATGGTCTTCACTAACACTTGAGGCGCGGCGTGAATACCGACCAGCCGTCCATTTAGAAAGACGTCTGCGCCCTTTGTTCCACGCTTTCCCTTCAGGCGCTCAATTGGCTCGACTTCGGCCTTCAGCAAAGCCCGTTCAACAGACTCCTCGTCCGTTCCCACGGAGATGTATGCCATCATGGCGATGTTCTTGACCAGACCACAGTTCGGTCCCTCGGGAGTCTCGTTTGGACATATCTTGCCCCAGTGTGTACAGTGAAGGTCTCGTGCTTCAAAGTGCGGCTGCGATCGTGAAAGAGGTGAAACAACTCTCCTGAGATGGGACAAGGAGGAAATGTAGTTGGTACGGTCGAGCAACTGCGATACTCCAGCCTTTCCGCCGACCCAGTTTCCAGTTGCAAGGGCATGCTTGAGTCTCTGAGTTATGACATCAGCCCTGACAGCAGTGCGAATGTTGGGCTTTCGGCCACGCACCGCGGTTCGCTCGAGCTGATACTTGATATCGCGCGTGAGAGAGTAGAGTGCCACTCTGAAGAGTGACATGAGAAGGTCTCCAGATAGCTTAAGTCTCTTGTTTGCGTAATGGTCCTTGTCATCTGCCTGGCGCTTGTACAGCACGAGCTCCAACAAACGCTCAACCATCTGCCCGAGATAGTATGCTTTCTGGAGTCTATGCTTTTCTTCAGTCCCGATATGGGGCAGTAGATATCTGTCCAATACCTTCTCGGCTCTAGCCAGACGATACTCTTTGGTCTGTCCAACCGCCACTCGTTTACCAATGAAGTCCAGTGCGTTAATCCGTGTAGATGTTTCACCTTCGTTCTGTGTAGCGTTTATCGGGGCGGACTGCTCTATCGTGACTATGAGTTCGTTGCGGATTTCCTCGTCGTCAGAGACCACATCAGTCTATTTCCCTGTCCGACTCCAAGCCTAGCGCTTTCAGAAGTATTGCGAGGGGAATCTTGCCTGGTACCGAAGGAAACGAAACGCGTAGCTCGCCCGTACGCTTTCTCTCGATTGTGACTGGAGCTCTGAACCCACGGGAGGTTGAGAATACCTTTGCTATGTGGGTATAGCTCGAGCTCTTGCTGGCTTCCTCGATGAGAATTCGGTTGGGGGCCAAGTCTTCCTGCGTAACTAGGACACGCTCAGAGCCATTGATAATGAAGTATCCACCAGGGTCCTTGGGATCTTCGCCGTGGAGAATGAGCCATCCATCATAACTCGTGTCAACTGTTTTGCCTGCTTCACGTTGTCTCTTTAGCCAGTCGTCATAGTTTGACCGGTGTAGCAGACAACTCTCGCTGCGCAACATGATAGGCAAATCGCCTATGTAAATCCTGAGAGTTTCCATCCGTGTCGTGACGGACCCTTCTTTCCGAACAGGTGTGCATTCCAGGTACATCTTGCTGGCATAAGTCAGGTTTCTGATTCTTGCCTCGTTCGGATAGAGCGGGTGCTCACTGCCGTCAGCCTCTCTGACTGTTGGCCGCTCCACAGTAATAGCACCGAGGTCAACGAAATAGTCCTCGACCTTGGGACTCAGCCTGCCGACGCTCTCAACAATCTCCTGTCAGCTCTTCACGTACGAATCTGTTGAATGAATCGAGATGCTGACCCACGAGCCCAAACTCAGAAAAGAAGGCCTCTATCACTGGCCAGTACTTGTCTTTTTCTTCCGCGGCCAACTTATTACCACACCTTGACATAGGATTCGGGGCAACCACTGTCAGCGTATGCGCTTCCCAATGCATGAACTCAGAAAAACCGAGTTTGCCGTTGCGGTAGTCGCCCCGTGTTTTTTCTTGACTCAGCAGTTGTCAGCTGCCCACTTCTCATCATGCCCGTGGCGGGCTAGGCGGGATTTTCAAGCGCCACGGAATGTCTGCGCCGTTCGAACCCGCGAGCTTCAGGTTAAAAGCCTGCCGCGCTACCTGGCTGCGCTACTAGCCCATGTTGGTGTCTGTGCGCCAGATGGAACATGCTCTGCATGAAGTCTTCATGCCGGACATGATGCGCACCGAGCAACACACACGGTCATGCATTAGTGGGAAGCTGCTCTGCCTGAGCCTTCGAATCGGACTTCTGAGGCCATAAAAGCGTTTTGATAAAACACAGAATTGCCCTGCAGTGTTGTGATGATTGCCTCATCGAGCACTATGTTTCAGTAGATCTTGAACGTATCTGTATGCCTCTCTTTGAAGTCGGTCCTGTTGGGGCCTTACCTTCGCACCGCATGACCGATTAGTTGGGACATCTCCGAAGAGATATTCATTGGCGCCGATGTGTCACTCGGAGATTTCGATGCCCTCTTTTCTGAGTGCTTCGACTGCAAACTCAATGGTTTTGCTTACGGTATCATCACTAACATTCAGAACACTGAGAACGTTCAACGACCTCCCCCGCGACAGACTCGTAGTCTAAGACGTGTGCCTTCAGCTGTTTCTTTCAGTAATTCAATCACGACAACGCCCGTGGACGGCTCCGTGTCGCCCGTTTCGCCGAAACCTGCTGTCACAGTCAACACATACCCTTTGCTCCTTGTCCCAAACTCCACGCCGAACAGTTTCAGCTCAGGCCCACTTGGTCTCTCAACCTTTGTGGTCTTCGTCAGCGGAGATTCTTCGGATGCTTCTTCGTAGCTCTCTTCGATTTCCTCAGTGATTGCATTACTGAGTCGCTCATACTCCTCAATGCCAGGCGGCAACGGGACATCCCTAAGATCCCTGACATCGATATTGAGCTGATGACGGGTCTTCATACTAATATCCACCAGCTGTTCACACTCTGCTAGGAGCGCAACATCGTATATCCCCAGAGGACTGCGTTCAATGCAATGAAGTGCTGACTTCTTGACCAGTCCGTCCAAGACTACTGTCAAGTGCTTTTTTACACCCAGTTTCTTCAATCGTTCATTGACTTTGACCACAAGTGTGACGTCGTCGGCCTCCTTAGTCTCCAGCAGCTCTCGACAGGTGGCGGGCAAGACATAGCAGCCAAGAAGAAAGAATCGCCTATGTACCAAGGGTTTGAGACAGGTTGTGCCAACCCATTCATTCTTGCCCCTCGGTCTCTTGATTACGATGTCACCGTATTCTACGTCTTTGATGGGGTCCCACCTGAGAAGCGTGCCATCATCGGTTACAGGATACTTCCCTGACATACTGGGCTCTTTCAGCCATCCGACCACTTCATCGGTGTCTGGAGTTGTTCGAACGACGAACGGCTCGACATCCGATTCTGTCGCGTCTCGATATTCCACTCTATACACTTGTTGTTTGACATCAATAGAGAACAACACACTTGACATCTTTTGCGGTTCCCTCCCACGCCTTGACTTCTTTCAATAGTCTTTTGACTGACTCACTGAGACCCGAGGGTTCGGGACCCGGTCTCAGATGCTGAATGGCACTATAGGCTTCAGGGCTCGGCTCAGAGAGCTTGAACCAGCGAATTGGGAATGTTCTTGCCTCCGGCGGGGCACCATACTCAAGCATACCCATGCACGACCAACCTTCTCCCTCTTCCTCTTGAGTCTTCATCCATAGGAACTCCTGTTCCTCAAGAGAAGCAACAATGATTGGCATTCTGTTCCAGCTCTTCTGTGCAGTCTCGGCCGCTTGGCTCAAACGTTCAGGGTCTATCATACATCTGTACCAACTCAGCCGAAGGTCTAATGACTCCTGTCCCATGACCAGAGCCCCGAGCAATCTCCCTGTCGTCCTTTCAGGAAAAACGAGCCATATGTTGTAGCCGTCCTCCTGCTCTTCCCATAGCGCCTGCCCATAACGCTGAATCATTTGAACCGGCTTGTGTCTTGGAAGATTCTTCATACCGTTTGCCCTCCGGAGAAGGTTTGAGTAGATTGCTTGGTAATCATATCTTGAAACGAATTTCTGCCCGGGAGTCTTCTGTGGCTTGAAACCCATCTGGTAAAGCTGCCACTCTGCTACGGCCGACCAGAGCTGTGCCATCAACTGTGAGGCCGTGCCTTCGGTGGCTTTCTCCGCGGCTGCAAATACTGCGAGGAACAGGTTGTTGCCGTACAGGGAGAGAATGTCCTGATTGGCATTCACAACTTTCCATAGCGTTTCTCGGCTTTCCGAGTCAAGCACGTCAGCCAGATTCTGCCTTCTCTGGTTGAGCATCCGCCATGCAAATTCTCGCTCGGTGTTGCTAAGAATGAGTCTCTTGATATCTCGTAAGTCCTCAAGAAGAGTGTTTTCTCCGGCGGGTACTGAGAGTGCCTTCCGGCAACTCCTGACAATGTCATTGCAGCAAATCTGCAGGTCACTCTTTGGCGAAACGACCCTCCTGAGGAAGTCAGCTGCGGATAACAGCCTTCTCAGTTCGCTTCTTCGGGTCTGGAGGGAATCAACTGCCGATTGGTCTGTCGGACCAGTCAACGGGGGCCTGCGACTGAAGCTGCGCCAGTCTTTGGATTTCTCGCAGGGTGGTGGAACGCTCCCGTACTCCCACCCCCTTGTTGCTTTACTCAGTTCGAAGTATGCTTTTTCAGATCGGCTTGGCTGAGGAGGGGGAAGCTCGGGTCGCAGGTGAAGCCTATCGCTCATGGGCCAACCGACCCTCGGTGACATCTTGGCGCCTATGACTCGCCACGCCGGTCTCTCAGAGCCCATTGGCTCAGCCACAGCCGCCCCAGCCCTTGGCCGGCCCAGACTGGGAATGAGAGTCATTGCACCACCCAGCATATCGGCAGCCTGTTCTTTAGTGACAGAAAGCGGGCCAAGACCCGAATCGGACGACAAGCCGAGACGATTGTACATCGGTATCGAAACCATGGTGGCTTCTAGCATCTCCAGTTTTCCAACTGTCTTCTTGCCCTTGGACAGTCCTCGAAATCTGCGTGCCCAATCGCTGAGATGAGGAACTAGGATTGTTTCTGAAAAGGGCGCTGCACTCGTGGGAGTGTCGTGTATAATCGAGCCGCATATCAGTCCTACGCGGAGACTCTCCACCCGTAACCCGGGGAGCCATCGGCAGGTTCCATATTATCTCATCAATCTGCGAGCTTCTTGGGGAATCATAAGGTAGCGGCCTGACACAGCGACACTGGTACAGTGAACTCATTCCTGTGCGAGGTGTGCTTTCGTCAGTCCATATGATGCTTGTATTGCTCTTGGGGAGAACGCCGAGGAGCGTGTCCTCCATCATTGCAGTCAGGTGTTGGCGATGTCTTGGGACAAGCTGAGCCATCTCTGCCCAGCCACCTATGACGAACACGGTCTCGCCTGTACTGGCGTTCTTCACTTCTGACTTCACTGCATCAAACTCTGGCACTTTGCCACTGAGGATACACCCTGCGACTTCCGAATCGAGCCTCACAAATACAATGCTCCGCAGAAGATGTCTCATATCCTTGTACTGTATTGGAGCAATCTTCCTCTTCTTGTTCAGGGTTTCCATGCCGAATCTTGCTTTGACGAGCTCGGTCGTGGGGAAGTCGCCGAGAATATTCAGCCAGACAATCCTCGGGCTACTATGTGATGCCATTATGGAATCGTTCAGATGATTCAACAGGTGCCAGTTCATAGAGATCCATGCCGCTGCCCGCCCGAATCCTGCTGGCGATGAAACAGGTATGTAGAGTGCTAGGTGCCTATCGTCTTTGACCCTGAACTGGAACGGGTTCTCGACTGAAACGCTGTCCAGTGGTGAGACCTTGTTCGGTGAATATGATGGTCGTTTTGAAGGGCAGAGAACGACTGCGATTCTCGGTGGTCTCTCAAGGTCATCCTGTCTAGCTTCGGGTGCATACCAGACCCACCCGGATGCTTTCGATTCAGGTGATTGCAGATTGGCTTTGAGATAATCAATCAGCTCCTCGAACGCACGAAGGACCCTTGATTGGCTCTGATGCGTATCTATGAGGATTACCCCTTTCTGAAGGAACTCGGGAGGGGCACTGTCCTCTGGAACCAAAGCGTAGTACTCTCGGAGCAGGCCACGTTCGTATGTGTCAAGCTGATTAAGTGTCGTGTTGGGCAGGATGGAGCCGACCGCCTCGTTCCACTCCTTTTCACTGAGGGTTGTCTTCCATAAGTAGGGAACAGGCAGCATGTCCCGTTTGCTCTTGCTCTCCTGTGAATAGAAATTGAAACTGATGGATGTTCTCGTCTTGAGCTCCAGAACCGTCACAGGTGTCCATATGGCCCCCCCAGAGACTCTCCTCCTGACGAAGAATGCGAGGTCTACCTGACCACCACCTTGTGGTGTCACAAGCGGAAGCTCCGCCACCACTATGATATGACCTGGTTTCTCCAGCATCGTGTCTCCGGAGAAGACTACGGACCTGACCGACGGTGGATGGTGAAGCCCCGAGAATAGGACCCTGTGCCAGTCGTTTCCCTCTTTCTGAATAAGGGTCGTCATCTTGCCCATGAGTTTCGTAACGTCTCTCATCAACAATTATCGCTTGGTCAATCATCTTGGCGATACGGGCACACTGCTTCTTGGCTTCTTCATCGTCTGTCGCGCTGATGACTTCAGTCGCCTTGGTTTTGAGCCAGCACGCATTCTGTGGGAGGAGTGCTTCATCAAGCATTTCGGTCGCACGCTTGCGTTTTCCTATGTTGCTCCCGTAGAGCGTGCGTATCTCGCGGGCGAGCCTGCGTAGCTCCTTGTCCGCATCTGGCCAGAAGTCTTTGCGCCCCGTTCTTTCTCCCGTATATACCCAATCGAGGAACGGCTTCAGCCTGTGAACGAGAAAGCGGATATACCCGTGGGCATCTGCAGAAGGAACATTGTAGATGAAGCACTGGCGGCAGAGTTCAATGACGTGCGCACGGATCATGTCGACAAAGTCCATCTCAGGAAGCGTCGGGTGCGAGAGTAGGTATGTGGGCCGCTTGGCGCTGCCCTTGTATCCCGCACGCCAGTAGACCTTCTTGACGACGTCAAGAGGCGTTCTTTCCGCCTCAAGATGCGGCAATATTCTGACATTGTCGTGCCGGTACTCCCGGACCTGAAAGAACACTGGCTCAGGAAACGGATATCTCGTCACGGCCAACTCGCGCAGTACCGCACCAGCGAAGTTGATCAGCTCGTTCAGGGGGCCTATCGCGCCTTGTCGCCAGCTGTAGACCCGCTTGTGCTCATGGTTGCCGTATGGTTCTGTACTGTACCATACTATGTCGAGGTACAAGTGCCTCAAGTTAGGCTCAGCGTTCTGGAGCAGGGCGACTCCCTCAGAGGTGCGCGGGCCTACTGTTTTCAGTTGCTGTCCCAGCTGGGCCCACATGCGCAGTATGGCCTCGCAAAAGAACTTGGTTCGCTCGTTCTTCCTCCTGTTGGCCAGTTTGACAAGTGCAGACAGACCTGCATACAGGGCCTTCGCTTGGACTACTGACGGGCTGAATCTCGTCCTCTTGGCGTCCATCAAAGATGAGTTGAAAAGCAGCTTTATAAAGAAACCGACATTTTTTGGATTTCTCCGTTTGACAATCGTGGGCCTTATAATATCCCGATTGTCGGAAAACGCATGGATAATCTTGTTGGCTTAATAACTTTAAATAAACTAGTAACACAGCATGAATACGAGTTCAAAACCTCCGGTAGAGACAGAAAAGCGAGTGAACTCATCCAAGGCGCACGTCTCAACTTTAAATAAACAGGGCGGTCGGCGATGAAAGAATTCGGGCCAATCATCACGAGTGTGAAAATCCCCATACACAGGGACGACATGACACCTGTTCAGATGACGCGATTGTCACAGATTACAGGCCGTGACACTCGCGTAATCAAGGCCTACCTAGGCGTAATCGAACGCAACCAATCGCAACTGCGCACCGGCAGAAGAACTCGGCTCGACAGAGGAACACTCGACGAACTCACACTGACAACACGGCAATGCAAGAACAACAGAACATCAGTTCCTCATGATTTCAAAGCAAGATTTCCCAGAATGTCCACTAATGAGTTTGGACAGTGTCGTGACACAGCAATAGCGATGTGGACAAGCTATCTCGAACTCGGGGGCGCAAGGCCTCTAACCTCAAAGAACTACAAGCCCCGTAAGATCCCACGGTGCGTATTCCCAAATTGCTTCAGTCTTGTCCGCGATTCATCGACAAGTAAGTACACACTCGAACTGCGCGATTCGCTTGACTCGACACGCAAAGGCTCCCGACAACACGACAAGCTTTGCATACCTCTCTCTGTTTCGGATTACCATGAGACAAGACTCGGAGAGGGCGAAGTCAAGTCCGTCAGAGTAGTCAAAGACTCTCTCCACAAGTGGTGGGCCGTCTTCTCAGTAAACCTCGAACCAGAACCACAGGATTCCCGCGGAAAGCAACCGGCAGTCTTGGCCATAGACTTGGGCATAAAGAAAGCAGCAACAACAGTGCTCCTTACGCAGAACGGCATCAAAGAAGTACGCTACTGGAAAGGAACCGAAAAGCTCCAACACATGGCCGCATATGATGCTGCAGTTGGAGCGCTCCAGAGAGCTAAAACACAGCCGTCTGACCATAACAACGTCCCGCCATCGCTAACCGAGAAGCTCTCCAAGTTGCGTCACAAGCGGGCGAACATCAGCAGAGAGTACGACCGGAAGCTGGTCAAAGACATATCCCAATACGCCCTTGAGCTGAACAAGACATACAATCTATACGTTGCCATAGGCCGCCTTTCTGGAATCAGGAACCGAGCTCGAAAAGGAAACTTCCAAGGGCCTCGCTTTCGAGGCATGATTCACCGATGGTCGTTTGCCAGAGTCAGTGACTCATTTGAGCATAAACTCGCAACCCTCGGACTTAGTACACGAAGATTCCGCCGCGTTGCTGAGACCTGGACCAGCCGTGTGTGTCACAGGTGCGGGCATGTCGGCTACAGACCTAAGCAGAGTCTCTTCATATGCGGCACCTGTGGGCTCCATACCAACGCAGACCTGAATGCTGCCGTCAACATTGGACGACGGCTTATCATGCTCATTCCCGCTCTGCGGGATGAGACCAAGGGACTAGGAATGTCGCTTCCTCCTTGGAGGAAAGCTGCGCCAAAAGCCCCAAGGGGCAGAAACCCTAAGGGGAAGTCCCTGCCCTCCCAGAGGTCGCCCGCCTCGTTCAAAGGAGGGCCCGTGGCTGCCGACCGTGCTCAAATGCATTTGATAATGCCTGAGTGCGGCGAAGACCCCGCCATGGAAAAGACTGTGGAAAGACCGTCTGCTCCCGGATCCACCGGCGATTCCGGGACGAATCAGCAGCAGAAGGAAACCACGCACCGGGAGAGGAACAAAGTTCCAGAAATCTCGGGCAAAGCTCACGCACAGGCATTGGGACAACTCCCATTGTCAGACTGGCGACAGCCGTCATGAGAAGGGTGGAACACAGAAGCATCTATGTTGAGTCCACTCACCCAACAAAAGCAGAGTCTTCGACAACTTTAATAGAAAACGTCCGAGGGGTCGTTTCGCGCGAGGACTACGGTGTATGTTCGAACGCCCCTGTAGTGTAGTCCGGTCTAGCATAGGCGACTGTCACTCGTCTAACCCGGGTTCAAATCCCGGCGGGGGCGCCACTTCTTCTGGGCCGCAAGCGACAAGTGAGCGATGACTACGTCATTTCGGTGTGATATTCTGTGACTCAGTTCCTAGATGCTTGTTACCATGCGATAGCAAAACAGGCGACATCAATACCAGATACCATTAGGGCTGTGAAAGATGACGACCTTCGGCCTCTATCTGGTAAGCAATTCGTCCTGCTGCTTGGATGTGGCGATTCCTATGCGGTCGCTGAGTATGGTAAATGGGCACTTCTAATGTCTGGATTCAACGCGGTTTCTATCTCGCCTCCCGAGCTACATAGACTCTATATGAAACCGAATTGTGCAGTCATAGGAGTGAGCGCCTCGGGCCGCAGTCTCGTGACGATTGAGGCGCTGGAGTTTGCTAGGTCATTGAGTGCTACAACCGTCGCACTGACTGATAATCCAACTGGAAAAGTCGCTCAAACTGCAGATGTACTTTGGCAGACTCGATCAGGCATGGAATCTTACAATATCAGCCCGTCTGCCCCCACTACTGCAGCACTGGCGTATCTTCTCGCCCTCGCCTCAAGGCTTCCAAGTCCCATTCAGAATAATCTTCAGCACGATTGCCATATTCTGGAGTCTAGAGCAGAAGAAATCATTCGCTGGTCGGAACAGCAGGGCATTGCCATCTCCAAGCTGAGCTCAACGAGGCGGTCTCCTGTACATAGTCTCAGATGGACCAAACTACGTCGCTGCTCAGATTGGCATGATGAAATTCGATGAATTCTCAATCGTGAAGGGTCTTGCAGTCTTGAAGGAGGAGTTTCAGCACCATTACAACCTCTCGATTAAGAAGGATGAACGGGCAGTTCTTGTTCTCGACAACCCTGTCTCGTCCAAAGACGAAAGCTTCTCGGCGGTCATCCAAAGCAAATTGGAAATGAAGACATACCTCCTGCATACCGGTACGCTGGGCCTTGTGACGCCCCTTGCACAGGCAATCCCGAATACGATTGCGTTACAGATGGCTTCGTACCATGTCGTACGGAAGGCATGACCCAAAGAAGAGCGGCTTCAAACAACCACATGCTGATGCGTTCAAGATTTATTGAAGGCATGCCGCGCCTATGAGTGTACTACATCATGCCCCTGTAAAGCCCGCCGTCAACGAGTATCAGGGCCCCGTGAATGTAGCCTGCAACCGGGCTCAGGAGAAATGCGCATACGGGGCCAAACTCGTCCGGTTGGCCCATTCTCCGCAGAGGGATCACGGCTTTGATGCTCTCCTCTGATTGAGCACCCTTCGACTTTGACATGATTTCCTCAACGCGCTTGGTGTAGATATAACCGGGGCAGACAGCATTCACTCGAACTCCGTCAGGGCCAAACTCGTCGGCTAATGTACGCATCGTACCGACTACTGCTGGTCGCAATGCGTTTGAGAGAAGGAGATTCTCAAGGGGCTGCTTTACTGAGATGGAGGTGCTGTACAGAACGGATGGGCTATCAGACTTACGTAGAAGAGGCAGTGCATATCTGGTGAGTCGTACTGCACTCATCACTGTCAGGTCGAAGGACGAGTACCAATCCCGATCAGATAACTCTGCGAAGGTTCCAGGGGGAGGACCACCTGCGTTCACAAATAGACCATCGAGCCGGGCGTTGACGGATTGAACGTGCCCAATCAGTGCTTTCACGTCCTTTTCAGATGAAACATCTGAAACAACATACTGCACTCGCTGACCTAGGCTGGAGACTGCCTTCTTCAAAGACTCTTCAGTACGGCCACAGATGGTAACATCTGCCCCCTCCTGTACGAGTGACTTTGCAACGCTGAAGCCGAGGCCACGAGAGGCAGCTGTGACAAGGAATCTCCGGCTCTTGAGCTTGAGATCCATGATGCTGCAATCACCATCCAAGAGTTCTACTCGGGTTTCAACCTATAGTAGGCACAGGTAGGTATGCGTCAGCATACCTATCGTATCCCACATAGATCTGGGGCTTCACCGCATCATCTAGGAGCCTCACGAGTTCATCGGCTCCTTTCCGCTCCGCCCCCGTCAGGACGTACCCACCCACGTGCAGTGTCGGCAGGATGTTTGCATCCCACCGCTCCTTCTCATGGGGAACGCCCTCCATCCTCAGGTAGAGGTTAATCGCTGCGTTGAGCTGCCTGTCTATCTTCAGCCCACAGTTCCCGCACTCGAAGACCGCTCCTGTTCTTAGGTCTTTGTTTACCCACCCGCATCTGGAGCACTTCTTCGAGGTAAACTGCGGAGACAACTCTTCAACAGCGCCACCTTCCGCAACCCGTTCTCATGATCCCGCGCCAGTCCGTTCTCGCCAACCTACGGTTCCACGTTCTCGAACGCGTGTATATCTTCTCCTTTCTCAGTGCCTCGAAGCCGCTCCTCCTCGAGAACACACGAATCGCTCTCGCAATCTCAACCTGATGCTTCCTCGCACGGTTCCTTTCCCTTCTCGCTGTATTTTGTGAGGACTCTCTTCATCCTCTTACACTTCGAAGCCTTTCTCTGCACGCTGCGCCTTTTCTCGAAGCTCGATATGTGGGTCGACACGAGTCTCCTCGTGTCTATCTTCACCCACCCTGTCTCAGGGCTGTAACCATCCAGGGATAGCATGTTCGAGTCCCAAGCTACCGCCTCAGCAGTTTTTTTCTCCTCCTCTTCTGCCACATGGATGGGCAGGTATATTCTATCGGGCGTGATGACGGGTTCGCCCAAGCCCACGGAGGATACATTGTCGGGCAGCTTGAAGTAACGTCGGGAGAGGTCGATATAGGCGAACTCGCGTGGCCTCAGGGTGATCCTGAGTGTGTCCCCCTCAAGTTTGAGAAGGGTCTGCTTGACCCGCAAAAAGAATCTCCCCGAATGTGGACATTCCCTTCTTCTCTCGCCCTTGTCATAGTTTCTTTTCCACGAAGCCATAATACTGAAGGCGGTCTTCATGGCGGAGTCAATCCAGTGAGCGGCATAGCGCCACTCTTCCAAGCATTTGTTTCTCAGCTCCCGCTTGAAGGCGTTGTCCTTCCTGTACTTGGGGTAGAGCCTGTACTGCTTCTTTCCTTTGATCTGGTGCTTCTTCCACTCTGTCGTCTGCCAGATGCACTGCAGCATAGTGTTGAGGATGGTATTGTAGCCAGCCATTAGACCGTTGAGTGCTTCGCCCTGGTTATGGCTGAGTGAATAGGTCTTTAGCGCTTTCAACGACCTCCTCGTACTCGTGGCTCCTGAGACCGTAGGGTGCACACCTGAGAGAATACAGGCTTCTTTCAGTGTGTAAAGTCTTCCAGGTCTACCTGAATTTGTATGACCTATACCTATGTAAACCCATATAGACCGGAACTGTTTACGAGGCGTCCTTAGAGACCGGGGCTTCTGTTCGAGCGCCCAACACGACCTCCAAGTGCAGAAAGCTTGCACTCAAGCGCTCAAAGTTGGTCGGAACAGTAAACTCGCCTACCCCCAACGAGTTCAATGCGGTTTCAACTTTGGCTGTGGTCAGCTTGAAGTTATCCTCGGATTTGAAAGCGATTAGAACTCGCTCGTGCTCCTGATCGGGCATCTTGAAGACTGAGTGTACGGGAATGCCGAGGTCTCTCAGGCCAGACTTGATCTTGGACTCGATTGCATCCATTTCTGTAACCATCCGGTATGCAGTACGGTAAGAAGACACTAAAACTGCTGTAATAGTAGTGTAATACTCTAGGCCAAGTCTGAAGAAACAGAAATCGTGGTCGGGATGGCCGGATTTGAACCGGCAACCAATGGATCTACAGTCCATAGCTCTGCCAGATTGAGCTACATCCCGTCAATGGATAGCCGGCCTCGGTGCGGATAAAAACGTTACTCAGTCGACTGCCACTTTGCCAGCAGCATCTTCAGTACATGACATGTTTTCGGAATCTTTGAAAGGTGCAACATATCAATTGGCAACAGAGCGAGCCAAGGAGGTGCGTCTCTGCCATCAAGACCGATTGAAGTCTTCTTTCCAATCGTTGAAATCAACAAGATTGCGGAAAGGGAGTCAACGGGCTTCGGCAGACGACACTATCGCCCTGTGTACGTAATACACAAGTGGTGGGCGCGAAGACTTGGCTCCGTCTTCCGTGCAATACTTCTGTATTCTCTTGCAGACAGCAGGTTGACAGAGTGGAATCAGAACCCCAGTGACCTGTGGGCATTCTATTCCCGTGACACACGTTTGAGCGGAAAGGTCGTTCTTGACCCGATGATGGGCGGAGGCACAACTGTCGTCGAAGCACTCAGGCTAGGATGCAAAGTCATAGGAGGAGACTTGAACCCCGTCTCTTGGTTTGTGGTGAAGAAGGAGATTGAGCAAATTGATACGAAGGTACTCAGGGACAGTCTCGTGAAGCTGGACAATGACCTCGGAAGTGAACTCCGTAAATACTACAGGACTACGTGTCCTGAATGCGGCGGCAGTGCGGAAGCAATCTATTACTTCCATTGCAAAGAACTCGAGTGTGCAAATTGCAGCTCGAAGATTCCTTTAATGCGAGATTTCTTTCTGACAAGATCCTCTAGGAGGACAGGGGACATCGTAGTCTGTCCAAACTGTTGGAGCGTCTTCGAAACGGCTGATGCATCGGCACCGGCCAGATGCGCGAAATGCGGAACCCGATTCACTGCAAGAGGGATATCTTTCACTTCGGGACAGGAGTTCCTTTGTCCTAAACCAGGTTGTAGACCCACACGAATCGTCGAGGCCATTAGACGACAAGGTCGGCCTAAGGAACGAATGTATGCTATCGAGTTCTATTGCAGCGTATGTGATCAGACTGACAACCCAAGACTGATGCACGGTAGAGGATACAAGGCTCCTGATGCTGCTGACCAAAGACTCTTGAAAGAAGCAGAAAGGGAGTTCGAAAGCGAAGCAGACCGACTGCCAATCCCCGATGTTCTCATCCCCCAAGGAGTAGAGACCAGACGTGTCTTGAACCATGGATATGTGAGATTCAATGATCTGTTTAATGCAAGACAACTGCTCAATCTCGGAAAGATATACAGGTGGATTCTGAGTGTTGAAGACTGGAATCTCAAAGAGTTTCTTGTACTGGCTTTCTCAAATTGCCTGAAGTACAACAATATGTTGTGCAAGTTCAATGGAACTAGGGGCTTCATAACCGACATCTTCAGAACTCACTCCTATTCTCCTTCGATGACTCCGGTTGAGAGCAACTGTTATGATACAGCAAAAGGACGGGGGCCCTTCACGGCTTTCGTCAGGCTTGTAATTGAAGGAAAGGACTACTGCGCGGCCCCGTTTGAAAGGATAGTTGAAGGTGCTACCATGAAAACGGTCCACTTCAGCACGCCGATTAAGAGCGAACTGGCGTTGGACTACAATGATTTTCGGGAGAATAAGCAGGCAATGTTGATTTGCGGCTCCTCAGTGAATATCGCCATTCCGGACAGCGCCGTAGATGCTGTTGTCACAGACCCTCCGTATGCGGGTAACGTGATGTATTCAGAGCTATCGAATTTCTTCTATGTATGGTTGCGCATGGCTCTAAAATCCAAGTATCCTTGGTTCGAAAGTGAGACAGTTCCATGGGAAGAAGAAGTGATCTCTAACAAGATTCAGCAAAAGGGAGAGAAGGAGTTTCTTCGAGGACTCACTGGCGTCCTTGCTGAGGCCAACCGTACTCTGAAATCGGACGGTGTTCTCGTTTTCACATTTCATCACAGAAATCTCAACGAATGGGTTTCGGTGCTTCAGGCTGTGTTAGATTCTGGCTTCTCCGTGACTGCAGCATACCCGGTGAGAAGCGAGATGGAAGCCTCTACTCACTTACGGCTAACCAACAGCATCAAGTATGATATTATTCTCGTATGCCGGAAAAGAGAGATGCAAAGCTATTCCAAGACTTGGTCTTCAGTGAAAAAGTCCATCGACAGAGCATCGAAAGAGGTTGTGACTATGCTCAAGACAGGAGGGGAGAAACCAACCCCGCTTGAGATACACATAATGACACTTGGAAAGTGTCTGGAGTGCTACTCGAAGTACTATCCTAATGTGTTCCATAACGGAAACAAAGTCACTGCAGAGGAAACTCTTCGTTCAATCAGTGCTGCTTCGGAATTGACTACTCTGCACAATGGACTTCAAAGGAATGCGGAGACCTGAGGAAGTAAGCCGAGTGCCAGTGCAAAGCAGAGGATAGTGAAGCCTGCCGAGATGATGAGCAACGCCCAGTCGCTTGGACGCCAGCGCGTGGTGCGCAGGTACGTTCTCTTATCACTATAGCCAAAACCTCTACCGGTCATTGAGAGAGAGAGACTGTCAACCCTTGACAGGGCCGACACGAGTAGAGGAAAGAAAGTGTAACGTACGCTTCTGAGTATCTTGTGAATGCCGCCCACCTCAAGCGAAATACCTCTGGATTGCTGAGCCATCCGAACGATATTGTTCTCAGAATCGAATAGCGGGAGAAACCTTAGCGCTATGACCAGTGAGAATGAATACCTGTAGGGAATCCCAATCTTGGTCAGAGAGTAAGCAAGCAGCGTCGGGTCCGTGACCGAGACGAAGAGCATGCTGGAGAACACGATTACGAGAAATCTCACTACTATGTCTAAACCTCTTTCCATGCCGAAATCGGTCACCGGGAAGAATGGACCAAAACTGCCTATTTGAGGCAACAGATAGAAGAGCGTTGAGCCATTTGCTATCACAACAATCTGTAGCAAGAACATCAGCGCCGCGAATGTGAGAATGAACTTCGTCCGACCTCTTGTCACCTTAAGCGGAACGTGCGAGAGCTTGAAACACACGAGAATGGAGAGAAGCACAAGTGCACTTAGTCGCCAGCTCGGGTAAACTACGATAGCAACTGCTAGAAATATGAGCGCACAAAGCTTCATCGCCGGATTCAAACGGTGAAGTGCTGTGTTCCTTTCGACGTATCCGATGCGTGAAGCCAATTAGGATGCCACCTCGTCAAGACTGTATTCATGTCGTCCAATTTGCTCAAGTCTGCGAAAGACCGACTCGGGGCGACCGTCCAACAACAACAAGCCATTGTCTAAGAAGATCACTCGGTTGCAATACTGTGCTGTGAAAGAGAGATTGTGAGTTGCCACGACACAGGCCCCACCTGTCTGGGCCCTTTCCGTGATCGTATTCGTGATGAACCTTCTGCCATGCTCGTCCTGTCCTATGAAAGGCTCATCAAACAAATACAGCTCGGGATCATGAATAACGGCCGAGCAGACGTTGAGACGCCGTTTCTGCCCGTGACTCAACGCGAAAGGGTTTCTATACTTCAGTTCTGCAAGACCGGCCTCGTCCAGACGTTTCTCATCGCGCTCGGTTGAATGACTCCGATTGAGACCCAGAACATCGAGCGTGAGAAGATACTCCTTCGAGACAGTCTGCTCGAATATCTGGTTGTTCGGGTTTTGAAATACTACTGCGACTCTTTTGGCCACGCCTTTCTTCGAAAGCCCATTGACTGGATTGGTTCCCAAGCAAACCTGTCCCTCCGATGGATTGAGTAATCCACCCAATAGATAAAGAAGTGTTGTCTTCCCGGAGCCGTTGTCGCCCATCAGCGCGACTACCTCTCCACGATGGACTGCCAAAGTGACTCTCTGAATCACTCGCCTGTCTGTGTAAGCGAAACTGACATTGGTCATTGAAGCGATGACTTCGGTCTCGATTGGTGCAGAGGAACGGTCCACGGGCTGGCCAGCTCCTTGGACAGTGTCTTTCGCCCATGGAGACAATCTGCCCTCGGACAACGATAGAACGCGATCCACTACTGGCAGGAATGCCCCAAGATTGTGCTCAATGCATAAGACACCGAGGTTCTTTTTCTTCAGCTCGACCAGTATCTGCCTGAGCTGAAGAATGCCTTTCGGATCGAGACTTGATGAGGGCTCATCTAGGATTAGATAATCAGGCTGACATGCAAGCATCGAAGCTATTACAATCCGCTGTTTCTCTCCGCCAGACAAAGCGTAAGTTTGACGCCCAGCAAGATGTGTTGAACCGATTGAAGCGAGGGATGAATCAACCAAACGGGTCATGGTTTCAGGGTCGACTAGGTAGTTCTCAGGTCCGAAAGCTATCTCGTCATTGACAGTGAGAGCGCAGATTTGGCTCTCGGGATCCTGCTGAATGAGCGCAACCTTCCGAGCAATCTCGGCCATCGGGAGAGAATCGGCATCGTTGCCGTCAATGGACAGGCTACCAGAGCACTCGCCACGAATGAGTCTTGGTATGAACCCGCAGAGGAACTTCACTAATGTTGACTTTCCAGAACCGGTTGGGCCCGTAACCAAGAGTATTTCGCCCGGTCGAAGTGTCAAGTCTACAGAACGAAGCACTGGTTGTACTCCATCATAGGAAAAGGTGATACGACGCGCTTCAAGCATGGACGTTCTCGCCTAGTACACTCTAAGAGTGACGACTTGTTTCACCCACATCGAACCTGCATAGTTCCCGGCTATTAGCCAGAGACCAGTCTCGCCCTTTGACAGTAACAGGTGCGTGTCAGCAAGGACCGCACTTAAGTTGAAATTCACAGTATAGCCGTCGTGCGCAATTACGGTCAACATGGAAGCCGCCGACTCAGGACTGGCTTTGGCTAAGATTAAGCTCAAAAGAACCCCTGTGTAGTTCGCGGGACCTATGTGGGTTGATGTGCCATTCAGCTCCGCTACTATCGTAACCTGCTGGTTGGTGAACGCAGAGTATGTGAAGGTGTATGGATTTGCAACGAGCCCAGTGACATCACATGAGTATGGGTCTGGCAGTGTCTTCATCACAAACACGACATAGAATGTCGAACCAACGGTCAGGAAGAGAATCATTGCTATGGCTGGAAGATTCCGAATCCTTCTCTTCGGCGTGGGCGTTAGAGCCGGTATCACAGATTCAGACACAGGAACAATGACGCTCGTATCATAGAGGAACTGCATAGTCTCCCACGCAAAATAGCCGCCGAAGATAACGCCAGAACAGAAGGCCAGTACTGTGATGAGGAACAGATAGATTGGGGGAACGACTGAGAAATAGAGGAATTGCAGTACCCATACATTGGAGGCGGAGGAGATACCAGCAAAAAGCCACCACGTAAGCTTCGATCCGACTCCTGCACGGGATGGGCTTCCTCCAAAGGTGGCACCCACGTCAACAATCGCTCCTTGGATGAGAGACACTAACACAACAACAATACCATGTGTACTGCCCGTGAGAAACTCGACAAAGCCCTTGAGAAGACCTCCTGCCGTTCCGACTCCTTTCTTCGGTACCGCCAGTCTGATTAATGCTATCCAGAAAACGTGGAGCCCCGCCATGAACTGACCCGCTCCAAATGGTACTCCTAGGCCGGCGTTTATGAGATTGCCAAGATAGCCTACGAATGTGCTCAGAGCACCGCCGAGAGAGGCCAGAACAGCGACCATGACGATTTCACGGGTCATCTGCGCAGTTGAACGGTCGAGAATCACCCTTGGATCACCTCGATCAGTATTACATATCTCACCCAGAGCGAACCTGCGGACGGGTAGTAATGAAAGCCTAGTCCCGGAACCGAAGTGGCTAAGCAGTCATCGTTACCATAAGCACCATCGGGTGCAAGCATTACGATTCTCGGACCGTCTTGCCAAGTTGGAACCGATGTCCCGTTGAACTCATACGCGAGTATCATGTCTCCCTGCAGTGCGTGCCAAGAACCATTAGGAAAGACATTCCAGTAGGAGTACTGTCTCTCGTAGCCATCATATGCTGATACAGAAAGCAATTCGCTGGTTGTCATCCCACCAATGATGTCGAGCAAATCAGCTACTCTGACCCCCTTGTATGAGCCTTGCCCGCCCCAGTTGCCATATTGATTTTGGAACGACGACAAACCCGTAATGCTTGGTAGTCCTGCCAAATCCTCGACCGAAACCGTTACGCTCTCTGAAGTACCTTCGACCGTGACAGTACCAAGGCCTAGAACTGGAGGACTCAGCTGCACAACATTCGTCGTGAGATTAGACCCTTGGAGCGTGACGTTGATGAAATGATACAATCCTCCTTGCGAGCTAGGAGATATGCCCGCGCCGGCACCTCCTGTTATTACGTAGCGCACACCGTTGCGAATGGTTTCGTTAAATATGTGAATGTGACCAGCGAATACTATGTTAACACCTGAAGTCTCGAACAGATTCATCAACCGTTCTGCTGTCGTGCTGTTGGATAGCGTATGATTCTCCCCGGGACGGGGGTCAAACGGAGGAATATGCGTGAATACTATTTTCCATTCTGCTGAGGATCCAGTGATGTCCTTGGCTAGCCAACTCAGGGCCTCCTCCGAAACATTACCCCTAGAAGTGTCGAGGATTGTAAAGTGTGCAGGACCAGAATCAAATGAATAACTGGACGGACCAAAGTGTCGAAGATATCTCACGTCACCGCCCATTCGTATGTCGTGGTTTCCAGCAGTAGCGAGCAAAGGTATCGTCAGGTTGTGAAGTGCCTGTACGAAACTGACATACTGTGTTTCTTGGCCAAAGGGCGTAATATCTCCGCAGTGGAACAGGAAATCGGGTCTGTCCTTATTGGCAGAGGACACAATCCGTTCTACTCCGCCTTGATAGCCCTGCGAATCACCGAAGACGTAGAATCTAACGGAATCTGACGGAGTGTGACGTAGATTCAACTGAGCTTGGAGCGCGGTCGTACGTATTTCGAAGATTTCAGAACTATATCCGACCGCAACAGCAGTGACTTGCGCATCTGATTCTGCGACCGCTCTCTCAGTGTCTATGTTGGTGATGTTGATTCTGAACAAGCCAACGCCGGACTGGGAGTTCCACACCAGCGTAATGTTCACGCTGAGGCCCATAGCGCGGACAACCGCAGAATCGCTTGAGTTTTCAACCAAGTACCCCCCTTTGACCGAGATGGTAGGGGGTTCCCTTATGTTTTGAAGAAGAGATACGCCGACTGCGAAGCCTGCGGCTATTAGTACCAACGAGAGTGCAAGCACTGTCGCTCTACGATTCATCCAAGGCGGTCTCCGTTAGCCTTACTGATATGCTCAACCGAACATATCAGTGCGGAGATGGTAATAAGAAGATTAGGGAGAGGCAGCCAAAGACCATCTGATGGCAGTGACTCAGTCAATGGGAATCCCAAACTGAGAGACCTTCTTCGCAAGAAGAAGGAGGCTGTCGTCTCTGCGCCAGCGAGCAGTTTCCTTCAGGGCACTAGAAACTGTTTGAGCGAATAATCCATCAATACCTGTGCTGCGAGCCTCGCCCTTGAGAGCCAAGTAGTGCTCAAGTAAGCGCCAAGCCAATGCCCTCTTTCTATTGTCAAAGATCGGTGCCGTGTCGAGCAGACTGGCCGCGATACCACCTATATCTAAAACCCATTCGCCGGGTCGGGACTCTTCGAAGTCTAGACCGTAGAGTTCTGCGTCGCTATAGATGAAGTTTCTAAGCTTTGCATCGCCCTTGATGAGGTTGTTTGCAGTGTGATACTTGTAATACCACTGAGCCAGTGCATCAATTAGTCCGGGGTCGAAGGTCCGGTTAATTCTTTCAACCAGAAGCTCCCCTGATATGAACGACATCAGTATCACGCCTTGTTCGCCAGCAAGAACCTCTGGCACATTGAGGCCACGATCACGACAGGTTCTGAGAATTTGCAGCTCTTTTTCAAAGCGGTCAGTGACAAACAGCTTTGCGACCACGTCAATTGGAGGAGTTCTTCTCCTGCCTCCGATTCTGAGTTGAAGAACGACGTTCTTTCTGCTTTCGAAACGTCGGGCAACTCCCACCTTGATGGTGGCACCGAACTCGTGCTTCAAGAGAATCTCAAGCGTAGTTAGACGGCCCGGGTCAAGCTTGGTGCCGTCGACCCCCGTCAAGTCGCCGTTCAATCCCTTTAGGAGACTCATAGCGCATGGCCATCACTTCCCCGCGTCTATTAGCGTATCGACTGGACCAAACAGGTTTAATGGTCAATGCCAAGCAACCGACAACATGAAAATGACGGACGGAGTCCGCAATTCGGAAAGGAGCAAGCAGCGCTGCACATGCACGTATACGGGCTGTCCAAGACAAGGCTATTGCTGTGATTGCCTTCAGTATCACTAGAAGAATCATGAACTTCCGGGATGTCTCTTCCCGCCTGAAGCTGAGAAAACCTACGACCGCTCCCTCGAACATTTCCTAGAAATCTGGGGAAGGAAATCTAAGAAATGAAACATGTGCTTCCGGTTCTTCGGGGAATCAGGTGTAAAAGCCTTAAGGAGCTGGTTTTCATGAACCACAAAGGGGCGCGTAGTCTAGCCTGGACAAGGCACGAGCCTTCGGAGTTCGATGTCGCCGGTTCAAATCCGGCCGCGCCCGCCACTCACTCCTCAGCCTATTGGACCTTTCTGTAGATTCTGCCTTGAAACGTACAACCCAAACTGCTAATCGCACGAAATTGGTCTCGCGCTCCTTGAGGCCTGTGTTCCGAAGAGTCGTTTCATCTTTTCTTCGTTCGGTCTACGTAAAACTCCCCTGTCAGTGATTATTGCCGAGATGAGTTCGGGAGGCGTTATGTCGAATGCAGGATTGTATACCTTCGCTGTCGGTACAGTCACATACTGACCGTTTATTATGCGAACCTCGTCCGGGTGGCGCTCCTCAATCTTCACATCTTCGGTTCTGCTGGCCATATCAACTGTCGAGCTCGGAGCTGCCACGTAGAAAGGTATCTTGTGATAGTTGGCAGTGATTGCCATTGTGTAGGTGCCAATCTTGTTTGTCACATGACCTGTTCTCAGTATCCGATCCGCACCTACAACACAACAGTTCACTCGTCTTTGCTGAAACACTGTACCAATCATTCCATCAGTAATCAAAGTGGTGTCTATGCCGTCTTGCATGAATTCGAAGACTGTCAGCCTCGCACCCTGTTGCCTTGGACGCGTTTCTGCAGCATAGACCTTGATGTTCCCGTACTTCTCATTTGCAACTCGGATGACAGCACCGACAGTGCCAAGGTGAACAGTTGCCAGCGATCCTGCATTGCAGATGGTCTGAATCGTCCAGCCCGATTTGATGAGCGGGAGCGCATTCTCGCCAATGCGTCTGCACATTCGTATGTCTTCTTCGGCAATCTCTTTTGCCTCATCTATTAGGACCTTGATTATGTCATCCACACTCCCCTTCACTGTCTCTGCAAGTTGCAGCATTCGATTCGTTGCCCAAGTCAGGTTCACAGCAGTCGGACGTACATTCAACGTCGAAGCTGCATGCTTCAGGAACCTAACCAATTCTGCTTTCGAATCTGCGTGGCTTTCTAGTGCGGCCAGTGCCATTCCCATGCCTGCCGCCGCGCCGATAGCAGGCGCGCCCCTAATCTCCATGACCTGAATCGCCTGCGCTATCCGTTCATGCTCCGAGGTGGTTATGTGCTCTATCACTAGAGGAAGCTTCGTCTGGTCTACGTAGCGGACCGTGTTATCATCTAGCCACTCTATCGTTCGAAACATCTCTGGAGTCTCCCAAGTGCTGTTGCAGAACTCTTCTGAGGATTCTAATAACTCTCTGAGCAGCGTCATGTATCTCCGGAGTCAACCCTTCACCAAAGGCAATGCTCTTTGGCTGCACACCCAGAAGGATTGTCTTACCTCGAGTCTCCTGCTCCAAGTACATCATCAGCAACGACAAAGGCATACTGTGTGTGCTTATGGCAACGCCACCTATTCTCTCCTTTGTAATTAAATCAATGTGAGCTGCAGGCTTGCCCATGTCAGCCGCATCCACCATTATTACCCGCTCGGCGCCGAACTCAGCCAAGGGATGTGCAAAAGCTTCCGGAACAGAGCCGACATTCTCCACCATCAGGTCAGGATGGTTTATGTTCAATTCTTCGGTAACGAATGGACCTAGGCCATCATCTGTTCTCAAGTCATTTCCTATCCCGAGGACTGCCACACGTCTGGCCCCGGAGATGAACTTCCTGAGGCCTTCTTCTAGCGCGCTTTCTGTCACAGACTCACTGGCCCGGAGACTAACTTGGATCCCTGATATGTGCCTCGACGAAGTACAACGAACTGTTCCGATAGAACATATAACTATGTGTAGTTACATATAGATGAACATGGAACGCCTTTACTCTCCTAGACAAGCATCCAAGTTGCTCGGGGTCTGCGTTTGGATTTGACCTCATTCAACTTGTCTTCAAGAACTGTGGGACCGACGTCGAAACGATGTTTGAGGGGAGAGTATATGGACGGAGGAGTCACAAGACTAAGGAACTCATCCAAGCAGTTAGGGAGGTGGTACAATCACCGCCACGATGATGGCCACCCGCCTTGGGAAGCATCATAGGTGGAAGACCAAAGAAGCCGAGAAGAGAACTATCGCAGTGAAGTACCAGCCCTCGGACAACATTCTCAAGTACCTCCGAGATATGAGAGAAGCTTTGACGGGGCCTTGGCCCACGCATACGCCTTGGCTCGAAGCGACAACAACCTACTTGTGCCGAATCCAGTCGCACTAAGAAGAAAGGTAAAGCCGTGGTTCGACTTGCAGTACGGACAGTACGCGAAGCACCACGTTAACCCAGTGTGCAGAACTGCTGTGGCTCTGCTCAGGTCGTATAGGAAGAAACACAAGAAGCTCGCTGTACCTCGAGTCAGGAGGCTCGCCATGAGGATTGACTCGGAGTTATTCCGTGTCTGCGAGACTCGTGATGGGACTGTGACTGTGAGGTTGACCTTGAAGCCCTTCACCTACGAGTATATCACGTTCACCCCAAGCCACAAGAAGTGGGGCGAATACAGCAAAGGGGGCGGTAAGCGAGCTCCTGCTGACCGACAGAAGGCTCTGCATCACCTTCACCGTGGGGTCTGATGGCGGGAAGCCTCTCGGAAGGCGGTTCGCGGGCTCAGACCTCAACTTCCAAAGCGTAGACTCCACGGCCTTCAGCGACGGCAAATTGGAGCCGCTCCGCACCGAGTTCCTCACCAGGATAGTCAGAGTTCAGAACGACTTCTCAAGAAGACGTAGAAGACTCCAGCTGCATGTCAAGAACCCGAAGAAGAGGGTAAGGAAGCTGAAGTGAGACGAGGGGCAGACAGAGAAACAGGGTCAGAGACATCCTTCAGAAGATGTCGACCAAGATCGTCCGAGAGAACCCTGACATATCATTCGTCTTCGAGGATCTGAAAGGCATAAGGAGAGGCGGAGAGAAGCAGGATACGACGAGAAGCAGCAGAAAGCTAAGGACCTATTTGAACCGATGGCCATACAGAATGTTCCAAAACATGGTAGAATACAAGAGCCAGTGCAGACCGATTTACGTTAGCCCGAGAGGGACCTCTTCGAAGTGTCCTGTCTGCGGTGGAGAATTAAAGCACCCAGCTTGGGCTATGAGTCGCTGCAGCACCTGTGGCGTGGACTACGACAGAGACAGGCTCGCCAGCTTGGCGATACTCCAACGTGGCCTGCACCTTTGCGGCCAACCGTTTGCCGTAAGTGCGGGTGCCTCTTGGCAGCACATGAGGAATGAATACCTGTACACTCCCAGAGAGACCAAGGCTGGAAGAGCAGGTGGGACTGAACAGGCTGCCAACGTACCGAATAGAAGCGCGGACAACTTTCATGATTTTCCACGTTTCTAGAAACGGTTTTTCTCGAATCGGCGGAGGTCCTGCCTTACTAGGGTTGTTGTCTGCATAGTCCTTGATAGGCAATAGGACTTGAGGCTTCATCAGTTCATCGAGATGACTCACGAGTTCATCGATATCTCGGGTCTCCGCCCCTATCAAGGGCAACCCAGCCGGGAGCACCACAGCATCGAACCACGACACTTCCAGTGAAACTCCTCTCTTCTTTGGGTAGACCTGAAGTCGATTGCCAACCCGCATGGGCACCCAAAGGCTTCTCAGCTCTAAGGGACCTGTTGGTTGCCCCGTACGTGCTGTAGTGCTTCGTTGCCCATGCCGGGTTCACTTCGATTGTTTTGGTCTTATTCTTCGCGAGCTTGTGGAGCCATGCCCGTCCTAATCACGATGCGCGACTATTTATGCCACTCGCAAAAAAGAGCTGTTACGAAGGCGAGACTGGTTGCCCGATAAAGATGGCGAGAACCCAGAGTCTGAGGACACGGAAAACGCCGAAGACGAGGAAGTCGCAGAGGAGCCCGCGGAACTGCAGGAAGAACCAGCGGAAGCCATATTCTATGATGGATACGGCTGCATTTCTGGTGGTGATGCCGATAGAATATCGCAGGAAGGCTTCTACGGCACCAGATTAGATGATGGCAGACTACAACTTGACCCTGTTGAAATGCTTCATCTTCTCGAAAGGAAGAGAATTATCATGAAGTCGGCTGCTGGGGAACTGATTGAAGCGAGACAGATAGTGGACGAACTCACGAAAGGCGATCCTGACCTCTGGACCCGCTATCTCGTTTTTAGGGACCTTAGAAGCAGAGGCTATGCAGTACGCCAAGGTTTCGGTGGCGGAATCGGTTTCAGGGTCTATGCAAGAGGCGACAGGCCGAGCACAGCTACGGCCAATCAGCTTGTGTACGTTCTTAAAGAAGGAGAACCGATATCGCTTCAGGACTTGGACATGGTCACTGAAGCAGCCTCCGCTGCACGCAAGAAGCTCGTGTTTGCGCTTGTCGACCAGAATGGTGAAGTGAATTTCTATAAGGTATCACGCGCGACCTTACGAAATCGAGCCGGTGATTAGTGATGTCGAATAACGTCATTGTACTTGATACTAGCGTGGTCATAGACGGGTGGGTATCGCACCAAGTAGAATCAGGGGACTACAAGGGATACCGGATCGTGGTCCCGAACGTTGTGCTCGCCGAGATTGAGCACATGGCGAACCAGAAAAGAGACGTAGGGAAACTTGGGCTCAATGAACTCGAACGGCTCAGATCTCTCGCTGATAATGGTACCATTACGCTGGAATTCATGGGTGATAGACCGTCTGTTGGCCAAGTCCATGATGCAGACAGAGGAGAACTGGATGCGTTGGTTCGCGATACTGCCTCAGAGCTTGGAGCAACCTTGGTGACTTCGGACAATGTCCAAGCAGCCGCAGGCCGCGTCATGGGACTTGAGGTAGTCGTGATTGCTAAGAAGCGTTCTGTTTCCATAGTTACGCTTGAGGAATTCTTCGATGATCGCACTATGAGCGTTCATCTCGTGGAGAACAATCCGCCTCGAGCAAAAAGAGGGGAACCCGGAGATTGGGAATTGGTCGACTTGTCAGACCATGTTCTCACCTTCGAAGAACTGGATCAACTCAGCTAACACAATTCTCGAAAGGGCACGGCAGGACAGAGCATCATTCATAGAAATCGAGGAATTCGGTGCGACCGTCGTTCAGCTCAGAAACTATCGTATCGCCATTGCTCGTCCGCCTTTCAGTGACAAGATGGAGATATCGGCGATTCGTCCTATTACTAAGCTCGACATCGACTATTACGATCTGAGTCCGAAACTCATGAATAGGCTAGAAAGCCGTGCCGAAGGCATTCTCATCTCGGGCTCGCCTGGATCTGGAAAGAGTACGTTTGCAGCTGCACTCGCGGAATTCTACAGTAAGAAGGGAAATGTTGTCAAAACGTTGGAGCAGCCTCGAGACCTTCAGGTATCTGATGATATTGTTCAGTATGCACCACTTGATAGGAGTATGGAGAAGACTGCAGACATCCTTTTGTTAGTTCGGCCAGACTATGTCGTATACGACGAATTGCGCAAGAGACTCTGACTTTGAAGTGTACTCGGACCTCAGGTCCGCAGGCGTTGGCATGGTGGGAGTAGTACACGCTGGATCTGCTATCGACGCGATACAGCGTCTGATACTTGGAGGGCGAGTTGAGCTGGGCCAACTTCCAAGCACTGTGGACACTGTTTTGCATATAGAGGCGGGACGTATCGCGAAGGTTGCCTCTCTGTCTCTGAAAGTCAAGCTTCCAACAGGCATGAGCAGCCAACAGAGAGACCTAGCTAGACCCGTCGTCGAAGTCCGTGATTTTGAGCATGGAGTCCTCGAGTACGAGATAT
Source organism: Candidatus Thorarchaeota archaeon (assembly GCA_963726195.1). GTDB lineage: Archaea > Asgardarchaeota > Thorarchaeia > Thorarchaeales > Thorarchaeaceae > OWC5. The sequence goes on from CAVSBO010000016.1 coordinate 241,612, forward strand.
TCACTTTCGGTGGAGAGAAAGTGGTTGTTCCCGTCCACGCCGAGACTCGGCCTGTCGCAGGTCGACCGAGAGGGACGTATGAACGTGGAACACCGGGAGAGAGCGTACCAATACAAGTAAGCTACTCACACAAGAAAGTGACAGTGTACGTGGGAAAGAAATACATCAAGACGCGGCTGGATATCTTTGCTAATGACCAGTACCTTCTCACAACCGTCACGGGGAGGAATGGCGAGGCATCAATACGAATCAAGACGAGACAGGGTAGCGCGTTGGTAGATGCCTTGGAAGAGAATGCAACACTCACAGCCAAGGTGGCGCCGCCAGCAGAAATCGAGTAGGATTGCGACTTAACTGGTTTTCTGCCTCAATATCCATCTAGGACTTCAAAAGCTTTAACAGTCTGCCACAAGCTCAGTCGCTTTGGGCCCGTGGCTTAGCATGGACTCGCAAGGATTCGTAGTCCTCTGAGATGCTCATAAAGCACCAGCCTCCTAAGTTGGTTATCGCGCGTTCGAATCGCGCCGGGCCCGCCACTACTTGGACTGTTTCTTCAACACGTAGGATTTGGTTGCTGTGCCGACATGCACTTCGTTGGCCATACCCACGAAAAGACCGGTCTCTACAACACCAGGAATCATCTTCAGATCTCTCGACATACCTGCCAAATCGCTAACGGGTTTCGAGAACTTGAGGTCAAGAATGAAATTGCCATTGTCGGTCACGACTGGGCCAATCTTGCCTTGGGATTCACGCACCGATGAGGCTATACCCATCTTGTCAATCCTCTTTCTGACGAACCCAAGCGAAAAAGGCAAGACTTCAATTGGAACTGGAAACTTGACTCCAAGATTATCCACCAGCTTCGACTCGTCAACGATTATCACGAGTTTCTCGGAGGCTGCGGCGACTATTTTCTCCTGAAAGAGAGCTCCTCCACCGCCTTTCGTGAGGTTCAGTTGTTTATCAACCTCGTCAGCTCCGTCAACAGTAAGCAACAGCTCGGGATAGAGATCGAGATTGGTCAGAGGTATTCTGTATTCGACCGCAAGTCGGTAGGCTTGATATGAAGTCGGGACAACTGATACCTTCGTCTTCCCTTCGGAGACTTGACGACCGAGCTCCTTCGCAAAGAGAGCTACGGTTGAGCCACTCCCAAGCCCCATTGCACCTTCCTTTGGAACTAGTTTCAGTGCGCTCCTAGCCGCATTCGCCTTTGCCTCTGACAATTCCGTTCGGATGTCTCCACAGGCTGTAAAGACCACACTTGCCCATCCGCTCAATAAGGCTTCCGAGAGGGCCAGTTTCAGCCCTAGGCGAACAGATGTCACACGCTAAGTGGTCCCACAACATTCTGTCGCGCACTCGGAGGAATTGTTCTTTGGTCGCCAGTAGACGGCCCATAGACCTTCATCGTCTCTGGAGATAACCACATGTAGGCGGCTCCTTAACGATCGTGCCATCATGACGGCTTCTCTGCTGGTCGCAAATACGTTGGCTAGTCTGTAGACTTGACCGCCTACTATGTGCCATTTCTCAGCATGCATGCTATAATGTGGCTCATTTGCCTAATAACCGGGCAAGACCGGTTTTGTGCGAATACCCGTCGTCTATTATTAGAAAAGCTGCAATCACAGTCTTTCGATTCTCGGTCAATTGAAGAGCCGAAATCACCAGTATCCGGTCTCTCCAGTTGCTTCGCAAGTGCCCGAAACAGACTGTCTATTCGCCCATGAGGGCCCTTAGCCGCTCCATCTCGGCCAGCATCTCGGACTGAAGCGAACTCTTGGCAGCTCCTGCAGCTGCAGGTGGTCGACTGCTCGGGGCAGTGCTAGGACCAGCAGCTTGAGACGCAGCACCTGGAGGACCAGCTGGCATTGTCGGTGCCCCAGAGGGTGGGCCACCTGCGCTAGGAACTGCAGCTGGCGAAACTCCCACCGGCGGACCTCCCATTGGCGGACCTCCTGCTGGGGCGCCTCCCGAAGGTGCGCCTCCTGATGGCGGACCACCAGATGGTGGACCTCCTGCTGGGGGACCTCCCGAAGACGGGCCTCCCGATGGCGGACCACCGGATGGTGGACCTCCCGAGGGCGGACCTGCAGGAACCTTAGATCCGAGCTTTGGGCCTGATGGCCGACCCGGGGCGGGCATTCCCACATTTGTCGGTCCTGCGGTCTCTGTTTCTGCTTCTACGGTCGTGCCAGACATGGCCTCTAGTTTTCTCAGATAATCGGAACGAGCCTTGTCCACAGCCGACGATGTTGCCATCACTTCTCTAAGCTCTTCATCTTTCGCAATTGCCGTCCGCACGGCATCAAGTCTGGCTTGGTAGACTTCGGCTATCTTGCTCTTTGTTGCTTCGTCAATCTCGCCCTGCTGAACGAAGTAATCGGCTGCAGATATCGCCTGCTGAATTGCGTTCTCTTCGATTTTCAGGAATACAAGAGCAGTGGCGGGCGTTTTGATGAACTTGAGCTTCTTTGCCCCTGCAATCCCCGCCGATACGTCACCTGTGGATGCAATGATTCTTGTGGCACCATCAGGTAGTCCCTTGCCGCCCGTTTGCATACGACGTATTAGAAACAGGATGATACCGACAAAAATCACCGTGTAGATTATGAAGAATACTCCTGTACCTATGGGATCTATTAGATAGTTGAAGATGTCATCAATCCATGTCAGGATTACGCTCTGCATCCGGTATCACCTTGTGGCAGCTGTTCAGGGCAGCCGTATTCTGTGTGATATTTGAGTCTTCTCTTGAATATTGTTTCTTTGTATCACACACGTGACGCTGCCTGTTTCTGGCCAAGCAGCGTCAATTCCTTATGTCTACATGAGGACTCATAAAGATGTTCTTGATGTGCATCGGTCGGACGGCCGTTATCGACCAGTAAACCGGACTATTGTCTGAGCAGTACGGCTGCCACAAGAACGTTCTCGTCCAGAATGCCTTAAATCTGGGACAAGAAGCCGTCAAGAAGGGATTGTATTACGAGCCTGCTTGACCCGTTGACAACGCACTACACTCTGAGCGGGAAGGTGTGGAAAGTCGGAATTGGTGACATGACAGACCAGACGGGAAATATAGTCGGGTCTGTTAAACGAAAGACGCTGCCCACGGGAGCTAAGATTCAACTCACTGATTCCGACAATGCCGTTCTTTGTGAGATGCGTAGAAGAACCTTGGGCTTGAGTTCTGTCTATGATATTACAGATGCAGCTAGAAGCCAGTTGGCCAGAGTGAGGAAAACAGCAGTCGAGCTGAACGGTTCCACGAGAATGTACAATCCAAGTCGCAAGGAACTGCTCAAAGCGACAGGCGGTACAATGAGGTGGGAGTTCATCATAAGCAACTCCAAGAAAAAGAATAGAATCTGTGCGACCATTAGAAAAGTTGGCAATTGGGAACGGACGCCCGTATCCCGCCCGGATTTGGATGAAAGATACGTTATCGATATTGAGGATCTTGAGGCGGATAGACTCCTGCTACTTGCTTATGCCATAGTGATCACTGATGACAGTCACACTGTGTAGAACAACGGTGACTGTATGAGAATTCGTGAAGTGAATTGAGGTGAACTTCCGAAGGAACGAAGCGTAAGAACATAGATGTCATGCGTTCTCATTGGCGAAAACTCCAGTCATTCCTGTAATCATGATAAACGTTTATTAGAGAACTTGGTCGGCTTTCAGCCAAGTCAAGCCTCGGTGGCTTAGGGGTTATAGCATCCGCCTTGTAAGCTTCGCAGCAGGAGTACAACCTGCAAGCCAGAAAAGCGGAAGGTCGCGAGTTCAAGACTCGCCCGAGGCTCCACTTCTTCTTGTGCACGAGCTAGACTCGTTGAACATATCACTCTTAGAAAAAGGCTGGAGACCGGAGGGAGAGCACTGTCAGCCCATCCGGCCTAAGATAAGGCAATCACTTCATTCTCTTTGCTGCGGCCTCGAGTGCAGCAACGAGTTCAAGCTTTTTGCCCGTCAGGAAATTGATGGTTGCACCGCCGCCGGTGCTTATGTGTGTGATTTTGCCTGCGACACCCTTCATCTGTGCAACGGCTCCCATGTGACCTCCGCCAACTATTGTGACACCTTTGCACTTTACGATCGCGTCGAGTACTCTCTCAGTACCAGCAGCGAAGAGTGCTTTCTCGAAGTATCCCATAGGTCCGTTGGCGAAGACGACAGCCGACTGTGTAATCGTCTTGCCAAACTTGTCAGTTGTTAGGGACCCAATGTCCAAGAAAGGAGCACCCTTCATCTGATCAAGTTTGCATTCAACACGCTTTCCATCCCTCTCGACAGCGGCGTCAACTGGCAGACCTATGACCTTCGGATACTTGTCAAGAAGCTGCTTGGCGATTGTTAGTGATGATTCATAGCCTTTGACTGATGACACGTAATCCTTTGGTATGCTTCCCTGTGCAACAAGGAACAGTGTTCCAACGAGACCGCCCAGAAGCGCATTGTCCACTCGATTGGTAGCGAGCAGCTTCTGGAGTGTCTGGACCTTATCTTCCACTTTTGCTCCACCAAGGACCAGAGTCCATGGGTGCTTGTCTGTTGCAGTGGCAGCGGTCAGGGTGCGTATCTCCTTCTCCACTAGTCGTCCTGCGACTGAAGGAAGAACCGCGGTGAAGCCGACAATCGATGGCTGAGCCCTGTGTGCTGCACCAAAGGCATCGTTGACAAAGAGATCGAAGAGAGGGTAGAGCTCCTGTACGATTGGTTCCTTTGCCATCTCCTCAGGAGTACCTGTTTTCATCTCACCTTCGAAGTATCGTGTGTTCTGCAGAACAAGCACTTCACCGACCTTCACCTTCTTGATTGCATCTTTTGCCTTCTGACCGAAGATGTCATCGACGAAGCTTGCTTTGAGTCCGTTCTTTTTCAGAACGTCTGTATGCTTCTCCAACGAAGTGAAGTCCTCATCACCAGGACGACCTTGGTGTGCCATGAGGACGACCTTGCTTTTGGCTAACTCTTTCAGCGTTGGAAGAGCGGCGATTATTCTTGAATCATCAAGGATTGCTTTCGTCTTCGGGTCCAAGGAGGAATTGAGGTCGGCGCGCACGAGCACGCGCTTCCCTGCATACTGTACGTCGTTAAGAGTCTTGAATGGCAGTGACAATTCTGTTTCCCCAAGAGCCTTGTTAGTTACTCGGAATATAGATATTGCCATAAGAACGGAGTGCTTGGCTGAGTCCGAGATTCCCAGCCTGTTGGAATAGTCCTGTCGTGGTGCCGCAGGGGGGATTCGAGCCCCCGACTTCGAGATTGCTCAACTGGCTTGGGGGTTGAGACTTGATGACCCCATGTGTACCCCGATTAGTTCGGGGAGATTATGAGTCTCGCGCCCTAGCCGACTAGGCCACTGCGGCATGGCTTTTCATTTGGTTGGTTCGGCAAGCATTTGTGATTCATTATTAAACCTAGCTGGAAGGACAGGATTCTGTGATAAGCTGAATGACTCTGCGGTCTTCTAAGCAAACACGTGAATGACTAGGTGAGAAATCATGTCACCAATCTTTGTCAGTAAATGACTGCTATTCCCTGAGTACTCGCTTGACTTCTACAGAGAGTAGCTCTTTGACCATCTTCCCGTCAAGGCGTCCTCGAATTTCCTTCATTGCGATGCCCATGAGACCGCTAATCGAGTCCTCACCCTGTTCCCTAACGAAGTCGCGCCGCTCGTTGACAATGCGTTGGATAGTCGATCGGGCCTCCTTTTGGCTCATCGTACCCATTCGAGAGGTAGCGAGCAACTCTTCAAGACTGAGTTTGGTGTTGCTAGCGAGTTCCGTCAAGAGCGCAGGAATTCCTTCTGGTGCTATCTTGCCCTCTGATACCGCTTGAAAAACAGACTGTAGATGCCCTTCATCAAGACCATCGACAGCTACACCGTCCCTCTGAAGGCTCACCATTGTATTCTCTAGTGTGGTTGCAACCAGCTTGGGAGAAACCGAAGAGCCCTTTACAATCTTCTCGAACAAATCGAGATTAGTTGATCGTACCATCTGTGAGGCCATCTCTCCACTAAGAGAATAGTCTCTCACGAATCTTTGCTCTTTGCTCTCTAGGGTCTCGGGCATATTCTGGGCGATTGTCTTAAGGTGTGACACAGCGATTTTGACTGGTCGTACATCGGTCTCGGGGTACATCCTCTGCGCCCCGGGCCGCGGCCGGGCGTACTTCGATGTTCCAGCTGGAAGAGGCATTCGAGTCTCAGGGATTACTCCGTCTAGGGCTGCGCGAGCTCGCTCGATAACTGCTTTCAGAGCGTCAATACAGTTCTTCTTGGAAGCCGCAACAATGACGACTGCATCAACGTTGTCTGCATTCAGAGACTCTCGCAGTTTTGCAACATCAGAAGATGTGATTCCGTAATTGGGCAATTCATCTGTGTGAAAAATGCCTCCGACCCCGCCCCAAAACTTGGCATAGTCGGATAGTTCCGTACCGAATCTCCGCTCTGGCTGCAGCTCCTGTCCAACCAAGCCAGCGAAGCCAGGAAGTACGACTCCAAGAACGACGCCGCCAGACGCGAGAGCACTCTTGATAACCTTGGATTCGGTATTGACAAAGATTTTGCTGATATCTTTGGGTGTCTGCTCAAACCTGTCAGAAGTGATGTCTCTCTGATGAAGCGTCTCCTGTATTCTCACTAGCCCTTCTTGTCTCTGGACCTCATATTGAACAAGCGCGCTAAGCATATCGAGCTGCTGGAACCCCTTGATTTCAATCACTTTTCCGCCTTTGATTGACACGTTGACATCTTGTCTGATAGAACCCAGGCCACGCTTTACCCGACCAGTGGACCTTAGGAGCATACCAATGGCAAGGGCTACTTCTTGGGCTTCTCTGGGTGAGCCTATGTCAGGGGCTGTCGCGATTTCGATTAGTGGAACGCCGAGACGATCGAGACGGTATACTGTAGTGTTAGCCTTGTCGTCGTCTGCTATCTTCCTTGCTGCATCCTCCTCAAGACAAATGGTCTGAATGCCAATTGTCTTCTCGCCCACAATGATGCCGCCACCATTCGCTACCACCGCAGTGCGCTGGAAACCGGTTGTATTGCTTCCGTCTATCACAATCTTTCTCATCGTGTGCACTTCATGGACAGGGACCGACTTCAGAAGACTCGCCATTGTCAGACATATGTCGATAGCTTCCGGGTTCAGGTCATGAGGCGGCTCCTCATCAGCCTCAACAAGACACGTGGTCGTATCGTAATACTCGTAATAGAAGCTCTTCTGCTTTTGAAACTCGAAGAGCGCCGCTGGGTCGATTTCGCCCATTTCACTCCTTGCAGGTCTCAATCGTCTGACTAAACGTCCGTTGGGCTCGTCCTCCCGCACAACAGGGGGACAACTACAGAACAGCTTCCGGTTGCTCTCAAGCTGCTGGTGTAACTCCAGACCAACCTTCAAACCGATTGCTCTGTAATGATCCTGAGACTCCAGCTCAATCGACCTCCTTGCGGCCGACTTCCGCGGAGAGTTCTGTTCTCGTTCCAATTTCTCCAGCAATGTTTTGCGTCATTGCCGCCTTGACCTCTTCAGAATCCTTCTTGTTTGCTAGAAGCCACATCAGTTTGGCAAGGGCGGTCTCAGACAGCATGTCTTCACAGGGTATTACTCCCATCTGCAACATCTCGACGCCGGGACGATATACATTCATGTTCACTCGTCCCCAAATGCATTGACTTGTCATGACAATGACGACTCCGGCATCAATTGCCTTCTTCAGAGATGGATGAATTCGTTCGGGTGCATGGCCGAGACCAGTCCCCTCTATTACAATCCCTCTGTATTCCGTATCTACCAGACTATCGATAATACCAGTGCTGATTCCCGGATAGGTCTTGACAAGTGCTACTTTGTCGTCGAAGCTCGGCTTCAAGCGGAGCTTTCTCTTTGTATCACGACGAGAGATTGGAGGAGATATCTCTGTGATTCCTGTAGAATCGAATTTGAACAAGGGTGGACAGTTGACCGACTGGAATGCGTCTCGTCTGCTCGTATGGCATTTGCGCACACGAGTGCCCCTGTGGGCAAGAATGTAACTATCGTCCGATTCGCCATGCATTGCAAGCATGACCTCAGCTGCGTCAGTCCTGCACGCCAGCTCTGTCGCACCTATAAGATTCAACGCAGCGTCGGATGATGGTCTGTCTGATGATCTCTGTGAGCCCACTAGTACAATTGGCACCGGCAGCTCTTGTAGAGCGAATGCCATTGCAGCGGAAGTCACTCCAAGTGTGTCTGTCCCATGAGGTATGACTACTCCATCGACTCCTTGCTTAATCTCTGAGGCAATGGCCTTCGCGATTGCTGTCCAGTCCTGCGGGTGAATATTCTCGGAAAGAACGCTCATGACTACTTTCGCACGAACGTTTGCGTGATTCTTCAGTTCTGGTACTGTATCGTACAAATCGTCTGCAGTGAGCGCGGGATTGACGGCACCGGTGACGTAGTCAACTCTGCTCGCGATAGTTCCTCCTGTACTTAGAACGGCCACAGTAGGAAGACTTGGCGTGTCAGTTATTGCGGTCCTCTGGACAGGGCGGCCTCGTGCCGGCGCTTTCTGAACTAAGCGAACCTTTGCTTGGGCGTCAATGCGAACTCCGACATTGTACCCACTGTCTAGTTTGATCACAGCATGGTCGACGTCGGTCCCAATCTGCGCACGAGGCATGAGTATGCCAGAGACTTCCCTGTCCTTCAGGGAAACCGTGATTCTGTCTCCAATCTGAGCATTAACTTCAGAGAGTTTACTAAGAACAAGACCGCTATATCCAGAGTCCTGCAAGCTCAATGCTGGCTCACCTTCAGTCGTAGCACCTGACACCTCGTGGCAGTCATAAATCTTCGCTCTCGAGCTGCAATCTCACGGACATCTGAGTGCTTGGTTGGGAAAGGTGGATGCTTATACAATACGCAAGACAGCGTGTTCTTATGATGACGATTCCCGCAGAGGATGCCATTGCTTCGATTAGCGTGTTTGCACATTTCTCACTCGGAAGACCGAGGAATGCTTTGTCAGAAGAGTCCGCCCTAAGATTGCTGTTTCAGATACTTTTCCTGCAGGGCTCTGCTTATCCCGTTCTTCTTGATGATTTCACGATATATGTAGGCGCTCTCGCGAGGAGTCCGTCTGAGAGTTGAGTAGTCCACTCCAACTAGCCCAAAATGACTGCTTAGCCCTTCAGCCCATTCAAAGTTGTCAGTCAGACTCCAGACTATGTAACCTTGGACATTAACCCCATCCTGGATTGCACGATGAACCTGTTGAAGATGAGTTACGATATACCTGCATCGGAGGGAATCGTCCAAAGTGCCAATCCCATTCTCTGTCATAAACAGGGGCTTTTTCCACCTGTCCCAGAAGGACTTGATTACCGGATAGTAGCCCTGCGGATAGACCTCCCAATCAAGACCCTCACATCTTTCCAAGTTTGGATCCTTGGGCGGCATCTCGCCGGCCATGAAGTCAAGCTCCGAAGATACACGCATACGGCTGTAATAGTTGACACCGATGAAATCTGCAGAATTCTCAAGAGGCGCATAATGGCTGCCGTCACCAGCTGGCTCAGGAATTGTCGCGGTCACGACACCCTTCAGCCACATTTGGTTGTACAGGTCATCTAGGTAATGAGCAAGTTCAATGTCTGCAGTATTTCTCGGATTGTAGGGCTCAAAGCATGATACGCTTAGAACTGGGGCAATCTGAGGCTGCGGCACGCCGAGGTCGGTGTACGCGTCACGAATACTCGTTGCAGTTAGCCCATGGGCCATGAGTAGATGTTTCCCCGCTGTGAGAGCCTTGCCATAGTCGGTTATACCGGGAGGAAACCCGCCAAACAAGTAGCCATCAGCCACGACCACCATGGGTTCATTTATGACGTTCCAGATGACGTCATATTCTGACAATGCGGCTGCAATCTTGCGACAGTATGGGACAAATTCCTCAGGGCTCTTAGGATTGAGCCAAGCATCAGCATCGCGGAACCAGATAGGATTGGTGAAATGGTGGAGGGTCACCATTGGTCGAATGCCACGATCTACAAGTGCCTTTGTCACGGCACGATAGTGATCTATCTCTCTTTCATTCCATTTCCCGCGCTGTGGTTCAACTCTGCTCCATTCAACAGAAAAACGATGAACTTGGTGACCTAGCTCCTTTGCAAGGTCGAAATCCTCTTCATACAAGTGATAGTGGTCGCAAGCCACACTTGAATTCGTGCCATCCTTAATCTTTCCTGGTATCTTCTCCCAATCGGTCCAATCGTTGTGATTTCCGCCCTCAGTTTGATGAGCCGAGGCGGCACTACCCCAGAGAAATCCCTTTGGAAACTTGAGAGTGCTGTATCCCATGTATGTCACAACAAGTGACCAACATAGGACATGATGATAACTCTATCCAGACCTTCGCCGTCAGCAAGAGGTTGGTGCGGGAGGTGGGATTCGAACCCACGAACCCCTTCGGGAGAGGATGTCCTATGGCATGACCCCATGTCTTTGGCGCGATCTTAAGTCCTCCGCCTTTGACCTAACTTGGCAACTCCCGCACTGCGGATTCGTAGCCGTTCGGCAACGGAAATGCATCCAGTTATAATCTTAAGGTACCGAATAAAGAAAGCGTACGTGCATGGTGGGGCGGACGAGGTTTGAACTCGTGACCTACTCGGTGTAAGCGAGTCATCATGGCCGGGCTAGACTACCGCCCCGCAAGCCAGTCATCTTAGCATTGCGATTAAAAACGTTGTGAGAACTTGATTTCTAAAGATTCGAACTTGGATTCCCCTTTGGCGGAGTTCTCTCGGTAACTCTAGTTGGAAAGGTCCGTATTCCGCCAGCAGTTCAGATGCGTATTGCCGTCACATGAAATTCCTGGCGAGAATCATCGAGAACCACAGAACCCACATCTGTGAATCCCAGATTGCAAACACGGTCCGTTAGTAGTGACATAGCAGAGGGCGTAGTCTTCGATTTGAAGGCCGCAATCAATCGCCCACCATGTCTGAGGAGAGGGGAGAACCTTTCAATCAGAAATGCTGTTCCCTGTGGGTCCGTGGTCACGTCAACCAAAAGCAAATCTAGTTCGCTCTTGCCGAAGAGAGAGAAGGGTCGATCTTGAAGGCGTCTTCCATTACTATAGATAGATTCGAGTTGGCACTGGCCAGCAGCAGAAGCGCATCTTTGAACCGCTCAGAGATTTCGATGCCCTTCGCGATAGCGCCTTTTTCAAGTACGTATTCGAGAAAACCTCCTGCTGAGCTCCCAATGTCTAGTACGGTCTTACCACTGGAGACCAGATTTCCCCCAAGAAGATTGTCGAGATGACTTAGCTTGTCGTAGCCCATCAGAACGTCTGAGACTCCGGAAACGGTTATTGACTCCGTGCCGTTCACTTGGGTTGAGGGCTTGGCCAACTTTCCATTGACAGTGATGAGGCCTTCACGAATGGCCCTTTTCGCTGTCTGCCGAGATCGGAATCGTCCGGTCTCGACAAGCCATACATCAAGTCTCGGCATGTGCTTTTCCTCGGACCTCTCGCGGTATGAACAAGTGCATAGGCACGCCTCTCAGATAGGGACCAATGGCTGCAACTATGCCTGATGCGCGTGTCGACCGTTTGCAGACCAGGGAATACTCAAACTTACCAAGTTGCTCGACAGCGAAGATGTCCTGCGCATGCCCGGATTTTGACAAGCTTCTATCAATCATTTCTCTGCTTGAGCCCAACAGAATCAGACGCTCATGGTCGTCAGATATCCATTTCTCAACGCGTTGTAGAAATGATTCATGGAACTCAGCCTCGATCGTGAGAGCAGTAATGTCAGATTTAGCTATGAGTATACTGACAGGCAGGTTGTCTACGAGAAGAAGTGCGTCTCCTATTGCCCTAGCAGGTCTCTTTTGCATGTTGAACTGTGAACGAACACGGAAGAGCGGAACGAGAGCGTCTACTCTTTGAGGTTGACGTATGCCTAGGTCTACGTAGACGCCATAGCCCACCTTACCTACGTCAACAAGCCACCCTTGGTAAGGAGTTCCAATAGTTAGATTCTGTAGTCTCGGAACGAGCCCGTACTCCTTCGCCAAGACGTTAGCAAGAAAGTCCTGATCTTCCCCTGCAAAGTCTACGGTGACTAAGCCGGTCTCGTCCTTATCTAGTGCTCTGAAAGTGACATTGAGACCCTTTGCTAAGTCGGAGACCTCTGTCGACAACGCATTCAAGAGCCTCTGTCTATACGGGCCATATACTCTGACAGGCAAGGTCACTCGTGTCAATCAATTACCTCCGCAGTTATGGTTGCAAAACGGAAATCAATGAATAGTTGGCAAAACGTCCATGGCAATCAGCCTCGTTTTTGAAGTGAGATTCTACGTTGGAGTACTAGCCTCAAGATCGGCCTTCAGCTCCTCTACCCGCTTCCGCAGGAAGCTGATTGCTCTTGCATTATCTACGTACTCAAGTTGCTGGTTGCATGCTGGACATCGAAAAGAGAGATTCATCGCTTCCTCGAACGGGACCGGGGAAGAATCGCGATTCACGCATGCATAGAGGTCGTTGTTTGTCTCGTGTTCCAATCTCTGTTCGAGAAGACTGAGAACAAGCCTCTTCTTGTGGTTAACTAGGGCCTGCGCCTTTTTCGGGTCAATACGCCAGTAGTACAGGAACCAGCCCGTATTCGTGTCACGAATCCTTCGGTAGGACGCCAAGTGATTATCGTGAAGCTTGTAGAGAATCCTGCGTACGACATTGAGTTTCAGACCTGTCTTTGTGGCTATTTCTTCGTCTGTGGTCTCATCGGCATTCACAAGAACCGTCGCCACATCTACTCCTTCCTTGCCTGCAATCTCTTCAACCACAAGACGGAACAAGTCATGATTGATTGATTGTGTCATCGAAGCGGTCACCCAGTGGAGAGACTAGCTGGTTGAATGGAGTATTGAAAAGATACACGAATTAACCTGTACAATACTATTATAGTACATATTCTATATATTAGCTTCGTGTTGAAGATGCTGCTGCCCGTTCGGCGGATGAATGTGCCCAATTCTGAAGGCTACTATTCTTGAGGCTTAACACAGCAAGACTCTGTTTTGAGGCCCCTCATGCCTTTTGCGATTTCTTGCGTTTTACCTTCACGACATCGCCCAGTGTTGCGGTATCCTGAGACCTGTCCTGATCGTGCACAACGGGGGCCGCGCCGATGGGCTCTAGGAGAGAAATGCCAAGCTCCCGTTCCAAGCCTCTGATGACCTTCTCTACGGGTTTCAGACGACCGGCTTCTATGCTTTGGAGCGTTGAGATGCGTTCTCCGACTTTCTGAGCGAGCTGTTCTTGCGATATCTTCGCCTTTTGTCTCGCCGTACGTATTATGACGGCATAGTTCTCCACAAGTATCATTTCGTCCAAGGTCACTGGGCGCTTCGGCGGCGGCTTGGGCTTCGGAGGTACAAATACGGGCTGTTTGCGTGCCGGAACAGTCGTAGGACGAACTGTAGGTGCAGGCCGTTCTGGACTAGGCAACCAGGAGGGCCTCACGGCCATCTTGCTGGCTCTTGCACTCTTTGCCGTGCTCTCAGTTTTGCTTCCAAAGCGATCCGCACACTCAGGACATAGAACCATTGACGCTCCTTCTATTGTGACGCTCCTGCCCGGTCCCTTCATGTCCCGACCACAGAGTTCGCAGCTTGGCAGAGGAATCCCTCATTACGCACAAGACCTGTTCCGACTTGATAAAGATTGCCGACTGACGATAGCAAGTGACAGCGAACTTCGGCGAAACAGGCGACACGGAGCCGTCCAAGGATACTGTCGTGATTGAAGTATCAAAGGAAACAGCCAAGGCACATACCCTAGACTACGGGTCTGTGGCCAGGGAGGTTGTTGAACGTCTAAGCGGTTTGAACGTCAGTGACGATACGATAAACAGAACCATTGACCTCGCAATTGAGGCCCTGAGAAAAGAGGACTTCGACGTCTCTGAATGACAGAATCGCGCTAAAGACCATCTTCCATGCCAAAGGCAACTTGCTAGCCACTTATGACAGGGAGGGGTCAAGAATGCTTAAAACCGGAGCAGCCTATCTCTGTCCGAGGTGTCTTTGATTGCCAGGGAGCACGGAGGCGAAAAAGGAAGAAACCATTGATGACAGCACTTATGCACAGACATATACGAGACATCTAGAACGCCGGCTTCGAGCATTGGATACCGAGAAGCAGATACTTCAGGCGGAACGTAGTAGGCTGGAGAAAGAGGCCCAAACGCTCAGGACGGAACTCGAGAAGCTCAGGCAGTCGCCCCTGATAACTGCCACTGTGCTTGAGATGCTAGAAGATGGGAGAGCCGTTGTAAGGAGCTCCACCGGACCAAACTTCGTTGTGCATGTCGCCTCATCAGTCCCCAAGGAAAAGCTGCAGCCAGGTATGCGTGTTGCACTCAATCAGCGCTCCTTCGCCGTAACTCAGGACCTGCCGGCGCCGAAAGACCCTATGATAAGGGCCATGGAAGTAGAAGAGAAGCCCTTAGTCTCATACGCAGAGATAGGCGGCCTAAAGGAGCAGATGCGTGAAATAAGAGAGACTGTAGAACTTCCTCTGCTCAAACCCGATTTGTTCAAGCAGGTTGGCATAGAACCTCCGAAGGGCGTACTGTTGACGGGTCCGCCAGGCACTGGAAAGACTCTTTGTGCTAGAGCAGTGGCTCATGAGACTAAGGCGACGTTCATCCGAGTCATTGGATCGGAACTGGTCCAGAAGTTTATTGGTGAAGGCGCGAGACTCGTCAGAGAGATTTTCCTGCATGCTAAGGAGAAAGCACCCGCTATCATATTCGTGGATGAGCTTGATGCTGTCGGTTCTCAAAGACTGGATATTGCCACTTCTGGTGACAGAGAGGTTCAGAGAACACTGATGCAGCTTCTGAGCGAGCTCGATGGCTTTGAGAACCGGGGCCAAGTGGCAGTACTTGGAGCCACAAACCGTCCCGACATTCTGGATCCGGCATTATTGCGACCGGGCCGATTTGACAGAATCATCGAGTTTCCACTTCCTGACGACGTTGGAAGACTGGAGATCCTCAAGATTCACACCAGAGGAATGAATGTCGAGCCGAATATCGACTACAATCAGATGGTATATTCGACACAGGGTAAGACTGGAGCGGATATCAAGGTCATCTGTACAGAGGCAGGAATGTTTGCCATACGTGACGACAGGGTCTGCGTTACACAGGACGACTTCCGCCGAGCCGTAGCCAAGCTACTAGGGCGCGCAGGCGGCGATAAAGTCCCGACTGGAATCTACTGCTAGACTCTCCGGAGAGAATTGGAGTCTTGACAAAGCAGGACTCTGTCAACTGCCAAGAGCCAGACCCCGGTCTGTGTTGAGACAATGCGATACCGGAATTACCTGCAAACAAAGCTAGATGGCGCGTCCCTTGACGGGATTAAACTCCCTGCGGGTTTTCAAATCGTAGGACATGTTGCCCTAGTACATCTAGATGAAAGACTGTGGCAGTATGCTGGCCAAATTGGCGAGCTGACGATGGAGTATAATCGAAGAGTCAAGTCCGTGGCTATCAGATATGGGCCAACAGAAGGAGTGACGCGCAAACCTGCATACAAGGTCGTTGCAGGAGACCTCAACACGGTCACCACATTCACGGAAGCTGGGATCAGATTCATGCTCGACCCTCTCGTTGTCACATTCTCCAGAGGAAATAGACAGGAGCGGATGAGGCTATCATCCATTGTGAGACACGGGGAAACTGTGGTTGATATGTTTGCATGTGTGGGACAGTTCGCATTGCCGGTTGCCATTGGAAAGAGCGCGCGGGTATTTGCCATAGAGATTGACCCTATTGCGTACAACTTCCTTCTTCGGAACATAGAACTGAACAAGCTCGAGAGCAAGGTGGTACCCATATTGGGTGACTGCAGGGAGGTTCATCCACTGGCCGTGGCTGACAGGGTTATCATGGGGTACCTTCATGATACAACCGCATATCTGCCAGCCGCACTAGAGACGCTGTCTAGGAAGGGTGGGACAGTCCACATGCATATTGCTTCTCCGCTGAAAGCTATCACCTCATTGAGAGATGTGATCTCGTCCAAGGCGGCAGAGAAAGGTTTCCGTGCAAATACAGTGGCACGCAAAATCAAGACTTACTCTCCAGGAGTCGAGCATCTGGCATTCGATATCAGATTGATGCCGAGCTGAATCAGAGACCGTGTGAGCGCAATCATTTTATCCACTGCCAAGCACCAACAGGGATGAAGCAGAAGCTCAGCCCGCTGCAATCATCCGAAGTCACCAGAGGTTAGTAATATGGGATTCAGAGGAATGTCACCCAGACAACTCGAACGAATGATGAAGAAGATGGGTATTGAGCAAAAGGAGCTTGAAGGCGTAAAGGAAGTTGTGATCCGTTTCGCTGACAAGGAGTGGGTTATTGACAAGGCACAGGTCGTGATGATCAAACAGGCCGGTGTTGATTCCTATCAGGTGACTGGTCCAAGGAGAGAACGTGAACTAGGCAAGACCAGTCCAGAGAAAGAAGCTGGAGGGGTTCCTCAGAAAAAGGTGACCGACATTCCTGTGGAGGATGCAGCACTTGTTGCAAGCCAGACCGGGACCACTATTGAAGCTGCGATGGAAGCGTTGAAAGAGAATGACGGAGACTTGGCTGCTGCAATACTGAAGCTGCGACGTGGCTAGATTCGAAAGACCGTAATGTGTGTAATACAATACAAGATATGAAGAGAGCACTAGGTCTCTTGAGCCTTTTCCTTCAACCGCTCCTTGACCATTTTTATCCTGTAGAAATCCTCGCGTTCTCTTTCTTCCAGAGCAAGTTTGACAAAACGAGCAGTAGCGTCAAGACGAGGTATCACGACGGTCTCAAGAGCAGAGACCCTTCTCTTGGTTCTTTCAATTTCCAGAGCGAGCCGTTTTACGCTAGACTCTATTTCTGCCAAACGAGTTATGGTTCGGAGTGCATCCCGAAACTTGGAGCTCATCACATCGAGCTTCGCGCTGGAGTCGGGTAACGAATATGGAAGCTCGGGGTTCTCCTGCTGGACCGACAGCACGGGCACTCGAACTCCCATGGTGGACCTGGTGGAGATTGTGAGATCGGCGCGCATCCTACTTGCGTATGCGAATTCCACAACACGTGATGGGCCCATTATCATCTTGGCTTGCGTCAATGCAGAATAGGCCTCCTTCAGAGTTGCGTTCACCTTTTCGCGAGCGTCCTTGATTTCGGCTATGGCATTGAAGAACTCCATGATCAATGAGTCGCGCTTCTCCCTCAACAGCTTGTGACCACGCTCGGCAAGAGCCATTCTGTTCTTGAGAGCCAGTAGCTCCATCCGTGTTGTCTTCGTTCCTGGCAGGATCTTGCTCATCGTTCCTCACGCTCGTAAGAGGTATGTATGTTGTCTTGATGTTACTCGTTATGAATCGGAACACGCAAGCCAGTCATCTGACGGTCAGGTGAACGTGAATATGATGGCACTAAAAAGAACCCCGAAGACACATGCAAACAACCAGTTGATGAGATATCTGTCAACCCCGGCGGGATTCTCATCAATCTGGCCGGTCACGGCCAATGTCGTCAGCGATATGAATAGGAATGCGAAGGGGAGCGAAATGGTCTTGCTCGTCAGTGATGCATTTCTAAGCACGATTAGCCCAATGAGTGCACAAAGTATCACGAATGAGATGATCATCAATGAATCCAGTACACGTCGAATCTGTTCTACGTCCATTTCGTTGTTCTCCTATGACGAGCCCATGCGCGACTCTTAGGCCTTGGTCCTCGACCTCTCTGTAAGGCTGAAAAAGGTTATGCCGGACTAGCAATTGGTTTCGTATTCAGACAACATTGTCATGCCCCTTTTGACTCGAACGGTAATCATGCCAGAATGATGGCTTCTTTCGGTAGATGCAGTATTGTCAATCGATTGCGTTAGGATTGCTTGATTCTCATCATTAGTTAGAGTCACTCTGAACACGCTGACCGCACAGACTTATTACAGCGGGAAGGGCTGTCCAGGTCGGTATTACGAGCATTACTTATGATACCAAGAAACGCAACAGCGGAAGGTGTGAACGCCATGGCCATTGCCATATACGAAAGTGCATTGATACGTCACTTCAACACCCGTAAGGAAGCATTGCGCGCTTGGGAGGAGAAGATTGGCTGTCGTTCGTCTCCTTTCAGAGGCTTCAAGATGCCTGACTCCCGCCTTTACATCGAGCAACCGGATTTCTTGGATAGCATTGTCGATTTGGTCCTGACAAACGAGCGGCACATATTCATCCGCGGGCCGATAGGCTCTGGTAAGAGCACGCTCATGTTGCTGGCGCTCAGAGACCTCCCAACACTCGTGGACCGAAGAGGCAACAGATTCATCGTGGGCTATGTAGGAATGAGTGGACTGTACGAAAAACAGATGGCTTCAGCAATCGCAGATGCGCTAAGAGTGAAGTACAAGAGATCATGGGAAACTAACGAGATCATAGAGGCAGTGTCTGTTGAATCTGTACGAAGATACACAGACGAGAAGTCTAGGACTGCGTTGTTCATTGAGGATGTAGCCGACAATCAAGAGGCCGCATTTCACAAAATCCGGTACTTGGCAGATTTACCGACCGAAGAAATGAAGGAAAGCTACAAGGGAGCATTAGACGAACCGATTGTGACCCTTATCATGAGTGGAACGACGGAATATTGGAACGCGATGCTGAACTATCTACCTCAGATAGCTGATAGAACGGAGCCATTGGATGTTCCCGCATTTGACAATCAGAAAGCAAAGGAGTTCATTGCTAGGCGGATTGCTTACGCACAAGGGAAGATAGATGTCTTTGACAAAGATAGTTTCGAGATCTACCCGTTCACAGACAAATCGATAGAGTTGATTAATGCGGCTGCCAAGGGGAACCCACGTGATATTCGTATGCTGGCACGTGGATGTGAACAGGTTGCAGCTGACGAATTCAGCAAGAGCGGAGATCCCGCGGTGACTCTGAATATCGCAGAACTCGTCACCGAGGCATATGCCGCGATATTGAAGGAGGTGCACTAGTTGAGCGTACTCGGAAAGTATCGACGTGAGACAGGCAGAGAAGACGAACAGAAGACAGAGAGTACTGCAAAGACCCGTGAAGTTCAGAGGGCGGATGTCGAGAGGAAGAGAGAAGGTTTGGTTAAACAGATAGAGGCTGTACCAAACAACGAACGCAAAAGCCCGATTGTTTCGTTCTCCATTCCGACCGATCTGAGGGCTTGTCTACAAGCAATAAGGAAGGACAAGTCAATCAATCTGAGTATGTGGGTTGAAAAACAGCTCCGAGAAGCAGTACTCGATGAGTTTCCGGGCATGGCAGAAAAAATACCTGCAAGGCTGAAATATCATGCGTCACAAGAGTCATACTTGTAATACCAGGTCATGATGTACGACTCCCAGTGGCTAGATTGTCAACTCACATCGTGAACGGCATGTCTACGAGATTCTGCATACTCCGCTGCACGAGCCAAACACAATGCTGCCAAGGCCGGATCGTCGTAACATGGTATCCGATTGGATTCCAGAAGACCCTTTCCTGGCTCGCCCACATCCCCGGCCAACCACACTCCAGCAATTGGTTTTTGGACTCCCGCGGCCCGCAAACCTTCGAGCACGCCTTCGGCATGCTCAACCTGAGTCATACCCGCGAACGTGGGTACGACACATATCTCCAAGAGCATGTCAACGCCGGGGTCCGTGAGTGCTTGTTCAGTCGCAATGCGATACTCCCACCTTCCGCCTGTTGCTACTAGGTCGATTGGGTTCTCAATAGATGCTAATGGTGAAAGACCCCTCCTCAGCTCTTGGCGCGTCTTGTTGGACAGTACTGACATTTTGAGACCCAGATCAGAGACCGCATCAGCAGCCAATACACCGGCTCCTCCTGTATTAGTGATAATACAAACATTGCGACCGTGTGGCAGAGGTTGGAAATCGAAGATTTTGCACACCTCGAATAAACTATCCAGCGTGGGAGCAGTGACACAACCGGCTTGCCGAAGCATCCCAGCAAAGACCCCTGTAGACGCAGCCAGCGAGCCTGTGTGCGACTTCACAGCCCTGTTGCCGATCTCGCTCCGACCTCCCTTGAGCACGACAACGGGCTTTTTTCTCGAGGCATTGTGAAGTGATTCGTAGAATGGCCGACCTTCTTTGATGCCTTCGATGTAGACCGCGATCACTGTGGTATCTTCATCTTCTCTGAAGTAGTCCAGGATCTCGCCCATGCCGACGTCGGCCGCATTGCCGATGCTTGCAAACTTGCTTAGGCCGGTCTTCCTTGCGCGGGTGGTGTAGATGCTTGCTCCTCCAAGGGCGCCGCTCTGAGAAACGAATGCAATGTTACCGCGCTCGGGCATAATAGTGAAAGTGCCATTGAATAGTCTGCTGTTGGATACACCGACACAGTTTGGGCCCATAATCCTCACATTCGCATCTCTTGCGGCTCTAACGAGGGAATCTTCCAGCTTGGCACCTTCTGCACCGGTCTCACTGAACCCACCGGACATCACAATGGCGCAATGAGCTCCAGACTTCCCGATATCAGGAATCAGGCCCGGACAGTTTTTCGCTTCTATCGCAACAATGACCAGATCGACTTTCTCAGGCAGCTCGGTCAAGCTTGAGTATGTCTCAATACCCATGATTTGACTCTGAGTGCGAGAGATGGGATAGACCCTGATTGCTGAGCTGACCAGATTCATCATTATCGAATTGCCCAGTTTCTTGGGGTCGGCGGAGGCACCAACCAATGCAACAGCATGAGGATTGAAGAAGGAATCTAACTCTGTAGTTGAGTCTTTCCGATTGGTGGCCACAGTGGAACTCGGTAGAGTGTTCGATTTATGTGTAACGTGTAGAGCAAAAGAAACAGGTGGAGAGGCCTACTCTGAATGATACCATTCCGGCAGGCCGCGAGGCATTTCTCGGTACACGTTTCTCAACCGTCCGCGGTTGTGGCGTTCCGAATGCATTGTCTGACTAATGAGTTGTCGTGCTTCGGGGCACTTCTTGGCTATGTTGCAGAGAGCAGACAACGATGTGCCCACCAATTCCTTTGATACAGCCTCGCATATGATATCGATAAGTACAGACGCTGCGGATTCGTGATAGAAGCTCCCTAAGGCTGTAATGGCCAAGCTCGATATGCGGCTGTCTTCTTCCCGGGCAAGCTTCCCTAGTGTCGGTACTGATTCTAGTGCCCTTACTACAACATGATTGCTAGTACTCTGTACCAGTTGACGATAGGCGTCGCTGGATTCGGCTCCTTGATAAGAGGCAATGGAGGCATAGAGCATCGCATTCAACGTGGGAACTGAGTATCTGCTGCCGAGTGCGCGTAGTACTTCTCCGTCTTGATCAATGATTGATCTCAGCAAACTTCTGAAAACTTCGTTGGAGGGCTTTTGGTTTTCTGAACAGCCGAACCGCAGACTTGGTTTTTCAGAAGCCTCTCCCACCAGACGACTCTGTAATGTTTGTATTACGAAAAATACATCCCCTCTCATCTGTCCGGAATCGAGCCCCTTGACGCCCAGTTCCGACAAGACCATGCGGCCAGTTTCAGTAAGCCAAAGCTTCCCTAGGTCCAGCTTTCCTTCAGTTACAAGATCGTTGATTATCTTGGCCTCGGCACTTCTTGCTTTCTCAAGAAGAAGTGTCATTGACCTAGAAAAGCTTGCGTTGGGGAAATCGAAAAAGAGTGTGTCGCCCGATGAGAGCTGGTCTTCTCCTAGCTCCTCAGTTCGTTGTGCAAATCGAGAAGCGGCAGATGCCGAGGATTCTTCATCTTCTAGCTCGTCCAGGAGTGTCATAGTGTCGCAGTTAACCGGTTCAAGTCCGGTACAGGAAAACAGCTCAAATACCATCTCTCGATACTTCATTGGTTCCAAGGGGGTATGGTAACCGCCAGGTCGCATCGGAATCGGGTAATCCTCGCGATATGCTCTGCGAAGACAGTCTAGGGCAACCGACCAGCCCTCCTTCTGCTCCACGACGGCTAGGAAGTCTACTAGGTCGCGTCCTCTTCTCTCTGCTATGGTATTCGAAATCTCTTGTATTCTCTCCTTGTCTTCTGCCTCCTTTGCACGCTCCGCACTTGCTTTGAGAATCCAGCTATGACCATCATCTTCGGCCAACGTGACCACTACAAGGAGTTATAATTCAACTAGTGTTCGCCTCTTAAACGAATAAGACTTTGTCTCACATTGCTTGTTGTCAGTTGGGCATTTTGGGCAGAGAGGTTTTCCGTTCCGTGGGAAATGCCACAGGACAGCAGTTCCCTCGGGTCGCAGCCATGACATTTCGGCCTGATTGACAGGATTCCTTTCGCTCGGTTTTCTGCTTTTTCAATGTCAATAATGCCCAATCCCGTTGTGAGCATTGTTGAACCTGGAATTCCGTGACAGAAGCTGCCGTTCTAGGATTAGAACTATGTATCCTTGTACCAAGTGTAATATCGAGTGTGTCGTGCCAATAACGGTGAGCGAACAACTCATGCATTCGACTCCCATTGTCTGTCAAAGGGATCTCTATCTCCTCAAATACGCATACCTCTAGGGTTGACCGATGAAGGCAGCGGTCAAGTCGCTTGCACCTGTGGTCGTTCATTCCGATGTTGACTATTGACGGCATGACACACTCGAGTTGATTTTGTGACGAGACTGTCTCTCGATTTGGCGCCATCTTTCAATGAGAAGCCACGTCTTCTTTGCGACGTGAGAGCTCGGACTTCAATGTAAGGGGTGACACTAGATTCTCCAGTGCTGCGACCACGGCTCTCTCAGCGATTCTATAGCTCTCATGATCCTCGTTGCTGAGGTCGGCCTTTCCAGCCAACGCGTCACGGATGCGCCTATAGTCTCCTATTCTTCCGGCGATTTCCTCGAAAGGTCTGAAAACGGTGAAATCAAAGAAGCCCAGATAGGAGAGGAGAAGCATTGTATAGAGACACTGTGTGACATTCTTTCGCGCTTGTCTTAGAGTTCTGTTGAAAGCACCTCGTGTAACTCCTCTGGCCTTTGGACTCTTCCTAGATCTAAGAGAGGCCTTCTTGTCGTAAGGTATGTGCGTGCCATAGCTGTCTTCAACGATTAGGTCAATCAAGAGAGTTTCTAGCTGAGCACTCGTCAGACTTGAGCCTCGCAGCAATGCTCTAAGAATCGGTTCCCTTAGGACCTGACTAGCACGCGAAGAAATGGTCCCCATTGGCCTAGTCTTCGTCTCACTTGCTCTGGACTCCATATTGTGCAACCCCTACAATGATTATCTGTCTTGACTTACAATACCATAATTCTCGAAGCGGGCATATATCTCCGATTCCGAACAGAAGCGTTTTGGTAGAGTATCTACAGATGAATTGTCGTAGCCCTTTGACGGATACGGTTTTGTATACAAGCATGAACCATCAAAGCGGTGTAAAGCCTTTCTGGGCGCTTGTGGTTTGAGGCCCTTTCCAGCAGGCGTCGCTCTGCTTTGGTGAGGCGACCTGATGGCGGCTAATGCCGAGAGTATTGATGGCGTGCATCCATATGATTAGTGCATAAGGAAGACGATAACTTGGTTTCATTCATCTATTCGTCAATGCCCACTCCGAGTCCGGGCGGACAGGCACAAAACTAAGTATGATATTCCCTCTGATATCGTCAAACTTGAAAACGCCGAGCAGTCTGGCTCCGCCAGGAGTATCCCATTCAAGCCGACCTCTGCTAACATAGTATTGGAAGACATCTCTGCAGTGTTTTCTGACTTGCATGAACAGGTTACGATAGTGTCTTCGCTGCGAAGGCCGGATGCCCCACCTTGCCAGAATGAAGCGGTTCGCCAAGCCATTACTCGAGATCAGGATAGGCCTTCTTCCTGTGGGTTCCACAAGAATCGACTTGCTAAGAGCGTCTTTCAGGCACTCTGGTATCGAAGCCAGTATGGAGGGGGTGGGTTCTGGTGCCCCCATGAAAGTTGACTCGGATTCAATCGTCGGGCACATATCGCAAATCAATGCTTAGTCCCATACGAGACTTATGAGCGCCTATATAATGAATTACTTAGGTTGCGTGTTCTTCTTTGTTGACGTGTATTACAACACATACTGGTAATACTGCACTACGATCCGACTTTATGAGCGCAGAAACCATGTTGCCAGTTCACTGACTTAATATCACAAAACGGTTTGGTGTGCGAACAGGTCCGAGGACTTGAAACAAAGGGCAGACATCCGCATTACCGGTGTCGTTCAGGGAGTCGGTTTTCGCCCCTTTGTGTACGGTCTCGCGAAGGAGTTCAATCTGCTTGGGTATGTTCTAAACCTAGGAAACGCCGGAGTGCAAGTGGTGCTGGAAGGCCGCCGGATGGACATTGAGGGCCTAATTCGTGAAGTCAGGTCTAGAGCACCACCCATTTCGCGAATAGACGCAATTAATGTCGATTGGGCCGATGCAACGGATGAGTTCACCGACTTCGCAATTGAGAGATCCGTGGATGCGAGAAAGGAAACGTCTGGTCTCGACATGCCTCCAGATGTCGCGATGTGTGAGGATTGTGTAGCTGATTTGTTGAACCCCGCTTCTCGTTGGTACCTGTATCCTTTCGCCTCATGTTCTGTCTGCGGTCCTAGGTTCTCGACAATCGCCAGACTTCCTTACGACCGACCAAATACAACCATGACTGACTTTCCTCTATGTAATTCATGTAATACAGAGTACTACAACCCCAGCGATCGCCGATACTATGCGCAGACGATTGCATGCCCACTATGCGGGCCAAGCTATCGCTTGCTGAGTGCTTCAGGCAAGTTAGAGGAAGTCCCTGACCCAGTAGCTATGGCGGCGAAACTAGTAAAGACCGGAAAGATAGGAGCGTTCCAGGGGATATCAGGTACACATTTAGTCACGATGACTAGCAAACCAACGGCGATTCAAGAACTTAGAAAGAGAAAGAGAAGACTCCGTCGGCCATTTGCGATAATGGTCAGAGACCTAGAGACCCTGAGAAATCAATTCTCCGTGTCATCGCAAGAGATGGATTTGCTTTCTTCTTGGCGAAGACCGATTGTACTGGTCAAGAAGAGGAATGATTCGAAAGAAGCTGACAAGCATTGTTCGAATACTACGCGGGGGATACCCGCTGAGTGTCTGGACTTGATATCTCCGAGTTTAGACACGGTTGGTGTCATGCTACCATACTCAGGCCTGCATCATCTTCTGTTCCATTACTTGGATGAGCCAGCACTCGTGATGACAAGTGCCAATCCAACTGGCTTGCCCATGTACATCGATCCTGAAGTTATCATTTCTGAGCTGAAGGGGATAGCTGATCTCTTCTTGGTTCATAATAGGAGAATCGAGCAGAGAGCAGACGATTCTGTGATTAAGTTCCTGCTGAATGGTCCTGTCTTCATCCGAAGAGCTCGCGGCTACGTTCCAGAGCCAATCACAGTGAATGGCCTCTCAAGAGAACCCAATGTGGTCGCAGTGGGGTCGGAAGAGAGAGCGACTGGAGCAGTTCTTAGAGCTGGCAAGGTTTACCAGACTCAGCACATAGGGGATACGAACAGGGCAGAGAATATCGATTTTCTTTGGGATGCCTTGAGTCACCTATCGAAGGTTCTTGGATTGACGGGATTTGATGGTGTTGCTTGTGATCTACATCCAGAGTTCCTTAGCAGCGAACTCGCAAGGAAGGTCTCGACTGAACAAGGAATACCGATGTTTCCCGTCCAACACCATCACGCTCATCTTGCAGCCCTGCTCGCAGACTCGGGTCTCCCCGTTAATACCACTATTGCGTGTATTACGATTGATGGATTTGGATATGCGCCCGGTGGTGAGTCATGGGGCGGAGACGTTCTGGTGGGCAACACCCTCAAGGTCACAAGAGCAGGAGGATTGAGACGCCAGACTTACTCAGGTGGCGACTTGTCTGCTATCTACAGTACGAGAGCGCTTCTGGGAATACTCGGTGATTCCGTCGACGATGTTGACATTTCTCATTTGATAGGAAAGGCACGGATTGCGCCGGGTGTCATGGCTACTAGCAGCAACCTGTCGATGCTTTCTGAAACGCGAAGACGCGGTGTTAACATCTTGCATAGCACAAGTGCAGGCAGGTTTCTTGATGCTGTGTCAGCTGCTCTTGGTTTATGCTTCGAGAACGACTATGACGGGGAATGCCCGATGCAGTTGGAGGCGGTCGCTCGAGAAACAGACTTCAGGATTAACATGGAGCGTACTCGCGAAGAATGGGCCGTGCTAGATACGACAGAAGCACTGCGGGAAGTGTTGCGACTTAAGAGGGAGAGCGTCCCAACAAGCGAGATCGCTTATGCGGCCCAGTGGTATCTGGGTGAGTCGTTAGCGGCTATTGCCTGCGCAATCTCAATGGAGAAAGGAATCGAGTTTGTGGGAGTCTCCGGGGGCGTTGCGGTTAACAGAATCATCATGCAGGCTATCTCTAGCAGAGTAAAGAATGAAGGGCTCAAGTTGTTAGTTCATAAGAATGTGCCGCCCGGTGATGGCGGGGTCTCTGTCGGGCAGACTGTTGTTTCGGCATCGAGACTGAATCAGTGATGGAAAAGGATGACCTAGTCCATTCTGTTGAAATGATTTGGGGCTTTCATTCTCGTAACATTGCCTCCATCTGTTCAAAGCCCAAATCGAATGCGGCGGAGTTCATTTGTTGGAATTGTCGTGGTACGGTATCGTACAGAGATTGCAGGGCGGAATCCTTGGTTATTGGTACAAGATGCGTGCCGATTACTGCACCCAACATCACCATGTTCAATGAATTGAGACTCCCGGCCTTCTCTGCAAGCTCCATCGCATCGAACTCAATCACGTCAGGAGTGAATTGCTTTATTGCATTCACAATAGTGTCGTGATCTGGATACGTTGCTTGGTCCATCGAGACAGCCACTGGCATCAAGGTATAGGAACTCATGATTATGTGACCGGTCGGGGCGACCAGATGGACTTCACGCAGAGTCTCGATTGGTTCAAAACCTACGAGAAGCTGGGCGGTTCCTGAATCAATGATAGGACCCTTTGCATGTTCCCCTATTCTAATTGTGCAGAGAACATGACCACCCCGTTGGGCCATGCCGTGTATCTCACCGACTCTAACATTATGGCCATCCAGCGTGGCTGCTTTTGCCAGCACCTCTGCAAGAGTTAGCACACCTTGGCCGCCTACCCCACTGACTGCCACATTCGTGACTTCCACTGTATTACGAACAATACGCATCCTTCAATCCTCCCGGCCTATGGCACCTTGAGGACAGACAGCCGCACAGGTACCACATTCGTTGCACGAAGTCTCATCAATCACGGCCTTGTTCGTGTCAGAATCAAAATACATGGCCGGACATGAAAGCCGATGCAGACATCGTTTACAGGCGTTACACAGCTCTGGGTCGACGTGGTAGGGATGAGGTGGAGTTCCAGCTTGTTGCCTATCGATTGCTGCAAGGAGTGCGCATGGTTCTCTGGACACCAACACGGCTGGTTGTTTGTTTTCTTTTGCCCATGTAACCATTTCTCGGATCTCTGACACAAGGGCGGCCATGGAACCAAACGGTTGTACCATTCTTACGTAGTTCACACCCAATCCCTTGCACACATCAACTATGTCTATAGGACTGACCTTCTCTTGCATCCCAGTGAGACCTGTGCCAGGATGCGGCTGGTGCCCTGTCATCGCCGTGGTGCGGTTGTCGAGCACGACCACGCTGATTGGGTGCCTGTTGTACACCGCATCAACTATGCCCGGAAGACCTGATGCGAAAAATGTGCTATCGCCAATTGTGGCCACGACGTCCTGACCAGTAACTCGTGCTATTCCACACGCAGTAGTGACAGAGGATCCCATGTCAAACAGTATGTCGGCCGTCTCGAGAGGAGGAGCAATGCTTAGTGTATAGCAGCCTATGTCGGATGGGTAAATCGCCTTTCCCCTAGTGGCGACTCGAATTGCATAGTATGTTGCTCTATGGGGACAGCCAGCGCACAGCAGTGGCGGTCGGGGCGGCAATGGGGGCAATTTCTCAGCTTTCGAGTCTATTTGTTCCCAGTTAATAGGTGTATTACGATTCAGAATCTTGGCCAATCCCTCTATCACAGTCCTAGGAGTGTATTCGTAGGTCCTAGGGAAGTAGCCTTGTTCCTTGCCCAGAATCGTGACCGCTATGCTATCGAGCTGTGCGATTCCGCGCACTTGAGTTTCCAAGAAAGGTTCCAACTCTTCTAGTACTACTACCTTTGTGTGGTCTCGCAAGAAGTCAGAGATTTTCGTTGCGGCAGAGGGTGAGTCATTCCCAGTTTTAGTATCTCGGCTTCTAACCCGAGACTTGAGATTGCTTCAATGGCATAGTTGAAGGCCACTCCACTGGTGATTAAGCCAAGCTCCCCTTCACCGGTTCTGTAATTCAGGGGTGTTTGCTCGGATATTCCCCTGGCCTTCTCGATTTGCTGTAGTAACCAAGGATGCCGTTTGTAGGCCACCGACGGAATGGGCACAAATCTGAATGGGTCTTTCATAAATTCGACAGTTGAGATGCGGTCTGGAATCGGGCCTAGCTCTACTGGGGCTCTTGAGTGACTGACACGAGTAGTTGTGCGATATAGCACAGGAAGCTCAACTTTCTCAGATATGTCAAAGGCTTCGATAAGCATGGATTTAGCTTCCGTGGGATCAGAAGGCTCAATCATTGGTGTGTTGGCCATCAGAGCGTAATAGCGCGAATCGTTCTCGTTTTGCGAGCTCCACATGCTTGGGTCGTCTGCGACTACTACTACCATGCCGCCGCGTACACCCACGTATGCAAGCGAAAGAAATGGGTCAGCTGCTACGTTTAATCCTGGACCTTTGCAGGCAATCATTGATCTCACTCCAGCGACTGCGGCGGCTCCGGCAACCTCCATTGCGACCTTTTCGTTTGTGCTGAATTCGAAGTAGAAATTGGGAATGCGTGGCGCGATAGCTGTCAAGTTGTTCCCGATCTCACTACTCGGTGTGCCAGGGTATACTGCTACCAGACGTACGCCTGCTTCCAGCACGCCGCGAGCTATCGCCTCATTGCCAAGAAGGAGCATTCTCTTCCCGGGATTGTCTTCAAGCAGTTCGGTTGGTTTGGTCAATGTATCACGCGCCCCATTGAGGACTGGTCCCAGAACTGCTCGGGCAGAAGACTGTGTATCTGTTTTATGGTATAGAGAACAAAGATGCACAGGACGATTCAGACAAAAACACACATCCCCTGAACAACACACGGTCTCGTGACTTAGAACACGTGTTCCAACACACCAGCTTGATGATCAGTGGGTTGGGTGTGCCCAGACGTTCTGGTTACTCCCCTCTGCTTCCACTGGAACATATGGAAAGAGATGTTGTATCGCGATAATACTACTATTACAAAATAAAATAGATGACATTCCGCTTACGAAACGAGTATTTATACTTATCGTCAAATATCGAACCAATAAAGGATTCGCTCCACTGGAAGCAACGGGGTCTAGGGTTTGGAACACGTGTTCCAAGTCCTAGTTCAGTTCCTTATTGACTTCAAACTTCTTAGTGATCAGTATGTCTTGGTATGATTCGAACAGTGCTTCAAATGCGCCCCTGTGCTCTGGGGGTACCAGTATCGCAGATGCAGTCACAGCAGTAGACCCCGAGCACTGCTCCAGCAAGCCCGGTTTCCGTTTCTCCCTGTAGCCCCCTTTGGTCTTCCACGAATACGCGAATCCGTAGAGCTCCTTTGTGAAAGACACTCTCCTAGCGTTCGCCTCACGTGCCCGCTTGCAATCGTATAGGTACAGATAGTAAACCAAGGCGATCCCGCATTCTTGGAACACGTGTTCCTGTTTCAGTTCGAGTATTACAAAACCGTGTATATGAAAAGCTTAAAGCGAGAGCGACTGGTCGCTAGCGGCATCCGGCGACACCAACTATGAGCATCAGTACATCGATTTACACGAGGAGGGATCTCCGTGAATGTAATCGGCCTGAGAAAAGAGGAGAAACCTTTCGAAACGCGCGTTCCGGTAATACCGGAGCATGTTGCCATGCTCAAGAGCAGACATGACATCAAGTTCATAGTGGAACCGAGCGAACAACGCGCATTCAAAGCCGATGAGTACAAGAAAGTCAAGGCTCAGCTACTACCCCTGAAGGGCAGTTCCGCACAGGTTGTCTTAGGAATAAAAGAGATGCCTAACGATTTCTTCGAGCCTGGCAAGGCATATGTCTTCTTCAGTCATACCATAAAGGGACAGCCGCACAACATGGCCATGCTGAGAAGCATCATAGCGGCAAAGGCGACGCTAATAGATTATGAGCGGATAGTAGACGACAAGGGCAAAAGGCTCATCTACTTTGGAAACTGGGCTGGAATGGCTGGCCTGTCCGACACACTCTATATCTTGGGACGCCGTCTCGAGCTCGAACACATAAGACCAAACCCTTTCAACCACATGAAGCGTGCACTCGAGTGCAAGGACCTTTCAGAGCTGAAGGATGCATTTACAGCACTAGCGAATCAAATAGTGATTGACGGGTTGCCAAAGCAACTATGTCCTTTTGTTGTCGGTTTCGCTGGATACGGGAACGTTTCTCGAGGAGCGCAAGAACTCTTCGACATACTTCCTCACGAATCGATCGAACCAGACGACCTAGCACACATAACGTCGCAACGCAACGTTCTGTACAAGTGCGTCTTCAAAGAGGAGCACATGGTCAAGCCAATCGACCCAACTGCCAACTTCGATCTTCAGGACTACTACAATCATGGCAAAGCGAAGTACAAGGCTGTCTTTGATCGCTATATTCCGTACCTCACGGTGCTGTTGAATTGTATTTACTGGTCCGACAAGTATCCTCGCTTGGTGACAAAGGACTTTGTCAAGGTGCACTGGAAGGACAAGAACCGAAGGCTGCGTGTCATAGGTGACATTTCGTGCGACATCGAGGGTGCAATTGAATTCACACTTGAAGCAACCACCCCTGCAGAACCAGCTTTCACTTACCTCGTCAAGCAAGACCGAATCGTTAACGGCATATCTGGAGAAGGACCGGTTGTGATGGCAGTAGATAATCTGCCTTCTGAGCTCCCAAGAGAATCATCAACCTCATTCAGTGCCTCTCTTCTTGACTATATTCCGTCACTTGCAGACGCAGATTTCACCGTACGCTTCGACGAACTTGACCTACCCCGGGAACTAAAGGATGCAGTAATCGTATACCAAGGCAGTCTTACTAAGAACTATGAATACCTTCGAGAGCACACAGAACATACAGGAGAATAGAACATGAAGACCGTACTCTGTCTGGGCGCAGGATTAGTGTCTCAACCCTACATCGAATACATATCAAAACATGGATTCCATTTGGTCGTAGCCAGTAGAACCAAGAGCAAAATAGAGACCATGACTCAGGGTTTCAAGAACACTGAAGCTGTGTCGTTTGACATTAACACAGATGACAAATTACTCGATAATCTAACTTCCAAGACTGACTTGGTCTGTTCCTTACTACCATTCATCTACCACGTCAAAGCTGCTAAAGTTGCGGTCAAGTATCACAAGCCGTTCTGCACCACTTCCTACATATCTGACGAAATGAAAGCCTTAAACAAACAGGCGGTTGACGCGGGCATTCCTCTTCTAAACGAGTGCGGCGTTGATCCAGGCATTGACCACATGAGCGCTATGAAAATCATAAACCACATTCATCAAAACCAAGGCAAGATAACGTCTTTCATCTCTTACACAGGAGGTCTCCCTGCACCTGATGCAAACAACAACCCGTTCGGTTACAAGGTCTCTTGGACCCCCAGAGGAGTCTTGTTGGCGGGCCGAAATGACGCTCATTTCGTCAGAGATAAGAAAGAAGTGGTTATTCCCGGACCAGACCTCTTTGACAGCTACCAAATGACCGAAATACCTGGAGCAGGCAAGTTCGAGGTTTATCCAAATCGTGACAGCGTGTCATATATCGACATCTACGGTATTCCTGAAACGGAGACGATGCTAAGGGGCACTCTCAGGTATGCAGGCTGGTGTGCAACTCTTAAGAAAATCGCTGACTTGGGTCTCCTGAGTATCGAAGAACAGTCCTTCGGCAATCTGACTTACCGGCAGATGATGAGCAAGCTAGTTTCTTCCAAGGACTCTGACATTGTCAGAGCTGTTGCATCAGCCGTCAAGCTTTCTCCCACCGATCCTATAATAGTACGACTTCAGTGGTTAGGACTATTCTCAGATGAGAAAATCCCGTCTGGTACTCCCACAAGACTGGATGCACTCTGCCATCTATTCGAAGAGAAAATGCAGTACGCTCCCGGGGAACGCGATATGATAGTAATGCACCACGAGATCACAGCCAAGTTTCCTAGCCGCAAGGAGAGAATCACATCAACACTTGTAGACTATGGCATACCTCATGGAGACAGTTCAATGTCCAGAACAGTCACATTGCCTGTCGCCATAGCCAGTCGGTTGATTCTGGAAGGAAAGATTCCGCTAACAGGCGTCCTAAGACCCACTTTGCCACAAATATACGAGCCGATCCTCAACGAACTTACAACGCTAGGCATCAAATTCGTTGAAAAGACAACACGCCTTTGAGCTCAAGACATATGACCGTTTGGGATGTAACAACACACCCAAGGCTCGGGTCGTCTATCCTCTGAGACGTATCTGTATCGCTTCCAGCACGGCTTCGGCGCGCCGCGATTCCTGCTGGACCTCTTCGAGTTCGGTCTTCAGACGATAGCTATAGCCTGAGCGGCTTCCGTATCTCTCGAGATGCCCATTGCCACTATTCCACATTCTTCCAAGGTAAGTACAAGCAGTGCTCTTAGGCAACTCTTCATTGAACGCACTTTGGTAGATTTCTGCAACATCTACTGACGAGAACTTGCCGTGTTTGAAGGAAGCATATATGATAACACGCATCTTCTCGTAATTACTCAGGGACTCAAAATGCCAATCATCAGCATGGCTTGCGGTCTCCTCGACAGCAGAAGTGAAAGTGTAGCCAGTACTAGTCTCCAAAAAGACTCTGAACTTATCCAGCATTTCTTCTGACGTGCCCTTTAATTGAAGACTGGACTCCTCGCTCGTCGATTCATCCACTACTACGATCTTCAAATCAAACGGTGACTCAGTTAGCGCGAGGATCTTCTTGAAGCGAGCAAGGGCCTCATCAGGTTTGACATACTTGCACTGGAAAACCTCACGAAGTCCCGGGCCTGAACTGTACGTGAACTCGTACACATAGTTTGTTCTCGCTTCATCACCCAACGGTATCACCAAACTGGCTTGTCTAACAGACGGACATGTTCACAAATCGTTTCCTTTCGCGAGTAGATAAGTGTGAGTATGTGAATTGCTAATACCATAGTAAGTAGAACATGATGCGCATTATCAGAACCGGCTACCGACAGGCTAGACCTAGCACCAGAATCAGGCATTAGATGCCCCCAGTTGTCTATCAAAGCACCGATATCAGCACAACGTTCTCAAATCGTCTGTCTTCCAACTTTTCCAACATTCACTGGCCGGATACTTCTGTGAATATCGATACAACATATGATAGGTGTTGTATCTGTTTTCCACTGGCAGCGGAGGGGTGGTCTTATTTACAGTATCGAACGCCTCTATGCTTGGCTCAAGGCCCAAACGGTACGATATGCACCCTTATTCCCGGACACCATTCACAGAAAGCGCGCCATTCACAGGAATCTGTTGTGAATGTGTGTTATTGCCATAAACTCCATTCACGCCTGAGGTACCATGTAGTCGCCCGCTTGTTCGCCCAAGACCAGTTGAGTAAACTCCTCGCCTGTGTTGTCAACACGGACTCCTTCTGCTCTCCCTCTGGCTTCGATTATCATTCCCTGTTCTGCCTGCTCAGTGAATCTTCCTCGATAACTCATTATGACCCTCAGTCTGGAATCCTCCTCGCACTCGACGTGGTACGTGCAAGGCGTGAAAATGCAGTCCTGATTATCGATAATCCTAGCTCGAACAGTTCGTATTCCTTCGTTGACAAATGATAGGTCTTCATGCGAGTACACCCTCTCCTCAGGCAATTTGACATTCCGTACAAAGAAGTCGTATGACTCAAATTCGCCTTGGAGTACTTTCTTCGCCTCGATGCTTCTCAGGGCTCGCCACCATTCGTTCTCCTTTCCCCACCTGAATGCAACGTGCTTGTCAAGCTTCATTCCAGAATAGCGCTTGACTCCCGGCAGCTTTTCATGGCTTCGCAGAAGACTGAAGAGTCTCCGTGCAGACAGAGATCCGTACACTGCTAAATCAATGTCCGAGCTATTAATCGACAATCCCGCGAGCTGAGACCCTGTAACACCGATACTTGACCAGTCTAATCCGGCCTTGTCCACAAACAGTCGCGCCAGTTTCACTGATGCTCTTTGCAGGTCGTCAAGATGCTTGCCCATGTCTCTCATCTGGTTCAAACAAGTAACGGGATTCAGCACAAACGCAATGCGGCTCATTGGCACGCTTTGCAGAATTCGTCCATGCCTCTCATCGTACCATAGATATTCTGGATGCTTCTCGGCGAGATACATCTCGCGTTCCTGCAACGAGTAAATCTTCTTGTACCTAACACCGCTCGCCGAACATCGGTCGCCATTCTTGCTTGGCATATACCGAAGATACGCAATTACACGATCCGCAGGATGTGCCTCGCCCTTCACTTCGAATATGAAATCATCATCTGTGACAACGAAGTAGCCTTCGAGAAAATCGACGCCCGACTGCATACACTCACAATCCAACACTGGATGATGTTAAAAGCCTGTACATCGAAGCCTCCCCCATGACAGCCATGCTCGATGTGAAATCTGATTTTGGCGTCTATGATATCTACCCCGATCTTGCATACTTTGATTCAGCCAGCACAACTCTCGTTCCCAAGAAAGCTATCAAGGCCACCACCATTTTCCTAAACACGTGTACCGTATCGTCTCGCCGGGGTGCATACAAATTGGCTGTCATGGGCAGTACTCTCGTTGAAAATACCCGTTCATCGCTAGTCTGATTTCATGAACACGGAAAACTCGCAGATTTCCTTTCATGGGTCAATCCCTGCAGCAGTGGCATCAATTGCCTACGGATATGATTGGCATGGAGAAGAAAGAGATCGCATTGCAATTGCTCAGAGCGAAGAACACTCAGTACTCACCGCACTGCTTAGGGTAGCTGAAGTCCTGGGTCTCCATGTCGATGTAATTCCCATCGATAACACAGGATTGCTACAGACCGAACAGCTCAAGGTGCTGGCAAATCGTAGGACCGGGATAGTTGCAGTTGGACACATCACCACCGGTGTTGGCATTCGAAACCCGACCAACGAAGCTGCAGAGATTGCTCACGAAAACGGAGCGATACTCCTAACCGATGCCACTCGATCTATTGGCACTGCCAGCATTTCCCCCCAATCACTTGGAGCCGATGTTCTCTTTTTCTCAGGTAACATCGGCCTCATGGGTCCTCCTGGCCTTGCAGTACAATGGATAGACAAGGCATTAGGCGCAAAATTGTCACCCGGAGTAATTGGAGGGTCGGCAGTAGCAAACGTCACGCCATCATCTTATGACATTGCCATGCAGCCAGACAAATTCGAACCAGGAACCATCAATGTACCTGCGATTGTCGGTCTGGGAGCTGCCATCGACTACCTTCGCACCCTTTATTCAAGAGGATTCGCCAATCATATGAAGGCTCTATCTCGATACATGCTAGAACGGCTCACGAGTATCGATGATATCGTTCTCTACGGTCTACCTGATGAGAGTTCAACAATCTTCGGCTTCAACATCGGTGAGAACCGTGGAATCAGCTGTCATGACGTCTCACTATTCCTAGACCAGTCCAACGTGGCGGTCAGGAGCGGTCTTCTTTGCGCTCACCCCCTTGTTCGTCTTCTTGCTAGTGAAGGCATCGTGCAAGCGTCGCTTCATGCGTACAATTCATTGGATGATGTCGATCGACTTGCACACTCGCTGAAGCTCATACGCGAGCAACTGCTGTGAATGAGACCCGCTTGGGCCGAATTATCCCAATGCGAAAGACGGGGGATACATGACGAAGTACTGGATTACAACCCCAAGCAGAATGCCACTCAGGACAAGCTGTTTTCCTTTCGACGCGTTCACTTCGGTGAACCAAAGAATCGCCCCTGAAAGCACAACAATGATAGCCGAAATCCGGCCGACAAGCATCAAGAAAGCCCATATCTCAGAGAGGTGTTCAGCTATAACATTCGCAAAGTCCACCAAAGGGCTCAGAATCCAATACAGCATAGCATCTTCCACGAACGATTATTCAGTTGATAGGGATTTAAACCCGCTAAAGGACCGTCACAGATTTAGCGAGATTACGAGGTTTGTCGGGGTCGTAGCCTTTCCTGAGGGCAACGTAGTAACTAAAGAGCTGCAGCGGGACAACAAACGGCATGGGTGAGAATTCCGATTCAACTCCTGGGGGTATTTCAAAAACATGATTCGAGAGGCTAGAGATTTCTTGGTCCTCTTTCTCAACAACGGAAATAATCGATGCTCCTCTCGCCTTCATCTCCATTATATTTCCAATCATTCGATTTCTTGTTGTGTCTCTGGGCACAACGCAGACCACAGGATAGCCATCTTGCACAAGTGCAATAGGCCCATGTTTCGATTGACCCGCAGAGTACCCCTCTGCATGATTGTAAGCTATCTCTTTCAGCTTTAAGGCTCCCTCATTTGCAGTGGCCACGGACACGCCCCTCCCAAGGAACAAGAAGCTTGGCTGATCATAGAACATGCCGGCCAATGTCCTTGCTCGTTCTTCGTTTCTCGCTATGACTTCAGACACGATGTCAGCGACTCTAGCAAGCCCCTCCCGCTTTCTCACGATAGTGTCTCGCTCAATGTGTCCGTTTGCTTCCGCCAAGGCCAATGCAATCTGGGCCAAGGCAGCAAGCTGCACCATGAAAGTCTTCGTTGCAGCAACGCCGATCTCCGGCCCAGCCTGCGTTATGATGGTATGGTCCGCACATTGTGTTATTGAACTCCCTACCACATTCGTAACTGCAATCACTTTCGCACCTAGATGTTTAGCATACTTCGCTGCCGCAATAGTGTCTGTTGTCTCTCCCGATTGCGTAATTGTCATTATGCAGTCATCTTTGGAAAGTGTATCGTAGATGCTGTCCTGAAAATCGCTGGCAAGCTCACATATCGGTACTACTCCGCCAAGCGAACCAAACATGTGCCGCCCTGCCATGGCGGCGTGACTAGAGGTTCCCATTGCTACCATGTACACTCTATTCGCACTTCGAACAATATCGGCCGCCTTAACGATTGGCTCCTTGCGGAGTCTCAGCGTATTCTTGATTGCTTCAGGCTGTTCATGTATCTCCTTAAGCATGAAGTGAGGAAAGCCCCCCTTCTGGGCTTGATCCGCAGTCCAGCTTACCTTGATGCTTTCGCGCTCCACTCTCACTCCATCTGCGAGCTTCTCGATTTCCACTCCACTCGCAGAGAGACTGGCTATCTCTCCATCCAGAAGAAGGACCATGTTGTTTGTCATTGGCAGAAACGCAGGAATATCTGAACTGATGTAGTGTACTCCCTCCTGCGTGCCAATCACTAGCGGATTACCATCTCTCACGCCACATATCTTGTCCGGTTCTCTGGTTGTCATGGCTACTATTGCATAAGTACCCTCTATGCTCAGAGCGACTCTCCTGAGAGCTCCCTTAAGGTCGAATCCCTCATTCATATATTCCTCAATCATATGAGGAATGACTTCCGTATCAGTGTCAGAATTGAATACATGCCCCCTTCCTTTGAGCTCACTTCTCAGTTCCAAGAAATTGTCTATCACACCATTGTGCACGACGGCTATCTCATCATTACAGTCGAAATGCGGGTGCGAGTTCAACATTGAAGGAATTCCATGTGTGGCCCATCTGGTATGCCCAATCCCTATTGATCCCGGAAGATCATCGAGATTGAGTCTCTTGTGGACTTCATCAATCTTGCCTTTCTCTTTCTTTATGTACAGACGCCCGTTCGCAATCGTAGTTTCTCCAACTGAATCATAGCCTCTGTATTCTAGCCTCTTCAAAGCCTGATGAAGGAACGGAGCCACCTCTCCTCGTTCTTGAACCACACCGATTATTCCGCACATGATTCTTGCCTCTATGAGGAACGTCAGCCCCATGTACGCTCCGGTGACCAGACACCTTCTACCTTACAAAGTGACATGCTTTCGAGATAAGGCTTGGTAATGTCAACCTGTAAGCTCAATCTCAATATACACAGAATCAGGTATCTTCACACGCATTATCTGCCGGATTGCACGTTCATCTGCATCGATGTCAATAAGCCGCTTGTGTATCCTCATTTCCCACTTGTCCCAAGATTCGGATCCTTGGCCACAGGGTGTCTTCCGAGTAGGAACAATCATTCGACGTGTGGGAAGTGGGATTGGACCAGCCATCCGTACTCCTGTCTTGCGGGTTATTCGCTTGATTTGATTGCATACACCATCGAGGTACTCGGTACTGGTACTCGATAGTCGAATCCTAGCTCTCTGAGTCATGTGAATATCTACCCCGCTTGAGGAGACATCTTCGGCAACCACCCTCGAACCGGATAAAAAGGTTGCTTTGCATCCAGCGTGCTTGCCAAAACCATCTCCATAACTCACACTGGCCATCCTTCTCTTCTGTCATCACCGCGGAACTGTCACAACAACTGATTCTATCATGGCCCGGAAACCACATGTCAATGGCAGACGGCAATGATAATCTCCATAAGAGCCCTCTTCGGAGGTCTTTGCCAGGCTATTCCATTGTATCGTGTAACGGTTGTCAAGCTCGGAGGTTCCGTCATCACTCACAAGAGTGCCTCTCCTCCCAGATTGAATTACCAGGCAGTGAAACGCATAGTACTGGAACTCAGAGCGCACAAGAATCAGCTAGTCATCGTTCTCGGTGGCGGAGCACACGGGCATCAAGCAGCCCATCAGTTTGGTTATGGAGACCCGGCAACTTCCAAGGAGCGCCTTCTGGAGGGTATCCCCTCAATACGTCACAATATGACAACACTGTCACTGCAAATCGAGCACATGATGCAAAACGCCGGGATTCCCACGGTTGTGTTTTCGCCATTCTCTTTTGTATTACTACATGATGGTTCAGTGTCCAACTTTCCAACAGAGCTGATTCGGAGGGCAATTCAGTCAGGACTAACAGTGGTGACTCACGGCGATGTGTGTTTTGATGATGTCCGTGGTGCATCTATTCTCAGTGGTGACACAATCCTTGTGCATCTAGCAGAGAACCTCAATGCAGAATCCGTCTACATCGGAACGGATGTTGATGGCGTATACGAGACAGACCCCAAAGACAATCCAGATGCCCGGATTATTCCTGTCATTGACAAAACAAACATGAATCAAGTACTACGCGGGGCTAGTTCATCAAAAGCCACCGATGTAACGGGTGGAATGGCAGCCAAACTAGCTGATTTGGTCAAGCTTGCAGGCAAGAAAAGGGAAATTGCTATATTCAACTTGTCAATAGCCGGCCGTCTCGAAGACTTGTTTTCTCGAAAACCTGTCGTTTGCACAAGAATTGAGCTC
Source organism: Candidatus Thorarchaeota archaeon (assembly GCA_963726195.1). Lineage (GTDB taxonomy): Archaea > Asgardarchaeota > Thorarchaeia > Thorarchaeales > Thorarchaeaceae > OWC5. The sequence goes on from CAVSBO010000016.1 coordinate 281,354, forward strand.
TAAGTCTTCTGAAAAGACGGGAATCTAGTCGGAATGAAAACCGCGTCATCTACGAACTCTGGTATCTCCAACACTCCTGCCTCGTCGTACGATGCTTTGAAGGTCTTCCATTTCGCATATCTCCAGGTTTGCTGGCTTGGCCGTATCATTATCCAGATACTCAGTCGCTGGTAAGATACAGACTGCCCGAGTGGCCTTGCAGGCTCTGCACACGACCTCGTTATCGAGCTGCAAAAGAATGTCGAGCTGATCTTGGCTAGGAAAGACAGCGTAAGACTTCCCTGCAGCACACAAGTCATAACATCCATGCCCCTTTGCAATTGGCTCATTGAGCTTCAACAACTGAGATTCAAGGGCCCCCACAGCGGTCCTCTTCAATTCCCTGATAGCTGAGCGACCAACCACCCATAACCCCTCTTCCAAGCCCGAGAACACTCCGCTATTCTTCACCCTCACTGCAACCAGTCTACCATCTCCCAACAGCTCTGTCAAGGCATGCTTGCCTTCGGTCACACTCAATGGAACTGACCTTGCCTTTACTGATTGAAGAGCTGTCGTCTCAATGAATTCTAACAACGTATTCCATCTGGTCTTGCCATCTGACAAATCCACAAAGTCTTGTATGACACCAAACCACAAACGCAACTGCATCGAAGAAGAGGACTCAGGGCTATCCTCGACTGTTTCATTCTTCGACGTGATTTCCACTTCGTCTCTATCAGTCTCCGAAGCATCTGTCATTGATTCCAGCATCTCGTTCGACTTGCCTTTTTGAAGATGGGTCTCTATCATCTTGTCAAGCGAACTTGGGAATGCTGAAATAACACTCACTGCATCATACTCGTCGTTCCTATCCATTAGCTCTCTCAACTTGGCAGCAGCAACGCTTCCTCTGACTATCACAAACAGCTCTGTCACACCATTTCCCATTGTACTCATTTGGTATCTGATTCTTTCAAGGACGCCCTCTATCGATGATGCTTTCAGATGCTCAGGAACTATGAGAATCGCCTTGTCGTCGACGATCATGACTTGACTGCCGAGGCGATCGCTTTGCTCTGAGCTTAGAGACCGCCCCAAACGTGCTGAAATATAACCTGCAATTGCTTCTCTTACGGCATCACACCCTCTCCCGGGCAACGTGAAAAGAACCCCACCTTCGACAAGTGGCAGTGATTCGCGCTCGATGGACCCCAAAGACACAAGCTCCTGAATCAGTTCAGCTACGTCGTCGTTCCTGATACTTGGGTTGAAGGCAGTCAGCAGATTCTGCAATTCCTCCTTCGAAGCCACATCGTGCGAAGCAAGGAATGCCACCGCCCGATTCGCCAATTCGCCTAGGCCATCGAATACGGCCCCGCGATGCTCAACAGCGGTAGCACCGCCCACGGGCCTCTCCGTCTGCCCTGCAGGAGCATTGCTTACAATAGGTGATTGCGGCGACCGTGCATATGTCTGTTCAGATGCCGCATACTCTCGGTTCCAATCTAGGGTCTCTGCAAGCTCGTTCTGTTCAACCAATTCCATTTGTGGCGTGCCTACGAAAGGTTCGGTTGCTAGCTCAAACGTATCGGTCTCGGGTGTCACGATTAGTGCCCTCCCCACCTTCAGCATCCTCAGATAGCGCTCCTGCGCTTCATTGAGAGACATGAATCTGGCCCCAACAGAGCTATCATAAGGAAGTCTGAATGTGACTTTCGTGGCAGTGTTGGCCAGGATGTTCGACGAGATGTCAGGCCTAGTCGAAACAACAATCACCCCTTGACCAGTGGCTCTCTGTAGCATTACCATTGATTCGCCTGTCGTTACATCTGCCCGCTGATTGCCTGGTATAGCTTTCAGGGACGAGATTGTTCGCCTCCTCAAGCACTACAACATGATTGAGCTGTGCTGTTATCCCACGTCTCATTGCGCTATCAAAGATACGTTTGGCAACAAGGTTGTACAGGAGACGGGCTGCGTCCATACCTCCTGTGCGAGCAACGTACCGAAGGTCGAATACCACACGTTTGCTCAGCAAACTCGATATACTCATCGAATGCGGCCCACCCGCTAGTATTGAACCCAATGGCTCACGAATGAGCACTTCTAAACGGTTCAGCAATGCATCTCTCGTCATAGCACCAGTCCGGTCATTGTCAGCAAGCTCATTGATTTTTTCAATCAATATACGCACGGAGTTGCCACGATTCAACGTCTTTGCGGTCTCAAGAATTGCATCTCTCAGAAGCTTCTCCATGGCAGGTGAAAGCTCTGTTGAAGTGCCCATCTCCCTTAGAAGTTCCTTCAAGATGACAAACGTTGCGTGAGCCTGTTTTTCCCTTGTGTCTGCGTCAGGATCCAGGAGGTCCATTGCGAAAGAGGGGTCAAGCCCTGGACGAAAAATCATTACTTCCTGATTGCCTATATTTGCCAAATCGCTGTATTCAGAACCCTTCAAATCGAAAACCCACCAGGGTACCTCAGTCTTCATGCTTAGTTCGGCCATCAAGCGCTTGACAAGCGATGTCTTTCCGGTACCTGTGGAACCAATGACTGCAACATGCTCTCTCAACCATTCTTTCTTCAATCCTGCTTTGTTGAGTAGATGTCCTCCATAGACTGTCCATCCTATTTGCAACTCGTTGTCCACAAGTTCTCTCGGAGGCACGTAGAAATCAGGAATCTGCGCGGCCGTGACAACGGGGATGCTCTGTACCGGTGTGTTGACAAAGGCCACCAATCTCGATACATGTATTCTCTGCTGGCTTAGATGGCGTCTTGAAAGCAACCTACAAGCAGTTTTGCCGCTAATGTCTCTTTCCGCTATTGACATCTTGCCGTCTCCGCCCCAAACTGAGAAGGCAAGCCCCTTCAATCCCTCCTTAGCAGCTCTCAGTCCGGCTGAGTCATTGGCAGTAACCACGACATAGACGCTCGCCTCAAACCATCCCTCGTCGGCTTGCATCTGTTCGTACTGTCTCAACAAATCCTTCTTCACAACTTGGTCTTCAAGCGAATCCTCTCGCTTCTTCTCTCTTCCATGTATGGATTTCCACTCCGCTTCCAGCTTCCTCTTCTTCTTTCCCGCCCTCGCAGCTGAAAACACACACGTTAGAGCCAGTGAATAGCCCTGTTTCAGGCCCGTAGAAAGAAATGTGCCAATTTGGGATGTGGACTCCGAAGGTGCAACCCGAGGATTACCAGAGAGTACCATTGCTGACTTACACTGCATTCTTTCTTCTGCAATCGAATGTTCTGTCCCAACTATTTTGCCACTGAATGATAGCGCCGCTTTTTCTAACTCACCACCTTTCAGCTGCCGAAGTTCGACATTGTTAAGAGATGCCGACAGAATCGCTTCTGCTCTCGTTGCTTCTCTCCTCAGAGTATCTCCCATTTCCGTGATAGAGTGGCCCATTATGCTAATGAACACCCGAAGAAACGGTTCATCTCTGACCAGCCCAACTTCATATGCCATGGTGACGCGACTATCCATCCCTGCTCGAAGTGCCAGCAACATGGTCGTGTTGTACCTTGGCCTGTTACTTGCATCCTGCTCCACTGAGCCGGGGACCGACATCATCTCGAGGCAACAAGCCGCAATGGCCCGACTTCCGATGCGGACGACGTAGAACTCATCTTCCAGCACGAAGGAAACATGCTCTGTTAGCATCTTCTTGAATGCAATGACGACACCACAACAGATTGGGAAAGCGCAAATGCATATTTCAACGACCGCTTTCGATGGAACAATGGGCTGCTTGATAATACCTGCAATAGGAAGAACATACACTGCGACGAAATAGAGCAGACAGAGCTGTATTCCGACAAGCTGTGCTACTCTTGCCCGATGCCACCATATCGATTCTTCGCAGCCAGCCGAATACTCATCCTGATGTAATTCATGGGTCCTCATGCAGTGCTATCACCGCTGTCTAGATCAGAGCGCTTCTGTTCTACGCCGCCGGGGTCCCCTCCTTGTGCTCTGGTCTGCCATATGAACTCCCCCGCATCTATTACATAGAAGTCCACGGGCCCACATTCTTTGCCCCAGACTCAGCCCTGCGAGAATCTTGCCAACTGCAACTTCTAGGAGGTTAAAAGATTCAAATCAGCAAGTTCCAGTATGATGGTTCGCAGTGACAAGCAGAGTCAATCATTCATGAGTTGCAAGTGGATTTACTCCGCGCTCTCCGTCGCAAACCGAACCACAGGAGAACCGGGTTAGGAGGAACGTGAAGTAGGATGCATCCGTGGAGGAACGCCCGCCTTCTGTTGGGTGTAACATTGCTTGCTCTCGCACTCCTATTCTGCTTCACCGTGAACAGGACTTCTGCCGAAGAGGGTATGATTGCTTGTCGAGGTGAGAGCATAACCATAGGTGCTACACTTTTACAGAATGGCACTTACGGTGATCCTGTTCCGGACCAGCGAATTGAGTTCTTCGAACAGACACACAATGTGTACTTGGGTTCTGTGCTAACGAATCCGAGTGGCGTAGCCACAATTCAATGGAACATACCGATGAGCCAACCTCTTGGTGTCAGTATTGTCAATGCGACATTTCCTGGTAATCAATCGCTAGCCCTTAGTCCATCGTGCGAGTGGGCTGTCATTACAATTCTATCACACACGGGAATCAGTATTCATGTCGACAAAGATGCCCTTGCTCCCGGCGATATGCTTACACTCACGGCAACACTCCTCAATGACAAAGGAGATGCATTACCAAATGCATGCATTGCCGTATTCTGTGGTACAACGCAACTTGAGTCCGGAACGACAAATGCTTCCGGTCAAGTCCACTTCGCCATCAATTGCAACAGCACTTGGGAGCAACTTGGGACGAATCGTATCAGGGTCTTTCACGAACGGGAAATGTCCACTTTCAGCGAGACAGCCGAGGCCCTTTTCAACGTCTCCATCCAGCAACTTCCGAGCACTCTGATATTAGTGGAACCTCCCAAGGATCCAATCAAGCTAAATGACAACTTGCAGTCATACGTGCTTCTTATGACCAACGGTATAGCCACGTCTGGCGTCCAGCTCGAGATTTTGCTCGATAGCACGTCGTTGGCTTTCGCCTCGACTAACCAGTCCGGGATCGCATTAGTTTGTGTTAGCATTGATTCTAGGTTCTCCTTGGGTTCCCATGAGTTAGCCGTCACGTACCTAGGCACTCCACGATATGCTTCTTCCCTTCTAAAGGTCCAGATAGACATCGTCAGTCCGTCTCTTGTTAGAGTCATCCTACCGGCTCCTATGACGACTGGCACACATGCGAACATCACAGTCGAATTGAGTGACTTGCTTGGTCGCCCATTATCGGGGGCTTGGCTAAGACTACACGACTTGACCACTAACCAGACAATCATTCAACAGGCTCCCCCAAGTACCACCTTAGTTTACATTAATCTTCAGGTCCTTGGGAGGGAGGGCGCAAGAGCTTTGTTCTCGATATCCTAGGCAATGAATACATTCTAAACAGAAGCTGCGCATTCGGTACAGTAATATGGGTGCGCCCCGAGTTCGATGTGGTATACTCTGACATCATGGGCTATGCTTCTCCCGGTCAGGAATTCCTTATGGAGTTACACTTGGCCGATTCAGAACGCGACTATGCTAACACGCCCGTGGACGTGCGTAATGAGAACGTGTCCGAGGTAACTATGCACACGAATCAAAGCGGCATCATTAGCATCCGCTTTTCGGCTCCCGAAGCGTCTGGCATGCTGAGACTATCCTTCATCTATCGCGGCAATGCTAGTGAATACCGACTATTCGCGTCTGTCTGCTACGCAGTTGTTGTCACGGAGAGTATGCCAGTAACGATGAAACTGTATGACTATCAATTGATATCGCCGCTGCAACAAATCCATGTCCGACTTATGCTTCGTGCGCTGAATGGGTCGCTCTTGACTGGCGTCTTAATGAACTATGAATGGTTGTCCACCAGAGGATCCATTTTGAGTGGAAGGGGTGGAATCGCCGACCTCTATCTTTCATTTCCCAATCAGCCCGGTTCTTTCAACTTATCATATTGGATCGATTCTTCCCGTTTTCTGCTTTTCAGTACAGGTTATACCATAATCAGTCTGAATTCAGTCGATGTCTCCTCAATAGAGGGCGCAGGCGTTGTCGGCTTCGCTGTAAGCGCCTGTCTTTCTGTACTTGCTGTTAGCATTCCTCCCGCGAGAAGGAAATATCTGCTAGACTGATAGTCTGATGGTGCTCCGGCCGGGATTTGAACCCGGGTCTGAGGATCGAGAGTCCCCAATGCTGGGCCGGACTACAAACGGTCGCAATGTGAGTTAGACTCAATGCGCCTACCGGAGCCTTGGTCGTTCCAGCCCGGAGCGGGGCTCCACCCTTTGCTCCGCAAATAAGCCTTTCTCTGAACCGATTGGCCGAATCCCCGCTTCTCGGAAATGGGCGGCTCTTGTTCTCTAAACCGGTCTCAAGAATATCTGCAGCTGCTGGCAATTACAAGACTGAAAATCAAGGCGTAAGCAGCCCTGTCAGGCCGTTCCAGCTGTTCTGGAGGAGCTGAAAGAGACTGTTCACAACATTTTGCGCCCAGCCCGTGGCTTCAAGGATCACTGCGATAATTATCGAAACCGTAACCACGGCAAGACCCAGCAACAAGCTCTCCTCTACGAGTGGTCCTCCCTTGGTATCACTCTTCAGCTTTGCTCGTGTTCTCATCAAGTTCGTACCCAATGTTACATGTCTTCTGATTCCTATTTTAAGTCCCACCGACATTCGTATGCTTCCGGACGAGGTGTCTGCGATGCTTCAAGTGGCCGAATGCGCATCGTCCTTGTCTGACGTCTCAAACAAGTTGCTACTCAGTACGCTGAAAAGAAACAAACCTTACTATCTTCTGGCGACGTAAGCAAAGGGATGACCGAATTCCCATATCCTTTCTCCGATGGGTACAGTCTCCACGGTGTTCGATTCATACGACATCTTGGCAAATTCATCAATCAATGCTTCGTAGGCAGCCACATGGCTATCTGCACCTTGTTCTTGAGCGCGTAAAGTGAATGCCCCATCTCTGGCCCATCCTGATTCTTCAGACGATGTCTTGTCAATCGTAAACACTCTGTTCAAGCCAGCAAAACTGACCAAGCCGTCGCTAACACTCCTCCTAATCTCAACGATTTCCTTCACTTGGCGTCTCGACTCTCCAGGAATTGGTCTCTCAAGTGTGACAATCACGTCCATGAGCGCGATGCTTGACCTGTCGATTCCATGATTCAATGTCCAACGAGATACAAGGCTTGATGCAGAGTCGCTGTGACATGTTTGAATTGAACGAAGACCCGCAGCAATTGCTTGAAACAAAGCATGACTATGTTCCGCTGTTTGGATTTCTCCCAGAATCAGGTAGTCGGGTGATCTATGAAGGCTCTTGACAATTTCAGTGCTCTTATCGAATTTCGGCTCAGTTTCATCAAGTGGGTCGACTCTGTACCTCACTTGATGACGGTCACCGAGGTCTCTGCTCTCGACGGCATCCTCGACATAGATTTTCCTCCAGGCTCGCGGCGTGCTCATATCCAAGGAGTTTAGAAGAGTTGTCTTGCCTGATCCTGGTCCTCCAGTTATTGTGATATTGAACCTAGCACAGACCGCCAACACAAGCAAGGCTGCAGCTTCGATAGTGAGTGTGCCATTGCGGATTAGGTCGCATATTGAATACGGATTAGTCCGTGCACGTCGAATTTCGAGATGCATCCCGTCCACACTTAGCGGGGGCAGACAAAGTGAAAACCGGAGATTTGAATCAAACAGCTTCAAGTCAGTTTTCAGTGAGGGGTTGTGTCTGTCCAAGTGCAGATTGCTTTCACCTCTAATAAGAGTCACAATTCGCTCAGCATCTTCTTCTTCGAGGCTGACCATAGTGCTACATCGACCAAGACGCCGATGGTCGAAATACATCGGACTATGAGGCCTATCTAGATACACTTCCTCGACTTCGTCATCCAATAGAACCGGGAATAATGAACATAGAGCACTTGAATGGTGTCCTACTATCTCAGCGATTCTGGCTTTCGTAGTGCTACCAATCTCTGGCAATGTATCCGAAATCCTTTGGGCAGTATGAATAGAGACCAGTTTCAGTCTCTCTGTGAGATTCGTTCTACAAGCATTTGGGACTTCCATAAACCGATTGTTCTCTTTGCATAGCCTGTCGACGAGGGCAAGCTCAAGGGGTGTTTTGACATGGGGGACAGCCCTATGAATGATGAATGGGCTTGAAGCGTTCTTGTAGTATAGAGAACAAGTAAGGTCCGACGGGATACACTTCAATGAGAATCCTCCCATTTGTCTTG
>CAVSBO010000017.1:0-111330 GCA_963726195.1 Candidatus Thorarchaeota archaeon
CCTTGCCTTTCCCTCACCTGCGGGGCAGGGTCCTGCGGCCCTTCCCATCCAGAGCCTGTACGGTGCCAATATTCCATCCGTATCTGGACGCCGCCTTGATGAACCCTCTGCGTGATAGGCAGAGGGCTTGTGGCTCTCTGCCGGGATTCGACGGTCCTAGTTTGCCACTCGCCGCTCTCCCAGATACGGATTGAGTGTTGACACTCCACAAGAGCCCGTCGTGCGAATGGTCGGCCAGTCAGCTTGTGGGGGTCAGCTTCTGCCACCGCTCAACATGCGGGTCTTTCCGTTCAGCCACGCGTTAGCTTCAGCCGGCGGGCGTCGGGTCAAGTTGAAACAGAGACTGGCGCTCGCCTCGCCGCCCTCGCACTCGTACAGCCTTGCATTTACGAGCCCGCGCTATCCCTTCGACCCCAGGCCAGGTCTGCTGTGCGGTGGTGAAACCCCATCCGTATCTAGCGCATTGACAGAGTGAGCTCTCCTGGCAGGCCATCGCGGGCGTGGTCTGCTTGGCGGTCCGCTCTCGCGCCGGTACGTCCGGGACAGTGATGCGCCGGCAGGGAACGGCGTGGTAGCATCGACTGCAGGATGCCCATGCTTGACGATGCCCTGAAGCTCTTCAACCAGCTCAAGCAATCCCGCAAGGACTGGATTGACAAGGCAGAGAAGATGGACGAATGGCATAAGTCGTTGAAGATGTATATGGCAGGTTTCAGCCCGGGTGCCAGCGCCGATCAGCGGGCAGAAGTTCGTTGATGAAGCTATCAAGAAAATCAAAGACACTTATTCGAGAGAGGACATCAGTTCCTATCTGTCATGGGCTGTCAAAGAGCTCGTAGCATCAATGATGGAAAAGAGAGCATAGGTACAGGAGACAGAGTGAATGCAGAAGGCCAAGGGAAAGGGTACTGACGAGGAATTGGGAAAAGCCGCGGAGATGTTCGCGATTGGCATTGGAGAATGTGGTTCGAACATCGTAGGATCATACCTCAAGGCCAGCCAAGAGAAGAAGCTGCCTTCTCGTGTTCGAGGCTATCTGCTGATGAACACTGATCGCTCCGATCTCACCAAGGTTCGCCAGAAATATGGAATACCAAAGGAGCACACACTTCTCTACGGAGAAAGCGAAATCGGTGTCGGTGGTCGGTTCATGGATGGGTATAATGCAGTGATGGAATCCAAGGACATCATCTTCGACCAACTCACAAACCTGGGTTTCGAAGGAGTATCCGGATTCTGTATCTTCACAAGTCTCGGCGGTGGTACTGGTTGTGGTGGCACACCAGCCATTATTGAGCTTCTCAAGCAGAAATTCCAGGAAGAAGAAGGAAGGCGAATCTTCGTATACGTCATTGGTGTATTGCCTTTTGAAGGACAATCCAGTGAGGCCCTGAACTCGATATGGGCGGTCTCGAAACTGCTCCGAGCTCAGCTACAGGAGCGTGGTGCGGACCTCACGATACTCCTCAGCAACAGGACTATGCTAAAGAGAATCCTGCAATGGAGGAGAGGAGACAGCGTCGACTACCTAGCAAAGGAACTCGACGTGGATGTCGCTAACGTTGATTCCATAGAGGCAATGGTTCCAAGTACTGTCGATGGCGGAAGCAGCGAACTCGAGACTCGAACAGAACAGGCATTTGTGGAACTGGTTAACCCTCTCGCTATTGATGTCATCGAGGCAATGCTATCACCGGGAGTCTATGAGCCTGACAAGGATGTGTTTCCAACTACTGACCTCGCTGATTATGCTAGGAAGCTGGATCCAGTGGTTGTGCCCGCGTTGTACAACGATATCGGACTCATCCCTGATGCAGGCAGCATGCCAAGGCAATTGCGGACAATGATTGACTACGCAGTGACCCAGTGTTCTTATGCTGATGTCGGAGATACGCCGAATGCAGAGAGTGTTTACTACGTTTTCAGTGGACCGAAGCACATCTCGAAAGCAGAATATGGGATGCACATTAAGGAGGCTCTGGACAAGTACATAGCTCCGGGTGCAGCGATTACGCCGTGCTATGTTCAGCACCTTAATCCTGATCCGGTTGTGAAGCTGTTGCTCCTACTGGGGCTGCCCAAAATACCGGAGCTCGTGCAGCTTATCAACGAAGCAACACAGCTTGTGAATTTGCACAGTGGACCCTCTGCGTTGAAGCAGAGCTGGTTCATGAGATCAAAAGGCACCACGAGAAAGAGCTCGTGACTGCTATCAACGATTTCCGTGAATTATTCAGCTACTACATGGAAGGCGGCACGCTAGAATAGGACCGGATGGTGTCACTTTGACTGAACCCCTGCGCATAGATGAGCTTGTGGACCGACTGCTTCTGATAGAGACTCTCAACTCCACTCTCATCCATTTTATACTCTCTTCCCAAGTTGAGGGAAGTGTTGACCCGGACAGGGTCGACTCCCTAACGCAGGGTCTTCTTCGAGCCAGGAAGTGGATGGAAGACACCATGTCTATGGATGGGATTCCCAAGGGAACTGCCGACATGATGGGTCTCATAGCCAAGAGGCTCGCCCAGCTGGAGAGTCTCTTGCCCAAGCTATCTGAGAAAGCCAAGGCCGCCGAAGCAGGTCGTCAGCCAACTCAGGAGATACTCTCGTTCCTCGATGAGAGCACAGCGCATCAGCAGACAATACCCACTATTCCCCAGACCACGATTCCCCGAGTCGAGGCGCAACCAACACTCCCTCTTCTAGGGACAGCTGCTCCCAAGGTCGGTGAAGTGTACAAGCGCGTTGATACTGAGGATGATCAATGGGGTCTTGTGAGCCAAGCCCAACAAATCATTGATCAGTACTCAAAACGCTGTCATGTTCTGCTTCCAGTCTTCTGGCTTGAGGCTAATCGAGAGCTCCACAGATACCGGTCCGATTCACCACTCATGGAAGAAGTCTGTCAGACTCCCCGCCGAATACATGGTCAAGATTATCAAGACGCTTCTTACTGAGGCGCCCGGTGCAAGGCTGTTCCAAGACTTGTATGCTAAGCGACCGCATGAAACATCCCTTGAGTTAAGCGAGTCAGAGAGAATTGAGCGTGCGGTAGCGAAGTACTTCTCAGGACTGGATGAGCTACTGAGAGGGCAGATTCCAAACGTAGAAGATAAGATTTCGGAAGCACAGACAGCTTTCGATGGTTTCGGGTGGGGAGGCCCGGAACTTGAGAAGCGGCTTATCAAGAGAATCAATCAGCGGTGTGAGGAAGCACTTCAAGAGGCTACACACGCCAGCGAGCCTGCCCGACAAGTCATCTATGCTGAGATTACAAAGCTGCTATCGAAGCTTCACCATGCGATACTTGCCGAGCCAAGGTTGAGAGAAGTACTATCGCAGATGAAGATCTAGAGGGGCATCATCCGCACATCCCAGACAAATCGCATATAAGGCACGAGTGTAACCCAGACCTCACAATCAGCGAGGGTTGGTCATGACCGGCCTCCATAAGTTGTTGAGCCCGAAAGTTACAGCAGTTGTCGGTGTGTCGACTTCGAACGTCTTCTCTCCAGGGAACGTCATCTTCCGCAAACTGGCTTTTGAAAACGCATTGACGACCTATCCAATCAACCCGAAGGGAGGCAATGTTGAGGGAGTTGAGGTCTACCCTTCAATTACCGAAGCCCCTGATGGTATCGACCTAGCGGTGATATCTGTTCCCGCAATATCCGTGCCTTTAGTCCTCGAGGAATGCGGCAAGAAAGGCATAGAGGCAGTGATAGTTGTGTCAGGCGGTTTCAGCGAGACCCAGACAGAACAAGGAACTAAACTGCAGCAGGAGATAACTGACATCGCAAACAAATTCGGTATGTCTATGGTCGGACCCAACTGCATAGGTGTCTTCGTGCCTGAAACCCTTGATACATTCTTTCTTCCTTCGGAGCGAGTTGCCAGACCCAGAAAAGGAGGTGTGGCCATCATATCGCAGAGCGGAGGCTGGCTAGTAGAACGTTTGGAGGAATTCTCGAAACGTGATGTCGGAGTAGCTGCTGCAATATCAATCGGCAATGCTGCCCAAACTAAAGTGACCGACTTCGTCCACCACTTCCAGCATGAAAAGAACGTGAAGGTCATCGTCGCCTATTTGGAGGGCTTCGGTCAAAACGAGGGCAGGGAATTCGTCGAGGCCTGTGCCAGATATGCAACTAGGAAGCCAATGGTCGTTTACAAGGGAGGACAGTCAGAGGCGGGGCACAGAGTGACAAGAAGCCACACATCGTCTTTGGGGGGAGCTCAGCAATAGCTTCGGCAGCCTTCAAGCAGTTCGGAGTAATAGAGGCTCGCGATGAAGATCATCTCATGGCTTGCTCGAAAGCCTTCTCATTCGAACCCGTTCTAATGAAAGGCCCTCGCGTGGGTGCTCTCACAGTGAGTGGTGGTCATGGCGTCATAGCAACTGACGAGGCCGCCCTGTACGGGCTCGAACTCCCACCATTCTCAACCGAAGATCAGGAGGCGATGCGGAGTGTCATGACTCCTGCCTACCAAGACATCGCTTCGTTCAGGAATCCTTGCGACCTGACAGGTAGCGCCTCTGATGCCGATTTCGAACATGTATTAGACAAGATGCTGGCCATTGACTACATTGATGCGGCACTTCTGCTTCTCTTGCCTTATGCCCCCGGTATCTCTCTGCAAATCGGAGCTAAAGTCGCTGCTGTTGTAAAGCGCCATAACAAGACCGTCATCTCCTACGTGCCCGACCTAGAGAAGTATGACATTATCATACGAGGCTTCGAGTTGAACGGCATCCCTGTCGGAGACACAATAGAAGAGGCTGTCCAGATGCTGAATGGGATAAGGACCCGGTCGCGATATCTCCAGCGTGTCGGAGCCCTCGAAAATGAGCAAACTGCACCGACAGAGTAACAATGGTCACTATCTCAATCTGCCCGGCTCACTTCTTGTAGTTGATACCTAGGGCTTCGAGGTTCTCGCGAAGCTTTCCATCTATGATTGTCGGGCATCTAGCCATGTCATCAACCGTTTGACATCCTGTGAGGTACATCGCGACTCTAAGTCCGTCAATCAACCTTGTTAGCTCATTTATGACATCTATGGTCTTCCCTGTCACAGCCGGTTTCAGCAATGGGTAAGCAACTCCGGCGGCCGCAGCACCTAAGCTCAGAGCCTTTGCAACATCCAATCCTGTTCTGACCCCGCCGGTGGCAATGACATCCAAATTGGTAGACGAGACCACCATGGCTACACTGAGGGCTGTCGGGATTCCCCAGTCCCAGTACTCACGACCCAAGTAGACCTTTTCCTCGTTCTTCTCTCTTAGAGCACGATAATACTCAACAGCTGACCAACTCGTTCCCCCAAGACCTCCGACGTCGATCCCATCAACCCCGATGGCCTCCAGCCGCTGGGCCACGTCAGCAGAGATGCCCGCGCCTGTTTCTTTTACTATAACTGGAATATCGACCAAATCCAACACTGAAGCTATCTTGTCAAGAATCCCAGACGAATCGCATTCTCCTTCAGGCTGTACGGCTTCTTGCAGCGGGTTCAGGTGGATAGCCAGAATGTCTGCGTCGATCATGTCAATGGCTTGCTGTGCGTGTTCGACGTGAGTTGAACCAATGTTCGCAATTACCGGAACAGATGGAGCTGATTCCCTAACCACTTCGAATGTGTACGCAAGCGAGGGGTCCTCGATTGCGGCCCTCTGGCTTCCAACCCCTATCGGCAGCTTCAGCTCCTCGGCCGCCTCTGCTAGTCTTCGGTTTATCTCCAGACTGTCAGGGTGACCACCGGTCATCGCAGCTATGATTATCGGTGCGCCGACTTTGAGACCCAGCAAGTTTGTGGTCAGGTCAATGGAATCCTTGTCAATCTCAGGCAACGCATTGTGAAGAAGGCGAACATTGTCAAACATGGCCGAGGATTTGCTTTGCACATCTTCTTGGAGACAAATCTCGATGTGTTCCAGCTTCCTCCTCTTGGTCGCAGCGTCCGTCCCGCTTGGCCTGTGAGCAGCACGTGATTCTCCTCGAGCCATCCAAAACAGCCTCCGTTCTTAACTAGCTCTGCATTTTGGGACAAATAGCAGTTTTGGTAGTGGTGATGCCTTTTGGCTCGGCCCTACCTTGCAGGAGAGCACAGGAATGGCACTTGCTCAATGCGAAGGCTTTATCCAACGGCCCAAGCAAGCCTCTGCCAAGTGGGCCAAATGAGCGACGAGGACAAGTATAGAACTGAGCCATCCGGTGAAGATGAATCCGAGAAGGTCGGTTTGTTGAGACCCCTCCCCAGCACGTCCCCTACCAGGCTCTCGGGCAAGGCCCATCCCGTCGTCAGATTCCTTGGAGTCACGATGAGCGAGAGCAGACGAGATCTGCTGGTGTTGTTCCTGATTCCATTCCTCGTAGCCATAATAGACACGAGCGTGTACGCGGCTGTGGTCGTCGGTGTGTTCGTTACTAACCCGCTCTACATGTTTGGTGTTCCTGCGCTTGCAGCCATCAGCATAGGACTCACCGCATCCCAGATGAGTCGTGCTTTGATAGGCGCAATCTTGACAGCCATGTTCTTTGCAGTCATTTTCGTGCTTTTCTTGACAAGCCCCGCACTTGTCTCTCCGGGCGAAGACCTAGCCGGCTTCCTTGTTGCTGCGCTGTCTGTAATGACTGTCTACTTTGTGCTTGTGATATTCTCCTCTTTCATTGGTTGCTTCATCGGGATAATCATCAGAGAGTTCGCCTAAGATGTAGACTCAGGAACCTCGGAGAGTCAAACTCCACCTAATCTTGTCTCGGAACCGATTTCTGGTCGGTCTCAAGAGACGGTGCTGCCTTGCGCGTCTTCATTCTGTTACTCACAAGGTAGAATACCAAGACAACTTCCACGACTATGTTGCCCTCTGCGAATAACTCCTTAGAACCCATGTTCACTGATACGACATATAGGGCAAGAAGGCCAACCAGAACCCAAACAAAGATGAAGTCTCTTATGCGTCTGAACACACCCTTCGTCGTTCGCCTCGGCCTGCTGTCCATATAGAGGTATACACTGACCAACATGAGAAACATAATGCTCCAAGAAATACAGACAACCCACCAGATGAAGAGATTCGGATAGGGCAATTCGTACACGGTTCGCTTCACCTCTCCTCTAGAACTTGCAGATTTTCATGAAGAACACCTTGCCGGCATCCACCAGAAGGAGATATGTTACAACCATTAGAACAAGGAGCAGCCAGTACTCAATAGGCAATGCTGTGAACCCCAGGACACTGCCAAGCAGAGTGAAGGGCATTATGGTTCCGAATGCCACGCAAGAGATTGCCATGACTGCTAACCATTTCCCGGGCCGGCTTCTCACAAACGGAATGCGGCGCGTTCTGATTACGAATATCACCAACACCTCTGTCCAGAAAGATTCCACGAACCAGCCAGATTGGAAAAGGGACTCCGGAGCTGCGAAGATGAAGAGCATGATGCCGAACGTCAGGAAATCGTAGAGAGAACTGAACGGTCCGAAGAACAGTGTGAACTTCCTTACAAAGCCCATGTCCCACTTGTTTGGCCAACGCCTGTACTCCTCGTCAACATTGTCTGTTGGCAGGGTCATGTTGGAGATATCATAGAGTATGTTCATGAAGAGTATCTGCATGGCAGTCATCGGAAGGAACGGCAGAAAAATCGAAGCAGCGGCGGCCGAGAACATGTTGCCGAAGTTGCTGGAAGTGCCCATTAGTATGTACTTCATGGAATTACCGAAAATCTTACGGCCCTCATCAATGCCGTTGGCGAGAACATCGAGGTCCTTCTCCAGAAGCACAATATCCGCCGCGTCTTTTGAGACATCTACTGCTGTATCCACGGATATGCCCACATCGGCTTCATAGAGCGCAGGGGCATCATTCACTCCGTCCCCCATAAAGCCGACAACATGCTTGTTCTGCTTGAGAGCCTTGATGACATCGAGTTTCTGTCCAGGCGTTATTCGTGCGAAAATTGTGGCTTCTTCAACAGCAGTCCTCAAATCATCGAAGCTCATCTGAGTAAGCTCTGAACCGACTATGAGTCTCTTCACAGGAACATCTATCTCGTCACAAATCTTGCGCGCTACGAGTTCGTTGTCGCCTGTGAGAATCTTGACATCAACACCGGTCTCCTTGAGCTTCACAAGTGCGTCATGAGCACCTTTCTTCGGAGGATCGGTGAAGACCAACAAGCCAAGAAGAGTTAAGTCCTTTTCATCATCGGCCGAATACGATGGCTTGCTCTGGACTTCACGGTACGCAACTGCGAGGACGCGGTATCCCTGCTCAGAGAGACTCAGAACTTCGGTATCAATGCTGTTTTTCGATGAAGCGAATGGTACTTTCTTGCCCCCTTTCTCAGCATTCTTGCATCTAACCAGGACCGATTCAGGGGCACCCTTCGTAATGAAAGTGAACTTGTCATCCCTGCTTACCACAACAGACATCATGCGCCGCTCGTAGTCAAATGGGACTTCGTCCACTTTCGTATACAGAGCCATGTCATCCTGTTGACCGTTGGTGAGCGCATATTCCCACACCGCTGCGTCCATAGCATTTCCGGCTACTTTCTGCCCTTCGCCTATCACGGCGGCGTTGCAGAGCAACGAGTACGAAAACAGTCGTGTATTCCTTTGTTTGTCTACAGAGTAATAGTCCTTGAGCACGATTCTGCCATCTGTGAGCGTCCCGGTCTTGTCAGTACAAAGGACATCCATGTTCCCAACGTCTTCGATGGAGACCAGACGCTTGACTATCACCCTGACCTTGCTCATTCTCGCGGCACCCTGCGAGAGACTGATTGTCACTATTGCCGGCATGAGTTCGGGAACCAAGCCAATCGCTACTGCTAGAGAGAACAGCAAGGAGTCAATTAGCGTATGAACACCAATTATCGCATTGACGGCAAATATCCCGATAGCTAGTGCGCCAGCCATTGAGAGGATCATCTTCCCAAACGTTTTGACGCCGCGTTGAAACCCGGTCTCCGGATGAGGTCGAACTAAACTCCTTGAGATTGAACCGAATTCTGTTTGTCTTCCAGTGGAAACCACGACACCTCGTCCTGATCCATGGGTGACAACAGTGCCTGTGAATAGGTAGTTGACAAGCTCCTGAGGGCTTGGTGACCTTGCATCGATGCTCTCCTTGATTTTCTCAACAGGAAATGATTCACCCGTTAACGTGGATTCATCAGTATTGAGTTCCTTGCAGTCGACGATTCTCATGTCGGCTGGAACGATGTCACCAACATATACTGTGGCTATGTCTCCCGGGACAACTTGAGTCGCATCTATCTGGGATGCCTTTCCGTCCCTTATCACGACTGCTTTGAATGAGACGTTCTCTCGAAGCTCTTCGACTATTCGCTCTGCCTTGTACTCGTTGTAGTATCCCAAGACCACACTCAGAATAATCATTGACAGAATGATAATCGGCTGCTTAAGGTCAGGGTAGTTCAAGAGACCTGCCACGATAGCACATGCAATCAGAACCACGAATATTGGATTTCCAAACTGCCTGCCCAGTATCCGAAACCTACTGAAGCCTTGTCTAGGCAGCTCGTTCAACCCGTAAGTGGCGAGCCGCTTCTTGGCCTCATCTTGAGGCAGTCCCTGTTCGCTTGTGTGAAAAATCTGATAGATCTCGGTAGCTCGGAGTGACCAGTAGTCTTTCCTCGCGGTATCGGCCTCTGTCTTTACCGTGCTCTTCCGCTCACCTCAGGAACCAACCGTTCCCTGCTGAGAAAAATGAGCCCGATTTAGGAGTTTCTCTACGTGTGATTATTGCGCTTAGACCGGTTCTTCATGCACATCTATTCTAGTGACCTTCGGATATGAGTCACGAATCGCCTTCTCGAGTTCCTTAGTGACCTCGTGGGCCTTGTCAATGGGAGTGTTGGCATCGAAGTCGCAGTGAAACACGACGTGTATGTCTTGGCCGACCCTGCGTGCAATGACGCCATGAACGCCCTTTATCTCGGGAAAGCGCTTTGCCAAGTGCTCAATATGGAGCGCCAGCTCACCGTCCGCGCCTGACAATTCCCTGGACACCCAATCGGAAGCGGATTCCATGTGGATGGTGACGTCTGAGATTTCGGGGTTTGCCTCTTTGATCCGGGCTTCAACCTCGTCGGCCACCTCATGTGCTTGCTTCACAGTCATGTTCGCGCTTACCTCAAGGTGAAGGTCCACATACAATTTCTCGTCAATCCTCTGAACGTGAATGCTGTGCACGTCTCTGGATCCGGGTACTTTCTGAGCTATGTCATTGACCAGCTTCCAAGTCTCCATTCCTTCCCCTTCAGTTGTCTCAGTGTGAATCGTGACTCTAGCGTTGGAAAAAGCATCCTTGACTTGGCTTTCGATGTCCGAAGCAATCTTGTGAGCATCCTCAAGCTGTTGCTCCCGGTCAACAACAACGTGAACACTCACATCAAGCCTTTTTCGAGTCATTCGCACAGTGAGGTCGTGGAGACTCTTCACACCTTTCGTGCCCTCAATCTTGCCGCGTATTATCTTTGCAACCTCATCCTCAGATCGTTCAACCATCGGAATCGGCAGATTGGCCACCTCGGACGACCGGAAGTATCTCTGGTAATATATAACTGTCTACGAGGTCACTCTTGTCTTCTCAGACAGCGCTACTTTTTCTCATCCACGTAACTCCTCTTTGTCCTTCACCAACTTCCCTGTGAGAAGCGAGCACTGCAAAGACAAAAGCATCTTCGTGCAGCGGGTCGGAAAAGACTGTTTCAGCTTGTGTAGCCTCAAAATAACTTGATATGGCACCGTTTGGGTGCAGTCGCAGAACATGCACTTCGCAATCTGAATCTCGGCGCCGAACAATGTTCACAGGAGTCGCCGATTGAAAGAGGAAGAAGAGCCGTGTTGGTGAGAATATGAGCATAAGTGTTGACGCTTACCTTGAACAGCAGAAATCGCCTCAAAAGGAGATTTGCCAGAAACTAAGACGAATCATACTGAAAACCATCCCCGGAGTCGCGGAAGAGATGAGATCGGGGGTTCCGACCTATGCTGGTGGGAAGCTTTACTTCGCGGCGTTGAAGACGCATGTCAATCTTGCTCTGTCACTAAAAGGGCTTCCAAAGGAAGAGCAGAAGCTGATTCAGGGATCTGGAAACACAATGAAGCACATCGTTATTCGTTCCTTGGACGAGATGGACGAAGAAAGAATCGTCGAATTCCTGAGCTTGGTTCGAGGGAAATAGGGTCACAAGGAAGGGGGCACACTGTCAACCCATGTGCAGCCACAAAGGCTTGCACAAGAACGGAACGAAGAAGACGGCAGCAAGGGACAATTCACTCCACACCTCTCCGCATAGAATAGCGTCATGAATCAACACAGTAAGACATAAGCGCCCTTTCTCCAGCCCCGAAAGCGATATGAAAGGAAAGCTAGTGTACCCGTACTCAGATTCACTTCTCAACTATCACTTCGCGGACAACCATCCATTGAAACAGGAGAGGCTAAAGCTCACTTACATGTTATCAAAAGAGCTCGGCCTACTGAACAAGGTGCGTGAAATAGCCCCGTCCATGGCAACCAGGGAAGACATAGAGATGTTCCACGCCCCTGACTATGTCGATGCCGTGATGGCAAGTCATGATGAAAGCTACATCAATGCAAGATACGGAATTGGCACGGATGACAATCCATCCTTCCCGGACATGTACGAAGCCGGGGCCAGGTATGTCGGAGCCACTCTTGACGCTATGAAGGAAATCATCAAGGGAGCCTCAAACGCTTTCGTCATTTCGGGCGGCCTCCATCACGCACAAAGAAGCGAGGCCTCAGGATTCTGCATTTTCAATGATATCGTTGTCTCAATCATGCACCTGTTAAAGAAGAAGCCATGTCGTGTTCTTTACTTCGATTTCGACGCTCACCATGCAGACGGGGTACAAAACGCCTTCTACAGATCCAAGGATGTCCTCACCATCTCGGTTCATCAAACAGGAAAGACGCTTTTTCCCGGGACGGGCTTCATCTATGAAACGGGTGCAGGTGAGGGAGTGGGATACTCTGTGAACATTCCGCTGTTGCCAGGTGGTGGGTCTCCCGAACTCATTCGAGTCCTAGATGAGATTGTGGTTCCATTGTTCGAATCATACCGTCCCAACCTTCTGGTCACTCAATTGGGAGTTGACGGACACTACATGGACCCGCTAGCCCACCTGACATATACAACGCATGGGTATGAGACGGTCCTGAAACGTCTAAAGGCCCTTTCAAACAGCATATGCGACATCGGTTGGCTTGCAACGGGTGGAGGAGGTTACCACGTCGTCAACGTTGCCAGGCTGTGGACACTTTTCCTGTCTATCATTCTCGACGAGAAAGTGCCTTCCGCAATGCCCCAAGATTTCATCGACAAGTGTAAAGACATGAACTTCTCAGAGTGCCCCATGACGATGAGAGATGAACACGAGATTGTTCAAATGTACTTCACAAGAGAAGAAGTGAGTCTCGACCTAGAGCGCACGCTGCGAAGACTCAAGGAGCTCGTGTTCCCTTACCACGGCCTCGTCTGACCTCGGTCTTTGCCGGCTCTTTGGCGTCTGAGCAAGCTTCGACCTGCAGGCTGATCCACTTACGAACCAAGTCGGTGACTAGGCTTGACGCCGCAGCCATGATGGCCGAGTCCGCATCTTCGGCCAGAAGCGAAGATGGGTCTATGCCAGATCTTGCCATTCTCAGAAGAGGGCAGAAGCAGAACAGACCAAGAGCCTCAACTACCTCAAGAGAGTCATTGCCACTGACATCGACTTTGGTACCGAGAACGTCTGTGGGCAGGCTGCGGGAATCAGAGTCAAACAAATCGGCCATTGTTTTGAAATCCGAACTTATGACAACGTCGGGCTCCATGCATTCATCGGACACTGTGGACACGCCGTGCTCAAATTCAATAGAGCAGACTTCGCCGGTATCGGTCATCTTGAAACATATGGTCAGCGCGCGGAATGACTGCTCAGTTCCATCGAGGTATTGCTCGAACTCGCTGTCGGGCATGTTTTGGAGCTCTCTGGCTCTGTCAATGCTGACTTTCAGAGCAGCCCTGCAACCGTCAATTACTGGAACAAGGTACTCCATGAGCATATACTGGTCCTTGTTGATTTCGCCTGAAATGTTGCGAATGACCTTCTCGAACGTCCTTGCTCCTTTGACCTCGCTCAAATCATTTCACGCACACGCTTGTTGCACGCTATTTAGAGATAATGATACACTCACAATACATGACACATTCACAAAAAAGGCCGTATTGAAGTATCCATACTAGTACTATGACGACCGATATTCACACGCATTTGGGCACAGACCGCACTTCGATTCACAAGGTCAATGAGTATGACTACGCAAGACATACTGACACTCTACTCCAACGGATGGACGTCTTTGGCATTGAACGGGCGGTTCTGACCCCGGTTGACCCTTTCAATGGTACAGACCTTTACCTCCAAGCGGCAGCAGTTAGCCCAGAACGCCTATACGCAGCATGCGAGATTATGCCCAGGCCAATCGATGTGGCCCGCCGAAAACTCAAGAACTACGTGGATGAAGGTTGTGTGGCCCTTGTTCTCGATGACAGCATGTACTATCCGAGTGATCCTGCGGTCGATGCGCTTGTCGAGTCGGCTGTTAGCACAGACCTGCCTGTGTACTTTCACAGTCACGAACTGACTGGCGACACGATTAACCTCATCGATAAGGTCACGACACTCTGGCCTGATGGAAAGTTCGTGGTTCTGCATATGGGCGGCTTGTTTGGGTTTCCGAACCTACTTCCATTGATAGGTCGTCGAAATCTCTGGCTCGATATATCTGTCACATTTGTGAAGCTCGTGGAGTCTCCGCTCCGGGTGTATCTCGATGCGCTCCTTCAGGATGTAGGAGTGAAGCATTTAGTCTACGGATCCGAGCATCATACCGAGTATCCGGACCTCATGGACTCACTCAACATGATTGACCTTAATGTTGAATCAAGCCGCGTAATATTGAAAGAGAATGCGTGGCTGATACTCGGGATGTCCTTTTCCTAGGGGTTTGCTGACATCGAGAGAGACACTCAGGGCTAATGCCGCACTTGGAAATAGACCTGTCCCTTAGACCGAGTTGGGCGTTAGTACTGCTTCATGCATCAGGTTCTCGAGCTCTTCTATTCTAGGCAATCCCACAACGCGGCTCCTGCCTATCTGGATAGTCGGTACCGCAGATATTTCGAGGAATTTCGCGAGGTCTGGTTTCTCATCTAGCGGTAGCTCGACTATCTCTACACCGAGCTGATCATAGCAAAGGTTCTTGGTGACCTCACGTACCATGGCCAAAGCTTCCTTACAGAAAACGCAACCGCCACTGGTGAATACGCTCACAGTGATGGGGAAAGGTCTGGGTCTCGCAGCCTCGACAATCCCCACCGCTTGCTTCCCTTCTTGAGCCTGTGCCATCTCTCCGCAATGTCTCGCTGTCAGTGCTTCATGCCTCCTGCATTGGCTGCGTGCTCTGCCTCTGGAAAGCAGCTACTCCGCGAAGACCGGTGGCTTCAGCCGAACGTGTTCGGTGACACTATCTATCGCTCGCATGGGTATGGATTCCCAAATCCTGCCTCCGCCCGCTGTCGACAACCTTTCAACAATCACCATTGGACCTTCAGCCTGATCGTACCACACTCTGCGAATATGACCAATCGGGAAGCCCCTGAAATCGCAGACAACCTTGTTCTTCAAAAGCCATTTCACGTTGGAGTCCGACATGAGTTGTCGACCGACGTTAAGAGGCCGCGACTTGAAGAGCGTGTGTGTATCTAGCGTAACACTCACGCATTGTTGTGGGAATAGCGGCCTGCCACCATGTTTGCACTAAAGAAGAGAGAACATGAATACCAAACACTGCAGTAGCCAATTCATGATGATGGGGAAGAACAGCCACACTACATAGTTGCCGACGGGAGCATAGAATCGGTTCAGATTCGTGGGCACGAAATCGAAGTAGCCACTGTCGACGCGGGTCCATTGCCACAGTCCCTTTGACTTGCTAAGATAAGGTTCGAGGATCAGAGAGTCGAGAAGGAGCCCGAGAATCCCAGAACCAGTAACTGCTGAAAACCCTTTCAGCCCCAGTGTGAGCGCGGTAATGAGTGTTCCCTGGACGACAAATACCCACATGAAGGGAACCCATGTCGGTACCCGCCCCACAAACACTCCGTTGGCATTGGTGTAGTGGTAGTATCCTTGGCCTGAGACGTAGTGTTCGCCTAAACCACCGATGGCTAGTGTAATCAGTATCTGGATGGTCACGTACCAACCCGCATCAAACCATATGATGTATGAAGTTGCAGCTGCCAATCCGGCAAACAGCACGGTGAGAAACAGACCGAAAACCTTGGACATCCCCTACCGATTCCTCCGATGGACCCTCTCTTTGGCCGACTTGAAGAGTCTGCGCGCCTGTTCCGTTCTCGCCTGAAGTCGAACGACGTAGCTCCTACCCACCCTGTCCTTCTCAATCTTCACATTGTTGAGAACCTCCTGCACCGACACGAGCATGTCGACAACCTTGTCAACGGTTCTTCTGTCAACGCCGGTCTTCTTGGCAAGTCCGGAGATTGAGAGACTCGTCCCGTTTCTAAGCTCTTCAATGATTTTCGTCACAGCTTCGGGGATTCCTACGCGGGGTATGGAAGTAACATCAGGTGAAATCGGCATTTTTGGTCATTGCTTAATGAGGCTAAATGCTATATTAGCATTATTATGCACACATTACTACGCTTACCTAACAAGGTATCGGAAAAACAAAGGCCGACTCATTTTTCCTCTTCTTTGTCCTTGTCGTAGCCCCAGCCTACGATAGTTTGATCACCTATAGGGAGAAAGGTTCCGGGAACGAAATAACCCCCTACGCACATTACAAGGCCGATGATATTCAGAGACCCTCCGGCTATGATGTATTCTCTCGAGTTGCTTACCTGCGTCAGACTCAGGTCGAAGTAACTTGCGCCGGTAATGTTGTCAATGTACACAACATAGTTGCCTGGTGCGAGATTGACCAGCAATTGCTTCTGGAACACCTTTGGGTTTGTGCCAGCTAGATAGTCATCCTGAGTCAGATTCATGTTGACGGATTTCGTAACCAGAGTGTTGTTGTTAACGATTCTGAAACCGATGCTTACCACCGAAACGTTGGCTGGCTTCACTGTGGCTGCAATCTCAAGCTGAGGGTAGTAACCTGTCGCGTTCACTATTGAGAAGGGCGTTGCATCAGGCGGCGTTACAACGAATCCAGTATAATGGTAAGGAGCCATCAGGATTATCGCGCCTCCAAGCAGGATGACGAAGGCCCCGCCCAAGTAGAGGAACGCTTTCTTGCTTCTCAACGTGCTACCCATTCAGGATACACCCAACATTCATGTCAAACGGCGACTATAAAGGCTAACGAACACGACAACGCAAATCGGTTGAGTGATGACGGAGTTCGTGCGACTCGCCCACGTTCTCGATAGTGTGAGCATTGCTACTGGCCGGAATGAGAAGGTCAATCTAGTGGCAGACTTTCTGCGCGACATTCCCGAAGACGATATCAAACCTGCATCAATCTTCTTGGCGGGACGTATCTTTGCTGAGAGCGATCAGAGAACTCTGGACGTATCTTGGAGCGGGCTCCTTGAATCCGTAAGACAAGTCATCGATTTCTCCGATGCAGACCTCAACAGCGTGTATCAAGGCGACACGGGAGAAGCCGTTGCGGTGCTTCTGAGTTCAACGAAAATCGCGCGTCAGGAGAGCCTGACTTCTGAGTCACTGTCCATACAGAAGGTGGCTGCGGCATTTTCAGCGATCGCTGATTCGAGTGGGAAAGGTTCCAAGAGGAAGAAGGAGAACCTGATTGCTCAGCTCATTTCCGCCTCGTCGCCAAGAGAGGCAAAGTATCTGGTTGCCTTCTTGTTGTCTGACACGCGAACAGGCGTCTCAGAAGGTCTCTTGGCCGAAGGCATTGCAGCAGCGTTCGGAACTGACCCTGAAACAACTAGGAGAGCTTGGTATTTCAGCGGAGATCTAGGTTGGGTTGCATTCGCTGCGAAAACAGGGGGCAATTCAGGCCTAGAAGTCGTGGGGATTGAGCTGTTCAGGCCAGTCAAGCCGATGCTGGCCACGCCAGCAGACGAAATCGGAGATCTGCTTGCAGCAGTCAAGGAACCGCTGGCTCTTGAACTCAAGATGGATGGGGCAAGGGTGCAGATACACAAGGATGGTCAACGAGTCAGAATCTTTTCCAGGAGTCTCAGCGATGTCACCGAGAGCTTGCCCGAAATAGCTGAAGCTGTACGGCAAAGCATAAGGTCAGACAAAGCGATCTTGGACGGAGAAGTGATTGCCGTCAGCGGCGACGGAAGACCATACCCGTTCCAGGTTGTGATGACCCGGTTCGGGCGCGTCCAAGATGTAGAAACAAAGACCGAACAGACTCGGCTTGAGCTACACTTGTTTGATGCACTCATGATTGACGGCATTACTACTGTGGATCGTACTTACAGTGATAGACACGAAATGCTAGGGCGAATTGCCCCGATTGCTGTTCTCACTGAGAGCATTGTCACATCGGATGTCAAAGAGGCTGCGAGATTCTTCAAGAAAAGCAGGGATTTGGGCCATGAGGGTATTGTTGCAAAGAGACTGGATTCCGCCTACGTCCCAGGAGTGCGAGGCAGGAACTGGTTCAAGATTAAGCACACATTGGACACGTTCGACCTCGTGATAATTGCTGCAGAATGGGGCTACGGCAGAAGAAGCCAATGGCTCTCCGACTATCATCTAGCGGTGAGGAACGAGGATACAGGTGACTACGTCATGGTCGGCAAAACCTTCAAGGGTCTTACGGATGCCGAATTCAAAACGATGACTGATAGACTGCTCACTATCCAGATTGGAGGCGACAGCAAGGTCGTGAGAGTAAGGCCAGAAGTAGTCGTTCAGGTCTTGGCGTCAGACATTCAAGACAGCTCAAGGTACGATGCTGGGATGGCCCTTAGGTTTGCTCGAATAACTGGAATCAGGGATGACAAACGGCCTGAAGATGCCACAACTCTCGCAGAGATGCGACGAGCTTACAATGCCCAATTCAAGCGCAAAGCCAAATGACGAAGTGCGGTAGGACTGCTTCGAGGGCAATCTTGACTGGTAGTTCTGTGAAAGACAGAATGCGACGGTCCCTTGGAGAGTCGGGGTTGTCGTCTCCCTGTGGCTTTAAGCAATGGATATATATGTGGAGCCATAACGCAACACTCGCCACACGCTTGGGAAGTGCCATACGATGTTCTACGAATTGGCCCTCATTCCGTTCTTTCTTGTTGTCTTCTTCTTCGTCGTCTTCTGGATTGTTGCAGAAGGATCTCGTTGGCAGAAACACAAGTATCTCGGTATCTTTGCGAGATTCATTCAAACTTCTGCTCTAAGGGCATTCCTAATCTTCCTTCTGCTTCTGGTCACCATGGTTCCTGTCTGTCTTGGCGTCTTGACTGGTTTCTGGTACGATGTCTGGATAGCACACGCAACCATCTCCACTACCGTTCCAATTGTAGACACACTTCTCATCATTCTGTTCCTTGGATCGGCCATGCTCCCGGTTGTCTGGAGTCATTTCAGGAAGTGGCGCCAAGCCGTCAGGAGCGCAGCGGAGACGAGAGTTCGTACCCTAACGTAGTCATTGCGCTCTCGTGCCGCCCAAAAGACTGAACCATAGTCGTAGGCTCATCTTCTAGGGCAGCGTGGAGATATGTTAGAATGAGCACCGTCGATATAGGGAATGGCGTCCATGTCGTCGTAGGTGGAGCCTTTCCGAAATGTAACGCACTTGTGGTTCAATCTGGGGAAGTGGTCGTCGTTGACCCCGGATGCTCCATAGAGGCTCTGCGTTCCCTCTTGGCAGACTTGAACCTTGAACTGCGTGATGTTGACACGGTAGTGCTCACACATATCCACCCGGACCACATCACGCATGCAGTGAGACTGAACCGATTGTCGAAATGTCGTATTGCAGCGAATGTAATCACAGCGCCGCTCTTTAACGACAAGGAAGAAATGAAGCGATTCCTCGGGTTTCACCCAGGACAACCGGTTCGACGTCTGTGGGAAGAGATGGTCAATGAGCGCATGCACGGGGCACTAGATCAAGGACGCGTCGACGAAGTTCTTTCAGATGGTGACAAGATCGCACTAGATGATCTTACACTCAAGATGGTTCTGACGCCAGGACATACTCCTGACCATATGTGCATCGAAATTGTGGAGCCCCGGTATCTTTTCGGTGCAGACATTGACTGCACGCCGTTCGGACCATTCTACGGTCATCCGAACTCGTCCATTGAATCCTTCAGAGATACCATTCGCAATCTGCAAGAATCAGACTACTCCTGTCTCATCAGCGGCCATCTGGAGAGACCGGTTGTTGAGAACTACAAGTCAGCACTTGCCGAATACGCGGGTCATTTCGATAGAAGAGAAGAGAAAGTTCTCAGGGCTGTGAAGAACGGGGCGAAGTCAATCGAGGACATTCTCGTTAATCCGATAATCTATCCATCGCTTTCAAGTTCGGTGATGCTCCAGTTTGAGAGATGGATGATCGAGCACCACGTGAAGTCGCTAGTGCGGGCAGGGAAAGCTGATTGAGACCGACAGGGGCTTCTCAGTGCCCGAGTCATGATTAGCCTCTACGATATGTGAAACCAACCTACACTGTCAGGAGACAGCATGCATGAGCCGCATTATTGCTACACATCGAAGCCTTTAACCGTTCACAATCGTTAAGGCACTTGTCATATTTGAGTGTCAGGAGGTTGATCAAATGCCGAGGGAATCGCCGAAACCTAATAGGCTGGCGCAAGAGAAGAGTCCATACCTACTGCAACATGCGTTCAATCCGGTGGACTGGTATCCGTGGTCCGAGGAGGCCTTCGATAAGGCCCGCAGAGAGGACAAGCCAATCTTCCTCTCAATAGGATACAGTACATGCCACTGGTGCCATGTGATGGAGCATGAGTCGTTTGAGGACACACGTGTAGCCCGTTCTCATGAACGACACCTTTGTCAGCATCAAGGTTGACAGGGAAGAGAGACCGGACATCGACAAAGCATACATGCAAATCGCTCAAGTGATGACTGGCGGTGGAGGCGGCTGGCCACTAACCATTATCATGACCCCGGACAAGAGACCGTTTTACGCCGCATCATACATACCGAAGGATGATCGCTATGGGCAGATGGGTCTGCTCAAATTGCTTCCTCGGATGCGAGAGTTATGGAAGTCCGACCGATCAAACATAAACGAAGTGACAAGCCGCGTTGCAGAGAGCCTGTCTGAGACTGAAGGGTCAGGAGCACATGGAACCATCGATGTGAACTCCCTGAAGAAAGCATACGACAGTCTGTCACAGAGATTCGATGAAGCGAGAGGAGGCTTCGGCACGGCCCCTAAATTCCCGTCGCCGCACAATCTAATGTTTCTATTGCGCTACTACAAGAGGACTGGCGAGAAGCAAGCACTCCATATGGTCGAGAAGACACTCGAGCAGATGAGGAAGGGAGGGATATTCGACCAGATCGGCTTCGGATTTCATCGCTACTCGACTGACTCTGAGTGGCTGACTCCTCACTTTGAGAAGATGCTATATGACCAAGCTATGTTGACGATTGCCTACACAGAAGCATTTCAGGAGACCAGAGACGAAGTCCATGCACAGGTTGTTAGAGAGATTGTAGGGTATCTTGAAAGAGACATGAAGAGCCCCGAGGGCGGCTTCTATTCTGCGGAAGACGCAGACAGCGAAGGTGAGGAAGGCAAGTACTACGTCTGGTCGCAAGCCGAGGTTATTTCCGCACTTGATATTGAAGAGGCCGGAGTATTCCAGAGTCATTTCGGCGTGACGCTCGATGGAAACTTCTCTGACAAGACATCAGATTCTCTAACAGGCAAGAACGTTCTCTATATAGCAAAGAACCTAGACGAAGCGGCCGCCGAACTTGGTCTTGAAATCAACGTGGCTGCCGCAACTATCAAAAGGGCTAAGCACAAGATGCTGGAAGTCCGTTCAAACAGGACTAGGCCGCATCGGGACGACAAGATTCTCGCTGACTGGAATGGACTTGTCGTTGCCGCTTTGGCGATTGCCGGAAGGGCCCTTGGTGACGACAACTACACCAGACTGGCACGACAAGCAATGGATTTTGTCTTGACCAACATGCGAAGCACTGACGGCGGGCTTATTCATAGATACAGAGATGGTGAGGCAGCCATACCCGCTTTCCTTGATGACTACGCGTTCGTGGTCTGGGGGCTCATTGAGCTGTACGAGACAACCTTTGAACCACAATACCTTGAAGCCGCACGAAACCTGAATGAATTCCTTCTCACGCGCTTTTGGGATCCGAAACACGGCGGACTCCTCTTGTCGTCGTACGATTCCGAGAAGCTACCTCTGCAGCAAAGAGACGCATATGACGGGGCACTGCCTTCGGGTAACTCCGTGTCTGTAATCAGTATGATTAGACTTGCTCGTCTACTTGGAAACGACGAACTTGAGGGCAGGGCATCAAGGATATTGGATGCCTTCGCAGAAGAGATTTCGCAGAACTACGCTGGACACACAATGATGCTAGCAGGCCTCGACTATCTGTTGGGACCCTCATATGAAGTCGTGGTCGCGGGCGCGCCAGAGAGCCATGAGACACTCATAATGACCAATGCTATGAACGACCACTTCATTCCCAGTGCCGTCGTGATTCTTCGAGGTAACGCTGAGCAGGTTAGGGAAGTTGACCAAATAGCTCCTTACACGAAGTTCTATGACCGTATCAACAATAAGGCCACGGCATACGTGTGCGTTAACCACACGTGTATGCCAGCAACCACAGAACTGGTTCAGATGCTGAGGTTACTGGGCGTTGGCACTAGGGCCGACAGCAGACAGAGTGTATCGTGAAGACAACGCCGGGGTTTGGTGCACATTGGCAAAACATCATATAAGACGTCAGACAGAATTCCCGTGATTGACATTCAATGGTGGTGGAACGAACATGTCTAGGGACAGGAAAGAACTCGCTGCACTGAAATGTGTGCCATGCCGTGGTGGTGTACCACCTCTGGAGGACGTGAAGATAAAGGAAATGTTGTCAGCCGTCCCGGGTTGGACAAGAATCAAGGAAGAAGGGATTGACAAGATACGGAAGGAGTTCAAGTTCAAGGACTTCAAGGCGGCAATGGTGTTCGTAAACCACGTTGCTGACATCGCAGAAGAGCAGGGACATCATCCAAACATACTGATTGACTGGAACAAAGTCACGCTAACGCTCTGGACGCATGCTATCAAAGGTCTGTTCGATAACGACTTCATCTTGGCTGCCAAGATTGACGAGATGAAGTAAGGCCTGGTACTCCAAGCGCTGTCGGCCTTGAGTGCGTGGAGTTCCCTGGGACACCCATCCTTCACGCGCTTTATTCGGTATCCATATATCGGGAACCAAATCAGCCGACCTAGTCCAAACGTCGAAACAGCTCGCCTCCGACTAGGAGTTGACCCCAGATGCAGAGTCATCGGTTTTATCTTGTATTCGTGGTAGCTATGCTGCTTTCACTGACAAGTTGTCCCGGTTTGGAAGACTCGTTGCTTCGTGGAAATGGTCCTGTTGCTGCGCAGGTTACTGCTCAAGCTGGGTCGGAAGCAATCTATCATCCCGCTAGTGTCAGCACAATCACCGTCACCCAGTATTCGAACCTCACTGATGCTCTCGCAGCTGTGAACAACGGTCAAGCTGACGTTTTCGGTCACAGGATCAATGCCTCCGACTGCGGCCTCGCAGGCGGCTACAGTAATCTGAAGCAGCAGTGGGCTTATGATTCGTTGGCT
This sequence comes from Candidatus Thorarchaeota archaeon, assembly GCA_963726195.1. Classification (GTDB taxonomy): domain Archaea; phylum Asgardarchaeota; class Thorarchaeia; order Thorarchaeales; family Thorarchaeaceae; genus OWC5. The sequence goes on from CAVSBO010000017.1 coordinate 22,908, forward strand.
TGCATGCTCGTAATCAACAGCGGAATCTCTCCGCTTAATGACTCCCACCTGAGACGAGCCTTCGCTTTTGCGGTCGACAAGCTGGACATCGCATCTACTGCTATGCACGGAAGAGTGGACCCGATAGATTTCGCCATGCCTCTGTCCAACGAGTTCTCCATAGAGAAGAACGAAGGTGGGCTTTTCTACCACACAGACTTGAGCCTTGCAGAAAACGAGCTTGCCATGGCAGGTATGGTAGATGTGGATAACGACTCGGTTATCGAAGCTCCGAAAGGCTCAGAGATCTGCTTCACGCTTTCGTATCCCCTCGACATAGCAGGAATGAATCAAACGGCAGCCATAGTATCAGCCAATCTGCTGTCAGCCGGCATCAACAACACGCTTGTTCCAATACAATACTCAGTTCTCCAGAACGGCATCGAAGCCCATAATCTCAGCTTCAACTTGGCAATCTACCATCAGGTCATGGATGAATACGGCTTCGGATGGGTTGCGACAACCTTTCTCAACTCGAAGCGTCAAGTCGTTGGTGAGAATGTGGCCAACATAGATGATTCCCGGCTCAGCCAATTGGCTATTGAGTACGGCGACAATATCGTTCTCGGCAACGCTAAGACCCTAGGTCTGAACGCCGTGAGGGCAGTGAGAGACTTGTGCCCCATTGTTCCCTTGTTCGCTTACAGATGGCTCTCAGTGTATAATGATGAACGTTTTCAAGGATGGGCAAACGATACCTATGCAGGAGCCTTCAGTGCGTGGAATCCGATTACCGTCACGGCCAAGGGCGGAATGCCAAACGAAATGAGAGTTGCAGTCCTGCCGAGTTTCTTCGACCGTTTCTTCACATCGCTCAATCCTCTCCGAGCACGGCTGGTTCTGGACGACACCTGGATCTCGAAGAGCTTTTCAACCCCTATCTGTTAGTCTACGACTCTTCACTAGAAACCATTTCAAACGGCCGGGCAGTGCCTCGCCTTGCAACCTCATGGGACATGCTCTTCCTCGGTCTCGTATCAGATTTGAACGCTTCAGAATCCCGGCCCCAGTACTACATTGACCCGAATGCCCACTGGACAGACAACGTGCCAGTTGATTCGCAAGACTATCGGTTCACGTTCGAATACTATGCCAACTACTCAATCATCGCAGGCTCAAGCTTGATTGTCGGTGTGAAGACTCTGGGTGACCACGTAGCTGGAATCAACTACAACAGCTTGGACATGTTTTCGTATCGCGCATTCGGCGCATTGCCCATTCTGCCTAGGCATATCTGGCAAGGTAGGGACCCATTCACATGGGAGCCCGCAGTGGGAGATGCCATAGGATCAGGGCCATTCAAGGTGCTTTCATTCTCTCCCCATTCATCCCTTGTGCTAACCATCAACGCCGCCTATTATCCCGTCTTGGACACGGAACCGCCGAGGCTGAAATCAATCCAGATTATCCCAAACAATCCCAACCCGGCCGAATCTGTCGTCCTCAGAGCTAACATAGAAGACAGAAGCGAAATCAGAAACGTCACGCTTCATTACACTTACCTCGTGGGCTCCGTTGGTTTCAACTACAGCACTGAAATGAAGCTCGGTCCCCTAGGATATGAGACAACAATTCCGGCGAGAGTCACAGCAACTACCGTCTATTATGCGATTAACGCCACGGATGTTTGGGGGAATTCAGCCATTGTTGCTTCCGGTTCCTACTCACGCCCGACAACCACTTTGTCCATCTGGCAGACTTTGAGTCCGTACATAGCACTAGCCTCAATCGTCGGGGCCTTGGTGTTCGTTGCGTTGATTCTCAGACTTCGGAACAGACACTCTCCGGCTCACTGAGACGGCTTCTTTCGTACCCAGCGAAGCATAGCGATGACGAAGACGACACTCCCAACGGCACCGATTATGATGAACGGGGCATACACTATCAATGGGTTAGTAGGCCAGATTGAGTCTAGGACTAATCCCGCCGCTTTCCAAGAGTCTGCAATGCCAGTCAGGTGTTGAGATATGATTGAAAAGTTGTAGGCACCTAGTGCAAGGGCGGATGTCAGATTCCCAGTGGAGTTGTACGCATCGATTACGTGATGGAATGTATTTGATATGATGCCTTCATGCGGGCTAATGTCAAAGGGATTTACCAAGCTTCTGTTGTCAGCTAGGGCCTCAAAGTGCGGCAGTGCCTCTCTTGCTTCTGTGTCAAAGGTTGTGAGATCAAATCCGGTCATGAATGAAGAGAATCTCTCAAGTGCAGCTCTGAAGGAAAGGTACTGAAGAGTTGTTTGAGCCTCCAATCCTAGGCCTATGAAGAGGAGGAGAAGCGCTTTGTTTTGCACTTCATTCGGGATTCCATTGAAGACTTTCAGGTAGGAAGACAGACCATCGGGAGTCATGTCAGAACTCATTCTCCTCCACGCACCCTCACCGAACCCCCAGATGTACCCGTATGGACTCCCCGGAGCATACGAGGAAGAACTGCCTAACAGTCTGTTCTCGGACATACGGACCGAGGTGAGATGGCACGTCTTCGACGGGAGTTCCGCCCGGCCGAAGCAGTACGCTAATCCACTCTCGGCTGCCCCAGGCCAGACCCAAGCTGGTATAACTGATCTTTGTGTAGTTTCCTCTGCCGTCAATCGGATAGCTGAAGTTGACCCCGAAGGAACCCACACCCGGATCAATCATCGTCGCGGCGCCCTCTGTGTCGTTGTAGCCTACTATCACAACACCGTGAGCACCACCGCTGCTGTTCTGCGCTCTGAGTATGTCGTAATCATGTTCAGGTAGCCATCGAGGATCGACACTGACGATAAGCGGGTACCCTTCGTCAATCACATTTTTCATCAGCTGCATAGCTTCTTCCTGACTCGAAAGCAATGCTACGTTAATTCCTTCAGAATTCAAGTACTGGACTTCACTGTCAACGCCTGGAATTCCTGAACCCAAGTAGACAGTCTGGTTGACACCGTACAGATCTGCGAGAAACTCCGTCGGTTCAACCTGTTGATAGAGAGCGCCGGGAAACATGAGCAGCGTGTCATTATAACGGACGTATGCAAACGAGAAACCAACACCGGTTAGGGCCAGCACATCATGCAAATCGAGGTGCAGTCCTAAGTACTGTAGCACAATCGAAACCGTCGCCCATTGGCACAGACCGTTTATCTCCTGCCAGACATAGGGCACACCTCTGATAACTTTCTCTCCAATTGCGGCAAGGGCGTGCGTACCCATTGGTTCCCCTGAATTGACGCCATAACTGACATTTACGACAGGCAGGGCGCCCAAAATGACTATAACAAGGAAAGTCGCTGCGAGGTATTTCACTGTTGGTCGATGACGAATCTCGTCTCATGCGAACATAATCGTTTTCATCTGGGACAAACGGTGCCCTCTTCGAAAACCCTTATTCGTCAATGTGCTGGGAGCCCGCTTGAAAGCGAGGCCTCCCTGCATTGAACTATCACTTAGTGCTCACAAGGCAGTGCAACCTCAATTGCACCTATTGTCACGGAGGGGAGGAGTACGGACCCGATACTGAGCTACAATACTCCCTTGATGACCTTGCTTCATTCTTGAGCAGCGACAAAGATGTCCAATTGATGCTTTACGGAGGAGAAGAGATTTTGAAGTAATGCTCGCACACAACCGTTATTAGCCGTTGGTGCCATACAATCGCCGAATAAAAATAACAGCCGAAGAAGACCAGGCATTCGCTAGTTGGTGCCGAGGCAACCTGTCGGTGGTGCCGGTCGACAAGACCGTCGACAATAAGACGAAGCTATTGCATATCCTGGTGAACAGCTACGGATTGGATCTCCAGAATCCAGACCCTGAGACCGTGGTTGCGAATATCACGAAGGCCCGGATATCCGCAAGGAGCATGAAGACGTACAAGACTGTGTTCAAGCAGTGGCTCCAATCAAGAGGTATTGAGATATCCGACAAGGTGAAGGCAGGGCTCAAGCACCGAAACGGTCAGAGGGTCAGAATCACACATCCCAATGACCTGGTCAGCAGAGAAGAACTGTCAGATATCATAGAGCACACGACAAGCCAAGTACTGAAGACGTACCTCTTGGTCCTCTACGATACTGCAGGCAGACCAAGAGCAGTCTGCAAGCTGGATATATCAGATGTGACACAGGACAAATATGGATTCATCCTCAACTTCAGACACGTCAAGACCGAGCAATCACAAAGACCGGTGCGGCTGATAGACCCATTGGCAATCAGACATTTAGAGATATGGCTCTCGATCCATCCACGAAACAAAGAATCAGACGCGCCGTGGTTTCTGAATCGCTTGGGACGAAGATTCCGAGTTGAATCGGTCCTGAGCATTCTACGTGCATATCACAACGAACGACTAGGACGAGGCAATGGCGGGAAGGCATCTCTCTCTCCTTATCTCTTCAGGAAAAGTCGAGCAACCCAACTCCTGAGAGAGCGGCTATTGTCGGATGTTGAGGTCAGACAGAGACTGGGTCACAACAAAGATAGTCGGATCCTCGAGTCGTACTACGACATCAGAGATGAACAGGACCAGCAAAAGGCCGAATTGAGAGCCATGGGAATCGTGGAGGTCGAGAATAAACCCTCGCAAAGAATCTGTCCTAATTGCTCCATGCTGAATGAAGCAGCTGCTGCAGAGTGTCTCCGATGTAGACATCCTCTGACAGAAGAGGCCATGATTAAGCAACAGAGGGCTGCTATTGAAAGCGTTCAACAGAAGACAGCTCTTGAGACGATCAAGACTCTGCTTTCCGATCCTAAGACATTCAAAGTGCTGGCATCCGCGTTTGGCGAAGCCCTCGCGAATGAAAAGAGAGCAGAGAAGAAAGACCAATCTAAGGCTGATGAGACCGACTAGAAAAGCTTCCTCAAGCCTAGCACTAATTCTTGCTGTTTGGACAGATTCGACGATGCATCATCCAAGTATCGGACGACATAGTCACGGATGCCTGGATCCTCGGCAGAGACCCGCTGTAGGAATCTAGACCCTATCTCTTCTTCTAAGGCTAGGAATACGTACTTGAGTGACAGGCCATAGAAGTACTCTAGGAAGCTCTCTGCCGAGACCGGCTTGAGCAGTGCAGACATTGCGGCTGGCTGAGTTTTGAGACTGGTCATTCGGCTGGCAGATGTAGCTATGGCTCAAAGGATGACAAAGAAAGCCATGAAGAAGGGTCTGAGCTCCTATTGCTGGACATAGACCGCATTCTCTACTCCACGCCAGATGCGCTCAAGATCCAGTTGCCCGACAGGACGTACTTCTGGGTGCCGAAGTCAATCACTGATTCCGAACACAGGATACCGAGATGGTTCGTAGAAGCAAAGGGTCTTCTGCCCTACTTGAAGAGCAAGCTTACATACAGTCAGCGGAAACTTGAGGAGTTCTTCTAGCAAGTCGTTGGTAATTCACGCTCTTTGCCAATTGTGGGAGAAGCGAACTGATCGAGCCACACCGCCTCGCCGTGCATCACGTCGACGGTGACAAGATGCAGGGATGCAAAGGCTCAAAATGGTTTGGGTTGGGCGGGCAAGTGGTTCCTTGTTCCTCTCTGTCGTTCCTGTCATGCCAAAGGATTGGAAAGAGATGTCTACTCCGTGGGAGAATTCTGGCTTGCAGAACTGGCTAGGCGATACTCGGAGAGGAGAGTTGCAATACAATGAAGAAAAAATGGACCCAGAAAGCGACTAATCCTGAACTCGAAGGCGCGTTCAGGCGTGACGTCAAAGCACGGTACGGGAAAAAGGGCTTCACCAAGTCCGGCTCGATCAAGAAGTCCGTTCTAACGGAGTTGTCTCGAGACAAGAACAAGCGGACCGACAAGACCACCAAGGTCGCCCGTAGGGCCCGTTTCGCCCTGAACGCACGCAAACGCAGGAAATAGTTGGCGCGCGCCAACTCGCTTGATCAGCGTTGGGGAGCCACGACTCCCCACTACTTCTCACAATGCTCTAATATCACAACCTCATGCCTATCAACCCGACCACCGATGAATTATCATATCGTGCTCACCAGGCAGTGCAATCTGAACTGTGTCTATTGTCGCGGCGGAGAAGAGCACGGACCTGACACAGAACTGAGCTATTCTCTTGACGATCTGGCATCCTTCTTAGAAAAGGACAGAACCTCCACTACGCTCCTGCTCTACGGAGGGGAGCCAACCCTACGAATACCCCTCATCACTGACGTCATGGACAAGTTCCCTGATGCTCGATTCATGCTTCAGACAAATGCCCTACGCCTGAACAAGATTCCGGAGCCTTACATCAAACGATTTCATTCAATACTGGTGTCCATCGACGGCACGAGAGAAACAACCGATGGATATAGGTCGCGAGGCGTGTATGATCGCGTTCTCGCCAATGTCAAATGGCTCAGGAAGATTGGCTATCAGGGAGACATCGTGGCTCGAATGGCAGTCTCACAGCGGAGTGACATCTACAGGGACGTGCACCACTTGCTGAATCTCGCGAATCCGAAGTTCGATCACGTCCACTGGCAGCTCAACGTGATCTGGGATGCAGAAGGCAACTGGACGGATTTCGACGGCTGGGTCGCAGAATCCTATAACCCAGGTATAACGAGATTAGCTAGCGATTGGGTTAAGGCGATGGATCGCGGTACTGTCGAAGGAATAGTGCCGTTTCTTCCCATTGCATATAGTCTTCTCAGCGGAAAACCTTCGCGACTCAGGTGTGGGTCTGGACTCGACACATTTGCAGTCCACGTCGACGGGTCAATTGGTGTATGTCCCATATCACCAGACTGGCCGTTCTCAATTGTGGGTAACATACGCACAACCAACCCAAGTCTACTGAGGGACACAATGACTGTGGATGAACCATGTCCGTCTTGCGATGAGTTTGCAGTTTGTGGAGGGAGATGTCTGTTTGCAAACAAGGAAAGACTGTGGGGGGAAAGTGGCTTTCAGAAAGTCTGCGATACCGTGAGGCATCTAATCGAAAGCCTTCGCATCGAGATGCCGCACGTGCGCGAGCTGATCGAAAAAGGAATTGTCAACGAAGAGGACTTCAACTATCCCGAGTTCAACAATGGTTGCGAGATTATCCCCTAGACATCCTCTTCTTCGCCTTCTTGTTCTGACTCGTATAGGTCCTTCTGCATCACCATTAGTTCTGTGCCTGAACCCTGACGGCCTTCGATGGGTTTGTAACCGATGCCCTCATAAAACTTGGTTTGGGAACCCATTGCACTGACGACTTCGAGCTGAACGGTTTTGGCCCCCATGTGAGTGAGCAGATTCTCAGCGTATTCGACGAGAAAGGTACCGACGCGTCTATTGCGGAATTTCTCAAGAACACCGATACGGCTTATCGTACCCGTCTGACCCTGAAGCTGCACACGCATAGTTCCAACAATTGAGTCCCCAATGATTGCCACGTACACATTCCCCATCTGAATTGCACGTGATATCTTGTCAAGACCATCCTGCAGCGCGAGAGGCTCCTTGGTTTGGCGCTTCCTAACGCCGCCGTAAGCCTCTTGGAGAATGGACCGAACAGTGTCCACTTCTCCGAGATCCGCACGACGGATTGAAACTTCAGCATAATCATACATGGCGGGCCCGACCTTCGGTGAGCTGTTATCCTTCAAGGGGACAATTCAGACATAAAGTAATTGGACTGGGACAAAAAGACCGCCTGTCTACGCCCATAGGACACCGATGAGCATAAGACATGGGCCTAGTTGAGCATGAGCTCAGACATTCCCTCAGTAAACGGTGAGGAACTCGCTGTGCCGGGAAGAACCAGAATCGAGGTAAGAGAGAAGGAAGCAGGAGACCAGAATTGGGTAAATGATCTTCTTGCCGCAAGCTGGGCATCGACCAGAATAGTGTCGCGGGGACGCCTCTGCGATGCGTCTCAGTTAGCGGCCTTCGTTGCGCTTTTCAAGAAAAGGAGAAGCGGTCTACTCACCTACAGAATATCACAGAAGGAATGCGAGATTGTTACCTTGAACAGCCTTGTACAGAATGTTGGAATTGGAACTGCCCTCCTTGACGCGGTCACCAGCCAAGCAGAACTCGGCAGATGCGTTAGGCTGTGGCTTATAACAACTAATGACAATACAAACGCGCTGCATTTCTATCAGAGGAGGGGCTTTCGAATAGCGGCCATTCACGTCAGAGCGATCGAGGAGTCTAGGAAGCTGAAGCCTGAGCTACCCCTTCTGGGTTATGACGGGATTCCAATCTTGGATGAAATTGAGCTTGAGAGGACAATAGTAGTTTGAGATTCCTGCTCAAGCGCAGCCCAATGATTCAATCTCAACTCATTAGGGCCCTTCTCAAGCGGCAATACGCTTAGTTTAATACACTCCATGCCCTGCGGCTACCCAGAGTGGAGGATACGACATGTCACCCAAGAAGAAAGAAGAAGTCGTTGAGTCCGACAAACTGTCACCGAAAGACAAGAAAGAGATTCAAGAAGGTGCTTGTGTCAACTGCGCTATTGCGACCTTGGTGTTCGTCATCTTGATGATGACTGCAGCTCTTCTCTAAGCAGCAGCTCTGGTTTCTCCGTCACCGACCCCAGTGACGCCACGAAAGCGAATCCACCTCGTCGCAACAACTTAGGGTCAAAATAGGTCGCACTCGATTCCTGGCCGAGTTGACATCGGCCACGATTTCATCGTGCAGCCGGTCGACGTTACCCTGCTACTTTTTCTCTTCCTCTTCTTCTTCCTCGCCCAACCGCTTTCCCGGTTTTAGTCGCTTGGAATCATCGTAGGACAGCCTGCCGGGCGAAGGAGTAGACAAATCATGGCCTTGTTTGCCTTCCTTGATGCCCTGCGCCCTTTCACTGGGCCATGCCTCACCAGGAGCTGGCATTTTCTTTGCTATGTCTTTGTCCACTTTCTCGGCCTCAGGTCTCTCGCCAGTTTCTTTCATCTGTTCGAGAATCCTTTCCGTACGTCGGCCCGTGAGATAGTAGAGCGAGGAGAACATAGCCGCGAGCGGGAATACTGTGAGCTTGGCTATGTCTTTGAAGAGATAGGTTGTAGCGGCATTCGTTACCCAAGGGTTGCTGCCAAACCAAGTTGCGATTGTCGATGCAGGGTTTGCGGCAATCATGAGAATTGAGTCTACGAAGAAATATCCGCTCGCCATGAAGAATGTCAGCAGAGGGCCAAGGTCCCGGAGTCGGGAGCGCGATTCTTCGACTGACTCAGTTACGGTTCTACCTATGCCGCTCATTGCATAGACCAAGAAGAAGAGCGATATCGCCACATCTTCTACGCTGAGTTCTGGCGCTTCGCGACGAATCACGTTGAACAGGAAATAGCCTGCATACACTGCAATGAAGAGAGTGAGGAGTGCAACATTAAGTGCTGAGCCTCTCCTCGCATATCGGAAGAATGTCAAAAGCGAAACGACACCGAACAATGCCATCACAGCATAGGCCACGATGAGCCCTTGATGGTAGATCTGAAGATTATGCAAACCATTTGGAAAGATGCTGGAAATGAGAGTCCCAAGTCCGAAATAGTTGTGCGGAATGAGATAGACTGCAGCAAGTGCTTCGGCACCGAGCAAGCCAAGACCAATAAGCAATAAGATGAAACTTCCAAGGCCGATGGCAACTCCGCCCTTCTTTGGCTCCGCAATCGTTGCCACCCTCAGGCTGGCTCTTGCAGACAGGTATGCCTGAAAGGCGATCCAGCCAAGCCATCCGAAAAGTGCGAAGAAGTAAAGCGCAGAATGCCCGAGACTAATGGATATGAACACAGCGAGAGCAAATGAAATAGCCATCCATGCTAGTCCCTTTAGCTCAGTTACTCTCCCTCGACCCCTTCTGGTAATCCAAAGTGAATCGAGGCCAACCGTACACAGGAAAGACCCTATCCCGAAATATATCGCGCCCGTTGCACCTATGTACACAAAGAAGTTGACAAGCAATATCTCCACTGGAGTTCCGACCGAGCCGCCAATCAGGGCGGCCATGAAAAGGGCAAGAAACGTCGTGGCCACGAACACAATCAGATAGGCGATGTATCGTCTTGTTTTGAAGAAGACTCCGAGACCTGAGAAGAACGGAACTGGCAAGCAGCTACCTCCCTTTCAGTGAAGCACCGCCCTCCATGCATTTAAGCTTTGCACAGGCAGACAACACTAGACTTAGCGCTGCCCAAGAGACGCTCTGTGAACTGAACACTACTTACTTCCTAGACGTCATTGCCGAGAGGCCCACGTCAGGACTGTCCAGCTAGACACCGTCAGAGCAAGCCGATATGGCAGACCTACATGGCTCAGGGGCCCATCACGTCCTAGAATTGAAGGATAGTGATAGGCCCAGCCATATTTGGAACTATACTTCTTCAAACTCCGTGCCCTGAAGTGTAATCCGACGCGGGTTTGCGAGCAGGCTCAACTCATACCTTTGCTGCGTAGGTCGCGCCTTTCCTTGAATCCAAGACTTGAGACCCTTCTGAAGCCGCTCTTTAATCTCATCTCTATACTTGATTGCGACTGAAAAGCATTGGAGCACCCTGCAGAACCATTCGTTCTCAGCAAGTGTGGCGTCATTGATTGTTACCTCGTAGTCTCCGCCAATGTCAATCACCTTGCTGTTGATTCTAGCAACCATTGTCTCTCCTGTCAGACGAAAGACATTGAAATCATCACCGACGGCTATGCGTGCTCCCTCAATCCTGAATACTTCAAACTTCCCGTCCGGCCCGACGAGGTAGAAGGAGTAGTGTTCTGTTGCCAAGGCTCCTCGTCGACTCTGCAGGACATATGTAACTATCTCACTTTCCTTTGTAACTACCGAGAATGCAAGGAGAGGCGCCTCGGAACCAAAGCTTACCGCATATTCCTGAGCGACCATTTCCTCAATTGTCGCTAGCCAGGCACCGTTGTTAGTGAAAAACTTCAAGACCATGCGGCGATTAAGATCATTGGGTTCATCGCGCCACGTGGACTCGCGAATTACGATGAATCCTACTTTCTCCTTTTTTGGCAGCTCTTTCGCACCCTTCGCAAGCTTCGCTTCTTCTATCTTGCCAATGATCTCTGCATCCTTATTGAACTGGCGGCTCTGAGAACGCCATTGGTCATCCTGATGTACCCCGATTTTATCGAGATGGATCCCGGTCTTGAATAGGTCTTGGCTGAAGGCCCTATAGACCGTGCTTCCGCCTCGCTTTTCTTCCTTGCCAGACGTACCTGACATATCTGCAACCTCTGTCATTAAGTCGATGACTACTGCCCTTCTGCGCTGCCCTACGCGATATATCACCCTACCTTGGATGAATCTGGAACTGAGGATTCACCAGCTAAGAGTGAGCTGTCCGGTTTCGGGGAGAGAGCACGGCGTGTTTTTCCTCGCGAAATCGCACTACTCCTTGTATGTCCTCAAGAAGAAACAGAGAAGCTGATTGCGCATGAGTAAAACGATCGGTGTCGGCGTATTCATCGCCTTCGCGTTGACTGTGATTCTGCCTATGGTGGCTGTCATTATAGTCATGGGAAGCTTCGGAGTGGCTGAATATGTCCTTCCGATTCTCATCCCAAGCTTTCTCTCGATGATATTGATTGTTTGTTTTGCAGGGATAGCGGTGTTCGCGGGTTCGCGGATGGTGAATAGGGCACGGTACCTGACGAGTGATGGCACAGTGACTTCACCTCAAGGACAGATTCCCGACGGTTTGCCTGAGTTCTCGGTTCCTCACCAAAAACGATTCTTCATGATTCCCGTGTACTGCCCGCATTGCGGCAACGCACTGGACCTTCAACGAGTCGGTTGGTCCACTTCAAAAACCTTGACCTGCCCGGACTGCGACCACGAGATAGACGTCAAAATGATGTGAGAGCCCGCAGGCCGACCTCAGTACGAGCAGACGGTCGCATCGGGGCTCTCATCTGGAGAAGTAGGTAAGCGCGACGGCCTCGGTTGAAATTCTCTGACGCTTCACGTTTGTCTTTCGCTCAGAGCTCAGATTCTTGGTCTCGGCCATCAGATTCACCTTACGACAGTGGCAAAGGCGTATGCGAGTGCATCGGTGGATTGCGACTTGATCAGCTTTCTGTTCTTCGTCACAGACATGTTTCGGGTATTGCTTTCGTGTGCCATGTTATTTCACGAGTAATGCCACTCAGGTTCAGTATATAACGCGAAGCCACGTTCTAGGGTCACTGCAGAGAGTCACTTGTTGTTACTTGGTTGGGGAGTATGACTCCTGCGAAGACCACGAGGACGTATGTTCAGCTCCTTTCTGGACTGCCATGGATCCTGCAACTCCGGGACCGCATTCCTACGCTCTATTGATGAACGACCCCGTACATATCGTTTAAGAGCAAAAGCTTCGTGATGGCTCACGGCATGATAGCGACTACCATTCGTGGTTTGGACATCGATGTGCTTCTTGACTCACTGTCCGAGAGATACTCGACAGCGCTGAAGAGAATCTGGCGCAGTCAGAATCAAGTCAACGCCGTCTTCGTGAGAGATGAACTCGTGCTTCGGACCATGTCAGAGCAGGCAGTAGTAGCCGTCGTGGAACACGACATCACTGCCAATGTCTGCAAAGTCCAGTGCATGGCATTGGCCGGTGGGTCTGGACTCCTCAGAATAAGTTGGGGGGTCCCACGACGCAGCTGAATCAACGTTCCGAGATCTCATAAAAGGGCTCGCGCTCAAGCATGGCTGGCAATGTGAAATCATTCCCATCGAACTCGCGTTCAGGGGAGTGAAGTGTCCCACATGTGGAGGTATATACTCCTACCCCAAGGAGAAGGTTCTCAAGGATGGCAGCGCTAGATGTCAGAACTGCGACATGCCATTCAACCCAGCCAGCTAGGGAATAGCTGAGGATTCCGAGCCAGATGTGCATTCCTTTCCATCGGCGCTCAGGTATAATAGAGCGTTGGTGAACTGGCAAGACGAGAGTCCCTACTGACATAGAATGAGGTGCCAGACTTGAAGGGCATAATGTACAATCTCAGAATACGCAAAGTGATTCTGAAGAAAGCCGGTCTCAGCCGCAAGCTCTCCATGATCAAGTATCGAGAGGATTGGCCCGTCCCGGAGATTGAGCATCCCACTCAAATCAAGGTCAAAACCCGCATCGCAGGTATTTGCACATCGGACCTGCACCAGATCAATGTCAATCTTCCATACTCGGCAAGCATCCTTGCAAGACGGGAGAACCCCTTTCCGTTCGGTCATGAAGCAGTGGCGGATGTTGTGGAGGTCGGAAGCAAGGTTACTGATATCAAGGTCGGCGACAGAGTCACCCATTCGCCTGTTGCTCCTTGTGAGGCATACGGTTTTGCTCTGTGCCCGAGTTGCAGCAATGGTCACTATGAGACCTGCCTCACACTCGCTGGGATAGGTGATGGATCTGACGTCGAGAATGAATACGGAGGCAGAGGGCACTTTGGCGGTTTTAGCGGAGGAGGCTTCAGCGAGTACTTCGTTGGATTCGCCAAGCAATTTACGAAGGTTCCGCCCTCACTGCCTGATGAGATTGCCGTCCTAGCTGAGCCTCTTGCTGTGAGTTTGCATGCCGTTGCTAGGAACCTGCCTGATGACAATGACAGAGTCGTAGTTATTGGAGGGGGCATCATCGGTCTCATGGCGGTGGCTTCCCTGCGCGCGCTGGGATCGAAATGCACGACAATCGCTATTGCCAAGTACAAGTTTCAGGCAGAGGCTGCGAAGAAACTTGGTGCAGACAAAGTCATATCTGAGCGTTCACGAGACCGCCTCTACGAGGGAATAGCGAAGGAGACGGGTGGAGCGCTATTCAAACCGAAGAGGGGCAGGCTGATCCTATATGGTGACGCCGGTCCCGATGTCATATTCGATGCAGTGGGCACTGACTCAAGCTTGGACGACGCTTTGCATATGGTAAGAAGCAATGGCAGGATAGTGATTGTTGGAATGGGCTTCGGGACGACGAAGAAGACAGATTGGGCTCTGCAAGTGTACAAGCAGCTCACCATCAGAGGGTCAATGATGCACGGCATCGAGGACATCAATGGAAAGAGGACTGAGACGATGGGACTAGCACTCAGCATCATGGAAGAGAATCAGGATGCATTCAGAGATCTCGTTACGCACAAATTCAAGATTGATGATTTCAAGTCCGCATTCAAGTGTAGCGAACAAAAGGCCAAGGGAAATGAAGTCAAGGTTGCTTTCGACTTCCGGTAGACCCTGTTTGTCGGCAGTCGGACACTGACCTCGATCACCTTTTGTCGGGACCCTCTTCGGAGCACTCGAATCCTTCGAAAAGCCTGTGTGCGCGATCAGAAACAGGGTTAGACAGTAGCGATGGGTAAGGCTCATTGTGTTTCGGGCTTCATCTACATACTGTAACACCACAGAAGGGACACTTGCACTGCTTTCCGTCTCGAATCAAGCTCACAGCCTGATCTGGCAATTCACCACCGCACATAGGGCAGAGATAGGCGGTCAGGTTCTGAGACATTTCGTCAATCGCAGGCATTATCATTGCTTCATCCTCGCCTGACATCCTCACTGTGCACGTAACTCCCTTCACTCCCGGTTTGCCAGTTATGGTCAGCTCAACGCCGAGATTCTTCTGTGTGTACTTTCCACGTGCCCAACCATTGATGATTAGCTCGACGTGCTCATCAGACGTCGTATGACTGCTGGTCACATGAGAGAAATTCAACTTCTCAAACACCTGCAGGGTCTTTGAGCGCATCTCTTCAGGAGTCCAGTCCTGGACCTTGAATGTCATCTCTTCGTGATTGAAGTCTGATAGTCTGAGTTCAAACTCGTCGGGTGTGATGACTTCAGGCATAAGAAGATCGCAGACGGCCCTCACGGAAAATGGTTCAGTCATAGCTGAGGTGCGGCTTTCCTTCGTCGTCAACATAGGATACGCTGGCAACGATGGCTCCTTTGATGCAGTCTTTGCTTGGAAGGAAATCAAAAGTGGGACTTACGAAACCGCTAGGATCAATCTTCGCAATAACCTTCACTGGGGGCCCCTCAAGTGTCAGAGCGTCGCGCGGGTAACTCACCAGACTGACAGTGACATCCGTAACTACGTATTTGGACCTGTTCAGTACCTTAACCTTGAACTTCAACCTGTTGCCAACAAACTCGCCACCCCGAAGAATATCCACCGGTTCAGTCGGCTGAATTGGAAGAAAGGTGGTCTCTGACTCCATCGCACTAGCACCTATGTTGACAGCGGCTGCCATAGAGTCAATCAACGGATGGCGTTCCGGATCGAGACTCTCCACCATGGCTCCTATGAGTAGAATCAACACGGTAGCCCAGATTGGTGCTGACATCAAGCCTGTGATCGGGTTTGCCATGATGATCACAGGTAGTGCAAGGAGAAAACCACGCAACCGACGCGGTTACCATCAGATTCTTGACGAATGCCCTCCTCTTGCACGTTCTTTTCCACCGCTGCGAAATATCAGCAAATCCACTTTTAGACTCCCTGTGAGCCCTCAATTCGGCCAGAGGCGACGACCAGAAGGAATACTGACACAACTCCCCGAATAGTATCGCGAGTAACGGCGTGCATTCACTCTTACATCGAGCGCACAATGAAAGGTGTGGCCGGAGCCTGCAGGGTAAATCGTGGTAGGAGGGGGGAGTTTCGTAAATGAGGGCATGTAACGAAAACTAGCCCTGCAGACCAACCGACCACAATACTATATCGAGTTCTGGTTCGATATAAACCAGCTCATTGTTCCAAAGCGATACACACGAACGGCACAAAAGCTCTTTATGTGACAGGCCAGTCGTGCAACCAATTGAGCCGGTCATTGCCATATCAATCATCGAGATTGGCAGCCCGGCAAGATATCACGCGGGGTGTATGTTTGGACGCAAGCAGATGCGACCCACTAGGAAGTCTGACGACAATCTATGGATTCTTCTTCATCTTCATGGCGACAGCGATTGCAGCAGCCCCTGTTCTGAAATCGACACTCGCTACGGAAGATGCAGTCATGTTCTATCTAATCGCAGTAGTACTGGGACTGGCCATTGCTCTCGTAGGCACGGAGATACTCGTACGTGCTAATGAGTGTCACGTGTACCGAATGGGACTCATCGGAACGACACTCTTAGGAATGTTTGTGCCGATTGCGTTCGTGTTTGGGGTTGGCAGGGGATTGATTCCCAACGCGTATTGGCTTGGATTGAACCTCTCGTACGCAGGCTCTCTTTGTGTTTCCGTAATTGTCGTCTTTATGTATCTCGGAGTACTAGCGCGGACCTTTCTCTCCAGAAGATGAATCGCTGGCCAACTCTCAGCTGTTGGCAAGAAATACTGAAGCCTCTCAAGAGAACGATTCATGTTGGATTCTCTTTGGAGCTGCTCTCCAAGGCGTTGATGTACTCTGAAACACTCAACGGGTCGGTATTGTAAGCTCGTTCTAGAGCGGCTCTGCACTGAATGCCATCTCCGAGTTCTGAATAGACCGATGCCAAATCGAGCCAAGCGTCTGTGTGTTCAGGATCAAGTTCGACTGCCCTGAGAAGAGCCCTCACTGCAGCATGGTACCTTCCTTGCGTCTTGAAGACGCCTCCGAGATTTGTCCAGAGGGCTGCGTCATCTCTCTCGAGCTTTATTGCCCGTCTGTACGCTGCTTCCGCCTTGCGCCACATTTGGAGCCTCCCCATCAGGTTGCCGAGCAAAAACCATCCTAGGTAACAGTCACCCACTTCCGACACGACAGCCTCGAACGCATCTACGATTTCCCCCTTGGGTCCAGTTCTGAGGGCCAAGCTGGCGAGCTTCAGCCAGGCCCACCCATCCTTGGGAGTAGACTCCACGATACGAATCTGGTCTGCAAAGATTCTATCGACACACTCACGCAGTTCAGCATCTGCGCTTGGAAGGAGCTGATTAACATCAGTACTCATTCGTAAGTCACTTCCTCGGACAAGATTCAATCTGTCACCGTCGATGAAAGACTCGACTGGTTGTCCCCATTGGAAACCGACTTCTGGCAGGAGGAATCCTCCTGCATCTTTTGTGCTCGCAAGGCCAAGGCCCTGATTGCCACTGTGGTCGCCGTCTCAAAAGGACTTGAGTCTGCGAATGCTATCACAGCAGCAGCCCTTCCTACGTCCAAGCTTGGTTTTTGGGATTTAGAATTGACCGACATTCGTGCCAACCTCGAATCGACAACAGGCGGGCGGCTTTGTGCACACCACCCGGCTGCAGGCTTAGCCCACGGATGCTTACATCCGCAGCACGCCCGCCTTCATGTTTGGATACTCTCTGCGGGTATCTATTACCCTTTCGAACAATCAGCATAAAGAGCCATATTGCTTGTTGGGAACAGTAGGTTATCTTTAAACCTCCAAAACGGCAAAACGAATCGAAGGACCTCAATGATGACTCTTTTTCCCGTCATAATCCTATGTTGACGCCTCCATTACGGGAAAAATGGGTTTTCAAAGACAGATTTGATAATCTGGAACTACCTCATTGCGAACAAAAAAAGAGGTGCGACCCGCACGCTGTCTGCATGCGGGTACACATACGATTACTCATATCTGAGCGCATCGACCGGCATGAGTCTTGATGCACGCCAAGCCGGATAGAGACCAAACACGACGCTGACAACAATGCCAAACGTGAGAGACATCATGATCAGATAGGGCGTCAACACTGGCTTGATAGCCGAGAATGCCGAAGCAGCTGACGAGCCCCCGAACGTGTTACCACCAAAGCTCGAGAACCCTCCACCTCCGGCAAGGCCTATTGAAATGAGGTTGGCAATGAGACTGCCAAGCGCTATGCCGACAGTTGCACCAATAATTCCCACAATGAGAGACTCTCCTAGGAAGATTGCCATAACGGTTCGGCCTTTCGCCCCCAGCGCTTTCAAGATTCCTATCTCACGAGTTCTCTCCATCAGAGACACTATCATGATGTTCATGATACCTATCCCAGCAACAAGCAGAGATATGCCCGCGATGCCCCCTAACAGAACGCTCACAAGCCCCAGGATGCTTGAGATGGTGGAAAGCAGTGCGGTGGGCGAAGTCACGCTGACCTCGTTGCTGTAGAGTGTCTCTATTTCCTTCGTGACTGCGTCTATGGTGGATGAGTCACTGCCTGTCAGCTTGACGATTATCTGGTTAGCCACACTGGTGGTAAAGAAATCACTTGCCGTGTCAATCGGGATGTATACCCCGCTGTCCATAGGACCCATTCCGAATCCGCCAATCTCTCCGAGTATTCCCACGACTTCCATCGTCCGGTTGAGTTGAACCAACTTCGTCCCGTTTCTGACGTTGTAAGACAGGACAACAGCATCTCCGACATTTAGCAGAATGGTGCCATTCTTGTAGGGATCATGAAGTGAGTATCCGACGACGACGGAATCGTTGCTCGGCTTGTCTGGTATCTGACCATACTCTGCAGAGAATGTTGAGTAAATGCTCTTGTATGTCGTAAAGTTGATTCCCGTGACACTAAGCGTAGTCGTCCAGTTACCCTTCACGACACTGCACCCCTTCGTGATCGTTGCTGCCGATGTCTGTACAGAGGTTAGGTTGTCAATGAGCGTAGTGTCGTTCGTATACAGCGAAAAGTCGCTGGAGGAACCGCCACCAAAGAGACCCGCTAGTCCTCCTGACCGAGTAGAGACTAACAGCGTGTCTGTGGCAAAGCCCTTCTCAAACTGAGAGTTAAGTGCCACCTGAAAGCCTTGTGTGAAAGACATCAACGCCACGATGGCAGCTATGCCAATGACGATTCCCAAAGTAGTCAGTCCGGCCCTGAGTTTTCGAAGCCGTATCGCGCCGAAGGCATATGAGAATGTGTCGCGCGTCTTCACTTAGTTCACCTCATCGGAAACGATCGTGCCATCCCTCATTCTCAATATGCGGCGCGTCCGTCCTGCGACTTCAGAGTCATGTGTCACTGTAATAACCGTCACCTGCTTCTCGTTGTTGAGCTTTGCAACAAGGTCCATCATTTCCTGAGCTGTCTTGCTGTCCAAGTTTCCAGTTGGTTCATCCATCAGCAAGAACGAGGGTTCTGTCACGAGTGCTCTCGCAACTGCAACTCTTTGGCGTTCACCGCCGCTAGCTCTGCAGATTTGTGGGTCATTCTGTCTCCAAGACCAACGCTCTCGAGCGCGTTCTCAGCACGAACCTTCCTTTCTTTCCGGGAGACTCCGGCTATGGCGAGCGGGAGTTCCACGTTGGCTTTTGCATTCAACCTTGGGATCAGGTTGAAAAACTGAAACACGAAGCCCACGTTTCTCCGCACTTCTGCGAGCTTGTTATCGGAGAGCTTCGAGACATCAACACCGTCAACGAAGATTGTGCCGCCTGTCGGGCGATCTAGTGCGCCAATCATGTTGAGCAGTGTTGATTTACCGCTTCCTGACGGACCCAAGACTGAGACAAGCTCGCCTTCCGTCACCGCGAAGCTTACTCCTCTCAAAGCCTCAACCGGAACTGAGCCCATCATGTAGGTCTTCGTCAGGTTTTCCAATTCTAGTACTGTTTTCAAAATCAACGTACCTCCACTTTGGGAACGAGAACGAGATGTTACTTGTCATGTCGCTGCGCGAGTCGATCGAGCTTGTCGGCCGTGGACTTCAACAGTTTCTCAAGCTCAGTCGCTTTGGCTTGGTCGGGATTTCCGCTCAATTCTGCCACTAGCACGAAAAGCGAATCTAGGATACGTCGGCCCGCCTCTGGGAGAAAACGCAATTGATCAGGAAGATTGAAGAAAGGCGGGAAACGAAGCACACCAGATTCGAGTCTCTCTCGCATCTGTGAGGCGATTTGAGTCTCTTCATTCAGGAAGGTCTGGCCCAGATCCGTCAGGCGGTATTTCTTAGTACCACCTGTTGAGGGAAGTTCTTCTGCGAAACCTCGGTCTTCCAAGTCCTTGAGTAGTGGGTATAGCGAACCGGGGCTTGGTCGCCAGCGTCCTTTGGTTTCCTGCTCCATGCGAGATGCGATGTCTGACCCCGACAACTCTTGCTCCTTGAGGAGCATCAGCACCTGGTACCGCAGATATCCGCGTGGCACACGTGCTGTATGTCTCACCCACTGGGGCACAAGTGGGAGGCCAGCTGACATCATGTCGCGTAGCTTCGGAACCTTTTCTTCTGAAAGGTAGAACTTGCCGTCAACTTCAATGAATGGCAAATCAAGGCCCATTGGAGAGTGAAGAAAGAATCTCACGCCTGCGGGCAAACCCAACTCCTCCGGAGTCAGGGCTTTGTCAGGACCAGTAGACTCCTTTCGCCCTGAAAAGTGAAAGGACCTCGTCAAGTCTTTGTTCCATGAATGGCAGCATCTCGTTCTGGTTCCTTGTTTGTTGTGGATATCGTTTGTGATATCGTTAGCGATATCGTTTGTGATATCTATATAAGCTTAAGGAATGATGCATGTCGCAATCCGGGGGTGTAGGGCAGGCCAATAGCCACAGACAGGGAGAGATTCTGGTCTCAGGTGACTGAATCCCTCACATCGTACAGAAAGACTAAGAGACGGCGATACCGGCGGCTCTGTGAAGACAATTGAAGGCACCCATGGACACAATAAAGCAGGCCGAGACAATCATCGAAACCGCTGTGTGGGACGATCTCGCCGAACAGGATACACGAAAGGCGTTGAAGGCCCATCAGAAAGCAAAGACGATGCTCGAGTCCTTGAAGAACTTGGAACCTCAGCAAGAGAAGCAGAGGAAACGGGTCCTTTCATTTTGCCTATTGCGAATTGACGATGCTCTCGTTGCGCTCGGAGATGACAAAGGCTCTGTCGAAAGAGCTAGAGAGTTTCTCAGACTTGCAAGGGAGTCAGAAGACACTGTCCAGATTGCGAGGTCACAACTCGCGCTCGGGGGTCGTCTCCTTAATGCCCAAGACATCGCAGGGGCGGAGGAGCAATTTGCACAGATACTTACGACTTGGCTCGATAGCGACAGTAGCGATTTGCAGCAAGTTGTCGGATGGACCCTCCTTGTGAGAGGGCACATACTCAATGCGAAAAGTCTTTACACGCAGGCCATCACAGTGCTCCAGAACGCTGGTACAGTCCTCACCAGTATCGGAAACTATGCGGGACTGGCGAGAGTATACGATCTGATGTCTGAGGTCTACCTGAATCTCGACGATCGCGACATGTCGGATGAATGCCGTATCAAGAGCAGCGAGTATCTCGAGAAGGCGAAAGTTGAGAAGCGATGACCCTCAAAGGATTGTGGAGAGAGATTCCTAGGAAGCCATCTGGCAGAGCGGGTGTCCAAAACAGACCTCTAGTACCCTGATGCTTGTCCGTCCTTCCTGTGGTCCGAGCCGCCAACCCACACATCACCGAATCTAAGTATGGCTTGGCCTCCCCCGAATTCTGATGCTGAAGCCTGAACTATATCGTGTCCTCTTTTCTTCAAATCCTTCAAGGCAGCAGCAGTAATTCCAGCTTCAAACCCGACAGTGTTGGAGTGTTGATTGTGATGAAACCTGGGATGGTCAATTGCTTGTTGGGAAGACATGTGGCAGTCGACAATGTTGCTGACAAATTGGGCATGAGCTTCGGCCTGATGATCGCCGCCCATGATTCCGAAGACTCCTAGCAGACCATCATCGTCGTAAATGGCTCCAGGACATAGAGTGTGAAATGGCAGCTTGCCTGGCCAGTAGCAGTTCGGGTGAGATTGGTCCATAGAGAACAGGGCACCTCTGTTCTGAAGTTTGATTCCCCAACCTGGCACGACGAGACCACTTCCGAATGACATGTAGAGGCTGTTTATCAAGGACACTGCCCGACCCTCTCCATCAGCAGTCGCGAGATAGACCGTATCTGACACTTTGTTGATGCCCGACTCTGGAATATCCATGGCTTTCTTCAAGTCAATAATCCCAGCCCGTTTCCTTGCATAATCAACTGACAGGAGCTTGTCTATTGGAACTCGATAGAAATCCGGGTCAGCATTGTGCAGCTCCAAGTCCGCATAGGCAAGCTTCTTGGCCTCAATCATTATGTGATAGCGCTCGGCATCGAGCGGCGTGAACTCAGACATTTCGAATCCCGCCATGATGTTGAGCATGAGCTGTGCTGCAAATCCTTGGCTATTGGGAGGGTGTTCAAAGACCCGGACCCCACGGTACGAGCTCCTGACCGGCGTAGTTTCTCTTGTTGCGTGTCTCTTCATGTCATCCACCGAGACGAACCCGCCATTCGACTGTATTGTCTCAGCAATTGCCTCGGCAATCTCTCCCGCATAGAACGATTCGATTCCCTCTCTTCCCACGGTCTCGAAAGTCTTCGCGAGATCGGTATTACGCATGACCTGCCCGGTCTCCGGTCCTGCTCCGTTGACTGCGAAAGTGGCCAGTGCTTCCTTGTTCCTCAAGTAGAAGACCGCATCCTTCCAGACGGCGGAGATCCCTAGGGAGACAGGAAAACCCTCGCGTGCGTATTGAATTGCAGGTGCCAGCACATCCTTGAATTCAAGCTGGCCATGTTGTCTGATGAGTGTGTACCAAAGATGCATGGCACCCGGTACTGTGACAGGTGCTCCTCCTCTGGTTGGCATACTGGTCCAGCCCCGGCTAATCAGTTGATTCAGGCTAACAAGAGACCCGGCTCTGCCCGAACCATTGAAACCGAGAGGAGCATCGCGGCCAGGCAGGTGAAGCAGTACAAATGCATCACCGCCACATCCTGTGCTGAACGGTTCTACAACATCGAGTACTGCTGCGGTCGCAACTGCAGCATCAATAGCATTACCACCGTTTCTCAATATGCTAATCCCGGCCTGAGTGGCAAGGGGTTGAGATGAAGCGACCATTGCTTTCCGTGCCAGAACATCAGACCGACCAGATACCCGAGGCTTTGACATTGGTAATCACGAGCACTCTTTCACCGCTTCCGAACTGCTGTGGACTGACAGCTGCGGTTCTCATAAGGTTCGTGCCATGGAATTCGACCCACTCTACTCAAAATCGACGCTCGTCCGCAGGCGAACCTATGTCATCTCTCGTGACCAAAGCTTTAATGAGAGGCTTGAATGAGCGACTCGTGAGGTCACATGGCGAAGCGGACTGGCGGCAGACCACAGGACCTGCGGGAAGGAATAGTGATACAGACATCTGTTGAGCTCCTACGGAAAGGTGCACGCAGGGCACTCTTCGAGTTCACAGAGTCGCTAATCAAGCGCACTGGGGAAAAGAGACCTGTTGCCGACGACATAGAGGTCGGTGATGCCATCGTTTTCAGAGAAGACGTCGACCTGTTGCCAGGCGAACTGGTCGCCGTGAAGGTTGCCGGAGCAAAGGGTGCGAATCCTACTTGGTACGTAATGAGCACTGTTGAGGTTCCGCCATCTGGTTTTCCCACCGCAAAGGATGCGAGCAAGGCCGCTGACTCCGAGGCAAAGAAGCTGAGAATCCTAACAGAGTTCCTGACAAGAGACTTAGGCGTCAAAGTCAGTGAAGTCCAGAAGTGGGAACCCGACAAGCTGCTCGATGCTGCTCAGGTCTTGGCCATTATGGCTGAGGCGTCGAGACGATATGGCCATTGAGGTTCCTACGCAGAAGTCCATCTATTGAAAGCTTTCATCGCCCGGTCGACGCGTCTCACGTGAGCATAGCCCGTGAGCATTCCGGTCTTTACCACATCCCGATCATAGGGCGGCATTACCCCTTTGGCCGCTAAGAGCAGTAGTTTCCGAAGCTCACTGAGCTCTGCTCCTGACCTCTGTTGCAGCCCATGCTCTACCTGAGACAATCCCCTGAGACCATCCTCGACCAGCCAGAGTATGGCATGAGCTCCGAATACAAGCGATTCGCGGCCCCGCATTCTATCATCGTTAGCCAAATTCACAAGCATTGATCTCGCGTTCTTCATGTCCGGCCGACTGCCCTGCTTCGCGGGCGTATTCTTGAGGACCCTGTCAACCTCAGACTTCAACAAATCAAACACGCCGTCCAACTTATGGACAACCTCGTCAATTTGCTGTCCTCCGTAGGATTGGATTGTATTTCGCCCAAGCGCAACCGATAGCTGCTCTGTATTCAGAGTCAAACTGCTTCCCGCTTTGAAGACCGTGTGTTCATGTTTCACGTCTTTCGAACCATCAGCTAGTATCGATAAGAGGTCCATGCCGCAGCAATTGCATATGACGGAAGGCATGATTGCGCTCTCAATCATCGCGAACAGACGCTTGACATGACCCAAGTCATTCATACGTCTCATGTTGATTCTGCCGTCTTGCAATAGCGTAATGCTCGTTTCACCAGTGTCTGCGCGCGCATAGCCCAAGTCCCTGCTACATTTCAGGATTTCAAACTTGGAAGAAAGGCATTCGAGCATATCACAGAGAATCACTGGGTCGAAGAGCGTGAACCGCACGAGTTCTCCTTCCTTCACACCATTGTAGACTCGGAGTTCAGCCATCACTCGGTCAACCCGGTCCTTACATGGTGAAGTCAGGAGCACTCCGCCCTTGGGCATCTCGGGCGCGGGCTTCGAGAATCCCTGAGCACCGCGGCTGGCAAGCAACTCAAACTCAGTCTTCTGGCTAGAGTATTCAGGGAGAGAAAGAAGTGGACATAGATCGCGGGCGCAGTCACCCACTACGGCAGCCCGTGCAAAGCATGCGCATCTGACATAGCCACAGAGACCGCAATCTATCTTGGGGGTCTTGTCCCATGCACGTGTCCAAACACTGCTCATTGAATAGAGCCTCGGTACTGACAGGAATGGGGACAAGCAGTTTAAAGCTGCTCCCCTCGCCGTCCTGCGTCACGCTTATTAGCTCGCTCTTATCGAGCGCATTGGAGTGTCATGGCATGGAGCGAATCCGAAGAGCGCTCTGAAGTGGAATCAACGTTCGGATCTTGTCAAGACCGGTTTCTTGATGATTCTCGTGGTTGGCGCCACGTTTGGGGGATATGGGTTGTTCATGCTTGCCATGGGAACGACGAGCCCACTTGTCGTGGTCACCAGCGAGTCAATGGAACCCACTTTGTATAGAGGTGACCTTGCGGTCATACAAGCAAGAGCTCCAGACCAAATTCACCTAGGTGACATTGTCGTATATCAGGACACTACATACATGCCCGGCACAGCGATTATCCACCGAGTGGTATCCATAGACGTCATCAACGGCACCTATTACTATGCAACCAAGGGTGACCACAACCCATCCGCAGATCCGGGTACTCGTACCTACAGCGAAATCGTGGGTGTCGTGATATTCGTCGTACCACAGCTCGGAAACGTGAGCTTGTTTCTGAGAACACCACTGGGTTTGCTTCTCATTGTCGCGGTATTCCTAGCTATTCTCTTCGTGCCCGAAGCTGCCTGCAAGAAGAAAGAAGACACAGTAGCCGAATCACAACCAACGAAACCTGGACAAAGCTAACGTCCTACAAAAGAACGGAATCCTATAGCAACCACATTTCGTTTGCCCTATCATCCGAATATCTGAGAGAGGTATTTCTCAAAGAGGTCGTGTTGTTCTGTGTCGAGCTTGCGGGCATTGGTATTTTCCACTAGCTCGGTTGCTGACTGAGCATCGAGTCTCAGAGTCAATAGTCTGCTTCCCATCTCTGCAATGGCGGGCTCGAACTTCGCTCCTTTGGTCTCCGTGTGGGATTGAAATAAGTGCAACATCGGCCTCTCCTGCATCGAGCACGTCCTTCAAGCGTTTGACGGAGTAGAAAGCTGCAACACCTCCACTCCTGTCCCAGTCTTTCACATTCGGAATATCGATGCATAGGCGTTGCTCCCGGTCAGCCTTCCGCAGGGCGATGACAACAGTCGCCTGCTTCTCCGAGCCAGCCTTCATCACATGCAGCCTTACGCTCACTCCGGAGCCCTTGCCAGCAATTGTCAGAGCTTCAACCACAGCTCCCACTACAACAGCGGAAGTAAGCTTCACAATGCGGTCCGCCTGCGGCTCAATTTCGGTCTCCTTGGAAGAAAGGGTTGTCTCAAGAATCGACATTAGATTCCTTATTGCCTCGCGAGGAATACCGCGTGAAGAAACAAAGGCCTCATCCACATCCGACTGAGAGAACGGAAAAAGCGGATCGGGTGGAGCATCCACGTTCTGGGCCCTCCAGTATTCGCTCATTGTCGCCGCTATGTAGAGAGTGAAGTCTTCCTTGCTGAAGTGCCTCAGTTGAACCGGGCATTCCATTCTTGACCTCATTGGAGGGTCTGCAAGATTGTACACCCGTTCCCAGATGTCGCTTAGGCACGAGGCAACGATGACCACGTTCTTGAACTCGTTATAGATGCGTTTCAGTACCTCCAAAAAATGCCGCTCGCCTTGCTCCCCGTGTGTGTTGTAGGGAGCCTCCATTTCGTCGACAAACAGTACTATGGGCCGCTCGGAGCCTTCGGCCAGAAGCTTGAGTGTGGCGAGCGTCACGTCGTCATCTTCGAGAACCGTCCTCACTCCAAGCCTCGCGATTTCTTCCTCGCTCAGTGCATCACCAAATAGCCAACGACGAGCCAGGCCACGGTTTTGAGCATCGAGACGATATCGAAGCAGAGCCGTCACGACATCGGAGGATATGCCAGGGTATTCGCCTGAGAGCCGGTCCAATGCGTAGTTGATGTCGTACAATTCATGGGTAACGCCCTTTACTCCTCCAAACTTCGCAACCAGCATGTCCACTGCTTCATCAAATAGTGACTCCCCAGCCTCATCAACGATGCAAGCATGAAGGTGAAGCGGCACTCGGACAGGTGCAGGAGGTGAGGGAACATACACTGCGAGGTACTTGCTGTTCGCGAAGTAGGTCTCTTCGCGGTCCTTGATGACCCAGAACAGGTGAGTCTTTCCCATGCCCGCCCCGGCAAGAACGGGCTGGAACCGAGGCATCTTGTCACTGATGGTGAATCGTATCGCCCGCATGATTGCTCTGTCCGCGGCTTCGTGTGGCGCCGGGATGTCCACGGAATCTCGCGTATCGCCTCGACAGACGTATCGCTTCATGGGCGGGTCTTCTCTCAAGATGTCAAGATAATTGTCCGTCTCGAGTGGTCCTTCCAACTTGACCGAGTTTTCCTCTAGCAATGGGTGTAATCCTCCAGCACTCTGCAATAATACGGAGAACCATTCGGATTATGAAATTAGTATAACCCACGGGATACGCTGCAGGCCAACTAGTGAGAGGCCCAATCGCGAAATTGGCCCCAATTGTGGGGATCAGGTTCTGACTGCTCAAGCAAGAGCATCACCCATACCAGCATGATTATGTAATGAGTTGCCACGTGAGTAGAACAGTCTCTTATGGTGGCCACAAATGAAGCTCACTATTGACGTTCTCAAGCAAACCATCGATACGCTGCACATTGGCATTGTGCTCGTTGACAATGACGACAAGATTGTACTCTTCAATCGCGTTGCCGGTGAGATGTTGAAACAGGACCCAGCCAGCAGAATAGGGACATCAATATACAGATGCCATGCTGAAGTGTCGGAGCCCGCTGTCAAAAAGATGCTTACCGAGATTAGGTCCGGCGCTCTCAAGTACTATGAAGGGTGGGTAAACTACCTCGGCCGGATGCTGTACGAGTATATCTATCCGGTTCGCAACGAGAAAGGAGAATGCGTTCTCGTTCTGGAGGAACTGCACGACGCCGCTGAGAAAGCGGAGTACCTCAAGACAACAGGTGAGTGGAAAGACGTTCACGTTTCGGGCGTGGGTGTCAAGGCTCCCCGAGGTCCCAGACCTTAGAATCGTGCACATCTGACGGCATGACCGCAATCGGGCATAGCGAAGGCTTGAAATACCGAACGAAACCAGCCGCCGACAGTCCAAACATGCTAGGCGTCACAAGAGACGCCGAAGGACAGGGGTGACTTGAATGGGTCGGGACCCGACTGGTTGGATGAAGCAAGAATACGACAAACTCGTGCAAGATCATTTGGATTGGAAAATCAGAGAGCTGCAAGGACCTTCTGCACCAAAGTCGAAAGTCGATGGTGTCGATGTCATCATGCTCTGCAGCAACAACTACCTCAACTTGAGCAATCACCCGAAGCTCAAGGAGGCGGCCATCAAAGCGATACAGACCCACGGTGTTGGATCAGGCTCCGTCAGAGCTATTGCCGGGACGATGGATCTTCACTTGGAGCTCGAAAGGCGCCTAGCGAAGTTCAAGGGTGCAGAGGCATCCCTGACCTACAGTGCAGGGTTCACTGCAAACGAGGGTCTCATTCCCACACTGGTTGATGAAGGAGACGTAATCGTCTCTGATGAGTTGAACCACGGAAGCATAATTGATGGAGTCAGACTAACGAAGGCCAAGCGCTTTGTCTACAAGCACCGCGACGTGGCTGACCTCGAACGAGTTCTGACTGACGTTGAGAAGGAGAATCCAAGGAGGATACTGATTATCACCGATGGTGTGTTCAGCATGGATGGCGACATCGCACCATTGGACAAGATTGTGAAAGCCGGGCAACCTCACGGTGCCATGATTTACGTTGATGATGCCCATGGCGAAGCCGTCCTCGGGAAGGGCGGGCGTGGAATAGTCTCCCACTTCAACCTCACACACAAGGATGTCCAGTTTGAAATGGGCACATTCAGCAAGGCATTCGGTGTAATGGGCGGCCATGTATCTGGCAGTAGGGACATGGTGAATTATGCGTTGAACAAGAGCCGGTCTTGGCTTCTGAGCGCATCACACCCGCCGGCCACAGCCGCATCGTGCATTGCTGCAATTGACGTGCTTGAGACTGAAGAGAAATGGGTGAAGACGCTCTGGGAGAATCGTGAGTATTTCGTCAAGCGTCTTACAAAGATGGGCTACAACATTGGCAACAGCCAGACGCCAATCGTTCCTGCCATGGTGGGCGATAGCGCAAAGGCAGTTGACCTGAGTGCCGGTCTTTACAAAGAAGGCATCTTGGCACTTCCAATTGTGTTCCCAATGGTCCCTCGTGACAAAGCTAGAATCCGGAACATGATGAACTCCGGTCTTACCAAGCCCCAGCTTGACCAAGCACTCGCAGCCTACGAAAAAGTCGGCAAGCAGCTTCACATCATTTAGGCGATTACGTTCCAGAGGTTGGATTAGACATCCACGCCTCTGGAGCCTCTCTCTTTTTTCCGCGATTGTTCTCCTCCACCTAGTCGCTCCGATGAATGCGAGCTGGTCCGAGACGTGCTTCAGAACCGTTGAGGCCAATCCTTATTCTCGCTCGCGCCAATGTATTCATATGTCGAAAGCATCTGAGGCGCAGAAGGACCTCACATTTGAGATGGTATTACTCCAGGCCGCAAAGACAGGCGTGAACCTGAGACTCTATGGCAACCAGATGTGCATCATCGCAGAAGGGCAAGTTGCATTCGTGGGGAAGGGAATCGTGGCTCTTCGGCACCGAAAGGACAAGGATCCCGACGAGTTTGTCAAGATTGACAGCATACTCAAGGTGCAGGAGCTGCCAGAACAACGCTACTAAGAGGCCTTCCATAGCTCGCTCACAGACGCACACAAGCCAACAGTCCCGCGTGACAATCGCACTAGGTTTCTTCTGCCAAGACGGCTCTTATGATGGAAGTAGCTGTTCTTCCGAGTGCCGTGACAACAAGCAGAGCAAGAAATGCCAGAATGAATCCTCCAAGTGAAATCACAAAAGCGAAGAAACTCAGAGAAGTCATCGCAAGCGCTGCGAAATAGTATTTGTATACGAGCCAGTAGCCATACATGCCTATGATTAGGAGAAGCCCGATAGCAAGCCCGTAGATCACTATGACCGTCTTGACTCGACGCTTCCTGAGGTCTACTGAATCAATCCCGTCGCCCATTACTGCCCGGCCTAGGCGGCGGTTGACTCTTACGAAGAAACCAATTGCCGCCAAGAAAATGAATAATGTGACCATAGAGCCCAACAGCAAGAGGAACACGGCGATATCTACTTCGATCAGATTGATGAGCCCGGAATGACTAATGTAGTACGCGACAAGGGAACCCAGCATTGCAATTGCAGACACTATTTCTACAACCAGGGCAATAGCCGCAGTTCCTCTGAAGAGTGACCCCACATCAATAGGTTCGGGTTTGCGGGCAGACTGACCAGTCGCGTCGCTATCGTTCATCTCTCCTCTCACCACACTTTGTCGGAAATTGCGGACTCTGTCCTGTAACATAGGAACTGATTATTCTCAAAAAGCCTTGTCGGTGACAAATACCACGAGTCAGCCAACCTGCCACCGAAGCCAATATGTACTGCGACTGATGCCGGAGGGCGACACCGCAACTGTCTAAAACCACGAACATTCTCATGTTGGGAGAGTCTGGAGGCAATGGCACAGAAGATTCCGTGTCGGGCCGTCATTTTCGACTTTGACGGTACACTAGCCGACAGCATGCCTTTCCTGGAACGGATTGGTGTTCAAGTCATGATGGAGCACTATCCCGTATCCCTTGAAGAAGCGACCAACCAGTATCGGTCCACAACTGGACTGCCCTATGAACAACAGATTAAGCTGAACTTCCCGAATGATGAGCGCAACGAGGCCGCAATATCTGAGTTCGAGAAGCTCAAAATCGATTGCATATTCGACCAAGAGCTATTCCCCGACACCGAGTCCACCCTCAAAAGAATCAAGGGCATGGGAATAGACGTGTTCGTATCCTCTTCAACATTCCAGTCAACAATAGAGGAGTACTTCAGAACGAAGGGTCTTGCCGGCGTCTTCGTTGAGATACTTGGTTACAGGCCAGGCTTTGAAAAGGGCGCGCACCACTTCAATCATGTAAAAACGAAGTACGGTATACCTCTCGATGAAGTTGTCTTTGTGGGAGACTCTTTGAAGGACTATGAGAGGTCCCGGGGCTACTGCAAGTTCATAGCCATGGAGAGGATGTTCACCCGACAAGACTTCAGAAAGGCGGGTCATGCCGGACCAGTGGTTAAGCAGCTATCTCAGGTCCCACCTTTGCTCAGGACCCTAAGCCCTGCCTGATTGAAGAAGCTCCTTCTTCTGCCAATCTCCGTATGGCCTATGCGTCAAGTCCATATGCGCCAAGTAGGCCGTCAGCTTCGCCTTCATCGGGCCGGAGCGTACCAAACATGCCATTGATTAGCATAACTTACGAAACTAAAGACGGACTCAAGAATGCAGTCAGCTTCGAAACCGATAGAACTGCCCTCCACGTCGATGGAATTGGCGTCGCTTCGATTGACTTGGCACCGTTGTCTTCTTGCTCCAGAATTCACACGGTTGATCTCTCTTCGAATGCATTGCGTAACATTGACTTGACACCGTTGGCTTCATGCAGAAAGATAGAACGGCTCTTTCTTGGCGGCAATAGACTGCAGACCGTAGAACTTGGCCCTCTCTCCTCATGCCCGAAACTCGAGGTGTTGGAGTTGTCGGATAACATTCTGCAATCCCTTGAACTCGCCCCTCTCAGCCAGTGCGAATCCTTGGACACAATCGATGTCTCTAGGAACACGTTACAGAAAGTGGACCTCTCACCACTAGCGAAATGCGCCAGTCTGAAGTCCGTTCAACTCTCTGACAATCAACTGAAGTCAATCGACCTCGGGCCACTATCCGCTTGCACGTTGCTGGAGGACCTCGATTTGGGAGGGAATCAAATTCAGGAGCTCAACCTTTCACCCCTGTCATCCTGCAAGGCCCTGCGCACAGTAGACCTCGCTAAGAATAAGCTGCGCAATCTGGACCTCACGCCAATCCTGGCCTGCACAAAACTCGCAAGACTTGACCTGAGAGACAACATTCTACAGGACTTGGACGTAAGCCCGTTATCCGGAATGACGGAACTCAAGATAATGGGTCTCAGGAGAAAACGGACCTAGTATTCCCGAGGCCATGCAATCGTATCAGACATACTCAGTAGGCAACAGAAATCAGATAGATTCTATTCTGAATTGGTCAACACCGATCACTGTGTTTCATGATTCGGGCTTCGGCTTCACAAGCACTGGACTCGTGGTGACACTGTTCATCTTTTCGAGGGCGTTCCTAATACGAGGGACCAGTTTCGCAGGCACTGTGATCTTGTTTTCTTCTGGCAGATACTCAAGCACGCGCACGATTTTCTCCAGACTGTTCTTCTTCATTTGCTGACATCTCGCTCCGTTGTACGCAGGGATGATTATCTTGTCCGGGTGCGCGGCTTGCAGTTGCTCGACCAGACCGATCTCAGTGGCGAGAATGAACTCCTTGGCTGGCGATTCAGCAACTGTCTTCACCATCATTCCTGTGGAGCCGACCATGTCAGATGCCTCTTGAACTTCCAACGGACATTCAGGGTGGGCAATGATGACAGCATTCGGATGCTCCTCTCTCAACAGCTCAATCTGGGCCACGTCAAACTGTTGGTGAACGTAGCAATGCCCTTTGGGCTCAATGTCAATGACTTTTACATTCGTCTTCCTACGAACATGCTCAGCCAAGTTCTTGTCTGGTCCAAATAGAACAGTATCAACACCGAGGTTCTGAATTACCTCCACCGCATTTCCAGATGTGCAGATTACATCACACTCAGCCTTGGTCTCAGCATCCGTGTTCACATAAACAACCACCGGAACACCGGGGTACTTCTTTCTTACCACACGTATCTTTTTAGGCGTCACGTAGCCAGCGAGCGGACAAAACGTGTCGGGTGCGGGAATATAGACAGGAACGCCATTCGAGAGAACTGCTGCCATCTCGGCCATGAATCGCACACCCGCGAAGACAATCATATCATGCCCTTTGTCAGAGGCGCACTTTTTCGCCAGCTGAAGAGAGTCACCCACAAAGTCAGCTACCTGCTGAATCTCCAACGGTTGGTAGTTGTGTGCCACAAGGAGCGCGTTTCTCTTCTTCTTGAGCTCGATGACTTTGCTTTGGAGTTCCTTTATGTCGGCACCCACAACAGCTCACCATTGTCTACTTGTCAAATCCGCTATTAACAGAAGCTCATTGGGCAAAGCTCGTTATCGGTGGCAGCCGATGGCAACGATTGCATGCTTCCAAATTCACATCGCATTGAACGCCGACACTGCTTGGAGGCCAATCGCGCGAATCGAGCACCATCCTTGTGTTGAAAGCTCTAAATATAAAGGGCAGCTCATGCAGAAGGACATAACAGGCGAGACCGTGTTGCTCTTGAGGACCATTAGGTATACACTCACTCTCCTTGTGTCTGAGGGCATAGTCTCGAAGCAGTTGTCCTTCAGGGATAGTCGGCAAGGTCTTTACAGAGTAAACAACGATACGCAAGACTCGAGCTGGCATTCAAAGCAAACTGTGAGTCCGTGATTCCAAGATGAGCACGAAAGTCAAAACACCGCAAATTGACAACAAGCTGATTGCAGGAGCGTTCACGAAGGCCGCTTCCGATGTTGCCAATGTAGCACGTGGCAAAACCATCGGCGAAGGCAAAGGTCTCTTTGGTGAACCTCGGGAGCTCCTCGTCTTTGAGATGGCTCGTGCGTCAGGAGTGAAGCAAGACTTGCTGCCGCTCGGAGCCAAGGCACATGAGCGGCTGTTGGCAATCTTTAGGGATAATCTGCCTGACGCAGAGCGACCTGGAATTCAAGAGAGTTCGACGCTATGCCTTTATGGACTCGTTCTGAACAACTACGATGAGGAGGACTTCAGGTATCTCTACCGGTACCTCCTCTACAACTGGAAGGACCAAGAGCAGTGTGAGAAATGGGCACACAAAGCTCTCGTGTTTCTTGGATTGGTAAAGAACCTGTCAGATAGAGAGCTGTTCCAAGATATCGTTGACTGGATGAGGTTTCTCGGCACGCCGTCATGGAACCCGACCGTCTTTGTGAGCGCATGTGCTGAATTCGGCGTTGACATTTCCTCCATCATGTCGGAGGACGACATGAGGTTCATCGACAGCATCAGGCGTCGCCCTCAGTACCTCGAAGAAGCAGTGACGGGCAAGACCTATCATGAGGCGCGTGTTGCATCCCGAGACTGGGTTCCAGATAGCATGTCCTCCAAGATGCTTGCTATTTATCAGAAGCGGGCATATGAAGACGCACAACGAAGAATCGCAAAAGACGAGAGCATACAACAGTCCTTCGAATCTGTAAGAACGTCATTCGAACAATCCAAGTTTCTCAGCGACGATGGTACACCATTGCCAGTCCGGCTTCAGGAATTGCCTGCACCCCCGATGGCGGAAGCAATAGACCCGACTGTGTTTGAGCTCATTCCACAGAAACTGAGAGTCGATCTGCTCTCATCTGTGGCGTATTCCACTCGGACCAAGAGCATTGAGATTATCTTCATAGGTGGGCCTCGAATAGGACGCAGTGGCATCATCATCAAGACGGACACTGGCGGAGTCCTCCTCGACTTCGGTTTGTCTGTCGCCAACCAAAAGGTGCCAGAATGGGTGCCCGAGCTGGAAATGATTGACAGTGTCATCATATCACATGCGCACCTCGACCATGTTGGGGGGCTTCCTATTCTCTACGAACACTATGATGGAAAATGGTGCTCTGCTGGTGTCACCGGTGCAATCAGCATGGCATTGCTCGAAGACGCAATGAGTCTGGGCTCAGGGGAATTCTCCAGAAAGGACGACAGACACGAGGACATGATGCAGTTCAGTTCGGCGACGAGTTTGACCAAGGTATCAAAGAACCACGTTCGCCTTGAGATTGGTAAGAGTGCTGAAGTGGGCCCCGGCATCGTCGTCACACCGATTGATGCCTGTCACATCCCGGGGAGCGCAGCCTACCTTCTCGATATCGAGGGGGTAAGGCTTCTCTACACTGGCGATTTCAATACCGACCAGTCGATCCTGTTTCCGGGCTCAAACCTACCGGTAGACAGTAGGGTGACAATGCTAGACGGAACCTATTGGGGTCGCGAGGACTTCAATCGTCCTAAGGTAGCGGAGACCATCACAGATGTCGTGAACAAGCATGGTCCCGTAATTATTCCAAGTTTCGCGGTAGGCCGCTCCCAAGAAGTGCTTATGATGTTGGAAGCGCTTGGCGTGACTCAAAGAAGAAACGTAATCGTTTCAGGTCTCGCGGAACGTGTGACCAAGCTGGTCGGGCTTACGGGTCACTGGCAAGCAATGAGAAAGAACAAAACTGTGCTTGAGAAGGAGGACATCTTGGTTGCTGGTGGAGGGATGCTTGGCGGCGGACTCGCTAGGCAGCACTTCAGAGAACAATGCAACAATCCTGACGCGGCGGTAATATTGTGCGGATACCTCGCCCCGAGGACTCCGGGCTGGAATCTCCTCAAGGGGTATGAACCTCACCAATGTAAAGTAGAGTACGCCCGGCTCAGCGCTCACTCCTCGGCAAGCAAACTGGAGAAATATGTCAATTCGTGTACTGGACAAAGGATAATGGTGCATACGCCGGCTAAGACAGCTCCTGACGGGGTCACCATACCGGATTACAGAACGAGAGTTGTGATTGCCACCTAGATGTTGTTTCTATATTCTTTAAGCAACGACATCCAGCACGCCATCGAGGACTAGCTTGGTTGCTACGTATTTCATTGCTTGTAAACTCACACCTACCCTGTGGACAACGTCCTCCAAGGTTGAAGTGCCATCGCAAAGGTCGACAAACCTGACCACCACAGCTCCATAGGCTTTCCTGTCATCCTCTCCCACGTCACGCAGCTTTCTCAGAACACTCGTTGGCCCTATCTCGATCTTGAAGTCCACCCATCCGTATTTCTCCATGATCTGGAGGCACCCAATAACCATGTCCCGGGGGATACCTAGAGCTCTGACGAGACCTCCTACCGTTTTTGTACCATCGATAGCGCCCCTAACCTGCACAATCACCTTTCCCAGTTCCCTATTGTTGAAGGGCAGCGGCCGTCCGGATGGTTTTGAGCGCACAACGTAGTCGAGATTCACCGGCCTTAGCGGGAATGGCGCAAGAAGCTGGAAGACGGAAGTCTCGAATCTCGATATATCTCCGTCCCACTTTGACCAAACATCCTCGTAGTCTTGTTCTATGTCATGGAGCGCAGAACTCATGGCAGATCTCTGGGCATCCTCGTCGTTGTTGTTTGTTACGATTATGGCTGCTACGAAATGAGGAGACTTCTCGACAATCACCAGATTCCCTTCGTGCTCGATGGTTTCGAGTGCGTCAGTCCTTTGAGCATCATCGCTTGGCTCCTTATCTATTCCACCAAACGAGTCAAGCGCCGATATGAGAGATACCACAGATGTTGGGTCTATGTCAGGCGTGGTATAACTGATATAGTAGACGATTTGGAAACTCTCCGCCTGTTGCAGAATGAACAATAGGTGAAGAACTCTGGCAGGCTGCTTTCCCGGTTCGATAATTGCCTCCTCAATTGCGTGTGTAGAGGGGCCTATTTCGTCACTCTCGTCCCATTCCAGTGACTCAGGATCTCCCTCGGTCGCCACTGTAGGGACTTCTTTCTGCGCGACCTGACCATCCTCTTGGTAAGGCACGTTCTCGAATCCGGGTCGGGCACGTGGCGCTTTGCCCCCTTTCGGAACCTCTAGCTCTTCCGTCTTGCGCCTGACAGTAATCATCTCGCTGAGAGGCCTATCTGGCAACTGTATTCCAACGGTCTTTGCTGAAACCTCAAGCATGAAACGAATGAACTCTTCCCTCCGCGTCTTGTCGGTTGCAACCATGGGAAAAGTGGGAGCACCGAGCAGACGCTTGATTTTGTCGGCCTTCATCGACTCAGGAAGATCCTGCTTGTTGGCAACGATGAAAATCGGAGTTGAAGAGGCCTCCTTCCTAATACTTCGAAGGAGAGTCTTTGTGTTCATCACATTCCTGAAACTCGAATCAGTGACCAAGAATATGACGTCTGTACCTTGGAAGTAGAATCCCCAAAGGTCTTGGAAGACTGCCTGTCCCGCGAAGTCCCATATTGTTACAAGGAAGGTGCCGAACTGAATGGTCTCAGACGAATCAACGGCCACACTTATCGTGGGAACGTAGCCGCCGGGTGCGGGTTCCTTCCCGAAGAGCAATCGGAGTAGTGTGCTCTTTCCGACACCACCAGCTCCCACGAAACTCACCTTGAATCTAGTGAATATGAGCTCTCCAAGTATATCCTCAAGGTTGTCTCGAATATAGCTCATACTGTTCCCACGCAAAGCAGTCGTGATTCTTCCTGCACTCTCTCGGACCTTGTGATTGATGACTCTGTCTTCGTCCCTTCCGTCAGTGACGAATATCAGAAGGAGGTTATCACCCACGGGGCTGTGGAACGCCTTGTTCTGCCCAACGTAGATTGGTGTGTCCGATGAGATCCCTTGAGTGGTCATCAGATCCTTGTAGCCCGCAAGGAACTCTTTGATGTCCGAATCTGTGAATTCTATCCTCCAGAACCGGGTCCTGACCACAACGCTTCCATCTGTCTTGTCAATGAGAATCACGTTGTGTATCATTTCGTGGGGCCACCTCTGGCTTTAGTCTCAATGTGGAGTGCTGCAGCTCATGCTCGTCCTAGGTACCCACAGTAATTCCAGATAAAGAAATCCTCTATGGAGGCTTGAGTGCACCTGCGAGGTCAGTATCGAAACCAACAATCCAACGCTGATGGAGCTGGGAGAAGACTGTCACTAGCACGTTAGTGGCAATGCCTGTCGCCTTCGCAATATCCTCGATGGAGTGCTTGCCATCGACGAGCCGCACTATCTCTTTCAGGTGAGAGAACAGACCGCAGAGATCCTGTTCTGGTTCAGCAAGAAGCAGTGGAACATCCTTTGAGTTTAGGATAGGCTTCGCCTTGATGGCGCCCATCGCCTTCAGAAGATGCACGGCCCCAAGAACCATTACAGGTCCTCCTTTTCCCACAAGCTGTGACATCGTTTTCTTACCGTCGAGACTGTCCCAGACCGCGTTCAGGAAGTCTCGAACTGAAGGATCTCGAAACCTATCCCAGTTTGGCTCTTCCACTTTGTATGGAGCCATACGCGACCCCAAGTGCTCCGGCGGAAGAGTGGCCAAGAGCTTAATCGTGAATGCAGGTGCCTCATATTGATCGTTTGGATTGACGCCTTGGTCAGGTGCCTCATCAAAGTAAAGGTCAGGAAGAAAGGAAAAGCGAGAACGAATGGACTCCACATCTTCCTTGTCTCCTGTTATTAGAGTGAAAATCAGATTCTCTCTCTCTATAATGGCATACTTGAGATCACCGGTTTGAAAGACCGAGGTTCGATTTGGGCTAGCTGGGTCAAGATGAAACATCGAAATAGCAGCCACCACGTTTGGTGCACGTTCAAGCACTTTCGAGCTGGGCTCGTAGTAATAAGTGAACACTGGCGTACCAGTCTCTTTGTCAATCACAAAGAAAGCCTGATGACCCAATGCCTTCGCTTTTGGTAAGATGCGACTGGGACTCCAGTCAATGCTTTCATCAACAAGCCAGGTACTAAATGCAACATCAGGCTCTACGGTTATCACTCCGCACACTTGCAGCAGTGAGAGCAGAAGACGAGAGGGCTTGTCCGGCGGGCAACTGCACATCCTTGCATCAAACTGAGTCTGAAACTGCCGCACCAACTCAAGCTGATCCTGTGAACCGGGCACCAGGGCAACAGGGACGGAGGAATTCCTCTTGATGCGTTCGAGGAGCCTTCCAAGCGATTCCTTTGATGGAAGCGGCGGGCCAACGATTATGGCCATC
Organism: Candidatus Thorarchaeota archaeon; assembly: GCA_963726195.1. Classification (GTDB taxonomy): domain Archaea; phylum Asgardarchaeota; class Thorarchaeia; order Thorarchaeales; family Thorarchaeaceae; genus OWC5. The sequence continues at coordinate 61,525 of CAVSBO010000017.1, forward strand.
CCATCTATCTCTTTGAGGTCTGTCGACCAGTTGGCAGCAGGAACTTCCCTTTCGTCAATACGCTTCACTTTCACGACAAATGGACCTATTGAAACAGGGCGCAGGAAACGGTCCGGCAAGGCTAACCGCTGAATCAGGTTGGCCACAGTCATGGCCAACTTGTTCCCGGGCTGGGGGTTTTCCGGGCCGACAAAGCATATTGAAACGTTCTTCCTAAGGCAGGCATCCACGAGCTTGGGAAAGGAGCCTCGAGCCTCTCTCCCGGAGCTCTCGGTGACTCTTCTTCTAAACGCCGCCTCAAGCATTCTAACCTTGCCTAGGTCATCGGCCGTAACAGTCGGTAAGTCGCTCACTCCAATCAGAATAGCGTTCTCACCTGTCGGACAGAATGTTACGCCTCGATCGCCGAACGAGAACGAGCTGAATCCGATCACAGACTCTGACTGCACCAACTCATAGTACCTGTCGACCACGGCCTTAATCAGCTCCTGGTCTGTTTCTGCACGGAGAAACGAACCAGATGCAACAACCCTTGAAGCTTGAAGGTCGTAGAGATAGGCTGCTGCTATCAAGTCCTTGTGGTCCTCCTAGAGTGACAGGAATGTCTGAGTTCGAAGCACTAGTCCTGAACGCCAAACCTACATGAAACTTGCTCATGACACTTTCTCCTCTGTTCAAATGCACAATTGGGTTCAGAAAGGCACATGTGCCCCTACGTCTCTCGAAGATAGTTCAGCACATCTCGAATCTGCTCTGGTTCAGCATGCCGCTCAGCAAGCACAGCCCGAGCATCCCCGACCCCTAGTTGGTACAGAGCGAATACCATTGACTCAATACGGCTCGAGTAGTTCAGGCCTTCTTTGAGCACGAGTCTTACCTCACTAATCAAATCACGAGCTGTTTCCTCGTGAACGCTCGACGAGCCAACAGGATCCGGGATAGGGAGAGATGCAAGTTCCCTGTTCGACACGTGATTGTTTGCGTTGCTGAGATTGAATCTCCAGTTTATCAAGTCTGAGTTCAGCACCCCGAGAAGGTAGAACAGATAGTCCCGATTCACGCGTCCCTTCAGAGAAATGTAGTTGCAGGAATTGGCCAAGATGGTCTCAGCCGGAACGAAGGCGAACTTCAGGCGCCATCGTTGTGCCCGGTTCGAGACCTGTTGGCACACGATGCGGGGCTTGTGCATGTGAGGAAGACGTTCAGAGGAATTGGACGATTTCATGAATTGATTAAGGTCCACAGACTCTGCCTTGGCCTTCTTCCTTGACCTCATTCTGTATCTCGTGATTTGAGATCCTCTGACAAGCTCGGACCCGGAGATGTCTAGTCGGATGCTGCCTTTGTTGAGTGTCAAGTCAAGTTCGCCGCGTCGACATACCAGCCAACCGATTTTACCCAGCGGCGGGTTAGCATGCATCTTGTGCAGAACTCTCCAGCCTCTTGCATTAGCCCGGGGTATTGCGAGCGAATCTCCCATGGTGTCTCGGATTGCATCCACTGGTATCTTGAGCGAATCCGTGTTCTCGGTCTCTTCGATGCCTGTCAGTCCAAAACACGCTTCCAAACTTCGGCTTTTCACACCCTTATCAACGACTGCAATACAGACCGACTGCGTGACCCCCGGGAACAACTTCGCATCCTCAGGGAATTCGTAGATTGCCCGTACACTGTGCTCGGTCATCAGTGTGCGACGCAGAGGTGCGGCCGACATGTCAGCCAAAAGAGTGGAGGGCACAATGAATCCCACCTGACCTCGCTTCTGAGTCAGCCTCACGGCGCGTTCAATAAACAACCTGTAACTGTCGATACTGTTTTGGCCACTGAGGCCGAAATCGCCGCACTCTCTGAAGTAAGCAACATCCTCAGCCATACGAGCCCTATAGTCGGCGTATTCGGCGGGCGGAATCGTACCATCAGAATAGGCAACGTGCTCTCGAAGAAACTCGCTGACATTGGGTTTCAGCCGGTTGTAGGGTGGGTTCATGACTACGAAATCAAAACCGCCTGAGTCACGCACGATCTCGGGAAACTCATCCAACCATTCGAAGGGATGCCTGGACCGAGGGTCTGCAAAGAAATGAGAGTTGTCTGATTTGCCATCCAATCCCTTCAGCGAAATGAGCGAATTGCCTTGCTTGAGATCAGAACCTAGAGACCTAGTCGACGAAATCAATGCATTCGAATGGAGCACCAAGGAAATCGAAGCATCGGCGACCTCGAGGGAAGCACGATCTAGGTCAACGCCGTACAGATTCTGCCTGAAACACTCTGACAAGGATTGCTGATTGGGACCAAGCACCGAGAGGCAACTAAGCCCTATATCAGCACAGGCGCGAGCTATTCGCGTCTCTCTCGCCTTGAAAGCGAGCATCGCTGCGACCAAGAAAGCACCGGACCCACACGCAGGGTCAAGCAATCTTAGTGACATTAGATGGCGGAGGGCTTCGTCCCGCTCCTCAGGGATTCTTCGAATGATCTGGTCTAGGACGTTGCCCAGAGTCTTCTCGACAATGAAGCTGGAAACTGCTGTCGGCGTATAGAATACTCCGAGAGGCCTTCGTGTTACAATTCCTTTTGGCGAAGCGACGAGTCCGTGAGAACCTATCAGATGAATATCTGCCAACAGGTCGGGCAGGTCAGTAATCGCCAGATGACTGAAATCGTACGACCAATCCAAGTTCAAGGTCCGCTCAAGACAAGACTTGGCAATATCAAGTACTTCCGGTTTTGATATTCCCATGCTCTCTGCAGCATACGAAAGCTCGGAGAAAGGAATCTCGCTTTGGTTGATAACCTCTTGAACATGAATCCGCGAGCCGGCAGCTGAGAGCCCATGTCAATGAGGCGACTCTTGCGGCCTCTGCTGCTTTCTTGAGATGCTCATGGCCGTGCTGGACTTCGTCTGTGGCTAAAGTGAAAAACCGATTGACAATTGATGCAGCAATTTCCTCTGCAGAAAGCGGCAATTGAACTCAATCCTCTTCAGAATCAGACTCACCAAAAAAACCTGTTGAGAATAGAGTAGTCAACGCTCAAACTGCCTCGGCGCGGTAAACACCAAACCAGAAATGAATGTGGAGCCCGCCAGGGGAGTCGCACCCCTCTAACACAGATCTGCAGTCTGTTGCGTAAGCTGATCCGCCAGACGGGCACCTGCACGCAACACGGTTCTAACTGATATTAAGCATTGCGGCAAGAGTTGCAATGAAGTCTCGACAACCTCAAGTGACCGACAGCACAATGCGCACAGCGACGAGAAACCGACAAAGCCGTGAGGCTGAAAAGCCAGAACTGCAATCGCAAAGAGTAGGGAGAGCAAAATGCCTCATGACATTCCTGAGTGGACATGGGTGATGCCATTATCCGGCGGACCCACTCGGCTAGGGAAACCACGGGGTATCCCCATTAAGACAATCCTCGGGATGCTACCGAAGTTGCGCCGAATACTGGCATGGTCGAGGGAGGCTGGCATGGGTCAGAGGGCGATCCATCCTTTCAATGATGGAGCCAATCAAGGAGTCCCCGTTGGGGGTTTGGGCTCTGGCAGCATAGGCAGGGGCTACTTGGGGGATTTCGGACGATGGCATCTCAACATAGGCGAACATGTCTATTGCCCATCAATTCCTGACCAGTTCCACATATGTATTGAGAGTGGCAGCGATAGATTTGTCCAGACGCTAAATCCAAGGAAGAGGCCCCAAGACAGGCTAGGTCTATGGGCTTGGGCGATGGACCCCAAGAGGGCAACCTACCATGCTCTCTTCCCGAGGGCTTGGACATCCTACGACTTCTCGGACCACGGGATCAAAGCCTCCTGCGAGCAGATGTCGCCCGTCATCGCGCACAACTACAAGGAGTCCTCCTACCCTGTGGGACTGTTTGACTGGAAGGTCGCCAATGTCGCAGACTCGAAGGTGAGAATGTCACTTATGTTCACGTGGGAGGATAGCATTACACCCATGAGACAGTCCGCTAAAGGGGACTTCTCTAGAAGCGAGAGAGACGGCAGCAAGCGAATGTTCATTGAACTGGGCCACGAGAGAACGGACGAAGTCTATCCTGTTTCTTTTGGGCTTGGGGTGGAAGGCGACAAGGAAACAATGCTCTCCAACAAGGAGTCGTTCGACACCGTAGGACATGGCGGTGACGTATGGCACGACTTCGAGAGAGATGGAATACTCAAGGAGCAGACCTCAAAGGAAACGGAGGGACGCGGAAGACTAGGAGCAGCACTCTGTGCAACACGCGAGTTGGGCCCTGGTGAAGAGGGGGATATTACTTTCTCTTTGTCATGGGACATACCCATTATGAGGTTTGGTCAGGGGAGAGGGTGGTATCGCCGCTATGCGAGATTCTTTGACACAAGTGGAGACAATGCGATACTGATTGCTCGTGAAGCGCTTACGCGCCGTCTTGAATGGGAAAAGTCAATCGTCGAATGGCAGAAGCCCACTCTGGAATCGGACAGACCCGGGTGGTTCAAGTCTGCTCTGTTTAACGAGCTATACTACTTGGTCGATGGATGCACAGCCTGGGAAACAGGTGATGCTGGCATTGGTCTCGTCAAAGAGGGCACGGGTCACTTTGGATACCTCGAGTGTATTGACTATCCCTTCTACAACACATATGATGTACACTTCTATGCGTCCTTTGCGCTGGCAATGAACTGGCCCGACATTGACAACAGCATTCATCGTGATTTTGCGGACGCCGTCCTGCAGGAAGACAGCACGCTCAGAAAGTTGCTGTTCGAAAAGGGGCGGAAACCACGGAAGCCACTCGGCGTTGTACCCCATGATCTTGGTATGCCAATGGAAGACCCGTGGGTAGCGATAAATGCCTACAATGCTCAGGATGTCGGACGCTGGAAAGACCTGAACACGAAGCTCATTCTCCAAGTGTATCGCAATTACCTCTTCACTCGTGATGAAGTGTTCCTAAGCTACTGTTGGCCGGGCGTGGTCAAGGCAGTGGAACACATCGATCAGTTCGACAAGGACGGTGACGGTCTCCCTGAGAACGAAGGCTTCCCTGATCAGACTTACGACGTCTGGGTCATGAAAGGGCCAAGTGCGTATTGTGGAGGACTGTATCTTGCTGCAGCAGAGGCAATGGTGGCGATGGCCAGAGCGCTTGGACAGAAGGAGATTGAAGACAAGTACAGCGCAGTCGTTGAGAAGGGAAAGGCCGCATTCGACAAGACCCTCTGGACAGGTGAGTACTTCAGATATGATGGCAGTGGGGGAAAACACAGCGACAGCATTATGGCTGATCAACTGGCAGGGCTATGGTACACACATGTCTGCCAGCTGCCAAGGATTGTCGACACAGAAAAGGCCCGCAAGGCCCTTCAGACAATATTCAAGTTCAACGTACTCGGCTATGCTGGCGGCAACGCAGGGGCCATGAATGGCATGCGGCCCAATGGCTCCATCGACAAGACGAGCTTACAGTCTGCCGAGGTCTGGACTGGGACAACTTATGGACTCGCCGCCTTGATGATTCACGAGGGGCTGATTGAGGAAGCACTGAAGACAGCCTACGGAATCTATCAGATCACATACAGAGACCGGGGCTACTGGTTTAGGACGCCCGAGGCTTGGACAGCAGACGGCAACTACCGGGCCTCTACATACATGCGGCCTCTGGCGATCTGGGCTATCGAACACGCGTTTAGGGATCTCGAGCGGATACATCCCACTGAGCGCAAGAGAAGCGGCAAGTCTGGCTAGCATAGGTCTCCGGTCGCATTCTATCTCCGAATCCAGACATGGGCAGGCTTATCTCCACATAGCTCGAAGGCGAGAGCCCGATGGAAAATGAGAATAAAGGCCGTCCTCAGAGATGCTGAGATCCTCCGTATGACAAATGGGTCAACTGAACGCGTAGTCGCGTCAGCCGAGAAGAACTACGACCGCGTGGTGAACTTGTCAAGTCTACTGAAGGTCATGGGGCTTCGTACTGAGGATAGGCTGAAGATGCTCGAAATCCTAGAACGCTCTAGCATGCATGTCTGGCTGGCCCGTGACGGCGATCAGCACCTCATATACCTCAGCAGGAACGGACCACCTAAGGATGAGGAATTCGTCGGGTATCAGTGGAAGTAGGTGCGTCCCGAGTCCAAGGAGTTCGACTCATACCTAAGCCCTCTTCGCGCGCTTGTCCATCTCGGCGTGAACAGATTCAATCCCGTTCTGCAAAGCAGGCGGTATGGAGGCACGGTGTTTCTTGAAGGCATCTTCTATTCGGCCAAGCTCTGTGGCAACCCGAATAGCTTCTTCGTCAAGCTCCCAAGCACGCGCCAAGGAAATCAGCTTGTCACGGCCGACGTTCTTTTCCATATTGACGATGACTTCGAACTGCTCTATCAGGTTTGATACGAGCTTGGCTAGGCCCTTGCGATCAAAGTCCGATTCGTCAGTTTCCTCACTGACGTTGTCTTCCTCCGTCTGCAGAACATGCTGCAGGGGACCATAGGCTTCGTACGTTGTTGAGAAACGCTCGGCATGCGTCTTTGCCAGCCTGTGTGCTTCATCGTACTGCTCAGCGTCAAGAAGGAGGCTGCACAGATCATCGAGAACTATGTGAGACACTGGTTTTCTGTCCAGAAGGCCCCGATACAGTCTCTCCGCTTCTTCTGTCCGCAGCGAGTTGTCAAGAAGCCTCCCCAAAGCAGAGGTTGCCTGTTCGTCAGAGGGGTCGCTCTTTAGTACTGACCGAAGTACAGCCTCAGATTCGTTGTCTCTCCCCAGTCTTGAGAGCACTATGCCCAGCATTGTTTTGAGCCCAAGATGATTCGGATATCGCTCCAAGGCATCCTCTACTAGCTTTAGGGCTTTCTCGTTCTCTTCGCGACTGCACAAAGCGGATACAGCATCAAGGATTCCCTGCACTACATCTGGCGTGGTTCTCAGTACCTCCCTAGAAGCGTTGGCTGCTGACCATTCTAGACAGGAGCAAGATTTGCAGACGCGTTTTTATGTACTCTTTGGAAGACACGCATCAGGTTCATGACTTGATACGAGTGTTCAATACGCTTTCCCGCTCAAAGGAAGAGTTCGTACCTCTTGATGGAAGGAATGTCAGGGTCTACGCATGCGGGCCTACCGTGTACGACTATCCGCACATAGGCAATGCCAGGTCATTCGTCGTGTTTGACACAATTAGACGCTACCTCGAGTACAGCGGCTACCGTGTGGTCTTCATCACGAATTTCACTGATGTAGATGACAAGATGATTGCTCGGGCCCACGACGAGGGCATTACAGTTCCAGAGCTTGCAGGCAAGTTCATTGCAGAGTATCAGAAAATCGCCAAGGAACTGAACCTCAAACCTGCAAATGCCAACCCTAGAGCCACAGAACACATCGATGACATGATTGACATGATCAAGCGTATCGTCGACAACGGTGCGGGTTACGTCGTAGGGGGAAATGCCTACTTCGACGTGAGCGCATTCCAAGCGTATGGCAACCTTTCCAAGGTGCCAATCGATCAGATGACTGCAGAAGCCCGGATAGAACCTGACGAGAACAAACAGGATCCGCGTGACTTTGTACTGTGGAAGACTGAGAAACCGGGCGAGCCCTCATGGGACAGTCCGTGGGGCAAAGGACGACCCGGTTGGCATGCAGAGTGCTCAGCTATGAGCCGACATTACCTCGGAGTTCCGTTCGACATACATGGCGGTGGACAAGACCTGATATTCCCTCACCACGAGAACGAGATTGCACAAACGTCCTCAGCTTACGGAATAGAGACTCCAATCAAGTATTGGCTTCACAATGGATTCCTGACTATCAACCAAGAGAAGATGTCGAAATCAGTTGGCAACTTCTTCACTGCTCGCGAAGTCCTTGACCACTATGACCATCAGGCAGTGAGGTTGTTCCTGATGTCCGCTCAATACCGCCAGCCACTCGACTATAACCCGGATGCGCTAAACCAAGCGACTCAGTCTGTCGAGAAACTTCGAAATGCGCTTGACCTGCTCGATGGCAGACTATCGCTCGTAGAGAAAGGGAGTGCCAAACCCAGCCAAGCAGATTCGAAGCTTGCTGAAGCGATCAAGAAGGTCAGAGAAGGCTTTGAGAGGGAGATGGATGATGACTTCAACACTCCCGGTTCCCTAGCGGAAGTGTTCACATTCGTGAAGTCCCTGAACACGTATGTCAGCAAATCTGGCAAGGCCTCGGTCTTGAGAGAGGCACATTCCGTCTTGGTCGAGCTCATGGGTGTACTTGGAATCGATTTTGAGAAGAAGACGACAGGAGAGGCATCGGTGAGCGATGAACTGCTTGGGCGGGTAGTTGACCTGTTGCTCCAAATCAGAGAAGAAGCGAGGAAGAGTAAGAACTATCCTCTGTCTGACTGGATAAGGAAAGGGCTGGCCGAGGTCGGCATCACGGTCTCGGACACTCAGGACGGCCCGACTTGGAAAGCAGAATAGGCACTCGCTTCTTCGGTTAGCGGGTTCTCACGTTCGTTCACGCTCCACCCAGTTCCTGAGCTTTGCCACACGCCCTCTCAGCCTCGTCGTACCTCTTCAGTTCATGCAGGAGGACTCCGAGGTTACTCCATACAATTGTATGTTTAGGGTCCAGTTCAAGAGCCTTGCGATACGCCTTCTCAGCCTCATCGTACCTCTTCAGGGTCTTCAGCATGTTTCCAACGTTATTCCATGCCCGCACATTATTGGGGTCCAGTTCGAGAGCCCGGTGAAGAGCCTCCTCGGCCTCGTCGTATCTCTTCAGAATCGTCAGCACCTTTCCAAGCTTGTCCCATGCTTCTACATAATTCAGGTCATGCTCAAGGGCCTTGCGATAGGCCGTCTCAGCCTCGTGGTACATCCTACCAAGACTCATCACGAATCCAAGATTCGTCCATGCCTTTGTGTCCGTGATCTCAAATGGCATCGGCATCTTCGGAATAAACGGGGCATATGGAAAGCGCGCCATCAGCCTAGTCGTACCTCCTAAGGTCGCCCAACGGGGCTCCAAGCTTATTCCATGCGGTTACGTGCTTAGGGTCCAGTTCCAGAACCCTACGAAACACCTTCTCTGCGCCGCAAAACTCTCCTAGACTGGTAGAGCCGGGATGAAACAGAGACCAGTTCTTCCCTGATCATATGAATCCTCCTCTCAGCACGTCATGGCACGGTTGTCGCCATACCGAGGTGAGCGCACTAATTAGCATTGTGGCCGTATAGACGACGAAGTCATGTTCATCCAGTTGTTCAGTCTTCCCAGCTCTTGATACCGTAGGCAGTTGATACAACACAGACTGGCAGTATCTTGCGGACTATGATTCAATACCCCGAGTTCAGGACAGCAGAAGTCCTCTAGAGGCCGCCGCAAGGAATCAGCTGTACGGCATGGGTGCCTGCTTCTTTTCTACTTCTTACTAATCTGATGCTTGACGCTTACGTACAACCCGGCATTGTCCAAGATGAAGACACGTGGGTCAGGGTTCTCCTTCAAGAACCTGTGCATCAGCTCTCGAAGAACTCGCTGGGCGTCTGCCGGGTTACGAGGATTCAACCCCTCCATTCTGTAGATATCGCTCAGCATCTTTGGATCGAGCTGGGTCACCACTTTGATGTTCCTCTCGGCAACGTCCAGTAGAATCCTGAAGAGGTCGGGGACTTTCTGATTGCCAATCTGGAAGGTCTTCTCTGAACAGTCGTGCTCAATGCAGTACTTGAGAGCATCCTTAACCTTCATGCCAACCGTCGCTTTGATAGAATTCTCATAGCCCGAGCTCCCTATCCCTTCCTGACAAGGAGGTAGAAGGACAATCCATCCCTTGAGATCGTGGCGAACTCCGTTCCATGCGGCATGAATTCCTTTGCCCGCTTGATAGAGGTTGATGCCTAGGTCACCTACAGATACGAATACAATATCGGCTGGCTCATCAACATCGACAACGCTGAGTTTCTTCAACGGTGCTGATGCTGCCTTGTGGCACTCTATGATATCGCCCGCCTGCACGTAGACAATCTTGCCCTGGTCCACAATCGTATCGATACAGAAAATGGGAATGCGTGTTGCCATCTGTCGTGTGATGTCAATCATGTCTTGGATTACGGGATTGCCTTCAGTGTTGCCAAGTCTGCACTCAGGCTTGAATCCCTTCTCGAGGTCGAACATTCTCGGATGATTGACTCGCACTGTCTCGCGTCCTGCAACTCCTGGGCAGAATAGCTTGACCGTACCAGCCTGACCAGCGAAGTAATGATACTCCGAGTCGCTCAGGACGATTATCAGACATGAGTCGAGCACCTTCTGGTCGATGAGAATTGGTGTGCCCATTTTCGTCTTTCCCACATCACGGTTTCCTGAGTCACAATCATGAGTGAGAACGTTGGCTTTCCAGTCCTTGTAGATCTCTGAACCCAGGACCTTGTTCTCAATGGGATCCGGCTTCGGAGGTCCGTGAGTGCCACTTGAGATCATAATCGCTATGTCTTCCTTACGTACTCCGAGCCCTAATAGACGCGCAGTAAGGATCGGTAGCAACGCCCGAGTGTGAATGTTTGGTCTCGTGTTATCATCCACGAGAAACACAATCCTCTTGCCTTTCGAGTAGACTTTCTTCACCACCTCATCAAAGGGTTTGGTACCCAACGGTTTGGCCAAAACCTCATTGAGGCGGGGCTTGAAATCAGCGAAGTCAGGCTTGTATCCTGCAGCGCGCAGAATTGCCAGCTTCTTCACACTTGACGGAATGAACTCGTCTATTGTCAGAGTGCCGTATTTCAGTGGCGTCTTCTGGTACGACATGCGATTACCGATATTCCGATGCTTGGGTGAGGGATAACAATTGCGGTCGTTCTGTTCGTCGGAGCATGGACTAAGCCAGCGTGATTGTAGACGTGACTCGAAAGCTCTAGCCAATCCGACATGTCTGGAATGACTCGCGTACTTGCGGCCCCCATATCATTGCCGTCGTGATGGCGTATTGAATGAAGGTCTGAAAAATCCTGGAGGAAGAACTGTGAAAATTCAGGGCGGAAACGGCCTCACAAGGCTTAAATCCAAACTTGCCCAATGGTAATACTGGGGGAATAGGAGTTCTCGGCCGAATGTCGATTCGGGGGCACAAACTTTATAAGTGTAGTTACGCGAGTATATAAAACTGACGGAATTAAGCGGTACTTGCCTCGGAAATCATCCTAACAGCACGCCCAAGGTCGTGTTTTCGCTGTATGTATGGAGACACAGCAATTGCCGCCTGAATTCGCGAGAGAACGGAGAGAGGTGTAGGATTATGGCCACCAAAGCAAGCCAACCAAACAAGCAGGGACACCATGCCCATGCCAATTCCGGCTTCACATGTCCGGAGTGCGGCGGACATGAAGTAGTCCAAGACATTGAGAAAGGGGAGAGAATCTGTGCAAGCTGTGGACTAGTCGTAAGCGAACACCGCATCGACACAGGTCCTGAGTGGAGGGCATTCACATCCGAGGAAAAAGACTCTCGGTCAAGAGCGGGAGCTCCGACCAACTATTCGATTCATGATAAGGGTCTCTCGACCATGATTGACTGGCGAGATCATGACTCCCAAGGCAAGAGGTTCACGGCAAAGAAGCGTTCAGAAATCTATCGGCTTCGTAAGTGGCAGATTAGAACTAGGGTTCACAGTTCTGTCGACAGGAATCTCGCTCAAGCCATGTCGGAACTTGACAGGCTCTCATCTCAGCTAGGACTCACCAAGGGAATTAAGGAATTAGCAGCACTGCTCTACAGGAAGCTCATTGTGAAGAGACTCGCGCGCAGCCGGTCGATAGACGCCATGGTTGGCGCCTCAATCTACGCAGCGTGCAGACTCAGAATGGCTCCTCGCTCACTTGAGGAAATATCAAGGTACTCTCGGGTTAGCAAGAAGAAGATAGGCCAACATTACAGACTGCTCGTTGAGAAGCTCAAGCTCAAGATGCCCATATCAGACCCCGCTAACTACGTGCCTAGATTCATGACCGACCTCAGTCTGCCAGGATATGTGCAGCAGAAGGTCTTGGAGATCCTCGAACAAGCGAAGAACAACAAGAGCCTTGTAACCGGTCGTGATCCAAGAGGACTCGCAGCTGCGGCAATCTACATTGCATCGATTCTGATGGATCATCGCGTGACACAGCGCGATATCGCTATTGCTGCTGGGGTCACTGAGGTTACAGTTCGCAATAGGTACAAAGAGCTAGTCGCCAAGCTCGGGATCACAATGGCCGCACAGTGAGCGCTACTGCACCTGAGCATAGCAGGCAGAACATGCTTCTATGCTCGGGGCAATCCTTTGTCCTTGACTGGACATCCAAGTCTGTTTGCCCTTTTGATATCTCCTGACGAGCATTAGAGACCAAGCTTCTCCAGAGCCTCGAAGAAGGACTTGGTCAGGAACGCTCTGTACTTGAATCCGCCCATTCCCGATTTCTTCATGAGTTTGGTCACCGGGCCGAGGAGTTGCTCCTTCGTCATGACAGTTATGCCTGAAATCTCGTGAGAGTCGATGGGCTTCATCTCCCCGCCCGCTTTGTCTGCGAGGAAGACCAGTGACCGCCAGGGAATCGTCTCTTTCCCGCAGTGGACCGTGAGAGACATATCCAACACGAACTTGATGAGACGTATCTCCAAACCCGTTTCCTCATGCATCTCGCGACTCGCTCCTTCCTCTATGGTCTCTCCCGGATGTGCCCCGCCTGAAGGAGCTCTGTAGATGCCAGTGCCTGAGTAGGCAGGCTTCTGAATTACTACATATCCGCCATCGCTCTTGATGAAACAAGTGATGTCGTGATTACGACCCTTTGACGTACTTCCTCTGATCAGCTCGCATTCAGGCTCGAGAAAATCGACTTCGAACTTGAGCCTTCTCGGCCGCCCGTATTTGTCTGCAAGGGCATCCACCTCGGAGGCACTAATATCAGTAGGGGTAATCACAGGATTCTGAAGTAAAACAAGGTACAAAAAGACCTGCCGGACAACTGCAGGTCGCTGCTGTTCTATTAGCCTCAATTCAACAGCCTTTTACGATTAGGCGTCAATTTGTCTAGCGATTGTAGCGAGGATTGTGGAATTGAAAATCAAGATTGAAGACACAGAAGTTGAGACTGTTATTGGTGACATAACCAAGGTCTCAGTGGAAGCGATTGCCAATGCAGCCAATACCGACCTTTGGATGGGTTCAGGCGTTGCAGGTGCTATCAAACATGCCGGAGGCGAGCAAATCGAGAAAGAGGCGGTGGCTCAGGGACCCATCAAGGCTGGGGGGGCAGTAATCACTTCAGGAGGCAAGCTGTCGGCACACTATGTCATTCACTGCGCCGGGATGCCCCCGGGAGGCGGCGCCTCTTACTCTAGGGTTAAGGCTTCGGTGCTTGCAGGTCTGAGACTTGCTTCTTCAAAGGGCGTTCGCTCAATTGCCTTTCCTGCAATAGGGGCAGGAGTTGGCGGCTTACCGGGTGAGGAGTCTGCCAGTGCTATCGTAGCGGCGGTCAAAGAGCATTCGAAACATCCGGGTTCCGTTCGCCGAATTGTGCTTGTAGCATTCGATGCATCAATCGCCCAGAACTTCGATGACGCTCTGAAGGGTCTCCAGAGGTGACCTCCTTGAACGAGTGGTCAATGAATGGCATGCTCGTCAAGCTTGAGAACGGACCTTACGATGACACGAACTTAGACTATGTTCTGAAGAGCAAAAGCATTGGATATATGCCGCTGCAAGCCGGAGGATTGTTTACTGGCAAGGTCGGTCCTGCTATTCAGGTGCAAGAGATGGCACTTGCGAAGAAGGTCGCATATTGGCCACAAGTTTCTCTCAAGGACTTCGGGAGACGGACAATCATATACGAAGCCGCTAAGAAGGCGCTCGAAGAAGCTAACAACTTCGAGGCTAGTGAAGTGGGTTTCTTTACGGTCGGGCTCGAAGTGGCGGGAGTTCCGAGCTGGGAGGTCGCTGAGGAAATTGTCAGGGCAGTCCATGAGCACTCAGCTAAGAAAGGAACAATCGGTAGGACCGTGCTTGTTGCTAGTTCTCCCATCCAAGTCAGTTCATTCCAGTACGCCTTGAACAATCTAGTACTCCTAACTCGGGAGTGATTGGCGGTCAAGTCTTTAGCCTACGCTTTGCCGCATCTGCTGATGTGACCAAGGGATCCCAAGTGTCGCAAACGGGAGGAGCGTAGCAGTTCTCAAAATCGAAAAGACCTTTCGCATCAATCGAGTTCTGAATACCTATCGTAATCACATTCAGTCTCATAGCGGCGTCTTCTGTCCCTACAACCTGCCCTCCGACGAGTTTGCCGGTCTGCTTGTCGAAGAACGTCTTGACCTTGATATCCTTACCTCCAACGAAGTATGGAGGCTTTGTGCTTCCCTTGATTGAACCCTTCACAACTTCTATCTCGAAGCGCTTGGCAAGCTCCTCAGACAGACCCGTGCTTGCAATCTCAAGTCCGAAGATCTTGGTCACCTTCGCACCGACAATCCCCGGGAACTTTTCGTCTCCTCCTGCGGCGTTGATTCCTGCAACGCGACCCTGCCTAACGGCAATCGTGCCTAGGCCCATTGACATGGGCTTTCGCGTAATGAAATCAACATTCTCTGCACAATCTCCGCACGCATAGATGTCCTTGACGTTGGTCATCATTCTTTCGTCGGTCTTTATCCCTCTAGTCGACCCAATCTCTACTCCAATCTTCTGCGCCAATTCCGTGACAGGCCTAACACCAGTCGATACAACAACAGCATCTGCCTTTACTTCGAGAGTCTCCTGTGTGTCTCTCTTTACAACCTTTACTGCTTTTGGCGCTATGTCACCAAGTATCTCCTGAGCCGCAGCATTGGTCAGTATCTCTAGCCCTTGTGCTCTGCAATGTTCCTCGACAATCTCAGCCATATCAGGATCTACCATCGCGAGCAGAACGTTGGGCAGGAATTCAACAACAGTAACATGGACACCTCGCTCGTGAAGGGCCTCGGCGGTCTCCATGCCTGCAACTCCTCCGCCGATAACTACGACACTTTTCGCCTTTGTTGCCTCAAGCGAGAGAGCCTTGGCATCGGGGATGGTTCTAATGCCATAGACTCGCTTCTTGTCAAGCCCCTTAATCGGGGGGTCAGCGTTTCGAGCGCCAGTTGCAAACACCAAGGCGTCGTAGTCCGCTTTGCCGCCCCCAGCCTTTCCTCTGTACTCGATCCGACGCGACTTAGCATCGATATCCATGACTGTGGTGGCTAAGCGAGCATCTATGCCCAACCCATCCCAGCTTTCCGGCGGGGTCAGTACTAGGTCCTCAAAATCGTGCACCTTTCCTGATATCGTATAGGGAAGACCGCACCTTGAGTACTGGGAATAGGATTCTGAGTTGAACATGGTGATTGAGACCTTGCGGTTGAACTTCCTTGCCTGCATGGCCGCGGTGGCTCCAGCCGCACCGCATCCAACTATGACTATTCTATCGACCACTGTGATGTTCGCCTCTGGGTTAGGCAACAGAGGAAATCAGTTGTAGAGACACCCATTCTTCAAGTTTTAGGAATCAACGAAGCTGACTGCATGAACAAATGACCAATGTCTATGGCGGCCTTTGCAGGATTCGTCAGGAGGAGTGCAATCTGTGCCCGACCATTCCTGCAACCTTGGCCTATGTCGTTGTGTATCACGCGAGGACTGCAATTAGGAAGACTTGTCTTCCTTCTCGTCGGGTTCCTCAGGCTCAGGGGCACTCTTTTCTTCTTCGGGTTCTTCGGCCTGTTCGCCACCTTTCTCCTCTTCTGCTGCTGACACACGCTCCTCCTCTGTTGGCATCAGGGGCTTGCCAGCCTCAAGTGTTTGACGCAGTTTCCCTATCTGGCTCTTGCGAGCGAAATAGAGAGCAAAAATTACGCCAACCGAGAGAGCGGCGGTCACAATAGACAGTGTTATCTGCCACTGGCTTGATCCGAAACCGAGTAGCTGGTCCCAAGTCACCAACAGGAAACCCAGCCCAGCCAAGTTCATTGCAAAGCTTCGAATTGGTGTCTCTATCTTCGTGACCTCGACGACACTGGTGTCAACCAATGCGGCTCCAATAACGCCGGAATTGTAGTTGTTCGACTTCGTACTCTTTGAGATCTTCCGAATAGACAGTGCCTTCTTCTTGCTCAAAAGCCTAAGAACGGAGTCAACCTTAGACGTCAGAAGCTCTGCATAAGTCCTCTTCGCGTCATCAGTCTCAGTGCCGCATTTCTTGCACTTATCCAGACCACGATCCCACTTCGTCTTGCACTTGGGACAGACATCTTGCTTCCATGCGTCAGGCGCAACCTCTCTCAACCTCTGCTTGATAATGTACCCGCTGACGCCATCTTTGGATTCGTCCTTGCCCTTCTTCTTGGTTTTCATCTGTTTTACTATCGAGAAGAGCAATGGGAGAGCGCCAAGCACTGTTAGATTGGGCAGGGAACGAATCTCTGAAGCCTTTTTCTGAATGGTTCGAAACTTAGAGGCCGCCTTGAGACCGTCAATAAGACTGTAGAAGTTGTTGCCAATACCCCAGACTGCCCCTGCAGTTACCACCGTCGTAGCAATCCCGGCCACCGATGTGAACACAGACGAAGGGACAAACACGTAGAACGAACCGGGGAGGTGATACACCGTAGAGTTGCCCATCTCGTTGTAGAAGAAGTCCACAGAAGCCTGGAAGAGAACCAGTCACAAGTTGAATCCCGCCGGACATCAAAAGCTGACCAAAGTTGAAATCTGCCGCAGGAGCCGTTATGTTAACATGTGTAGGAACTAAGACGAATGTTTGGTTGGTGCTCGGATCGCGGACATGAATGGTCAGTATGGCGATGCCTTGGTAGTAGAATATTATGTTAGCGCTCACATTGAGAGCCAATGTATCGGTGTTGTTTAGGCGAAGCGCCATGTGCATTGGACCTGTCATGTTAAGCTGAATCGGATTGTCAGAAGACGCCGTGGTAATCGGCCTCCCATTCAGCCCAATGTACACCGACAGACGGGCATCACTAATCCACCCGGGCGTTGCCTGGGCGACACGAGGTGAAACAGCCAACACAATAACTAGAAGGACAACAGAACAAGACAGAAGGAGTCTAGGACGTGAGCGTGCCATCGAATATCAACTCTCATCAGCGAGCCGCTTTATCCGGAATGAAATCTAGCCTGCACAAAAGGGTTTTGGCTTTTCTCGCCTTTGCGTCTACGAATGTTCGCGGGCTCTTATGGTTCGTGCCATGTCTGCCACTTTTTCAGCTACTGCCTTGTACCCCTCGCTTTTTCTTATTATGCCGCTGACTCCAGTTGAAACGGCTCTGGATATCATATCAGAGTCAACATAGGCAGACAGAATGTGGATGTTCTTCACTCCCTTCTTTGACAGGATCCTCGTACATTCGATACCATCCATTCCAGAAAGCCTCACATCCATTAGCGTTATGTCAGGGAGCCCTCCCCGCTTGGTCATGTCCTCCACCTTCTTGATGGCATCCTCGCCGTTGGATGCGGACATGACGGCGAAATCATCTAGCAATCTGTGGAGGTAGGTCTCGATAATCTTGGAGACCGACGGTTCGTCATCGACTATGAGGATCTTAGTCGTCATTGTGTCCCACCGGCATGCGTCGAACCGAATACTTGCGCACAGCATAGATTCAGTCCCGCCTTATCAATATCTGCGTTTTGCGCGAATTGTCGCAGGGTCTCTACTAGCAGGCCGAACTCTGTCCAGAGAGCGAGGTACTGCCTCAGATATGTATGCGTGCTGTTCTTTACTCTGAGTAAGACATGAACGGGCAGTATTCAGCCGGAGCCAGAGGCTGCAGCAGGTGTCGACATGGCCGAATCAGGGACCATTTCCATAGCACAGCTGAAACCCATGCTTCGCCCTTCAGTGGTTGCATTCAGGGTTCTTGATATTAGCGAGCCAAGGAATGTCCGAGTCAAGAGGACTGGACTCATACATAGGGTCGCGGAGGCGACTGTTGCCGACTCGACAGGCAGAATCATACTTACCCTTTGGGACTTCGACATTGACGAGGTTGCCGTCGGAAAGACGTACCTCTTACGGAACGGCCGCATCAACTTGCGTGATGAATGCATGAGCCTTGCTCGCGGATTCTCTGGAGAGTTCGTCTTAGCCCCGGAACCCATCGCCCAAGTCTCAGATTCGCCCGATATGAGCAGGCCGTTTGCTGGTGTAACAATCAAGCGTAGAAGAGATGAATCTGGAACCGGTCGCAACTTCCAAGGCACAATGGGAAGAGAGTCAAGAGGATTCTGCTCCAAGAAGTCCTTCTAGGAGCGCACACTTGGCGATGATTTGGGGAGGAAGCGCTTTTGAGCTGGCTACATTCCATAAGCGCGACCGACAATGAGAGTTAACGTACAGGGTGAAACCATTCCCTATCCTGTCACAGTGCTCCGCGGCAAGCTCAGGCTTTGCGGCATTTCTCACTTGGACGCAGAGAGAGTAATCTCGCAAGTCCTCGGCGAATTCGGTAGGAGACCACCGACTGAAGAGGAAGTCATCCAGAAAGTTAGAGACCGCCTAAGGTCTCACCATCCCGCAGCGGTGAAAGCCTTCGATGTTCTTACCAAGTATGATTCAGTGAGAGCCGCTCAGAGAACTCTGCCACCTCTCATCCTTGTACTGGAGGGAGCATCTGCCACGGGAAAATCCATGCTCTCGATTCCAATGATACTGAATCTCGCCGCTACTCGCGTGATTGGCACAGATACAATCCGACAGGTTCTGAGAACGATATACAGCGAGCGGAATCACCAAGAGCTATACTGCCACACATACCAAGCCTACCGATACCGCCAAGCTGGTCCGCTAGATCTGAGTCCAGTCGTCAGAGGTTATCTTGCTCAATGCGAGCTTATGGAGCCTGTGGTCAGGAATCTTGTTGAGAGAACAGTCGAGGAGGGAGCAGACGCAGTAATTGAAGGTGTACATGTCAGGCCAGGTTCGCTGAGGCAGTTGAGCTCAGGAATCATCGAAGTCGTAGTTGAACCGGGAAAAGAATCTCACAAGGCCATGTTCATGACCAAGGACGCGGCCGCGAAACTCAAGACTGTGAGTAGTGATCAAACAGTAAGGGAGAAAGAGTTTGAGGCCACAAGGCTGATTCAGGAGTACCTCGTGAATGAAGCTAGTCGTCTCGGAGTGCATGTACTCAAGTTCTCAGACTATGACCAAGCTGAGAGAGCCACTTGCAGTATCGTGGTGGATTCCGTCAAGCGAATTCTTGAGACCGGAGGGAAGTGAATGAACTGGAAGGACAAATCTCTGAGTCTGCTCTTCAATCCCGAAACAATAGCTGTCATTGGGGCTTCTGACAAGCCGCAGAAGCTCGGCGGTCTCGCACTAAAGGCCTTGGGGACCTCCAGTTGCACTCTCCTGCCAGTCAATCCTCGGCTGTCATCCATTGGAGACCTGAGATGTTATCCCAGTGTAGGAGCCATTGAACAAGAAGTGGACCTAGCGGTGATTGCGCTTCAGGCCCCGCTAATCCTTCCCGCCATACA
Organism: Candidatus Thorarchaeota archaeon; assembly: GCA_963726195.1. Classification (GTDB taxonomy): domain Archaea; phylum Asgardarchaeota; class Thorarchaeia; order Thorarchaeales; family Thorarchaeaceae; genus OWC5. The sequence continues at coordinate 81,055 of CAVSBO010000017.1, forward strand.
GGACTGTGCCGCGGCGGGTGTTAGGTCGGCCATAGTGTTCTCTGCTGGCTTCAAGGAACTTGGTGATGCGGGCGAAGAGCTTCAGGCCCAAGTGAAAGCTGTCGCTGATGAAGCCCATATCGCGGTTATCGGACCCAACTGTTTAGGTGCGGGCAACAACAACATCAAATTGAACGCCACATTCTTTCCTCATCCGGTCGGGCTGAAGAAAGGCAGGGTCTCACTCGTGAGTCAGAGCGGAGGAGTGGCTGGCTTGATGATCTACGCTGCATCCGACGCCGGCCTCGGCGTCGCGAAATTTGCAAGTATCGGTAACAGGGTGAACATAGACTTCGATGACATGCTCAGATTCCTCGGCCAAGACCCGGAGACCGAAGTGGTTTGTCTATTCGTGGAAGGCACAGAACATGGCAGATCCATGTATGAAGAGATGGCGAGACTCACACCCAAGAAGCCAGTAATTGTGTACAAGGTCGGCAAAACTCCGGCATCCATGAGAGCAGCGAAGAGTCACACTGGCAGTCTGGCTGGCCAACAGGAGTTGTACAGTGCAGCAGTGCGTCAGGCAAACGGCATCGAGGTCGAGAGTGTCTCAGACATGATTGACACGGCCAGAGTTTTGGTTGCAAGTGGCGGCCGCCGCCGAGGTCCCAATGTCGCGATTCTCACTCACACTCTGGGACCTGCCCTCATCGCAGCACAGATACTGGAAGAGCACGGCATTCAACTCCCGATGCCCCTACCTGACACGGCGCTGAGAATCGAACAGATGCTGTCAATGCCGGTCCATATACCAATATCAAACCCGATCGACCTGCTGGCACAAGGATGGGCTGAACCGCGCGTCTTCGCTGGAGCCCTTCAACTGCTAATGGAAGACGACAGGTACGATGCTCTGATGACAGTGTTCTCTCCGAACTACCAAGAGGAGATTGGAGGTGGAATGCCTGTCGAGGACATCGCGAAGTGTGCACGGGAGTCTGACAAGATAATCGTCGCAGTCTTGAATGCACCTGAGTCGAGACCGCCTCCGGGCAAGAATGTCCTGGAAGACGGAGGAGTACCGGTGTTCTCAAGCCCTGAGCGAGCGGCCCGAGCATTAGCTAGTGCCCTTGGGACAAGGGACTGAAGGTGCCATCTCTTCGGTCGACCAGTTATCACCGTCACGAAAGGATTTCCCTCTCCGGGCAGACTTTACGGGTCTAATCCCAATTCCCGATGTTTTCAAATCTCAAGTTGAATCTCCCGCAATTGCCGCAAAGGTACGTCGTTTTTGGTAATCGAAATTCTCCAATGTTCGTGTTCCAAGAGAATGCAATTTCCGTGGTTTTCGCGGGGGTCTGAAGAGAGGGGTCATTATAATACTTGAACTTCTGCCCACAGTACGGGCACTTCTCTTTGGGATCCAGGTAATTGCCTAGCACGAACTTGTGACACTTTTCACAGTACCCGGGAGCACCACAAAAGGTCTGGAAATTCTGGAACCCTCCTCCGGCTATGAATTCCTTCTTGAACCCACACTTGCAGGATGCGCGCAGCGTGTTGCCCATGATTATCAAAGTTAAATAAGGGAAGCGTGTTAATTAATGATTGGATGCTACGAGAGAGCATTCATTGTCGGTGTAGCGCCTGGGCCTTTTGACGTAATGATGAGACAGAAGGATGCAAGCGGTCCGCGGTCATAATGTGGGACTGAGATTGCGCAGGGAATTGACATGAGCATATCGACGCCTTCCAAACAGTTCCATTCTATATGGGTTTACATAGGCATACGTTGCACAAATCCGGGTGTGCCTGAAAGACTCTGCACAGCTAATGAAAACCCAATTCCCTGAGCCGAGCGCCCTGAGATCTCAGGAGCCACAAGGAGGTTGCTCCAAGCGCTAAAGACCTATTCACTCAGCCATGACCAGGGCAAGGTACTCAACGGTCTAATGGCTGCCTACAACACCGTCCTCAACACCATGCTGCAGTGTATCTGGCAGACGACGGAATGGAGGAAGCATCAGATCAAAGGCAAGAAGCAGCACAGGTTCTACCCAAAGTACAGGAAGGATAGTGTCTTCAAGCGGGCAGATGAGAGACAAATGCCTCGAAGAGTGGTGCTATGCAGCTCACTGGGTCGACTCCGCCATGAAGACGGCCTTCAGCATCATGGCTTCGTGGAAAACGAACTATGACAGGGGTGAGAGAAAAAGCGACTGCCCACATTCCCGGAGGCTCTTTTTGCGGGTCAAGCAGACCCTCCTCAAACTCGAGGGAGACACGCTCAGGATCACCCTCAAGCCACGTGAGTTCGTCTATATCGACCTCTCGCGACGTTACTTCAAGCTGCCCGGCAGCGTGTCCTCAGTGGGCTTGGGTGAACCGGTCATCACACCTGACAGAATACACCTGCCCATCCACGTGACTGAAGAAGAGAAGGAGAGAACTGCTGAGGCGATGGCGTGGGACTCGAACATGCTATCCATGGATGGCTACAGCCCTGAGACAGGCTGGGTGAAGATAGACACGAGGAAACTCGTGTCGGCGCACATATCGAGCTTCGAGAAGAGACGCAGCGTACAGGCAAGGGCATCGAAGTGTAAGAGGATGAAGAGACTCCTCACAAAATACAGGAGAAGGGAAAGAAATCGTGCGAGGAAGCATCAAATTGAAATCGCTAGGGCAATCAGCGTGTTCTCGAACAGGAGCGGCTTCGAGGCACTGAGAAAGGAGAGGATGTATAGGCGCTCGAGACTGTGGAACCGCAGGTTAGCGAGAACGGACTGGCGGGGGATTATGAGAAGGGTTGCGGAAGGTGGTGCTGTTGAAGAGCTGTCTCCGCAGTTCACCTCGAAGAGGTGCTCCAGATGCGGGTGGATAGATAGAGACCTAAGAGGAGCGGTCTTCGAGTGTCGGAACTGCGGGCTAAGGATAGACAGGCAGCTCAATGCAGCGATCAACCTGTACCTGAAGATGGAGGGTGTTCCCCATAAGAAGGAGCGGTGGGATGCAAACATTCTACCGACACTTCGCGTGGGTAGGTACGTCCTGACGGGGGCGGAGCGGAAGGGAACCGATGAACTCGTGAGGCTCCTAGATGATGCGGTGAAGCCCCAGATCTACGTGGAATACGATAGGTATGCTGACGCATACCTACCTACGCCTACATAGATTGAAACCCCATGAGGCAACAGTATACGCAGCTGAAGAGACAGTTTCCCGACTGTCTGTTGATGTTTAGGATTGGAGGCTTCTTCGATCTGTTCAACGAAGATGCCAAGACCGCAAGCCAAGTACTTGACATCGTACTCACGGCTCGCGGCGAAGGTGTAGACAAGTGGCCTATGTGTGGAGTTCCCTATCATGCAGTAGAGGGGTACGTGGCGAAGCTGCTGTAAGCTGGCTACACTGTTGCGATCCCGGACTAGATGGAGGACCTTGCGAAGGCGAAGGGCTTAGTGAAGTGTGGCACTGTGCCGGTAGTCACTCCCGGCACCGCACTTGAACCCGACATGCTCCAAGAGACGTCAAACAACTACTTGGTGGCGCTTGACGAACACGATGGCGGACTAAACCTGAGGTGCTCTTCTCACTCTGCACCTTGCCAAGGTGACTCTATCTTCTTTCCAGCCCTTGAAACGAATAATGCGACAATTGGTATGATAGGAATCGGCACAGCAATGGTGAAGCTGGCAGGGACCAAGACTGGAACGAGGTAGACTGCATATGGCAGAATCAACGCAGTAGCAGTCCAGACATAGACAGTTCTTGCATCCACCAGGCCGCTCACTTTGTCGTGCACGAGCTTGATGAGATAGAGAGTGGGCAGGTACACCAATCCCATGAAAGAGAGGATACCCACAGGAAGAGGGAGAAGCTCCCATGGGTGAGCATTGTCTGCCCCAGTCACTTGGACTGCTTCCCACGCAAAGCCGTACAAGCGATAGACTCTAGCTGGCAGGTCAACTAACTCCACGTACATGGTCGGGCACAGGAATACGATGGCTACCATCGCATAAGTAATCCTGCGAACCTGTTTGACTGAACGTTCTTGAGGCCTAAGATTCGCTTCTGTCGGGGGAGGATTCATTTCGGGAACACCACAGCTGCTCCTTTGTCGTGATAGGACTGATGTTGCGCACACTACAGATACGGTCTGGCTTACAGTCTAGTCAGTTCGCCTCCTTCGTCCAGATGAGAGGCTATGCACGGACAAATCAACTGACCTAGTTGAGATACGCGGAACTTGTACCCTTGCCGCTGTCGTGATAGACCATCTTCGCTTGCAATCATTTCGGTCTCAGATAGATGGCCGCTGCCCACAGTCTTGAGCGTTCGTTGCAGCCGAGCATGGAAACTGCGGTGCAGGTGCACAAGATCAATAATGCATGGACTACAGCAAAGGTATTTGTGCCAAGAAGGGCAGCCGAATCTCCCTAGCATACCCTTTGGGAATGTACCGAGGCTACATGGGGAATCGTCATGAGTGTTTCTACTCCAATGAAGCAGCAGTACACACATCTCAAGAGGCAGTATCCTGACTGCTTGCTTCTATTTCGACTGGGAGACTTCTTCGAGCTGTTCAACGAAGATGCCAAGACCGCAAGCCAAGTACTTGACATTGTACTCACGGCTCGCGGCGAAGGTGTAGACAAGTGGCCCATGTGTGGGGTTCCCTATCATGCAGTAGAGGGGTACGTGGCGAAGCTGCTGCAAGCGGGATATACAGTCGCAATGGCAGACCAAGTCGAGGATCCTGCGAAGGCCAAAGGACTCGTCAAGCGTGACATTGTACGAGTCTTGACACCCGGCACATTACTTGAGCCAGGGATGCTTCAGGAGACCTCAAACAATTACCTTGTGGCATTGGTCGAACATGAGAACATGGTCGGCATTGCCGCAGTTGACGTTTCAACCGGAGAGTTTCTAGCAGCTGAAATCGAGGGCTCGATGACCAGTGAGAAGGTAGTCAATGAGCTTGGACGGCTGGGACCAGCTGAGCTCTTGATTCCCGACTCCGTTTCGAAAAGACCAGATGTGAAAGCGGTATTGGAAGATACAGGTGCCAAACTGACATTCAGGAATGATCTTGACTTCTTGTCGTCGTCGGCTGAAGAGCGGCTAAGAGAAAGATTCGGGGTTGCTACGCTTGAGGGATATGGTCTCTCCGGCAAGAGGGTAGCAATTGGGGCCGCTGGAGCTATCCTCGCATATCTGAACGAAGTTCACAAGAACAACGCGGTCACGCTTTCGGGAATCAGAACCTACACGTTAGACGAATACATGATCATCGACAACATAACTGTGAGGAATCTAGAACTCATTAAGAATGCAAGAGACGGTACGACAAGGGGAACGCTCCTGAGTGTGCTTTCCAACACGGAGACATCAATGGGCAAGAGAAAACTGAGGCACTGGATACTGCAGCCCCTTAGGAGCCAAGAACCCATAGAGATGAGACTCGACGCGGTAGAAGAACTTGCTCGCGGAGCTCTCACTCGCCAGACTCTGTCAGAGAGCCTTGGTCATCTGGGTGATCTTGAGAGAATAACTAGTAGAACGGTATTCGGGACTGCCAATGCGAGAGACCTTCTCGCGCTTAGAAATGCGCTAAGCAGAATTCCATCTGTGAAGAAAGCCCTGAGTGGCTGCAACTCAAGAATGCTGAAACAAGCGGCGGAATCTGTCGACTCCTTGCCTGAACTTGCGGATACTCTGCAGAATGCACTGGTTGATGACCCACCCGTAAGCGTGCGAGAAGGAGGCATGATTCGAGAAGGCTACAGCCATGACTTGGATCAGCTGAAGAAATCAATCTCGTCTGACAAGAAATGGATTGCTTCGCTTCAGGAAAGAGAGCGCAGACGTATTGGAATCAAGACTCTCAAAGTGGGCTACAACAAGATCTTTGGCTACTATATTGAGGTGAGCAGCAGCAATGCCAGTTCGGTGCCAAAGGACTACGAGAGGAAACAGACACTCGTTGGCGGCGAGAGATACATCACACCCGAACTAAAGGAGAAGGAATCATCCGTCCTCAGCTGGAGAGGACAAGATCAACGAGTTGGAATATGAACTCTATGAGGGACTGAGAAACAAAGTCAAAGATGTCATGGAAGTCTTACAGCGTGATGCTGACGCAATGGCGACGGTTGATGCTCTCTCCAGTCTTGCAGAGACAGCTGTCAAGAGAAGATATGTCAGGCCTAGAGTAAACAATGGAACGAGAATCGATATCGTTGATGGCCGCCACCCCGCCCTCGAGATGATTCTGGGTCCCAACGAGTTCGTTCCCAACAGTCTAGACATAGGCAATGGCGGCACCACTCTCCTCATTGTGACTGGTCCAAATATGGCCGGAAAGAGCACATACATGAGAACAAGCTGCCCTCATCGTGTTGATGGCGCAAATGGGATCATTCGTGCCAGCAAAGGAAGCCGAGATAGGACTCGTCGACAGGATATTCACGAGAGTGGGTGCATTTGATGACCTTACTGCTAGACAAAGCACGTTCATGGTAGAGATGATCGAAACTGCAAACATACTGAACAATGCCACCGAGAGGAGTCTGGTTGTGCTTGACGAGATTGGCAGAGGAACCTCGACTTTCGATGGGATGGCACTTGCATGGGCAGTGGCAGAACGCATTGTGCAATTGAAGACTCGAACCCTCTTCGCCACGCACTTTCATCAATTGACAGACATGTCAAGCCTATACCACGGCGTGAAGAACGTGCACACGTTGGCCAGAGAGTCGGGCGACACAATCATCTTTCTTCACAAGGTTGTAGATGGGGGTACAGACAAGAGTTACGGAGTTCACGTGGCGGCTTTGGCAGGTGTTCCGGAACCAGTTGTCAAGAGAGCGAGAGAGATTCTGGCTCGACTAGAACAGGAAAACGTTACGGGCTTGGGTGAGGCTTCTGCCACAAGTAGCGTGTCGCTTCAGACTTCTCTCGAACCGTTGATGGCCGACGATCCGCTGATAGAACGTATCACCAACATGGACCTAGAAAGGACCACACCCATTGACGCCCTCCTCCAGCTCAAGGAGATGCAGGACGAGGCTAAGAAACGAAAGAGATAGCCTGCCAGATACCTGAACTGAAAGCTGCGAGCGATGTGACATGTCTTGGGCAAATGCAGCTCAAATTACCACTGGTTGCCAGAAGGCTTAATTGCATGCTCACATAGGCGGCTTCTGTAGACATCGAACGGAGCCAATCACCGTGAAGCCACTGATATCGCCTTCCGTGCTGTCCGCTAACTTTGCAACACTACAAGAGGACGTCAAGGCTGCGGAGAGAGGTGGGGGAGAGCGATTCCATCTTGACGTAATGGATGGACACTTCGTTCCCAACATTAGCTTTGGTCCCATGATTGTGAGAATCATGAAGAAAATCACCAACGTGCCGCTCGATGCTCACCTCATGATTTCAGATCCAGACAAGTACATACCGGAGTTCGTGGAATCAGGAGCTGAGTTTGTCATCCCGCACATAGAGGCTTCCTATGATGTCTACAGGTCGGTCCAGCAGATTGTTGAGCTGGGTGCGAAGGCTGGCATAGCACTGAATCCGGGGACCCCGGTTGAATGGGTTGAGCCATTATTGGACAAGATTGACATGGTGCTCATCATGAGTGTTTGTCCAGGATTCGGAGGTCAGAAGTTTCAGCCTCACTCGCTAAAGAGAATCAAAGCGCTCAGGTCCTTGCTCGACAAGGTGAAGCCAAGTGTTCACATCGCGGTTGATGGCGGCGTGAAAAAGGAGAACATTACTGAAATCTACTCTGCCGGGGCAGACATCCTTGTAGCAGGCTCTGCCATTTTTGAAGCGCAGGATATCGAAAAAGCGGTCAGAGAACTGAAGCGACTTGTCGAGAAGCCGTAGAAGGAAAACTGACATAAAGGCGACTGGTAGCAGCTAATACCACAGCCAGTCCACATTAAGATTGGAGACGATAACAGGATGAAGTTCTTCATCGACACAGCGAATGTACAGGCGATAAGAGAAGCATATGATCGCGGAATGGTAGACGGAGTGACCACAAACCCCAGCCTTGTCGCTAAGGAAGGCCGCGGCTTCAAGGAGATAGTGTTGGAGATTGCCTCATTCGTAAAGGGTCCGATTAGCATAGAGGTCATAGCCACAGACTATGAAGGCATGATGAAGGAAGCTCGAGACCTCAACGGATGGATTGACAACGCGGCAATCAAGATACCCATGACATGGGACGGACTCAAGGCAGTCAGGAAATGCTCTGACGAGGGAATCAAGACGAATGTCACACTCTGCTTCAGCCCAAACCAAGCTCTCTTGGCCGCAAAGGCTGGAGCCACGTTCGTGTCGCCCTTCATAGGTCGCCTTGATGATGTCGGCCAAGTTGGAATGGACATTATCCCCGACATGGTTCAGATCTACTCTAACTACGGATACAAGACTGAAATCATAGTGGCGAGCATTCGACACCCCATCCACGTGTACGAGGCAGCCCTGGCAGGTGCGGACATAGCAACGATTCCTCCAGATGTTTTAGACAAGATGGTGAAGCATCCGTTGACCGACATCGGAATCGAGAAGTTCCTTGCTGATTACAGGAAGATACCCCAGGCCGCCGAGACAAAGAAGCACGGCAAATGAGATGCCTGTCCCCCTAGAATTGGACAGCAAGGATGATATGTCCATTAAATCGAGACTACCACAAGCTGGGTGTCGCGCATGAAGTTGGAGGCAGACCTCGTAGCATTCAATGGTAACATCGTAACGATGGATTCTGAGAATCCTACGGCCACAGCACTTGCAGTCAAGAATCACAAATTGGTCTTCGTTGGAAGCGATACACAGGTCCCGGACCTTGTGGCTGATGCGCGAAGGACCATGGACCTTGGAGGCAAGACCGTAGTTCCGGGTTTCGTCGATGCTCACACACACATCACTGGAGCTGGCATGAAAGCCTCACAGGTGAATCTGGAATCGACTCATTCTGCCGGAGATGTAAAGCATGCATTGAAAGATGCTCTCCCAAGGTACGGTCGAGGGCAGTGGATTCGCGGCTATGGATGGGACGAGAGCTTCTGGCCTGAGAAACGATACCTTACGGCTGAAGACCTAGATGATGTTAGCGAAGTAAACCCAATCGCCATCGACAGAGTGGACGGACACCTGACTTCTGCGAACAGTCTAGCCTTGAAGAAGCTCGGAATCTCTCTCGAACATGAAGGTGTTCTCAAAGACAAGAAGGGAAAGCCTACCGGTGTGCTCAGGGACATTGACAATCTCTGGAGTGAGTTTCCTCCTTCGCCCGAAGAAATCAAGCAGGGCGTTGTGGCCGGCAACAGGATCGCAAGTAGACATGGTATCACAGCACTGGTGGATAACCAGCCGCCTGGGATGCTCCGCTCCGTGCTCGCATGCGAAAAGGAAGAACTCCTCACTGCACGGATGGTAGTCAATGAATACTCCGAAGTCACCAAGAACATGATTGAATTGGGAATCACATCAGGGATGGGCGATTCCATGGTGAGAATCGGCGGCGTCAAATCGTTCATGGACGGGTCCATTGGAGCGAGGACAGCTGCCTTGTCTCAGCCCTACATTGATGACAAGGGCAACAAGGGCAGGATGCTCATCTCTCAAAAAGACATGGAAGCACTGTTGAAGCAAGCGGTCAATAGCGATATTCAGACGGCAACTCACGCGATTGGTGACGATGCAATTGAGACCCTCATCTCAGCGTTCGAGAGCCTGAGTGAAAGCGAGAAGAGTAAGGTCAAAGACCAGCGACACCGCATCGAGCACGTCGAAATGATCAACCAAGACCAGATTCGGAGGGCAGTTGGTCTGGGTCTCATTCTATCAATGCAGCCCAATTTCGTGGGCGTATGGCAGCAGAAGGGAGGTCTCTACGAACAGAGACTCGGACCTGAACGAGTGTCATCGATGAACATGTTTAGAGTAGCACTCGATAGTGGAGCACACGTATGCTTCGGTTCAGACGGGATGCCCTACAGTCCCCTCTATGGCATTTGGTCGGCCGTGACGTTTCCAAATCCGAAAGTGAAAATCAGTGTCGAGGAAGCGTTGCGTTGTTATACAGTTGAGAGTGCCTACTCAGTATTCATGGAGAATACAATAGGCAGTCTCGCAGTTGGAAAGAAAGCCGACTTCGTGGTTCTTTCCAACAACATCATGACCGTACCACCAGCCAGAGTTAATGACATCAAGGTCGAAACGACGATTCTAGGCGGCATCGTCGAGTATAGTTCGTCGAACGCGTGAAGGTGGCGCGATGGGGAACATCAAGACCCTTAGCCCCGACTTGGTGTCGCTGATATCTGCAGGCGAAGTCATTGACGGGCCATGGTCGGTGGTCAAAGAGCTCATCGAGAACTCTCTGGACGCTGGCGCGAAGCATATTGACATTGAAATCAAGAATGGCGGGATAGACTCGATAAAGGTCTCAGACAACGGTTCGGGCATCACCAAGACCGACATCAGGCTGTGTGGTCTGCGGCATTCTACAAGCAAGATAGCTTCCAAGACCGACCTTGAATCAATAACAACCTACGGCTTCCGTGGAGAGGCGCTGGCAAGCATGGCTGCTGTCGCCGACGTTGAGATAACAAGTCGCTCTTCCAATGAAGACATCGGGACCAGACTTGTGTCGAGAACAGCCGAACACCGGACCTACTCAGATGCATCGAGACCACCGGGAACGACTGTAGAAGTTACGAACCTTTTCGATCGTGTGCCCGCTCGAAAGAAGCACCTGGCCTCCCCGAAGACTGAGGGGCAGCGAGTTGTCGATGTTGTCATGCGACACGCAGTCGCCAGACCCGACGTGGGATTCAGACTAATCAAGGATGGGCAATCAGCGATAGACTGCCCACCGCAAAGCGCCAGGGACAGGGTTGCTACCATATGGGGTCCAGATGTGGCAAGAAACCTCGTGGACGTTGATTCTGTCAGGGACGAGACGAGAGTCAGAGGCTTTCTTGCCAGACCGCCTGTCTCCAGAGGCAATCGTTCTCATGAGTACTTCTACATTAGAGGCAGACCTATTGAGGATGGGCAACTCAGCGCAGCCCTTGAGAGCGTTTACTCCTCCCTCTTAATGCGCGGTCGGTACCCAGTGTCGGCCCTAGATATCTCCTTGGACACTACCCGTGTTGATGTCAATGTGCACCCGACCAAGCGCGAAGTGAGGATTGCAGACATCGAGGAAGTCAAGGCTGCATTGAAGGGTGCGGCTCGAGAAGCTTTGGCATTGGAGACACCACCAAAAGAACCGGCGTTCGTTCTGAATACCGGCGTCGTGTCTGAATCCATCACACCCGCGAGTCGAAAGGCTTCCAAGCACGCTGACCGTTCTCATGCAAAGCCTCTTCTCACAGATACCCTTGTTGAGGCAGACACGCTCAAAGTTCCTGCCGTTGTGAGGACCGATGACACGATGCAAATCCTGGCGCTTGGTGGTGTGTTCAGAATCATTGGTCAGCTTCAGAACCTCTACGTGCTTCTCGAGTTTGAAGATGGTTTGGTTTTGGTTGACCAGCACGCAGCGCACGAGAGGATTATGTATGAACGGCTCCGGCGCGAACTCGACAGCGGCCCGATGCCAGTCCAAGAACTGCTTGAGCCCATAGTCCTTCGGCTCGAACATGGTGACTCAGACCGCGTGTTGGAGCTCGCTCAACCGCTCAATACGCTCGGATATACTCTAGCAAGTTTCGGCGGGAATGAGGTATTGATCTCAACGCTTCCCGATGTGCTCGGGCACCAGGTTTCCGACAACGAGGTCATGGCTATTATCGATGAAATCCTTGATCTTGGAGAAGAACACGCTTCTAAGCACTTCATGGACGACGTTGTAAAGCTAACAGCCTGCCATGCTGCTATCAGAGCCGGACAGCCACTGAGCATTGATGAGATTCGAGATCTTCTGACTAGCATGGCAAGCACTCCCAACCGATACAATTGCCCACACGGAAGGCCTACAATCGTTCGAATAACCTCGGATGAGCTGGAGAAGAGGTTTGGCAGAGTTCAGCCATAGGTCTCATGGATCCTGCCGAATCACAGCTTGACGAGTTGCACTGGTTCGGCATTTGACCAACCATCCTGACAGCATTGCATTACATGTACGGAAAAGCGAATAGTTTTACTAGGTTCGAGCGGATAATGTATGGAGCCTCCACGAGGAACATAAGTTCGATATGCCCGGCTTTGGAGATGACAACGGTTCTTGAGTACGACATGGTTCATAGCCAAGGAGTACCTCAAACGACTTCAAATCAACTTTGAGGAAAACGCCCGCAAGACATTCAGCGTTCGGCCACAGAACCCTTCAGAGGCCGTTGAGATAGAGGTGTTCCCAGGAACGAGTTGGATAACTCTCACGACAAGGTTGATGGACCTTGGCACGATACCGGAAGGAAGAAGGAAGGGCGCATACGAGAAGCTGTTGAAGTCCAACGCGAAGCTTGCCGAGGTCAGTTTCGGAATTGACAAGAAAGACTGTCTCATCATCCGTAATGCGATCCCAGTTGAGGGCATATCATACGATGCGTTCAGCTCGACGTACGAAGCGCATATTGCAGGCATCAAGTTCTTCCAGCAGATGCTGCTTCCAGTCCTAGAGCACTGATTGTATGATTATGTCTTGAAGACTCTGCTGAAAAAAAGTAGAGAAGAGGGGGTTCAATTCCCCCTCGTGTTCACCTAGTGTTTCTTGCGCATCATGAGTACGGCAACGATGGCCACGACAGCAGCTACAGCTCCGCCAATTAGCACTACAATGACATTGATTCCACCGGCTGGACCTTCTGTGTTTGTGGTTGTCGTTACAGCACCTTTGCCCACTATGTATGAAAAGACAACGGACTCGGTATCGCCACTGCTGGTATGAACCACTACCTTGTAGTATACTTGCACGTTATCTGCGTAGGGCGGAATTGTGCCAACGTAGTGATTCAATCCAGTCTGAGACATGCTAGTGGCCTTCCAGCTGAAGTCGGTCCGATAATCCAGGTCTACACTCATGATGGGTTCGCTTGCATAGATGTCAACCCCGATCGACACAGAGTCGGATGATGAAGGAACAGATGGCATCATGCTGAAAGCACCAAAACTGACACCACCTGGGCCCGAGGTTGCTCCTCGGTTGGATACATAGCTGACGAACACCGGGTCTTGGTAAACACTGTAACCGTCCCACTCAGGAAAGCCAATTGTCACATAGTACATGGTCGTACTGAATGACCAAGCAGTTGCAGAGTAACCGCTTGAGGACTGGTACGCAGTTCTGAAGGTGCCGAGAGGAGTAGTGCAACTCAGCACATCGTAGGGCATTGTTGTGTTCTTGCTCCAATCATAGGTTGTATTGCCCATGATCATCTGGGCGAACTTTGCTCCTGCCGTCTCGAACTCAAAGGTCTCGGCACTTACGGTGGACTCCGTTCCAGTAAGCGTACCGTTCGCTTTGAAGGCAAAAGACTGCATGTTGACTTCGGCGAAGTAATTGAGTGCCAGCGATTTGTTCGCCAAGTTCTCTCTTCCACCGATCATGTCAACATCCCAGTTGCCGACGTAGTTGTCAACCTTCACCGTCGCGTAGTTGTTCAGGGATGTTGCGTTGAGATGCCCCTTGAAGTGAACCAAGAAGGAGAGCACATCGATGGTTACTCCGGCCGGTCGCTCGTCAAAGGTCCTCAAGTCAGAACCCGTCATGACACTGTCATACCAACCCCAGTACCCACCCAGAGTGTATGGGAAGACCGTGCCATTCACTCCGTAGAACTTCACGCCCCATATGACCTCAGAGGTAACTCCTACCGCAATCGAGCCGCTTGGCGCAGCGTTGTTGTAGGTCATACCTGGCGTGACGAACTCGACGCTGCGGACAGAGTCAGGCATCAGGTAGTGGCTTAGCTCACTCCCGCTGGAGCTCATGGTGTTGACATCCATGATTCCATTGCCATTGGTATCGTTCCATATCATGAGCCCGCTGAACTCGTAGTGAATCCCGACGTGAAGCCAGTTATCGACCGAGCCCGAAGTGTAGGTGGTCCCATAGTCCTGTGATATTCCGAAGCTAAGCCAAGTCCGTGACTGTTCATTTGACTTGATCCAGTCCCAGTCATTGGCCTCAGCCTGAGCAACTATATCTGCCCATGTGGCGTTCTTTGCCATCCAAGCGATGTCCCAGTATCCAGGCCTTGACTCTCCGCCTGGAGTCAGAACTGTGTCCTTGACAGCCTGCATTTCCGTTGAGTTAAGCTGAGAAAAGCCAGATGCATGGTACCAGTAGTAAGTCTGCGACCACTGCGAACTCCAGTTGAATGTGTCGATGCCCAGCCATGAATTGATGTTCATCTCGTCACCCATCATGGTAGCGTTTGGATTCCACGTTAGGTGTACGTTCATCCGATTCCATTCATGAGTCTGGGTGTTCGTTGAATTGTATAGCTCCTGCACATAGTACTGGTCATTGACAGTTCCGAGATCGCCGTCAAGGTCTAAGGCACCATTGTCCGGGTTCATCACCCAGTTCTTCATGCCCCACATTCCCCAGTTCGGGATACCAACTATGAAATTGTCGAAGTTCTTACAGGTCGTGGAGCTGATAGGAGTAGGGCCATAGACGACTGGATAGCCCCAGGTGGTTTGCATTCTCTGGACGTCCCCAAATGTGGCTGTGGCATTCACGAGGACACCGTGGTACAGGAATTGGAGGATTCTGTGCGGCTGAGATTGCATGTTCACGAACAAATCGCCGCTATATGCGGTGTCGTTGAGCACCTTGTAGCCAAAAACTATGCCACTGAAAGACCTCAGCTGATATGTCTGGCTCATGAAATCATAGACATCATAACCCGTTTCATTGCGATAGGAATAGCACGGGTTCACCCCGACTCTTGGGAGGCCTTCCCATGTTGGCACGATGATATTGGTTCCGTTGATCGCAGTGTAATAGTAGTAGGTGAAGTTTCCTTCTGTCCAAGACCAAGGATAGGTCATTTGGGAATAGAACGAACTCCCATTGAGAATGTACTGGAACACCTGAAAGGCATAGCTTCTGGTTGCGTTCCACACCGTCCCATTCAATAGGTCAAACATGAAGTAGTTGCCAGATGGACGCGGGTCGCCCATTGGATTCCACGGAGCGTACTCGACCGATGCAACCTTCGTGAATGCGAAATCGCTAGCGAAGAAGCCAGCGTCTTCTGCGACTCCGAGGTCCGTGGGGTTCCAGATTGCGGTGTTGTTCGCTTCCAAGTACTTCATTGTATACATGTCGAGGTGATATGGAACTCCCATGATGTCACAGAAGTAGCCAGGCCCACCGACTTCGTACACAGGGTGGACGACACCTTCAAACACAACAGACTTCGTAGTTCTCACTTTGCCACCATTGCTCTCAGTGCTGGCGAGGTTATACAAGAACAGGGCGTTTGCCTTTGGAAATGGCATCTCGTGACGCACTCCGCCTAGCTCTGTGTACCAGTAGTAGTATTGTGTTGCGCGTGCGAGAATGACTTCGGAACCATTGTACATTGCAGTGTAGTATCTCTCTGGCCATGAAATGTCGTAGGTATGACCACCAATAACCGTCTGGTATACGCTTCGAAGCCCATCATAGACCAGCTGATACAGGGTGCCGTCAATATCAGTCATGTAGTAGCAGTTGTCCACACTCTCCCACCAAATCTGGTTGATCTTGAGATAGCTGAGATTATCATACCTAGCATACCAGAGTGTCTGGCTGAAGTTAGTCTCTACATTGTCGAACAAGGTAAAGCTGAGTAGGTTACTCCGCTGATATTCCAATCCACCTTGGTGAATGTTGCCGTTGATGGCAATCCAGTAGTAGTTCCAAGTACTCCCGTTGAACCAAGACAAGTCATACTCCATTGATGTCAGGAAAGTGTCTCCAGTGCTGGTTGTTACATTATGGATGTGAGCAACATCACTGTGAGTCACGAGTATCTTGTGGCTCGTATCATTTGCAAGTTCGTAGTAGTAGTATTCCTTACCCGTAGCAGGGTCAGAGTGGTCATAGTTGAAGAAGTTGGTGTAGACCTTATCGGTCATTGGGTCATAATTCTCACGAACGTAGATGGGCAGAACTTCCCCGTCAATCTCAATGCAGGGGGTTTCCAATCCATAGAGATAGTCTGGACTGAGAGTTGCATTGTAGAAAGCGAGCTGGTTGTCTCTCAAATTGTCGATGTAGATACTCTTTCCCGAGTACTCGAAGCTATAGACCCATTCCTGCTTCCAGCTGAGTACGGGGTGTTCACCCCAGCTTCCTGCATAATCTGTGTACCATGTGTTGTTCAGAAAAGCGAGGTTCCACCAGTAATTGGTGTCGGGAACAGTATGGCTCATGTTCACCAGGAAAGAGCAGTAGAGGTCTCCACCGATTCTCTGGCTCGTGAAACCCGAAGTGACACAGAAATCAGGGACAATCGCGGTCTCAGCACTCCGCGGGTTGACGAACTCCTCCTGCCACTTCCCCGAGAGTCTATTGAAGTACCACTGTTGCCAGTGCCAACCTTCAACCTCCATCCACCGCCATTCAGAGTATGTTCCATTGCCCCAAATCCAAGTGCTAGTCATTGAATCCCACACGTAGTGCCATCCAGTCACATTGACGAGAACCCATGTCATATAGGAACCTAAAGTGTAGTTGTTCTTCTGAGTCCAGTTGAATGCTCTCAGTGAAGGAATGCCCATCATGTCGTACTCGATCTCGTAAGTGAGTTCTGATGAACCGTACTCGTCCGGTCGCCAGTAGCTGTCGTATGCATCCATGACGAATTGAACGCCGTCAATGTCAGCTGCAATCGAACTGCCACCCTGTAGTCTACCACGAACCATGAAGTCTTTCCCTTTGTCCACCTGAAACACGCAACCAGTTGGCTCGTTTCCATCTGCCTTGAGCAGCTTGGCGATCGTAACCGGTTTCTCGACAGCTATTTGCTTCGCCATCTGGTAGTCTGAATATGATTGACGAGGAGACTCGCTGTAGGCGGCTGGTCCATATCGCTGGTTGTGAGGTCCCATAACGATATCAGTGAAACTGAAACCCATCATCTCTGTGTCAGTGGGCATGATGGGGGTGAAGTGCCCTGCGAAATCAACAACGAACTCAGCACCAATCCTGCGAGCTACACACAAACTGCTGTTCAGCTTGAAGAGAACGGGAACCTCTGGAGGCATCGGTTCGAAGACCATTACTTCCTCATTTCCAGTTCCTTGTACGTATGTGGCGTGGCGATAACCGACGTAGATGTAGCCATAGTATGCTTCGAAGTGTCGGGTCGTTCCATTGTACACGAAAAACATTTGACCGTATACCCAAGTGCTATGGATTTTGAGCACTGGATCGTTCACATGAGTAGCGTTGTTGAACTCCCATTCTAGGACGGTAATATTCACTAGCTTAGATGTCCCTGTGGCTATCATTTGGTGTTCGAGAAAAGACCCGAATGTCTGTTTCATTCGGCTGACTGCTATGCTCGCATTCCAGACATAAGTTCCAAGATGAGGACTGTATTCCCAGCCGCCGAAAGTGGTCTGCAACTCGTCGTGCCATCCGGTGACATTGAACACCCCTTCAATCGAGGAAGGCAACATGAAACCCAGAAGGACATACTCCGGCGTATCTCCACTGACGTTGTATCGCATTACAAAGTCCTTGTTTCTGCTCACTGAGTAGAGAGCATCACCTTCTAGATCCAGCTTCTGAAGAGTGTACGATCCGCCGTACGATTGACCCCATGCCAGTGTCGGTGCCATTCCTACGGCGATCCCTTGGAATTCCCAGCCGGAACCGTAGTTGTACGATCCTATCCAGGCATTGTTCGAGTCCCGAACGCTTAGCTCGAGCTGATACAGGCCAAGCGGAGTGCCTGACAGGAATTGGATCGCAAGAGTCACATGATAGTAAGATGAGTCTGTTGAATTCGTGCAGTTGGCTGGGACGATCTGAACGAAGCTCGGCTCGATTGGCGGCAATCCCTTGTCACTTGAGTTGTATTTGTGTGACTGAGCATACCACCTGTCCACGTACGCGAAGGCATTGAAACCAAACCCGAAGTCTGCGGAGAAGTTCATGCTATTCGACGTGTAATGGCCCCGCAGCTCAGCGCCGCTGAGTATGGTGCCTAGAGTGAAGACTCCTCTTGGAATAGTCACCACGAAGCGAAGCTGCTCTCCGATTTCAGCATAGCTGTCTCTCGTCAGCAAGCTTCCGTTCTGGTGGTATATATCGAAAGTCGGTTGAGGCCCAAAGAGCCAGTTCCTGTTCTGCCAGCTCCATTCGTTAGTTGTGCTGTTGTGGTCTTCGTTCCATGATACTTGAGTGCCGGCCCCGCCCCCAGGCCCTTTTGCCGGATTGAGCGGCACTGCGCCATGGGTGATTATACGGTTACCTACGTCGTTTCGGAGGACAGGCATAGTCATGCCGCCCGTCGACGCCATAGAAAGAAGAAAGACTGCAACAGCAAGAAGAGACACGAATGATCTTCGGTTACCATTCAGTTTCATGTTAATCGTATCCCCTTGCGCGCCGCTGTCCCAGAATCCGAAGCCTGCTTGTGGAGCCTCGAGAGACAGGGGAGGAGCGCACAACCTGTGCGCGCTCTAGACGTGATGTACGGCGTTTTCACATAATAATGTTATAAAATAATAGCAGATGTATTGCTAGCACTACGTGAATTCGTGGGCGTCCATGCCTAGGTCTCCCCAGTACCAGCTGTGGTGAATGATCTTGCCCTTCGCATCTGGTCCTGCGGCTCCGAATGCAGTGAGAAGAGGCATGTAGTGGTCCGGGCGTGGGTGAGCACGCTCAGGGTACGGCGCTACTGTCCTGTAGTTTGTCAGAGAGTCCCGATCTCCGCGCTCAACTGCCCGCGGAAAGCCAAGCATCGAAGTCCATGGCCCATTTATCTGTGGGGGCATCTTGGCTCAGCAGCTGAATGTACCCCAGCGGGTGCACCGCACCGCCGCTACCGATGACGAGAACACCTTCCTTTCGCAGTGCCGCAATCGCCATACCGAGCGAGTAGTGTTTCGATGGGTCCAAGTGGTGTTGGATGGAAAGCTGAACAACTGGAATGTTCGCTTCGGGAAACATGACCATCAGAGGCACCCAAGCACCATGGTCGAGACCGCGTTGTCGGTCAACGTCACAATCAATCTTTGCCTTCTTGAGCAAGCCGACTACACGACTTGCAAGCTCTGAGGAGCCATGGGCAGGGTATCTCATCTCGTACAGTTCCTGCGGGAATCCATAGAAATCGTGAATTGTGTCCAGTTCATCAGCAGCATTGACAGCGGGTCTTGTTGTCTCCCAATGAGCTGACACAAGAAGTACCGCCTCCACTCCCCGATATGTCCTGCCTCAGCTCCATCCAGAAATCCTTCGCAGGGATGTTTTCCAATGGTGTAGTCGGCGACCCATGCGAAAGGAAAACCGTCGGCAGCTGATTCTTGCTCACAGTGTCACCATAGATCGATTGTCTGTCAGAAATGCGGGCTTCAATCGGTGTTCTCGATTATAGCTGCACAATGTATCATCATCAATATACCTTTTGAAAGTGCACCCTACCTCCTATCAACTCTGTGGATGACAGACTCTGAAGCGACGAAATCAATAGAGCCCTGCGCTAACGCAGGGCTAGAGTCGTCTTAGATGTTCGGTCAGAACATCATCACGAGGATTGGTGTGATGTTTGCTTCGATTAGTGCTGCAATCAAGAGGAAGAAGAGGACGAGAACGTAGGTCCGCCAGAGTCTCAAGTCAGTCAATAGAGTCCGAGTCTTGTATCGAACGGATCCCCAGTCTCGAGCTTGAATGGTTGGTGCGAGATCGCGTGCGATTCTCAGGGAAACCGCGGCAGCAAACAAGAAAGCAGGTATCTCGATGATGCCATGTGGCAGAAGGACAGCTAGGTAATGTGTGATACTCCCTCCTAGCAGCGCATCAACCGTGCCCATGCCAGCAACCCAGAGTGCAGTGGATAGTACCTCTGCGATTGCCACAGACATCAAGCTGATGCGTACGTACGTTATCAGGAAACTTTCATTCATGACCTCAGGCTTTGCGTGGTACGCAACCCGATAGAAAGCCTGTCAGAATCACGGGTAACATGACCAGCGCTATCAATGTGAACTGGTCGTCATAAATGAAATACTCCATAGCAAAGAGCATCAACATGGGGGGGAACCACCAGCCTCGACTGTTCCCACGAGCAATCCGATTGAAGAGATGGACAGCAAACGTTGCTACGAACAGAATGCCAAGAATGACGACTGCTCTCAGTCCGAGCTCTGCAACAAAGGGCCAAGCAGGATTGAGCTTGCCGCCCATTGCATCAATCGTCGTCCACACCAGGGCAACGAGGGCACCCATTACTGCCCCGAGCAAGCTTATCCCGCTGAGTCTGCTTGCTCCTTTGGACTTGCCTTTTGCAGCGAACAGCCAGAGGATTAACGTCCAGAAGACAGGACCAGCCACAAGCATGAGAAGTGTCCTTATCACGTTATGCTCTGCAATGAGAACGAATGGAGAAACAATCGTAGAGAACACATATTCCAGTCCGTTGGGACTTCCAATCTCGAAAACCACTGACGAAACTAGCCAGTTAAGGCTGGGCAGATCGATGAGGCTGCTAAGGAGAAGCACTCCTAGGACTGAACCAACGACACCCACGGCAAACATGGCTACTGACTCCCAGACATCACGTGCATGCACTGTCAGAAGAGGACCGACCTCCTCGCCCGTTTCCTTCTTCCATTCCTGCCGGAACTGGTAGTAGTATAGTATGAATAGAGCCGCCGAGATGTAAATCGGAACATTCACGATAAACTCGTAGGCCAGACGATACCAGTAATCGGATGCTGTCGGAATGCTGACTACGGGATACAGTCTGTAGAAGAGAATACTCTTGATCGTAGCGGGTGTCGGGGTAATCCCTATCGTGTAGTCCATCCCCGGCAAGATGAACCAAACAGCGACAGAAACGAAAAGTCCTGAAAAGAATGCATACGCCTCCATTCCACCCTTGGTTCTTTGCCGTATGTAGTGTCCCAGAATACCAAGAACAAGCATCATGCTCAGTGGTATGGACAGCATGAGTAGCGTCCAAATCGCCGGCGGAATGAGCCCCACGTTGTTGATGGCATTCTGTGTCAAGTACAGAACGTTTCCGACTACTTTCTCGGGGTAAACAAAGAAGCTAGCCATGTAGTTGAATGCGAAGTTCAGGGTAACCCCCATAACAGCCCCGACAAAGGCACCTGTCGCAAGAACGCCTGCTCCAATGGCAGAAAGAAGGTTGATTGCCGCCCCATTCCAGCTCAGCGATGATAGCTTAGACCGGAAGCCTCTGATGGTCTCGAAGGTTCTCCTGTAGAGAACTTCTGAGAAGCCTTCCGTCATGGGCAGGAGTATGAGTGCGAACAGTATCGGGGGTATTGCAACAATCAGTCCGTCTGCATAGAATTGTCCAAGCCCAGCAAGCGTGCCTCTTTGCATATTGTCCCACACTTGATATCCAATAGTTGCGAGTGAAAGCAGAATGTTCAATCTGAAGAACCAACCAAGGACTCCTCTCATCATTTCGGAACCTATGTCCCTGTCTCCAAGCTTCATGCCCAACCCCTTTGCAATTCGGTTAGAGGCAGGATAGCCGAACCTGTAGATCCATGTCAGAAATATGAGGACACCCATGGCGTAGTAAGAGACTTTGGTAGGATCCTGCATGTATGCGCTAACGCTTGGAATGACTGTCGCGAGACCTATGATGAGATAGTCTCTCCATGAATCTGACCAAGCCTTTGACACAACTTTCGGATTGAGTGGTTGAGATTGAACATCAGAGAATGTTATGTGGCTCATTCGGTCGTGTAATCCCGAGTAGCCATCACTTACAGGTGTCTTGCCAGTGAACACCTTGATTAGACCTGCAAATCTGAGCTTCCATGAATTCTCCAAAGCAAGCTTCAGAACCAAAACAAGTTGGCCGAAAAGAACAGCCATGAAAGAGACCATTATCCAAGTCAGGAATTCCTGCAGTGCATATGCAAAGTGGAAAATGAAGTTGGTAATCAGAACCCAATACAATGTGTTGTAGTCAACCGCGGGGTCGAAACCGGGTATAACCTGCATATTCTCCGCTGGAATCCGCGCGATATTGTAGATGAAGAACGAAATCGCTTTCACAAACATCAGTACTATGAATGCCTCAATGAAGTGGTTTCTTCGGTCGCGGAATAGCGCGAGATAGACCAACAAAACTACAATCGTTGGAAGAAGTTCAAAAAGAATAGTCAGGGGAGTGAGGTCTGGCACAGTATAGGGTCTCCTCAAGTGCTTAAACAACCCGACCCTCGCGCTTAGTAAAAAACATACGTTGGATATCCCCACCTCACCGAGGACATCGCATTACATGCGGGACAGTTCAACTCCCTCTGCCGCAGCATGCAAGGCAGATACTACTTATCGGGCTGTTGAATACTGTGGCGTCTGGAAACAGTATGTTGCCGAAGGATATTGTCGAGTGTGTGGCGGACCTCGTGTCAGGCATTCGTGCCGTCGACTTTGCGACAGAGCTATCACGTTTTCACAGAATCCAAGCAAGTCCAGGCTTCCACGAGGCTGCTGAGTATGTCAGGGACCAGATTGCGAGAGTGTCCAAAGCGGAGGTTAAACTGTTCGAGTTCCCGGAAGTGACGCAAGAGAGGTTTGAAACATGGGAAAGCATCTATGGATGGGTCCCAAAACATGGCACGCTCCAGCTGCTTGAGCCTGAGCAGAAGACTCTTGCTGACTTCGATACTCAGCCTATTTCACTGATTGCACAATCATGCTCAGCGAACGTGGAGACCGATGTGGTGTATGTTGGCAAGGGCCTAAGACCCGAGGACTATGAAGGCAAGGATATTGCAGGACGAATCGTGTTGGCGGAAGGAAGAGCTTCGAACGTTCATAGGATTGCATGTATGGAGCGGGGTGCGGCAGGTTTTCTCTTGTTCCAAGCACCTTCAGGAATACAAGGTGTTCCGGATTTGCGTCCCTATGCTGCTATTTGGCCGAGGCCCGGAGAAGCTGAAAAGACTCGATTTGGCTTCGCACTCGCCAACTCAGATGGAATGAGAATCAAGAAGTGGCTTGAAGAAAAGAAGAAGGTCACCGTCAGAGCAAATGTGGAGGCGAAGCTTGGGGCGGGAAAGACTGAGGTTGTCTCAGCCCTCATCAAGGGCACTGAGACCTCCGATGAGGTTTGGTTAGTTGCTCACATCTGTCATCCACACCCAAGTGCGAACGACAATGCGTCAGGCAGTGGAGCACTACTCGAAGCTCTAAGGGTCATCTCAAGGATGATAGCAGATGGCAAGATTCCGCAGCCGAGTACGTCGATTAGATTCCTCTGGGTTCCAGAGTGGACCGGAATCACTGACATGTTACATTATGCGAAGGATGTCTTAGGCAAATGCAGGTTCATGGTAAATGCAGACATGGTTGGAGCTGACCCCAGCAGAACTGGCTCGGTGTTACATCTGTTCAGAACGCCCCATTCACTTCCTACTACTCTGAACAACGTAGTACGAATCTGGCTCGCCAGCGAAGTCAAGAGAGAAACGAAGCACGAGTCTTCCGCGGGGAGAGTGCCTCTGCCATGGGAGTACAATGCATACTCTGCAGGTAGTGATCATATGCTACTTGCATGCAAGAACCCCGGAGTCCCCGCGGTCATGCTAAATCAATGGCCAGAGCCGTTCTGGCACACGTCTGCCGACACCCCGGATAATCTGAACTCCCGGCAGATGGAGTTTGTTGTCAGAGTGCTGGTTCTTACGGCCGTGTCGCTCGGTATCCCCAATAGGACAATGAAGGAAGTTGTGTTGACTGATTGCAGGAATGAAGCAGTCGAACTCATTCACGAAGTCGGGATGAGAGCTGTTCGAGAACTGTCTTCATGTGCAGGCAACCCGGAGGAGCTTTACAGTAGATACATGAAATGGCTCGGTCTGTCCCTCGAACTTGGCGAAGCGTCGCTTGATTCTGCTTCACATGAGTGGTCGTTGATAGAAGAACAAAGGGCACTTGAACAGGCACTCAAAGCGAGCCTTGAGATGACGTACACGACTGAAATGGTCGTCGCAAGAAGGGCATATGAGGGGGCGTGTGCAGAGGCAGGGCTTGAAGCGAAGGAAGAGAGCCATTTCGAGGCCGAGCCAAGCTCCTTCGGCAAAGAAATCAGAAGACTCGTCAAGTGCGCACTGGACCCAGGCTATTTGATGAGAACGAGCTATGACCTGCTGATTAAGTATACAGATCTTGCCGATGCGGTCAAGCCACTCTCAGAGCGCATCGATGAAATCCTGAACTTGTCTGCGAGTTGGAGGTCGATTGGCGATATCTATGAGCGCATTTGCCTTGAGTTCGGTCCGATGGATTCCAAGGTGTTCACGAGCATCGTGGAAGACCTGGAGAAAATTGAAGTGATAGAATCTCGGGAGGTGTGAGGAGCGAAGCAAACTGTTTGGCCCTACAAGAAAGTGGTTTTCGCCGGGACATTCGATCACCTGCACGAAGGCCACAAGTACTTGCTGCGCACAGCCCTCAAGCTGGGTGCGTGGGTTGGGGTTGGAATAACGACCGACAGAATGCTAGGAGGAAAGACTGACCCCGACAAAATCCAAACATTCGACGAACGCAGGAAATCGGTATTGGAATTCCTGAAAACGGAAGGTCAAGGAGACAGGTGCACCATATTCGCGATAGACACTAAGGAGGGTGGTGCCGAATCCATGAAAGGCCTCGAGGCCCTCATCGTTTCGGACGAGATAAACGTCGTGGCCAATGCGTTCGAGGTGAACGAGAAACGTGCGCAGAATGATCTTCCACGGTTTCACATAGTGGTCGTACCTCGAGTCAGGACTGAAGACGGAGCACCATTGTCATCCTCGCGGATAAGGCGCGGGGAATCATTTGAACGCAAGAAGCTCACTTACTAATCACCTGTAGGAAACAATTGGGCCTGAGCATATCTAATCTCAAATGCGGCATTATCAACCAGCTCCAAATACCGAATAGATCTTGCCGCTTTCTCTGCTTCTTGTCGAGCGACTGAATCACTTACCATAATGTCCGCACCAATTGAAGCACCCCCACGAATCTGATTCACTCGGGCCTTTGTGAACTTGGGGAAAAGCCCAATCCTGTATGCGTCATCAAGATTGAGTTGAGATCCGAAAGAGCCAGTCAGATAGACCAGACGTATCTCGTCCGGAGAGATATCACAGGCTTCGACAACCGTGCCAATCGCGGCGTTTATGGCGGCTTTCGATTGCTGAATTAGCCTCACATCTGGCTGTGAGACATAGATCGGCTGCGCTGATCCAGTTTCAGTTGCTTGGCAGAGCACATACCTGGTCGTGCCAGCGTTTTTTGGAAGCCAGACGGATTCGGTGTTTCTCTCAATCGAGCCAATGGAATTCATGATGCCTGCATTTAGCATCTCGGCCAAGGCTGATAGAATGCCAGTCCCGCATATTCCGGTCGGCCTCTCTTTGCCTATCACTTCTACGTGCGGACTCAGGTCTTGACGGACTATCTTGACCCTGAATATCGCTCCATTCCTGGCCGGCATGCCAGACTCTATTGTCATGCCTTCGAATGCCGGTCCCGAGGCAGCCGATGCCGCGTAGAGCCTTCCATGTGCCCGAAGCAGAATCTCGGTGTTTGTTCCAATATCAATAGCCACCGAAGGGTCGGCTCTATTGAGTATGTCGGAGGCGAGTAGCACGGCAAGAGCATCCGGACCCACAAAGGATTCAACGATGGGAGGAGAATAGCAGACCGCATGCTCACCGAGATGGAGCCCAATTCTCTCTGCCCTCGTGATGACCGGGCTCTTGCCTTCTGCAGTGTAGGGTGGCCGCACAAGGGAATCTACAGGCAGACCATAGAACATGTGATGCATGACAGTGTTGCCAACAATGACGACAGCCTCCACTGATTCGGGGGGTATCCCTGCGGCACTCAGAATCTCCTGTATACCCTCATCTACCGACTCTCTTATGACGGCGGTGAACCAGTCAGCACTGCGCTGGTCTTTCAGACTTTGTTTAATGCGAGTAACAACGTCAAGACCTGAGACCGACTGAGGATTCTCCAAGACCCTCTCTAAGATCACGTGTTTCATGGGAATGTCAACGATATGGACCGTAATCCAGGTGGTGCCAATGTCTACCGACAGGCCATAAGGATTCGTCTCGTCCACGACTTCACGCTCTCTGGAATTAGTATTTGAAACGCAACCGGCTAACAAGCAGTCGCTTAGATTCTAGCGCACAATCATAACTGGACATGAAGCGCTCTTGGCGACCTTGTCACTTATCGTTCCCACGAACACACGCCTAATCCCGCTAACACCTCTCGACCCGACAAGAATCAGATCGATTCTTCGCTCTTCTGCTAATTCTATGATTCTGTTAGCTGGGTCTCCATGTGACAGGAGATCGATGACTTCGCAGCCGCTATCTCGAGCCAACTCTTTGGCTCTGGCCAGTATGTCCTCTCCCACCTTCTGCAATGCCAAGAAGGGTTGGTCAGAGACTGTGTCGTGGTACGGATTTGCAGAAACAAGCATCGGTACGACATGCAAGAGAATTATCTCGGCGCCGAGTGAGGATCCCAGAAGGCATGCATATCGTACAGCCTTGTAAGAATACTCAGAACCGTCAACTGCCACTAGTATGTTCTTCAGCTTAACAGGCTCGCCTTCCATGCCCAGCTCGTTATCATTGCTCATTAGGGACCCGCGAGAGTGACTAGGACGAGCAGCTTATCTCTCTTTCTGAGTAATTTGAACAGACACAATTCAGTTATATCGCAAGAGCGTAATGACAAGGACGATTACCTAGTCGGTGGTGCGCGATGAAAATCAAAGGTACTCAATACACGGTGGAGAAGAAGGAATCAACCCTTGAGTTGAAGAACCAAGGAAAGGTCGTCGAAACCATTCAGATCCAAGGCAAGACCGTCACGGAAGTAGCTGATGCACTCTGGGATGCACTCAAGCGGAAGGGTGTGTTGGTACAGAAGACTGGCTTGAGAGAGGAACTTGCTGAGCTCTTTCCAGGTTCTCGTCCTTCGGGACCCATTAAGTGAGTTTTACTCACCGTAGCAGCTGTTGTGCGAGGGAACGCGAAACGCCCTTCAAGAGGGCTGAGGCGCATTAGCTTCTTTGAAGTCCGCCGAAGGTTTGGTTCCCCCGCACCAAGTCCTGCAGTGTTCTGAGCAAGTCGGTTCGTGTGACGCGAACCTGCTCCATCGAATCTCTGTCTCTGATTGTGACTGTGTTGTCACTGAGTGATTGATAGTCAACGGTCACACAGAAAGGAGTGCCTATCTCATCTTGGCGCCTGTACCTTCGACCAATGGAACCGGAGGAATCATGGTAGGCAACAAGTCCACTATCGAGAAGCTCCCTGTAAATCTCCCCAGACGGCCCCTCAAGCTCCGGTTTCCCCATTAGGGGAAATACTCCAACCTGAATAGGTGCAATATGAGGCGGGAACTTGAGCCATACTCTCTCACTATCCTCAACATAGGCACGGTCTATGTGGCAGAAGAGAGGCCTTTCAACACCGAATGCAATCTCCAAGACATTGGGCACCACGGTCTCGTCACCTGACTTCACTCCCAAGTTTTCTTTTGAGAACTCTTGGTGCCTGCTCAAATCGTAGCTACCTCTGTCGTGTACGCCGCAGCACTCAACCCAGCCGAAGCTATTCGTGTGCACTTCTATGTCCCAAGCATCGGCTGCATAGTGTGCCCTTTCTGTTGGTAGATGCTGACGCAATCTCAACGAATCCTGTGAGAATCCCATCGTTCTGAATATCCTGTAGGCGAGGTCCACACACCACGCGTAGGCTTTCGTCTTGAAGTGACCTAGCTCTAGAGCATCGGAGACTCTGAATACTTCAACCTGATCCGAGCCGTCTATCTGAACTTGATAGGGCAACAACGGCAGCTCATCTTCCTTGATGCCTTCGAACTCGGACCAAGACTGCTCGTCTTCAGTCAGTATGAAGAGCTGCCCCTCGACCTGAGTAAACTCACGTAGCCTCAGCATTCCTTGCCTAGGAGAGATTTCGTTTCGGTATGCTTTGCCGATTTGAAATACGCCTGCGGGCAGCTTGTCGCGGAAGAAGGTGAGAAGCCGCTTGAAAATCAGATATGTTGTTGTCGCGGTCTCCGGACGCATGTATGCATCCTGATCGAGTCCGAGCCGAGTCTTCAGCATGAGATTGAATCGTTCAACGGGGCCGAGCTCACCTTTGCATGCTGGGCATCGAACTCCCAGTTCCTTGATCTTCTTGGTGAGCTGGTCCAGAGAGAGCCCCTTGATTTTGGCATCCGGTACCTGCTCTTCGATGAGATTGTCTGCACGGAATGCTTGGCCGCACTTTGTGCATCGAGTCACTGGGTCCACAAAACCTTCAAGGTGACCTGAGGCCTTCCAAACGATTTCGGGGGCCACAGTTGGGCACTCCACTTCCCAGTAGTTCACCCGAACAAATGAGTCACGGATGGCCGCCTCTAAACGGTTCTTCATCAACTTGCCTAAAGGACCGAGATCGTAGAGACCGGGAGCTGCCACCGTATATCTCAGGTGAAGGTCCCCAGAAGAAACCTCTCTTCTTACAAAGCCCCACGACAATCTCACTGATGTCTCTCTCTGAAGTCATATTGAGTCTGGACCGGACGCACGGGCGCCCTGACTTAAACCTATTCTCAAAGGGTCCTACTGCAGGAAGGCCTCCAGCATTCTTATTAGGGTTCCAAGAGGTCAGTCAGGAAGGTGTCGCTTTTGGATTCAAGAATCTCCGGCTTCTACAAGCTTACACGAGAGGAGCGAGTCAACAAGCTGTCTGAAATAGTCGGCATTGATGATGCTGATTTTGCGGCTCTTGCAGACCCAGGGAAGGTCGACATGGAAATACTTGACCACATGATTGAGAACGTGGTCGGGGCTATGACTCTCCCAGTTGGGATAGCGACCAACTTCCTGATAGATGGAAAGGACTACTTGATACCGATGGCAATTGAGGAACCATCTGTGGTTGCAGCAGCAAGCAATGCCGCACGCTTTGCTAGAGACCACGGCGGGTTCACGGCCACAGACACTGGTCCTCTTATGATAGGACAAATCCAAGCAGTCGACATTGCCAAGCCAACCTCAGCAAAGCAAGAGATTCTGAAGGCAAAGGACAAGATCATAGAGCTAGCCAATGCTCAAGACCCTGTCTTGGTGCGTTTCGGAGGCGGAGCCAAGGACCTTAGAGTCAGAGTCATAAAAACCAAAGTCGGTCCGATGGTGATCACTGAGCTTATCGTTGACACACGGGATGCGATGGGTGCAAATGCTGTCAATACCATGGCAGAAGCTGTTGCCCCCATGATTGAGAAGCTCTCTGGTGGGAAGGTCTTACTGAGAATTCTCTCCAACTTGGCAGACCAGAGGCTAGTGCGGGCAAAGGCAACTTTCGACAAAGAGCTCCTCGGTGGAGAGGAGATAGTAGATGGCATAATAGCTGCGTGGGCGTTCGCTGACGCAGACCCATACAGGTGTGCGACCCACAATAAGGGAATCATGAATGGCATCGACGCCGTTGTAATAGCAACTGGGAATGATTTCCGGGCGATTGAGGCCGGAGCACACGGCTATGCGGCTACTCACGGATACACCTCTCTCACGAAGTACGAAAAGGACGCAGACGGCAACTTGGTCGGTTCAATAGAGATTCCCATGGCGGTAGGACTCATTGGAGGGGCCACCAAGATTCACCCGGCCGCAAGAGCATGCGTCAAGATTCTCGGAGTTAAGACTGCACTGGAACTCGGTCATGTCGCCGCAAGTGTTGGTCTCGCACAGAATCTGGCAGCACTCAGGGCGCTCGTGTCCGAAGGCATCCAGAAAGGGCATATGGCGTTGCATGCTCGTAACGTAGCTGCTACTGCGGGTGCCAAGGGTGACATGATAGATGTCATAGCTGATCAGCTCGTGAAAGAGAAGAATGTGAGAGCCGAGAGGGCAAAGGAAATCCTCGATGTGATGACCAAAGCCAGTGGTGCTTCTCACGGCCCAGAAAGCCGCAAGAAGTCCGAAAGATAACATCTGGTCGCGAGCAGAAGAGCCGGTTTCTTGACCTCTGATACGAGCATGAAGGACACCATTTTTCGGCACTCAATACGTCAGAGTAACA
>CAVSBO010000018.1:0-119893 GCA_963726195.1 Candidatus Thorarchaeota archaeon
TGGCTGTCGTTGGAGAATGAGGACCGGTTCACATCGGGTCCGAAGGCAGCCTTCCTGCTCTAGGACCCGGTTCATACCTTGCGCTTGAACTCGGTATACCCGCAGCGGCCGCATGCAAAGCGGTTGAAGTGCTCAGCCATGTAGGTGCCCTTTTCACATCTGGGGCAGGGTCTCCTAGTCGATGTGACCGTGCCGGATTTCTCAACTTTGTAAAGCCCGCGAACGCTCTTCTTCTTCTTGGCCTTCTCCTTGGGTTTCTTCTCGGGAGCCTTCTCGGACATCTATTAACTCTCCTCCTTCTCGCCCTTGCTCTTCTTCTTTCCAGCAGCGGCCTCTTTCTTGTCTGCGCCCTCTTTCTTCTTCTCGGGAGTCTTCTCCTTGGGCTTCTCTTCCGCTTCAGGAGCCTTCTTGCCCTTCGCACCCTTCTTCTCAGCGGGTGCAGCTTCTTTCACCTTCGGAGCTTTCTCTGCGACTTCTTCCTCAGCCTCAAGCTCTCCCTCGGCCTCCATCTCTAGAGGTGCGGCTTCCTCGACCTCTGGGGTCTCTTCCGCAATCTCCTCCACAGGTGCGGCCTCTTTCTTCTCTGGTTTCTTCTTCTCAGGCTTAGCAGGTGCCTCCTCAGGCTTCTCCGCCTCGCCCTCGCCTTCCTTCTTCTTAGGCTCATGTCGCTTCAGAATGTAATCAACTTCAACACGCTTCGCCTGAGCAACATCATTGTAGATTCTGGCTCGGCCTTCGGTCACCCCGATACCAAATCTGGTTGCTAGCGATCTTATGACGACGGTTGATGGGTCAGAGTCGAGCTGCGCAGCAATCGTCGCACGAATGTCCGCCCTGCTGGGAGTGGTGCCGCCAACATGCTCGATTCTGAAGTCCACTTCCTTTCTCTTGAGAACCTTGTTCTCTTTCTGGCGAATAATGTCAACCTTCACTGGCATCACACTCCAGTATTACGCCGTCTAGAGGGCGGGTCAGGCATCCGACTTGAGGTCCTCTAATAAAGCTTTCACCATAGACGATGACAGGAGTCTATCTATCGAACCTTTAGGGCGTACTTACCGGGTTTATCGATGTTCAAGCGTTCAGCAATGTAAGACGTTTTTCTGGGGTCGTCGTGTGGATTGCGGCCCGGCAAAACCACGACTATGCCCGTATACGAACTTGAGAGGTTGGTGCTCTTGCAGTTGGGGCACTGATTCTCGATCGTGAGGTAGTGGCACTGTCGACATGCCTTCAACTTAGTCAATCACAATCACCTTGTCTGCTTTTCCGCTTGCTTCTTCTTCTCTTTCTTTGGCCCTTCGCCTCGGGCTGCCTTCACATCTTGGTCGACCCATGACTGGTCAGGTCCAATCTTGCCAAGGAAAGGTTGTCGCATGGTCAGTCCAAGCTTACCTGACCTGTTACCTGACTCAAAGCTGATGGAGGTGATTCGAGCCCGGACTTGGTCTCCCTCAGTGAGAATCCTTCCCGACTCCTTGCCCAGAAGGGCGTTTCCCTTTGAGTCCTGGGTTATGAAATCATCACATATTTGGCTCACGTGGCAGAGCCCATCAAGAGGACCCATGCGGATGAAGGCTCCAAAGTCCATGAGCTCTACAACATTACCTTCCACAAGTTCTCCACGAACCGGCTTGAAGACAAGCACCTTGTAGGTGACTGAGTGGTAAGTTGCGCCGTCTCCCGGAATCAAGCGGCCCTGCCCGATATCATCAATCTCTATGACTGCGACTATTAGACCTATATCCCGATCCAATACGTTCTCGTGGCTCTTGCGGAGGTGCTCCAAGGCCGTCTCTTCAATAGGCTGCCCGAACTGATTTGGAGGGATTCTTACTATGTCCTTTACAGTTACAATACTATACACGTACGGACGCTCCTCGCCTGACAGGGCAACATTCAGAACAATCAGTCATCGGCAAGTCACCGATGGTCTAACTCCGACGGCTCAGCGGTGCCACTTCTTGGTTACAATAAAAACGTTTTGAACAGGTCTCAAACAACGCTGCCCTCAAGAGCAAGCCGCTTCTTGCCACGCATGAGGAGAACAGGGAGTCCTCGTTCGCGTGCACGCTCTCTCAGTCTTCTGTCATTTGTCGCTAGGATTCCCTTGATAGACATCGTGTATTCCAGCAGCTGATCGTCCACAGGAAGGCCCGCAATGCTTGGATCAATGGTAACGGTTCTGCACCGTTTCGCCAGATCGTTTGCTATCAGGAACTTCCGATCTCTTGGACTGTCGCCCGACTTGGTTCTCGTTCCGATTTCTTGAAGCACAGATGTCAGTAGAATGAATTCTATGCTTCTTTCAAGTACTCGTTTTGACTCTGCAAACACATCTATGCCGAACTCTGCAGGAATCAGCAGGAAACTTGTATCAACAACCACAGCGACGACCATTGGCTCACATAACCGGATAGTTGTCTACACAACAGCATGGCCTATCAGTCGCCACTTGTTGTCAACTCTGCGACCAATGGCTATGCGTTGACCCTTCTCTGCACAGACCGGTCTTTTCAGTTCAACTTCTATCTGCTCCCCGTGGAGTCTCGTAATGACCCCGACCGTGGCCGCAGTTCCTATGACGAGCATCAGTGGCTCATTCAATTTCAGGTTTTCAATCTCCTGTTTTGCCTCGGTCCCAACAAGCCTCTGCATCAAGACCGGCTGCATCATCATCTTTGACAGAGTCTTAGGCATCTTGCCAGAAGTACCCACTATACTGCCTACAAGTCGGTCTGCACGCGTGAATGCAGGGTCCAGAGATGTTCCCACGCCTATCAGCCCTCCTGGCCGAGCCACTTCTAGTTGGTTTCCACTGCCAGAGAGGAGGCTTACAATCTGTGTCTTGATCGGAGTGAATCCCTTGTCTGTCTTGTACCCCGGAGCAATCTCTACGTCGTCACCTAACTTGAGCTCTCCTTCAACAATGGATCCTCCAACCACTCCGCCCTTCAGGTCGTTTGGCAGTGTTCCCGGCGGATTCACCTCGAAGGATCTGGCAACAAGCATCTTGGGTGGCACTGAGTTATCTCTGTCGGGGGTTGGAATGACTTCTTCGATTGTCTGGACAAGTAGGTCCATGTTCGCAGCAAACACAGCAGAGACTGGAATAATGGGCGCATTCTCCACTGAGGTACCCTTGATGAAATCCTTGATCTGCTTGTAGTGCTTTCTGGCCTGTTCGGGTGTGATTAGTTCTATCTTATTCTGCACAATGATGATGTTCTTCACACCCACGATTTCAAGAGCGTGAAGATGTTCTGCTGTCTGCGGCATGGGACATGGTTCGTTGGCTGCAATCACGAGAATTGCCCCGTCCATTAAGCTGGCCCCGCTGAGGCACGTTGCCATCAGTGATTCATGACCCGGGCTGTCAACAAACGATATCTCTCTGAGAACCTCAAGTTCTCCTCCGCACTTGGGACATTTTCCATCCTTTGCCAAATGTGCCGTAGTGTAAGCGTCAGGCGCAGGGCAGCTCGTACACTTCATGGTTATTGTCGCCGCATAACCGAGCTTGATCGATATTCCTCTCTTTATCTCGTCAGAGTGGCGGTCTGTCCATTCTCCTGTTAGACACTGTACTAGTGTTGTCTTACCATGGTCAACGTGGCCGAGTGTACCGATATTGACTTCACTCTGGCCTTCGTATTTTCTGGGCACCTAGTGTTCACATCCGGCTATGCCTTACTCTTACGCAGAGGAGCTTCTTTTACTCCTCATATGAACTCTATGGTATTACATACTAACTGTATCGAAAAGCAAGAAGAAGACAGAGAGTTGATAACGGATAGACAAGATTACGCTGTCTTCATCACGAGTTCTTCTAGAGGCTTGGTGCCCTTCTCCTCAACCCGGACGTTGACCTGAGAAATCAAAGAGCTCAATTCCTTGCCACGGACGGTCTTGCGTCGGCCCTCGCCAGCCCTCTTCGACCTGAATCCGGGTGGTCCATGTATCAACACTCTCTTCCTCCCGCTGCCGTGTACGTCCGGACGGATAGGGAATCCAGCGGTATCACTTCCGCCAGTGATTTTGAGCTTGTAACCGGGCAGGCCTAGAGCATCTCCCTCAACGATTTCGCCGACTTTCTTGCCAATTAGATAATTGGTCTTCGTGTCGTCAAGTTCGTATTGGATGGCTTTGCCTGTATCAGGGGTTGAGATGACAAGTTTGAACGGCAACTGCTATTTCGCCTGCTGGAAGTTGTGCTAGCGTGCCCTTTGGCTTGGGCACCAGCGCATCCCAACTGGTCACACTTTATGAGGGTTTCGGCAGGTGCCATGAAGTTGGACAAACTTGGGCATCGATGCAAAGGAGCACATAAGCGTCTGTGACGAATCCAATCAGAGAGGTCGAAACGACGCGACTCAGACCTCAGGGAGTTGCAACCCAGTGCCGTTTCTGGGCGGACAGAGACTCCTGTGTCCAACTTTGTCCAACTCACAATGAACGGTTTTGGTCGGGCTGAGCGTCAAACCGGCCCGCCCCCTTATCAATCGGACAGACCTGCTACGCAACTGTTATAATAGGCTCGACTTCCCGGCGCTTTCAGAATCCAATGGCATGCCGTGATAGATCATGGATCCTATTACAGTCCTTGAGATACTGGCCGTTATCTACATCGCAATCTATGCTGTTGTGCAAGCCATTGGAGTTGAGAAGTTCAGTTCGAGAGGCATCGAGGCCGGTGCCCCATTTTTCATAATGATAAAGACGAAGAGGCTGAACGCGTTTCTTACAAGGGCGGGTAAGAAGTTCCCTCGGGCCTTTTTCAACCTAGGCGTCGTTGTAGCATTCGGAGGCATGGCATTCGGATTCTGGATGTTCGGCGAGAATCTACTGCGGTTCTTCATACAGCCCGAGACGGCAGGCGGTGTGGTTCCCGTCATACCGGGCATAACGGTAACGGGTCTTCCTCTGGTCTACATGTTAATCGGGCTCGCGGTGGCATTGATTACACACGAGTTCGCACATGGTCTTGCGTCTGCTAGGGAGAGCATACCAATCAAGAGTTCAGGTCTGATGTTCCTGTTTGTCCTCTTTGGAGCTTTCGTAGAACCCGACGAGGAGGTCATGGAGAAGCAGTCCAGTCCGCAATCACGGATGCGACTCCTTGCCGCCGGTGCATATTCAAACCTGATTTTCGCTCTCATTGTCTTCCTATTGATGGCGAACTTCAATTCGCTAATGTCCATAGGGTTCAATCCACCAAGCGGAGCATACATCTACGACACTGTGCCAGGAACTCCGGGCGGTCAGTCTTTGCAGGTTGGCGATGTCATAATCGGTCTGAATCAGAGCACGATTAAGCAGTGGTCAGATGTTTCTGTTTTCCTGTATAACGCCTCGGCTGGATCACTAGTCACGATACACATGCTCCGGGGAAATGTCAGCATCCATCTGGCCAATAATCCTAGTAATGCATCGAAAGGGTACATAGGGATCTATGGAGCCGATTACTGGGAACCCAGACCGGGCTGGACTTGGATACCATTCGGCACGATGTTTGTATTCCACTCCCAACAGATTCTTGTCTGGTCATTTGTCATCCTATTCTCCGTGGCTCTGTTCAACCTGCTTCCCATTCCTGCACTTGACGGAGACAAGCTCCTTTCAAACGCACTCAGTCTGAAGATAAAGAACAAGAGGACGCTGATGGGCATTATGTGGCCCATGAGGATTGCAGCAGTATCAATGATTGTCTTGAGTATGGTTCTCTCTCTATGGTTTGGCAAAGGTCTGTTCTAGTTGGGACCGGTTCAATCACAATACAACACGATTGACAGGCAATAGGTGTAGTTAGAGAGAAACCGTCCGATGACTAATCTTAACTGGTGATGCTATCTAACTCCCTCTGCCAAGTGGTTCAGATGCAATCTAAGTGTTCGAAGTGCAATCAGCCCGCTGTTTACCTGCGCCGATACACGTCAGAATCCCTCTGCAAATCCTGCTTGGTGAAGACCACTGTGGAACGAGTCCGGCGAACCATAACCAGGAACCAGATGCTAAAAGAAGATGATAGAATCGTTGTTGGCGTGTCCGGGGGCAAGGACAGCGCCACACTTCTAGACACGCTTGTCAGAATTGAAAGGGACTTCCCACAGGCTGAACTAATTCCAGTGCTAATCGATGAGGGCATAGAGGGGTACAGGGACAAGGGACTTGACGCAGCCCTCAAACTGACGTCATCATTTGGTCTAAAGCTCGAGATTCGCACGTTCAAGGATCTTTACGGTCACACGCTGGACGACATTGTCCGCCTGCGACCGGCCAACTCCTACGGGGCATGCGCATACTGTGGCGTTCTCAGGAGGCGTGCTCTGAACACAGCGGCACTGGAACTCGAAGCTGACGTTGTTGCCACAGGCCATAACATGGATGATGAGGCTCAGACAGTACTGATGAACATCGTGCGAGGAGACAGTCATAGAATCGTCAGAACGAACAGACTCCGAGATCAATCCATCGAGGGATTCGTTCCAAGGGTCAAGCCTCTCAATGAGGTATCTACCAGAGACACGGTTGTCTATGCATATCATGTTGGATTGCCATACCACGACATTCCGTGTCCATACGCGAGCGAGGCGCTTCGCAACGACTTGAGGCTATTTCTGAACGAGATGGAGCACAAGCGGCCAGGGACTCTGCTTGCCGTTCTCCACTCAGGTGAGCTCATAGCAGAGGCAATGGAGACACAAAAGGGCGCATCGGATGTCACAGTTTGTGAGAGCTGTGGCGAGCCTGCTTCTTCCCGACTGTGCAAAGCCTGTGAGATACTTCAGGAAATCGAAAGGTGGTAGGGCGCAGCCAATGACACGTGCTACTAAGCAGATTGTTGGAGATTCGCTTCTTATTGGAAAGCTTCCAACGGGCTGCAGGCTGTGTGCCACGGGGTCAAAGATGGTCCTTTTCGTGACTGGCTTGTGTGACAGTTCGTGTTATTACTGTCCGCTATCTATAGAGAAGGCCGGCAAAGACGTCACATTCGCAGATGAGGTGCCTGTTATCTCGGACGCCGGCGTCATCTCTGAAGCAGATGCTATTGGCGCTAAAGGATCTGGGTTCAGTGGCGGTGATCCACTCTGCAAGATCGAACGCACTCTGCATTACCTCGAATTGCTCAAGTCTGCTTACGGCGACGACTTCCACATCCATCTGTACACCAGCAAGTGCGACATTGACCGAGATACATTGAAGAAACTCAATGATGCGGGCCTTGACGAAATCAGGTTTCATCCGCAGACCTCTGACTGGACCGGCGTCGAATTTGCGGTTAGCGTCGGGATGAACGTGGGCTTGGAAGTGCCCGCCATCCCCGGTACTGCTGATCGGTTGCAGGCTCTGGCAATCAGGGCTGAAGAAGTTGGCGTATCATTTGTCAATATCAACGAGCTCGAGGCAAGCGAATCCAACTTTCATCATTTGGCATCTCTTGGAATGAAGCTCGCGAGCTTGGACGCGTCCAGCGTAGCAGGAAGTAGAGAGACTGCAAGAGAGGTCATGGATTGGGGATCCAAGAACTTGACCAACCTCTCACTCCACTACTGCTCTGCTCGATTCAAGGATGCGGTACAACTGCGCAATCGGTTGGAGAGACGACTGAAAAGGACGCATCGGCCTTTCGAAGAACGCGATGACACGGATCCTCTGTTGATCCTAGGTATCATAAGGGCGCCGCACGGCCAGCGTCTTGGCTCGCCAGCACTGGCCTCAATACAGGATGTGCTGAAGACACGTTTTGACGTTCCATCCAATCTAATGAACGTCGACACGACCAGAATGCGAATTGAGATGGCACCATGGATTCTAGCAAAGATAGCTGGCGAACTCAAGAAGAATCTGGACAAAGGTCATGAACTCGAAATGGGCATTGCCTTTGAATACCCCTCATGGGACCGGCTTCAGACTCTGTTCAACCCTCTCTAATCATTCGCCCAGTCTGAATCTCAGAATAGCTGCGATTCCTCCGAGATGCTGTAGCTGGTCACCTGCTGGATGGTCTGTCGACACCACATTGAAGGCGGCACGAGTTTTTTCACTCTCACGAATCAGCTGGTCCAGCCATCTGCGTTGTTCATCTGTTCCCTCTCTCAGCTTCTTGTCCGTTATGAGCAAGTTCTGAATTGCTCCATACTGGGCTGCCTTCTCTACTTCCTTCTCACCATAGGTTGCAAGCCCGTCTCCCTTCGCCACATGTGCAATGAAATCCTCAACCAGTTTTGTTTCGGTTTCAATCTTCAGCTCAGACAACGCATTCGAGATGACTCCTTTGTAGAGTATCTCCTTGGCACCGGGAATCCCTATGGAATTAGTACCTTCAACTACGATTGGCGGCATCCCTTTGACGCCTGTGGAAGACAGGTACTCCTTGAAATGCTCTTTCACAAAACCCGGTCCTGCTATAACTAGCAGACCGATTCTATTCTGTTCGAGCTGGGATTGAAGGGCAGTTGCAACTTCCGAAAAGAATTCCAACATTGTGGCGTCGTATGCCTTTTGGTCTCCATGTTTGCGCGATATGCTTGTATGTATGCTTACAGCCTCTCGTATTCCATAATCAGCGACGAGTATTATGTCTGAAGCACCATCTTCTATCGTAACAACAGCACAGATTGGATGGGCCTGAGCACGTTCCGCTTCCTCGATTCGCTTGAGCAGAAAGTCTGGCCAGTGCGCTTTCACAATGGTCAGTATGTCTCCCATCTCAATATTGAAAGTATGATAGGAGCCAACGCTTACGAGGTCAGCAGGCCCCTCACGGATTTTACCCTTTATCCTGACCCTGTTGGAGAATGTATGAAATGCGACATCCTCGACGGACAGCACGAGGGTCATTGGCCTACGAACGCTATCCTGTTTCCTGTCGTCTTCGTCGCCGACCTTGATTCGCCGAACAGTCCGGGCGATTACAACATCCCCTGCGGCCACGATATTGTATAGATGCCATAGGTCGTCCAGAGTTTCGATCTTGAGCTCAATCTTGCCCTCCTTCAAGATCCTCTTGATTACCTTCAATTTGATATCTAGCGCCTACCGTCTATATCACAAGAAATAGCTTCCGTACTCGCCGACATACTTGGCACTGTCTGGACGGACCGCCTGAGCACCAAGACCGCCAACCCCATTGAAAACAGCCTCCGCCTGCGTAACATGCTGAGGCAAGACAAGATTCTCCTGATCCTGCACCGCGAGATCTCCTGCGATTCTTACTACTCCCCCCAAGTCCCTAAGCCTGAGTGTGAGTGCTTTCTTCTGCCCATCCAACTTGTATGCGAAATCCTCTGAAATCCTTAGGATTGACTCGACCGAGTCCGCCGTCAGGTGAGGTATTCTACCATCTTGTTCGACAGTCTGTGCAATGAATTGTACCGTCTTCTCGACATTCTGCGGTGTTTTGGGCATGGAAGAAGAGAGCATTATCTCATACCCGTAACCTCTGATTCGTGACCGCAACGGCGGAAGTATGCTGGGCAAGTCTTCAGGGTTACAGGATGCAAACAGGAGAAAGTCACAAGGAACATCGTCTACTCGTACGGCCGCACCAGAGCTCTGCGGATTGTGCCCGGTTATGGAGTACTTGCGGTCTTGCATCGCGGTCAGCAAATGCTTCTGATAAGGCCCTAGTGTTCCAATTTCGTCTATGTACAATAGGCCTTCGTGTGCTTCATGAATTGCCCCCGGAACCACTCTTCTGTAAGCGGGCATACCTAGAGCCTCAGCGCTTCCATATGGATCGTGTTTCACGTCTCCAAGCAGCTCGACCTCATTTGCCCCTGTGACTCTGACGAATCGCGGGCTCGTAAGCGAGACGAGCACGTGCTCATCGTCCTCACTAATGGATGTGCCTGCCGGGTTCTCATGCTCAAGGCCTCTGACCACCTGAATCAAATCATGTCCGGTTCTTCTGTACTCAACCTGATGCATAATGCCGTTCACGTTCTCGCGGCACGTCACACACATCAAGGCTCGTTCACCTACAACATCGAGAGCACGGAACAGCCCATGATATGAACCGTCACCAAGCCAGTCGCATCGTTTGGGACTGCTGCATTCTACACATGTACTTTGGTTCGGCGAAGAGAAGCTCCCACATCTTGGACACCTGTACCCCATCTTTGATGCGACCTCGAAAGGCATCTCCTCCGGCCGGATGTAGGAACAGTCAGATGCACTGTTCGTAGGTTTCTTTTGCTCGCGGTCATCGCCAACTCTGATAACCACGACATGAGGCCTGTCCGGATGCAGGGAATCATGCCGAAGTCTTATCTCCTCTCTAGGCTTGGGAAGAAGAGAATAGGCCGCTTCTGCAAGGAGGGACTTGCCAACTCCCGGTGCTCCACACAGCAGGACATGTCTTCGCTGTGTCACGGCAGAACGAACAAGGGCAACCGCATGATCTTGACCGACTATCCGTTCGAAGGGGTCTTTCGGAACCGTCACTTCTGCAGTGGTTTCCATCACGCCCAGGACAGATGTCAAGCTCGACGGCCTCGCACCTTTCGGTGCATCACTTTCCTTGGACGAGTGTGATAACACTGTGTAATACGGGACAGCAAATTATGGAGAAAACTGGTCTCAGTTGTCTCTCAGGCAAAAATGATTGTAGTTCATGAAGCCCTCAATGGCACATTTGATGGAATCGGTCAATGAGAAAGATTACGCCGGAGAGAGAACATCCCTGCAGAGTTTGTGAGGGAACGAGGGTCAGTCTTCTCTCCGGGTCTGACAACTACTGTCCGAGATCAGCGAATGTAGTGATTTGAAGGCTTGCTGGTTTACTCTCGATATCTGCGACAGCTGCGCCGATTATGAGCCGTGTCTGTTTCTTAGTGGCCGTATCGACCAATCGTTGTGTTACGACACCATCAAACACGATCGTATCGACAGATTTCTGCGACTCTAGTGTTTTCGCGAGGTCCGCAACTCCACATTCAACCAGAACATCCTTGTTCTTGTTGAACAGCACAGCCTTGAAAGATTCCTTGATTTCAGGTATCCTTGCTATGAAGGCTTGGTCGACTTGAGGTACAGCCCGCTGATGTCCCCTAGGTGCCCTAGTGGGCGCTTTCACCGGTTCGGTCGTCTTCTCTTCCGTCCGACGCCCTTCCTCTTTTCTGCCCTCCTCCTTCCGAGGTGGCCGAGGAGACCTCCTGAAGAACGATCTTTTCTTCGGGGGAACGGCTGTCTTCGGTTCACTGACAAGAGCCAATGCCTGTTCAGCAGGTATCTTGGCCTGTAATGCTTTGAGGATGTCCGGGCGAGCGAGTTCCTCCACTTCTTTGCCTTCTGGAGCTCGTGCGATGTAGTCCACCTTGGCAACTTGCATGAGCTCTCTGAGGATTAGGTCTCCGCCCCTGTCTCCATCGAGGAATGCGATAATCGTCTTTCCGGACTTTCTGGTGAGCTCTGATACCGACTTGGGAACGTGAGTTCCCTCGACAGCTACAGTGTTCTCAATACCGCTCTTCATCAGATTAATGACATCGGCTCTGCCTTCAACAATGATTATCTCGCCACTATTCGTCATTTCAGGTCCTGCAGGAAGGTTCTCGGGACCGAACTTGGCAACGGTCTTCTTTTTGCCCGCAGTGACCGCGCTCGTGATTTCTACTGTGCCTGGGGCGGTCTCTTCTTCCCAATCCTTCAGAATGCTTATCGCCCTACTGACGACTCTCCGGCGCTTTGCGCCTCGGATGTCCTCAAGCTTCTCAAGTGTGACCTTCGCAGTGCATGGACCAACTCTGTCTACGGTCTCCAATGAGGCGGCTAGCATTGCAGTAGCTGTCTTGTTCAGTGAGACTGGTATGACTATCTCTCCCTTGCTAATTCCTCCCTCGGATTTCACAGCTATCTGGATTCTCCCTATGCGTCCGGTGCGCTGAAGTTCACGCAGGTCGAGGTCCTCCCCCAGAAGCCCCTCTGTCTGACCGAATACCGCTCCCACCACATCCGGCTTGTCGACGACTCCGTCGATTTCTATCTTTGCCCTGATTACGTACTTTGCAGTACTCTGGTCAAAGTCTGTCCCTATTTCTACACACTTCTCCTATACTCTACTGCCTAGTCCCCTCCTCCGATGAGTCTGGCAGTTGTGGCTTGCCAATGCCTCATTGACCTGAGATTCTCATTCAAGGTCTGCAGCGTATTGATACTCCAGCAGAGACTCTCGTTCCTGCCTTTACTTCCGTAAAGATGATTGAGACACAGATTGTGATTGGATGAGTGATAACGGTCGTGAGGCCCGTTTGGCGAATCGTCACCGGCTCAGGCTCATTTCGGAGCCAAGGGGGCCCACGGCGCATGTGATGTAATGATTTGATGATATGGAAAGCTGAAGCTTGTTCAGCACTATTTGCGCGATTTCTCCATTGCATCATATATGAACGTGTCGCTGGCGGACAAGAGATTCGCGCGTTTGCCGTCAGTAGCCGGCAACAGGCCTTCGCAACGATTCTTTTAGAGATGGGCGTATATAGTCGCGTATCGACATCTAACTCGTAGAGTAAGAGCATCATTGCCAACGAGGAATAATGCTCAGTGATTAAGACGTACACGCTCGGGCACGGCCTCTGTTTGGACGCTTTCTTCTTGGCCTACCGTGACACGCTCAACGGGATGATTTCCGAGATTTGGAATAACATCCGCTGGGCTGAGAAGTCGAAGAAGAGCAGCAAACAAGTGCGGGTCTTCCCGTTAATCCCAAATTACGCATTCAAGAAGTGGATGCGGGACGAGTTCCTCGACGGGTGGGAGTATTCCGCGCACTGGATCGACTCTGCGCTGAAGACCGCGTTCTCCGTCATCGACTCGTGGAAGAAGAACTACAACAAGGGATGGCGGAAGCGAAACAAGCCTGTCGTGAAGCGGTTCTTCGTCCGGGTGAAACAGACTCTGATGAAGGTCGAGGGTGAACGGATGCGGATTCCAATCAAGCCGAACCAGTTCGTCTACATTGACCTCTCCAAGCAGCACTTCGCGCTGGACGGCAAAATCGGGGAGCCAATCCTCACAGACACCAAACTGCACATCCCAATCACGCTTCCGGATGGTGAAGCTGACGTGAAGGACGCGGTCGGGTGGGACTCGAACGTGTTCTCCATCGACGGCTAATCGGAAAGGCGTGGTTGGCTCAAGGTCGACATCAAGCCGCTGCATACCATCCACATCACCTATGACAACAAGCTCAGGAACATCAACCGTGTCTATGCCCGGAATAAGAAGGCGGGCATCAGTCTCTATGCCAAATACCGGGCGCGATGCAAGAATAGAATGAAGGAATACCTGTGCGACGTTGTCAACCAGATGACTGAGGTTCCCGCAATACACGGGTTCGAGAATCTGGAGAAGAAACACCTGTTCAAGAGTCATCACCGCCGCTGGAACCGCGAACTTGACCACGCGGACTGGCGGCAGCTCTACCAGCTCGTGAAGAATAGAGCCGAGACCATCGAGGTGAACCTGGCATG
Source organism: Candidatus Thorarchaeota archaeon (assembly GCA_963726195.1). Taxonomy (GTDB): domain Archaea; phylum Asgardarchaeota; class Thorarchaeia; order Thorarchaeales; family Thorarchaeaceae; genus OWC5. The sequence continues at coordinate 13,473 of CAVSBO010000018.1, forward strand.
GGCATCGAAGCGCTGCAGCAGGTGCGGGGCAACAAACAAATCCCTGAGAGCTGAGAAGGTCTTCGAGTGTCCGTCATGCGGATTGAGAATCGACCGACAGTTCAACGCGAGCGTCAACATCTACCTAAAGATGAGAGGAGTTTCACCGGAAGCGCCGTGGTTCGATGCCGTGGTGTTCCCGGCTGGGTTGCCCTTGATGGGAGCAGAGACGAGAGATACCGATGAACTCGCGAGGCATCTCGATGAACTGATGAAGCCCCGGGTCTACATGTCTGTCAATGAGCATGCAGGCCACAACCCTAATAGCCTTCCAGATTATCATCCGGATGTTCAGCAGAACCGATGCCGTGGATTCTGAACAGAAGACATGGCTAGCGACTGTTTGAACAGTGACCTGCCAAGCACCGTTTGGACGAGCCACAACGGACCCGCATGATGTGGATGCTTATCCCAAGATGAATCCGGGTCACCTTGGTATCGTACATTGGCAGGCGGGCCGATGCCATTCATCCTTACACGAGGCAGCTCAGCTGAGCCGGACATACGGTCCGATGCTGTGAGGCTGGGGGTTTGTGTAATCAGGGTACAGGCATCGGCCACACCTTCTTCGGGTTTTCAAATGCAATTTCTTGAGCCACAGAACGGTTTAAGACAGAAGTCTCCGCCGCTACTTCTCGAGTTCATGATGAGTGTTGATCCGCATCCAGACTTTGTTAAGGCTGGCCATATTGCAGCACGGGTGCTCTCCGAGGTAGTTGAGAAGGTCAAGCCCGGAGAAAAGATTCTGACTATCTGTACTCTTGCTGAGAAGAAGATACTTGATTACGGCGGGAAGTCTGCAGGTATTGCCTTTCCCTGCAATGTTTCCTTGAATCAACAAGCTGCACACTATACTAGTCCCTATGGAGACGCATCTGTGCTGCCACAGAGGGGCCTCGTGAAAGTGGACTTGGGTGTGCACGTCAACGGTCATATCTCAGACACGGCAGTCACTATCGACCTTGACGGTTCTCTCCGGCGGTTCGTCATTGCGACAGAAGAAGCACTGGACGCAGCTATCGCAGCTATAAGACCCGGAATCAGTCTGGGCGATGTGGGTGCAATCATAGAGCGAACGATAAGGAGGCACGGCCTGAGACCAGTGCATCAGTTGTCAGGTCATCAGCTGAAACCGTGGATCCTACATGCTGGTAAGAGCGTGCCGAATGTCGGTGTAAGACGAAGCGAAAGAATCGAGGTCGGTGAGACATACGCTGTCGAACCATTCGCGACGGACGGTGACGGAACAGTAAGGAACACCGAGGAGGCTTTCATCTATTCCAATGTCATTACCGAGAACGTGAATGTAGATGGGAAAGCTCGTGAAGTCCTCAATAAGGCTCGTCAAAGGTTCAGAACTCTTCCTTGGGCGTCTCGGTGGCTACATGAAGACGCCTTTGATGTTGTTCCGGTAATTCACGCACTTGTCAACATTGGAGCCGTTAGGCAGTACCCTGTGCTTGTCGAGGGCAAGGGTGGGATGGTCGCGCAATCTGAACACAGCCTGTTCGTAAGCAAGCGTGGCGCCATTGTGACGACCGCACGCAGCAAACAGGAATGATAGGGCTTCATTTTCTGAATACAGTTGGAAGCACTCGGGTCCGCTGGAGTTCGCTAATGAAACATCTTAAGAACCGGGCCCAGAGACGAATACGATGGTGCCTCAATGGGTTCAGTTCCTCCACCGGCTCAGCTTCAAGCGGGCAAGATTGCATCCCGCGTATTGAAAGAGACTGCCGAACAAGTCAAGCCGAAAGCGGGAATACTCGATCTCTGCAGGCTCGCTGAAAAGAGAATAATAGAGTATGGTGCCAGACCTGCTTTCCCATGCAATATCTGCATCGACAGCATCGCGGCACACTATACGTCACCGAGGGACGACCACTCCACGATACCGGATTGTGGGCTTGTGAAGGTTGACATTGGCGTTCATATTGACGGGTACATCATTGATACTGCAAGAACTGTCGACATAGATGGTACTCTGGAAGGCTTTGTGTCCGCCACGGATGACGCCCTTGGAGAGGCGATTAGCATGATTGCGCCCGGAACGCGCCTGAGTGAAGTGGGTGCAAGCATTGAGAAGATTATCAAGGCCTATGGCCTAAGACCTGTCAAGGAACTCACAGGTCACAGCATAGCAAGATACACACTGCATTCAGGCAAGAGCGTGCCCAACTACGGGACTCATGGGAGTGCGCAAGCACAGGCTGGCGAGTGTTATGCAATCGAACCTTTTGCAACAAGTGGCTCGGGCATATCAGAAACAAAGAGTGCGTACATCTTCAGCAATACCGGGCTTGACAAGACCCTTGAAGGCATGGCCGAGAAGCTCAGACTGCATTTGAAACAGAAGTATGGTCTTCTTCCTTTCGCTTCCAGATGGGTACAGGCGGCAACAGAACAGATAGATGTTCCCGAACTACTTAGGGAGCTGACTGAGAAACAGGGTCATCAAGGCCTATCCTGTCCTAGCAGAGAAGAAGGGACGACCCGTGGCTCAGAGCGAGCATACAATCTTTGTATCAGAGAATGGGGCGATAGTACTCAGTCAATCAAACTAGAAATCGGACTTGCCTTTCCGCTCTTCTTCTCTGACCACATAGACACCATCTATGGTCACCGGAGAGCTGCACTTTGGGCATTTCGTTTCCAGAGACTTCAACATGAAATCGCCTTTCTGGAAGTCCCTGATTTCTTTGAAGTCGCAGCTCGCGTTGCTACATCTAATCTCCGTTATCGTAGGCGGGGCTGGCTTGTGCCCGCTTTGCCGTTTTCCTGCTGTCAGAAGATTGAGTCCGATTGAGATAATGAGGAGACCGATGAACATCCAGATGTAGGACTGAGTCGGATCGTTCACTGTTACGAGTACAACCAGTGTTCCTATTACAGATATGACCAGCCCGATTATCCTAGAGACTGCTCCCACTATTGACACCTCACAGACCAATACCCATCGTATTTCCAATTCCCGCGAGTACGATTTTGTCCCCTGGCCGAGTGCGCTTGAGTATAGCTTCCTTGATGCGGTCGATAACTTCAGGAACAGATTCGAGGACTTTCTTCTGCATTACTCCAATAGCCCCAGCCTCATCTTCCTTAATGACAAAGGCTTCCAAGGCAATGCCATTTTGAGTCGCCGTCTCTTCTATCGCGTGCTTCTCTGGGCCCGGGTCGCCTATGGCTGCCCCAGCGCCTTCCGAAATTCGTCCGAGTTCTTCGCCCTCAAGTTTCAGAGCCGCATCTACTGTGATTATGCGCTTGATTTCGCCGTTGTTCTGTTCGACGAGCGTCTTCACGGCAAAACCTGGCTTGCCCACTGTACCTCCAGGGCCTGTAGCACGCAGCACGTACACTGTTCTTCCTTCTGCTTGTACGGGGTAATAGCCAACCTCACGACCAATCTCATTCACATAGGCATCAGGGCCCACTCCATATTTCCTGGCGAATCTGGTCACTACAACTACTCCGACACCGTCACCGATGGGTTTTCCGTCGGAGAATGCTTCCACTGAGTCAAAGTATGCCTTGGCCATTCTCAGTAGATCTGGCATCTGCATCTGTATCTGCATAATCATGATTTGGCTCCCTGTCTTCTTTCCCAGAAGATAGAAGTGCCTAACAACCCTGAATGCCAGTGAGAGAAACTGAGTTACCTCCATGGTGTTCTCAAGGTTCTGATACACGCTTGTGGTGGCGTTAGGGGCTAGTTCCCTAACGAATTCCTGAAACCTCTCTCTCCTATCGTCCAGAAGATGGTCAAGACGCTTGAGGACTCCTGCCGGGTCCAAATCAACCGGCATGATTGTAAAGAAGTCGAGCCAGCGGTCAATACCTTTGGCGATTTCTGCTTCGGTCTTGCCGTACTGCTTGAACGTCGATATGGCGGATTCTCTCGAATCGATGGACATCTGCTTAAGTTCGTAGAGACCTGACTCAATCTGCTTCAGCCATTGCCAGACCTGTATCTTTGCACCGTAGAGGCTGAATATCAAAATGAAGGCATAGAATCCTATGTTGAGTAGCCAGTCTGAATTGACTGAGATCCACGCCGCCAATCTGCATATGTATCACCGGCAAGACTTGTAGTAGCTCTTTAATGGTTTCTATATGTGAAAGGATGAAAAGATCACTTAGGCAAGAAGATGGACTAAAGAATCTAAGGAGGAAGAATGTGGCAGCTGTCAGGCCTGTCACGGGCTCGCGCACCGCACATGTCCTGACACGGCAACCTGCTTAACTTCGGAGATCGGAACGGGATCCGGTGAACCAGGCTGCCTGTGGCCGCCATCGAGCAGTTCCTTCGTCAGGTTTTGTTTTAAACGTTGCCCTCCGACTCAGCATAGGCCTGTAAGGCAGTACTGCAAGGGGGGTCCCTTTGTGGCCGACTGCATGATTACTGGCTGCGCGCTTCGCGTGTTTTTGGATTCGGTCTGTGCATCAGTGTTCTGACTCTTCCAAAGGGGAGTCTAATCCGTCCGGTCCGATGTAGAACTATCAACACTATCAGTAGAAATGCCGTACCCATCAGTGAGAACGAGATGATGTAGTCCAAAACTACAATGAGCGGGATGATTGGATTACCAGAGGCGAAGACCGTTAGCATCCTCGAATCGGCAGTGGAAGTAAGGTTGTCTGTTGCATGCAGAGACGCCGCCTGAGGACCAAAGTCGTTGTAGTACTTTTCAAGTACAATCTCTGCTTTCCCCTGGACTAGCGGTATCTGTTGACCATCGCCGAGGATGAATACTAGTCTGTCGATCACCAATGTGCCACCGAAATCAATCACATACATTGAGAAGGCCTCGGAATCCATAAGCAGAGTACCACCGGCCTCCTGGCCATCAGCGATTGAACCATTGAACGCAAAAAGCGGGTTGATCATGTACATGTCGTGTAGATGGCCAGAGCTGTCATGCCACTTCGGATAGTATGCGACACTCTCAATCGAGATGTTCTGTATCACTGCCCGACCCAGAATCGTCTTGCCATAAATGAACGCCATTTCCACGGACATGTACAGTTGGCTGAGTATCGGAGGTTGGCTCTGATAGAGATAAGTGACGGCGAATGAGCTGCGTATGAGAAGGCCCTCTAATCCGCCCGGCAATCTAAATGATGCACGATAGACAAAGCCATCGACATCATAGCTCTGGATTTCAGGAGATAGTGGCCGGGCCGTAGTCGTGTTGGTCGATGCGGCAACTGGGACGATGGCCACAGTAATCACAGCAAGCATCAAGAAGACAGCGTAGAGTCCAACTATTGGCCGGTTCACTTCTTGTATCACCTGAAAGAATTCAGCTTCTCTTGCTTAAGATTACGAAAAGGCTGTTCCTATGTAAGCAATCGCATTCGTGCTTGCAAAGAAGAACCGGCTGAGGTGGAACTGGTGGGGACGCAGGGAGTTTCACGAGGTCGTGCAATGCGACCAACGATTTGAACCCTGGATTGACGAGTTTTTTTTCGGATGACCCCATGTTCATCAGATTTGGAGCCCGTTGCCTTACCGGCCTAGGCCACGTCCCCAAGTTTGTTCCATCGTAGGACTCGGGGATTCGTTGTTGATTTAATTCTTGTGCTAGACTCCTTGTTTTCCTTCGCATCTCTTGGAATAATGATAGCATGATAGTAATAAGTGCTGCAAACGTAGGATACAGGCATGAGAAATGCGGGACCAGGTCTTCAGGGCATCACAGGCATTGACGAGGCCGGCCGGGGACCAATAATAGGTCCGCTTGTCGTCTGCGGTGTACTGATACAGCCTGGGGCCGCGCCGGAACTGCAGCGTATTGGCGTTCGAGACTCGAAGACCCTTACTCCTAAGCGTCGTACCGAGCTTGCAGAGCAGATTCGATGTATTGTGGATAAAATCAGGTTGGAGCGAATCTCTGCTGCTGAGATAGATGATTTCAGAGCAAAGGGCATTACGATGAATGAGATTGAGATCCGAGCATTCGCCTCAATCCTTCGTTCTCTTCGACCAAGCGAAGCATTCATTGATGCAGCCGATATCAACGCTGAGAGGTTTGGTATTATGGTTGGCGAGAAGAGCGGTCTGGTCTCCTCTGGCTGTAGGATTGTATCGGAGCACTTCGCAGATTCCACCTACCCAGTTGTTTCCGCAGCATCGATAATCGCCAAGGTTGATCGTGACAGTTGCGTCAGGGAGTTGCAGAAGGAATTCGGGGCGTTTGGTTCTGGTTATCCGTCGGACCCACAAACGGTTCAGTTTGTTCGCTCATTGATTGCCAGCAAAAGGCCACTACCAGCAATAGTACGAAAGAGCTGGAAGTCGGTTGAAAGAATCCGGCTGGAGAGCGAAGGCGAGCAGTTGCGGCTGGGGTCAGGCTAGCCTATGTTCCCGACCTTTCCTCGATAATCCTTCTCAGTTCGCTTGGCCTGTCGATTTCGTCGAGTTCCAGCTGTCTGATGACCGGGAGTTCTGAAACCTGCTCATCCGCTTTTCCTTCCTCGACTACTATCATTGCACTTGATTCCGCGACCTTGGAAACGCTCTTCAGTATCTCAACACGTTTGTGCAGGGTCAAGCTCTTGAGCGAGCCAATTCCTGTCAGAAACGGCGGTCCTTCTTCCTTTGCGGCAACGTGGAAGGGCGCCCTGTCGGTCCAGAGCACTTTCATACCCAACCTCTCGAAGAACTCGTTCACACGTTTCTCAATATCCGGAATATCCTTCGGGAGTCTCGGCCGATCCAAGTGTTTACGCCCGATTGGCTTTCTGAGTATGTCTATCGGAATGACGAGATCGGTTTCAAGCACTTTCTCAAGTCTATCAGCGACATCCGAGCTGACATCCATCTCATCCTTTTCATAGGCAAGGATGGCTCTTGTAGAGACCTCTACACACCCTGCAAGCTGCTCCTTCGTCATCTTGCGAGAGGTGCGCGCTTCCCTTAGCCTGACTCCATCGATGGCCACAAACCTTCCCCCTCTTTGAACGAACTCTCGAGGAGCTTGTCCATCAGCCGTCACGCTGTGGAAGCTTGGAGGAGTTACAGTGTACACGCCATATCTCTTGTAGACAGTCCCTTCTTCCAGAACACCCCTGCGAGCTCTTTCGCCGACCACTAGCGCGGTAGCATTGAAGAACAGCGCGACCTGCTGCAGAGCAACAGCATCCTCCTTAGTCAACGCATCGATGTTTGAAAGGACCTTTACGAGAATGAGTCGCCCTCCTCTGCGCGCCACCAAATCGAAGCAGCTAGGTCTTACGTCACACTGCGATGAGAGCTCAAACCCAGCCTCTTCTAGGTTCGTCATAACCTCATGCATCAGCTGGTTTCGGGTGACAGTCATCGTCAGTGCCTTAATTGAACTCGTTACGAACATATTTCAGGATTGCTAAACATGAAAGTTCTTGCAGCGATTGACAGTGAATCCATCGTCGAATCACTCGTTCTCTGCGGCCAATGTAAACCCGATGCATGTCGTTGATGGCATCTTCTTTCTAAGCAACTGTACTTCCGGCCGGGCCAAGGTATCGATAGGCTTCCACGTCCTGATACCACTCCATGGTAGGTCTACCTGTCCTACGACCATTCTTCGTACTAGGAACAACTCGGCTTTTCCGCCTGCTATCGTGAACATACCTGGTCCCAAGTCGAGCCTTCGAAGGATCACTATTGGGAGCCTCAGTTCGCTTTGATATTCGAATGGGACCTCCTTTGAAAGCATTTCAATCTCCTCCTTTCGGAGGGAAGAGCTTTCTCCATTTCGTGTAACATAACACGGTGTTTCGCTTGCAATGAGTTCAGACAGTATCACAGTTGCGCTAGGCAGATGGTTGTTCACCTCATCTATTTCCCGCTTGATTGTTCTCTCAAGCAGACCGGTCACTTCATGTCCTCCCTAACGCGGCAAACTGCGAAAACATGGTCTCTATCAAAGGGCTCAAGATCGATTCTCTCGATGACCTCAAGTCCGAGTTGGTCGAGTTTGGAGATTTCTCTGCTGTAGATTTGACGCACGTCTAGAGTCGAATCTATGCTACGTGCCTTAATCGCAATCATGGCCCAGGCTCCGTACGAACAGAAAGCGGCGACGTTGTCATGGAGAATTCTCGCCTGATCTGGTTGTGCAACGTCTTGGTATACGATGTCGACCTGACCTGAGACAATCGAAGCATATCGGGCAGGATGCCTAGCATCATTAACGATTGGCATAATGTTACTACGTGAGGCGGCGAGCCGTATCAAGGCCCTTGCGATTGTAGGAGAGAACTCGACTGCGTAGACAACTCCTTTCCGTCCTACTATGTCTGAGACATGGCTCACTGTCGTCCCTGATGACGCTCCTAGATACAGAACCGTTGATCCGGGCTGGATTGGCATTTCATTGAGACCATTCTGAATAGCAGCACAGAGTTTCGATCTCTTCGCAGACCATACCCTGAACTCCCCCTGCTCATCTCTAATGATTCTCTCCCCGTACACACTTTGATTTGGGACAAGACTGCGCGTGGCAAGGGCTGTCCTCCCATTCTCTATGACATTAAAGACCCCGGAGAATCTGTGCGGTTCTACACTCACTACCTGCGTCCTCCACGCCTTCTCTCCGTCTTGCGCTGGCTCGGTCCGGAAGGTCGTGCCCTAGGCGGCCTGCTGCTTTTCTTTTCGGGAGGTGCCTTCTCGGGTGCGACAGGGTTCTGTTTCCGTATTTCTTCAACTCTCTTTTCGAATGCGTTTCTCAAATCCTCTCCCGCATCCCTACCTGAGTAAGCGTCAATCTTGGCCGCAATAGCCAGCTTTCCAGCTAATGCCCTCGCGATCTTTCCTCTCTGCCAATATGGCGCAGAGTAGATCTCGGGAACTTGATATATGACTCCGTGCTTTGGTGGGTCGGTTCCAGTTTTTAGACTTCGGAACAGGGCTCTTTCTGCACCGTAGACTTGGACTGTACTCGAAGGTCTGGAAGCCAAGTCTTTGAGAGAGCCCGCCAAGTCTGATTAAGCGAGCTCCCACTATTGGACCTACGAGGGTCGTTATGTTCGGAGCCACAGTGTGCATCACGGATGCGACATAATCCTCAAGTTCCTTCCTAAGCTTGTAGAGACCCTCAACGGTCTCAGCAAGGCGGCCAACTATCATCAAGTCCGCTTCTTGGAAGTCTGCCCCGACATCTTCGTCGAGACCATCAATAACCGACTGAATCAAGGAATCCGGCAAGCCCGCTGACCTGAGTCGGTCTTCATCAACCTGGCTTTTTCCTTTGCAGGCAATCACCACACGAACGAACTGCTCTTGGTCTTCCACTAATTTGCTAAGCGAGCTGTGGTGTAGCGAATACCATTCTCTCAATCGCATTACAGCCACATTGATTGATTTGTCGATTTCTCCAATGGCATCGATTGCATGCTTGACCAGAAGGTCTCTTGCTTCGCTCGCTGTACTTACGTTGGACTTGGCGAGAATCAGCGCTACTGCACGTTTGAATGATGTTGCTCTCTCTTCCGATTCGACAAGTCTCGTGTCTAGAAGATGCTTCTCCAAACCCGTTCTAAACCACTTAACAACAGGCGACGACTGCTCAACTTGGACCGGTATCTTGGTCAGTGTTGAGATTGCTCGTGCTGTTGCTGAGCTTTCAACAACCACAGTATCGGTGTCAGATTCTTGGATTTCCTTCATTGCTTGCCTGAGACTGGGGGTTGCCTTGCCCTCGTTTGCAGTGGATATTTCGGAAGCAGAGACATCGACGTCTGGATAGGTAAGGTACTCTGCAATCACCGTTCCATTTGTGTCAAGCACAAAGGCGCCAAAGGCTGTGAGGGCGAGATAGACCGGCATATCACATCATCTGCTTGGCTTGGCGCATCGCATCATCATAAGGTTGACTGTCCAAATCCAATCCTTGCCATGTCATGTGCCATTTAGTCTATTACTGCTCCCCAGCTAGTCCCACTTGACGGGATTCGATTGAAGCTTGAAGGGTATTGGCTGGCGTCAGGAATCCTTGGAGTCACGGGTTCCATCATGCGTCGAGTGATTAATGCTGGGGCGGATGCAGTCGTAACCAAGTCGATTGGCCCGCATCCAAGGAAAGGGAATCCCGGACCAGTCCTAACCGCGTCACATGGAGGTCTGTTGAACGCCGTTGGTCTGACTAATCCGGGGATTGACCATTTTAGCGAAGAGATGGAATCAATGAAGAGGTCGGGTGTCCCTGTTGTCCTCAGCATTTTCGGAACCACCATTGAAGAGCTCGTGGATGTGGCCCGGAAGGGCCTGAGCATGGGCCCTGATGCTATCGAGCTGAATCTATCCTGCCCACATGCAGAAATCGGTCAGATATCACTCGACCCTCGTCTGACATACGATTTTGTCCACGCAGCACGGGAGGTGGTGGATTGCCCGTTGCTGGCCAAGATCACACCAAACGCATCAGATGTAGTTTCCATAGGACAAGCTGCAGAACGCGCCGGGGCTGACGCCGTTGTTGCCATCAACACGGTCAAAGCAATGAGAATCGACATCTATCAAAGACGGCCAGTTCTTTCCAACAAGGTAGGCGGCCTGTCGGGTCCCCCGATATTCCCGATAGCTGTCCGATGTGTCTACGACCTGTACAGCAAGTCTGTCAATCCCTATCATAGGTGCGGGGGGCGTGGCCACGTGGGAAGATGCAATTGAGATGCACTTGGCCGGGGCAAGAGCGATTGAGATAGGAACTGCTGTTCTTCAGGGCATTGACACCTTCAGGCAAATCAAAGAAGGGGTTCAAGCCTATCTCAGAGAGCAGGGGTTCACTGACGTATCTGAAATCATAGGTATTGCAGGGAGGACCTGAGGATGAATATAGAGCAGCTCATGGGAAGTCCGCAATCTGTGCGCGTGAGCAGAATTGTCCGTGACAATGAACGAGTCAGAACGCTAATCTTCCCTCTGCGACAGCAAGACGAGAATATTCAACCTGGTCAGTTCCTTATGGTTTGGGTCCCCGGAGTGGATGAAATCCCCATGAGCGTATCTATATGGAATCCTCCGAACATTGGAATAACAGTCCTTCCAGTGGGAGAAGCAACTCAAGCGCTTGTCTCAGTGACAGAGGGTCAATGGTTGGGAATCAGAGGACCGTTTGGAAGCCACTTTGATTTCCAGCCCGGGAGAGCGCTTGTAGTTGGAGGAGGAATAGGAATGGCACCGCTCAGGTTCCTTGTTTATCGACTTCGCGAGGTCGGTGCAGATGTGACTTTGCTAGTGGCTGCGCGAACTGCGAAGGATTTGGTCTTTGTCAATGAATTCAACAAACTAGCAGGTAAGAAGTTTCGTGTGAAAACAGCGACAGATGACGGGTCTTCTGGCTTCAAGGGCTTGGCAACAGATGCAACAGAGGATTTCCTTAGGGGCGCCAGCTTCGATCTCATGTACACGTGTGGCCCGGAGAAAATGATGGCTGGACTTTACAGAATAGCTAATCAACGCGGGATACGATTCCAAGCCTCTCTTGAGCGATTCATGAAGTGCGGGTGTGGGATTTGTGGGTCATGTGCATTGGACCCAACTGGTGAGCTTGTGTGTCTGGATGGCCCGGTGTTTACTGGAGAGAGATTGTCGCAGCTCAGCGAGTTTGGCAAGTATTGCAGGGATTCCACTGGAGCAAAGACGGACCTGTAATCAGAAAGCCAGTCAGCTACACAAAGCCTCTATCTACGTTCCATACTCTGCGCTCTGACACCCACAGGTCGGCCGCGAATGAATCGCTTGACGTAGTTATTCTTGTTTCTCATTCGCGGGATTGGGGTATGCCGCTCTCGAGCCTGGACCTTTGGAGTCGCCTCTCGGACTTTTCCTGCCTTTGTTAGTGAACCGTGTGAACCAGGCATTCGCAGCTTCCTCTCTTCGAGTTTGAATCATAATCGTCGGGCTGCTCATAAAAAGCTATCCAATCGGCACCACTCGTTTCATTGCGCTCGAGGTGATGGAAGGAGCGCATCGCTTAGTATTAATGCCCACTGGAGGTCAGCTATGGGACAATGTCTGACACAGACGAAGACCTCGGTCTCCGAAGAGAGATCATAGAAGCATTGCTTAGCTCAGAAGACTTTCTCGACAAACAGGCTATCAATCGCATCAAGAACCACGTTTGTGCAAAGTACCGGCGACCTGATATTCCGTCTAATGCTGACATACTTGAGGCCGCTCTGCCCGAAGAACTTGAACTGCTCACGCGACTGCTGCAAAAGCGTCCTGTGCGGACAGTCTCAGGTGTCGCTGTCGTTGCCGTGATGACCAGTCCTCGCCCCTGTCCTCACGGAAAATGCGCATATTGTCCCGGAGGACCAGAGAGTGGCGTCCCCCAAAGCTATACCGGCTTTGAACCAGCCACAATGAGGGGCCTACAGAATGATTTTGACCCGTACAGGCAAGTGGAGAGTAGACTGAGACAACTGAGAGCGACCGGGCATTCTGTCAACAAGACAGAGCTAATTGTCATGGGTGGAGACTGGTGCTCGAAGGATCAGAGCTATCGAGAGTGTTTCGTCAAGGGGTGTCTTGATGCAATGAATGGCGGGATTAGTGAAAACATCGAAGCCGCCAAGACTCTCAATGAGGTCTCTCAAGTCAGAAATGTGGGCATGACATTTGAGACACGGCCAGACATGATTACTACTGAATCTGTAGATGACATGTTGAGGATGGGTGCAACCCGGGTTGAAATCGGGGTTCAGAGTCTTTCTGATTCAATCCTCAAGCTTGTCGAAAGAGGCCATGATGTTGCTGCTACGGCTCGCGCGACAAAACTGCTCAGAGACTCTGGGCTGAAGGTGTGCTATCATATCATGCCCGGCCTGCCCGACACCACACCTGAAGATGACTTGGCCGGATTTGAACAGCTGTTCTCTGACTCTCGATTTCGTCCCGACATGCTGAAAATCTATCCGACATTGGTCATCAAAGGAACGAAGCTCCATGACTGGTGGGTGAAAGGTCAGCTACATTCCCTACGAAACAGAATCGACAGTGGACTTGCTGGCCCAAGCCATCAGCAAGATGCCTGAGTACGTTCGGATTCAGCGCATGCAGAGGGACATACCCCTTCACAAGATTGAAGCAGGACTGACGAAGGGAAACCTACGGGAACTTGTACATCAGAAGATGGAGGTTCTGGGTCTCAGGGACCGAACAATAAGATTCAGGGAAATCGGTCACTATGAGATGAGAACTGGGCAGAAAGTCAGCGCTGATCAATTGCAGACAGTCCGCCGGGACTATGAAGCATCAGATGGAACTGAAACTTTCCTGTCATTCGAAGAACCTGCTGCCGACGTGATTTGCGGCTTCCTCAGGCTTCGCAAGCCTAGCCGAGAGGCGCAACGACCTGAGTTAGCCCGGGGTCGAACTGCGATCATCCGTGAGCTACGTGTCTATGGTCCCGTTGTTGATGTTGGAAAGAGGAAACCCGGGGCTTGGCAGCATTTAGGCTTGGGAGAGAAGCTCGTCTCTGCAGCTGAGAGAGTGGCCAGAAAGGATTACCATGCAGACCGACTGCTGGTCAATAGTGGGCTTGGCGTCAAGCAATACTATAGAAACCTTGGTTTCACGGATACTGGTCCATACTTGGTCAAGGTTCTGCGTTGAGATCGTCTTCAGTAATTCATCTGCGTACATGGATTCACAAGAAAGGAGTATGGCGCCGAGGAGGAGATTGATTCGGTCATGACGAAATGTCAGGACCTTTGAACTCCTGAGAGCAGAGCTCACCGGTTCTCAGGACCGGCGCCTGGAGACTAGCGTGTTTCAAGCGCATTTATCCGGGCTTGGCTACCTCGGCCCACCTGCAGGTTTTCTCCTGTAAGACGACCCCCCGTTGGAAACTGCTTTTAAGCTTCTTGGACTGCCCGATAGGGAAGGAGCGATTCTGGTTGAAGCATGGCTTCAGATACCATGGGCACACGTCCGATATCACTATTGAATGCTGGGCCCCCACTCTTGAGAAGGCATTCGAAGAGGCCGCCTTGGCAACCTTTGAGGTGATGGTCGACACGGCTCTTGTGAGACCTACTGAGTCGGTGGAAGTGAGCGTCGGAGGAATCGATATGAAAGAGCTACTTCTTTCATGGATTGGACGGCTTATAGCTCTTGTGGACATCAATCAGCAGTTCTACTCGAAGTTTGAAGTCAAAGAAATCTCGGGAGTGCCTGAAGGATTCTCGCTGAATGGCAACGTGTGGGGCGAAACGATAGATTTCGAAAGACACAAGCCGCGAACCGGAGTGAAAGCTATGACGTATGCTGACATGAAGATCGAGCAGTCAATCACAAAGTCAACACTATGGTTCACGCTAGATTTGTAGGATAGGAGGTTCCAAGGATGGGGCTTGTTGTCGCGATTCCGGACACATCACTTGCAGGTTGCTCCGACTTGCGTGAGAAGACGTTGAAGGCGGGCATTCTCGCGCGTGCTTTCGCAGTTTTCAGAGTTGACAAGGTGGTCATCTTCAGTTCTCCACTGGTTCATGACAATCAGAAAACAGATGCTGACCTGCTCTTTAGATTGCTCAAGTACATGGACACACCCCAGTATTTACGCAAGAAGCTCTTCCCGCAAACTCCTTGGCTGAGGTATGCTGGGCTTCTGCCTCCTCTCAGAACACGCAGCCACCCGCTCAATGCGAAGGTTTCTGGCCTCGTTAAGGGAGAGTTCAGATGGGGTGTTCCTGTTGCCACAGGCAAGGTGGACATGGGTCTTGAGAGACCTTTGGATTATCCTGCTCCTTTGAACGAAAGAGAACCGACTCTCTTTAGAATCGCAGAGCTGCACCCGCGCATACTGCTTGAGGTTATTCAGCGAGGCGATGCAGACGTGTACTGGGGTTTTGATGTACAATCCATTGAGAATCTCGTTCAATATCTAAGAGGCTCCGAACATACAACACGCATTGCTTTTTCGCGGATGGGTGAGCCGTTTGAGACTCTTCAAGCTGAAATCCAGTCCAGTGTCACAAGGACCGGAAGTGTGATTGCGCTATTTGGAGGCCCATATCAAGGACTGCATGAAATCTTTGCTGATAGGCTCAAGTCGCTTGAGTCCTATACTGAGTTCTGGGTCAACACGATACCTGACCAAGGAACAGAGACGGTGCGTTTGGAAGAAGCACTATTCGCTAGCTTGGCTTTGGTGAATACTTCTGTGGGTTCACTGATATCGAAACCGGGTTTTCATAGAGAAACGCGGCGAGGAGACCCCCGACTTCAGTCGGGGGAGGAGACGCCGCCGCGGGATATACGAGTTTAAATGTGAGCTTGAAAAGTGAAGGATCGTGTCCGACCATGGCAATGCTGTGGTCGGGAGGGCGAAAGTCAACCGCCCGAATGTCGCGCGAAATGACGAAGTGGAGTTCCTACCTCGGATCGCAGTGGCAAGCCCACGACCTTAGTCGCGGGTAGTTGACGTCTGAATCATTGATACGAGAGTAATGCGCCACGCAACTATGAGCCGTCACAAGGGAAGATTAAAAAGCGAAACTCAGGAAGGCGCCCGCCTGTAGTACGAATAGCCCAGTCAAAAGGCCGTTCGATAAGGGACAAGTGGTGTTCTAGATGGCTCACAGAAAGAAGCATCAGCCTAAGCGTGGCAGTCTCGCATACTTGCCACGAGGTCGGGCTTCCAAGTTCGTCCCTAGGATTATGAACTGGCCTGAGTGGAAGGGCTCGGCTGCAAAACTACTTGGTTTCGCCGGCTACAAGGCTGGCATGACTCATGCAGTGGTTACAAATGACAACGTGAACAGCCCACTGAAAGGACAAGAAACAGTGGTGCCGGTGACAGTCATTGATACGCCACCTGTGCGCCCGTTTTCAATTCGAGGCTACGAAGCCTTACCAACGGGTCTTAGACTAGTCACAGAAGTGCTTGCAGGGAATCTTTCCGAGGATCTTCGAAAAGTGATGCCTATCCCCAAAGAGTACGACCAAGCTGCAAAGATGCAGGAGTTCGAGTCAAAGATTGACTCCCTCGCCGAGATCCGGATGTTAATTCACACTCAGCCAAGGCTCGCAGGAGTGCCTAAGAAGAAGCCCGATGTGATGGAATACAAGGTGGGTGCCCCGAGTGTCAGTGAGGCGTTCAAGTATGCCCAGACTATCTTGGGAGCCGACTTGCGTATCGCAGATATCATAACCGACGGTGTGATGGTGGATACAATCGCCGTAACAAAGGGGCACGGAAATCAAGGCCCAGTACGTCGATGGGGCGTTGGAATACTCCAGCACAAATCAAGGAAGACGAAGCGCGGAGTAGGAACTCTTGGTCCTTGGAACCCTAGCAGCATCCGATACACAGTTCCCCGAGCTGGGCAGACAGGCTTTCATTCGCGTACCAGCTTCAATAATCCTGTAATCAAAGTTGGTGAGCGTGGTGAGGAAATCACGCCCTCAGGCGGATTCGTGCACTATGGGGTCATTCGCGGCGATTATGTCATGCTAATGGGACATGTGCCTGGGACAATCAAGAGACCCATTCGACTGAGGTTCGCTATCCGTCCTCGAAGGAACTACACTGGAGCTCCGATACGGCCCAGCTACATCAGCACTTCATCGAAGCAATAGAAGGAGGGCGTAGACTGTGACAAGTGTCAAGACTTATTCATTGAAGGGAAAAGCAGGAACTCCAATCGAATTGCCAGTTCAATTCGCGACTCCTTATCGCCCTGATATAATCAAGAGAGCAGTGCTAGCCTTACAGTCACTCAGATACCAGCCACACGGAGTGGATGAACTCGCTGGTAAACGAACTAGTGCTCAAAGCTGGCAGACCGGCCGCGCGAAGGCACGAGTGCCGAGGGTGAAGGGTGCCGGTAGCCGGGCATCCAGCCAAGGCGCGTTTGTTCCCGGAACAGTTGGTGGTCGTCAAGCTCACCCGCCAGAGACTCGAAAGGTTATCGTAGAGAGAATCAACATTAAAGAGCGCAGGCTAGCGATTCGTTCAGCAATTGCAGCAACCGCGAACAGCGAGCTGGTAAAAGCTCGAGGGCATAGAATCGAATCGGTACCACAGATTCCTCTCGTGGTCAGTGATGATCTTGAGTCACTCGATACCACAAAGGCAGTAGAGGCGGCAGTGTCGGCCCTAGGTCTCTCAGACGACCTGAAACGTGCATCAGATGGTCGTTCCATCAGGGCTGGCAAGGGAAAGATGCGAGGTCGTAAGATGAAGACACCAAAGTCTTTCCTTATTGTTGTCAGTTCTGACAAGGGTATACGAAAGGCTGCACGCAACCTCCCGGGCGTTGATACAATCGAGGTTCATGGCTTGAATGCAGAGCAACTAACTCCCGGGACTCATCCTGGTCGCCTTGTGGTTTGGACTGAAGCGGCAATCTCCGAGTTAGAAAAGGGGAACCTGTTCATGTGAGGTGGCTGAACGATGATAGATCCGAATGAAATCATTATCCGGCCCGTTGTGACAGAAGCAAGCCTAGGCGCAGTTGATAGGCAGAACAAGTTGGTATTCTATGTCGCTCGCTCTGCCAACAAGAACACGATCAAGTGGGCAGTAGAGACCCTCTATGATGTTGTTGTGGAAAAGGTGAACACACTCATAATGCCCGATGGCAGGAAGAAGGCAATACTACGCCTGTCGCCTGAGTACAGTGCCGCCGACGTTGCGACGAAGCTCGGGATATTCTAAGGAGGTGTCTGAGTGGGAAAACGCATTCTAGTTCAACGGAAAGGAAGAGGCGCACAACAGTTCACCTCACCTAGGCAGAAGAAGATAGCTCCTGCGAGACACCCGAAGTGGGCCCCCGGCAAGACGTACGTCGGTGTCATAACTGATCTTCACCACGAATCAGGTCGAGGCGCTCCTCTCGCGAAGGTGCGATTCCGGGGCGAGTCTCAGCCTTTCTTCATGGTTGCTCCCGAAGGAGCCCGCGTAGGCCAAGAGGTTGAGTGCGGCGATGACGCGGCTCTAGCGAATGGTAATACGTTGATGCTCCAGCACATACCGGAAGGCATGCCCATCTACAATATCGAGGCAAGCCCCGGTGATGGAGGCAAGTTCGTAAGAGCATCCGGGCTTACAGCGAGCATCATCTCTTCCGACAAGACACGGACCATAATCAAGCTGCCGAGCGGGGCACAGAAGACTTTCAGTCCTCGCTGCAGAGCCACGATTGGGATAGTAGGCGGAGGCGGGCGGCTCGAGAAACCCCTCCTAAAGGCAGGTGCTGCCTGGCATCTCGCGAGCGGCAAGGCACGCAAGTGGCCGACTGTCCGAGGAGATACAATGAACCCAGTTGCTCACCCTCACGGTGGCGGGTCACACCAGTCACCAAGTCATCCTACGACCGTAAGCAGAAATGCGCCGCCGGGCGCGAAGGTTGGCCACATTGCTGCTCGCAGGACTGGTCGCAAGAGGTAGGAACTCATCATAACCATGAAGAGACTAGCTCTCTTCATCCGCTTCTTTTACCAAATCGCTGCAAAACCAGAGTTCAGTATTACACGAGTACATATCTTTCTGGTAGGTTCCGCGTTCGAGGACTACGAATGCGTTCTCATCGCAGTGCACTTGCCGGAAAAACTGGTGGACGACATACAACGTCTGGTTGACAATGGTCTCTACCCGAACCGTTCAGAAACGATTCGAATCGCCATCCGAGACCTTCTGAAGAGAGAACTCTGGGTGCACGGCAATGAAGTACGCGAACTGCCGGGCGAGGCTTCCAAACAATGAAGTCACTGGTCGATGATGCAAGGGAACATATCCGCGGAGAGCGGAGCGTGTCAACGGGTCGCGACATGGGACAGGCCAGGATTGTCGTTATTGGATGTGGTGGAGCAGGAAACAACACCATCAAGCGGCTCATGACCATCGGAGTCCAAGGTGCCGAGTGCATTGCCATTAACACTGACCGGCAGCACTTGGCAGTCACAACTGCTCATCGCAAGTTGTTGATTGGCGAAAGGATTACGCGAGGACTTGGTGCTGGCGGTAATCCACATGTGGGTCAAGCCGCAGCCGAAGACTCTATTCCGCAGATTACAGAGTTGCTTCGAGACGCGGACCTGGTTTTTATCACAGCGGGCATGGGCGGAGGCACGGGCACCGGGAGTGCGCCAGTCGTCGCCGAGATTGCAAAGAAGAATGATGCAATAGTTGTGGGCGTAGTGACAATGCCCTTTGAGTTGGAGAGAACACGCATAGACAAGGCAAAGGTTGGACTGGCTCGCCTGCAGGAAAACGCCGACACTGTGGTTGTGATTGACAATCAGAAGCTCATGGAACTCGTCCCAGATCTTCCTCTTGAAGAGGCCTTTGGGGTTGCAGACGAGGTGCTTGCAGGTATGGTGAAAGGCATCACGGAAACCATAACCATGCCTAGCCTGATCAATCTGGATTATGCAGACGTCCGGTCGATAATATGCAATGGCGGGGTTGCTCTTGTCGGACTAGGTGAAGCGACTGGTCAGAATCGTTCCGAGACCGCCATCCAGAACGCGTTGAATAGCCCGCTGCTAGAAGTTGACTGGAATGGAGCAACCGGTGCATTGATTCATATCACGGGCGGCCCCGACATGTCCCTAGCAGAGGCTAACAATGTGGGGGAGATGATATCTCGGAAGATGAGTGTCGACGCCAATGTGATTTGGGGTGCTCGTGTTGATCCTCGCCTGACTGGGATGTTGCGCGTGATGCTGATACTCACGGGTGTCAAGAGCCCACAGTTGCTTCCTCGATCCAAAGAGGAAAGACCGGTTGCCCCCGGCCGGAGGAATCTCGGAGACCTAGGCGTTCTTCCGTCTCAAGCTGGCTCCATAGATCCTCGGAAGATTAAGGAAGAATTCAGAGCCCTTGGCAAGATTCCTGCATACCCACGTCAGGGGTCGTGGGAGGACCGGCTCAAGCCGATTGACAAGCGGCAGCACGAGCACGGATCGGAACGAGACTCTGCCGAGAAGAAGAAGAACTTGGACGAGCTTGGCCTGCGAAGGCTCCTATGAATGATGCCACGAGCGTAGCTCAAATTTGTCCTAAGAAGTCAGACGCCACACTATCTGATTTGATTACATCTATATCTCACTAGAGCTGAGGGAAATCTCTGTCTCGGACTTAGTGTCACTCCGTCTTGCCTGTTTTGCTCTCAAGACCGTGCTCTGTCATCCAGTCTTTGGCTATCGCAGCAACACGTTCGTAAAGTGGACCTGAACCGTCTACGCCTTCAGGTGTAATGCGTATCTTGTTCATGACGACGATTACCTGTGTATCTGGGAAGTAGCGAACTCCTCCCGGTGGGAAATTCGTCTCAATCTTCTTGGCAAGTCCTTCTAGACTGATTTCCTTCTCCGCGACGGAAAACGACACAATGCTGCCGCCGTATATGAAAATCTTGGGTATATTCTGTTCCTCACCCTGTATGGTCACGTCCGACAGCACTATGCTCAAAGTCGCCTGATCGAATCCTTTCAAAGTACCCGTGTATGTCTTCCCTGTAGTCGTGGTCACGTTGATGGTCGACCCGACCACAGAAGCAACCTCACGGTTGAAGGCTCTCATTGCTGTGGCATCTGACATCTCTAATCACCTTCAAGAGGTAATACTAGAACGAGCCATCCCTATGCCGTTGTCTTAAAAGTGATGCTCCCTGTCAGCGATTGTCCCGCGTAGCTCATGGATGAGCTCCCGCGGTGCATACGGACCGTCCAATCGTGTTGCCGCGTAACAATAGGTTATTAGCCCTACACTGAGTCAATCCCTACGGCCGAGGTGACTGATACAGCTTGACCACTTCTGCAAGGCACTTTGCTCTTCAGTACATCCGTGAAGAAGCACTTCCCACACCCTTTTGCCCAGGATGCGGCAATGGAACAATCATGAACGTCTTTCTCAAAGCAGTGAAGGACTTGGGGCATGAAGATCTCAGGGGGTTCGCATTCGTCTCAGGAATCGGATGTGCCTCGTGGACCATTTCTCCTCACTTTCTTGCAGATACGCTGCACACGACACATGGCCGTGCGCTTGCCTTTGCTACTGGATTGAAGCTTGCTCGCCCCGAGCTCAAAGTGGTTGTAATAAGCGGCGATGGCGACTTGGCTGCAATAGGAGGCAATCATCTCATCCATGCCGCACGCCGCAATATCGACATGACCGTGATATGCAGCAACAACTACAACTACGGAATGACAGGCGGCCAAGTTGGCCCGACCACTTTCACAGGCGATAGAACAACGACGAGCCCCTATGGTAACCCTGAGCGGCCTTTCGATTTGGCACGGCTCGTGGCCGCGGCTGGTGCGAACTATGTTGCCCGGTGGACAACTGCTCACCCAATTCAAGCCTCACGATCCATCAAGAAGGCGCTTGAACGCAAAGGATTCTCTTTCATTGAAATGCTCAGTCAATGCCCGACTTCGTATGGTCGTCGGGTCAAGATGCCAGCTCCTACGGACATGCTCCAATGGTTCAAGACTCTGCCTGTGAAGAAACCCGATACTCCAATCGAGTACATGGTTCCCACGAAGGAAGGACAGGATCTGGGAGAGTTCGTTGATAGGGAAGAGATGGACTATGCCGAAGCCCTGAAGCAAATGGCTGCACGCATAGGAGGCAAGTCAGAGTGAGGGTGGAAATACGCATCGCAGGCACTGGTGGGATGGGAGTCGTTCTTGCCGGTGTGCTTGTTGGTCATGCGGCAGTGGTCCACGCGGGTCTTGATGCCATTCAGACACAGAGTTATGGTTCTGAGGCGCGAGGAACTGATGCCAAGAGCGAGGTAATCGTAAGCGACCGGCCCATACATTATCCCAAGGTCCTGAAGGCAGACTATAGCGTATTGATGTCACAGAAGGCTTTCGACACGAATATTGACGGAGCCAAGCGGGGGAGCACGGTCATCATTGATCCAGACTTGGTGAACGCTGAGGACTCCACCGCGGAGTACAGCATTGTGCCCGTGAAAGCAATGAGCATCGCTGACGGTCTTGGTCAGCGGGTGGTCTCAAATATGGTGATGCTGGGTGCTCTAGTGAAGATGTCTGGAGTCTTTCCGATTGAAGCACTTGAGAAGGCCATGGCCGACATGTTGCCCGCCAAGGCACAGGCACTTAACCTGCAAGCCGTGCATGCCGGTTGCGATCAGGTCTAACCACCGTGCACTAGAGGAAGTATGACTACGCTATCTCCGTTGCTAAGAGGAGTCTGAAGGCCGCCGGTCAGTTCCACATCTACCCCATTCCGAAGCAATAGGGTGTTCTGGTTGACTTGTTCAGGGCTAGACCATACCCCTCTGACTTCCTCTCTAGCGTCAATGAGCCTCTGCAGCAATTCACGCAAACTGACGTTGCCCTCGAAATCCAAGCTAGTCTCAGTCATGCCCATTCTTCCGGCAATTGGCCCCCTGAACCTAACGCTGATTCTCATGGCAATCGCCCTCACATATGGCATCTTGAAGATAAAAGAATCAAGTTACCTTGCAAACGGGCAATCTCTAGCCAATCGCCAAGGACTGCTTCAGAACATCAGGGTTCACTCGTCCAGCTTTGAGTGTTCTGCCGCTGGTTACGTCATTGACAGTGATTTCAGCAGGGCCCAACAGAGCGGGATCTAGTTTGTCAAGATCAAATGCGACTGACTTGAGGATGTTGTAGAGGGGCCGCCCGTATGCTGACGATGCGGATGATGAAGCTCTTTCCACCAAGGCGTCTAGATTATCGCTCTCATCTGCCTTTACGAAGAAGAAGACTTTTCCACCATAAAGAATGCAATCATTGGCCATGCCCGTCGCTTTGTTGCTGTCCTTGTTGACCGGAGCGACCGGAGCGATACCATGACCCGTCCTAATCCCTGCTGGTTCGAATCCAAGGGTCATGAGTCTGTATACACCGGTATCGACCACTCTTGCAGACATCACCAAACAACCAGCAATACTCGTAGTAGGCGCAAGAATGCAGTAGAGATCAGTTGCGGAGATGCCGCACGAATCCGCAATTGATTGTGTGACGCTATCGGAAGGAGGTTCCCTTGTTTCTAGGCAGATTACTCCAACTCTGGAATCATCCCTGTAATCCAGCCTATCAAACAGCTCTCTCTCGGCACTTGCCAATGCCCTTGCGGGACCGGAGCATCTTGCGACGTGTTCACCAATCCTAATCTCCCAACCAGCATGCTGCGAGCCCAGCGTAGCAAGCTTGGGCTGGTCCGTCCCGACGACCACCGAGGGCAGAGTCATGTCTCCTATGTGCATACTAGTGACTCTCACTGCTCCGAGTCCTCCTAGACAAGCTTCGGCACAAAGTCGGCCTGCTTCGATTCCGCCAGGCACCTTTATTCCCGCATCAATCAAAGTTGTCCCGTTGGCCTGTACAGTCACTGCACATTGGAGTTTGTCTTTTCTGTCTATGATTTCCTGGACGATTTCCATGGCTTGCTCGTTGATGCTCGTCCTCAATTAGTCAGTCCCCTACTACGGTCATTCTGCGGCTGAGCTTCTTCAGAACTCTTCGAGCTTTTGTGGCCACCGAGCTTATCTCACTGAGAGTGTAGGGCTTCACGAACTCCACAGCAGCGGACACAGTCTCTCTTCTTCCTTTGAAAACCTCCATTGCATCGATGATGAAACCAACCCTGTTGCCGGGGAACTTGTCCTTGGACGCAATGAGAGTCTTCTGTATCCTTCCTGCTTCATCCGGGAATGCTGCCGCGATTTTCGAAAGAGCCCTAACCGAGTGCCCTTGTAGAACTATGCTCTTATCGCTGAGAAAAGCGCTCATTGAGCCGATTGCGGATTTGACTTTGCGGTCTTTGTCAGCCTTAGCCATGTTACCAACGGTGCAGACCGCTTCCCAGCGGAGAACTGGTTCCTTTGCAGCAAGGTTAGCCAAGAACAGATCGAGATATGGAAGCAAGAGATCCGGGCTCACCTCCGATACTAATGATGCAATCTCCGCACAACCACTCTGAACTCTAGTGATGTCTGACTGCAGGCCGGCAACAATCGCATCAACATATGCAGAAGGATCCTTCGATATGTACAGGGTGAAGATATCCTTCGGCCGAGTGCCATCTTCCCATTTTCCAGCAAGAATCCTGTGGATATCCTTGACAGCCACCGCGTTCGCACTTCCGTTTGCATCGAGGACGTAGTCATGCATGCACTCCTGTATAGAGGTTTGTCCCAGCACAAATGACGAAACGTTTATCTCTCGTCATAAGGCCAACAGCGCGGAAAATGCGTCTGCCGGGCGATAGACGCATTCATGAACGCCCGAGTAGCTCAGTGGAAGATCGCCTGCTTGGTAAGCAGGAAGTCGCGGGTCCGATCCCCGCCTCGGGCTCCATATTCTCATTCTAGACTTCTGGGTGTTGCAGCGGCATTAGGGATTCCGTCGATTAGAACTAGTCCTCTCGCAATCGGTCTTCTTGTATTGGTCGTCTCCTAGTTGTCCGACGTTTGGAAACCAAGCGCTTTGCTTCCTCTGGGCCTAGAATCTCTGTCAGGCGTTCCATGGCAGCGGGGTCATCTATTCTCTCCAACCAGCCGTCAATCTCTTTCTGAAGTGCGGGAGACAAATCCTTCGAGAGTTTCTTGGCTCTGTTCTTCCGGTCCAGCCCGAAGTCGTCAGGTCCTAGTAGGCTCATCTGTTACCGTCGAATGCTGTCGCAGCGAACAGTTATGGCTTTTCGCCCGAGGGGAGTTGACATTCGTCTCGATGTCGAACGATGCCGACACAAGCATGTCTGGTATTCCAATCAGATAGTCTCTTCTGATAGCCTCCAAAAAGGTCCCCTCGTAATCGACAAAAGGAGCTTTGCATTGACCATGTCTGGAGTGTCCGAAGTTGCATGAAGCCCTTGGCCGAGTCATCCACTCAGGCCGTCGTGACAACGCTTTCGAGTTCTTCTGTGAGAACGGTAAAGCAAGAATAACGATAGTAGGACCCAAGGTCATAAGAGTTCAGGCTGCTAGAGACGGCGAGTACAGGCATCACGATTCATTCGCCAGAGTGCCTTATGAAGAGCAGGTCTCAGTCAGACAAGAGGGGTCTGCGCAACAGATCAATCTCGTTGCTGAACATTTCAGCGCGAAAGTGTTGCTCAACCCGTTTGGTTTAGAGATTCTAGATTCGTGGGGGAACATGCTTCAAGATGATGCATCTGACGGCGGACTGGTCTGGGATGGCACTCGCTTCGAATGCAGAAAACACGTGCTCGGTGAGGAGCATTTCTACGGCCTCGGTGAGAAGGCTCACGGGTTGGATAAGAAAGGACTGCACTTGGAAATGTGGAACACTGACAACGGAGACTATGATTCCGCATCCGACCCACTGTATCAGAGCATTCCTTTCTTCATCGTGTTGAACAGAGACATAGCATTTGGCGTCTTCCTAGACAATACGTACCATACAGAGTTCGATTTCGGTCATCAGGACCCTGACATCTACTCGTTCGGCGCGCCGGACGGCCCGCTGGATTATTACATATTGATTGGCCCCAAGATTGCTGACATAATTGATGAATACACTTCGCTTACCGGGAGGCCTTGTTTCATACCACGATGGGGACTTGGCCATCAGCAGTCGCGTTTCATGACCTACGAGAGTGAAGACGACATTCTCAGCATAGGGCGCGAGCTTCGTAACCGAAGGATTCCGTGTGACACACTCGTGCTTGACATCGAGCATATGGACGGATATCGCGTATTCACTTGGAATCAGAAAGTGTTCCCCAACCCGAAGGCATTCACTGCCAAGCTAGCAAGAATGGGTTTCAAAACCATGACCATCATCGATCCCGGAGTGAAGCTAGAGAACGGGTTCTCTATGTACGACGAAGGAATGGAGGCAGGGCACTTCTTAGAGAAGAAGGACGGGTCGACCTACGTTGGGCTAGTTTGGCCCGGTGAAACTGTGTTTCCAGATTTCTCTCGTTCCGAGGTGAGAGAGTGGTTCAGTTCGAAATACGGTGCGCTCGCGGAATGTGGCACGAGTAATAGCAGTTGGATTGATATGAATGAACCTAGCAACTGCATCTATGATGGCCTGAAGGCCGACTACTCCATGACTGATGTAGTAGATGGCGAAGGCAACCTCTGGGAGCCACGCCTGCGCAATGTCTATGCTCTCGGAATGGCAGTTGCAGTCTTCGACGGTTTGAGAGAAGCTTTCCCTAAGAAGAGACCGTTCATACTGACCCGGTCCGGTTTTGCGGGATACCAGCGCTATGCCGCATCATGGACAGGCGACAACCACTCAACCTGGCCAATGCTTTGGCTTTCGATTCCCATGCTCCTTGGTCTTGGCTTGTCAGGAGTACCATTCTGCGGCGCTGACATCGGAGGTTTCGGCGGAGATACTTCGCCCGACTCTTGGCCCGCTGGTATCAGCTCGGGGCCTTCTATCCGTTCTCTCGCAATCACTCCGATTTCAGATCGATAAGACAAGAACCTTGGGTGTTTGGTGAGAACACGGAGCGTGTTGCACGAGAGTCCATTTCGCTCCGCTACCAATTGTTAAGGTACCTGTATTCCCTCGCAAAGATTGCGAGCACGGTTGGTCTCCCTATCATGCGCCCATTGATACTTGAATTCCAAGATGATCCTGCTACCTTCGAACTTGATACGCAATTCATGATAGGGCCATTCATGATGATAGCCCCTGTTCTTGAGGAAGGTGCAAATTCACGTGAAGTCTACTTCCCTCGTGGGATTTGGTACGACTTTTGGGCAGATGCTACTGTCAAGGGGCCACAGAGTCTGAAAGTGAACGCACCGCTCGACAGAATTCCCATATACATGAGAGAAGGGTCTATCATACCAGTGGGTCGTATTGTCCAGAATAGCGATGAAGACCAAGGCGATCTCGTTCTGTGGGTGTACCCCGGTACCGCTAGCAGCATCAGGCTCTACGAGGATGATGGAATATCCGACGCAGGACCTTCTGCTGAGACCATGATTCTACAGGAATCTACTAGTAACAGCGTAGTCATAACTGTCAACAAGAGGGTTGGCACCTGGAAACCAACAAAGCGTTCGGTGGTGATTGAGTTGCGCGGACTCGCAACACTGCCCAAATCCATCAACATCGATGGCAGGCGCAGTGCGCAAGTCGAATCATCGGCGGAATTTGAAACGCTGAAGTACGGGTCGTACTACGATTCCATACAACACCGCTGCTATGCGAAATTCCCCGATGATGGTTCAGCTCACAACGTCAGGATTGGCGTTTGATATCCCGTCATTCTTATAACTTGAACAAGCCAACAGCGACGCCGCGGGTCGGTAGTCTAGCTTGGCTATAGTGGCTTTGCCTCACACAGGCCAGCGGCTAAGATTCTTGGTTTGGGTCCAAGAGATCGCCGGTTCAAATCCGGCCCGGCCCACCAAATACCATAACTCCTTCTTTGCCACACGGGGTCGTATGAATGCTTTTCGGTTCGTTTCAAGATGTACTTGGTGCCGTACGGCGGTGACCGCCTTTGGAATCGGTCCGTCCTGCAGGTCTGAAAAACCAAGTTCTCCGTAATCGTCGACCATCACAAGGGCTGTTTTCATCCAGAATCGGTGAAGTGGAGTCAAGAACTGCTTTTTGCGTATTCAGAATGCGTTCAGTCGCCAAGTTCTTGAATGCCTTCGGGCGATGCGCTCATATGAGCAGATTTCCTCGATGTATCTCGAGGGTGTGCACTCGGTGGCTCAGGCCGCTCCGGAGGTTGCGTTTGCTGTCAGCGTATTGGGTTTGGATGTGCTTGTATTTGGCACTGCGATACTCCTGTCGGCATTTGGCACCTCAGAGTTTGTGTATGCAGTTAGCGCATGGAGCGTACTAATCATAGGGTTAGGCGTCGTAGTAGTATTGTTAGGACTTGCTACGAAAGAAAGAGAAGACATTGCCAAGAGAAGATTGTTGACCAAAGCGGGTCTCGTCCTTTCCGGGCTCATGATTATCGTAACTCCGTCTTCATTGCTCATGTATTGGAGAGGGATGTGGCTTTCCCCCCTGGACTGGCGCTTCTGGTCTTTCGGGATTGCAGTGGGTTGGCTTCACCTGTTGCTGTTGGCCCTATTTGCTGCAATCGGAGGTTCGATCATTGAGCGAGCGCGATTATCAACATACCTCGAAGGTGTGCATTCGAAGATGCACAGTACTTCGGAACTTGTGCTTACTGCTGCCCTAATGAGCCTGCTAGTGCTCGTCTTCGGCACTGCAATAATGTTGTCGGCTGATAGTCTGAATTTCATGCGTGCTGTCAGCGTATTCACCGTGCTAGTGGTGGGATTCTGTGCCGGAGTGCTCTTGTTGGTACTTGGTTACAGGAAGAGAGGAGACATCGTTATGAGTAGACTGCTGACCAAAGCAGGTCTTGTCCTTTGTGGGCTCATGATTACTGTAACTCCACTTTCATTATACGAGTACTTGGCATTTCGGATTTACCCCTTCTCGGGGTGGGGAGACTGGAGGGTTGAGGGTGCTCCAATGACATTGTTCAGTTGGCTGATAGTGGCCCTATTTGCCGTACTTGGAGGGACCATTATTCAGCGAGCTCAGTCTGCACAGGAAAAGGCCAAGCCAGATAAGCCTGCTGAGTAGCGCTATTCATTCCCTGTCTTGCGGGATTCGTCTGCGGAGCAGAATGGTGCAGTTGAAACGGTATCCACTTGGGAACCCAGAGAGAGCGTCTTGATGGTTGCCCCTCACGAGCTCGCACCCGAAAGACGGACCTGTTTAGTTCATGGCTAGCTCAACCCTCGAACAGTGTCCATCATGCGAGGTTTCTCCCCAAAAGCCGGCATATCACCCGGATGCTTTCGGACGATATGCTTATGTGAGCAAATTCCATCAATACACCTTGAGGGTGTACGCTCGGTGGCTCAGAGCACTTCGGAGGTCGTGATCACCTTTAGCCTATTGGGCATGCTAATAATGGTATACGGCACTGCAATAATGCTGTCTGCTCTAATGCCTGAATACTCCCAATCCGCTGTCAGCCTATTGAGCGTGCTAATCGCAGGATTTGGCATCGCAGTGATGATGTTGAAACTGGGTTACAGAGAAAAGGCAGATATCGTTAGAAGAAGACTGCTAATCAAAGCGGGTCTTGATCTTTGTGGCCTCATGATTATTGTGACTCCACTTTCATTGTACGGGTACTGGGCACTCCCGGTCCCCGCTCCACCATCCTGGGAGCAGTGGCTAGAATCTTGGACAGCATCTTGGTCCTATATGAGGTGGGACGAACTTCTGATACTGGCGCTATCACCCGCACTTGGAGGGCTCGTTATTGAGCGAGCACGGTCATCAGCATATCTTCAGGGTAAGCGTTCGATGACCCAGAGTACTTTGGAAGTTGTGCTCACTCTTAGCCTCATGAGCGTGCTAGTGGTTGGATTCGGCGCCGCAATACTGCAGTCGGCAGACACTCCGAATTTCATGGGCGCCGTGAGCGTCGTGGGCCTGCTGTTGGTGGGACTAGCCATTGCAGTACTCCTGTTGGCACTGAGTCGCAGAGATGGACCAGACATCGCCAAGAGAAGACTGTTAATCAAAGCGGGTCTTGTTCTTTGTGGCCTCATGATTATTGTGACTCCACTTTCATTGTTCGAGTATTGGGCATTGAGGATTTACCCCGTATACTCTGGGTGGACAGACTTTGGGCTTGTGGGGGCTCGGATGACATGGTTCAACTGTTTAGTACTGGCAGCGTTTGCCACACTTGGAGGGGTCATTATTCAGCGCGCGATGTCTAGGCAGTACGAGGCCGGGTCGTGAATCGTTACTGAATGCCAATTCCCCTTTGTGACCCTGCTAGATTCGTCGGCTAGACCTTAGTCACATGTGCCTCTTCTTATCTCACACCCAAGATCTCGCTAGTTCCAGAATGTGAGCAGTCCAGCTGCACACGCGCGAAACAGCGAACATCTAATTCTGCTGCTGATAACTGCTACCTTGCCGACAGTATGGCGGGACATCACACAATGAAAAGCAAGTTGCTATAGACACATGCTAGGTAATGCATAATGAGTTGTGTGAGTGGCACGAAAGACCAGAAGGTAACAAGTCGGCTCTGATATGGCCGGCTCTAGCCAGACGGCAGGAACAACGGAGGGAGTCGGTGGTGTATTCCGCTATGTCAATGTGGCTTTCCAGACACAGACTGAGGCTCCCTCCGTCAGTTTCTGACAGCAAATCACGAGGTGCTTTACCCTCCTCGCCATCTGTGCTGTGACCAATGGTGCTGGCAGTAATAGGGGTACTGCCACAGAAACGTATATTGCATGGCGCAGTACGAGTTGATGCATGGCGCCTCCGTCCATACGTATGCATACACCCACCAGTCTACGATTCCAAGGTGATGACCGAACTCGTGCATCAGAAGCGACCTTCGCCATCCGGCACCACCAGGACTTGGGATGCGGTCATCTAGCACGAATATGCCATAGCACGTATTGATGGGCCAAGGTCGCCCGTCCTGGAGTTTTGAATAATAGCCCGAGGGCCAGTGGATAGCTTAGTACCCTCCTGAATATTCGGCCCCAAGAACAAGTGGCCATAGAGCACCCATTCCCATTTCGGATCATTACTGTGTCCACGATAGGTGTTATAGTAGGTCCAGTAGTCTGTGTCAGGCACGACTAACCCGTTTTCAACCTTGGCCAATAGGAATTGCTGTTTGTAAGTTACCTGTTGGTCCAGATAGAACTCGACTCTGTCATACCCCAGGTTTATGTAATAGGATGTGAGATAGTTCAAGTCGTCCTGATTAGGAACTGATTTGAGTTCTGCCATGTAGTCGATCTCAACTCCAGCGCGAAAGTAGCTGGCTCTGTTTATGGTGAGGATTTTTCCCCATTCCTTCCACCCACCGTATTCAAGCTCCAACTTGACTTCATGAGTAGAACCGTCTGAGTAATTCCCTAGTTCCCATTGCCACGCCCCGTCTCCACCGGGGCCGTTGTCTGCCTTGAGTTGACCGTCAACGTAGACCCTAAGAAACCTTGGGTATGTGTCTTGATCGGATTCCATCTTCAGATTGATGTGAGAATCTGTTCCTAGGATTGCTCGATAGGTCAGCCACGACTTCTGTCCTTGTTGGGGGAAGTACTCGCCTAGGATCTGAAGCGGTTCACCAAACCACCGCTCTGGATAGAAATACACCAGTTTCCAGCCCTTTTCTACGTTCGCGCCCCAGTTAATCTGAAGTATCACTTTCCTAGTATTGAGCAGTGGATAGTTGACTCTTATTCCCCCATCGAAGCCCGCTGCTACTGTGATTACGTTCTGATAAACCATGGTGTCATCAACGTAAACTGTGAGGAATCGATCGATAGTGTCCTGATCGGCAACAATATGTATCTTAAGAGTCCAGTATTGGTCTGGGTTCGGATTGCTAACCTTGAAGTACAGACGGGAGTAATCCATTCTCGGGAACCAGTGTCCCTCCATTGCTGGAGTGAGGTAGTGAGCCATGAACCCAGTGTAAGACGACGACCTGTCCGTGAGTTTGATGTAGTCAATGAACTTGGAATCGTATCGAAGATCCTGATAGTTATCGAAATAGACGGCCACGTAGCGGGCAACACGGTCAAGTTCGTATTCCGGCGGATTCGTGGCCAGTGTCCAAGACCGACCGGGCACGGTGGCCTTTATTGCGTCCGCATCCTTGTCGTACCACATTCGAAGCGTCCCGCTCCAACTGCCCGTCTTCTGTTCCGATTGATAAACTGCGGCAGCCCCAAGAGGGTAGTAGGCTACATAGGCATAGCTCGTCGATGAGTACCAAGCGTCCAGTATCCATACTTGGTACATGAGGCTCTTGTTCGCGTCGTATACTACCACTCCAGCGTCCCCCGTCTTCTGGTCGACCCAGTCTTGCATGAGTACCGCTTGAAGGTCAAGCCCTTCTCCAATCTGGCCGGAGGACAAGTAGCCTTCCAAGTTTCTTGTCCACATTGCCCCGTGCGTATATCCTGAGTGGGGCGGTATGTCCCCGCTTTCAAAGCATGTGCCCCCTGACACAGTGAGGGATATGCCTGGTTGGAGTTCACTGAAAGGAAGCTGACCCGTCGGCCATGAAGTTACGGGAGCCCAAGGTTGCGTGGAGGTGCAATGGTCCTCCAATAGCGTCGTCACAAAATCGTTTCCATAGTCGCCGTACCCGGTTGTGGCTGGCGTTGCCGTTGAGGAGCTGTTTCCATCTATTGGAGGAACGACCGAGGCAGTGACCAAACTAGGAAAACTCGGAGGGTCAACTGCGGGCCAGTCAATGGTCTTGTTATCCCTGACGAGTCTGGCTTGCTGTTCATCCTGAGTATTCCAATTCGTGTTGGCAAAGTCATAAATCGTTGCAGCAGTCGGTGGGAGTTCGGTTTTGTTTCCCGCACCAAGTTCGGTTGTCAGCAGCTCCGAAATGGAGTCTGCGTTTTCAGAGTCCTGCATTGCTGTGCTGCACTGATACGTCGATGTCAGAGTATTTGCAGATGCGGTTTTGTATGCTGACGTGACTTGGTTCTCTCCTGAGTCACTACCAACAGGTAGACCCGCAACAGGAAGAGGATCTCAGGAAGCAGAATACAATCAAGACACTGACTAAAGCATATACAAGTCGCCTGTACATTATCACTGACCCCTCTCGAGCATGAACGACTCCGCGCCGCCTTAGAATACAAGGCAGGCGTTATTTATGAGTTCCGACAAATTGATGGTCATCCTCCTTGAGGGCGAAAACAGCACCTTGACCTTTCATGAACATCCACCATTCATTTCTTCATTGTCTTGTTCTTGCCCGAAGTTCGGCAATAGTCGAAATACTTATCTCGCAAGCGTCGTAGTCAGTTGGGCGAAATGTCGGCTCAAGCGTCTGTCCGGGAGCAGCTCGCACGTCGGATGGCTGGCGAGATTGCCCTATCTGATCACCCCGGACAGGCAATGAGAGTCTGGCGAGAGCGTTTCAGGCTCCCTCAGATTGTGCTGGCTGAGTTCATCGGAATAAGCCCCAGCGTGATCAGTGACTATGAGTCTGGTCGACGCAAGTCTCCCGGCACCTCCACCATAAGACGGTTCGTGATGGCTCTCCTTACTCTCGACGAACGGAATGGTGGTCAGGTCGTTTCAGGTTTCGCACGCTTGATGGATGTCAGCCTTGTCGATCTCAATATCGTTCTTGCAATGAGCGAGTTCTCTTCTCCCATGACCTGCAGTGAATTCTGCAAGAAACTGAAGTGTGATGTTCTAGCAGGAAAAGACCTGATGGGCAGGCAAATCTACGGTTACACACTCGTTGACATAGAGCGGGCAGTAAGAGAGTTAAGCACTGAAGCATTCCTCAAGTTGTTCGGGGCTACAACCGAACGTTGTCTCATATTCACGAAAGTATCGACTGGCCGTGCGCCCATGATAGCGATAAAGTCTCAAGAATTCAAGCCAACACTCGTGATATTTCACGGGGTTCCCGATGCTGACCGCTTGGCGGTTGAACTCTCAGAACAGATGAAAATACCTCTAGCTGTAACAAGAATCAGTTTGCTGGACAATCTCATCAAAGAGCTACATGACATCAAACCCAGTTAGCCGAGTATCAGTCTCAGAAGCGCCATTCTTGTGATAACGCCATTGTAGACTTGGTCAAAGTATTTGGCCTGAGGCGTCTTGTCCACTTCCTGTTCTATCTCATCAACTCTCGGCAATGGGTGCAGAATGATTGCGTCCTGACGCATTAGGCTCACATCTTGAAGTCTAAGTTTGAACTTGCCCTTCACAGCATCGTAATCACGAGAGTCTGGAAACCTCTCCTTCTGGATGCGTGTCATGTACACGACATCGACATCCTTCACGCCCTCTTCAAGTGTGTCAACTTCAGTAACATGAAGTCCAGCTTTCTTCATCTCGTCGATTATCGCAGGTTTCATCCTCAACTCTGGGGGTGCTGCTAGCTTAACGGTCACATCATAATGCGAGAGGGCCATACCCAGTGAGTGGACTGTGCGGCCATATTTGAGATCGCCACATAGAGAGATAGAGATTCCATCGATTTTTCCCTTGAGCTTCCTGATTGAATACAGGTCGAGCAAGGCCTGTGTCGGGTGCTCTTCTGAGCCACTGCCAGCATTGATAACGGGGATGCGTGAGAATTCTGCTGCTACTCTTGCAGACCCGTCGAGGTTGTGTCGTATGACTATGACGTCAGCGTAACGTTCCACCGTGCGAATCGTGTCGGTAAGGGTCTCTCCCTTTCCACCCGCACTGGAGGTCGCTACGTCAGCAAACCCGAGAACACTGCCCCCAAGTCTAATCATTGCGCTCTCAAAGGAGAGTCTTGTACGGGTTGAGGGCTCAAAGAACAAGCAGGCCATTATCTTTCCTTCGAGTTCCTTGCTCCGCTTGACTGCGACTGACTCCATCTTGGCGGACGTATCGAGTATTAGGTCAATATCCTCTCTTGTCAGGTCCTGAATGCTGATTAAATTGCGGAGACGGCCCATCTCATGTCACTTCTCAAGTATCTGGGCCAAAACATGAGTGGCCCACATTTTAAGGTTTCCAGCGATACTCGACCAAGTCCGACCTATGCCTTTGCAGCATTCCGACCATAGTTTCTTTTGATGTGTAGTTGTCGCACTACGATGCCGGCTTCCTCCGCGAGCTGGGCTGCCAGTTCGTCTTCATACTCTTCGATATACACTATCTCGACAATGCCGGCATTGATGAGCATCTTTATGCATATGCTACAGGGTCTGGTCGTACAGTACATGCTGGCACCTCTGACGCTGATTCCATGGTATGCTGCTTGGATTATCGCGTTTTGTTCTGCATGTAGTCCCCGACACAGTTCATGACGTTCTCCAGGTTTGACCTTCAGTTTTTCTCTGATACACCCTATGTCTTCGCAGTGCGTCAGACCTTTTGGTGCTCCATTGTAACCTGTTGACAGAATCTGTGATTCCTTTACGACTACCGCGCCAACCTGATTTCTCAGGCACGTGCTTCGTGATGATACAAGATCAGCAATTTCTGCAAAGTATTCATCTTTGCTCTTTCTGGGCAATGTTGGTCGGTCTCCAAGTCATGAGCTGCCCAATCGGCCATCTCGAAACTTATGAAGCTCGTGATTATGAGTCGTCGGGACATGGGCTCCTGCGTCTCAAACAATGGCAAAGGTAAAAAAGACCACCCGCCTCTTGTCGGGGGACCTTGTCCGCCTACGACCAAATGGGAGTGACACAGCTGTGAGAAAACGCAAGGGTGCAATAAGGGTCTGGCCAGCATACCTCGACTCGAATCTGTCTAGAGGACAGGGTCGTAGGATTTCCATCAACCTAGCTGCACCGGATGTCACAATTGATGTATTGGCGGAAGCTGCAGCAGCTGCAGGCCTTGAGTCTGAACTTGAAAACGACAAGCAGTACCCTCGGAACTGGTCGGGAATTGGTGGTTGTGTTGTCTTAAGTAACCCTGAAGGACACAAGAAGAAGCGGGTTCTTCTGATGCTCGCAAAGGGCGTCCGCAGAATCGTGGCCCAGCGGGAATCTGAAAGACAGGCTGCCGAAGCAAAGAAGGCAGGAAAGAAGCGGCGGAAGTAGGCGCTAGTTACTGGAGCTGGTAATCAATTGAGACGGCTTGGCAAGGTTCTGCATATTTCAAGACGTGGTGCCATTATTCTCCGGACAGAAAAGACTCCTCCAATAGGGGCTGAAGTGGTCAACAAGAGCGTTGAAGTAATCGGCACCATAGCAGACATCTTTGGCCCAGTGAAGGAGCCTTACGTTGCGATTCGCGCTAAACAGGGTGTGGACACCA
Source organism: Candidatus Thorarchaeota archaeon (assembly GCA_963726195.1). GTDB lineage: Archaea > Asgardarchaeota > Thorarchaeia > Thorarchaeales > Thorarchaeaceae > OWC5. Next base: position 49,261 of record CAVSBO010000018.1, read on the forward strand.
CCAAGCTTGTCGGGCAACCTGTATACCTCTATAAGACGTAATGTACACATTAGTACATCGATGTCATTTGCCTTACATCATTCATGGGCAAATGAGTGCAACATCCGAACACTTAATTTGGCATGGTGCAGTTACTTTGATGTTATCTTGTGCCAACCCCAAAGGTCGTTTCAATGAGCAATGTATTTGACCTCGTCCGCAGTGCTCTCCAAGCAGCAGCTGGTTCGGGTGTCTTCCCTGAAGAATTGGCGCATAGGTTAGGCATCGAGTATCAAGTAGTAATAGAAGCCATTCAACACATGATATCTGAAGGAATAGCGATGGAAGAACAGCATGCAGAAAAGCCGCGATACTTCATCAAGGCAACAGAAGAAGAGGTCAGCCAACATCAATTGTCAGACCTAAATGGGTGCCCCTGTTTTCACTGCCTTAAGATAGACAGATGCGGCGTCAGACAGCCAGATTCTCCAGTCATATGTAGGAGTTTAGAGGAGTGGGTCACGAGCTCCGAGTCCTCTTAGGACATCTATTTGTTACTTCCCGTTCGCACAGGGGCTTCAGCTAGAACATAAATCTCAGCGCTTGCTCTTCTCGACGCTTCAGGCTTTACGAGCCTGACGAAGCGGAATCTCGCGCGCAGAGACTCCATGATCTCTTGGAAACCTCTTCCTTGGAAGACCTTGGCTAAGACCTTGCCCTTTGTGGTCAGGAGATCCGAAGCGATTTCGAATGTCTTTTCGACAAGGAATAGTTGTCGAGCCACATCCATGTCCCAAGCTCCACTGACTTTGGGCGAACAATCTGATAGCACTAGGTCCACTCTTCCTCCTGTCAGACTCCTGATTGTCTCGAACGTTTTTGGCTCTGTAATATCTCCATGCAGAAACGTAACCCCGTCTATGGGAATCATTGATTCGATGTCGACTGCTACGATTGCTAGACTACTATCGATTTCACGCAAAACCTGTGTCCACCCACCGGGGCAGCAGCATAGTTCCAGAACGACATTGACTCCTCTCAAGAGCTTGTACTTCGCTATGACCTGTTTGAGCTTGTACGCTGACCTGCTACGATATCCGTGCTTCTTAGCGGCCCTGTAGTACTGCTCTCTCTTCCGTTCTTCCTGAGTTCTAACCATTCGCCTTGCACACACCTAGTGTCGTCGAATCATTTCCACCAGTTCTCTAATGGGGGCCGTTGTTCGTATTGCTGTGGGCCTGAAGTGCGTTCTACTCACTTCGTAACCCGAATCTTTCAGGGTACTCATGACATCGGCAATGGATGGCGACTCAAGACCGTGCAGATCACAAAGTGCGTGAAGGTCCGTATAGATGTAATCAGTCAGGCTGCATTCCTCTATCATGGTTTCGAGCAGCTTGGGAACGCGCGAATGATACATGCTCGGGCTCTGCCCTAGAGCACGCTTTGCAGTTTCGAGTATTGATAAATCATAGAGCTCGCCTATCCAGAGCGGACCGGCGAAGGAAATCCGGCCAGTGCAATCCGCTTTCTGGTGCTCGACCCCCTCTTTGATTGGGAGAAGTCCCAAGGGCAGGAATCGAGTGGCCATGCAACCCTGACAGTAGATGACATAGCCAATCTTCTTGGTCTGAGAATTGGAGTCCGTGCAGCTGGTCTTGGTCTCAAGCCAGACTCGTATGTAATGATCTGTACTCAACGAGGCCAATGGTTTGATTCCTGAGTCGTTCATGGCCGCAATGTTGAACGCACGCCCGATGAGCAGCCTAATGGCCATTTCATGGGAGAAGGGTGCTCTAATTGATAGCCCTCCATATTTCCTCAAGGCGATTCTTGGTTGAGCCCCACACAGGACCGGCATGTCAGTTGCGGTCAGACCCAGAAGGGCTCCCCGAGGGTCAAGTGATTGTATGGCCGCAGTCATGTAGGGCGCGGGAGTGCCAAAGGGATCCACGTCAATGAAATCGAATCTCTTCCCGCGAGATTCTGTCAACAGCAAGACCTTTGCATCTCCCTTCTTTACTGCGACTCTCTCTTGAAATCCGAGCCGCCCAACATTCTTCTCTATCATTTCAACAGCGTATGGGTTTGCATCTGAAATGACGGCATGGAAGTCTCCTGAGCACTCATTGAGGTACCTCAAGGTTCTGACACCACACCCTGCGAGGGGTTCACAGATTTCCTGTAGAGGATTCCTCTCCATGTATGCCGACAGAAAGAGAACCGAGAGATCTCTGTTGATGCGCATACGCGGATTGTAGAAGACGGGCAAGTCTGTTTTCAACTGGCGCTGATTACCTGCATAGTGCTCCAAGTCAGCACTCAGGAATGTTGTTCTTCCTTCCGTGTATTCTCTCTCAATAATCATGGGCAGGCAACCACAGCCTTTGGTCTGCTAATAAGCCGATAGGGTTGCCCGATACAGGGATACTCCGCCGTGGATGCGACCCCATGCCTATCCGGTTTGTTCGTCCCCTGTGTTCAGACCAATCGTTCTTGGCAGTATCCAGAACAGATATGTGTGCTTCAGAGGTTAAGGATTAGCCATTGCACGTGGAGAGAACCTCATGAGATTCGGACTACAGCCACTTGATTTTCAGCCCATTGTTGGACAGATACTCGTGAACGGTGTACCGGACTTTTCGAGATTCACAATCGACAATCTCGTCCGTCTGGCGCTTAAGATGGGTCACATGAGGGCGGTCGAGGTGACAATGGATATTGAACGTTTGGTACCGGGCTCACTCACTCCGGAGTCTGTCGCGAAGTTAGCAAATCTCAAGGAGGAACTTGGGAATGCGTTCACGGTTCATCTTCCTTTCTACTCGCTCGAACTGGCGAGTTTCAATGAGCACATACGGCAGGCTAGCGTCGAGACCGTAGTGAGAGCAATAGAGCTGGCTGCGCCCCTTGAGCCGGAGGCATACGTGCTGCATACTACCGGTTCATTGGCTGCAGAGTTCTCGCGGCTCACTCTCGCAGAAGACATGGTGACTCTGATCTGTCAGCTACATGAGCATATTCGCCGCACGCAGTTTGGAGGAGATTCTTACAAGAAGCGAAATCGACCCGAGGAAGATTGCAGTCGAGAATGTGGAATTTCCGTTCGAGATTACGCATGAGCTTGTTGAACAGTACAACACGAGCATATGCTTTGACACGGGTCATCTGCTGACCCACTACTCAGGAACCGAGTCTGTCATAGAGTTCTACAGACAGCATCGAGACAGAATAGTGGAAATTCATCTTCACGATGGCAGTTATGAGAAACGGGATGATGTCGTGGTTCACAGAGACCATATTCCACTTGGGCGCGGCGTGATGCCAGTTAGGGATTTTCTAAGAGAGCTGCTCAAGAGTAAGTTCAACGGTCCGATTATCTTCGAGCTGAGCAATGACGAAATCAAGGAATCGTTGGACTACATGCGTAAAGTTGTCCCTGAGGTATTGGCTCGATAGAAGCCCTGTGGTCATAACGTTTAAATCACAGTCAAAGGTGTAGCCGTTTGAGAGCCTCAGTTCTCAAAAAGCTGGGCCCGTAGCATAGGCATTCAACATGAATTCCATGTACCAACTAGAGTGGTTAATGCGACGCTCTGATAAGGCGTAGATCGCGCGTTCAAATCGCGTCGGGCCCACCATCCCTTCCTGTTCTGGAATGTACTGATAAGATGGTGTCCGCGAGGAGCTGTCTGAATTACCTTCACTTCAGTGTTCACTCGGATTACAGTTTCAGAGTGAAAATATACTCGTCGTCCTGAATGCTGAGCTTGCTTTCGACGACCTTACCCGTTCTGTGAATGAAGGAAATCATCTTTCTGTTCGAGGGGTGCACATAAGCAATGAACGCATCAACGCCTTTGCTCTTTGCAATGCGCATTAGATGATTCAGCATGAACGTGCCTATCCCTCTGTTCTGATACTCATCCTGAATGAGCAGTGCGAACTCTGCTTGGTTTGTACTCCTATTCAGCACGTAACGGCCAGCGCCAATTATCTTCTCCGTTTCTTCATCTTCTGCGCCCCTGACCACCGCTACAATCGATATGTCTCTGTCTTGATCAACAGCATAGAACTCCTGCAATGTCTGGCGGCGTAGACTCTTGAGTGGTGTCAAGAAGCGGAAATAAATCGACTCCTCGCTGAGGTCGTAGAAGAGCTCCTTGACTCGGTCAGCATCATCAGGGCGAATCAATCTGAAGTACACGGTGATTGGTCCTTCAGGGCCCTTGAATGATTCTTGGACCTCGTATTCGGTCGCGAAGTATGTTCCTTTAGCAAGGAATGGCACCTGATCCTCGAACACATAGCGCATCTTCTTCGCAGCTTCGAGGAGCTCGTTTCTGAAGTCGGGGTGGGCAATTGCAATCAGTGAGAGTACTCTTTCTCGTATCGTCTTGCCGTGCAAGGCAGCCAAGCCATACTCCGTGATTACTATGTCCACGTCACCTCGGGTTGTGACCACTCCTGCGCCTTCGCTTAGCCTTGGTACTATCCGGGAAACCTTTCCTTCCATGGCTGTCGACTGCATGCATATGATAGCCTTACCGTCCTCTGACCTCGATGCGCCACGGATGAAGTCGACTTGCCCGCCAATCCCGCTGTAGAACCTGTGACCTATCGAATCTGCACAGACTTGACCTGTCAAATCAATTTCCAGTGCCGAATTGATGGCGACCATCTTACGATTCTGACCAATCACGTAGGGGTCGTTCACGTACTCGCTCGGATGGAACTCGAAGAAGGGATTGTTATTGACATAGTTGTACAGCTTCTCGGAGCCCATTGCGAAACTTGCTACAACCTTGCCTCTGTGCAAGGTCTTCTTCTTGCAGGTAATTACCCCGTTGTCTATGAGTGGGAGCAGGCTATCGCTGAACATCTCAGTGTGTACGCCCAGATCTTTGATGCCTGTCTCGAGTAGGTTGTTACAGACAGCCTGCGGTAAAGCACCAATGCCAAGTTCGAGCGTAGATTCGTTCTCTATCAACCTGGCTACATAAGAGCCTATGAGATCGATTGTCTTGTCGACTTCAGCGGACTCGAACTCACGAAGTGGTTCGTCATATGGAACGAGATACTCAATATCCTTCACATTGATGAAAGAGTCTCCAAGAGTAACTGGCATCCTCTCATTGACCTGTGCAATTACAAGGTCTGCGTTCTCCGCGGCAGACTTGGTTATGTCAACTGAAATACCCAAGGAACTGTAGCCGTGCTCATCTGGAGGACTCACCTGTATGAGAGCTACGTCCAGCGGCATTATCTTCAATCTGAACAGCCGGGGTATGTCTGAGAGCATTATGGGCGTGTAGTCTGCTCGACCATCAGAGACAGCATCCCTCATGTTATCGGAGATGAAAAACGAGTTGTGCCTGAACTGTGCCTGGAACTGCGGGTCTGCAGAAGGGGTGTCTCCTAGGGTTAGCAGATGTACAATCTCATTGTCGGCCATCCGGCTTGCGCTATTAGCAAGTTCCTGTACGAGATGATACGGGACGCCACAACCGGTCCCGAGAAAGATGCGGCTTCCTCTCTTTATCTTCCTGATTGCATCAGGCGCATTCAAGACCTGTTTCTTGTATCTTTCAGTCCATCCTGTGGTAACCATGGTCTTGCCCCTCAGGCCTCCTGAGCTAGCGGTCGTGCACGACATATAGAGCTTTCCAAGTGGAACGAGTCAAAGTCACTGAGTCGGGAGATACATTGTTGGCGGAAGCCTTTTAGTCACGGATACTGCCGGCCCCTTAGTGCTCGACACACAATTGGTGAGTGCTTGATGTCAGAAACAAAAGTAGGCAATCGCTATGTCGTCGTACTTGGCGGTCTGCTGGTTCAAGTCTGCCTCGGCAGCATCTATGCTTGGTCGTTCTTCCAGACTGCACTGGGAAAGGTGTCTGGTGCGTACCACTGGCCAACGCTGTACACACAGTTGCCCTTCGCGACAGGTCTTGCTTCGTTCGCTTTCTTCATGGTCATTGCTGGGAGATGGCAGGATCGTGCGGGTCCTCGCAAGGTGGCTACTTTCGGAGGCATTCTACTGGGAGCCGGTTACATACTGGCATGGCTGGTTGATGTAGTCGCGGCCGGTGATGCCACGATGGGCGTCGTGTACCTCGTCATTACGTACGGAATCATAGGCGGAGCTGGCATCGGATTTGGGTACGTTTGCCCGATAGCATCTCTTGTGAAGTGGTTCCCTGACAAGAAAGGCACAATCACAGGAATCGCTGTTGCCGGATTCGGTGCAGGCGCGCTGATAATCGGATATGCAGAAGACTATCTCCTCAACGTGTTCCAAGCCCCGGTCCATCTTACAATTGGAAATCCTTTCCTGATATTGGGTATTGTATATCTCATCGGAGTCACTATCGGTGCTCAGGTTCTCAAGAACCCACCACCGGGATGGGTTTGTCCGGGCTATACTCCTCCAACAACCACTGCTGATGGTAAGGGCCTGAACATCATGCCTGGGCAAATGGTCAGAACTGGTGGTTTCTGGCTTCTCTGGCTGATGTTCGTTCTTGCAGCGACAGCAGGACTGATGGTCATCGGAAACATCAAGAGCGCCGCTATCGCGATTGACGCCTCTGCCGCCGCTTGGGCGACTCTGATTGTCGGAGTTTATTCACTCTGCAATGCAGCAGGGAGAATCGTCTGGGGCGCAGCTTCAGACCGCCTTGGGCGCGAGAACACAATGTATGCGATGTTCTCGGTACTTGCATCAGCAATGTTCGTCTTTTCAATCATTTCAAGTCCGTTGATTGAGGTGACTTGGCCCATAGTGTTGGCTGTTGGCTCTGTGGTTGGATTCTGCTTCGGCGGCAATTTCGCATTGTTTCCGGCATCGACTGCCGACCTCTACGGTTCAAAGAACGTGGGCAAGAACTACGGTGTGGTGTTCACAGCCTATGGAATTGCTGGAATTCTAGGTGGACTCGTAGCTGGCTTGTTTGTTCAGTGGACCGGTGGCTACAGGACGGCATTCCTCATAACAGGACTTCTAGCTGTTATGGCATCGCTCCTGACTTTCAAATTGAAGTCGGTAAGGAAGAGAAGACAGTAGTATATCGTAGCTTGAGGTCAGAGGGAATCAGTGCCTTCTGGCCTCTTCCTCTTTTCGATTTCATTAATTCTTATAGGACGCCAAAGGTACTCAGGCGAGTGCTAGACAAGCTTTATAATCAGTCAAAAGGGGTCGGCCGTCAAACTATCGATGGTACCGGTGACCACCTTGTCTGTTGAAAAGAAAATCACAGTTTACAGCCATGAGGCCAGGCAGTTCCCACCTCCTAAGGGCTTTCCAGAGAAGGCGTACATCAAGTCCGCCGAGGAACGAAAGAAGCTCTGGGAGGAATCAATCAAGAACCCTGACAAGTTCTGGCTTGATATCGCAAAGAAGCTTTGTTACTGGAAGAAAGTCCCGACCAAGGGATTCGACTGGAAAGATCCCAAAGGCGCTCGTTTCACTTGGTTTGAGGACGGCATCACTAACATGGCCTACAACTGCCTCGACAAGCATATCGAGGCTGGCAAGGGCAAGCAAGTTGCTCTGATCTGGCAGGGCGAGCCGGAGAAGGACTCATTGACCTTCACATACGAACAGCTACGGGATGAGGTCAACAAGCTTGCTAATGTCCTCAAATCCTTCGGTGTCAAGAAGGGCGACAGGGTCTCAATCTATCTGCCCATGATTCCTGAGCTTGCCATTTCCATGCTGGCTTGCACTCGAATTGGCGCTGTTCACAGCGTGGTATTCGGCGGTTTCAGCTCAGATGCACTGAGAGAGCGGATTGATGACTGCAAGTCCAAGCTCCTCATCACTTCTGACGGCAGCTACCGGAGCGGAAAGGTAGTGCCACTCAAGGACAATGCTGACATCTCTCTTAAGGACACACCATCCATAGAGAAGGTCATAGTCGTCAAGAGGACTGGCTCAGAGATCAAGATGACCAAGGGCCGTGATGAGTGGTATCACGAATTGATGAAGAAAGCCTCTCCAAAGTGCGAAACCGAGTGGGTAAATGCCGAGGACCCGCTCTACATTCTCTATACATCAGGTTCGACCGGCAAGCCAAAGGGCGTGCTCCACACGCTAGGCGGTTACATGGTCTATTGTGCCAAGAGCTTTTGGACATATTTGATTGGCATCAAGGTGATATTTACTGGTGCACCGCCGACATCGGCTGGGTCACAGGACATAGCTATATCGTGTACGGTCCACTTTGCGCAGGCGCAACTACTCTCATGTTCGAAGGAATTCCGACCTATCCTGACAACGATCGTTTCTGGCAGGTTTGCGAGAAGTTCAAGGTGAACGAGTTCTACACTGCACCAACTGCCCTCCGTTCCCTGATGAAGTTCGGCGACGACCCGGTCAAGAAGCACAAGCTCACGAGCATAAGGCTCTTGGGCACAGTGGGAGAACCGATTAATCCTGAGGCCTGGATCTGGTATCACAAAGTCGTGGGTGGCGAGAGATGCCCTATAGTTGACACGTACTGGCAGACCGAGACAGGCGGAGTAGTGATTACTCCTCTTCCGGGAGCGACAATACTGAAGCCCGGTAGCGCGACTCTGCCCTACTTTGGAGTCGATCCCATAATCGTTGCAGAGGATGGCAAGCCAACAGGTGTCAACGAAGGCGGATACCTCTGTATCAAGAAGCCGTGGCCCGGTCTCATGAGGACTGTATACGGCAACCATGAACGGTTCATCAACACCTACTGGGTCCAGTACAAGGATCCCAAGACAGGACTGCCCATGTACATGACGGGCGATGGCTCGCGACAGGACGAGGATGGCTACTTCTGGGTAATGGGTCGAGTTGACGACGTTCTGAAGGTATCCGGTCACAGGCTCGGAACTGCCGAGATAGAGTCCGCATTTGTGAGTCATCCTGCAGTGGCAGAGTCTGCAGTTGTCGGATTCCCACATGATATCAAGGGCGAAGCAATCTATGCTTTCGTTACGCTCAAGTCCGGTGTCGCAAAGAGTGACAAGCTGAAGGAGGAACTCCGACAGCACATCCGCAAGGAGATAGGTCCCATTGCCACTCCCGACAAGATTCAATTCGCCGACGCTCTGCCCAAGACTCGTTCAGGCAAGATCATGAGGCGGATTCTGAAGAAGATTGCTGCGGGAGAAATCAAGGATATAGGTGACACATCGACTCTTGCAGACCCTTCTGTCGTGGACACGCTCGTTAAGGACCGAGTTCCATAGGCTTAGTACGTGGAGAGAAGCCCGCGAGGACTCTCTCCTTTCTGTTTCTTTTGTCGGCACCTTGATCGAATTATCAGCTGGCTCTGTGAGTGGTTAAGGCACGGGGTCTGTCGGACCAAGCTCCATCGAGCCCATCTCCGCAAGCTTGAAAGCATTTCAAAGCTATGATATCCTCTGAGATTCGGGACCATAGAAGCCAATCGTGCTGCGAATGCTGAGACTGGCTGGTGGTGCGCTTCATGTTTCTGTCCGGATTGAGGCTCGCGTGGTAATAGGGATGAATGCTCGGCGAATCATTGGTCACCATCTTGTCTCTGTTGTTTGCATCACGGCTATTGGCAATGGCACTGATGCAAGGGGTTGATCTTATAGCTTGAGCGCAGATGATTACTATGACAGGGTGGTGGCAGCCCTCAAGATTGAAGACGAAGGTGAGCGTGTAACGAAAGCAAACGAACTGGGCTTCGAAGTGACAAGGGAGAAGATCAAGCTGAATGATGAGCAGGGCAGCGCTCTATGGAAGACTGCGGTTGAGAGCATCGGTTCGGGTGACCCATTCGTCTTTGGATTCCTCACGCACATTATCAGCATTAGTTGGCAGAACAAACCCACTCTTGAGGTGTCGATGACTCAGGACTCTGGCAGTCTAAGCAGGAAATTCAACATTCCCGGTGCTGAGGCAAAGCTACTCCAGGAGGCTGGGATATTTCAACAAGATGAGTCTGTGTCTTATTGGGACAGGGCACACTTGTACGTCGGTAACAGAGATATCGATCGCGTTGGAAGCCTATTTCTGACCGACGAGAGAGTAGTGGTGGTTGGGGAGCTTCTCTCGACTGCGGGGCAAGGAGGGACCTGCTACAAACTCTGTTATGACAACTGGAATCAGCAACCATTCCTTGACGCGGTTGACTACGTATACATGAGCCAGGTTCGATTGATTAGCACCGAAGGAGATTGGCGTTCACACGGTATCGAGCTGACGGTCGTAACGAAGCATTACGAGGACAAGAGAGAGAAGTCTGTCAGACCCGAACTTCTTCAGGACGGGCTCTCCCTCCAAGCTCAAAGCCACTGAGGGACCCATCAAGATTGTACTTGAGGCAAGAAAGTCTGTCAGGCGCGGAAGATCCGAAGGTTCGTCATGAAGCGCTCTTGCGCAAATTGAAGCAACATACTAGTCTCAAGTAGATGTCACTCGTCAATCAGTCATGGGCATTGCTATTGTGAGCTACCTGCAGACGCGAGTCTATTGAGTACTTGAATCTAGGTGTGCGAAGGAGTCTGCGCTCCTGTGGGTCGAGATGTGCTTGTGACAGTCCCGGTTCTCCGGCGAGCCCACCATGACTGCACTTGGTCGACTTTAGTCGACGAAGCTGAGCTTGATGAGAACCACTAGAGTCACCAGAAGGAAAATGAATGTGATACCCATGAGGGTGGGGCCTGTAAATGTGAAATCCGGGCCTTGAGTACTTAATGCAGGACCGAGCTTCAAGTCCTCATTGAGGAAATTGACCAGAGTGTGAATCGTAATCGGGCCGGCCAACGTAGCTCTTGAGCTGAATTTCTCATAATATGTACCGAAGAACAGCCCTAGGATCGCCGTAAAGACGAGCATTGAAACTGCTTGTGAAAGTGAGCCGTTGCCGGAAAGTGCATCTACGGCCGGCCAGCAAAGATGCCATATCCCAAAGGCCAATGCGGAAATCATGATTGCTCTGTTAGGTGTGAATCGAGGCCTAAGGCCATTCTGAATCAGACCACGGAATAGAGTCTCTTCGAGGAGGGCATTTGTGAAGAAGAAGATGAACTGGTACCAAAGGATGTCGGCATAAAGGACAGTGAGGTTGAGAGGGTATGATTGATTGAAGAAGGTCTCAAAAACCAAGGGCGGGACAATCTCAATCAGAACATACATGGAGCAACCAATTATGAAGCCAATCAACACTTGGATTCTGAGTTGTCTGCGATTCAATCCAAGTACTGTTCCAACCTCTGCTCTCCGGTACTTCAGAAACAACCCTAAGATGATGAGAAAGGGAAAAAGCTTCGAGGGCATTATGTTAATCCAAGTCGCTCCAAGTCCAAGTACGAAGACATCAACTACTCTCCATATGACCGCCATAACAAGTATAAGTCCTGCTAGCGGCAACAGCCCGATGCGAGACCAGAACGGCTGCTGTCTAACAGCAGGGTGCGAAGATGGTCTCTCGACAGACTGAGTCGTGGTCATGGCGAAACCCTCGTGCGTGTGGATGGCTCTACGAGCTTCGGGGCTGCAGGGCGTCCTCGTCTGAACCATGGGTTGATGAGAGCCAGAGTCGTTATTCCACTACTGAGAGCGACAAGGATGTTGTCGACGATCACTGAGCTAGCGACCAGCTGACTTATGAAAGCGAGGACGAAGGCAAGAACCATTAGTCCGCTCCTGACCTCTCTCAAACGTCCTGTTCGCCAAGTTATTGAGAAAGTTACAATTAAGGCTATCATGAAAACAAGCAGTATCGGAATGCAAAGCAGCATGACCAAATTGTCTGACGGTGCAAACAAAGTCACGATAGCCCAGTACAAAGCGAGCACGCCGAGAATCCTCGAGTACCTGCGATGCAACCTAGGCAACCAGACGTTCAACACAATCACTGCCAAAGGAAGGACAGTTCCGAATATGATAAGCGCTCGAACTCGGAACAGGGCAGATGAGGCTTCGACAATCCCTAGGTTTGGAAGAAGTTTGATGATACTGTTCACAGCTTGCGCTACGAACATTATTCCAAACATCAGGGGCAAGTCGGTGTAGAGGTGGTTCTTCTGTCTAAGCCACAGTGAAATTAGAAACAGTGCTAATACAATGGAGAACACTGAAGAAGACAGAGTCGCGAACGATGCTAGGTCGATGGTGAGCTGCATGCAATCTCTTCCTTTCTTTGATTTGACGCACTGTCCGGTACTATACAATAAAAGCACCAACAATTTCCGTGCACACTCGCAGGCGTCGGCTTGACTTGTTCTTGTTGAGTTCTGGTAGTCAAGGACGCAGCGCCGCCCGTCGTATGCGGTCTGTACTGCCTTTGCGTAGTTATCCAAGAAATCGGGCTTTCGTCGAAAAATATCGCGCCGTACTCGCGACCCTTAAATAACCCATCAGGATGCTCTGCTGATTCACAGACAATCAAGAAACGGTGATCCCCTTGTGTGACTGGTGCATGAAGCATGGCGCGGGCGGCAAGTGGTACATGAATGCCCGCAATTACTCCTACGAGCTGGCAGACGAGTACAATATGAAAGAGTACTTGGAAGAGCAATGGAAGAACATGGAGACTCTGTTCATCCGAAAGATTACGGGCTTCAGTTCCATTGGTCTAGGGTACAAAATGCAGATGCCGCTTATTGGACGTTATCTAAGGTCAAGTGCTGAGAAGATGATACACAGTGAGAAGCCAGGGCGAAATCCGGTTAGAGCTGATGGTCACTTCGGACAAGTCATTCCGCTTGAGGATGCTCAGCACATTCTTGGCAACTTGGCGGCTGAGCCTATCATAAAGAACTATTGTGTGTGCAGGTGGATGCAGAGGGGTGTGAAAGATGCCGTATGCATTAACTTCGGGTGCTTGAGCCAAATCATCCCAAAGCTCACAAGATACATCCCGCTGGATGAGAAATGGCAGCTGAGATTGAGAGGAAGCAATCGCAGCCCTTGAGACACAGAACAAGAAAGGATACGTAGCGTCTGTCTGGTTCCAGCCAGTCCCTTACATCAATGCGATTTGCTCGTGCGAGAGTCCGGAGTGTGGAGGTCTGCGCCTGAGGAATGATTTTGGTCTGAGGACAGTCCTGAAAGGAGAGTATCTCATGACAGTCAACCGAGATAACTGCCAAGGCTGCAAGGCGTGTGTAAGGATGTGTCAGTTCGGGGCTCTCAGATATCTCCCATCGATCAACAAGGTGATAATCAATCACGACAAATGCTTCGGCTGTGGGGTTTGTCGTCACGCATGCAAGAATGATGCCCTTCAATTGGTACCGAGGGAGTCCGTGCCAGGACAGGCCAAGAATTTCTAGGAGAGGTGGGTCGAATGGGCAAGACGAAGATTAAGATTGACTACAAGAAGTGCGGACCTAAAGGCACGATGGATCCCAGAGAGTGCAGGAAGTGTTTGAACGTCTGTGATCCTGCAGTATTCCTGATGCATCCAACCCTAGAGAAGCATCCTGATCCCTACAATCCGGAGAAGTGGGTTGTTACTCCTGTCTGGCCAGACGTTTGCACTTCCTGCGGGAAATGCGTCTCATCGTGTCCGGTGGAGGCTATCAAGGTCTCGCCTGGGGACTCACTATACAAGATGCGCATGCATGGTTGATAGAGCAGAAGGGCACGCTGGATGTCTCCCTTCTCGCCCTTGTCTCAATGTTAGCATTGCTTCATTGTCGTCACTGGTCTTGCTTGAAGCACAATCAGATGTGAGTCTTTCATACACCACTCTATGTCCTGTGGGCCGCCCAGTATATTCTCCACCTTCGTACCCATCTTGGCTAGGTTTAGCAGATCGGCATCGTCCAATGTGAAGGCAGTTCGCTTACTTGGAGGCGTATCCTGAAGCACGATTCCATGTTGTTGCTCGGATGCGCTCACAGCCGCGAATGTAACCTTTGACCCAAGCACACGCTGCACGACTCTCAAAGGGTCTCTCTGGATAAAGAACGTATCCGGGACTACCTTCCCTGAGACCAACGGTTCTCCCAAACCCCATGTGGATTCGATGATGATTTGTGACGGATCATTCGTTACAGTGTTGACGGTGAACATGACACCGGAGACATCCGCACCAACCATCTCTTGCACGATTACGCCCATCCTCACCTTGCTTAGGGGAACACCCATTTCGTGCAGATAAAGAGCCGCGCGGAAGGAAACCGCCGACTGCCAAGTTCTTCTCACAGAATCAATGATATTCTCAATTCCATTGACACACAAGAAGCTCTCTGCCTGACCTGCAAACGAGATTTGGTTACCGTCCTCGACATTTGCTGATGACCGAATCGCATATCCTGCACCATGTTCGTGCGCCATCGATCTCAGCCGCGTAAACGCATCCATAATCTGTTTCTTGGTTTCACCGGGCATTCTCCAAGACGAACCAAGTCTTTCAAGATCTGCGGCGTAGTTCATGGTTTCTTCTATATCCGTAGGCGATTCTAGCCGCTGTAGTATTCTGTCCGACCCCTCCAGACCCGCAAGGAATTCAGAGAAACAATCTGATGATATGGAGAAGCCGATTGGGACTTTCAGCCCTGCCCTGTGCAGCCGAGCAAGATTCACTGCCTTACCGCCGAACCTTTCCAAGTCGTCCTCGCCTATTGCCTCAAAGAAAGAAACGCATGACTGTGTTGGTGCTGATGACTTGGTTGGTGAGTGATGACGAGCCAATTCATCTTGCTCCGGACGCGATTGTTAGGTGATCTCTCAGTCAGTCAGATACCAGAAGGACACCACCAATACCTTCTTCGGGCTTGATTACGACTCTGCGTCTGTCCAAGCTCTCTGACGTCTCAAGCTTAGTCCCCATGAGTGCGGGAATCTGGAATTCGCGTGTAACAATAGTTAGATGTGAGCCAAGCGCCCCTGATGTACAGACCACACCTGCGAGTTTGGACAGTACTGGTGCAAGAGTCGTTGTACCTGCGTCTTCAACAAGAACTATCTTGCCTTCTGGTCCCTCTTTCCAAAGCCGGACGACGTCTTGGATTGATTTGATGACTCTCATCTCCCCTTCAGCACTGAGCTTCAGGGTAATCAATCCCTGTCCGACTCTCCTCAAAGCAAGCAGTTCCACCAAATCCATTTTTTGCGCAAAACGCCTGAAGGCATCTTAAAAGACTGGTGCATTCTTGGTGCCATATTATCACTCGGATGCCAAGATGCAGTTGATTATCGAAACCCGCCGATATACATCCTTTGAAGGTCTGAAACGTTTAATATTGCCTAGGGGATGGGGCGCTGTTTCAGAAAGCGGCTACATTTCTTCACGGAGTTGTGATTTGATTGCAGGTTCGAGACGCGAACAAACAGATTGCTCATCTTTCTACAGTCTTCTCAAACATCCTACTGGAACGGGGTCTGCTCGAGTCCAAGCTCTTCCCTGTCAATGCCTACATATGTGTTGCATTCTACCAGACATATGCATGTCTCTACGATGTGATGAAACAGGTCTGGCAGAAGATATCGCCTGAAGAGCTTGCCAAGAGAAGCAAGACGCTGCTCTCAGAGGTTCAGGCACTATCAATAACCTACCTGTGGCTCTACTATTCGCTTGCAAGAATGGGGGTTATCTTCAACAAGTCCGAGAGTGACGCATCAAAGGAGCCGAAGGAGAAACGTGAGCAGTGGCTCTTTATGCTGGACAACTGGTACAGGCTCGCCACCAATTACTTCAATACAGGCAAGCCGACGGTCTCAGCTTCGGGCGGCACGAACTTAGCATTTGACAAGAAGACTATCGGCTGGTTGCTAGACCGGATGCAGCCAGTGAATGAAGCACAAGTCAGCAAGGTCAGACGTGCTATAGGCTCTGTAGACCTGTACGCATTCATGGACGAATGTGAAGCACGAGCGAAGATCATCGACCATGGTCCATATCCATTGGGCAAAGACGAGTCTCTGGTCGTTTCAGAGTACACGAACCTGCACGACGGAAAAGGCGAGTTGTGGATGCCGTGGTCCAATACTGAGGCCAAGCTCCCTTCATCCACATTAGGTATTGCCATGGTCCTGAAGGGTGCGACTGCGACGTTCAATGATGTCGGCACGATGACGATTGAACCTACTGAGTACGCAGGGCTCGTAACGAGGATGATGGCGTACACGAAGCGAGGCGGCAAAATCGTTCCATTGGGTCTCGATGAACTTCCTTCGTATGGCGATGCTGCCGATAAGGCTCAGGCTGAGCTCTACATGAAGTTCGCAGAGTGGGACAGAAAGCAACTCCTGACTGCTGGAGCCATAGCGTATTGGAGGGGCTTTGCTAGATACACGAATCAGGTTGGCATAACTCAGAAGATGGACTGGGGCCTTTCACCCAAGGTACTGGACGAGTATCTACCGACCTTCATGGAAGTCGACGCGGACCCTGCATTCTTCAGGATGTTCCGAGAGCAGGAGGAGCAGGACAAGGATCCCACACTCTATTTGCTTCCAGAGTGATGCACGGATAATGCACAGCGGTGACCGACATGAGTTCACCTGACGTCGCTGACGAGTACGCTCACAAGCCCTCTGAGCAAGTGGATTGGCGAGAAAGCTTCTACTTCAACTTCGTGGACCCAGACAGAGGAGTATCTGGTTTCACCACCATTGGTCTGCTCCCAAATGCTCGCAAGAGAGAATTTGTATTCGCCCTATTCCATGACGACAAGCGCGAAGCATACTTCGTTGAGCCAGAAGGACCGGTTCCGGAGGGTCTTGCAGAGTCCCTCACAGACGGTCACCTTGCCTATGAGATGATAAAGCCGCTCAGTGAGTGGAGAGCTGACTTTCCATGGAGAGAAGATAGCAGTTGATCTAAGGTGGAAAGCCCGATTTCCAGCGTACGACTTCGGCACCGGAAGCGGTACGTCATGGAGTGGCCACTTTGAGCAGTCAGAGAGCGTTACCGGCACAATCCAGTTTTCTGATGGCCCGCGGATCAAGATTAATGGGCTCGGGCAGCGTGACAAGAGTTGGGGTGCTCGCGACTGGCACATCGAGGGTTGGTACGCACTTCATGCTCAGTTCGATACATTCTCCATTGGACTAAGGCGCGACACTGTCGCAGGGCAAGTTCACTCTTCTGGATCTATCTCGTCGCGACGCGGAAACGTACCGATTTCGAATGTTGAAGTGGAGACTGGCTTCTCTGGTGGGAAGGAACAAATGCCGGTCCGGGCCACCACTCATGTGTCCGGTGTCGATGGGTCCGACTACACACTTGAGTCTACGCTGATATCACCGACTGCCTTTGTCAGATTCTCAAGACAGTTCCCAGGTGGCTCAACGGATCTTTTCGAGAACATGGCGATGCATGAATACGGGAAGCAGAATAAGAAGGGGACGGGTCTGACTGAGTGGCTTTTCACACATAGAGGCTCGTAGAACTCACCGCACTCTGTGGGTGGGGATGGAAGGCAGGTCCCTTGCAGGGCCTGCCACGTAATGTAGTCACCCTTCTACAGAGGCAATGTTGCCGCCACAATCCATGCAAACAGCATGGCATTGAGCATGGCTCCTAGGTAGTAATGGTCTGTTACCCTGTATCCCCAAGCAGTGATGACTGTGCTCACTGCGAAATAGGGCACGAATGCATAGAAGAAGAGGAGCGAGAAGCCCAGCAGAGTAGGGAAGAGCGGCCTTCCAGTAGCCAAGCCCACACCGTAGTCAATTGCTACCACGGCAAAATAGAGTATGCACTTGATGAACATCGACTTCAGTGTCCACTTGGTCTGCGTGATTTTCCAGCTCTCCTCGGACCTAGTTCTCAGAATGCCCATCAACCACATTCCATCAATCAGGAAGTAGATGAAGAACACGACACAGAACAGCGGGAATATCAAAGCGCGTGTTGGTGTGAGCAGGTTCAACCCGGGCATGAAACACCTGAAGTCGAGTGCCATGCCGAGGTCGACGAGTGCTGTCCAGGCGTAAAGCCATGCAATTACCCCCAAAGCCACCAAGAGGGTCCTGAGAAACCTGCGAATCGGTTTTTCGGCGCCATCGCCGATGCTAACCAAGCTGTCGATCGTGACACCGTTTTTGGGGCGAGCACGAAGAAGAGCATAGAGAACAAGCAGTGCAATCAATGCGCTACCGAGGTTCCATAGACTGACAGCCAGTCCATAGTGCCCTGGAGAGGGAAGCACGTACTCGAGGACCGAACCAATCCCCAACAGAGGAAAGAACGTTCCGAGGCCAATTGCTCCATAGATGAGTCCTAACCCCAAGTATGACTTGTTATTTGCCGCATACTCAGAGCTCGGTCTTTGCTTCAAGACTCTGAACACTGGTATGTCGATGAGTATCGCGAGGACAGGGAAAATCGAAAGCAGGACCCCAAAAAGACCTACGAAGCCACCGAAGAGCCAGTATGGGTAGATCAGGTCGGTGCTTGGCAGCCAGTGCGAGTCCTCTACTCCTCCCTTTAGACTTTCTTTCATCCACTCAACACTTTCGCTTATGATTGAGGGGTATATGGTCTCCAAGAGGTGGTTCGTGGGAGCAATTACAATCTTGCGAGCCGTTCCAGTGCTGAAGCTACCATATGTAATGCCGGCTTGGACGTTTGTAACTCCAAATGCAGTATCTAGCAAAGTGAGATTCCCGGGGTAGGAAGATAGAGAATCGAACTGACCAACCTCAACAAGTAAGTTGTGCGGATAGGTTGCGTTCGCAGTGGCGACCCAACTACCAACTAACACGAACGCATTCACAGTTATTCCCGAGGTTTGGATTGCTTCCCATGCGATTCCACCGCCCATGCTGTGTCCTATGATGCCGAGGTCGGACGAGTTGACGTAGTCCAGAGTGGTCAAATACTTGAGTGCAGCGGCGCCCGAACCGCTGCCAGCATCGGAATCGCCATGACCATTAGCGTCGATGGTCAACACAACGAATCCGCGTCGGGTCAATTCGATTCCAAAAGCCATCAACCATTCCTTGCTCTGCATTATACCATGAATGACAACGACCCCGGGTAGCGGGTTTGAAGTCGTAGCGTACAATGGTCTCTGAAGGGTTGCATGAATGTTGGAACCGTCAGCCGCTCTGAAATCAACTTCAGACACGGCGACTCTACCAAATCCTCCTTGGACTACCGAGGCAGTTCCTGTGCCAGCCAGAATTAGCACAATACTCAGTATGAGAATCAGATACCTTGGGCGGAGAAGCCGCATTCGGATTGTTCCTCCTAAGTGAAATCCTGCTCCTGTGAATAGCTCCCTTTATGTCATACGGAACTCGGAGAGATTACGTCTTATCACGAACTAGCAAGGAGATGCACGGCGATGCCCGACTGGGAATCAATCTTTGCTGAGCAAGGCAAGGTCTTTACAGAGCCTCACAAGGACATGCCTAGAATCTCTCAGACCTTCAGCGATCGAGGGGTTCAGAAGATTCTCGATGTTGGCTGCGGTACTGGGCGTCATCTCGTGTTTCTTTCCAAGCTTGGATTCAAGATGTACGGGTTCGATGCATCGCCAAGGGCACTGGCCATGGCCCGGAAGTGGTTGTCAGAGAGCGGTCTCGAAGCAGACCTCAAGTTACACAAGATGGAGGAACCCTTTCCTTACACTGATGGTTTCTTTGACGCAGTCATAGCGATACACGTTATACACCACAATCTGGTCCGCGACATTCTGAAGACAATACATGAGATTGAGAGAATCCTCAGGCCTTGGGGTTTGATATTCATCAGCGTGCCAACTGATGGTTCTTCCAAGCAAGGTGACTGGGACCTTCAAATGGTTGAGAAAGGTACCTACATACCCCGCAAGGGCCGAGAGTCCGGTGTGCTGCATCATTATTTCACAGAGCAAGAAATCTACAGCATGTTTGATTCTTTCGACATTCTTGAGATGTACATAGATGACACAGGGCACAGGTGCTTTCTCGGGACGAAAAAGAAAAGCCGTAGAAGACAATGACTTGCGAGGAACATCTTCAGAGCCGAGAAACCTCCTGTGACAGTAGGAAGCCACCGAACGTTAAGGCTGTTACAGCCCAAATATGGGAAAGACCAGCTTCTTGACGGTCTCTATGGTCTCTCCTACTGCTCGGTGGACGTTCTGACGATGCTCTGCATCTGTGCACATCGGTCTGTCAGTCCATCCTGTTCTTGCAACATCAAGACCGTGTCTGTGACACAGTTCAATCCAGCTTGCTGGCAGTGTTGGCGGTAGCGGTATCTCTGCGAGGTCAGCTAGTATCATCGTCCAGATCTTGGCGGTAGCAACCGGGTCGTATCCACCGCCTCCTACGACCACCAGCTTTCTGCCGCCAAGATGTACTTGTTCTCTGACAGTCTTGGAGAGTCGCTGATAGGTATCAAGCGTGAGCATTAGGTCAGTGAGTGGGTCCTTTTCGTGCGCATCACCCCCGACTTCCCAGAAAACGAAATCAGGCCTGTAGGCTTTCCAAATCGGGGGGACCAATTCCTCAAAGGCCCTCCAATACTCGACATCGTCTGTCAGGGGCGGCAAGGGGATGTTCACAGAGTAGCCCTTTCCTTCTCCCTCGCCGATTTCTTCAGCTTGTCCTGTGCCGGGGAAGAAGCCCATGCTGTATTCGTGGGTTGATATAGTCAGAACATTAGGGTCTGAGTAGAATGCCTGCTGAGTTCCGTCACTGTGATGCGCATCAGTGTCCAGATACAGGACTTTCTTGTTTGGGTAGGCTCTCCTGTACTTCCTTATTGCAATGGCACAGTCATTGTAGTAACAGAAGCCTGCCGCCATGCTTGGCATTGCATGATGGAATCCACCAAAGAACGAAATCGCGTTCCTGAACAGTCCTTCAGCCACTCCTGTCACTGCATCGATTGTTGCGCCGACGGGATAGCTTGCATACTTGTCGACGTCCGGGAAAATCGGGCAATCATCCGTGTCCAAGCCAAAGCGAGAGGAAAAGGCAGAGCCCATGTTTCCGAACAGTTCGAGTGTTTCGATATACGACGAGTCATGATAGAGTCTGAGTTCCTCCCTAGATGCAAGTCGCATAGGCTGCAACGAAATATGTTGGTTGTTGAGCAGGCCCAACGTAACGGGGAGTCCCCACGTTATGTCCAGTCTGGCCCTGTTCCAAAAGGCGTTAGGTTCGGTCCTCAGTCTGTCGAGCTGGTCAACTCCTCCAAGTCTCAAGAGCGCCTGAGGGTCAAATAGGGCAGTCAACTCGGACATCTGGTGTCCTCCTTTTCTATAGGGACCGGGTTCCACAGATTTCCCGATGCTCTTATTCTTGGCGTCTAGGCCTTTGAGAGGGCCTATACGGTATCCATTGAATAGCCCATTCTCTTCGCATTGGCCTCGCGCATCTGCGGTTCGAGATTCGAAAGCCTCATTATTGTCGATGTGGTTTCGATTAGGCAGATGTCACGATTTGAGCTTGTCAAGCAGACTCTTCTAGGGAACATCGGCGATAGCATACCGATCTCCGTCTGGAAACACCATCCTGAGATTGACCGCACTTCAGAGGGGCTTGCAGAAGCCGAGATAGCACTGCACAGAATGTTCGACCATGATATAATCAAGATATCCTTCCATGGTTGTTACCCGGCCGTGGACTGGGGCTGCGTACCAGTTTATGATGGGGCGGTCTCGGGATCTACCAAATGCGCGAGCTGCGTTGTCTGTTCATTGGCTGACTGGGAGACACTTGAACCGTTGGACGTTAATGCTGGCGAGTTTGGCAGGCAGGTCCGTGCAGTACAACTCGTGCACGAATATGCGCAAAGTCTTGTGCCCACCATGGCCACTGTGTTTGATCCGCCAATGGTAGCAGACATACTCTGCGACGGAAGGCTCAAGGAGTATATGGACAAGAATCCGGACATTGTGAAAGGTGCGCTCGAACTGATAACGAACGTGATGGTTGATTTTGCTCGGGCTGCACTTGACGCGGGCTCAGACGGTATTTTTCTGGCCTCACAGCATGCAACCTATGAATCCGTATCTGACAAACAGTACGAGGAATTCGTCCTTCCATATGACCTGAAGGTGTTGTCCAGACTGAGACGCAAAGCCGGGTTCGTTCTCATGCATCTTCATTCCGGAGACGATGACAAGCGAATTCGATTCGAGAAGATTTCGCGAATAGCTGCTCTGGATGGCTTGAACTGGGCAGATCAGAGCGTGGCTCCAACGTTGAAACAGATGAAGGACCAGACAAGAATGGCTGTCTTCGGTGGAATTGACCATAATGGCGTATTGAGGACCGGGACTGCTGATGAAGTGAAGGAAGAGGTCTTGGAAGCAATACGAGCTGCCGGTCTTGAGCGGCTGGTCGTTGCGCCGGGCTGCGTAATTCCTATTGACGCACCCGAGGAAAACATTCATGCTGTAGTCGATGCAACGAGGTCCATAGTTCCTTGGGACAAAGAGTGGGAGGCCTACAGATGAAGAACAACGAGGTTGTACAGGTACTCAACGAGATGGCAGTCCTTCTTGAAATACAAGGGAAGGACAAGTTCAAGCCGAAGGCATACAGCAGGGCTGCACGTTCTATATCCTCTCTTGGTGAGGATATCGAGGCCATAGCCGCACGTGGCGAACTAACGGGAATTCCGGGAGTTGGCAAGTCGCTGGCAGACAAAATCGATGCTTATCTCAAGACGGGCTCGATTGCCCAACTCGAGCAGTTGCGAAAGGAAATCCCTGTGAAAGTGAAGGAACTCGACGCTATTCCCGGTGTCGGCCCGATGACGATGAAACTGCTTTTTGAGAGCATCGGCATAACAGACCTCGAGTCTCTGGAGAAGGCCGTCAAGGAGGGACAGCTTACGGGCTTGAAAGGCATTGGACAAAAGACGGTCGACCAGATAGACTCAGGGCATCCAGCTTGCGCGTGCTGGTCTTGGCCGAACCCTCTTAGCGAATGCCTTTCCTATTATTGAGAGTATTGAGAGTTCGTTGAGACGGGTCCGGGGCGTGCGGCGAAATCACAATTACAGGCTCATTTCGTCGTAGGAAGGAGACCATTGGTGACATTGACGTACTGGTCGAGGCAGATGATGCAGAGCAGTTGATGGACTCATTCGTTCGTTTTGAGGGTGTTGCCGATGTTCTTACTCATGGACCAACCAAGTCCTCTGTGCGTCTCACCAGCGGCATTCAGGTTGACGTTCGTGTGCTTCCGCCAGATAGCTACGGAGCTGGTCTTCAGTACTTCACTGGTAGCATTGACCACAATGTGCATGTGAGGACGATTGCCCAGAAGCAAGGTCTCAGACTCAGCGAGTACGGTCTCTACAGAGGGGACGAGCAAATCGCGGGCAAGGAGGAGGAAGGCATCTATAGAGCATTAGGTCTGGACTATATCGAGCCGGAACTCAGGGAAGACAAAGGTGAGATTGAGGCAGCACAGCACCACCAACTTCCTGATTTGGTGTCGTTAGGGCAAATACGGGGTGACCTGCACACTCATACTGACAAATCAGATGGTGCCAACTCGATTGAAGAGATGCTGGAGGCCGCATCCGCAAAGTCATACGAATACTTCTGCATATCAGACCACACAAAGAGCCTGACCATAGCCGGCGGCATGACAGAGGAACAGATACTTGCTTCAATTAACGAGATTGATGAGATCAACTCGTCAGGCAAATGGAAGATGAGAGCCCTAAAGGGTGCCGAGGTGGATATACTTCCCAATGGAGACCTCGACATTAGCGACGAAGTGCTTCGACAGCTGGACATTGTGACGGCATCCGTTCACTCAAAGATGAAGGATACCAAGGAAGCAATCACTGATCGGGTCTGTGCAGCAATTCAGAATAGGCACGTGGACATCTTGGGTCATCCTACTGGCCGGCTCCTGTTGAAACGTTCAGAGTACGAGGTGGATCTTGAGAGGATATTCGAAACTGCGCGCACTGGGGGTGTCGTTATGGAGCTTAACAGTCATCCAGAAAGGCTTGACCTCAATGATGGGAATCTCAGAGCAGCTAAGCGGTATGGATTGAAGATTGCGATAAACACAGATGCTCATCGTATAGGAGAGCTTGACAACATGCAGTTCGGTGTGTTCCAAGCGCGGCGGGGGTGGCTTGAAGCCAAGGATGTAATTAACACATACCCACTGAAGGAAATGATTAAACTGCTGAGGAAGTAGACGCGCCCATTCGCATTCCTAGATGGCGAGTAAAAAGGCTCTATTTCTGATTTCGTGCCACCTTAGTGCTCGTCTCAGTCACGACATGTGACTCTCTCTTGTGACCCTGAGACGTGGCTCCGCATTATATACTGAACCTGAGTGGTGTTGCTTGTGAAATAACATGGCACACGAAAGCAATTCCCGAAACATCTCTGTGACGAAGAACACCAAGTACCAGTCCACCAATGCAGTGGCCTACGGATACCTTACATCAATTCGAATGAGGTGAAAGAATGGCTCAGACAAGAATCGCGAACAGAATTCGAAGGCCAGCAGCCCTCAAGGTCCAAATGACAACTGAGGCAATCGCTCAAGCCTACTTCTCTAGGTGAACATTGATGAGCACATCATCGGATGAGCGCTCCCAGACTAATCCCGAGAGTGAACACGTAGTCGACTCGGACTCACCCACTGAGCGTGGGCTTACGCTAGAAGAGGTGCTCGCGTTGGAGGCGACGTGAGCCCCCTCCTGTTTTCATTTTGAATCGCAATCTATACTGAGTGTCTTTGCCTGGGGGACCCAGACATTCATCATCATCCAAAAGAATGAATGGTGCCGAGGGCGAGACTCGAACTCGCGTACTCCTACGAGAAAGGATTTCTCATCCGAAGCTTGACCAATGATCTTGAGTCCTTCGCCGTTGGCCTAGCTTGGCTACCTCGGCACACTGGCTGCAATCTCCCCAGTTGGTATATAGCCGTTTTCCCTTGTAGTTCTAGTTCGACACATCTGAGCGAGAGAATCCCCTTTCTTAGTCAGGCTTATCAGGAAGATCTCAAACCGTCCATCTTGGATTCCGTGCTTGGAGCCGAAGAGTATGCCATATCTCACGATAGAAGACTTCTCGATGTTCTATGATGTCTGTGGCAAAGGCAGATCTGTGTTACTGATACACGGCTTAGGATCAGATCATCGTGGCTGGGAGTATCAGGAGAACGACTTGAAGAGGCATTTTCAGCTAATAATCCCCGACCTTCGCGGGCACGGGCACTCGAGAGGTGGTATCTCTGACTTTGTTCCGGCGCGGCGGTTCGCAGAGGATCTAGATGCACTGCTGTCGCACCTGCAACTTGACAAGGCACATGTCATAGGTGAGTCTATGGGCGGTATCATAGCTCTTGAGTTTGTCCTAGATTTCCCTGAGCACGTTGACAGACTGGTGCTCGTGGATACCACACCCAGAGTAACCGAGGAGACAGCTGATGTTGTTTATAGCTGGCGCGAGGCACAATTGGCTGGTGGAAATGACGCATTCTTCTGGGCCTCGTTACGAAGCGGCTTCTCGCCTCAGTGGATTGAGAAGAACACAGAAACCGTCCAACACCTCAGACAGAAAGCCCAAAGTGTGAATGCAGAAGGAGTTGTCGCTGCTGGTCTCGGTCTTGCGACAGCCGACGTAACTGAGCGTCTTTCCGAAATCACTGCACCTACGCTCGTTATTCACGGTGATTCTGACAGAATAATCAACATTGAGATGGGGCGGCTCATCAACAAGGGCATAGGGAATTCAAGGCTAAAGGTTCTCAAGGGGTGTGGCCATTCCCCGACCGTACAAAAAGCCGAGGAACTCAATCGTCTTCTCATTTCGTTCCTCAGGAGTTGAATATCTCGGACGGAAATTGGGAATGTCGTTCTGTGAGAATCTAGGATGTACTCTTAGACTTCTCTTCTAGGAAGGGTCTAATCTCTTTATAGAAGTCGGCAATGATTTTGTTCTTGGTGTCCTCCGTTTCCAAAATGAAGAGACGAATCTGCTGACCGACCCTTATCTCCTTAACGAAGCCAATGTCAACGAGAGGCTGCATGACCCTGTGTATTGTCGAGTGAGCTAAGCCAGTGTCTTTGGCTATTCTGCTCAAGTTGAAGAACTCTTTCGGCCTGTCGAGAAAATGTTGAACCACTCTTGTCTGGGCGCGTGATGCGAAGATTCTCTCAAGCAGCTTGTGCAACTTCTTTGCCCTCCCTGGATTCACTACTTCGATGTGGGCACTATGGTGCTCCCGACCCTCTTGCCTTTGAAGAGTCGAAGAAGGTTATCGGGGTCTGTGCCGTCGAATATCACTGTCTCAATTTTAGAGCGTTCTACGACTCCGATTGCTACTGGATCAAACAGTTCGTATTCACCAGCCCGTGTTCCGCTTCCAGCGAGTATGGCCCGCAGCTGAGCAACACTGAGCGTATCCAGTTTCTTTGCGCCGGGTTGGCCGGGGTCACGGTCATAGACTCCATCAACGTTTGTAGCGTTCAGGAGTCTGTCAGCATGCACCAACTCTGCTGCAAGAGCTGCAGCAGCGTTTGTAGACTGCCCCGGAAGTAGCCCGCCCATCAGCACAACCCTGTCAAAACAGTTTGCTGTCTCGAGTTCATCTAGGCTCTCGACAACCTTGGGGTACGCCGTGTCTCCTAGTGCGGCGATGAGTAATTCCGCATTGTGTCGGGCCATTTTGATTCCAAACCAATCGCATTGGGCTTCACTTGCGCCGAGCTCCCGGGCAGCGCTGATGAAGGCCCTTGCAGGCTTTCCACCGCCGATAACTATGATAAGTTGGTGACCGTCCTTTACGAGACTCTTCACTGCTCCGGCATATTTTTTGATTCTTTCAGTCAGTATGTTGCCTTTGTCATCATAAAGGAGTGAGCCTCCAATCTTCAGGACTGTGCGCATGGTGCGTCCCTACCGGGTAGTGCATTTCTGACTTCTTGGTGTCACCTAAAGAAGATTTCTTGAATGGAACGCTTGGCCGATATTTCGACCGAACGCTTTTCATCGCTATTCAGGTCAGGCACCGGTTGACTTACCCGAAAATTGACAGAGATCTACTGTGTGACGGGCAAACTTGCTCGATGGACAAGCGACGTTGCCCACAAGCCTTTTAGCACCACGGCAATCTGCGCCTTGAACGCGGTCCCAGTCAGGTCCCCACGCATGCCGAGAGGCTTGGTTCAATGTCAAAGTTCACAGCGAGAATCGAATCTAACCGATGGACTCCTGCGGATGAGCAGGCCCTCTTGGAGACGTGGGGCCAAGAGAACATCTACGCTTTCGATTCCCACGCAAAGAATCTCTACTCAGTTGACACGCCGCCGCCATATCTCTCAGGGCACGTGCACATTGGTCAGCTTGTACACTATACGCAGATTGACATCATCGCAAGATACCGACGCATGCAGGGCCTTGAGGTGAATTTTCCTCTGGGCATTGATCGCAACGGGCTTCCAGTTGAGCTCCGCGTGGAGAAGGAATTTGGCATGAACATGCGTACTACTCCACGGGAAGAATTCATTCGGAAATGCAAAGAGCAGCTCGACACGTACGAAGAAGAGGTGATCGAGAGCTTCAGGAGGCTGGGCATCGGTTTCAACACCTACAACGATGATGGAACATACAGAACTGACAGCCCAGAATACAGAGCTGTAACGCAAGCCACCTTCATCGATCTTTGGAACCAAGGGCTCGTCTACAGCGACTACAGACCGAACAACTGGTGTCTGGACTGTGGCACGACCATCGCTGACGCAGAGGTGGAATACGAAGAACGTCAAACGACTCTGTACTATCTCTATTTTCAAGTGGGTGGAATGGAGCCTATCAAGATTGCAACGACCCGGCCAGAGTTGCTTTGTGCATGCGGCGCAGTCTTCATACATCCTGAAGACGAGCGATATCGCAAGTACGTAGGCAAGAAGGCAAGAGTGCCAGTCTTCGATATTGATGTTCCAATCATCGAAAGTGCAACTGCACAGGTTGAATTCGGTACGGGTGCGTTGATGGTCTGCAGCTATGGTGACATGGCTGATGTGATGGCCTTCCGCAACTTCGGATTGAAGCCCATTCCGGCGATTTCTCCTGAGGGCAAAATGACAGATTCGGCAGGCAAGTACGCAGGACTCAGTACGAGCGAAGCCAAGAAGAGGATAGTCGAAGACCTGCGAACGAAAGGAATCCTCTACAAAGAGGAGCAGATCAATCAGAGGGTGCCTATTTGCTGGAGAAGCAAGACTCCCATTGAATTCATTGCGATGGACGAGTACTACCTGCGCCAGATTGAATTCACTGACGCATTGATGAGAATAGCTTTGGATATCAAGTTCTTCCCTGATTTCCATAGGCAGATTCTCATTGACTGGATTAACAGGGTCACCGCCGACTGGCCGGTGAGTAGGAGAAGGTTCTATGGAACGGAGATGCCAATCTGGTACTGCAATGCATGCGGACAGGCGGTCTTGCCCGAGCCCGGCGAGCTCAGATACTACCAGCCATGGCGAGAAGATCCACCATTCACCAAGTGTCCGAAATGTGGTGCCGAGAAAGGATTCAAGGGCGAAGAACGAACCTTTGACACTTGGATGGACTCTTCAATTTCCGGCCTGCAAATAATCGGATTCATGCGGGATGACGGTTTGTTCAGGAAAGGTTTTGGGAATGTAATCAGACCTCAAGGGAAGGACATAGTTCGAACATGGCTCTACTATTCGTTGCTTCGGACATATCAGCTGACAAAGAAGCCAGCCTTCAAGGAGGTATGGGTTTCAGGTCATGTGGTGGACGAGAAGGGCGAAAAGATGAGCAAGTCCAAGGGCAACTCCCCACCACCAAAGCCCATCATTGACAAGTACGGAGCAGATGCAATGCGTTTGTTTGGAGTACTGGAAGCTGGACTGGGCAGTGATGTCCGCTTTTCGGAGGACAGACTCGCTGGTGTATCCAAGTTCATGACCAAGTTATGGAACATAAGTCGCTTTGTTTCCATGTTCCCTATCCCAAGCAGGCTACAATTCTCAGACTTGGCTCCCGTGGATCAGTGGATTCTGGCTGAAACGAACAAAATGATTGAGGGAATTGCTTCGGACTGCGAGCTACTGGATTTTCACAAACCCGCGACTGATGTGAAGTCCTTTGCATGGAGACTTCTTGCAGACCATGTGGTGGAAATGCTGAAGGCCCGCTGTCTGAACACTGATGGCACCTTCACCACTGAGGAGCAGCAGTCTGGCTGGTATGCTCTACATGAGACTCTAAAGGTTGTGCTCAAGGCTCTAGCTCCTGTAACGCCATTCGTGACAGACAGGGTCTACCGGGAACTGTACAACAAGAAAGGAATTCATCGTGAACAGTTTCCGACTCCCAAGACAGAATGGCAGAGCCGGTTGACGAAAGACACGAACCTCGTCATTCAGACCGATGCGGCCCTTTGGAAATTCAAACGCGACAATGACTTGTCGCTACGGCAGGGAATTCCCGAAGCATGTATTCCTGGAAAGCTGAAGCCTTGGGCCAAGGATTTCAAAGCTATGCATGGAATAGAGACACTTCGGTTCACAAAGCCCAAGGGAGCAGGCTTCATTCAAGTACCTATCCCGGAGACGGACGAAGTCATCTATGTCAAAGGGCCGCAAGTCTCGGCATCATCCAAGTGAGGATTAGCTCGCCTCACGTTCCTCTGCCTGTGTCTATTGACCTACTTCACGGTCACAGTGTTTTCATGCACGACTGGGCATTTCATGCTATTCGACACCAAACAGTATTTGCCAGCTAGGTCGAGTGCGCGCTCCGCCTTCTCTTTGATGTCCTCGGAGCCCACTGTAACCTTGGTCTTCAACACGATCTTTGTGAACTCGTACCCCTTCTCGACTTTCTCAAGTGTGCCGAATCCCTGACATGAAAACGAGTTGAAATCGAAGCGGATCTTTTTCGAGAAAGTAATGAACGTCGTCATGAAACATGCTGAGGCTGCCGCAACGAACATATCTTCCGGGGTCAGTATTCCACCGGGGCCCTCAAATTCCGGAGGCGGTGCAATCTGTACCTTCGGCTTTCCCTGAATGACAAGGTCGCCTAGACGATCGTGTTTCCAGTCTACCCTTACTTGGTACTCGTGCGTGTCTTGACTCAATGCCTTCGCCATTCATGGATTCTGACACCTAACGAAAAAGCGTTTGGGTGCGTATGAATGAGCTAGCCGACTACGACTGTATTCTCGTGTTCAGTTGGACACTTCATGCTATTAGACACGTAGCAGTACTTTGCACCCAGCTCGAGTGCTCTCTCAATCTTACTCCTAAGCTCTTCCGAATCTATGACAACTGTCGTTTTCATGTGGATTCCTGTAACCTCGTCACTCCTGTCCACTTTCTCTAGGGTGCCCTTGGCCTCAACTTCGAAAGACTTGAAGGCGACGTGCATCTTCTGTGTGAACACCACGAAAGAGTTCATGAAGCACACGGAGGCTGAGGCCACGAAGAGTTCCTCCGGTGAGTGAAACTCAGTTCCTCCGGACTCGGGAGAGTGCCCGGTCCTTATCACCGGCCTATCGGCGACCAGCACATCGCCGGATTTCTCTCCAGTCCAGACAACCTTCACGTGATACTCATGAGTGTCTTCGCTCATTGGATTGACCAGCTTGAGTCTGAGTCTTCTAGCGAATAAGGTTTAGGCAGGAGTTGAGCTTGGACCCTATGGACATAGTGTCTGAGGCCTTGTTGCCTTAGACCAGAAGAAATGGAGTACGCTTCTCTGGTTCGAAGAAGCAATCATCAGCAACTGAACTGGGCTCCTTAGGTCACTCGATGCGTTCGCTAGGAACGCGCCTAGCTCGGAAAAGGATACTGGCAGACGGAGACTTGAAGGGATGTTGGGCTGGTCCAGACACAGGGTTCACTCCAAGCCTTTTCTACGTGACCTCAGCGAGTCAGCCCAGAAAGTAGCGGGCACTAGCACACTGTAGACCGAGCCGGATTATGCAGGGAAGAACTGCGCTAGACGTTTGGGCGGCATGACTGGAAGCGCCTTTATTAGGATTGGGCGCTACCTGCCAGTTAATGGTGCGTGCACGTGACGGACAGGGGTAGTAGAAATACACTGCAGCTTCCGTTTGCTGCATTCGTACTCAGCATGATGGTTGTGGTACCAGTATTCGGCATAGTCGACTGCCGAAGCCTTGAATGGGGTGTTCTAGCAGGGACCCGGATCGATTATACGAGGGCTGGATACTCGGAAACAGGTAGTATTGCGTGGGACTTCTATATGGTCGTTACTTCGGTCCCAACTGTCCCTGACTACATCCTTGATTGGACAGGACTGGGCACGCCAGAAGTGCACTTCTTCTGGCTCAATGGCACAGAAATGTGGCCCGAGTACCTGAGCTATTACAGCGCTCCTGGCCCGGTCCTGCCAGTCGGCAACTGGACGCTTATGGCGGACTTCGTCAACAGTGGATTCACTGTCAACGTGACTGAGTCGTACAACTACTGGGGATACTCATACACGCACCGATACGGCTCTTACGAGACTCGGGACCATGCTGACTTCTTGAAGAGAGACGGCGTACTCGCTCACCTTAATCTCGAGATTTGGAACACGAGCTCTAATATGAAACTCACAGAATCATCGACAACAAGAGCGGGTTTGCCCATTGACCTTCCCCTTCCTCCAATCATCCTTGATAACCTCGTCTACATTGGAGCAAGTGCCGCTGTTCTTCTAGTTGTCATCGTAGCCCTGAGAAGTCGTCGAGGGGTCAGGCTTTCAACTGAATTTTAATGATATTCCACGCGTGAAAACCTACTCACGGCAGTATCAGGAATTGTCGACTCCCAAGGTTTCTGAGTGGTGTGGATTCGCTGGAAGATAATTCGACTGCACAAGGGATGGCTACCGGAAGGAGGCAATCACCCTAAGCACAGCAAGAAAACGCGGATGGTGGACCAGGCGAGAATCGGACTCGCGACCTTCTGAATGCGAATCAGACATTCTACCACTGAACTACTGGCCCACTTGTTACGGACTGGCCGTTACTCGGTGACCGATGGCTGGCATCTTAAAACCTTGTCTGATTAGATTTCTATCCCAAAGGCTTCAGAGAAGTGCTCCACCCTCGCGAACTCTTTCAGGAACTCATGCCCCTTCTCTGTTAGCAGATAAGTCCGGTTGTTCTCGTTGTCATCAGTCGGTTTGATCAGTTCCTTCTGTACCAGCTCATCCAGATACTGTGTAAGTCTGTCGTGTGACAGGTTAGCAATGTAGAGAATCTTTGTCGGGCCTGCTCCGTTATCACCTTCGTCCTGTATGGCGCGCATCATGTCAGTGAGGATGCGCATCTTGGAACGATAGGTCTTCTTCGATTTCATGTCTCCCGGCCCGCCCTAATCAGCATGACCAGGAGCGCAATGAACCCTAGGAACTGAAACACCTGACTCAACACATATCCTCTTTCAGCGTATACGGCTGAAATATGGCTTAGCAAGAGCAGACAGAAGCCCACCAATACGTAGAGCGCATAGCGGCTTCTTACTGCGAGGTAATTCATTGCTGACTGCAGCACGACCACCACGAGTATTATTATAGCAACCACGTCCAGTCTTGGGTCGATGAGTATCGGCAGAGCCATGAAGAGGCCTAAGGTTGACGAATGGCCACCGCCTGTGGGTCGGGTGGAGATTGCAAATAGAATGTAGGCCATAATCTTCATTGTGCCGTACGCTATCCTAACTACTGCAAAGAGAGTGTTCCCCTCGAAGGAGCTTACATCCCCTCCCTGCAGTACGAAGAAGTACCACGTTCCAATGACATGCCCAAACATGGCTGCTGAGAGAACAAGGAATCCGGTGGAAAGGTCTGAAAGCTTCTTCTGGCTAGTCAGTCTGAATGCCTTGTTCGCATAGTGGCTCACAGCTAGAGCAATGAAGCCAGCGATAGATTCCAGCAGAAGGTCCAATCTTATTGGTGCAAGCGCAAGGTTCTGCATGGATCATCGCCTCTTCTGGGTTCGTGCTCTCTGGTCTTATCGTCATTGTATGAATCATCTAGTCTTTTTGTCCAAATCGGTGACGGAGCAAGTCAGCTCAGGATGCATCTAGCACACTGTACGAATCGTCCAGAGGCTTCCTTCATCGACCCTTTATATATGCCAAGCAGTGTAATCATTGTGTTCCACATGACGCACGCCAAGGAAGTAGTCATCGCAGCATCGGTTGCGGTCTTCGTCTTACTCTTAGTTTTGCCATCTTTGGCTGTCCCGGCGGACGCCGCCGCAGTGCTTGACAGACCTCAGACTGCAGCAGTGCAGGCTGGAACCGTCCTTCAGGTCGATGCACGCGGAGAAGGAAGCGCTAATGCCAGCGGTGGAATTGTGCGTGCACTAACTTCCATGAGCTTGGTCTTCGAGCTGAGCGAGAGGGGTCCTCGTGGCGCTTCGTTCAGAGTGATGTCTGGATCTTTTGCACTCAATTCAACAGACTTTGTTATCACTGGAGGAACGGGAGTTGCTGGTCGCCCTGAGATGGGCAGGTTAAATGGTACTATTGTCTTCCTGTTCCATTTCAATATGACCGGACCAAATGATACTATCACCGAGGTCGCTCTTCTCGGTATTGTGTTGAGACCTCAAGGGCGTGCCCCAGTCTTGGCGATGAGAGTGACGATGTCAATTGACGGCCTGAGCTGGCTTGTGAGACAGAGTGGCCGTATCCATATCGTGAGCAAATGATGGAAGAGACCGAGAACTGCAGGCAGCTGATATTGAGAATAATATCTCTGCCAGAGTGGCGGGGTCCAACCCGCCCTTCCATCACCTTTTATTGGTCGTTCACGGTGGACAAAGCACGTGGCTCGGCGAGTCCAAGGAGATGATCAGTTAAGTTGGACAAATGCTCAGTTTGTGGGAAACCGATTCCTCCCCTTGCAGCCCAGAGACTGAGACAGGCTCTCGGTGACAAACCACTGATGTGTCGACGGTGCATGGCGATGAAGATTCGGTCAGGGCAGGAATCCGTTCTCGTCTGCAAAAGCTGCGGCGCGTCCATCGAACCCAATATCGCCCAAAGGATACTTGCAGCAAGGCGAAGAGGAATAGCTGCACCGCTGCTTTGTAAGAACTGCTACCTACGTCGCAGACAACGCACGACGATGCCTGAAGTGCCTACTCCAGATGCAGCAGCCGTCAGTGTCAGTGAATGGGCCTGTATGAAGTGCGGAGCAGCGCTTGAGCCTGAAGAGGTCGACCAGATTAGGCACGGGAAGACGGTTGAGTGCGTTTACTGTGGAAGTGCCATAACTCTGGATCTCTTTAGGCGAGGGCAGAAGTGAATCTGCTTTGGCGTTTAGGTCTGCATGACATCATGTACCGTGCAGAAACAATGCCTTGGCGAAAAGAGCACCAGCAGCCTAGGAGGTCCTCTACTTCTGCTCTTCCTTCTCCTTCAGAATTGCCTCTACTCTAGATAGCCTATCCTTCAGCTCCTTGTTCTCCTTTTCGAGTGATTCGACGGACTTCCTTATTGAGTCAAGCTCTGTGACGTCCTTCTTCTTTCCGAGCGCTCTGATCGCCTCTCTTGCAGAGCGTACGACGCGTCCCTCGACTTGGCTATCGGAGATGTTCTGCAATGTAGGAATAAGGGCGGCATCACCGTATGCCTTGGCGGCACGAAGTGCACCTATTACGACACGGAAGGACTTGTCCAGAAGGAGTCTCTCAAGGTCAGACTTTACTTCGGGCCGCTCTTTCTTGTATCGCTTGCCCAGACGTGCCAGCAACCCGGGGATGATCCTTCTGATTTCGTCGGGGTTGCCGGGCTCTAAGAAGGGCTTGATGATATCGATTACTTCCTCTTTCTCAGTCTCAACAAGACCATTCAGATACCCTTGCTGTACGGTGTACTGCCAGCCCGGTTCAGCTGTTTTCAGGCCATCTCTAAGCAATTCAAAAGCATCATCATGTTGAGTCTTGCCTATGGATGTTGCCGCGGCTGCTACAACGAAGTAACTCTCCTGATCTTCGAGCATCTCCTTCAGTGCTTGGAATGCCTTATCGCTTCGATAGAACTGGCCCAAGGCGGTTGCCACCGCAGTCCGCGCTCTCGTGTTTGTCAGATTGGTAGCCTTTAGGAGCTCGTCAAGTGCTGATTCGGTCTTCAGGGAGCCGAGAACCTTGGCGATTTCGAACTGTACACCCCAGAACTTGTCTTCACGGAGTGCCTTTCCGAGTGCTTCTATGCTCTTGGGCGATGCCTTCTTTCCAAGAGCCTGTGCAGCCCTAATCCTCTGCATTACGCTAGTCCCGTTCAGAAGCTGCTCAATCAACATGGACTCCGGTGCATCGATAGTCGCATCCATCAGGACGGAATAGTCGGGATCAACCACTATCTGCTTAGGTTTCTTCTTCACCGGATAGTAGAAGGAGTGAATCCGTTCAGTTACTTGCATGGTGTATCTCACACGGTTATTGTCATCGTCTACGAATTCTACGACAAACGGAAACATGAAGACATCCGGCGTCATGCCATCTCCTTTCTGGGTTTGTTCGATTTTGACCAAAGCATGACCACTCTTCTCATCATGCGAACAGGTGATCTTGCATTCAGGATAACCTGCCTTGTACAGCCACTGCTCGAAGAACCATCCAAAGTCCTCTCCGGTCATCTCCGAGAAGAGTTCCTCGAGGTTGTGAGTGTAGACGGAGTGAAAGGAATAGCGGCCCAGCCATTCCCCAAGAATCTTCCACCATCTCTCTTCTCCGACAAGATGCTTCAGCATGTAGTATCTCCAAGCCCCTCCCGGGTAAAGGTGTCTGTCAAAGACATCTCCTCCTCGTTCCCATTCGTTCTGTACTATTGGTCGTCTGTAACTCTCCTTGTCTTCTTCGAAGTAGGATAGCTGCTTACCGTACTGCTCGTACAGATACTCGTCGTCTCCCTTGTCATGGCGCTTCCATTCGTTCTGCATCTGAGTAGCCCAACCTTCGTTGAGCCAACCGTGAGACCACGTACGGCAGGTAACAAGATCGCCGCCCCACGTGTGCGCGAGCTCATGTGAAACCAGACCATCCGAATCAATATCCAAGTGAGCTTTCTCATCATGTAGTGTCGCGTCCGTGAGAGTCGTGGCGCTCACGTTCTCCATACCGCCGTAGATGAAATTCGCCACGACGACCTGAGCATACTTATCCCATGGGAATTTGACACCGAGTTTCTCGCTAAAGAACCGAATCATCTCGGGTGTCTTTTCAAACGAGCGGTATACGGTCTCCCTGTCCCACTTGGAATGTGCATAGTAACTTACTTCAAGCCCATCGAGGTCCTCCTTGTACTCCACAAACTGGGAGACCGCGATTGTAATCAGATAGGCAGGCATCCTTTTCTCGTTCAGCCAGTGAAATGTTTCCGTTCCATCACCATTGTTCTTTCTGTCCATGAGGACCCCGTTTGACATTACATAGAAGCCCTCAGGCACTGTCACGAAGGTCTCGACGGAGTGCTTGTGGCTGGGGTTATCATAAATGGGTACAACATAGCGGGCGTAATCATCCTGTAGCTGGGTCCACGCGCTGGTCTCAACACTGGGAAACTCGGGGCATGGCTTGGTGAAGAACAGACCGGCCCTTGGATGGTCTATGGTGTAGGTGAATATCAGTTCCTCCTTCTCTCCCTCTGAAAGGTGGTTGGTCAATAGCACCACTAGGTGCTCGTCTTCCGCTCGAAGCTCCCACTCCAACTCGTTATCCTGTGAGTCCCTCACTCCACTGACATTGAGTTCTGCTGCGTGTAGAACTACTTGGCCCAAATCGGGCACAATTGATTTGATTCTCAGCTTGGATATAGCATCTACATGCTCTCTCTCTAGGTCCATTTTCCAATCTATGACAAGATGCTCCACGTCGTAATGGCGTGGTGGAGCCCATTGGGGATGGGCCGTGGGAAAGGCAAAGGGCTCGCGATCTGCGAGCAATTCCATTTCTGCTTCACGGATATCACCACGGATTAAAGATTCAAGATAACGATGGAAGTCGGTCATAGTACTACACCTATTCATGCATTTAATTCATCGAGCTGCTAGGAAGGAATACCGCTCTGGATGTTAATCTAGCCTGTCTCGGGCCTGAAATAAACTCTATCATCTCTGTTTGAGGCTCGCGTGCCTGAATTGCGGCTCTTGTGAGGAATGAGAAGGCCTCTAAGGCTCCCTTCAAGGAGCATTTCTTAGGCGAATGCCCTCTCCGACAATCCTGAGCACAGATGGACCAGCCACCACGGAAAGGCATGCTCCGGACTTCAAGCCACTTGGAAAGCTTTTTATTGTATCGGGGGATTGTATGGTTGCTTCGCGTCATACGGTGTCAGGTCTGATGCAGAAGGCGAATGCCGAGCGATGATGACCGGTGCCTCCAAGCGCGATCAAATGATGCGGACCGGAGATAGACCGGCGCACGGTTGTGCCGGAATGCCCTCGGGTCTAAGACATGCTCAACAGTGTGCAGGCTAGATGGGTAGGCTCTCCTAGCTATCCACTACGCCTGTACTTCATCAAGCTCACTCAAAGTGTGCATAAACGTGCATGACGGTCGAACCTAGTTCGATTTACCTTGCCGGTCATGTGCGATATCGGGATGACTCTAGTCGATCCTGCTAGAGGGCACTGCTATCGACTTGGGGCTAAGACATGCAAGTGGAACGAACTCGCATCCGAGTTCGTCGCGAACGGCTCAGTAGTGTCGTTAACTTACCCTGTGGAGGTGGATAACGCCGGGAAACTGGCGGTAATACACCGTAGGAGCGTCGTTCTGGAAATGATGTTGCTCTGAAATGGCGGTCCTAGGCATGTGGGATCGTCCGCCGCAGGACGGGACGGCACCGGATCATACTTGTAAGTGGGGTAATGGCCCACTTAGGTTTTGACCCGAACGGGCGATGTAAGTCGTGGCCCGGAGAGGGGCACTGAGACAAGGGCCCCAGCCCCACGGGGTGCAGCAGTTACGAAACCTCAACAATGCGCGAAAGCGCGATTGGGCCAAGTCGAGTGATGGGGGATAACTCCATCTGTAGTGGATCCTTAGTACGGACCACCAGAAAGGAGAGGGCAAGGCTGGTGCCAGCCGCCGCGGTAAAACCAGCTCTTCGAGCGGTGCCCACAATTATTGAGCTTAAAGCGTCCGTAGCCTGTTTGGTAGGTCCCTGCTCAAATCCGGCCGCTCAACGGTCGGACTGGTAGGGATACCGCCTTGCTGGGGGACGGGAAACGGCGACGGTATTCCACAGGTAAGGGTGAAATCTTATGATCTGTGGAGGACCACCAGTGGCGAAGGCGGTCGCCGAGAACGTGCCCGACGGTGAGGGACGAAACCCAGGGGAGCAAAGCGGATTAGATACCCGCGTAGTCCTGGGCGTAAACGATGCCCGTTAAGTGTTGCATTGGCCACGAGCCACTGCGGTGCTGAAGCGAAAGCGATAAACGGGCCGCTTGGGAAGTACGGTCGCAAGGCTGAAACCACGAATTCTTCATGATTCGTGGCAGCGAACTTAAAGGAATTGGCGGGGGAGCACCACAAGGGGTGGAGCTTGCGGTTTAATTGGACTCAACGCCGGAAAACTTACCCGGCCAGACAGCCGAATGAGAGCCAGACTGACGATCTTGCTCGACGAGCTGAGAGCTGGTGCATGGCCATCGCAAATTCGTGCCGTGAGGTATCAGCTTAAGTGCTGCAACGAATGAGATCCCTGCCACGTAGTTGCCAGCCGGGGGTACAAACCCCGTCGGGGCACACTACGGGGACCGCCAGCGATAAGCTGGAGGAAGGTGGGGGCCACGGTAGGTCAGTATGCCGCGATATGGCCGGGGCCACACGCGTGCTACAATGGCAGCGACAATGCGTCACAACACCGAGAGGTGAAGTCAATCGCCAAACGCTGCCGTAGTTGGAATTGTGGGTTGGAACTCATCCACATGAACCTGGAATCCCTAGTATCCGCGTCTCACTACGGCGCGGAGAATATGTCCCCGCTTCTTGCACACACCGCCCGTCGCTCCATGCGAGCGGCCTTGGGGTGAGGCGGCGTCCATAGGATGCTAACGAATCTTGAGGTCGCAAGTAGGGAGAAGTCGTAACAAGGTATCCGTAGCGGAAGCTGCGGATGGAAGAAGATGAGATTTCCTCACCTTCCATCAATCACCTCCTATGCTTTCTACCATAGAGGTAGAAGCGGCTTGTTTCTGCTCTTCGGAGCAGAGGGGTACTGGCGGGTGGATAGCGTACAAGGGGACTTGCCCTAACTGGCACTGTTGAGCACCCTATTTCTTTCGCACAGGTTTGTCATGTCCAGTGCAGGAGCTGCTTGATTCTTCGGGGTGCTGTTAGCATAAAGCCGCTGGTTATCCTTCTGTTGCGATTCGCCTGCTCAATGCTCGGGCTCTTGCCAGTTCTTCCGTTGGTGAGTCGTCGTTACAACTGTCCATGTAGTGTTGGTAGGCATCGATGCTTTCCTTGATGTAGTCCCCTGCCTCGGCGAGGTCTTTCTTGCGCTTGGTAATCCTTGCGAGTTCGTACGGGGTCCTAGCCAGGTCGAGTTCCAAGATTGGGTCTTGCTTGATTAAGTCCCTAATCAATGTCAGCTTCTTTTCGAGGTCAGTACGAGTTGTCCCGAGCTTCATTATGTCTTCAAGCTGAATTTCATGCAGAATTCGTGCCAGACTTGCAAGAAGCTGGGGGTAGTTCTCGACCCTTTTCTTGGTTGCATGCTCTTCGAAATAGTCTTTGGCGAAGTTGGAAATAGCGATCTTTGCTTCTCTCGTGGCGCTCCTCATTGTCCAAGAGTGTGTGGGGTCGACTTGATTCAAAACCGCGTATCGCAGACGTTTCAGAGTCTTCTTCTGAGGTACGCGACCGATAATACTAGGACAACAGCCCCGGCTAGCACTCCACCTGCCAAGAGGTTCACTGGCATACCTTCTGAAGTTGAGGTGGGAGTCGAGGATTGTGTACGATACAGTGCACAGTAGGAGTAATTGACAGTATCAGATATGCTCCATCTGCCAAGGCTGTCCTGTGCATAATACTCCACGTTCCACACTTTCAGCCTGTGATCTGGGTCTAAGACAAACGTGGTAGCATTCGCATAATACGAGTATACTTCGGTATACTTGGAATTGTTGACGGCCCAGGTGCCCATGTAGGTCATGGTAACGTTCGTCCAAGTGGGGTCAGCATTGTCCTTGTAGCTGCCTATGGTCAAGTTCATCCCATTTGAATCCCCTATCCACACGGAAAGTTCGAGGACGAAACTCCAGGGAAGGGGTCTCGTATCTGCAGTCGTATCAACTATCAATCCAGAAAGGTCGACGAAGATAGGGCCCTCAGAGTTTGAACAGGCAAATGCTTTCGCATTTGTTGCAATAGGGGGCGCAACGAATAGGAGGGAGACGAGGACTGGTAGAACAAACATCGCGCACCTGATTCCACTAGCATAGATTCGCATGTTTACCACCGTTGCACTACCCACGCAAGATGAGTAGTCCAGCTGCTTGCCGCATAGTGCGGCGTAGCCCAGTCTCTCTGATCAATTGTAAAGTACATATCAGTCTTGTAGCCACTATGTATGTTCGTGCGCTTTGATATACATTTGTCGATTTGCGAAGGCTTGGCGCGTCTCTTGTATGAAGCATGTGCAGTTAAGATTGGTAGTACTGGCGGGTGGATAGCGTACAATGGGACTTGCCTAACTGGCACTGTTGAGCACCTGTTCGTTTTCCTAGGAACCAAACTTGCTCCTGTGCATGTTGGGAGCGCTTCTTTCGCATGGTTAGTGCCTGAGTCTCTCTATGCTATGCACGCTTACATCGCAGTCGGGTCGAGCCGAGTCAACCCCTTTATTCTGTCATAGACCTGATCCGTGGAGGCAATGGTATGGTCTGGATTGTCTTCGCTGAGTGAAACTGCTGCGTAGATTGCATCAAAGATGGATGGCAATTGGTAGTTCTCCAGAAGAAACAATGCGGCTGAGCTGATGGTCAATCGTTGTCGGAACAACTGATAGATTGGGGAACGCCACGATGTGACTCATGACGTCTCGAACTGAGGCCACGCCAGTGATGTTCCTCAAGACGTAGTACAGCTCAATCGAGAAGGCACTAGGGATTACGACATTGCCTAACTCTCCATTTCTTATCTTTGAGAACAAGCGAATTGCATGGGGCTTGAGGTAGTCTTCTTTCTTGTAGAAAGCCAGAATCATATCATTCTCAATCAACACTCCGACTCTTCCTCCGCCATCTCTTGGACACATCCTTGGTAGCCTCAGTTTCTCCCTGTTGGAGAAGCTCAGCAATGGAACCCTGAACATCCAATTCAGGCTTCTCAGAGGGCACCGGAAAGAGAATATGGTAGGCTCCGAGACTGAGGAGAAGGAATGTATCTCCCTCTAGTGCAGCTTTCTTTGGGATTCTGATGCGTCTCTGACCATCCATTCGAACTCTTGCTATCATAAAGAACATCTCGAATAGTGATATAACTGACATGATATAAGGATGTGGATGAAATACGCAGTTTGTGGACGAAATGCCGCTTTTTCACCAATCTATCGTCGTGCCAGAAATCAACGCTGCCAGAACATGAAATGTGGTACGGTCTAGGCCGCGCGAAGGGCCACTCCTTTTGCTGCGGAAGCTGCGGATGGAAGAAGATTAGATTTCCTCGTCCTCCATCAATCACCTCCTGTGTTTTCTACCATAGAGGTAGAAGCGGCTTGTTTCTGCTCTTCGGAGCAGAGGGGTACTGGCGGGTGGATAGCGTACAAGGGGACTTGCCCTAACTGGCACTGTTGAGCACCCTCTTTCTTATTCACAGGTTTGTCATTCTTAGTGTGCAAGCTGTTTGATGTCTGTAGGCGATGTTGACGTTAGGGTACCGGTTGGCTTACTCTCTCGATTGCCTGAAGTACTTCGTCCACCTTCTTCTGAGAGAGAATCGTTCTGACCGCATCAAGTTCGAGCCGATTTCTTATTATGACACCTATCTTATTGATTGGATTTCCGCTCTTGTCAATCGGATTGACCTCAATAGCTAGATAGGCTGGTTCATCCTTTGATTGAGGTATCTTTCTGATGAATATCCCGGGCTCGGTAGTCCTCATGCGTTCGAATCTTCTTCCGTGCTTGAGCATATCTCTCAGTGATTCTTCCATTCAAATCACCCGGTCATCCTAGTTGTAAGGTGTGCGCAGAGCTCCGACTCTCTTGTACCATTTGGTATATCGACTCAGGTCTTAGTCTTACTGTCACTGTTGAGCACTGTCTATGTTCTTGTGCATTGAATCAACATTAGTCCATGTCAGAAGGTCTGCGTAATGCAGCCATGCCTTGAGCTCTGGCGGACTCTCTAGCTCAGCTTCTTGGCTCTCTGCTTGATTATGTCCCTCATCTTGGCCTCAACATCTTTGTCCAGCGGTGGTATCTTATGGGTCTCAAGAATCCTCTTGACTTTCTCCTTGGCTCGCTGGACTATGTCTTTCGATCCTTTTGCTTCCCAGTCTGGTCTCGAAGTCCTATCAGTAATCCAAGGTTGCCAGTATTCCTCTCCGACATACTTCCTAGAGAACTCAAGAGCATCATCGTTTGTGAAATGATTGCTATCGTGTCCGACTTTGTCTATGATATCGACCGCTAGAGTCTCTTTCGTTACTTTGATGCCCTCTGCAATTCGTTTGATTGCCCCACAGATTTCATTGCTGATTGCGAACTGCTCATAGGAAGCAGTTATTCCCGTCTCGACGATTCCATAGACTGCGTCATGCACGACATCGGCACCGGCCAGAGTGGCAACGAGCACATTCAGAGCATTCTCGTATGCGGCTTGGGAATCCGGAACCTTCGAGTCGCTAATGCCACAGGCCCCGTAGTATGGAATGCCATAGTAATGGGCCATTTGACACATTGCAGCATGAATCAGACCATTCTCTGGTGCCCCATACGCGGCAGTGCCATGTCTCTGGTCTAGGATTGTGCCGCCTGAGCCCCACATGATAGGGGTTCCAGAACCGACGAGTTCTGTAATCACGACGACCGTATGATTCTCTGCTATGCCCTGTACGATTGATCCTGCAAGCGTAGCCGGAGCACTTGCGCCAGACAGCAAACCTGTGCTGATGTCAAATGGAATTCTGTATTTCGCGCATTCAAGGATTATGTCGATAATGTTTGCGGTATACTTGAGTGGGGGAACACTATTGAGACCCGTGTCAATCCAAATCGGATTCCTGACGAATTCCTCTTCTCCGCCGACGAATATCTTCGCCATTTCAATGATGTCTCTGAATGCCTGTAAGCTTGTTGCAAAGAAGCTGCTGTGCTTCTCAGTGTTCTTGAGCATCGAGAGAGCCATCGTTTGTTCCTTTATGCCATCGGGTACGTCCTGCGGGATTATGTTCGCCTTTACATAATCGACAGTAGGGAAGTAGTCTGAGAGAAGCGTAAACTCCTCCAAGTCTTTCAATGTCGAAGGCCTGCGTTCACCGGTCTCCAAGTCATATGTGTACTGTGCTCCGAAGGCGTTCGTGTAATAAGAGCCGCCGTCACCTACCACGAAGTTGTGTTTCGGGTTTCGCGCCTTCATGAGATGACGACTCGGGGTCTTCTTGAGGGCTTCGCGAACGAGGAATTCCGGGATTTTGGCCACTTTCTTCCTTTCATCAATGATTGCTCCGGCTTCCCCAAGAATCCGAAGAGCTTCTTCGTGTTGAATCAGTATGCCAGTTCTTTCAAGAACCTCCATCGCAGCCAAGTGTATTGCATGAATGTCGTCACGACTCATCAGTTCAAACATAGATTCTCCTCCTGTTCTTTCGTCACCCTTCTCTTGCGCCCGCAGTTTGGCAAAACAGACCGGAATCACTTCTTCTCCACAAGTCGCTTGGCAAGACTTGCCGCTGTTACGGCGTCACCCGCCCATCCATCAGCTCCGATGTCTCTCGCCCACTTTTCAGTAGTAGGAGCTCCTCCGATTATCACTTTGACCTTGTCCCGGAGTCCAGCTACTCTGAGTTCATCAATAATCTTCTTCTGCACTGGCATGGATGATGTTATCAGCGATGACATCCCAACGATGTCGGGTTTCTGTTCCTTCACGTTCTTCACGAACACCTCAACTGGGACGTCTTCGCCTAAGTTTATGACCTCGAAGCCATTGGCTTCAAGCATTGTTGCTACAATGTCCTTGCCTATGCTATGGATGTCTCCTTGGACTGTGCCTATGATGACTTTCCCAACAGTCTTCATTTTCCCCTTTGTCGCTTTGAGTTCCCCCAGAAGCACGGCCATACCAGCTTTCATGGCCTTGCCCGACGCCATTAGTTCCACGAGGAATACCTCCCCTTCCCCGAACTTGTCACCGACTTCTCTGACACCCTTTGCCAGTCCGTTTGTGATTGCTTCAAGAGGTGGAATCTTTGCTTCCAGCGCCTTCCTTGCGGCTTTTTCTGCCTCATCCTTCTTTCCTCGGATGACTGCCTGTCTTAGTTCTTCAAGAATCGCGGATGACATTCTGCTTTCTGCCTCAATCTTTGAATGGTTTTCAGGTTTCAATGTTGGCTACGTTTTTGACTCGATTGCTGAGACGATATCTCCATAGAGTAGATGAATGAAACCCTTGTCGAATTCGTACTCTTCATTCAGCATAGCATCTAGTTCTGCTTTGGT
The DNA here is from genome assembly GCA_963726195.1 of Candidatus Thorarchaeota archaeon. Classification (GTDB taxonomy): domain Archaea; phylum Asgardarchaeota; class Thorarchaeia; order Thorarchaeales; family Thorarchaeaceae; genus OWC5. The sequence goes on from CAVSBO010000018.1 coordinate 93,811, forward strand.
GAAATACTTCATGACGGGCTTAAAGAAGCCCTTGTCTTCTTTCGCTATGTGTTTGGGATAGAACCCCACGAGATCAGTCATCAATGCCATGATATCCTTCATTGCTTGATTTTCACCCGAGAGGTATCTGGTCTTGGCTTCAACGAGGCTCCTTGTTGTCTTTCTCCCCCGGATGTGCTCCTCAATCAGCTCTTCCATGATGCGCCTGTGATCTTCTTCAAGCCGCTTCTTCTTCAGTTCGCGAAAAAGTATCTGTTCTTCCTTACCGTGATGACAGCGGTCGGCATAGCTTCTGAAGAAGTCAACTGCCACATCAATGAATCCAGGATCTACTTTGCCCGTCTCTTGCATTCTCTTGACTTCTCTGTCCATGACTGCAATCATTCTTTCTATGAGCCTGTGCTCCACCATTAGAGGACCAATAGGAAGTACCATCTCATCATCTCTCCCTGTCTGTCTAGTCTGGTCAAGTTATTTTCAACTTTACGTCTGTCTGCTCTTAAAACGTGTCGAATTCAGATAGCTTCATCAGAAGCAACTCTTTCTCGTGGCTGCGTCCAAATCAGTACTTGGATTCGCTGCAGGCCCGTTCAGTACGGGCTTCTGGAGATGCCAAGCAATGGATCAGGTCGATGTGAAAGAGAAGGCAACGCTTGTGGAGGTGAAGGGCGCCTCAGCTCGGCGGACCCGCGTGCTACGTGTTGAGAGCGATTGCTTGTTGTCCAACACCTACATTATTGAATCTCCCAGTGCCCTTCAGATTCTTCTACAACCTTGGATTGTCGGAGCGAGGCTCGCTGGCCTTGCGCGAATCAGCAGTATTGACTTCCTTCGTATTGCCTATCATCTATGCCCCGAATTGCATGATTCTCTGCTTGGAAACATAACTGAAGTTGTTCCACTTGCAGGGTCCCTATACTACGGTATTGCAGAAGCGTTCGAAGCAGTCTTTGGTGAAGCTGTCAGTCGTTCGTTTATTGGTGCGAAACGCCAATTGTCCCCGAGCGGCTGGATAACGGAGCTTGCGTACGAGAACTTCGAGGCCTTGGCACCCAATCCCGTTATTATCATCGGAGATACAATAGCAACCGGAGGTACAATCGAGCGCATCGTGGAGACTACACTCACTCAGGCTTCGCGTGTAAGAGCAATTATCATATACGCGATAGCCGGGGGCTTGACCGGAGCAATCCGCATAAAGCAGCTTGCCAATCGAATTGGCATTCCAATCTGGCTCTTCTGCTCCAATGCGATATTTGGAGTCGAGGATAATGGAACCGACATGCCTTGGTTACATCCGGGAACGATTGCATCTCCGAGAAACAGAAAGCAAGCAGTTATTGCTTACGGCCCTGACCTCGGACGCCGCTGGTGTTCCGTCTGGGATTGGGGCGAAAGAGCTAAGAATCCATCAAAGCATCTCGAGAGGCTTTTGGAAAGGTGTGATGTGGAGCTCTCGTCAAACGTCACCGGTCAAACCAGGACCATAGTCGGTCGCATGCAAACAGAGACAAAAAGCGTCCTTGACAAATGGAATAAACCCCTGACCATGTGACCACCACGCCTGTGATTTGAGGCGCATTTCTGATATGCCTAGCGGGCTCCTTAAGAGTCTCCGCTTCCCCCGCATACTGGATGCCTGATGACACTCACAAACGAGCAGAAGGAAAGATACTCGCGTACGCTGGCCCTGAAAGATTTCGGGGAGCAGGAGATGGAGAAGGTCGTGCGTGCCACAGTCTCCGTCGTTGGTGCCGGCGGACTCGGTAGCCCTGCTCTGCGGCTTCTGACCGCGTTGGGGGTCGGTAAGATAAGAATCATTGATCGCGATATTGTGGAGTTGTCCAACCTTCAGAGGCAGACGGCCTACAACACGAGCGACATCGGGAAACCCAAGGCGGAGGCCGCCGCGGCCAATCTGGGGTCCTTGAATCCTGACGTGAAATTCGAACCCATGTCCATATCCATTGAAATGAACAATGCGGCTGACCTACTGAAGGGGTCAGACGTTATAGTTGATGGACTCGATACCATTCATTCCAGACAAGCAATCAATTCAGCCAGTGTGGCCCTGAAGATACCCTACGTGTTTGCAGGTGCGATCGAGTACTATGCCAACCTGACAACGTTCCTACCCGGTCAGACCGGATGCTTACACTGCATGATGGGTGATGCCCAGGACAATCCACAGAATACTTGTGCAATAGCAGGTGTCTCACCCACACTCTTGTCTGTGGCCGCCGCGATTGAGGTTCAAGAGGCTTTGCTGGTCGTGATAGGTCGGCAACCCCAGTTGTCCGGGCGCTTGATGAGCATAGACATGAGCAACCTCAGCTTTGACTTCTTCCAGATAGAAAGAGTCCAAGACTGCCCTGTGTGTTCAAGTCCGAAAAGGGCTGTCAAGACAAAGACGGATACACCGGTTGTGAACATGCTATGCTCATCAACCTTCAATGTATACCCCCTGACCACTGTTGCTTTCGACATCGTCACAGTAGCAGACCGTGCGAAGCGTAAACACAACGTTGTGCAAGAACCCACTTTTATTCGAGTGGACCTTGACAATGATGTACAAATCACACTCATGAAGAACGGAAACGGTATCGTGAAGGGGGTTAGTACACCAGAGGAAGCGCTCAGAGTCTATGAGGAAATCACAGGAAGAAAATAGGTCATCCTTTCTTCTTGGCAACCTCTCTGGCCTGAATCACCTGTACCAACGAGACGCTGATTGCCAGTATCGCCAACCCCACCCAATCCAAGAGACTGGGCATTTCCCCTAGGAACCAGATAGACAGAATGACGATTTGTGGCATCATTGTGCTGTTGAGAATTGACATGTCGACCGCACGGAGCGTCTGCATTGATCTGTTCCAGAGCGTGAATGCAAAGGCTGTATTCACTATGCTCAGCCATACAATATACACCACGGACTGAGGAGTAACTGCGACAATTCCTTCTATGACGAAGCCGCCCGCTAGGAGCAAGATAGCACCAAATGCCATACTGATACCGGTGACGACTAGGGGTGATACAACCCCGTCCTTGTTGATTGATCTGCCCATGACAGATGAGACTGCATTTGCGATTACTGCCAATATTACGACTGCCACACCCAAGGTCTCGGAGGCAGGTACGCCCACAGGATAGAAGTAGATCAGTGCTCCCACCATAGCAAGCACTATGAGACAAACCTGTGCGACTGACGGTACTTCCTTGAGAAAGACCACACCTAGTACAAGCACAACCAAAGGTGTTAGGTTTAGCAATAGTGACACCGTGATTGCCTGCAGCAATGCGAGTGCTACGAACTGTGCGCCCTGAGTAATGGCGACGAATACAATACCGTACGAGGCAATTAGCCTCCACCAGCGCCGGCTCTGCTTTCTAATGGCTTTTCGATACTCGGCCTTATACAAGATGATACCTAACAGTATCAGTGAGGCGAGAGCGTATCTCAGTCCGGAGAAGGTCAGAGGAGGTATGTCTTTGAGGCCGAATTTTATGATGACCCACGACGATGACCAGAGAACCGTGACTAGAAGTGCCTCAGTCACTGCAAGAGCGTATTTCTTAGATTCTGAGTCCTTGCGAGCAGCTGGCGCACTCAGCCCTTCACCGGGAACAATGTCTTCGGTCAATCTACTTCGCCAAGGGACGCAATTTCCTTCGAGCAGGATTGATGATATATGAATCGAAGGGCGGCCGCTTATTATCATGGCGGTGCTCTAGGCCTCAGTTGAAGGGCCAAGCTGCTCGAGTCTTCAATAGTCTCAGAACTCGTCAAGGTTTCTGCTCACCATGCGCCTAGGAAGTAGTGTTTGCTGGCGGGCGTCGAGAGAATAAGAAAAACAGCAGGGCGGTCCAGAAGCGTTGGTCCACTAGAGGGCCAACACTTATTCTATGTAAGACAACGCCCTTGTTGAGTTATCAGGGAATAATCACAACGTCTTCTGCAGCAGTGTGCTGAACGTGTTGTGATGATCTTCTTCGTCCTCGAGAATCTCCTCGAAGAGTTCCCAAGTGACATAATCCTTCTCAGCCATCGCTTTCTCGATGACCTGCCTGTAGAGAGTAATGGCCTCTTCTTCTGCCTTCTTGTCCAGTGTGACCATTTCTTCGGCTGTTTTGCCAACTGTTATCGCGGTTGGCACGGTCGTGGGCTCGCCTCCAAGGTAGTCGACTCGATCCGCGATGCTTTCTGCATGCTTCATTTCTTCGATTGCTATCTTCTTGAGCTCATCAGCAATTGGGAGATGGTTGATACCGAATATCCGAACATGCTGCCACATGTACTGGATGGCCACCTGTATCTCTCGTGCTATTCCCTTGTTCATCAAATCAAGCAATTCTTTGGATGCCATTGTAGTATTCCCCAAGTGGAATTGAATCCAATACAGGCCGTTGCAGATGTTGCTTATTAAAGTGCAGGCATGGCACACTTTTTCTTCCAGAATCACCGAGGCCCTACTCGTCCCAAATGAGCATCGAGGGCATTCTGTTTGGCGCAGGCTTCGCTCTCGAAGCCGACTTAGCTCTGTTCAAGTAGCTGCTTGGCGCGGTCGATGACGTTTTCTGCAGTGAAGCCATACTTCTCAAACAGAACCTTGTTAGGAGCTGATGCTCCAAACCCCTGAATGGAAATCGTGGTCCCATAGTCGCCGACCCATCGTTCCCACCCTTGAGCGACACCTGCCTCAACTGCCAGACGGGCTTTTGTCTCGGGCGGCAACACGGAGTTTCGGTAGGCTTGATCCTGCATCGCGAAAAGCTCCCAGCTTGGAAATGAGACTACGCGGACGCAAATCCCCTCGGAGGCAAGTCTTTGTCCTGCTTCCGCAATAATGCTCACTTCCGATCCTGAGGCCATGAATATGACCTGGGGAGTTCCTTTTCCAATATCTGCTAGCACGTACGCTCCCCGAATCAATCCGTCCGCGCTATTGTATATCTTACGATCAAGGATAGGCACATTCTGGCGAGTCAATGCCAGCAACGTGGGTCCGTCTCGACGAGCGACTGCAATCATCCAAGCCACAGGCACCTCGTTCGCGTCCGCAGGACGAATCACGACAAGATTGGGTATCGCACGCAGTGCTGCAAGTTGTTCGACGGGTTGGTGCGTGGGTCCATCCTCGCCGAGGCCTATGCTATCGTGTGTGTAAAGCCAGATACTTGGATATCCTGAGAGAGCAGATAGTCGAATGGCTGGCCGCATGTAGTCGGAGAAAATAAGGAACGTCCCACAATAGGGAATGAAACCACCGTGCACTGCCAGCCCATTAACTATCGTTCCCATTGCGTGTTCTCGGACTCCGAAGTAGAGGTTTCTGCCGGCTTGTGCATCCTTCTGAAACCCTGTGCTGCCATCAATCCACGTCTTGTTGGAACCTGTTAGGTCTGCTGACCCGCCTATCAGTTCTGGCAGTCTTCCTGCCAGCACGTTGATTACCTTCCCTGAAGCAGCACGTGTAGCGAGCCCCTTAGAGTCCACCGGGAAGTTGGGAAGGTCATTGTCCCAGCCCTGCGGCAGGCGGCCCGCGAGTCTTCGTTCAAGCTCTGCGGCTAGGTCCGGGTAGGCTTTTCGATAGCGCTGCCAGCGACTCTCCCATTCGGACTGCAAACGCTTGCCTCGGTCTATCGCCAAGCGGAAATGTTTCAAGACATCATCGGGTATGTAGAACTTGGGTCCCAGAGGCCAGCCAAGTTTCTGCTTCGCAGCTTTGAGTTCTTCTTCGCCAAGCGGCTCGCCGTGGCATTCAGCTGTGTCCTGCTTCTTTGGTGACCCATATCCAATATGCGTGCGGCAAAGGATAATGGATGGTCTTGAGTCTTCCTTCGCTTTCTTGATGGCGTCGTCGATCGAATTCATGTCATTGCCATCAGCCACCCTTTGCGTGTGCCAGCCTTGTGCCTCGAAGCGCGCTGCCCGATCTTCCGTAAACGTTAGGTCTGTGCTGCCATCAATTGAGATTCGATTGTCGTCGTAGAGAACGATAAGCTTTCCAAGTCTCAGGTGGCCTGCAAGAGAAGCGTTCTCGTACGAAACGCCCTCCATCAAGTCCCCGTCAGTTGCGATAACGTAGGTGTAATGATCCACCATCTTGTGGCCGGGCCGATTGAACACTGCTGCTAGTTGTGCTTCCGCTATTGCCATACCTACAGCATTCCCGAATCCCTGTCCGAGCGGACCTGTCGTGACTTCGACGCCTGGTGTGGAACCATACTCAGGGTGCCCCGGCGTGCGGCTCTTCCACTGACGGAAGCCTTTCAATTCATCCAGCGAGAGGTTGTAGCCTGTCAAGTGAAGAAGTCCGTAGAGTAACATGGAGCCGTGACCACCTGAGAGCACAAACCTGTCGCGGTCCGGCCAAGAAGGATCTCCGGGGTTGAAACGCAGATGCTTGGTCCAGAGGGTGTATGCCATCGGCGCGGCGCCCATGGGCATGCCGGGATGGCCGGAGTTGGCAGTTTGGACTGCATCGGCGGCAAGGAAACGCAAAGTGTTGATTGCCCTTTCCTGAAGGGTCGATGAGGACGACATGAGGCAAGTTCTCCAAACGAGATTCAGTGGGCCAGCGTAACACTGCCATCTCGGCGGCAGACAAACCGCCCTTTTGGTTGTTGCGCTTGCATGGTTCTTCGTCATACTTAGTGGAAGAATCACGAACCCAAGCCAACGGTCCTTGTCTTACATGAAGAATCGTCGGGTCAAGCGCCAAGATTCTTCTTCTCTAAGTACTCGATATTATCGAATCCGCTCTTTGCCTTCCTCTTCTGTCGTGCGAACCATTTGCTGTATCCTCTTTGCGCGATTTGGGCATAGTGGTCGCCTATCCCATACGTCTGTTTCTGGTAATGGTTCTTCTCGCAGGACGTAAAATGAGGACAGGCATAGCAGTTCTGAAGGTTCTTCTCTGAACAACAATCCCTAATCGGGCATTTTGGCATACCCCCTCCTCTTGAGCATCCCACGCAATTGGAAGAGGCGAATCACTCTAGTCCGACTGCGAAGTTCCCGAAATCGAAGCTGCTACTTACATTATCTATCCATTCTGCATATCTGTAGGCATCTATGAATCTCTTCATTTCGATGGCCATTCTCGGAATCCGTTCCCGCATTCCGCAGTGCTCGCAGCAGACACCGCAATAGGCAACCTCGACTGATTCGCCTTTCTTCAAGATGCTCTCGCCTCACTGAAATGGCTCAGGTAGACAGAGGTAGCGGGCCAGTTGGGTCCGGTCTCGACTGAGCTACGATGCCGCATTTGACCGAAAGAAGACGAAGCGAGACTATGAGATGAAACTTGTGGAGGCGCGACATCGGTTTCCGTTCAGAGTCAGTTCACCCAGTTGGCGGCTCGCCAACTCGGGAACCAGGCGGATACAGTTCCAGAAACTCGTCTCTCAATACATCCATTGCGATTGTATCATGGAATTTGCCTTCCACGAACATCATCTGGCGATACACGCCCGCTTTCTTGAAGCCAGCCTTCTGATACGCACGCTGGGCCCGCACGTTGTGAGCTAGGGTGTACAGGTAGATGCTGTTTAGGCCGAGTACGTGAAAACCCACCCACAGCATAACTCGTGTCGCGTCTGTGCCATATCCTTTACCGAAGTTCTTTGGATCGTGTATTGCTATGCCGAATTCTGCGCGCCCATTTTGCTTGGAGATTGAATGTAGGCCGGTCGTACCGAGGAATGCTCTGGTCTTCTTATCCTCAATAACGAGAACCAAGCTACCATCTTTCCAAGGGTCAGATTTTGTAGCACGTTCCAACCATTCTCTCTCTGCATTTTCAGAGTTTGGGAATGCTGTCGCAAGAAATCGCCGCATTTCGAAGTTGTTCCATCCTTTCATTATGTTGGACAAATCAGTCATCTCGAGCGCGCGCAGTCGAACTAGCTCACCAAAGTACATAGATGCGTGATGAGTGCTTTGCCAGATAAGTCTGTTCAGCGCGCTACTAGTTGAATTCGCAACGGAGAATCATTGGTAGTCAGTTATCCGCCAATACCAGAGCTGATAGAACTGCTTGGTTTGTTCGAAAGGCTAATCTGCTGAGCAGTACAAGGCAGGTCTGAGGACCGCAGAGAGGTCTGCATGTGAGTCCAGAAAGGATAGAGTTCGATCATCCCATTGTTCGAATTGCCACTGACAAGATTAGGTTTCCCAGGAAATGCCCCGTGTGCGGGGCGGCAGCCACAGAAGTCACTCGGGTTACTGTGGTACCTGGAAGGAAACAGTATCTCCGGTCTACATGGGATCCAGCATACAACCCTGCTCTGAGAAAACAAATGGGTATGTCTCTCCCGGAAACAAGAATGCTCTTGATTCCGGTGTGCGAGGACCACCTCTATTCAGACGAAGACTATTACCGCTACAAGATGCTTTGTGTGATAGTAGACGGGCTTTCTATGGTGATGCTCACCTTTGCTCTTCTAACTCTTGGTGGCAACCTATGGCGAGGGGTATCCAGCGATGCGTGGATATACGGCGCGATAGCCTTTGGTGTTGCATCCTTCGCCATATCGATCACGGCCTTCCGACCAAAACCCATAGAGTCAGCTGTGAAGATTGTGGGTTTCGACGGAGGACTCCAAAACATCTGGCTGGACTTCAAGAACAGAGAGTATCGCGATGAATTCATGAAAGAGAACCCCATGACGGCGGAGCTGGTCAGTTGGGTTGTCCGCAGTCGAAGGAAAGTTGGACGGACTGGAGCATTGAGATATAGGAGCATATAAGCCCTGTCAGAGATTCAGTCTCAGAGGCCGAAATGACACGGACTTGGCCTCAAGGAGTTAGAGCCCAGTGCCGTTTCTGGGCGGACAAGGACTCCGGTGTCCAATCTTGTCCATCTGAAAATGAACGGTAGTAAAAGCCTAGTGAGCCCTGTTTAGGGCTCTGGGCTCTCTACCAGTGCCATGATGCTCTCGCAAGCTTGCGTGCTGTTCACTCTGCATTGTGTGGCGAGATACAACAAACCCATATCTCTCGTCAACGCATGGAATCAGCGTAAGGTCGAACCGAAGCTTGTGCACCACTATGGGCAGGTGAATGGATTGAGCAGCATGAAGGATGTGTCAGTCACGGGTTTGATATCCAGAATCATGAACCACTACGTGATAACTGCCGATGATGGGACACAGTACGAGCTTTCGGCGATTTTCCCTTGGGAGGCTGTTTCTGCGGATTATGGTTCGGGCATTTTTGCTGAGAACCTTGGCAAGCGGATGACAGCAGCAGGGCTCACGGACGGTCATACTATTTGGAAAGCCAGTCTTCAGAGCGAGGAACCTGCGGCCGCTCTTAGCAAGAAGCCCACATCAGGCCCAGCAAAGCGTTCTGCTCGAACGAAGTCCTCGAGTGGAAAACGGTGATTTCATTCACGGCGGCTTCCGTTGAATGACGGAATCAAGTGAGCAAATCATGGCCAAGGCCTGCCGCAGAGGCAGGCCCTATCCAATCAACAATCTATACTACTTTATCTTAATCTCTTTCTCGCTCTTCCAGAGACCGTGAACGTTGCAGTAGGAGGTCGCCATCAGAGTCCCTGCTTTTGTTATCTTGAACGTGAACATAGCCTGTGGCTCTGAGTACAGCGGACCTGTATTCGGACCTTGGGTAGACTCACCGTGAGTGTCGAAGGTCATGTATCCGACTTCCATCGGTGCTTTGTCCCCTTCGGGCCAGAAGAACAAATCGACCCAAGAGATGTGGTGCTCAGTGACGTTGGGATGTGGCACTTGCTTACCCACAGTAACTGAGACTTTCACAAGGTCCCCTTTCTTCACGACATCTGGGGCTTCTATGACTGGCACGTGTTTCTCGGTCTTCCAGTCTGCCGTCTGCATCCATGTCTTGGACATTACATCTACCTCTCATGTTTGAACCGGGCGTACATTCAGACTACCCAGAGAGTATGTAGATGAATGCCTGCTAAAATACTTCACCTACTGGCACAAATGGTTCGGGCCACAAGGCAGTCGGGCACCGGTGCCGAGACCGCTGCTCTTTGGCTCAGCAGAACAGGCTCAGGCTTATATGCGAACTGACCGGGCCGTCCTTCGGCGAACACTCTACGAGCTTTTTTCAATGAGTTGCTCTGAAGTGAGGGATTCTAGGGATGGAAGAATACTCGGCTTCCGAAAAGAGGAATCAGGTGTTCCACATCGCTCTAATTGCTGTACTCACTGCACTAACCACAGCAGTCACAGCAGCCCTAGTGGTCCCGTTTCCTACAACGAGTGGCTACCTAAACATCGGTGACACGATTGTAATGACCAGCGGGCTCTTGCTGGGCCCGGCAGGAGCGTTCTTTGTCGGTGGGGTCGGTTCAGCAATGGTCGATGCTGTTTATGCTCCACAGTACGTCCCAATCACTCTCATGGTGAAGGGTTGCGAAGGGCTGGTTGTTTCACTGATCAGCCACGGCAACGAACCCGGCAAGAAACTACGGCCCCAAGATGTTCTCGCTTTGGTCTGTGGTGCAATCGTCATGCTCCTAGGATATTTCGGTGGCGAAACGTGGGTATTGATGGTCGGAATCGGTCCTGCGCTGCTAGAACTCGTGGGCGTCAACTCTATACAAGTTGCGGTTGGGGTTCTGGTCGCCGCTGCCATTGGGCCTGCCCTCAGAGACTATCTTGGGCAGCTCGAATAGTGTCTTTGTTACGACAGACGCGTCTCGGTCCGCTTGTCAGAATCGTTTATTTGGGACGCATTGCTTTGCGTTTCGCACTCGGAATCTGTCAAAGAATGTGCTAACTATGGGGGTTTCTCGAATGATCGACAGGAAGAAACTGAGAATCGATTCCAAGAGGTTGAGTGCGGTCAACGATCTCCTGACGGATATGCATAACCCTCTTGTCAACAGCTTGCTTGAGCTCATAGACAAGTACGGTGGGCCCGCCGAAATAAACAGACGAGCGAAGGAAACACGTAGACTGGATGTGCTAATCTCAAAGTTGGATTCGAAGAAATCCCCGTACGTCAAGGACCTTCGGTGGTTGGAAAGACAGCGGGACGAAGGTGCTTTCATCACAATTCCTGAATACCGAAGGAAAGTACTTGGCGACAAGGCAGGTTCCATGGTTTTTGATGATAGCTTCGCCGTAACCCTTGAAGTGAGTGCATGTCAGTACTTCTCGTGGGTCATCGAAGAGGCACGTGAAGCGATTGTGAACCAGGAGCTGATGCCAGGGCGATTCATACGTGTTCGCAACATGAAAGAGCAGACTGCTGATGACGATGTCATCGCCTTTGCAGCTGCAATGCAAATCGTGGGTACATCATATGTAGAGACTCTAGATACCAAGGGGACTTTGCCGGGACCCGATGGGGCTCCCGCGAACGTGCATCTAGGAGGCCCCGAGACAATTACTGGCTATTTCGGCGGTGTGGGTATGCCCAATGAATACCCCCTGAAATGGGCTGACGAGTACCTTCACTACTACACCACTTATGGCGTGAAACAGGTTCTGAATGTAAACAACGGCAGCATCTTGGCTGCATACATGATGCACAAGCTGGGTATCGACATGGAATTCAAGATTTCAGTCTTCACGGGCAACGACAATCCTTTCTCATGTCTATGGACACTGATGACAGCCAAGCTATTCAGTAGGGACGACGGCACAAGTCCTCTGATAGGATTCAATCTCTCCAATAGCGTGAACAACGAGACAATAGAGCTCAGCCGCGTATATTCGCAAGGAGTTCGGATTCGAGGATGTTGTACGCATTGAGCATCACATAACGGAGACATACAAGAGTATCGTCCGGCAGCCATACGACCGGCTCCCTCAGCTACTGGAGCTGGCCGATCACGTGAAAAACATCAGTGCAAAACACGAGGGCGGGGTTCCTGAAATCGAATCTACTCGAGCTCACCCGAGTGACATATTAGACTATTTCAGGGCAAAGAGCGAAATCGAGCAGAAGGGCGAAATGCCACTTCTGACCCAGAATTACATGGACAAGCACAGAGCAGTGAACAGGACCGCAGAAGAACTGACGAAGCGTGGCTTGACCTTCATAGCCGCACCCAGTCTCCACAAAGCCTAGCAATAACACAGGTTGGCCATTACGGAGAACAGCAGCTCCCGGCATGAGAACCGAGCTGTGTCAGCACTTCAGATCCCATGTTCCTCGCATCATCGACTTCTGAGCTGAGCCTCTCACATCCACTGCTGAATCTTTTCGTCGTAGAGATTCTGGAGCCGCTCTTTGTGCTTCTGTTCTTCGCTCGCAAGCGTTTCGAATACTCGTCTGTTTGACGCATCTGTGGTCAATTCTGAAAGCGCCTTATAGAAGTCGTGAGCGGCCTCCTCTTTCTTGATGGCGACTACTAGTATGTCCTGAGGTGATGAAGAAGGCGTCAGCGGCATCGCTGCAAGATACCTATCTAGGTCCATCTTGTTGAACTGTGCGACGTTCTTGCATGCAAACGTTTTGCACACGCCCTGCTTCAGTGAAGCCTCCAGTTTCTTTCGATGCCCCAGTTCTTGCTCAGAGAGTTCTTTCAATAGCTTCGCAGATGATAAGAATTCGGCCCGCTTCGCGGCCTGCGTATAGAACTCGTACGATTCCGTCTCCCTTTCAATCGCGAGAGAAACGAGTCTTTCAAAGGATTGCTGGACGGTTGTCATGACCGGTTCGACGGCTCAGAGGTCTACGTGGCTTTAAACATAATGTTCGCGCCGCCACTAACAACAAAACAGAAGTACAAGTAGAACTGACAAGTGTTATCGTCGAGCTGAGGTGAGAACACTTGAAAATATGGTCCAATGATTTTGCTCAGGGCGCACCGATTCCAGACAAATGTGCCTATAGGAAGACGAATGTCAGCCCGCATCTGGCGTGGGATCAGATTCCTACCGCAGCAAAGAGTCTCGCACTGATCTGCAACGACCCTGATGCCCCAGTTGGGAACTGGATACACTGGCTGGTCCACAGCATACCTGCAACGACGAAATCGATACCCGCAGGCGGTCCTGTTCCCGGTCAGCAAGAACCCAATGATTTTGGCGAGAAGAAGTGGGGTGGTCCTGCACCACCTTCAGGCACGCACAGATACATCTTCACACTTTATGCACTCGATATCCCTGCTCTCAAGGGAGCCACAAAGAAGAACTTCCGAGATATGTGTGAACAGCACAAGATTGAGTCCACTCAGACGATGGGCACATACACCAAGAAGTAGCTTCAGACTCTCATGCGGAGAGTATGTGGGACTGACCTGTACGGAGTGATCAACTGGTTGGTTCATCTGATGTGCTCGACACATCTACCTTGGTCCTAGGCACAATCTCTCTCAGTCCTGAAGGCAGGTATCTATGCAGTGCATTTGGAATCGCTATACTGCCATCCTCTCTCTGGTGGTTCTCCATGATAGCAACGATGGCCCTTGGATTTGCCATCATGGTGCTGTTCATAGTGTGAACGTATCCTTTCTCGAGACCGCCTTTCTTGAGTCTGTACTTCACGCTGAGCCTAGTGGCTTGGTATGCAGTACAATTACTGCAGGATACTGCCTCTCGGTAGACGCCTTGCCCCGGCATCCATACTTCCAGATCGTACTTCTTCGCAGCCACAGTTCCTATGTCACCTGTGCACACGTTGACAACCCTGTACGGAATCTTGAGCGTCTGGAAGAACTCCTCGGCGTTGGCAATCAACTCTTCGTGAGTCTTCCAGGATTCATCCGGATGGCTGAACACGAACTGCTCAACCTTGTTGAACTGGTGCACTCTGAAGATTCCCTTTGTGTCTTTGCCGTGGCTTCCTGCTTCTTTCCTGAAGCACGCACTGACTCCGGCATACTTCATGGGAAGGCTTGTCGGCTCGAATATCTCACCCATGAACATGGCTGCAATCGGGTGCTCTGCGGTCGCAATGAGATAGAGGTCTTCACCCTCCACTTTGTACATGACTTCCTCGAAATCCGCAAGATCCGTCACACCCTCATAGGGTTCCCGATGAATCATGAACGGGGGATATATCGGTGTGAACCCCTTCTTCGCGAGCATGTCGAGCGCCATGTGTTGCATCGCGAGGTCAAGAATAACCAACTCGTTCTTCAGGAAGTAGAATCTTGCGCCTGAGATCTTGGCAGCTCTTGGAATATCACCAACATCCAAGATATCAAGAAGATCGACATGACTCTTTGTTTCAAAATCGAAAGTGGGCTTTCCTCCCCATTCGCGCACAACTTGATTGTCCTCGTCACTGGCGCCATAAGGAACACTCTCATGCAGGAGGTTGGGGATTGTCATCTGAATTCTTTTGAGCTGCTCCTCCAGTCTTCCAGTTTCATCCTCAGTCTTGCCTATTGAGTCGTTTACAGCATTGGCTTTGGCAACTAGGTCAGATTCGTTATTGCCAGCTTTCTTACGCTTGCCTACCTCCCTTGAGAGCCGGTTGCGGTCAGTCCTTAGATCTTGTATCTTCTTGTTCAGGGTCCTGATCTTCTCATCCAATTCCAAGAGACGGTCAAGCTGTCTGAGTTTCTCCTCATCCTTTCTTCGTCTAAGGTTCTCTCGAACGACTTCTGCGTTTTCACGTATGAATTTCAGTTCCAGCATCTGGCGCTTTCCTTCTCTAAGCTTGGCCTGATAGGCCCGCTTCCTATGGCATCCATGGCCGTTGGGGGCGCTCGAAGCGAAGCTCATTGGAAGGCCTTAAAGGTGCTGCAAACGCGAAACAACGCTTGAGTAAGGAGCGGATTCGCTTGAAGATTGGCATGGTCAGCAAGTTCGATTCACTAGACGGGCTTTCCACACGTGCCAACGCTGTGTTAGGTAGTCTCTTGGAGCGAGGACACGAAGTTCACGCTTTCACTCGATCGAAGAACGTCGCGTTTCTGCCTCCTGAGAGAATCCATAGGTTTGGTGGGGTTGGAGTCAACGTCCATTTCTCAATCGATGCCATAGATGTGCCGAAGACAATCGCGAAAGAGTGTAATCGCCATGGAATTGAGATCTTGGACGTCCAAATGAACTCGGGTACGACGGATTTTCTCCTGCCTCTCTTCAAGGCAAGTCTGCCGCCGATGGTGGTCACATATCACCTTGCCTACTCTGATGACGAATCTTGGATGAAGACATTGTTCAACATCATTGGCAAGGTGTCGGTGTTTTCTAGTCGGAGATATGATGCAATAATACTCGTCCATCCTTTCCAGAAGAGGATATTCCTACCTAATGGTGTTCCCGAAGAGAAACTGAATGTCATAGTGAATGGGGTGGACACGAATCTCTTCAAGCCACGTCAGCATGAGAAAGACGATGGAATCATTGATTTCATCTACGTGGGTCGGCTCAGCTATGATAAGGGCGTACATATTCTCATCCAAGCTTTCAGAGAGTATCACAAGGAGAACCCACAGTCTAGGTTGACACTCATCGGAGATGGAATGCTCAGTTCAATGCTTACCAGTCAAGACTCTGAATCCATTCGATGGCTGGGCAATGTCGACCATCGTCTCGTGCATAGGTATCTTCAGAATGCTGACATCTTTGTGGTCCCAATGAGTATCGGACCATTGACGGCATCGATTAGCGTGTTAGAAGCGATGAGCTGTGGTCTTCCGTTAATAACCACGAATGTCGCCGATGCAGACCGCATCCTGAGTCCTGAGGAAGGGATTCTTGTGAAGCCCGAGTCCGTGCCGGCCGTTGTTGATGCGATGCGGGTCATGACCAAGGATGAAAAGAAGAGAGCTTCCATGGGACGGCAGTGTCGCGAGAGGATATTGCGCGAATACTCATGGAACAGACAGATAGGCCTGATTGAGGGCGTCTACAAGCAAGTCACTAGCCAACGAGGTCTCAGGAGAAGCATTCCCTGAGAATCGTGCCAAGTTTATCTGGCCCTACTGGCGAGATGTGGCTGACCTATGCCAGTCGAGGTACATGCGTAGGCCGTTTCTGAGAGTGACCTTGGGAGAATAGCCCATTTTACGAGCCGCAAGATCAATTGACGGGTCGAACTCCATAATGTCACCGGGCCGCGCCGGACCGAACTGTATCGGGACTTTTGTCCCGGACACCTCCATCATCAGCTTGGCCAATGACAGAATGTCTATCCGTTCGTTGGTTGCTATGTTATAGAAGTCACACCAACATTTCTTGCTGGTGGAAGACAACAGGTTTGCTCTGGCAACATCAGTGACATATGTGAAGCATCTCTGCTGCTTGCCAGTTCCATCAACTGTCAAGGGTTGACCAGCTAGTAGCCGATTTGCGAACACCGGAATTACCCCGCCGCCCGTGCTCTCATTCGCCGATTGCCGAGGTCCGTACACGTTGTAGTACCTGAGTGCAACATACTGTGTCGAATAGAGTTTACTCCAGACCCGCAGGTAATCCTCCGCGGCCATCTTCGAAACTCCATAGGGCGAACTGGGAATGCGAGCGTGTTTCTCCGTCTGAGGCGATTCGATTGGCTCGCCATACACGGAGCCCGTCGAAGAATGAACAAATACCTCCGTTCGATCGGTCTCTCTAATCGCTTCAAGCAAGTTCAGCAGTCCCATGACTGTAACTTGGGCATCGTCTCTCGGGTTCTTGATAGAAAGGACAAGGTTTCTTGCAGCCAGATGAAACACGATTTCGGGTTCGTGCTGTTTCACCATGCTCCGAACGAATTCGCCGTCAGTGATGCTACCCACAGAGAGAGAAACACTATCCCTGACGACACTAAGGTTGTCTCGGGTGCCATTACTCATGTCATCTATTACGAGAACCTTGGCTCTGGCCTTGACAAGGCTCTCGACCAGATGAGAGCCAATGAAACCGGCGCCTCCTGTAACGAGGACTCTGGTATCGTTGAATCTCGCAAGGTCTGGTTCGCTGCTCTTGTTTGGACTCATCAAGACACCTTCATATGTACGAACTGAGAGTCCGCCGGAGTGGTCAATAATAAGTATATTGCAAAAGCCCAGAAACGCACTGGTCTGGACATGAATCTCAGACCTGAAGCTCGGTCTGTGGTTTGATGTTCCTAGATCAGTCGAAGTGCATTCTCACAAGTACAGTCGAGCTGATGGGCACAAATCCTTGACCACACATGAACCACATGCCGGCTTCTTGGCCTTGCACGTTCGTCTTCCGTGTGCACCCGCCAAGCGTGCATAGTCGTGCCATTTGTCTTGGGGCAACACGCGCATCAAGTCAAGTTCAATCTTGGCGGCCGCTTTCTGACTGCTAATTCCGAGGCGCTGAGTTACACGCATTATATGAGTGTCGACTACAATTCCTTCGTTTATTCCGAAACATACTGATAAGACAACATTCGCAGTCTTCCTTGAGATTCCCGAGAGAGTCATCAGGTCCTCCATCTTGCGCGGGACTTGTCCCGCGAACCGTTCGGTGAGTGCCTTCGAAGCATCTCTAAGAAAAGCAGCCTTCCTGTTGTAGGTCCCGCACGGTCGGATGACATCTGCTATGTTCTTCAGTGGCGCTTTCATCATGGACTCCGGACTGGGGTATTTGCTGAAGAGTTCCGGTGTAATCATATTGACAGCCTTATCTGCAGTGTGCGCTGACAGAATAGTCGCAATCATCATTTCAAAGGGGTTACGATGATCCAGATAGGTGGGAGGAGCATCGGGATAAGCTTTGTCAAGTAGCTTCAGAAGCGTTTGTGCTTTCTGTCCTTCAGACACCGCGCAATTAACCCTCCTCGAATACGGACGCAGCCTACCAATAAGGGCAGTGGCTCACTGTCTTGTGGGTTCGACAATCTGCTTGGGCGCCGGCGGCTCATTATTCCTTCCTACCAAACCAATGCGAGCAATTGACGCTAGGATGATAATATTGAGAATGAGAACGACAGTGAAGAGCTGTGAGGGATCTGCGTATGTAAACAGAAGACCGCCAATGAAAGGTCCAAAAGACATGAAAAGATAAACGACAAACCAAAAGACGGCCAGCGTCTTTGCGGTATCTTGTCGCGGGAGTCTCTTTTGAATCAGTGTTAACAGTACTAGACTCCATAGTGTGTCATTGATGCCCTTGATGACAAGTGCCAGAAACGGTGTTGTAAACACGATACTGAGTCCTGGCATTCTAGAGTCGGCGATTTGGACCAGCTGTAGTGGAACCCAGTATGGGACGACCGGGGCCAGTATAATCAGGATTGCACACAGAGGCATCACACTGTATACGGCAAAGGCCGCCTTTCTGACCCCTCTTCGATCTGAGAACCTCCCGATTTTCAGGAGCAGGGGAACTGACGCGACGAGAGCGACCAATACAATGACCGTGATGCCTGATATCGAGACGCCGAGGTACTCATTAGTATAGAGAAGCGCTCCGAAACTGAAGAGAGCATCACTGAACGAATCCAGAATGACGACAACGAGAACTCCTGGCATCACTTTCAGAAGCAAGTTCACTGCGTGGCGGTTCTCGCGAAGGAAATCCTTCCAAAGTGGAGTGCCAACAGCTCTCTTTCTTTGCACACTCGACGTGAGAAAGCGTGCCCGCGCTGCTGTACATGCGAAGAATAGCAGACCAGCCGAAACGAAACAGAATCGTATGGCGAGTGCAAAACCCACAAGCGGAACAAGAATGCCAAACGGAATCAAGACCAGTACTCCGAAAGAGTTCCCTGCCGTAAATAGGGAGAGTGCAAAGCCACTCTCCTTCTGTGGGATATTGTCCATGATGTATGCCGAGGACCCTCCTTTTGCTATGTCCATGGTTGCATAGACCATTAGACCGGCAAAGATGGCCGTGAAATCAGTGAAGAGTCCTAGCATTACATGGCTGACAGCTGCCATAAACATTGCAATGACCGCGAGTTTCTTGCGGTCAACAGCATCGCCGACGTATCCACCAAGGATTCTTGCAATCGCCGACGTGGTACTAACAATTGCCATTACGAATCCTATTTGCAGATAGTCCCAACCACTGGCTCGCAAATAGAGATTCAACAAACTCCAAACTACTAGGAACGCACTGAATATCCAAGAAGTGACTAGATAAACAGCATAATTGTGCCAAGCGAAAATCGACTTGAGTGAGGTTCGGACACCAGAACGAGACAACTGGGTTTCATCGTTGCTGGACTGGTAATCTTGTGGCGCACCAATTCCGACGGGTTGCTCATCCGACGATTCACTCACATGATCATCATCTCGTCCTCTTGCCGGGCGCTTTGCAACCTCTTCCGTGTCTTTCTCCTTCTGCAGGCTTGGGAGCGGTCCTCAATGATGGGACCAACATGGCACTACAATCCACTGCATGACAGAATGCATCAGCCATGGATTTCAACTCCTGTAATCCCTTATCCTTGCGCCCGTCACGAATCGTTGCAAGCAAAACCCGTACGTTGTGCGCCCGGGCTTTGCTCACGATTCGAAAACGAGCACTTTCACATCGCCATCGGCCGTTGGCACAGCCATTAGCCTGTGTGTGCATATGTCTGCTGTCAGGACGAGGCACTCAGGAGGCGCCTTGGATGACATAAGGTTCTTGACTGCCAGTTCGAGGTTCAGAGCGACAAGCCTGATGATTTCCGGATCATTAAGCACATCAACCTCTCTGCCCGTCTCAGACATAGCAGAATACTCTATTGCTGTTGTTCCGATTCTTTCTGTTTCTATCATTATTCTTCGTCTCCCTTTTCATGAGGTATGTATCTTTGTTTACCATGGTGTTGGATCTGGTGATATTGGATTTGGATTAGACATGTGTTCTCTCCTCCGTTGAATGAATGCTCCGATGTTGACCTGAGCAACACTGTGCTACGGGTTCCGTTGTGTTGCCTTTGTTCAGGGTATTCCATTTTGTTTCTCTCTCCCTCTGGTTCGAACGTGGTTCTCACGTTTACCATGGGCATGGGTCTGGTGATATTGGATTTGGATTAGACATGTGTTCTTTCCTCCTTTCTCCGACGGGTGAAGCTCGAGTACCTAATGTCCAATGCAATTGCGCGACAAGGTGGTCGCTGGACAGCATGGACCCATTGGAGACTCCGTGCGTTCTGTGTTCTGCCTAGAACGGACTGGGGTCTTCACAGGGCGGCTGTACAACGGTCGAAATGCCACGCACTATTCCGACTGACAACAATCTGAGAGCGATTCGGTTGTCGGTCATGCTCTCGTAGATCGTGCGCATGCGATCTGTGCTAATGCTTGTCACCTCCTTTGCTAAGCTTGCTTGGATATCGATACTCTGGAATGCCTTCTACACACGGTCCCACCTTTGCTATTATGGCCCGTTGGGTGCCAGCTAGGCTCGGTCCAGCCCGATGGCACCGGCTGCAGAGGCCATTCCGGCAGTTTCAGGCACTGAAACTGTAGAGAATATATCCGCATTCCAGATTAAGAATTAGTAGGGTTGCCATGGGGCGCAATTAGGGCCGACAAAGCCAAAGATAAGGAGCCGTGGCCCGGAGTCCCCATTTTCATATATCGGACTATGACTAGGTGTGCAAAAGAAGATAAGAAAATAGGCCCCAAAACTTTACAATCGGCCAACGACTTTTGTGCCCAAGGAGTCGATTTTGAACATGCTTTATGCTGCGGACATGAGGTTGCTAAGAAGGTTGGCAATGAATCCGGGCATGCGCCAAAGCGATCTGGCGAAGGATCTTCACGTAAGCAGACCAATGGTCAACCAGACATGGCAGAAACTAGCTCACGATAATGGTCTTCAAGTAAAATCCAACATTGACTATGGACAGGTGGGCATGAGTCTCGTGTTTGGCTGGGCGCAGGCCTCAGAAACCTCGGATCGTCTCAGGGATTTCTGTACGTGGCTAGAGTCCAATGTCCACGCAGCAGAAGTGACAGAATCTGTCATGTCATCAAGAAGCAATGCTGCTGTCTACTTCGAAGTCATCATACCCCCAAGTGATACCCCGCCATTTCCCTCTCGTTTCATGGAATGGTCGAGCGATACCTCAAGTGACTTCGCTATCAAATACGATCTCGCAAGGGAGGTCTCGAACCATCTAAACATGGGACTCTTCAATGGCGGCCAGTGGACTCTCGACGAAGGATTTCGGTTCGAAGCCAGCACTGGGGCCGTAAAGGATTACGCGGATGTGCTCCCGACCATGAGTTCGCTCAAGCTCAGCAAACCCGTCACAGCTACAATAGAGAATATGGCAATTCTGTCCGTTCTCGAGGACAACTACCATGCCTCAGTCGGAGAGGTCACCAAGTACATGAGCCACTTGGGCCTGCAGAGTGTTCCCGAGAGAACTCTCAGAAGACGCATCGATATCATTCGAAGAAGGATGACCTTACCTTATGTCACTCTCAGCAACATCGGCCTCACAGACCGATTTTTCCTGTGCATCGATTCAGGCACTCAGGAATCAACCCTATCCAGGGCGCTCCACATTCAGGCGAGCACTTTGCCAAAGGCGAGAGTCTTGTCGGGTCGCAGTCTCTCAGTCCTAAGTATAGAGTTACCATCCCTCAGGAACTGGCTAGCGCTTACATCATCGCTGATGCAGATCACGAAAAGCCCCGCGGAAACACTCACATTCATAGCACAAGAATCCGCTACCAAAAACACATTAGAGCAGGCTATCCAAGGAGTGACGAGAAAGCACGGTCACGCGTAAGCCTATTCGAATTGAGATGACCAGACCCATATGCTCGTTGCTGTAAGCAGAGAGGTGCCTTGAGAGTTGGTGCCGGGCCAGAGCGCCTTGCCAGAGATATCCACGCCGTATGATGACTTGATTCCATCGGTGGAGGATTCTTCCTCCCGTTTCTACCTTGAGGCAATTCGCCTATACCTTGCTCTGTGTGCTGGAACAGTATCTTTTGAAGATGCTAAACGTGTCGTTGAGCATCTGAAAGAGAACCCCGAGTTCGCAAAGTCTCCGACCGACCCGACTGTGGTTCCTGTCAACGAGCGTTTCATGAAGAAGATTATTGACAATCTTAAGACGCTCAAGAAGTACAACCTTCATACATCTGACTCGATCAAGTCCGCCTACAGCTTCGCATTCCTGAATGAAGATGCTTCAATCAACGACAAGGATTTTCAAATCCTTTCCTGCCTTGCAGATTCACCGCTTGCGACCGCAAATGCCATCGCGAGAACCTTAGGGTTTGCTCCTAAGACAGTCTCAACATCTCTTCTTCGTCTGAGGGAACGACATGCGGTAAGATTCAGCTGTCTGTTCGACAACACGGCCTTTGGTATTCAGTCTGTCGTCCTTTTCTTCAAGCTGGCTGAAGGAATTGACTGGGCTAACGTTGAAACAGGACTGGCAGAGTTCCCATTCACTAGAAGCATTCTCAAGACAGCCATCAGTGACTTGGGCTACGCTTCATTCATGTTTCCCGGTGGTGAGGAGGAACTCACGATTCTTCGTTCTAGTGCGAGCCGGCTTGCAGGCAAGGTTCTCGACTACGTAAGCATGCATGTGCAGTCATCGACGGGTGTCGGGTCAAACCTCTCTCTGTACGAGAACGGCGCGTGGTCTCTCTCGGAAGCCGTTCGCCACCCTTTTGAAGTGGCACCTGTTGAAGGAAATAAGATTCCGCTTTATGGTCTGTCATGCGAAGGGCGAAAGAAGGAATTTCAACGCGTTGATTTTGCCATTGCTTCTGAGCTGAGAACTGATTGTCGTGCCGCTCCGGAGACCATCAGCCAAAATCTTCGGATAAAAGGGTGGGATGTTGACCCGCGGCAAATCACAAGCTCCACCCATAGATTGATTGAGCGTCGTGTGATACTGCCATACATGGTTCTCGCAGGAATCGGCCTCACAGCCAATTTCTGTTTTGAGATAGTATGCAAGCCTGACTGGACGGAACGGATTATGTCACTGATGCCCCTAGTTCCGGCGGCTGTCTATCTTGTGTCTTCCCGGGGAGTGGTATTTTGGATACAGGTCCCGAGCCAACATCAGGTCGAGTACTACCAGTACTTCCGTTCACTGGAGCGTATGCCCGGAGTGGAGTCGGTACTACCGATCATGACTCTTGTTCAGAAGGGCTCGCGTTCCATGCTGGACCTAGTTCGTCACTGGAAAGCAGAGAAGGACTTCTGGTATGTGGAGCCAGAAGACTTGGACTTAGCCAGCTATCTGACTTAGAAAGCCAACAGGAAGGACAAGTCTGAATCCTATCTCACAAGTACCTTGTGGAGCGTTCAAGTCGCAAGTCTCTTTCTTAGAGCGATCTCGTGGAGAATCTCAGTGACAGCAGCCCTCCAGTCGCCCGAAAATGGAGGTCCAATAACGATTTCAGTGGCACCTGTCTTGACCATGGCCTCGAATTGATCGGCCATGTGCACACTGTTGCCCGTCACCGAGAATATGTCCATGATTTCTTCTGTCACATGCGCCGCACCCTGAGAAGGTCCACCATTCCTGACGGATTTGCGAATCAGCTCGACCTGCTGCATATCTACATCTGTGAGATTGATTATTTGGTCCGGAGTGTCAGCCACAACAAGTGCAATCACTCTCTTTGCAGTCGCAACGTCTAGTCCCTTGAATGTCGGGATGGTCGGAACCCAAACGACCTTCTCAATCGAGTTGGAATCTCTCCCACTCTTCTCTGCCTCATTATTGATGATATCAATCGCATACCTGAGGTAGCCAATGGGTCCTGAAAGAATGACACCATCAGCTATCTGCCCTGCCAATCTTAACATCTGCGGACCGCGGACTCCCATGAAGACTGGCAGAGAATAAGGCCGCTTCAGTGCAAGGCTGTAGCCGCTCAGCTTGAATCAGCTCGCACTCTGCAGTCACTGTCTCTCCTGCCCATAGTTTCCTGAGAGTCTCGATGGCCTCATGCAGGGCCGTTACAGGCTTGTCAAGTTTGATTCCAAGGTTGCGCACATCTTGCATGCCACCGAAGCCTATGCCGAGAACAAACTGGCCTTCGCCAAGCTCGCTAAGCGTTCTTCCGGCTCTTGCGAGAACAGTGATGTCATGGATTGTGACTGGAATGATGGCGGTGCCAACTCTGACTCCTCTCGCGCGAAGCATCATCGCTGTTATCAATGCGAATATGTCGTGTCCACGTCCAATGTCTTCCCCTACCCAAATGCCATCGACGCCGAGTGATTTCGCGTTTTCAGCAATCCATGTGCATGCTGAGAGGCTCATGTTCGTTGTGATACCCAGACTTGTTCGATACATTCTGCTGTCACCGGTAGGGAGACGCGAAGCAACTGTGCTTGTGATTAAGAAAGCAACATAATGAACTCTGCCATAACGCCTCTGTCAATGTCCTGTTCTGAAAAGCGCTCATGAGATGCGCGATGACCAACCGGTGCACAACTAGGTATTTGGGTGGGTGTGCAGCATGTTTTTGGGAGACAGAATTGGTCAGAATAGCTTGGGGAATCACGGGTTCTGGTGACAAGATACGTGAGGCTCTTGAAGCCATGATAGGGCTTCAGAAAGATTTCGGAACAAGAGTAGACGTATTTGTTTCAAAAGCCGGGAGAGAAGTGCTTCATTGGTACAAGCTTTGGGACTTGCTGAATGAGTCATTTCCAAAGGTCAAGGTGGAAGTCGATGCTAACACGCCGTTCATTGCGGGACCGCTTCAGGTGGGAAAATACGATGTGCTCGTTGTGGCGCCGCTTACTGCTAATTCGGCTGCCAAGATTGCTTGTGGGGTCGCGGACACACTGATTACTAACGCTGTCGCTCAGACCCTCAAGGGAAACACACCCGTCATTCTGTTCCCGGTTGACCAGAGCCCCGGTGAAACCGAGACCATATCACCAGAAGGAATGACTGTCAAGATAAGAACTCGCAGAGTCGATTTTGAGAATGCAGAACGTCTGCGCAGCATGGAAGGCGTTACGGTCGTAGAATCGGCAGCCGAGCTGGTGAATCAAGTCAAGGCCAAAGTGATAGCTTCTTGAAGTCCTCTCTCGCACGGATATACCATTATGATTTGGTGCCCCTAATAAGGCGCAGACTTGAGGACATCGATAGGATGTGATTGCATACGCAGATGGCGAGTGGTACTCACGAGATTCTCTCTCTGCTGTTTGTCTTCCTTTCAGAGAGCTATGAGAACCAATACCACTCATGCGACATATGCGGCTCGTCGTCACCCAAACTGAGAAAGTCTTTCTTGATTCACGGAAGATGGGTCTGCATCGATTGTGTGATTGGTCGTATGGAAGGCTGCCGGCCTTAAGGCGATCTTTGCCGGCAGACTGGCCGTTGAATTGATATAGTTCTTCGCTGTCTACTTGGCGAGTCGCTCATGCTGTCGTGACACTGAGCAACAGGAGAATGTACAGCTAAACGAGTGGTTCTCATGAAGTTCAGAATACAGCCTCATCTTCGAGTCGGCGAAGGTGACGTAGAGAAAGTAGTAATCATAACCGGTAATCCTGACCGTGTTCCTCTGATTGCATCACAGATGAAGAAGGGAGAGGAAGTTGCGCGGAATCGTGGTCTCGTGACCTATCGTGCCTACACTCCGGGTGGTGTCGCGGTCACAATATCTGGCACTGGCATGGGCACGCCTTCGACACACATATGCTTGGAAGAGCTTGCGAAGCTAGGTGCGCAGAGTATCATAAGGATAGGGACATGTGGTGGAATCGACCTGTCCGTAAAGACCGGGGACGTAGTTGTTCCTATTGGCTCGATTCGTGATGAGAGGACTAGCATGAACTATGCACCGATTCAGTACCCCGCGGTGGCATCAGCCGATCTTCACAGGGCACTGCTTGACGAGATGTCGGCTCTGTTTCCGCCTGATAGAGTTCACTCCGGTGTCTGCTGGACAACTGATGTATACTATGCGACTCCTGAGAACAACCAGCTCGATTTGTGGACACGATGCAATGTGAAATGCGTTGAGATGGAGAGCTCTCTGTTGTTTGTTTTTGCTCAGACACGCGGGCTCCGAGCTGCTTCGATTCTCGCTGTAGATGGTAATCTACATGGGGACCAAAAGCAGGAGCAACGCGACAATACGCAAAAAACCGGCGAGCAGAGTCCTCTCCTCATAGATGCTATCGAGAAGGAAACACGGGCGACAATTCGGGCCATAGACCGTATATTCAAGGGACGAACAACGTAGCATCTGTCTAGACTCAAGCATATTGCCAACTT
>CAVSBO010000019.1:0-12695 GCA_963726195.1 Candidatus Thorarchaeota archaeon
CTTGGTGCCGTACGGCGGTGACCGCCTTTGGAATCGGTCCGTCCTGCAGGTCTGAAAAACCAAGTTCTCCGTAATCGTCGACCATCACAAGGGCTGTTTTCATCCAGAATCGGTGAAGTGGAGTCAAGAACTGCTTTTTGCGTATTCAGAATGCGTTCAGTCGCCAAGTTCTTGAATTCAGGATTAACGATGCTCATCGGTGTTTTTCGATAGGCGTTTGTCAGTCCTTGTACCCATTCACTCTCACCATTCGATGTCGGTGAGAATGTGACCGCGTCAGCTCAGCCCGAATCCAAGTCCAGCTTGGTTCAAGATGCTCTGTGTCTTCGTTCTGGCACTTGCCCCGCTTATGGTGAGCGGAGCGGCGCTGAACTCTCTCAATCTTATCTCGCCCATAGTGAATACGATAGCCTTCTTACTGGCTGCTCTCTGCTTTCTTGTTGGCGCGTCGGCACTGGTCTTCACAGGCGTTTCCAAGAAGAATCTACTTCTCTGGTTGAGCGGAGTAGCAGTTGTCCTTATTGTTGCGGCTCTTGACGGCGCTGTCTTCCTTTTGCTAATGGCTCCACAATACCCTATTGAGGCAGCATCTGTCCTTGTCGGTATTGTTGTCTTCTATATTGTGATAAGCCGTTCAAGAAGTGAGGCTAGGCCGAGTTTCTTCAAGCAACAACCCAACGCTTCACCCAGCAAAGCGATTACTACAGCATTCAAAGCTGTCTCGTTGGATTTGGTTCAGGGAGCAGAAATCGTAGGCGTCCCAGATGATTATCTGAGAGTAACAGACGACAAGGCGTCGTTCAGGACGAAGTGTCAACCCTTCTACGACATTCTGCGCGTTCTCATCATCGCCGGGGTCCCCCTAGCGTTGCGGCTTGAGACTCGCCTAGGCAAAACAACAGTGTTCTACCTCACTTGGTCTAGTGACACAAACAAGCTGGCTCAGTACCTCCAATCACTGACCGATACGATTAGAGTCAACCTCCCTATGTTCGTGACAAGACTGGTGAAGAGGTTCGAATCAGAAGTCGACACAGGTCATGGAGTTGGAACAGCCGTATACCTGATTGGCGAGCCCCTCTCGTTCGATGATGACAGGCAACGACTCGACCCGCTGACAGGCGTGACAGACATAATGCAACATCTTGACAACTGCATCATTCATGTCTCTGCAGTTCCCTATCAAGTTTCTAAGTCCAAGCTCAAGGAGGCAGAATCTGATTATCAGCGGCTGACGGAGCAGTCTCAAAAGACAATCTCGGAACCGGGCCACAGATTGCTCTCGCCGGATACCCAGCTCTCTAGAACGCAGGTGGACGCGCGAGCGTCGCGCCTTGCAACACAGGCGCTTCAGGACCTCAAGAGGCTGAGCAACCAATACCTCTGCAAGACGGAAGTGGCTTGTGCATGTTTGGGAACGGATCGAAACCAGACAGACGCCAGCGTTCACAGACTAATGGACGTGTTGGTAGGTATGTTGGCTCCTGCCACAAAAGAGAGAGATTTCCGCGTCGTCACCAAGAAGGGCAGGTCAGAGCTTGATAGAATCGCCCGCGGACTGCCCTCGTCGGAAGCAACAGTGTTGGCACTCGATGAGGCGGCAGTCTACTTCACTTTCCCGCGGTCCGATTTCGGCTTGAGGGTGAGCAAGAGAAGTTCATTCTCGTCAGGTTCCGCATTGGTTGCTCCGATTGCATATCATGCAGAGTCGAAAAGGGAACAGCCCATTCTTGTCAATCAGGTTCCCACTTCGACCTTGGCTCGACAGACTGCGATTTGGAAGTATCCAGCAGACGGTAACATCCTGCTCGGCTATCCCTTGATGGCAAGCGGAGAGAAGATACTCGATCGCCCCAAGGTGATGCTCGCGAAGTTTCTTGAGTCTCATTTGTTGATGGTCGGCAACACGCGCTCGGGCAAAACAACTACCGGGCTCTCGATTGCCGCACAAGCCATGAGGAACGGCGTGCATTCGATTGTGCTCGCCGGGCACAAAGGCTACGAGTGGGCGAGTCTCTTGGACTTGGACCCTAATGTCTGGGTCTTCACTCCCGATGACCCCGACACAGCGCCTGTTTGTATTCCATCATTTCAGCCACCTCCGAAGGTGAAGCTCTACAGATGGTTCGATAGAATCGTGAATGTGTTTCTTGCTTCGATGCCTATCGATGGTGTGCTGAAGATGCATTTTAACGATGTGTTCCACACGATGTATCGCCGCTGCGGCTGGAGTATCAGCACCAACAAGCAGGGGAGATCAATCACACTGGCTGACCTGTATGAAGCTGTTCTGGAAGTGTCCACAGCCAAGAACCTGCAATATGACGATGAAGTCCGAAAGAACATCTTTGGTGCGATGCTTGCCCGCGTGAAGATGATGATGAGGAATCCTGCGCTGGTGAGGATGCTCAACACGACCCAAGGCATCTCGATTCCTGAATTGCTCAATCACACTGCAGTGTTCATCTTGGACAATCTCAGCGAATCTGACAAGATACTTGTCACTGGGCTGCTGACGGCGGCGATAAGTGAATACAGGATGGCGAGTCCACTTTCTGAACTTCGCAATCTTCTGATTATCGAAGAGGCACAGTACCTCCTTGGCCACTCTCTGGAGACCGGACAGATGAGCCCGACCATTCAACAAGAAGTTACGGCGGCTGTGATTGAGATGCTGAGGACAATGGGTGGTGCAGGACTGGGAATTGTGTTGATGACACAGCTTGCCTCGTCTCTCGCCAGCGAAGCGAGGCTTATCCCAGTGAATCTGATAATCCACGGAACGAGCGAAGAGAAAGGCCTGCAACTCGCCAAGGAACACGCCCGCTGTAACAGTGACCAGATTGAGCATATCAGCGGGATGACACGGGGAGAAACCATAGTCTTTCTTGAGAATGACCATTTCCCGGCTAACGTGCAGATAGTTCCCCTTAGTGAACTCGTAGACACGCCTATTCGAACGGGGTTCTGGA
The DNA here is from genome assembly GCA_963726195.1 of Candidatus Thorarchaeota archaeon. GTDB lineage: Archaea > Asgardarchaeota > Thorarchaeia > Thorarchaeales > Thorarchaeaceae > OWC5. Next base: position 2,973 of record CAVSBO010000019.1, read on the forward strand.
CTGCCGAGCAGGTTCGGGAGGCGATGCAGCCGGTCTGCGAGAAACATCCCGAGTTCAAAGCATCGCTTCCGCTCCCTGACAGGCTGATAGAGGTAATCGAAGGTGCTGCTCCTCAACCCGATTTATCGCGGAAAGGAGTACAAGAACAAGCAGGCGTCACGATGGGCAATGGCTCTTCCCATGATTCCGAGACCGAATCGCAACTCAACGCTCTGGTTCGAAGAGCCTTGAGTACGGGAACATTCGGGCAGTTCTATCAGCTGCGGCTAGAACAGGCCGAGAGAGGCGACACATATCCCTACGTTCAGTTGGTGTCTGAGTTCTGCCGCAAGTTTTGTCCCAAGGGTGTCAGCCCGGCATTGTTTGCCAAGAGGTTCATCGCCATATCAAAGGAGATCTCCCAAGGCCCAACAGATGGACACGTGATTGCTGGCATTGAACAAGCTCTCGAACAGGATTCAGCCGCTTGAGGATGGTCATCTTGCCATTCAAAATCCGCGAAACCGGGGAGGGGTTAGACAGAGAAAGTGAGTCTGAGAAGACACTCGAAAGGGAGCGGAATCGCGAAGGAACTGACCTTGGCACCGAGGACGATCTCGAGAGGCGAATCAAGGAGTTCCAGGAAGAGTTCGTGGCAGAGCAAGAAGAATCACATAACAGGGAGAACAGCGATATTCTCAAGGAACAAGAGGAGAGTGTCGAGCCACATGAGCGGATCCTGTCAGACTTTGAAGAGAAAGTGATCGATGCCTTCGAGGAATTTGGCATTGACCGGGAGAAGGTCAAGGCGCATTGGACTGAGCGTGAGATTGAGAATATCGAAGACGCGCTCGGCGTCTCAGGCAAGGAACATGCAGAGAGCGATAAGGAGACCCATGAATTCGAGGAGAAAGGCCCCGAGAAGACCGAACCCCTGTCCGAATACGTGGTGACTGAAGCGGGCGGCGGCCTGGTTTGTGCGCTCGAACTTGGTAAAGGAGAGGAGTCATCTCTTGTTGAGGTGGAGGGCTTTGAGCACGAGGACCCAAGACCTGACGAGACGAATGAGACCAACGAATCCTCCGCAGTTACAGAAGAACAGGGGCCTGAGACCGAGCAGGAAGTGGTCGAGACTGCCGCCGAGAACCAAGACACGACCTCCGATTCTATGAGGGTCCTCGAATCAACACGTAGCACGGAGGAGGGGGAGGGAAACGGTCAACCCGTGTTTGCTGACAATGAAGAGGTGTCTGATGGTCGCAGGATTTCAACCACTTCAGGAGCTACCAACGAACTGCCTACCGAATCCACGGAAAGAGCATTTGCGAAATCGAACCCTGAAGGCGTGGAAGAATCAACGCACGGTGAGTCGATTGAGTTTGACTCCGAATGCTCCGGGGAGCTGGAAGAACGTCAGGAAGACGAGACCGAACTCCTTGAAGACCGAATGTATGGGCACTTGGTCAATGGCGAACGAATCCGGTCTGGGTCTGAGCACTCCGCAGTTGACCCTTCTCAGACAGAAGCGTACACCGAGGCTGACACACGCAGTCAAGAACTCATTGAGGCCGGAACAGAATCCCAAGATCAAGAGTCAGATGAGGAAGAACATGAGGTTGAGGAAGGAGCTGAGGAATGCTCTTCGCAGTCCGAGAATATCATGGCGGGTTTCTTTCCCGAGGGTGACCCTGTCATCAAGCCCATGCTTCCTGAAGGAAGCCACTTTGGGTTATTCCCGGAAACGGAAGAAGACCGGGTCAGAGAAAAGCTGAAGGATCTCTTCGATTCGCTGAGCGAGGAACAGAAGGAAGAAATCAAGGAACTCATTCGCCCTGACGTCGAGTCGGTTGAAGAGCTGGACGAACTCATTGCTCTGTTCCCCGATAGCCAATGCCATCCGGACTTCAAGACGATGTATGAGAAGGCGGTCGAATATGTTCAGACCGAGAAAGCGAGACATGGAAAAAGCGACCATGAAAAGCCAAGGCTGATTCAGTACATAATGAATCGCGAAGCGGAACGACGCTGGGCCGATCTGGTGTTCTGGGGAATCTCAGAATCGCACGACTATGAGTCTGTATCCAAGCAAGACACCGCCACGGATGTGTCAGCTCGCGCGGAAGCGATAGAGGAAACCGAGGCTCGTCGGTTCAAGAGAGCGATGTCCCCGGACGCATTACTACGCATCTATGAAGTTGCGCACGGATTCAGACCTAAGGTTTCTATCGAGACGATGAATGATGTGGACAGGCTTCTTGAAACGCATGAATCCCTCCGTAACAAGCCTCGATTCAAATCAAACTACGAAAAATGCCGCGTATATGTGGCTGTGAAGAAGGACCGGTCCAAGACACAGTTGGAGTTGTCGAGGATTTACCATATTCCGCAAAGCACAATCGGAACTTGGCGAAAAGGTGTCATGGAAGAATCACTAGTTCGTGCTTTGCGCGAGCGTGAAGAAATGCGAATAGCAGAACAGTGGGCTGTTCACCAGCCCCTGACAGAACTGAAGAGACTGTATCATCTAGTCTCCGAGTCCGACAATGAAGCACGAGAAGACAAGTCTCTTGGTTCATTCTCATTGCAGCCGCGGCGTGCGAAGTGTATTGATCTTCGGCATATCGGTCAAGTGTTTTCAGATACCAAGACTGGTGAAATTGATACAGAACGAGTTGTTTCCTTGATTGAAAGCATCTGTCGACTCTCAGGAAATGAATCTAGGGTTCTCTTTTGTTCACTCAATGATGGGACAATGGAACCCGAAGCATTGACTGAATTGCAGGAGTTCCTGCGGGATCACAGGAACGCAATCAAAAATGAAGTCGCTTGGCGCCTTGGCATGAACAACAACAGCAACGATGTTCGACTAGGCATCGTAGAGGGCCGCTTGTACATTTGGATGCCGAACAACGACGCCAATGACTTGCTCAATGCTTGGTCCAGTCTATTCTTTTACTTTCGTAGCCAGAAAGAGTACTACAGGCTGTTCGGATACGTCTTTGAGTCTCTCGAACTGCATGACTATGGTGAGGGGCTCAAGCATTTTGACAAGTTGATAGACGAGCTTATGCTCGAAGGAACCCGCAATGTAACTTCGAAATCCATGTCTGCGAAGAGTGTTCGAGTACTGGGAGAGGTCCTACGATTCCAGATGGATGCGACTGGCCTTCCCACTAGTTTTCTTGAAGGCCGTATCGGTAAGATTGCCGGGGCCAATGGACAGGGTGGAATCTGCAATCCTCACTTCTTGTCGGGGCGTCAGCTAGGTATGTTGCGGGCTAGATTGATGGCAACTGCAAACAGCGACTTCCATCTTCGGACGGACGGCAGAGTCGAGTACTACGAGGAACACATGGATAGAATCGACATTTTCAAGAAGTCACTTCTCTTGCTTGGTGAAATGCGTCTGCCAATCACGAGAAGGAAAGGCAGTTACAGAGTCAATATCCCTCTTCCTGTTGGCAGATGCCTGCGCTTCTGGGGAATTCCTGGCGGGAACAAGACCCTCCTCAATTATGGGCTTCCAAGTCTTGTGATTAATGCCGATTTAGAGGAAGTGCGAGCATATGCTGAGGACTTGATACCACAAGATGGCTACTTTGGCCCGGGCGACGGTTTCATTTGGACGCGGTACGTCGGACTTGAGCCGGGTACAAAGGGGACAGGTTACGGACTTCATGAAATACTTACTCGCGACGAGGTGAACCTGATTGCTGCTTATGGAACGGATGATCAGCTTGACAGGAAGGTAGTAAGTTGGGGTAAGCTCGATGGGCTTCGGCTATCGAATGATAATGAAGTTGCAGACTCTGCTCGAAGCCTCATGAAGAAGATACTCGATACTCCTAGCAATCTTTTGGAGGATGAGGCTAGAATGATTGGTAGACTAGGAATCGGCATCGAGACTGCACCACGGACGATTAGATATCATAGGAAGACGGGAAAGGTTAGCGTAGGTTGGATTGGCAGAACAGTAGATTCCGAAGATGTACTCAGATGGGCGTCGCTCTGCCCGCCGAACGACGTTCGTAAGAGAGAGAAGGTCCTGTGCTTCCTCAAGTCTCATCTAGAAACTTGGACGAAGACCGGAAACGAGTTAATTAGGTCACGCGCAAAGCGTAGGTTTGGTGGGGATTCAAATGACTGAGATGCCGCCCCAAGCACTGAAAGTACTTACGAAGATACTAAGAGATTCAAAGAGTCTTACGAGTGTTGCGGAGGTACATGAATCGATGCTCAAGTGGCTTGATCCCTCAGGCTCTAGCCCCACCGGAGTGGAACTCGTGAACCGGATTATAGATGAAGCAGTCTCTGAGCTCGTTGCCGAGATGGTGATTGATTACCCATCGCATGACGAGCTGGGCAACCCACAAGGTAAGCCCGAGTGGCATCTGAAGCTTCTCGATGACAAGGCGAGACGCACGCTGGCTGGTTTTTCCCCAGAGCAATCTGCTCTCTTGAGGATTCTCTACAAGAGCAACTCATCAAAACGAATCGGTGCCATACGAGAGGAGGACGCGCTCAAGGTGCTCCACCAACAGGGGTTTGACGTTTCTGAGATTCCCAGCATCGAGGATAGAGTGTCTTACTACTTCAGTGCGGAAGGCGGCAAGCGTGAGTTGTGGATTTACCTCATTCCTGAACATGAGAAGTCTCCCGCTTACAAGAGAGAACTGGAACGTTTGATGAAGAAGCACGAAAGGCAAGAAGACCACGAGATCGCGACCAGCCGCCGTGTAAAGTGATGCATGTTCGCCGATTTCAGGGCGATTCTGTGAGTCCTGAGATAAGGACTGTACGCAGCTGGTCCCCGCGTACCCTGTGTCTTTCGGCGGAAACGAAGTGGCCTGAATACGAAAGGCAAACAGACATGCCTGTCTTGGTGTCTAGTCAGCAGCATGCTTTTCTGTGGCAAGAAGAGGCCTGCAGTAGCGTTTCCACAAGCCTTGTCAAAGGTCACGAGGGTTTCGGTATTCTCAGCTCCGCACACACGATTCGCTATTCGTGGCAAAGTCTTCTTAGGTTATTCGGTTTTCTGTTTCGATGTGCCCCTTAGCCACATAAGTGGTACTAGGTGTTCTACTAGGATGTCTGGAGTTATGACCTTAAGAGAAATCCGGACTAGTGAGAATTGCGAGCATAAGGTTCAAATTGAATCCTAAGAAGATGTGTGTGGAGAAAAGGGATATCAACAACACTGCGATGATGTGGATGCATGTGCTCAGTCACTTGAGGAGACACTGAGATGTCTAGGGGAAGACCAGCCATAATCAACCCTGACATGCTCGTCTGGGCAAGAGAAGAGAGAGGGCTTACTGTCGAACAGGCCGCCAAGAGCATTCATCTATCACCCGAGAAGCTGAAGGATATTGAGCTTGGCATTCAGCGGATTACTGTCCCGAAGCTGAAGAAAGCCGCACAGGTCTATCGGCGACCGACGGCCGCCTTTTCCTCCTCAAGAGGCCCATGCCATTGGCTGTTCCAGAATTCAGACGGAGTGTGGAGCACACAAATGAACCGCTATCACCTGAGACTTCGCCTAGAGATACGGAGAATTTACCAAAAGAGAGAAGCTGCAATTGAAATCGCTGACTTTGGACCCAGTTTCGATTGGCAACTAGTAGGGTCCGCCACATTAGATTCTGATCCTGAGAGATTGGGCCAACAGGTTCGAGATTTATTACATGTCTCTGATAGGTTTCCCATCGGGCTTAGTGCCCACAAAGCATTCGATTACTGGCGTCAATCGGTCGAGAATAACGGTGTGTTAGTCTTTCAGATTACCAAGGTGGGCCTAGAGGAAATGCGTGGATTCTCCATGGGCGCGAAGCTATTTCCCGTAATCGCCGTCAACCGGAAGGACGACCCCGGACCTAGGTCTTTCACTTTGCTCCATGAACTATGCCATGTTATGATTGCCGACTCGAGTGTGTGCGAGATTCGTGATGAAAAAACGATTGGAGAAGAAAAGGCTCGCTCCATTGAGGCGTTTTGCAATCATGTTGCAGGGGCTGCTCTGGTTCCTTCTCATCCTCTGCTAGCCACCGTCGAAGTGATGAGAACATGGACGCGAAGAGTCTTGGACTGAGACTGACCTCCTGCAACTTGCCTCTAGATTCAAGGTAAGCAGAGAAGTAGTCCTTCGGCGTCTCCTTTTCCTCGGGCGTACAACTGATGGTTTCTATCGTTCGAAACGCGAGGAGTGGCAGCAGCGAACGCGTATTCCTAGGCAGGAACCTTGGGGCGAACCAGTACATGAGATGGTCTTGCGCACCGAGGGACGTACATTTACTTCCATGGTTCTGGAGGCTTTTCATGGAGGTGCCCTAGGCCCAACCGACGTTTCGGAACTTCTGAGCATGGATTTAAAGCACCTGTCGTCTCTGGAGAGGGTGCTTGAAGAGAGGGTGTCGTAGAATCGATGGGATATAGCTTCGATACATCAGCCATGATTAATCCGTGGAAATTCATGTATCCCATTCGTCATTTTCCATCCTTCTGGCGGACACTAGATGATGTGATTCGAAGTGGAGAGCTGCTAGCTAGTGAAATGGTGCTTGAGGAACTCAAGCAGAAATCTGATGAGCTGCTTGAATACGTGAATGAACGCCGTGCACTATTTGTCCCTGTTGACGAACCGCAAATGCGAATCGTGACAGAGATAGTGAACAGGTTTCCGAAGTTGGCTGACTACGACAATACAAAAGAGGTTGCCGATCCTTATGTTGTGGCGCTCGCCAAACAGCGTGAGTTGATGGTCGTGACCGATGAACAGAGGCCTCCTCGTGGAAAGGTCAAGATTCCAGAAGTCTGTCAATATATGAAAGTAAAATGCATTGGCATTCTCGAGTTTCTCGATGAGATTCAGCTTGTACTTTGAGGACGTTGGTTTGTTGACCGACAGTCCCATTAACATGTGCAAAAGCACAAGTGTGCGCGGGCCGGTCCACCAAATACCATAACTCCTTCTTTGCCACACGGAGTTGTATGAATGCTTTTCGGTTCGTTTCAAGATGTACTTGACGCCGTACAGCGGCGACCGCCTTTGGAACCGGTCCGTGCTGCAAGTCTGAAAAACCAAGTTCTCCGTAATCATCGAGCATGAGATTGGCCATGTCCGCACGACCTATACGTGAGAGACAAGAAGCGGATGACCGAAGTGGTTCATAGAATTACAAAGTGTCATTTCGCCCTTTTCCTCGGTGTGTCCGAGAATCCCGAGTCTCCTTCATTCTTGTCCTTCTCTCTCCTCAGAGCATTTCAGCGACCAGTAATTCATGCACATTCACTATGGAGGAGTGATGGTGTGAGCTAGCAGAATCTAGTTGCTTCTGCTGCTGTCGATAATCAACTCATCAACACCATACGCACAGGACTTGCCGAGCCCTGACCCGATTTCAGATGAACATGCAACACGCGGCGTCAAAAGTGGTTCTATTGACTCTCCATCGCTATCTTGATAGACTTGTACACTTTTTCGTCAAACTTTGACTCCTTGGGGTCGGAAACCGTGACAATCACTCTCATTGAGTCGGCGATTAGGATGCCCACATCTTTGTACGAGGGACCTCTTTTCTCGATTACTTCTGAGTACTTCAGGTAGACGTATGGGGAGAAGGCTATGTATGACTTATCAACACCCTTTGCATTGTCCCTGGCCTGAGCAAAAGCCTTGTCAACGGCACTCCTGCTTGGATCACTCTTCAGCTCTACAGCAATTAGCGTGGTCGATAGGAGCCCACCCTTGAAGCCGCATACATCGACTGACCGGTCTCGCCCGCCCATGGGCAGGGCTATTTCATACTTGACAGATAGACCTTGGTCACGTAGCCAGTTGTAAACGGGTTGTCTAAGACCTGACTCGGCGGATGGCTCATTGAGTATCTTGAAGAGGATGTCGGGTTGCCTCTTATCCAACCAATTCACGATATCTGTAAGTGAGAAAAAGCGGTCATCAGTTATTAACGCGGTCAGAGCTTTCTTATCGAGATTCGAGACTAAAGCGCTGCATATTTCAACGAGCTTCTCTTTGGTTAAGTCTTGAAGACGCTTATCGAACTCAACGTCTAGAAGCTCAATCACATTAGTCACGTTGGGCAAAGTCCGCACTCCCGAAGACGATTAGTTGGTGTTGTTCGCACTAATCTCTTTTGCTCTTAAACGCTGTTGGCATGATGATTTACAGTTGTGTCATTTGAGTAGGCCCGTTACTCAAGAATAATCATGGCTCGGCTCTCGAATCGGACCTTGAGCCTAAAGGTTGCTGGTGTCGTCAGCTGAAGACATGAGCAGCCAGAATCCAATAGGGTCTTCTTGAGTGCCGGCGAGACCGACGTTTTTGCGGCATAGAATTGCTCTACCCTCTTCTTGTCCAGCTTCTTGATTACGGAGTAACAAGTCAGAAAGAATGATTTGGCGATGTCGCGTGTCGGGTTGTTCGCAGAGGCATGTGCGCATTCGTTCCTCTGCTTGCGCAGATTTGTCAAATCCGTTGGCAGGTTCTTATCCAAGAGCTTGTTGGTTTTCGCTTGATACGTTGTTTTGACAGCTTCGACGATTGCTTCGTCTGTATGTTTCTCAAGAAGGGCGGTTAGGTCGTTGACCCTAAATCTAACCTTCTTTCCTCGAGCCATGATAGGCAATTTGCATTTCTTCAGCTGCTCGAAACCGTCCGTGAACAGGTAACATCCTAAATAATGGACTATGGCTGTCCAGCCTACGACGACGGCTGCTTTGTATGCCTCGATACTGAAGCAGAATATGGACTGGCGCAGTTGATCTTCCTCCTGAGGCGATATTGAACGAGCAACACTTTCGAGACCCTCTTTGAGCGCCTTGGTGTCTGCATCATCTCTTTCTTCGTGCTTACAAAATGTACACAGAGTAAAGAAGACGTCTGCCATATCATTGACCACTTCTGGCTTCAGAGAAGTTCTGGTCTTCGGAGAATGTGCATTCGTAAATAGTCTCTTTAGCTGTGCCGGCTGCATTGTCCAAGCCATGTTGGTCTGCTTGAATATGTCGGGGTAGCATTTCTTCACGAGCACCTGTAGGAAGGCCTTTCGATTCTTTGGTTTAGTATAGGTCCGATAATCATGATAGGTCTTGGTGGTCTTGCATTCTTTGTCTATTAGGCCTAGGTTCTTCAGAAGGAAACTCATTTGGGAATACTCAGTCCAACCCGTGAATCCCTGCGCATCTAGGCTGTCATTCTCTATAATATCAAGGGGTGGCCCCCTGTGCAAATCGTTTAGGAATGCCATGAGCTTGTCTGTTTTCTTAAAGTGGGAATATTTGTAGTGACGAGGTCGTCCTCTATTCGACAATTCAACCCCTCTGCTTGACAACCGTTGTAAGACACTTCTATATTTGTCTCACGCTCGCTCAGCCGCCAAGAGACCTGTTGCTCCGTGCTCGCGAGTTTTGTGAATCTGTGTAAACCCCGAGCCACGCGATTGTTGTCGGACCATCGAGCCTCAAGTCCAAGAGAGACCTTGGATTGTGGTGCTTTACTGTGGGTGCCTCTTTTTCTGTAGTGCCAGTCTTCGCAGTTGGGAAACGATATGCTGTTACTTGAGGCGATTTAGAATAGTCCATTCAGTCCTACTGGCAAGTGGACGTAGGCGCACTTCGTGCCCGGAGAGTCAACGTCTACGACCAAGCCTGCCCCCGTGAAAATCGCGCCCTGAAGAGGGATGAATTGAAGAGTTCCAGTTGTGTCATGCTCGAAGCTCTGGCTATTGC